>JAWKQE010000011.1:0-186836 GCA_041390305.1 Candidatus Eiseniibacteriota bacterium
CCCAGAACGAGATCGCCTTCTTCGGTCTCTCCCACCGGCTTCGGGGGTGATCCGATGGACCCCCACGCTCCTTTCGTCCTCCGGCTTTCCACGGTAGAGGAAGGGGAGAGCCATAGGGAGATGGTGGGTAGTCCGGAGGAGCTCGGACTCCAGGGGGATGGGTTCGAACCTGAAGGGCCGGTTAGCTTTAGGGCCAGGATCTACCGGATCGGCGAGCGGATGGAGATCCGGGGTCCGGTCCGGGCCAGGATCCGACAGGTCTGTGGCCGGTGCCTGGATTCGATGGTCTCCGAGCTCGAGGCCGAGGTCCGGGTCTTCGCCGAACCCCCCGATTCCCGGGATCCTCGTGAGAGAGAAGAAGTTCGTGAAGACGATCTGGGAATCGTCTATCATGACGGGCAATCTGTGGACCTGACGGACGAGGTTCGTCAGGTTCTCCTCGTAGAGGTTCCGTGGCATCCGACCTGTCGGGAGGATTGCCGTGGCCTCTGTCCGCGTTGTGGAGCCAATCGCAACGGAGACGGGTGCGCCTGCACCGAGGATCCAGTAGATCCACGGTGGCGGGCTTTGCTCGACCTGCGCGAGAAGGCCGAGGAGTAGAAACTCATTCATTCCGCCGGGGCCAGTGCCCTTGGTCAGGGAGTCATCCGAAAATGGCACTTCCGAAGCGACGTCATTCCTCTACCCGCCGCGACAAGCGACGCGCACAGTGGAAGCTCGACGCGCCCCCGGCGACGCGCTGCTCACACTGTGGGGCGGTGAAGCGGCCCCACCACGTGTGCATGCAGTGCGGCTACTACCGCGGCGAGGAGCAGATCGCCGTTCGGGGCTGATCGACTTGACCGGTAAGGTCCGTCCTCGAATCGCACTCGACGCCATGGGGGGCGATGACGCTCCCGTGAGCGCCGTGTTGGGCGCGATTCAAGCCGCCGAGCGATTCGGCGACGAGCTCCAGGTCGTGCTCGTCGGCGATGGTGCGGCGATCGAGCGCGTGCGTCCCGCTCATGAACTCGAGAAGCTCGGGATGGAGATCGTCCATTCGAGTGAATCGGTGGGGATGGGGGAGTCCGCGACCGCTTCCTATCGCAAGAAGCAGGACTCGTCCATCGCGGTGGCGAACCGATTGGTGTCGGAAGGCAAGGCGGACGCGATCGTCTCCGCGGGCAACACCGGCGCGGTCGTCACGGCGAGCCTCCTCGGCCTCAGCAGGATCAAGGGAGTGCTCCGTCCCGCCATCGCTTCGATCGTTCCCACGGTCCACGGACGGAGTCTTCTCCTCGACGTGGGTGCCGTTGCGGACGCGAAGCCGGCCAACCTCTTCCAGTTCGCCGTGATGGGGCGGGTCTACGCGGAGACGGTGCAGGGAACCCCGAAGCCGCGCGTCGGACTGCTCAACATCGGGGAAGAGCGGGAAAAGGGCTCGGACCTCTACAAGCAGGCGTTTCGGCTCCTGGAGGAGCGTGCGGCGGAGATCAACTTCATCGGCAACGTCGAAGGACGGGATGTCCTGAGCGGCGATGTCGATGTCGTCGTTTGTGACGGCTTCACCGGCAACGTGCTGCTCAAGTTCGCCGAGAGCATCATCGGAGTGGTCAACGGGACGATCCGGAAGGAGCTGGGCAAGAGCCTGGTCCACAAGTTCGGTGCGCTCCTCATGAAGCCCGTCTTCGCGAAGCTCAAGGCTAGACTCAACTACGAGGAGGTGGGCGGCGCACCGCTCCTCGGCGTCAACGGGATCGTGGTCATCGCACACGGCAGTTCATCGCCGCTCGCGATCCGCAATGCGATCCACATGGCCGCGGCCATGGCCCAGGAGAGGGTCGTGGCAAAGATCGGAGAGGAACTCTCGCGTGAACTACTCAGGGAAGAAGCAACCGGTTAGAGACGTCCGCTTCCTCTCCTCGGGCTCTTGCGTTCCCGAGAAGATCCTGACGAATCAGGATCTCGAACGGATGGTGGACACCTCGGACGAATGGATCACGACCCGCACCGGGATTCGCGAGCGCCGGGTCGTCGATGCCGGCCAGGCGGCCTCGGACCTCGCGGCGATCGCGGGGCAGCGGGCCATGGAGGCCGCCGGGGTCAAACCCGAGGACCTGGACGCGATCATCGTCGGCACCGTCACGGGAGACCATCTCTTCCCGTCCACGGCCTGCCTCGTTCAGGCGAAGTTCGGCGCGACCCGCGCGTTCTGCATGGACGTGTCGGCCGCCTGCTCGGGATTCCTCTACGGCTGTGACATCGCCCACTCCCTCATTTCCAGCGGGAAGGCGAACCTCGTCCTCGTCATCGGGGTCGAGATCCTGAGCAAGTTCACGGACTTCACGGACAGGAACACCTGCGTGTTGTTCGGGGATGGCGCAGGTGCAGCCGTGCTCGGGGTCGGCGACGAGTCTCACCACATCGTGTCGAGCCATCTCGGCGCCGACGGCCGCTACGGTTCGCTCATCGAGCTTCCCGCCGGTGGCTCACGGATGCCGATCACCCCTGAGGTGATGGAGCAGCGGCTCCACTATCTCCGCGTCAAGGGGAACGAAGTCTTCAAGCTCGGCGTCCGTGGGATGACGGATGCGTGCATCAAGGCGCTCGAAGAAGCCGGGATGACGGCCGCGGACGTGGACCTCCTCGTTCCGCACCAGGCCAACATCCGGATCATCGACGCGACCGCGAAGCGGCTCGAGATCGAACCGGAGCGCGTCTTCGTCAACATCGAGAAGTATGGAAACACCTCCGCGGCCTCAGTGCCGATCGCACTCGACGAGGCCGTGCGCGCCGGACGCCTGAAGGAGGGAGACCTCCTCATGTTGGTGGTCTTCGGCGGAGGGCTCACCTGGGGTTCGATGCTCGTCCGTTGGTGAACGGGTCGAGTCGGAACACCAGCACAGGAGGACGTGAGCGTGCGAACTGCCTATCTGTTTCCCGGCCAGGGCTCCCAGTTCGTGGGGATGGGGCGGGACCTCTATGAGGGAAACGGCGCCGCGAAGCGCGTCTTCGAGCGCGCGAACGACGTGCTCGGCTTCGATCTCGCGGCCCTCTGTTTCGACGGGCCCGAAGACGAACTCAAGCAGACGAAGAACACACAGCCCGCCATCTACGTTCACAGCATGGCGGTGATGGCCGCCCTCGGCTGGGAACCCTCCGGCGACGACATCGTACTCGCGGGGCACAGCCTCGGTGAGTACTCCGCCTATGCCGCCGCCGGCGCGCTCTCGTTCGAAGATGGCCTGAAGCTCGTGCGGCGCAGGGGAGAGCTGATGTGGGAGGCCGGACAGTCGCAGCCGGGGACCATGGCGGCCGTCCTCGGACTCGACGTGGCGGCGGTCGAGGCCGCGCTCGCGGAGGTCGACGGCATCGTCGTCCCGGCGAATCTCAACTCGTCGTCTCAGATCGTGATCTCGGGTGAGGTGGAGGCCGTGCTCCGGGCGATGGACGTGCTGAAGGAAGCCGGCGCGCGTCGGGTCGTCCAGCTCGAAGTCAGCGGTGCGTTCCACTCTCCGCTCCTGGCGGCCGCGGCGGATGGGCTTCGTGAAGAGCTCGAGAAGACGGATGTGCGGCCCCCGCGATCCGCGGTCATTGCGAACGCGTCGGCCGCGCCCGTCACGGAGCCGGCCGCGATCCGGCGCTCGCTCTTCGATCAGCTCACGTCGCCCGTGCGTTGGGAGGAGACGCTGCGCCACATGGTGCAGGGGGGCGTGACGCGGTTCATCGAAGTCGGTCCGGGCAAGGTGTTGAGCGGTCTCGTGCGCGCCGTCGACCGGAACCTCGAGGTCCAGGCGATCGGGACACTCGAACAGGTGGATGCGACCGCGAGCGGCGCGATGGAGGAGTCCCGATGAGTGGATGGCATACGGAACGGATCGCCCTCGTCACGGGCGGAAGCCGTGGAATCGGTCGCGCCGTCGCGCTCCGTCTCGCTCAGGATGGGGCGGATGTCGCGCTCGTCGATCGGAGCGGGGATCCGGAAGGCCCCACCGTTCAGGAGATCCGTGCGATGGGGCGCCGGTGCGAGCACTTCAAGTGCGACCTCTCGAATGCGGCCGAGATCGCTGAACTCCCGGGCCGGGTCACGGATTCCCTCGGGCCGGTCTCGATCCTGATCAACAACGCGGGGATGACGCGGGACAACCTCTTCCTCCGTTTGGACGACGAGGACTGGGACGCCGTGCTCGCGGTGAACCTCAAGGCCGCATTCCATTGCGCGAAAGTCTTCGCCCGACCCATGCTCAAGGCGCGCTGGGGCCGGATCGTCAATGTGACGTCCGTCGTTGGCCAGATGGGCAACAAAGGGCAGAGCAACTATGCAGCTTCCAAGGCCGGACTCATCGGGCTAACCTACTCGCTCGCCCGGGAGCTGGCGGAACGGAACGTGACCGTCAACGCCGTGGCGCCGGGTTTCATCACCACGGACATGACGGGTGAATTGAGCGAAGCGGTGCAGACCGCGTTGCTCGCGCAGATCCCTGTCGGCCGCTTCGGGGAACCGGAGGACGTCGCCGGGGTCATCTCGTTCCTGGCCTCGCAAGGGGCCGGATACATCACGGGTCAGGTCGTCCGGGTGGACGGCGGGATGCTTATGGCGTAGCCGGGGATCCCGGCGTGAGAAGAGCTCTCCGCAGAGCTCGCTTAACGAGGTCGGGGCATCCCGACCGAGGAGGAACGGATGGAGAACTACGAGCAGAAGGTGAAGGACATCATCGTCGAGCAGCTCGGGGTCGCCCCCGAGAAGGTCACGCGCGAAGCGTCCTTCATCGACGACCTGGGCGCGGATTCGCTCGACACGGTCGAGCTCGTCATGGCGCTCGAGGAAGCTTTCGAGATCGACATCCCGGACGAGGCGGCGGAGAAGCTGACCAAGGTCGGGGACGCGATCGACTATCTGAAGGAGCATCTCGAAGCGGCCAAGTAAGCCATTTCGTCGGGCGGAGTGTCGCCCGGTCGAGAAACCCGACATCCGACCCAAAGCCCGGAGCCTCGTGCTTCGGGCGGGTGGTTGGTGTCTCGAGGATCGAGGTTCGCGATGGCAGAAAGAGTCTTCGTTACGGGTGTGGGTGCCGTGACTCCCCTGGGGAACGATCCGGCACAGCTGTGGAACGGACTACTCGAAGGACGGTCCGGTATCGCTCCCGTCACTCGTTTCGACGCCTCGGATCAACAGACCCGCTTCGCCGCCGAGGTGAAGGGATTCGATCCGACCCAGTACATGGATGCGAAGGAGGCGCGTCGCTCCGACCCGTTCATCCAGTACGCGATCGCGTCGTCCAGACAGGCCCGGGACGCGAGCGGTATCGACTGCGCGGAAGACAACGGGGAGCGGATCGGCGTCATCATCGGTTCCGGTATCGGCGGTATCGAAACCTGGGAGACGAATCACAAGACCCTCCTCGAGCGGGGGCCGAGCCGCGTCTCTCCGTTCTTCATCCCGATGATGATCGCGAACATGGCCTCGGGAATGGTCTCCATCGACCTCGGGGCCCGGGGAGCCAACTACGCCACGGTCTCCGCCTGTGCGTCGGGAGCCCACGCGATCGGAGAGGCGTTCGAAGCGATCCGCCGCGGACAGCTCGACGCCGTTTTCGCCGGTGGTAGTGAGGCCCCGGTCTCGCCTCTCGCCATGGCCGGGTTCTCGTCGATGAAGGCGCTGAGCACGCGGAACGACGACCCCGAGCGGGCCAGTCGTCCGTTCGACAAGGACCGGGACGGCTTCGTCCTGGGCGAAGGCGCGGGAATGCTCGTCCTGGAGTCCGAGAGCCACGCCCGGAAGAGGGGAGCGACGGTCCTGGCGGAGGTCTGTGGATACGGCGTGACCTCGGACGCCCACCACATCTCGGCACCTGCGCCGGAGCACCAGGGGGCGGCTCGGGCCATGAAGCTGGCCCTCCAGGCGGCCGGAGTCTCCACTGCCGAGGTCGATTACATCAACGCCCACGGAACGTCGACCCCCCTCAATGATCGGTTCGAGTCGATCGCCATCCGGGGGCTGTTCGGGGCCGACGCGGACCGGGTCGCGGTCAGCTCCACGAAGTCGATGACCGGGCACCTCCTGGGGGCCGCCGGGGCCGTGGAGGCCGCCATCTCCGTTTTTGCCGTAAGAAATGACGTCATTCCGCCGACCATGAATTACCAGACGGCCGATCCTGACTGCGACCTCGACTTCGTCCCGAACGAGGCCCGCAAGACAAAGGTGCGCGTCGCGATGTCGAACGCCTTCGGGTTCGGCGGACACAATGTCGCCCTCGTCTTCCGGAAGGTCGAGTAGGAGGCTACGCACACGGGGGAGTAGAGAGCCTTAGCGCATGGATAGTTGGCTCGCAAAAGTCCGCGCCCTCTTCGTGGGAGTCATCTCCGACGAACCGGACGTCTCCCCCCATAGCTCCGCCTCGAATCAGGCCAGGCTCGAAGCGTTCCAGCGAGACCTGGAGGTTCAGTTCCTCGATCTCGCTCTCCTCGAACAGGCGCTCACGCATCGCTCCTACCTCGGCAGTTGCGGGGGAGACCCCGCCCTCTCGAACGAGCGGATGGAGTTCCTCGGCGACGCCGTCCTCGAACTGATCGTCATCGAGTACCTCTACCGGAACCATCCCGAAGATCGGGAAGGCGCTCTCACGAAGCGGAAGGGGCTGCTCGTCTCACGGAAGGTGCTCGCCAGTTCCGCGGAGTGGATGAAGCTCGGAGACTACGTCCTCCTCAGCGAGGCGGAGCGCGAGTCGGGAGGTTCCGCCCGAAGCTCGATCCTCGCGGACACGTTCGAAGCGGTGGTGGGCGCGATCTATCTGGATCAAGGGCTCGAGGCCGCGCGCCGGTTCGTGCGTGATCGGCTGCTGATCCACGCGAATCGGATCTTCCAGGACCTCTCCCGGGCGAACTTCAAGAGCCAGCTCCAGGAGTACGTCCAAGCCTCGTACAAGACTCACCCCCGGTATCGGGTGGTGACGGAGGTGGGCCCGGACCATCGGAAGCTCTTCACCGTCGAGGTGAACGTTCGCGGTCAGCTCTTGGGACGAGGGCAGGGGTACAACAAGAAGGAAGCCCAGCAGAGCGCGGCCCGAAACGCGATGCTCCGGCTCGAACGCGACGCCGCCCGCACGGGAGGTCAGTTCCCGGGCCCGTTGGCCGACACGCCTCTCGAACCGGCCGACGAGCCGGCGATCCCGCGCGAGGAGATTCCCGAGCGGGACGAGGACGCCCAGCCCGATTCGGTTTCGCACCGGGACGTTCCGTTCTCCGCGTCGCTTCGTCGGTCCGCTTCGCATGTGGAGGCACCCGCAGTAGACGCGCCCGCGGTGGAAGCACCCGCAGATGGCGGGACGATCGCGGACGGCCTGGACCCCAGGGGCTGAACTCCACGCCGTCGGTCTCCCGGTGGCTCCTGGTCCGCGACTACCGAGTCTGGTAGAACGTGATGCCGGCGAGGATGCGCGTCTCCGTCGTCTCCTCGGTCGTCAAGCGAGTGTCCCGAGAGCTGCCAGACCCGGTCGGATCTGACCCGTACGAGGACCCCGAGCCGCGGAAGAAAGCGAAGTCCACGTGAAGGCCGGGTCGAGCGCATTATCCGAAGCCCGCCGTGATGTAGCGGCGCTGTGTGTCCTCGTTGGTGGGGCGGGACTGGACTCCTTCCAGACGCATCCGTCGTGATGAAGTCATAAGCAACAGGTTCGCTCGCGAACCCGGCGCGAAGGGCGAGAGAGGTGTGCCGAGAACGCAACCGGCCCCGAGACGAAGCGCGAGGTTCGAGCGGTACGCAGAGAGTCTCCGTCCGCGAGCCGAACTTTGCCGTCGAGGTTCTCGAGGTCACTCCAGTTCGTGAGCGTCATCTGGCGGGAGACCCGTGAACTCCCCGCGTTTCGTAGGCACCGCTACGTCGGCTGGATCGGGATGTCGAGTTCGTCCACGATGTCGAAGTCCCTGAATGATGTCTTCGAGCACTTCCTCCGGATCCTCGTCCGTCCGCCAGTAGACGTCCTCCGATCAGTTCCTTCGATTTCGTAGTGCTGGGAAGCTGGAGCAATGATCGCGGCCCAGGCGCCTGGTCTCCGCGGTAGAGAAGGCCGAGTGCGCCGGTGTATCCCGGTAGTCCCCGCGTTCGCTTCATAGATCTGGGTGTCGCGACATGGAACGATGCGCCCGTCGACCACACAGTCGTCGGCGTGGAAGTCAGGCTCCCGTCGACGGTCGTATGACCGCTCAGGATGGTCACTTAGGCCGCCGAGCGGGAATCTCCGGGGAGAAGTCGAAGGCGACGCCCGCCTGCCAGGCGCCGATCACGCTACGACCTCGTCGATCGACTCGATCTCGAGAGGATGCCCTCGCCGTGACCCGGCGTTCCGGTTCCGGACCACCAGGTAGTTCGTGTCCAGTGGAACGAACCGGTGATAAGCCACCCCGGCAAGAACGAGGCTCCCCTGGAGCGTGGGGAAGGGTAGGCGAATCGGGTTCGGTCAGCCGGTTGGTCGTGAGCTCGGTCGACTCGGGATTTCCCAGGTGGTCCGTGTCGCCGTCGAAGCGGGCGCGCTCCATTCCGACGGACACCTCTGTCCGCCGGACCTGAGCGAGCCCCGCCGGATTGTAGACGAGCGCGGATACGTCGTCCGACACCGCGGCATACGCGCCACCCATCGCCGTCGCGCGCGTGCCGACGAAAACCTTGGGACGGGTCTCCGGGTAGATCGGTGCCTGGAGCCCGAGGCCTCGGGCGGAATCAGGTTGCCCGCGACGATCAGGGCGATCGTCGCTACGGGCAGCGGAAGACGTCTGGCGAGGGGGCACGTGCCTGCACGGCTTGGGTCCTGGGACGGTCACAACGAGATCGACGTGGACGTGCTGTCTTCACTCTGCTTCCTCATCGCTCTCCGAGCCTGCTCTCTTCCGTTCGACCTTGGCCGGTGCGCTTCCAGTGCGACCGTTGCTGCTCGGCTCCGTCTGTGGCGACGAATCCGTGGGCGCAGGTGTCGACGGTACGTACACCGTGCCGCCGGCACCCTCCCCCGTCCGCCAGGCGCGGGAATCCCCGGGCCGCGGTCAGTCGGCTTCTCGCGACGCCGATGTCGTCGCCACCGTAGTGGTGACCGTGGGGAGGCCACAGCGGTGGTAGTCCTCATACCACCAGAGGGTTCCCGGATACGGTTCCCAAGGTGAGTACGGGAGTGTGACGTAGTATCCGTCGGTCCAGTAGTCGTACTCGGAATAGTCGTAGTCCGACCCGTAGAGGCCGTCGTAGGGATCCCGGAAGCCTACTTTCGTGTAGCATCCGGACGAAACCACCGCGAGAGCCACGACGCTGGCCAACAGGAAGTGATGGGGTCGTAACATGTCCTTGCTCCTGGCTCTTGCTCGGTTCGCGGTCTGACGTCTCCTTTTCGACACGTCGGCCACAGTATAGGTTACGGTCCAACAATGAGGTCAATCATCAACACGGCACCTGTCTTCGTCCGCTCGCGCGCCAACGGTTCGGCGTCCCTGGCCCGCCTTCTCTCCACGGCTCTGCCGGCCGCGCTCGCGCTCTGCCTCGGATACACCGGCGTGCGGGCCGGGATCCCCGCTGGGGAGGCGGAGTCCCTGAAGAGAGCCGTGCAGCGAGTGGAAGAGTCCGCGACTCACGACGAGATGAGCCTCCAGTTCTTCATCGAGGCCGGCGTCCTCGCGGCGAAGAACCGCAACTACGAAGCCATCGACAGGTACAGGCAGGCTCTCCAGCTCGACCATTCGGCCAACGCGATTGCTCTCCCTCTCGCGGAGGCGTTCTTCGAGACGTCCCAGGTCGATAGCGCCCGCGGTTACGCCGAGTCGGTTCTGGGGGATTCCGCTCAGGTAGCTCCGGCCCGGCGCCTTCTGGCCCGATGCGATCTCTATCAGGGGGATGCCGACGGCGCGATCGCGAACCTGAGAGGGTCACTGGAAGCGGATCCGGACGATCAGTGGGCGTTCCTCAACCTGCTCTCCCTGCTCCAGCGACGCGGAAAGCTGAACGAGGCGCTGGTTCTCCTCGAACCGGCGATTCCCGAGAATCTCGCCACGGCACACATCTACACGCGGCGCGCCGCACTTCGGAGTCAGCTGGGGCGACACGAGGAGGCTCTCTCCGACCTGATCGAGGCCCTCCGCAAAGACCCCGAGTACCCAGGCACGGAGGCCGCGCTCGTGCAGGAACTGGGGTCGGTCGAGCATCCTGAGAACGTCAAGGACGCGGTCGAGTCGCTCCTCTCCGAGGTGCCCGATCTGTTGGAGCTCCGGAGGGCGTGGATCACGGCCCTGAGTCAGTCCGACGATTGGAACGCGATCGGCCCGCAGCTCGAAACCTACCTGACGCTCCAGCCGCAGGATGGCCGGGCCCACCTCCAGGCGGGGCTCCTCGCTCTCAAGGGAGACGACCGGAAGGCGGCCGAAGCGCACCTGCTCTCGGCGGCGGCGCTGCTCGATGGCGATCCGGACCCATATCGCTGGCTCTGGCGACTGGCCGCGCGAGGGTGACGACTGGACGGCCGCGGTCGCCGCGGCCGACTCGGTCCTCAGCCGGAGTCCGGGCGACGTGGAGGGCCTCTGGTTCAAGGGGCTCGCGCTCGACGAGGAAACCGGCCAGAGGAGGCTCTGGTCGTCCTCCGTGACCTGACGTCTCGGGCTCCCGGCCATCGGCCAGGCGTCTTCCTGCTCTCCGCGCTCCTTTCGACTCGCGAGGATTGGGCAGAGCGCCGCTCTTCTCCGTAAGTACCTCGAGTCCGAGCCGAAGGATGGGGAGGCGCTTTTGCGGTGCGGAATCGCCGAGGAGCGGCTCGGGAAGTTCGAGACGGCGACGAACACGCTCCAGTCCGCGATCGAGATCGATCCGCGTGACCACGTGGCCCTCAACTATCTCGGTTACATGTGGCTGGAGCATGGCTGGAAGCCGGACGAAGCGATGACGATGATTCGTAAGGCACTCGAGCTCGATCCAGGAAACCCAGCGTACCTGGACAGTTACGGTTGGGGGTACTACCTCAGAGGTGATTATGCGGAGGCGGTCCGATATCTCGAGGAGGCCGTGACCAAGGCGGAGGAACATCCCGACATCCGTTCGCATCTCGGCCAGGTCTACGAGGCGGTCGGGCGTCTGGACGACGCACTCTTTCAGTACCGTAAAGCGTTGCAGTACAATCCAGAAGACCCGAACTGATCGAGCGTGTGGGTCGGTTGGATACTTCAGAGAAAGACAGTGACACCCTGATTCGTTCCGTGGATCCCATTTTGGGAGCAGCGGGAACCGGGATCATCGACCCGTGTTCTCACAGACGGAGCGAATTGGGGAGGCGAGATGCCATTGACGGAAAAGAAGTCGAATCCGCCCGTGTTCTCGGCCCTGCCGGACGAAGCCCTCATGGAGCACGTCGTTCGCGGGTCCGAGGCTGCGTTTGCGGCCCTCGTCGATCGGTATCGGAACCGGATCATCAACCTGGTGAGTCGGTTCATCAGCGATCGGGACCGTGCGCAGGAGATCGCGCAGGAAGTGTTCCTTCGCATCTACGTGCACCGCGAGCGCTACCGGCCGAACGGGAAGTTCAGCACCTGGATGTACACGATCGCCGTGAACCTCGCCAAGAACGAGATCCGGCGCCGCGTGAGGTCCAAGGGAGTCGTCAGCTTGGACAAGCTGATCGAGGTCGCCGGAGACTCCGGGAAGTTCGTCACCGATCCCACGCAGAAGCCGGATCGTCGACTCCAGCAGCGTGAAGTCCAGGAGTACGTCGAAGAGGCGCTCAAGCGACTGCCGGAGAAGTTCCGCGAAGTGATCGTGCTGCGGGACATCCAGCAGCTGTCGTACGAAGAGATCGAAGAAGTACTCGGGATTCCGGGCGGAACCGTCCGTTCCCGAATCAACCGTGCCCGAACCTCTCTCCAGGAGATGCTCGGGGACTTGGTAGAAGGTGGCATCGATGAAATGTAGTGAGGCCCGTGAGCTCTTCTGTGCCCGCATGGACGAAGAGCTTCCTCTCGATCGCCTCTCGACGATGGACTCTCACCTGGCAGCATGCCACGGGTGCCGTTCGGCCTGGGTGAAGTACCGAACGACGGTTGGACTGCTGCATCGCCTTCCCGAAGAGACGACACAGCCCGCATTCGTGGGGCAGGTTCTGGATCGCATTCGAGCGCACGAAGCGGAAGGTAACCGGGTTCTCGCGCCGCTCGACTCCGCGGGTGCGTCCGCCCGTCCGAACTGGCTCGAGTCGCTCAGGGACTGGATGGGCCAGTGGGTCCTACGGCCGGTTCCTGCCATGGCGTTCGGATCGTTGGTCATCGGTGTCGCACTCGGCTCGTGGGCGAATCACCTGTCCACCTCGGGCGGAACGATGGAGTCCATGGCCGACGTTGCCCCGGCTCCGGCCGTGGAGGCCGTACCGGCGACGATGCTCCAGCCCAGCTTGGGCGACCGTCCTTTCCAGGACCTCGCCGACGAGATCGCGACGAAGGCTCTGGATCCCCGGCAAGAGTCGCAGGCTCCGTTCTACTCTCCGAATTGGGGCGGAGGTCTCCAGACTCAGGTGCGATACAGCGATGACAGTGACGGTCCTCGGATCATCTTCTAGAGATCGATCCTCGGGACCGGAGTTGGCCGCCGCGGAACCATCGAACTCGGCCTCGAGGTCGAGGCGATCGATCCGAGGCGGCCGCGCCATTCTTCCCGCCCTCCTCTCCCTGGCCACGCTCGTCAGCGTGGGATCCACGTCCCGCCTCGGCGTTCCCGAGTGGCAACACGGCCCTCGGCGCCGTGCTCGAGGGGTTCACCAAACGGTACGAGCAGTCGATCGTCTTCGTCCGGGCGACGCGCGCCGTCGGCCCCGATCCCCAGAGCTTCTCCGTCTTCGGCGCGCCCTCGCTCGAGCCGGAAACCGAAGTCCTGTGGAGCGCGGGAATCGTCTGTGACGCTGCCGGCCGCGTCCTCACCTGCGCTGATGGCGCGCAGCCGACCGACCAGATCGAACTCGTGACGATGGACGGGGCGAAGCTCCCCGCGCGCTTCCTCGGTCAGGACGGCCGGACGGGGTTGTCGCTTCTGGAGCCGGCCGACGTGTCGCCCGCGAAGCCGCTGCAGCCCCTCGGTAGATGCGCCTCGGCTGCGCCGACCCGTGAGAGTGACTGGGTGGTGCTTCTGGGCCCGGACCCGTCGGTTTCCGGACTCGAGCCGCGGCTCGGGCGATTGGAGCGGATCCTTCCGGCGACGACGACAGGAGGCGCGACCCTGCTTCGGATCGACGTGGAAGGCGGTCCCGGAGGATGCGGGGCCGTCGTCGTCGACGGCAACGGTGATCTCGTCGGGATGGTCGTGGACCGCGATCCGCTCGTCCAGGACCCGGGTCCGACCGTTCAGAGCATCCTCGACGAGCCCGTGTGGGCACTGCCCCGGGGGCTCTTCGACTCCGCCGCGGCGCTGGCGTCCGCAGACCGTTCGCGGACCGGGTTCCTCGGGGTACAGACGCGACGCCTCGGTCCCTGGCGGAGGCGGACGTCGAGGCCGTTCCGATTTCGACGGCGCCGATCGAGGTTCGTCGCGTTCTTCCCGGCAGTCCGGCCGGACAGGCCGGGCTCATGGCGAGGGACCTCCTTCTGTCGGTCGACGGGGAACTCGTGCAGGACGTCAACGCGGTGAGTGAGCGTGTGTCGGAGATCGCGCCGGGTTCCAGAGCCACCCTCCGGGTGCTGCGTGGGGGGATCCAGTACACTCTCGAGGCCGTGATCGGAGACCGGAGTTCGCTCGACTGGCTGGACCGCTGCTATCGCCGCAGCCTCAGGCGCGAGAGGCTTCTGGAATCAGAGATCGACCTGTTGGAGCAGGAGCTCGGGAACCTCCGGGCGCTCCAGGATCGCCTTCAGTAACTCCCCAACTTTGACCCGGTCGATCCGGAGTGCTGGCGTGCCGACGATGTGCCACACACGCGTAGTCTTCGGCGCCTCGACCCTACTCGGTCTCGCGCTACTCCTCGTCGCCGGCTGCGCGGGCGACCTCCTCTGGGCCGTGGGCCAGACGGAGAAGCTCGGACTCGTGACGTCCTTTTCCCTCCAGGATCGACGTGTCTCCATCCTCAGCGATTCGTTGGAGGCACCGGTGCTCATGGTTCGTCCCGAGAACCGGTTCCGGGTGGACCCGATCCCGAACGATCTCTTCGAGCCGAACCGTGACTGGAAGGCGATCGCCGTCCTCACGAACGTGAACGAGCCCGGTAGCCTGCGCGAGGTCGTGGATCATCTCATCTCGACCCAGGAGCAGCAGGAGCTCGCCGCAACGACGCCGGGTACCGCCTGATCGAGAACGCCTGGGCCAAGGGGCGGTGCATCCTGCTCGTCCACGCGAAGGACACTCCGTCGTTCGAGGCGTTCATGAAGGCGGAGGGACGTGATCTCGCCGCTCGGTACGACGAGGCGCTCCAGACCGCGATCGGTCCGGCCGTCCTCGCCGCCGGCGAGGACGAGGACATGGAGTCCTACATCCGCCAGAACTACGGGTTCGAGATCGGAATTCCCCGCGGGTATCTCACCGGGGAGGACGCCGAGGGGCAGGTCATCAGGCTCTACCGCGTCATCGATGGCGAGCCGGCGAGGTACGTCATGGTTCACTGGATGCCCGCCGCGGAAGGGCCGAAGACACTTCAGGAGTTCGTCGCGCTCCGAAACGAACTCGGCGAGATCTACTATCAGGGGGATCACATTCTCGAGGAGCGCACCCAGACCCGTGAGGGGGTGTTCCAAGACCAACCGGCCTGGCTCATCGAAGGCGTCTGGCAGAACGACCGCTTCGTGATGGGCGGGCCGTTCCGCACGTTCGGGTTCGTGAGGGGAGGGAGATTCTTCCTGCTCGACGCCGCCGTATTCAACCCTCCGGGAAGCAAGCTTCCCTATCTGCGCGAAGCCTTGGCCGTGGCCCGGACCTTCCGCGTCGTGGAGCCCTCTTGATCGATCTCGAAGTGAAGACGACGTCCCGGACCTATCCCGTGCGCATCGGGTCCTGGCGTGACTGGGACCTGCGCGGTCTGCTCGATCTGGACTCGATGGGGTCGTGGGCTCTGGTCGGCGACAAGCGTGTCTGGGAGCACTGGGGACAGGACCTGCTCTCCGCGTTCGGTTCCGCCGGAATCGAGCCGGCCGTCCTGACGCTCGAAGCCGGCGAGCCGATGAAGTCCCACGACTCCGTGTTCCAGGTCTACGACTTCTTCCTCCACCACAGACTCAAGCGCGACGGCGTCGTCGTCGTGTTCGGCGGAGGAGTGCTGGGAGACCTGGTGGGGTTCGCCGCGGCAACCTACCAGCGGGGCGTGAGGTACATCCAGATCCCATCGACCCTGCTCGCGATGGTGGACAGCGCGGTCGGGGGGAAGACCGGGGTGAACTACCGGAACCACAAGAACATGATCGGGGCGTTTCACCAGCCCGATGCGGTTCTGGTCGCTCCCGAGTGGTTGCTGAGCCTGCCGCAGCGTGAGTTCCGCGCCGGTCTGGCCGAGGTGGTCAAGTGCGGCGCGATCCGAGATCCGCAGCTCCTCACGCTCCTCGAGGAGGCCGATCCGCAGCGCCTACTTAGGTCCACCATCCTCGAGGAGGTGATCGCGCGTGCGCTCGCCGTGAAGGCCGCGGTGGTCGGTGAGGACGAGACGGACATGGGGGTGCGGCACATCCTCAACTACGGGCATACGTTTGCCCACGCGATCGAGAGCGCGACCTCGTTCGAGCGGTTTCTCCACGGAGAGGCGGTCGCGATCGGGATGGTCGCCGCAGCCCAGCTCTCGACCCGGGTGGTAGGGATGGACCCCAAGTCTGCGGAGCGGCTGGAAGCTCTCCTCGTGCGCCACGGACTGCCGGTCCGGGCACCCCATGTCGACGCGGAGAACCTGCTGGAACTGATGACGATGGACAAGAAGGCGAACGCCAAGGGGCAGCGGTGGGTGTTGACACCCGAGTGGGGCAAGGCTACCGTCTCGACCCAAGTTCCGACGGAAGAGGTCCGTCGCGCACTCTCCTACGTCCTCGAATCATGAAGCGAATCCTCGTACTCCACGGACCGAACCTGAACCTGCTCGGGGTGCGCGAGCCAGCCGTCTACGGCAAGGAGACGCTGGCCGAGATCGACGCGCGCCTGGTTCAGGAGGGTGTCCGACTTGGGGTTACGGTCGATACCTTCCAGTCGAATCACGAAGGGGAGTTGATCGATCGTCTTCACGATGCCAGGGGCAAGGTGGCGGGGGTGATTCTCAACCCCGGCGGGCTGACCCACACGAGCGTCTCGCTTCGGGATGCCGTTTCCGCCGTAGAGATCCCCGTCATCGAAGTGCATTTGAGTAACACGTTCGCCCGGGAGCCGTTCCGTCAGGAAGACCGTATCGCGCCGGTCTGTCGGGGGGTTATCGTGGGGCTGGGTTCGACCGGGTACGTCCTCGCTCTGGAGGCGTTGGCCGGTCCGAGAGGGGAGTGAGGGCCTGGGATGGCACTGGAGAAAGCTCCGATGAAAGTCGATGACATCAAGAGACTCGTCGAGGTCTTCCAGGAGAGCGGAATCGACGAGTTGGAGGTGAGTTGGGGCGAAGGCCAGACCATCCGGATGACCCGGAGGCTGGGCGGAGCCGAGCAGAACGGTGTGTATCTGCCGCAGATGATGGCGCCACAGGTGCCCGCGATGCAGATGCCCCCGTCCATGCCGTCCTACCCGACTTTTCCTGCCCAAGAAACGACCAGCGCTCCGACCGCGGCACCCGCCGAGGACGCAGGACTGGCTGAGATCCGTTCTCCGATGGTCGGAACTTTCTATCGGGCCCCGAGTCCGGAGTCGCCTCCCTACGTGGAGGTCGGGGCGCGTGTGGAAAAGGGTCAGGTCGTCTGCATCGTCGAAGCGATGAAGCTCATGAACGAGATCGAAGCGGAGGTGTCCGGGACGATCGTCAGAGCCGTCGCGGAGAACGCACAGCCGGTCGAGTTCAACCAGCCCCTCTTCCTCGTGCGTCCGGATTGACGTCTCCGGGTAGCCGGCCCGATCCCGTGGGGGAGCTCTCATGGATCTGCGTCGGCTGCTCGAGAAGATGATGGACACCGGAGCGAGTGACCTCCACCTGAAGACCGGCACGAGGCCGATCCTGCGCGTGGATGGCGTCCTCGGACCCACGGACGATCCGCCTCTCAACTCCAAGGACCTCGACGCGATCTGCGATCAGGTGCTGACTCCGAAGCAGAAGGAGCAGTATCTCCGCGAGCGCGAGATCGACTTCGCGTTCGGCGTCCCCGGACTGGCGCGTTTCCGCGCGAACTTCTTCTACCAGCGCGGGACTGCGGCCATGGCCGTGCGTCACGTACCGCTCGGTGTGCCGGCGATCGAGGATCTCAACCTCCCCACGATCGTCGAGCAGCTCTCCTCCCGGAGGCGTGGGCTCATCCTCGTCACCGGCACCGTCGGTTCGGGAAAGTCGACCACCCTCGCGTCGATGATCGACTGCATCAACCGGAGCGAGGCGCGCAACGTGATCACGGTGGAAGACCCGATCGAGTTCCTCCACCGTGACGAGAAGTCGATCATCAACCAGCGCGAGGTGGGACTCGACACCGGGACCTATCTCTCGGCCCTCAAGCACATTCTCCGTCAGGACCCCGACGTCATCCTCCTGGGAGAGATCCGAGACCAGGAGACGATGTCGATCGCGCTCATGGCGGCCGACACCGGACACTTGGTCCTCTCGACCCTCCACACGATCGACGCCCCGCAGACGGTGAACCGAATCCTCTCCTTCTATCCTCCTCACCAGCACGCAGAAATCCGCTTCCTGCTGGCGAGTACGCTCCAGGCCGTCATCTCCCAGCGCCTCATCCAGAAGACGGAGGGGAAGGGGCGAGTCCCGGCCGTGGAGGTGATGCTCAATACGGCAGCGATCCAGGACTATCTGATGTCGCCGGAAAAGACCCTCATGATAAAGTCCGCAATCCAGGAGGGAGCCCAGCAGTACGGCATGCAGACGTTCGATCAGTCGCTCATGTCGCTCTTCACGCAGGGACTCATCTCCTACGATGCGGCGATGCAGAACGCTTCGAACCCGTCGGAGCTCGATCTGCGGATGAAGGGTATCAGCTCTTCGAGCGACACGACCTGGTCCGCTTTCGAGGGGAAGACGGAGCAAGAGGAGGAAGAGGAGGGGGCCGGTCATAGGTTGTCCCAGGAACCACCGGATGTTCCGAAGGGGATAACGAAGTACTGAGCCTGCTTCTCGGAAGCGCATGTTCTCGAAAGTGCTCATCGCGAACCGCGGCGAGATCGCGGTTCGCATCATACGTGCGTGTCAAGAGCTGGGAGTCTCCACCGTCGCCGTCTACTCGGAAGCTGACCGTGAATCACTTCACGTGCAGCTCGCGGACGAGTCGGTGTGCATCGGTCCGCCCCCGAGTCGAGAGAGCTACCTCTCCGTTCCGAGGGTGATCAGCGCGGCCGAGATCACCCAGGCCGACGCGATCCATCCAGGCTACGGCTTCCTCTCCGAGAAGAGTGGTTTCGCCGAAGTCTGCGAGGCCTCCGGGATCGTCTTCATCGGGCCACCGGCCGAAGCGATCCGAGTGATGGGAGACAAGAGCGAGGCCAAGCGGACCATGATCGCGGCCGGCGTTCCGGTCGTGCCCGGTAGCGACGGTGTGCTCGAATCTCTCGAGGAGGCGGAGGCGACCGCGGAGCGAGTGGGCTACCCGGTCATCCTCAAGGCCCGAGATGGTGGTGGCGGCAAGGGAATGCGCGTCGTCACGCGACGCGAGGACCTGGCCAAGCAGTTCCAGATCGCGCAGGCGGAGGCCGAAGCGGCCTTCGGTAGCGGCGCGATGTACATGGAGCGGTACCTGGTGAAGCCCAGGCACGTCGAAGTGCAGCTCGCCGCGGACAGGCACGGGAACGTCGTTCACTTGATGGAACGAGACTGCTCCGTCCAGCGCCGGCATCAGAAGCTGGTGGAAGAGGCCCCCGCGCCCGGACTCGAGGACGACATTCGTCGTCGGATGGGCGAGGTGGCGTGCGCCGGCGCGCGCGGGATCGGGTACCACAGCGTCGGCACGATGGAGTTCCTCTACGAGGACGGCGACTTCTTCTTCATGGAGATGAACACGCGACTCCAGGTGGAACACCCGGTCACGGAGATGATCACAGGCGTCGATCTGGTCAAGCTGCAGATCCGGATCGCGGCGGGAGAGCCGCTCGGGATCACGCAGGAGGAGATCGTGGCGCGCGGGCATTCGATCGAGTGTCGCGTGAACGCAGAGTCGCCGTACCACAACTTCCGACCTTCGCCCGGCACGATCCAGTCGCTGCACATTCCCGGTGGACCGGGGATCCGCTTCGACAGCCACGTCTATTCGGGGTACACGATCTCGCCCCACTACGACTCGATGATCGGGAAGTTGATCTCCTACGGGGCGACCCGAGAAGAGGCGATCACTCGGATGCTCCGGGCTCTCGCAGAGGCCCGTATCGAGGGCGTGGACACGACGATCGCCTACCACCGCGAGATTCTGGCGCATCCGGATTTCCAAGCCGCGAAGCTGGATACGAAGTTCATCGAACGGATGCAGTCGGGCAACGGAGCGGGCACCGGGGAACAGCCCCGCGCATGATGAGAATCGACCTGTTCGTCACCCCTCAGGAGATTCCCCTGTTCTATACGAAGGGTCGGCGCGTGGTGATCGTCGACGTACTACGCGCGAGCACCACGCTCTGCTACGCCCTTCAGTCCGGTGCCGAGAAGATCATTCCCGTCGATTCGATCGAGGAGGCGAAGCAAATCCTCGCGACCCTCGATCGTGAGGGGAGTCTACTCGCCGGCGAGCAGGACGGGCAGAAGGTGGAGGGCTTCGATCTCGGCAACTCGCCCTCGGAAGTGCAGTCCGCGGGGCTCGCTGGAAAGACGATCGTCTTCGTCTCGGACGATGTCGGTCCGCTTCTCAGCCGCTCCATGGAAGCGGTGGAGAAGCTCCTCCTCTCGTTCACGAACGTCGGCGCCGTCGTCGACTATCTCCTCGAGTCCGGCGACCAGGAGCTCACAGTGATCTGTGCCGGATCCGGCGGTCGCTTTGCGATGGAGGACGCCCTGGCCGCGGGCATGCTGATCGAGCGACTCGGGCCGGTCGAAGACGACTCCGAACTGAACGATGCCGCCCGCGCGTGTTGGATCCTCTACCTGGCGCACCGTCGGAATCTGGCGCGGGCCGTCCGGACGAGTGCTCAGGGGAGAGCGCTACGCGCCAAGGAGGCGGACGGAGACGTCTCGCTCGCCCTCCAGGTCGACTCCACACCGTTCGTCCCTTTGGTCAGGGATGGCCGGATCGTCCGGGGGACCACGGACTGAGCGGCGGCCGGCCGCGGCCGCCTTCTAGGTCAGTGTGCGACCCTTCGGAAGAGGAAGATCGCGAGTAACAAGAAGACCGCGTTTCCGAGCCAGGCCGCCGCGGCGGGAGGCAGAGTGCCGTTGGAGCCGAGCGCCTGCCCCACCCGGATGAGCCCGAAGAACCCGAATCCGATCGCGAGGGAAACGCCGATTCCGAGGGCCAAGTTGCCGCCCCGGATTACGCGCATTCCGAGTCCCGCTCCGAGGAGAACCATGATCACGCCGGAGAGCGGGTACGATGCGCGGAGGTGGAAGTTCGTCATGTGCTTCTGGGTCTCGCCGCCGCTCTCCTTCACGCGGTTGGCGAAACGCAGCAACTCCGCCATGCCGGCGTGGAACGGGTCGAGATTCCGTCGTGCGAAGTCCGCAGGCTCTTCGGAGAGGACCGTGGTCACGTACTCCTTGAAGGGCATCGTGTACTCGGTCGAGTCCTGGAATACGCGGAGGTATCCGCGCTCGAATCGCCAGACGCCGTCCTCCTGATAGCTCGCTCGGTCCGCGTCGATCCTCCACCGGATCGTCGGCGCTGCCAGCGCCTGGAGCGTGACCGACCGCAGTCCCGCGGTTCTCGCGTCGTAGAACTGTGCGACCCAGAACCTACCGGCTCCACCGATGAGGCGGACGTTCGCCTGGCTCTCTCTGTCCGCCGTCGAGATCTTCTTGATCTCCTCCATCAGGATCCGTTTGTTCTCGACGTAGTGGTACGGCGCATAGCGTTCGTTGAGAACGTACTGGGCGGCGGACAGGAGGAGCCCGGCGAGAAGGAGTGGACGGGCCAGCCTCCAGGGGGACTGTCCGGCCGATTGCATCGCCGTGAGCTCATTCGTCTTCTTCAGCTGTCCCAGGGAGAGGATCGCGCCGAGGAGCATGGAGAGCGGAAGGATCTGGGTGAGAATCGTCGTGAGCCCGTACCCGTAGTACCGGGCGATGACCGGAAACGGAGTCTTGTAGTCGACGAACGTGTCGAGTCGCTCGATCAGGTCGATCACGATGAACAACATGACGAGTGACAGGAGGCTCGCGAAGAGCCAGGCCAGGAACTGACCGAGCAGGTATCTGTCCAGGAGCCTCATGGGCGGCTACCACCCTTGTTGCGAAGGAGAATCGGTCCGGATGCGATGGCCCGCCTCATGAAGAGGAGGCCGATCGCTCCGAGGAGTAGGTTGGGAAACCACATCGCGAGCCAGGTGGGGAGGACGAGACGGTCCGCCAGCTGCTCACCCCCGATGAGGCAGAGATAGTAGAACACGAAGAAGACGGCGCTCAGGATTCCGGCCGCGAGCCCCCCGCGGCGGGAGAGGATGCCGAGCGGTGCGCCGACCAGGACGAACACGACGCAGGCCACGGGAATCGACACCTTCTTGTGGATCTCCACGCTGTATTTCTGGACCCGCTTCTCGAGTCCCTGGATCTCCCGAAGCCGGGCGCGGACCACACCGATCGCGTTCTCCTGCTCCCGCGTCCAGTCCGGCTTCTCCGGCGGAGTGACCTTTTCGAAGAGCCCGACCACGCCACGGGTCCACTGCTCCCAGGGCCCCTGGGGGACGACCCCAGGCTGGACGAGCGCCAGCTCCTCCTCCGTCATCTCGAGCTGGGAGAGGGCATCGTCCATCCTCTCGCGTTCCCGGACGATGTCCGCCTCGAGCTTGTCGATCTCGCCCTGCATGGCACTGATCGAGAGCTCTCGGTCCGAGCGCCGCCGGTTCCGACCGTCCAGAGACTCCGCGGATTCTTCGATCTGGAGCCGTTGATGCTCGAAGGCGACCACGCGGTAGTCCCCATCCTTCGACTCGGGATCGGCTTCGTGCATCGTTCCATCCTGGAGGTCGAGGACGAGGAGGCCGAGGTCCGGCCGGAAGGAGAGGGTGCCGGACTTGGCGAGCACCGTTCTGGGATTCCTGGGATCGGCCTTGGCGTCCAGGATCAGGATGTCCTGCATCGCCCCGGTCCGGTCGTCGAGCTGGTTGATCCGGATGGCGTAGCCCTGGAAGGCGTCGTTGATCACTCCCTCGCGGATCTGCACGGTCGGGTTCTTCCGGTTGATCTCGTAGAGGAGGCTCGCGTACCTGTAGTTGGTCTCCGGGAGGATGTAGTTATTGAACGCTGCCAGTGCCGCAGCCAGAATCACCGAGGCGACGAGACTAGGGGCGACGATCTGCCTGAGGTGGACCCCGCTGGCCCGGAGAGCGGTGATCTCGTTGTCCTGGCTCATCCGACCATAGGTCATGAGCACGGCGACCAGGACCCCGCACGGGACGGAAAGGGCGACCATCCATCCCAACGCAAGGAGGAAGAGCTGGCTGACGGCGGAGATACCTACGCCCCGGCCCAGGAGCATGTCGAGCAGATCGAGCCACATCTCCATCGTGAGGAGAAATGTGATGAACCCGAACCCGATGAAGAACGGGCGGGTCAGAGATGTGAGAATGTATCGGTGGAGGATCACGGGCTTTCCGGTCCAAGAGCCTCAGGCGTCGTCGGTTTCGGGACTATACCCCGGAAAGACAGAAACTCTCCAGGGAGCGGGGAGTATAGCCACAGGAGCCAGGGAGTTCATCGAGGGGACCGCCTTCGAGCGGCGCGGTGAGGCGAGTTGAAGACCTCCTTCCAATCCATAACCGCACTCCGCATCGGAGCGGCCCTGGCCGTGCTGGCCCTTGCTGTCTTTTCGAGCAGCTGTGGTCGGTCTCAATCGGCCGTGGGGGGGGCGGGGGGGATCGATCTTCGGCGGCTCCGGCCGACCGGAGCCCGAGCAGGAGGTGGTACGAGCCCCGGCGGACACGACCCGGCGCGCTCCCGTACAGAGTGTCCCCGATGACCTCACGGTCCGGCCCGACGATGGTAGAGCGGAGTCTCCGGAAGGAGCCCCGGCGCGCCCGGCAAGGAAGCGACCCGGTTCGATCCGGGAACGTGCGGCCCGGCTCGACTCCCTCAGCATCGCGAACGCCCCCGGCGCCCGGTCCGCGCGGCTGGAGGCGACGCGGGCGGAGAGCCTCTCCGGTTTCTGGACCGCTCGGGCGGACTCCCTTCGGGCCATGGGGCTCGAGGTTCCCGATTCCCTGGCCACCCGGATCGACAGCCTGGGACGAGCGGCCGTGGCGGCCGAGACCCGTGCAGAGGAAGCCGAGCAGGTCGTGGCCGAAGCCGCCGCCGAACTCGCCAACGCGGACTCGACCGTTGCGGACACGAGCGAGGTGATCCCGGACTGGGTGACGGAGGGCGGAGTCTCCACGTGGACACCTGACCAGATTCCAGAAGAGGCCTACTACGAGACGCCC
Organism: Candidatus Eiseniibacteriota bacterium; assembly: GCA_041390305.1. Classification (GTDB taxonomy): domain Bacteria; phylum Eisenbacteria; class RBG-16-71-46; order CAIMUX01; family CAIMUX01; genus JACKCR01. Next base: position 23,633 of record JAWKQE010000011.1, read on the forward strand.
GCGACCGCGCGCGGTGGATCCTCCTTCCGCCCGTTCGCTCAGTCGGAGCAGCTCGATCCGGCGCAAGACGCCTGGCTCTTCCGGATGGCGGAGACGCGGCGCCTCCGGGCCGAGGCGCGGCAGAGCCCGATCCTGGGACCGTCGGGCAAGACGGTCATCGATACGACCGAGTTCCGGCACTGGACCCCCGATGGACCCGAACTCAAGGCGCAGGACTTCATCTCCCACCAGACTTCCTTCGACTTCGCGGAACAGCGGGTCGCGTTCGAGCATCTCTACGACTCCCGCGTGCCGGTTCGCCCGAAGTACGTCCTATCCCTGGAGGAGTACACCCGCCGGCTCGAGTCCGACGCGATCCACGATCTGTGGACGGAAGTGTTCCGTGAGGATCTCGTCCGCACGGATCGGCGACGAGGACAGGACCGGCTCATCAACCTCGACATTCCCGTCGAACTCCCGGGCGGGCTCCAGGGCATTTTCGGGAAGGGCAAGCCGAGCCTTTCCGTGAGCGGGTCGGAGACGATCACGCTGCAGGGGCGGAGCCGATGGTTCCCGAACATGGCTGCGACCGACACCCAGGGTGGGCAGTCGAAGTTCCCCCAGCTCACGATGGAGCAGAAGCTCAACCTCCGTCTCACCGGGACGATCGGCGACAAGGTTACCGTCGACGTCGAGCAGTCGAGCGAGAGCGACACGCCGCTCGCGAACCGGATCAAGATCCGCTACAACGGCTACGAGGACGAGATCGTGCAGCGGGTCGAGCTCGGAAACACGAGTCTTCGTCTTCCCGGCACGAAGTACGTTTCGTTCAACGGACAGGCCGAGGGGCTCTTCGGCATCAACGCCCTCGCGAAGCTCGGTGACGTCGACTTCAACCTAATCCTCTCCAAGCAGGAGGGGAAGAGCGACGAGAAGTCGATCAAGCTCTCCGCCGAAGTCCAGACCGTCCGGATCGAGGACTACGAGTACGTGGCCGACACGTTCTTCTTCCTGCGGGATCCGGACGGATGTCCGTGGCGTCTCGAGACGATCCGTCTCTACATGGACGACCAGGACTTCAACAACGACACGGAACAGAACGCGATTCCCGCGACCGCCACACTGAACGGGGAAGCCCCGGTCGGCGACGAACCGCTCTACGAAGGACAGTTCCACCAACTCGAGGAGGGTGTCGACTTCGACATCGTGTCGCCCTGGTTCTACTACGGCCATCCCGCGATCCAGCTCCGCCGGCCGATCACGGCCAGCCAGACCGTGCTCGCGGTCCAGCTCACGGGGACCGAACTCGATCCAGGGACTCTCTCGGACGTCGGTCCGATCCAGATCGGCGGAGTCGAGGGCGGGACGGTCTACCTGTCGATGGTGCGCCCGGTGCGGTCGAATCCCCGGGACCTCGAGTCCGGCCCCTGGGGGAGCCTCGCGAAGTTCGAGATGAAGAACGTCTACGACATCGGGGCCCGCAACGTCCTCGCCGAGGGTTTCGAGATGAAGATCCGGCGGAAGTACTACGCCGGTGACGAGCGGGAGCCGGATCGCACCGACGACGGAGTGACTCTGCTCGAAGTGACCGGCCTCGATCGTCAGACGGAGACGGGCGGCGACGTGATCGCGGGGCCGGACGATCTCCCGGACACGGGACTTCGCTCCTTCGACCTCGGTCGCGGACTCATCATCTTCCCGGACCTCCGGCCCTTCGACCCATCGCCCTCGGATCTCTGCGTCGACGTGCGCGACACCGAGTGTCTCTACTGCCGCGTCAATCCGAACGAGTATCCGTCGATGGGCCCGAGGAACATGGCCTGGACCGAACTCGACTCCACCGCCTACCGGGCGCCACAGCTCTACAGCCAGGATCTCCGCACCGTTCCGAACAAGGACGAGTTCAGCAAGTACTACCTCGAGCTGACGTACCGGAGCCCCATCTCGAGCATCCGGCTTCCCGCCCTCAACATCATCGAGGGCAGTGAGTCCGTGGTCGTGAGCGGAAGGAAGCTCCAGCGCGACGTCCACTACCGGATCGACTACCTGCTCGGCGAGATCGAGATCCTGGACGCGGCCGGAGTCAGTGAGAGCGAGGACATCAGCGTCTCGTACTCGCACGTTCCCTTTGCCGGAGGGGGAGGACAGAAGACCTTGGCCGGCGTCTCCGCGTTCGTCCGTCCCGAGGGCGCGAAGTGGAACGTCTCCTCGACCTGGCTCTTCGAGAGCAAGGGTGGAGTGCCCGGCCTCGAGGGGAACCGTCCGCGCCTCGGAGAAGAGCCGTCGAGAACGCTCGTCGGGGAGTTCGCGGGCCAGTACCTGACCGACTCCTGGTGGCTCACGGACATGGTGGACAAGCTCCCGTTCCTCAACGCCAGGGATGCGTCCCGCTTCGAGTTCGAGGGAGGCGTCGGGTTCTCGATCCCGAACCCGAACACGAAGAATCAGCTCTACATCGACGACTTCGAAGGTGCGAAGGACGTCAGCAACATTCCGCTCTCCCGCCGGGTGTGGCGACTCTCCAGCATCCCGCAGCGGGTGCTGCAGGACGCGGGCAACTCCGTGCCCACGGCCTCGGCGCGGAAGGGCGAGATCATCTGGTACTCGCCGCGGAAGGCAGCCCAGGAGTTCGACCTCCAGCCCACGCTCGAGGCCCAGGAAGGTGACAACAACCGGCCGATCCTCGAGTTCTATTTCGCGCCCCGCGGAGAGACGGAACAGGAACGCCGTGACTCCTGGGTCGGGCTCTCGCAACCGCTTTCGACGAGGAACGGAGTCAACCTCTCCACCGCGCAGTTCCTCGACATCTGGATCAACGACGGAATCCCCTACGAGGATCGGGACGAGCGTGAAGGAACCCTCTATCTGGAGCTCGGCCAGGTCAGTGAGGACGCGATCTGGCGGCGGAACGATCTCTTCGCCGACCAATCGACCTGGCAGGTGTTCGCGCCGAACGACTCCCTCGACACCGAAGACGTGATCACGCGAGATGGTCAGCTCGACTTCAACGACCGCGACAACGAGGACACAGGGCTCGACAATCGGATCGGCCGGGATCCGAGCGACGGGTTCGACGACTACCGGTTCACGGAGACGAATGCCCAGGACGACGGCGAGTATCAGCCGATCGAGTTCCGCTACATCAACGGAACGGAGGGGAACCAGGATCTCGACACCGAGGATCTGAACGGAGACGGAAACATCGATACGTTCGAATCCTACTTCGAGATCGCACTGGATCTGGCCGACGAATCGCTCTGGGAGACCGATGTCCGGCGTGACTTCGTGCTGAACGATCCCGGCGCGCCGCTCACGGAAACCCCGGCCGACTCGAGTGGTTGGCGCCGGCTCCGGGTCGCGCTTTCGGACGAGGACCTGATTCGGACCTGGCAGAGCGGTGCCGGAGAGCCGATCTGGGAGCAGATCTTCCAGGCACGACTCTGGTTCACCGGCTTCAGCGGTGAGCGGGAGCGGGTCCAGATCGCGGGTATCGAGGTGATCGGGAACCGTTGGCTCGAGAAGCCCCTTACGGATCTCGCCGGCCGCGAACTCGATCCGACGGACATCCGGCCAGGGGAGGACTTCTACGTCGGCGTGGTCAACAACAAGGACGACGCGGCGATCTACGATCCTCCCTTCGAACCACAGACGAACCGCGACGACAACACGACGGAACGCGAGCAATCGATCGCGCTGGAACTCCGCGGCCTCCAGCCCGGCCACCGGGCGGCTGCGTTCAAGACCTACCCGCAGAAACAGGACTTCTCGACCCTCTACGAGGAGCTCGAGTTCTTCGTCAACAGCCGCGACGTGACTGGGAACGCCGATCTCGTGTTCTCGGTCAGGCTGAGCCGTGACGCTGCCACCGACACACTCAACTACTACGAGTACCGAGTCCCGGTACCGGACGGGTGGGTTCTCGAGTCTCTCGACCTCGCGGAACTGTCCCGTCTCCAGCTGGAGCTACCGGACTCGCTCACGAACCGCGTGGAACAGGACCTCGGAGGCGGACGGTCGATCCGCCGACGGGGAGAGCCGAGCCTCAACGAGATCCAGATGATCTCCTTCGCCGTCGAGAACGTCGGGAGAACGAGCCTCGCCGACGGAAGCGTCTGGGTGAACGAGCTGCGGCTCAACGGAGTCAAGAAGGACAAGGGGGTCGCGGCGCGTGGAAGCGTCGACATGAAACTCTCGAACTTCGGCACCGTGTTCGCGAGCGTCGAGCGGAAGGGTGCGGACTTCCTATCCATCGGGCAGGACCGGGGTAGCGGGACCACGAACACCGTTTCCAACTTCCGCGGGTCGGCGAACCTCGATCGCTTCTGGGAGACGGCCGGGATCAAGGTGCCGCTGACCATCAGTCAGTCGCGGAACCGGAGCGTGCCGAAGTTCCAACCGGGGAAGGACCTGATCCTGGAGGACCCGACAGAAGACGACATCACGGAGACGGTGGACGAAACGGTGCAGCTCACCTACTCGAAAGCGCGGTCCGAGCGAACCCTGATGCGCTATCTCGTCGATCCGTTCTCCGGCACATTCAGTTGGCAACGCTCGGAGCGGTTCACGCCGGTGAGCCGGGATACGACCGTGAAGAGGAGCTCCTCGGTCAGCTGGTCTCTCGGCCTCCAGGATCAGGGGAAGGTTCGACTCGGGAACGGACCGTTCGGTCTCTTCCGAGGCAGTGAACTGAACCTGCTTCCGACGCTCCTCTCGTGGAGCTATGGCCGCTCCCAGTCCGAGGTCGACAAGTACTCGCGCACGGACCTCTCCAAGGAGTTCACGAAGTCCAACGTTCCGGACACGCGGTCTTCGACATTGGGCCTGAGCGCCAAGGCCCAGCCGATCCGGTCGGTGACGTACTCCTACAACAGTGGGAGGAACCTGCAGCTCTCTGAGTCGGAGAAGAAGCTGTTCGGAATCGGTCTCGGCCACGAGACGAGCCGCGCGCAGTCGGTCGATGCGAACTACGACGTCCCGATACTGCGGACCGCTCTAGCCCCGCGCATCAACTGGAGGAGTTCGTCGACGCTTTCTCTCTACAAGATCGGCGGCGCACGGGAGAACGAACCGGAGCGGACGAACGACCTCTCGAACCAGCACAACACGAGCGTGTCCGGGCGGTTCGACCCCGGGAAGCTCAAGGAAGCCCTCGAGAAGCTTCCGTTCTTCAGTGCCGAGCCGGATTCCGGCCAGCGACGCGGAGGGCGAAGAGCCGGGCGCGACTCGGGGCTCCGGTTCGATCCGATATCCGTCACCTACTCCTTCGGTGAGTCGTCGAGCCTCAGCCGCAGGGTGGGCATGCCCTCCCTCGCGTACCAGCTCGGATTCGACACGTCCCCCGGGGATGCCGTCCAGCCGCTTCCCAGTTCCTCGGGTTCGGCCGCCACGGACAACCGCTGGAGCTTCGACACGAACCTGCGCCTACCGTTCGGCGCAACCGTCCGTACCGGCTTCCAGACGAGTCACGGTGAGCAGAGCCGGGATGGAATCTCGTCCGAGACCTCGGAGAAGACCTGGCCCGATCTCGACATCGGATGGGGGCAGCTCCACTCTCGGCTCGGGCTCGACAAGCTCCTCCGGCTGAAGTCGTTCTCGGCGAAGACGTCCTACTCGTTGCGCCGGAGAGAGGTGAGCTCGGGAGGGGTCGACTCGAAGGACGTCACTCTGGACCGGAGCCTGTCACCGCTCCTGGACGTTCGCGCCACGCTGGACAACGGGATGCAGGCGACCCTCACGAGCTCCTCCGTTCGTTCTCAGCGCGACCGGATCGGTGTGACCGTCACGCAGAACATCACGACGACGAACCGGGCCAGCCTCCAGCTCAAGAAGAACTTCAACCTCCGCCGACGCGTCAAGGTGCCCGGCTCTTCGCAGTCCCGGATGGTGACGACGCGCATGGACGTTTCCGCCGGCGTCGACTGGTCGCAGTCGAAGCAGGAGAACGTCCAGCCGGGCCAGGCTCCGGAGGTGCAGTCTGATACGGCGCGTTGGGGCGTGAACACGACGACGAACTACAACTTCACCGACCGGATCTCCGGCTCGGGGAGAGTCGGCTTCGAGCAGACTTCGGACAACAAGAACCGCGCTCGCAATCAGCGGGCGGTCGAGGTTCAGGTGTCCGCCACCTTCACCTTCTGATCACGCCGAGAAGCGGCGGTGGGCGGTCGGCTGCCGAGGCAGCGCGGCCGAAGGAGACCGATTGGACTTTCGCGATGTCGCTGGGTGCCTCCGTCGAGTCGAACGGCTGGCTCGTTCGCCGCTCCGGGCGTGGGGGCAGGTAGTCTTGGGCGTTGCTGTCTCGCTCGCGGTGATCTCGGTGGCGGGCGTGGCTGTCGCCCGTACGCCATTCGACGGTGAGAAGGCGTTCGCCCGCGTCGAGGCCCAGTGCTCGTTCGGTCCGCGCGTCCCGGGTACGGACGGCCACGCCAAGTGCCTGGAGTGGATCCTCGCCGAGGTTCGGGGCATGGGGCTCGATCCCGAGCCGCTCGCGTTCAGGCTTTCGGCGCCGGCCAACGGCGACACCCTCGATCTCACGAACGTGCTCGTACGGATCGCGCCGGAGAAGTCTCCGAGGCTGCTCCTCGGGGCCCACTGGGACACGAGGGCGTGGTCGGACCAGGAAAGGGATCCGAAGCTGCGCGGGCTGCCCGTACTCGGCGCCAACGATGGGGCCTCCGGGGTCGCCGTGCTTCTCGGACTAGCCGAACAGTTCGCGGCCACGCCGCCGCCGATCGGGATCGACCTGGTCTTTTTCGACGGCGAGGACCAGGGAAGGGCGGGGCATCCACGCGAGTACTGTCTCGGGAGTCAGTGGATGGCCCGAAACTATCCCGGAACGCGTCCCGACTTCGTCCTCGTCCTCGATATGGTGGGGAGTCCCGAGACCGACCTCGGGAGAGATCTCTACTCGCTCGGGGCGTTTCCGGCCTGGAACCGACTGCTCTTCGACGTCGCCGCGGGCCTCGGATTCACGGAGTTCGACCCGACGAGAGCGTATGAACTCTTCGACGACCACATCCCGTTCCTCGAGATCGGGATCCCTTCGGCGGTGATCATCGGATTCGATGATCCGACCTGGCACACGCAGCAGGACGTGCCGGCGAACGTGAGTGGCGACCGGCTCGCCCGCGTCGGCGAGGTCGTTCTCGAAGTGGTGCATGGGGGATACCTCGGCGGATAGCGAACGATCGTGTGTCATTTGCGCAATCCGTCGCGCGGTCCATGTCCCGTTCCTGGGGCCTGCCTCCCGATCCCGTTCGGAGGATGGGTCTTGCCCTCGTTTGCGATCTTGTGTACGGTTCTCCATCGGAGACGTGGGCGTCCGGCTCACGTTTTTCTTTGTCTAGAAGTCCCGCGGAGGTAGGGGACGTGAACGCGGCTGAGCTCGCGCAATTGGTTGAGCCTGCAGTAGTTGAGGAAGGATTCGAGCTCGTCGACTGCAACGTGTCGAGAACGCCGAAGTCTCAGGTCTTTCGGTTTTACATCGACTCCGAAGTGGGCGTGTCGATCGACGCCTGTGCGAGAGTGAGTCGGCGAATCTCACAGGAGCTCGACACGAATCCGCTCCTTCAAGGGAACTACTTGATAGAGGTGTCTTCGCCGGGCATGAATCGGCGGATATGGACGCGTGCGCATTTCGTGCGCTTCCAGAGTGAGAGAGTGAAAGTCGATCTGCTCGACGCGCCGAGCGAAGCGCGTGTTTGGTTGGGAGAGATCGGCGAAGTCGGGGAGAGTGACTTCGAGCTCCGATTGGAGAACGGAGATACCCGACGGATCCGTTTCGACGAGATCGAGGTCGCGAAGTTGAGGCTCGATCCCTGGAAGCGGAAACCGAAGGATCGGTGACGCGACGGGACAGACGAAGACGATGCCGGGTGGTGCCGCGAGCGTAAGGCCCGCCTCGATCTACCGGATCAAGGGAGACGCTAGACGACATGGCGATGGATGAGATCCTGGAAGCCCTCAAGCACATCGCGCGCGAGAAGAGCGTGGACCGGCAACTGCTGATCGAAACACTCCAGAGCGGTCTCCTCAGTGCGGCCAAGAAGAAGTACTCGACTGCTGCGGACGTGGAAGTGAAGTTCCAGGAGTCGACCGGAGAGATCCGCATCCGCGTCCACAAGAAGGTGGTCCAGGTCGCGATCGACCTGGCGGGTGAGATCGACTACGAAGAAGCTCTGCAGATCGATCCGATGGCGCGCCTCGGGTCGACCGTGCCTGTCGAAGTCCCTGTCGGAGAGATGGGGCGTGCCGCCATCATGGCCGCGAAGCAGGTTCTGGTGCAGCGCGTTCGCGAGGCGGAGCGGGAGAACGTCTACGACGAGTACGTGGACCGGGTCGGCCAGGTGGTGTCCGGCACCGTCTCGCAGGTCGACCGCGGCAGCGTCATCGTGAAGATCGGACGAACCGAAGCGATCATTCCCCCGCGGGAGGTGATCAACCGGGACCGCTTCAAGATCGGCGACCCCGTTCGGGCACTCCTGCTCGAGGTGGACAAGAACATGCGGGGGCCGCAGCTCGTGCTCTCGCGGACGCATCCGGAGTTCGTTCGCAGGCTCTTCGAGAACGAGGTGCCCGAGATCTTCGAACGCGTGGTCGAGATCCGTGACATCGCGAGGGAGCCCGGTTCCAGGACCAAGATCTCCGTCGTGTCCCACGACGACCGCGTCGATCCGGTCGGCGCGTGCGTCGGGATGAAGGGCGCGCGGGTCCAGTCGATCGTTCGGGAACTCGGTGGGGAGCGGATCGACATCGTGCCCTGGAGCCCGGACGCCAAGATCTTCGTCAGTCGTGCCCTGTCTCCCGCCCGTGCCATCGACGTGTACGTGGACGAGGAAGAGAAGCGGGTCACGGTCGTCGTTCCCGACGATCAGCTCAGCCTCGCTATCGGCACGAGGGGACAGAACGCTCGACTCGCGCACCGGCTGACCGGGTTCGCGATCGATCTCCGTAGCCAGTCGCAGATGCACGCGGCCGAGGGACAGTCGGGTGGCATGCCCGAACTCGACCTCGACGAGCTCGCCAAGGAGCTCGGCCCTCGTACGGTCGAGCGACTGGTGAAGGCCGGAAAGGAAACCCTCCAGGACGTCATGCGTACCTCCGTGGATGAGCTCATGGCCATCCCGGGGATCGGCGAGAAGACCGCGAGCCGCTTGCTCAGCCTCGGTGGACAGATCCTCGAAGAGAGGGCTGCCGCCGCCCAGGACGGTGCCTCGGAATCCGAGGACGGGGCCGCTGAGGAAGGGGACGACACTCCGCTCTCGACCGGGTCGGCTTCCGCCGACGCGGACGATGCCGGATTCGAGGCGAGCGCGGCCCAGGCCGAGACCGCAGTGGCGACGGAGGAGGCGCCTCTAGCGTCCGCCCAGGACGAGGACGGCGCATCGGCCCCCGAGGACGAGGGGGGCGACGACGATGAGGACCAACGGGAGGCAGGCGCTTGAAGATTAGGGTCTATCAGCTGGCGCGCGATCTGAAGCTCTCGCCGCAGGAGCTCATGGACATGGTCCAGGGGTTCGGCGTCGAAGTGAAGAACCACATGGCCAACCTCGACGACGACGTCGTCGAGCGGGTGAAGGACCGCATCGCGGAGATGAAGGGATCCCGCGGGGGCGCGGCCCGTCCCGCAGCTGCGCGCTCTGCGGCCTCGGCGACGCCTACGGCGACGCGGACGAGCCCGCCTGTGCAGTCGTCGACGACTACGGCACCTCCGCCCGCGCCGGCTCCGGTCGTGGAACCGCCCGCGGAGAAGGTACAGACGCCATCGGTCGAGACGCCGGCAACACCGCCTCCGGCCCAGCCGCCGAAGCCCGCACCGGCCGCGCCCGCCGCAACTACGTCGGCGCCTCCGCGCAAGCCTCCGGTCGAGCGAAGGGACGCTCCGCGACCGAGCGAGCCTCGGAGGCCTTCGGCTCCGACGTCTGCCCGCCCCGAGCGGCCGTCGTCGGGTCGGGACGGCGGATTCGCGCGGCCTGCCCGCGAGAATCGCGATGGAAGGGGCGGTGGACCTGCCGGCCGCGGTGGCGGCGAGCGTCGCCCACCCCAGCAGCAGTCGGGGGGCGGAGCGCCGCCCGCTGGTGGTCGTCCGGCGCCGAGCCTTGCGCCTCAGGACACCGGTGAGACGCCACTCGGTCCGTCGCGCGTGCCGCACATCGGCTCCTCGAATCCGAGCCGCGTTTCGCTGCCGGCGATGAGGCCGAACCTCTCGAAGAGCGAGAAGAGGAAGCGGAAGAAGAAGCGTGGGATGTCCACCGAGGAGATCCGCGCCAACGTCAAGCGGACGATGTCCAGCCTCGACAGCGGTCGGGGGCGGAAGCGTCGGCGTCGTGGCGGCGGCATGGAGCAGGTGGAGGAGGCTCAGGGTCCGGTTTCGATCCACGAGTACGCGACCGTGGCCGAACTCGCTTCCGTCGTCAACGTGAAGCCGGCCGAAGTGATCAGCGCGTGTCTCAGTCTCGGGATCATCGCGAACATCAACCGCCAGCTCGAGAAGGAAGAGATCGAACTGATCCTCGCCGAGTTCGGGCACGAGGCCGAGTTCGTCGCCGAGTACGGCGTCGAGCGGATCCTCGAGGAAGAGGTCGCGACCGAGGAAGACTTCGATCTCGAGCCGCGGGCGCCGATCGTCACCGTGATGGGGCACGTCGACCACGGAAAGACCACGCTCCTCGACCACATTCGGAAGAGCCGGGTGACCGAGAGCGAGTCCGGAGGGATCACCCAGCACATCGGTGCGTATCGGGTGGAGACCGCGAAGGGAACGATCGCGTTCCTCGACACGCCGGGTCACGAGGCGTTCACGGCGATGCGTGCTCGTGGAGCACGGATCACGGACCTCGTCATCCTCGTGGTCGCGGCCAACGACTCGGTCCGTCCGCAGACGATCGAAGCGATCAACCACGCGAAGGCGGCCGAAGTGCCTCTCGTGATCGCAATCAACAAGATCGACGTCAACGGAGCCAATCCGGACAACATCCGGAAGGGGCTGGCCGACGCAGGTGTGCTCGTCGAGTCCTGGGGCGGCAAGGTCGTCGACGTGGAGATCTCCGCGAAGCAGGGGATCAACATGGACAAGCTCCTCGAGCTCGTCGCGCTCGAAGCCGAGCTTCTGGAACTCAAGGCCGCGCCCGACCGTACGGCTCGGGGCACGGTCGTCGAGTCCCGCCGCGATCCCGGCAAGGGTATTGTGGCGACGGTCCTCGTTCAGGACGGAACCCTGTCCGTCGGTGACGCATTCGTGTGCGGAGCCGAGTTCGGTCGGGTGCGTGCGATGAACGACGAGCACGGCCGGCGGGTCAAGGAAGCCGGCCCGTCGACACCTGTCGAGGTGCTCGGCTGGGACGGCGTTCCCATGGCCGGCGACACGTTCGTCGTCATGAAGAACGAAGCGAAGGCGAAGGAGATCGCATCGCACCGTGCGCAGATCGCGCGGACGCACCAGCACCGCCTGTCGGGGCAGCGGACGTCGCTCTACTCGGTACACGAGCGGATCCGCGCTGGCGAACTCCAGGAACTCAACATCATCCTCAAGGCCGACGTGGGTGGATCCGTCGAGGTTCTCCGCGACACGCTGGAAGCGCTCACGAACGACGAGGTCAAGGTCCGGGTCATCCACATGGGCGTCGGTCTCATCAGCGAGGCGGACGTCAACCTGGCCATGGCGTCCGGAGCGATCATCATCGGCTTCCACACCCGGACCGATCCGCGCGCGCATCAGCTCGCGCTGAGCGAGGACGTGGACATCCGCCTCTACCAGGTCATCTACGACGTCGAGAAGGAAGTGAAGGCGGCCATGAGCGGCCTCCTCGCTCCGGAGGATGTCGAGAAGCCTACCGGGTCCGCGGAGGTCCGCCAGGTCTTCAGGATCTCGCGGGTGGGCACGATCGCTGGTTGCATGATCCTCTCCGGGACCATCCACCGAAACGACAAGGCGCGCGTCTATCGTGGGACCGAGGTCGTCTTCACGGGTGGGCTCGGCTCGCTCAAGCGTCACAAGGACGACGTGAAGGAAGTGGCGAGCGGTTTCGAGTGCGGAATCGGTCTCGACGGCTTCGACGACCTGATCGAAGGAGACGTCATCGAGGCCTTCACCATCGAGCAGGTTGCGCGCACGATCACCTGATGTTCTATGCAGTCGGGCGACTGGATCTCCAGATTCCGGGGAGCCAGTCGCTCAAGGAGAAGCGCTCCGTCATCGGGGCTCTCAAGGCGCGACTTGCGCAGAGGCTGCACTGCGCCGTGGCTGAAGTGGACCATCAGGATCTCCTCCAGCGCGCGGCCATCGGCTGCGCCTTCGTCGTCTCCGGCCCCACTGCCGGGACCAATGCCCTCGAAGCTGCACGACGCGAAGTGGAACAGGACCCGCGGGTGTGGGTCATCGACTTCGCTACCCACGTGGCAGCGCTCGGTGATGAGTCGTCCCAGTGGCACTGGGACGAGGACGAGAACGAAGATGACGACGACGGCGGCGAGTAGGCGCGTGGGGGGCCCGGCGGCCCGCTGGGTGCTCGGATCCGAGGAGGTGAGGTGAGGGGAAACCGGATGGGGCGCGTCGACGAGGAGGTGCGCCGCGAGATCGGTGCCATCCTCCAGCAGAAGGCGCGGGATCCGCGGCTCGCCTGGGTGTCCGTCACGCGTGCGGAAGTCTCCCGTGATCTCTCGGTCGCCCAGGTGTTCGTATCGACGCTCGGTGACGAGGACGCGAAGAAGGGAGTGCTCGAGGCGCTGGTCAAGGCCGGACCCTTCGTCCGCGCCGAACTCGGTCGGCGTCTGCGGCTGCGCAGAACGCCTGAACTCCGCTTCCAGTACGACCCAGGAATCGAGCACAGCCTCAAGGTCAATCGCATGCTGGAAGAGCTCGGCGTCGCCGGCGCGGACGTGGGTGCGGCCGGCATCGACATCGGGAACCAGCCGAGCGATCCAGAAGACGAGTTCGACGAAGAGGAACTCGAGGACGCCGACGACGACTTCGACGAGGACGACGAGGACGACTCCGACGAGGACGACTTCGACGAGGACGACGACGACGACTCCGACGACGACTCCGACGATGATCTCGGCGACGAGGACGACTCCGGCGACGAGGACGAACGCGCGTGAGGGATCGGGGAAGCGGACGTCAGGGTAAGCCCAAGGTGGGGGAGAGCGGCGCAGGTACCGGGTTCGTTCTCAACATCTACAAAGAGATCTCCTGGAGCAGCCACCACGCGGTCGATAGAGTCCGCCGGATCCTCGGCCTCCGCAAGGTCGGGCACGCGGGGACGCTGGACCCTCTCGCGTCGGGAGTGCTCCTGATCGGAGTCGGACGGGCGACGAAACTCCTCTCCTATCTCACCGACCTCCCCAAGGTCTATCGCGGCACCCTTCGATTCGGAATGCGTACGGCTTCGGCGGACTTGGGGGGAGCGATTCTCGAGGAAGTCGCGCCGCCTGTCTTCGAGCAAGACGCGATCGAGTCTGCGGCCCGGGCCTTCGTAGGCGGGTACGATCAGCTTCCACCGATGGTCTCGGCGGTGAAGCACGAAGGAAAGCGTCTCTACCACCTCGCCCGGAAGGGCGTGGAGATCGAACGGAAGCCGCGTCGGGTCGAGATCCACCGGTTCGACGTTCTCGACTACTCACACCCACGCGTCGACTTCGAGGTCGAGTGCAGCAAGGGGACCTACGTGAGGGCACTGGCCGAGGATCTCGCCGCGAGCCTCGGGACGATCGCGACGATCGAGTGTCTCACCCGCACCGCGGTTGGAACGCATTCGATCGACGACTCGCAGAGGCTCATCTCACGGCCCGGATCGACGCGAGACGGACTCCGTGCGGGTGCGGTCGCCATGGCGGATGCGGTCGGGCATCTGCCGGCCGTGGGATTGTCCGCGGCGCAGGCCGATGGGGTGCGGCGGGGGCTGCTGCCGGCGCGAAGCGACATTCACGGATTCTTCGAGTCCACGGTGGGCACCGGTTCGGTGAGGCTCCTCGGGCCGGACGGACACCTCCTCGCCATGGCCAAACTCGGCGAACTCCCGGGGCCGGCGGACAGTCCCGTCGACGGACTCCTGAGCCTGGATCGAGTGTTCTGACGTGAACGGCCGTTCCTTCGAACTGGAGGCAGTCCCGCGTCCAGGCGAGAGGCTCCGGGCCGCCGCGACCATCGGAGTGTTCGACGGCGTTCACCGCGGTCACCGCGCCCTCTTCGACCACGTCCGGCGGGAAGCGGAAGCGCGGAATGTCGCGTCGGTGGTGCTCACGTTCGATCCCTACCCGATCGAGGTGTTTGCACCGAACTCGCGTCGGCACCGGATCGCGAGCCGCGCGGTCGGTGCGAGGCTGATCGAGGATGCCGGGATCGATCACGTCTGGTTCCTTCCCTTCTCGAAGGAAATGGCGGCCTGGGAGCCGATCCAGTTCCTGCGCCACCTCCAAACGGCGCTCGACCTGACCTCCCTCTGGGTGGGGCCGGACTTCCGGTTCGGGAAGGACCGGGCGGGCGACTTCGACTTCCTGGCCCGAGAGGGGGAGCGCGACGGCTTCGAGGTACGGAGGATCGAGCCGTTGGTCGCGGACGGACGGCAGGTCAGTTCGACCTGGATCCGCGAACTCCTCCGGGAGGGGAGGCTCGACCGGGCACAGGAGCTTCTCGGCCACCCGTTCGAGGTCGATGGCCCGGTCATCCACGGCCAGGGGCTGGGTGCCCGGGAGCTCGTGGCCACGGCCAACTTGAAACTCGCTCGGGAGCAGCTCCTTCCGAGGCGTGGGATCTACGCCGGCTGGGCGATCGACCCGGCCGGGGAGTGGACCGCCACTCCGCTTCCGGCCGTCGCCAGCGTCGGCGTTCGGCCGACTCTCGGTCCGGACGGCGACGACTGGGTCGAAGTGCACCTACTCGATTGGGATGGCGACATCTACGGGCGTCGCCTCGCATTCGAGTTCATTCATTGGATCCGGCCGGAGAAGGCGTTCCCGAGCCTGGAGGCGCTGAGGTCGGCCATCGACGAGGACCTGGCTTTGGCTCGCTCGCTCCTTCGCGAGAGGGACGGCACAAGTCCATTGCACCAGGGACGTTGACCCGCTACATTCTCTCGGATATTCGAGGTTCGACACCCGAGGTCGGAGGTCCCGACCGGAAGGCGGAGGATTTGCATGCCCCTGACCAGGGAACAGAAGCAGGACGTCATCGAGAAGTACAAGCTCCATTCGGGGGACTCCGGTTCGCCCGAAGTGCAGATCGCACTCCTCACGGAGAAGATCAGGCACCTCACGGAGCACTTCCGCACCCACACTACCGACCACCATTCCCGCCGCGGACTTCTCCGCATGGTTGGACGGCGGCGCAAGCTGCTCGATTACCTCAAGCGCACCAAGCTCGAGGCGTATCGCGCGCTCGTGAAGGACCTCGGTCTTCGCCGCTAGCGGTCTTCCCATCAGACCGCTCAGGTCGGTGCTTTCTCTCCGGCAGTCGATTGGGCCCCGCGCAGGTGCGCGGGCGATTTCGCATGCCCATACATAGGAGTCATCCATGAAGGATACCGTTCAGATGGAGATTGGGGGCAGGACGCTCTCGATCGAAACAGGCCGTTTGGCCAAGCAGGCACAGGGCGCGTGCCTCGTCACCTTCGGCGAAACTGTCGTGCTCTGCACCGTAGTCGTCTCCAAGCGCGAGGCCGATCGCGACTTCCTCCCTCTCTTCGTCGAGTACCGTGAGAAGACCTACGCAGCGGGGCGTATCCCCGGCGGCTTCTTCAAGCGCGAGGGTCGGCCGACCGAGAAGGAGATCCTCTCCTCCCGCATCATCGACCGCACGCTCCGCCCGATGTTCGAGAAGTCCTGTCGTTATGAGATCCAGGTCATGACCGAGGTCGTCTCGAGTGATCAGGAGAACGACTCTGACGTCATCGCGCTCGTGGGCGCGAGCTGCGCCGTCAACCTCACCGACATGCCGTTCCCGGGGCCGCTCTCCGCCGTCCGCGTCGGACTCGTCGAGGGCGAGTACATCATCAACCCGACGGTCGAGCAGCTCGAGAACAGCCGGATGGACGTCGTCATCGCCGGAACGGACGACTCGATCGTCATGGTCGAGGGCGAGGCGAACGAGATCTCCGAGCAGGAGTTCCTCGAAGGACTCCGGACCGCGCACGAGACGATCCGTCAGCTCAACGCGCTCCAGCGTGAGCTGCTCGGTCGCAACTCGCAGGCGAAGCGCGAACTCCCGAACAAGGACATCAACCCGGAGATCGTGGAAGCGGTCGCGGGCAAGTCGCTCGCTCGGGTCAAGGAAGTCGTTCGGATCGGAGAGAAGGAGGAGCGTGAGGCCGCTCTCGACGCTCTCATGACCGAGATGACCGAGGCGTTCGCCGAGCAGTTCCCGGAGCAGGAGGCGGCCGTCAAGACCGTCGTCCACAAGCTCGAGAAGCAGGAAATGCGCCGGATGATCCTCGAGGAAGGACGCCGCACCGATGGGCGTAGCCTCACCGACGTCCGTCCGATCAGCTCCGAAGTGTCGGTCCTCCCGCGGACGCATGGCAGCGCCGTCTTCACGCGGGGACAGACTCAGGCGCTCGTCGTCTGCACGCTCGGTACCTCCACCGACGAGCAGAAGATCGAGGAGCTCCTCGGACAGTCCTGGAAGTCGTTCATGCTCCACTACAACTTCCCGCCCTACTCGGTCGGTGAAGTTCGCCCGCTCCGCGGTCCCGGCCGTCGCGAGATCGGTCACGGTGCGCTCGCCGAGCGCGCGCTCACCGCGGTCGTTCCTTCGACGGAGAAGTTCCCGTACACGATCCGGATCGTCTCGGACGTTCTGGAGTCGAACGGGTCGTCGTCGATGGCGTCGGTTTGCGGCGGAACGCTCGCGCTGATGGACGCCGGCGTGCCGATCAAGGCCCCGGTCGCGGGCATCGCAATGGGCCTGATCCAGGAAGACGACGGAGTCGCCGTCCTCTCCGACATCCTCGGAGTGGAAGACCACCTCGGTGACATGGACTTCAAGGTCGCCGGTACGAAGGACGGGATCACCGCGATCCAGATGGACATCAAGATCAAGGGGCTCGACTACGAAGTCCTGACGAACGCGCTCGAGCAGGCCCGTCAGGGACGTCTCCACATCCTCGGCAAGATGGCCGAGACGATGACGGACTCTCGGACCGAGATCTCGCAGCACGCGCCCAGGATCATCGTCATCCAGATCAATCCGGACCGGATCCGCGACGTCATCGGACCAGGCGGGAAGGTCATCCGGAAGATCTGCGAAGACACGGGCGCGTCGGTGGACGTCGAGGACGACGGCACCGTCAAGGTCGCATGCGTGGATGCAGAGATGGCGAACCGTGCCGTCGACATCATCCGCTCGCTCACCGAGGACCCGGAGATCGGCCGGATCTACCGCGGAAAGGTCAAGCGGATCGTCAACTTCGGCGCATTCGTCGAGATCCTTCCGGGGCGTGACGGGCTCGTCCACATCTCCGAACTCGAGCACCACCGCGTGGCTCGCGTCGAGGACGTCCTGAGCGATGGAGAGATCGTTCTGGTCAAGGTGATCGGAGTCGACGAGGAAGGCAAGATCCGCCTCTCGCGGAAGGCCGTTCTCGAAGAGACGCCGGCCTGATCCGAATCCGTTTCGAGTCCGCCGGGGCCGCGTGCCTCGGCGGGCCGAACCGATTCGCGCCCGTTGCCGAACTCATCCGTCGCCGTTCTCTCGTGACGCCTCTCTCGTGTCTCCGCTCCGAGCCGCCGCGGCTGGGAGGGGCTGGGCCCGAGCCGGCGCACCTCTCGCATCGTCGCCGTTCCATTCGTCCCGTCGGCCGTTCGCATCGTTGCACTGACTCTAGGAGGGCCCGCGATGAACTTCCTCCGTCGCGTCGGCAACGTCGATCAACCGGAGCCGATCAGGCGCCAGCTCTCCAACGGTCTCCTCCTCCTCGCCGAGCCCGTCCCGGGCGTTCCGTCGCTCGCGCTCGGCGCCTGGGTCAAGAGCGGTTCCCAGCACGAGTCCAAGGAGATGATGGGCGCGGCCCATTTCATCGAGCACCTCGTCTTCAAGGGAACACGCAAGCGTTCCGCCTATCAGATCGCACAGAGGCTCGAAGCCCTGGGTGGGCAGGTCGATGCCTTCACCACCAAGGAGACGACCTGTTTTCACGCCCGGATCTTCGCCGGGCATCGGAAGTCCGCGGCCAACATCCTGGGTGAGCTGCTCTCGGACGCCACGTTTCCGCGTCCGGAGGTCGAGAAGGAGCGGCAGGTCATCGTCGAGGAGATCCACGCCTACGAGGATACGCCGGAAGAGTTCGTGTTCGACCTCGCGACCGAGAAGATCTGGGACGGCCACAGCATGGGCCACTCGATCCTGGGTCGACTCGATACTCTGAAGGCCATGGGGACCCGGGACCTGCAGAGGTTCCATCGGGACCACTACACGCGCCCGAACATGATCGTCACCGCTGCCGGGAACGTGGACGTCGACCGTCTCGTCGACGAGATCGAAGCGAGCTTCCGGGTGCCGACCCGCGCCCATGCAGAGCAATGGACTCACGGGCCGCTCCCGAAGTTCCAGCCGACCACGACGCATCTCGATGCGCGATCTGCAGCAGACGTCTATCTGTCTCATGGCGCGTGGACCGTCGGCGGAGACGGACGAGTCCAGGCACGCTGCAGCCATCCTCCACACGATCCTGGGGGCGGGCATGAGTTCCCCGCCTCTTCCAGAGGTTCCCGAGAGGTTCACGGGCTGGCGTACTCCGTCTACTCGTACATGGAGGTGCTGAAGGAGTCCGGCATCTTCTGCATCTACCTCGCCGTCCAGACCGAAGGAAGCGCGGCGCACTGTGCGACTCGTCGGGCGTGAACTCGCGAAAGGTCAGGAACAAGGGTGTCAAGAAGTGGGAGTTCGAGGCCGCGAAGGCACAGCTGCTGACGCAGCTCTTCCTCTCTACGAGTATGTTCGAGCGGGTGAGTCGTTTGGCCTACGATGAGATGTACTACAGGACGCAGCTTCCGTTCGCCGTAGTCAGAGGAGATCGTGAGCGTTACGCCCGAGGAAGTCAGGCGGGTCGCGGACCGGCTCCTCCGTCCCGAGTCGTTCGCGCTCGTGAGCGCAGGGCCGAGGACGGCACACTCACCGCGTCTGGAGGATCTGGACGCCTCATGAGGCAACTTCGGAACCCCTCGCACCGCGGCGGGATGGGTTCCGCACGAAGCTCGGCATGCAGACGACGTCCAGGGAGGAAGTCGCAGATGCAGGAACGTCCACCAGTACGCTGTCAGGCCCTTCGCCCCGGGGCCAGACTTCCGGTGCAGATGACTCCGGGCGCCGCCGGGTGGGACCTCACGCATGCCTCGACGCTCCGCTCGTCTTGGCCCCCGGAGAGCGGGACGATCGTTCCCGACCGGGCTAATCCTCGCGATTCCACCGGGGATTCAGAGAGCCGGTCCGGGCGAGGAGTGGGCCTCGCCTCCGTCACGGGATCGGCGTGCTCAACAGTCCCGGAACGATCGACAGTGACTACCGCGGCGAAGTCGGTGTCCTACTGGTGAACCTGGGTCGGGAACCGTTTGCCGTCCAGGATGGTGATAGGGTCGCACAGATCGTTTTTCAAGCCGTGCCTGCCGGCCGGGTGGAATGGGGGGAAGTCACCGCAGATACGGATCGCGGATCGGGCGGGTTCGGTCATACCGGAACGAGAGAAGGGGATTCGATGTGACCGACTTCGCCCTGAGGCGACTGCTTCCTTTGCTCGCGATGGCACTGGCTCTCGTCATGCCTGGAGTGGGTCTGGCGGAAAACGCCACCGACGGACTCTCCGTGCCGACCGCCGACGGGTCCAGCGCGGTCCCACCGTCCAGTCCGTCCGACCCCGACGGGGTTTCGACGACAGCGGTTGAGGTCCCCCGGAGCCCCGTCGTCTCTCAGGCGGACTGTGCCGAGCATGCGTCCCTCCGGATCGGCGAGACGCTGAACTTCCAGATCAAGTGGGGCGTGGTGCCGGCCGGGACGGCCACGATGTCGATTACCGAGGCCAAGGAAGTGTCGGGTCGACCGTGTCTCCACGTTGTCGCTACGGCTGTGTCGAATCCGGTGTTCGACAAGGTCTATCCCCGTTCAGGACAGTTCGAGCTGCATGGACAGCGCGGACCTCAGGAGCTGGGCGTTCGAAGCATCTCCGAGAGGGCAAGTTCCGACGCGACCAGGTGGTGCGTAGCGACCATGCCGCCGGCAAGGCGTACTACCACGATGGCAAGTCCTACGACCTCACGCCAGGGGCCTACGACGTCCTCTCCGCGTTTTACTACGTGCGAACTCTCCCGCTCGTCGATGGCGACGGTATTTCCTGGACAGCCATTCCGACAAGAAGAACTACCCCGATCAGAGTGACCGTCCATCGGCGCGAGCGGGTTTCCGTTCCCGCCGGCACGTTCGACTGCGTCGTCGTGGAGCCGACGCTTCGGAGCGGGGACTTCTTCAAGAACGAGGGCAGCCTCACCATCTGGCTCACGGACGACGAGCGGAGAATGCCGGTGCAGATGAAGAGCAAGATCCCCGTGGGCTCGATCTCCGTCGAGCTCGAGGATTTCGAGAGGCCTGGAATCGAGAGGGGTGGGGAGCTTGCGGTCCGTTGAGCAGATACCGAAGATCGACCTCCTCCAGGTCACCCGCTACCCGGTGGGGGAGCGGGCGAGCAAAGTCGACGAGCCCAGCTCTACCATCCCCCCCCGGCGATCCGGGATCCTTCCGAGTTCTGGGAGTCAACTTCCAGACCAGCTCGGGGCCGCGATCTCCGCGAACTCGTGTCGAGGTGGCAGGAGGCGCGTCGAGTCGGGGCCGGTCGCCTGGTGCTCCTCCCGGAGCCCACGTGATCAAGACCCGCGGGATGGCCCCGGGCCTCATCCAGCTCATGGAGAGGGGTGGATCACGGCCCTGGCGTGTAACGAGGCCTGCGCGATCCACGATCTCGAACTCGCGTTCTTCGGCCGGACCTCGGAAGATGTTGCGGCCCAACTTCCTACGAGGCCGATTCGGTATGGCGGACGAGACGTGCCGCTGGCTCCAGCTTGACAGCTGGACGGAAGGCGGCCGACCGGAACGAGGGCTCGGCGAGGGGCTCGGCGGATCTTCCTGGAGGAGGACGCCCCGTTCGCGAGCCACAGCCTGCTCGCAAGTGCGTATCGGCTCGGGATCCCAACTCCGATCCCACCTGTCGATCGGAACGGACATCAACCACCAGCACCCGAACTTCCCCAGGGCCGCCGCCGGCAAGGCCAGTGCCCGGGACTTTCGGATCTGTGTGCGCAGGTCGCGACCCTCTCCGAGGGGTGGCCCTCAACGTGGGCTCGGCCATCATTCTTCCTGAGGTCTTTCTGAAGGCGGTGTCCGTCGCAACGAATCTCGGGACTTCGTTCCCAGGGCTCACCCACCGCCGTCTTCGACTTCCTCCGGCACTATCGTCCTCTGGAAAACGTGGTTCGGCGGCCGACTCTACAAAGGGGGAAGGGATCTGCCGTGGGGGCACCACGAGATTCTTCTACTCTTCTCTTCCAGGGTCTCCGACTTGCGGGAATCGGCAGGACAGGTGACGATGGGACGCAACCGAGCGGCGACTCAGGGGATAAGGCGAATGGCCGATATGCGCACTAGGAACATTGGCCGCGACGTATGGAATCCTGAGTCCACACTCGTGTCGTCAAATATTGACGGGTTGAGGACGGAATATGCAGATCATGATTGGTTACCGGCTCTTCCCGCATAGCTGGACGTATAGCCACGGCGGTATGGCGTGAGGTTGAAAACTGATCCACCGTTTCCGCGTAAAACGGCGGCCAGTCCCAGCTTTGCGTCGGCCCGGGAAGAGTCTGGATGCTCATTCTGAGCATGCTCTGGCTGGGCTGTGCTCCGTCCGCCGCGCCGCTGCAGGCGCAAGAGGGGATGCGAGACTTCCCTCCTCTGGTCGACCCGAATCGGTCCATGGGGCCCGGACCGGGCGAGAACTCCCCCTACTCCGGGAACGAGGTCACTCCGACGACCCCGGAGCAAGTGCTTGCCGCACTCCCTGATCGACCCGTCGGCTCGGCCGCGGACGAGGTCTATCGGTTGGGGGTGGGCGACGAGCTCTCCGTCATCGCGGTGGGCCAGCCCGACTACAGCCGAGGCGTGAAGGTCCTACCTGACGGAACCATCTCGTCTCCGGGCACCGGGTCTCTCTACGTTCTCGGCCTGAGCGTGGACGAAGCCGCCAATCAGGTCGAGCAACGGCTCGCCAGCTACCTCAAGTATCCGGACGTCAACCTGATCGTCACGCAGTACGGCGAGCACGTCGTCTACGTGATGGGAGAGGTCGTCGGTCCGGCCGACCATCCGTATCGGAAGGGGATGTCGGCCCTGCAGGCGGTGGCGATGGCCGGCGGTTTCAAACCATCGGCCCAACGGAAGAGTGTCGTGGTGTTCCGCCGCGTCGGTCCCGACGTTGCGGAGTTCTATCAGATCGACCTGGGGAGTCCGCTCGAGGGCGAGAGCTTCGCCAACGACATGCTTCTCCGGCCCTACGACATCGTGTTCGTGCCGCGGACGTTCATCGCGAACGTCAACGTGTTCGTCGATCAGTGGTTCCGACAGAATCTCTCGGCGCTCACCTTCTATCTCGAGGGTTGGGACGCCTACAGCGTGACCAAGGACCGCGTCGTCATTTCGCGGAACGACAGGTAACTCGAACAGATGGCTGACCACTACCTGAACGGAGAGAACGGAAACGGCCACGGGGAAGACACCCGTGACGTGTCGTTGCGCGACTTCCTCTCCGTGCTGTTTCGGCGCAAGGGGATCGTGGCCACGGTGTTCCTCGCGGCGGTCCTCGTCGTCATCCTCCTCAACGCGCGTTCCGAAGTGCTCTACGAGTCGTCGTCCACGATCCGGGTGAGCCGCGGCGAGAAGGAGTCCGCTTTCAACTCGCGGATCATGCTGCTCACCTGGGAAGAGGAACTCAACTCCGAGATCGAGACGATCATGAGCCAGCAGATCGTGGAGTTGGCCCAGGAACGCCTGGAAGAGGAGGGCGCGCGCGACTCGAACGGCCTTCCGATCAAGCTCGCGGCGAAGAACGTTCGCGCCAGCACGTCAGGCAAGTCGGCGGTCGTCTACATCAGCTACAAGCATGAAGACCCCAAGGCCGCTCGGATCGGGTGCAGCGCGATCACCCAGGCGTATGGGGACTTCCGGTTGCGCGTGCGCGCGGTTCCCCAGGTCGACGCTTTCTTCCGCGAGGAGATCGAGAATCTTCGTGAGCAGCTCGACGAATGGGAGCAGGAGCGCGCGAAGTTCATGAACGAGGAATCGGTCGTCAAGATCCCGGACGAGCGGCTCAACCTGCTCGATGTCCGTAAGACGACCGAGGTGGATCTGGCCCGGGTCGGGCCTCGCTCGCCGAGACCGAGGCGAAGTCCGAGATCCTCCGGAATCGCGTCCTGGGTGGCAGGGCCGATGAGCTCGACCTCTATGCCTTCGCCGACGGAGACAATCGCGACGATCGAGTTCTCTACCGGATGCGGGCCGAACTGGTGGCTGAGCAGACGGCGCTCTTCCGCGGCGGAATCCCAGTACTCCGATCATCCGGAAGTCCGGGCCTGGAGACCGCGTCCAGCTGCAGGAGGACGCGATCCGGACCGAGACGCGGCGCGCGCTATCTCCCATCTCGAGGCACGGACCGGTGCTCGAGGCGCGGAAAGACGCGCTCCTCAGGACTCTCTCCGTGGTCGACGCCGAGCTCTCGAGCCTGCCGGAGAAGGAAGCCCGCTTGGCCGGATTCGATCGGGTCCTCCGAGCAGCTCCAGGCCAACTACACAGCGCTCGTGGACAAAGCAGATCCAGGCGAGGATCGAGCAGGCAGCAGTTCCGACTGGAACGTCTGATCCTGAAGCCGGCTGCGTCCGCCTTCCCATCAGGGTGAACGACTACGTTCGGCTCGCGGTCATTCCGATCCTGTCGCTCATTCTGGGCGTTACCCTCGCCTTCTTGATCGATGGCCTCGACCACACCCTGAAGGACAGCACCGAAGTCGAGAACCACCTGCGGCTACCTGTACTGGGTTCCGTCGGGCGGATCCGCTAGGAGGCGGCCGTGTACGAGTCGTTCTATGGTTTGCGAGAGGCTCCGTTCGCGATCACACCCGATCCGCGTTTCCTCTTTCATACGCGGAATCATCGGGACGCGCTCGCCTACCTGCACTATGGAATCGATCAGAAGAAGGGCATCCTCGCTCTGACCGGAGAGGTCAGCGTGGGGAAGACGCTCGTCATCAGAACCCTGCTCGGCCAGCTGCCGAGAACCGTGCGGACGTCGATCGTGATGAACGCCCGCCTCTCGTTCCGTCAGCTACTCTGCATGGCGCTCCTCGACTGCAGGACCTCCAGCCTCCTGGACGCTCCCGGGTCGACCTGCTGCTCACGCTCCAGGAGTTCCTGATCCGGATGCGGCGAAACCCAACGAGAACGCGGTCCTCATCATCGACGAAGCGCGGAACCTCTCGGAGAAGAGTCTCGAGAGTTCCACGGCTGCTCCTCCAACCTCCGGACGGCGGACGCCAAGCTGCTCCAGATCGTGCTCGTCGGTCAGACCGAACTCAAGGACAAGCTCAATCGCCACGGGCTTCGCCAGCTTCGGCAGCGGATCCCCGGCATCTTCGACCTGTCCCGGCTTCCGGACCCCGCGGTCCAGGAGTACGTCGAGTTCCGGCTCCAGGTCGCGAGTGGCGGTAATGTTTCGGGGCTCTTCGACGACTCGGCGTTGGACGAGGTCTGCCGGACGTCGAATGGGATACCCCGGTTGATCAATCAGCTCTGCGATCGTGCCCTCCTCATCGGTTTCGCGAAGGGGCAGGAGCAGATCGACAAGGAAATCGTGCATGAGGCGGCCCGGGAGCTCGGATACCTGGAAGACGGCGCGCCGCATTACTCATCCGTTTATCGGAAGCAGATCGAGGCCTCACCGCCGCATGTCGGCGGGAACGTGGTTCTGAGGAAACGACTCGATGAGCAACATCTTCGACGCGCTGAACAAGCGACAGCCGGAGAGGCCCGCGAGCCGCTCGACCGAGCCTCTCGTGCCGCTGGAACCGCCTTCGGGCGGGGCCCCGCTCCCTGCCTCCGGCGACATTGCCCGGGACCAGGACATGGAGCGGCTGCGCCAGCGTGTCCTGCTCGAACTCGGCACCACGGCCGGCGCGAGCGTCGTCTTCGCCGGGAGTGTCGAGGGTGAGGGGGCGACCACGCTCGCGCTCCTGTTCGCCCGGGAGCTGGCTCAGGCCGAGCAGCGTCCGGTGTTGCTCGTGGATGCGGATATCGAAGGCTATCCCCGCACGCTCACGGGCACGATGCGAGACGAGGGGGGAGAGTTGGGGCCCGGCCTCGCCGATCTGCTCCTCAATCGTGCGAAGCTGACGGATTGTCTTCTCGGAACCGAGCTTCCGAACCTGCACTTCCTGCCTCGCGGCTCCGATCTCGGCCCTGCCCTCGATCTCGTGCAGACCCAGAGAGTGCGCACCGTGCTCGACGAGATCCAGCGGCACTACGCGTTCGTCGTTCTCGACGGCGCGCCGTTGGTCGACTCGCCCGAGAGCAGTCTGCTCGCCGCGGCCACCGACGGTGTCGTACTCGTCGTCCGTGCGAATCGGACACGCCGGGAGGTGGTACAGCGCGGGCTGAGGCTCCTGCACCAGTCGAACTGCCAGGTTCTCGGCGCGGTTCTCAACGACCGCAAGTACCCGATCCCGTCGTTCCTCTATCGACGCCTCTAGTCCGCTCGTGACGTATCCGAGCGACTCTTGCGCCGCCGAGGTCAGGACGATTCCATGGACTCGATGACGTCTGTGCCAAACCGTCGTGACGGCGGGACTGGTCCCCACGCAGGTGGCGGCGCATCGAGCGACCGCTGGCGGCTCTCCAGCGACCCACGGACCAACGAACGCTGCGTCCGTGCTCTGCTCGAGGCTCTGCCGTTGATCCGGCGGCGATTGGGCCCCTGCGGAATCGACCTCGTCTTTCTCGGCGGTAGCGCCGCGCGGGGAGAGGCCGTCGGGTGGATGGGGCCGAGCCCCTTCGCGCTCTCAGACCTGGATGTCGGCGTGGTCCTCGCCTCGTTGCCACCCGGTGATGCCGAGCGTGCCCTGAAGTCCGACCTCGTCGAACTCGCTCGGGATGCGACGGCTCCGGAGGTCACGATCGGTGTGTACACGCGGGAGGCACGGCACGAGTGCGTGTCGACCCCGGGTCTCGTCGATGTCCTCGGCCGTCGTTTCGTCATCGAGGGCGATGGGAGCGCATTCGATGGATTCCCGCAGACGGGAGCGGGAGAGATCGAACCGTGGGAGGCGTTTCGGTTCGTCGGGAACCGAAGCCGCGAACTCCTCACCGCTCGTGCGAGCTCCATCGCGGGAGATGCGCGGAGCCAGGACAGCCCGGATCGCGCGGTGATCGAGGCTCGCTTCCTGCTGGCGAAGTTGGCCGACGGGATCGGCACGGCCTGGCTCCTCTCGCGGCGCGAGTACCGGACGGAGCGTCTCGCCCGTTGGAGCCGGCTCGACGGCGGCGACGTGCCTTCATCGATCCGGGACCTGTCGCAGGTGGTCCGAGGTTTCCTAGAGGCGCCGAGCCCCGACACCTGGCCTGGGCTCGATCTGAACTCGGTGCGGCTCGGACTCGCGGATTTCTTTCTCTCCATCGAGGGAACACGATGGGTGGGGATCCTCTCACCCTACGAGTACGATCCGCACGGTTGGCGGAACCGGTACCGGATCTGGCGAGACTACGTCGCAACCCACGGGCGAACCTCGTGGCTCTTTCGTGCTCTCTTCCGCGGGACTCCCGAAATCCGTCATCTGGGTGCGGCGGTTCTCTACTGGCTGACGATGCCGGAAGGGACGGACCCGGATCTGGAGCGTCCGGATCCTCTGCTTGCCGCCGGAACGAGCGAGGACAATGATCGCCCGGGTCCGGGAGGGGCCATCGCATCCCTTCCACGGCTTCCGGTTTCGTGGAGCGACGTGGCCCGGCTCCTCGGGGAGCCGATCGAAGGGGGAAGGGGAGCGAAGGACAGGTTGCGGAGGAGGATCGGCATCGTGGAAGGAGGAGCATGAAGCGGCTCACGCTCGTCTTCATGATCGACGCCCTCGGCTTCGAACAGGCCGGTGGGACGTTCCTTCCGGGGCTCGAGGTGGCCCGGAGTCCGGTGGAAACCGTGCTCGGATACTCGAGCGCGTGCATTCCTTCGATCATGACCGGTCGGGCCCCGGCCGAGCACGGTCACCTCTCGATGTACCGCCGCGCCCAGAATGGGCGAACCGTTTTCGGCGGGCCGGTCAAAGCGATCGGACACCTTTCTCGGTTTACACGACGCGGCCATTGGAGGATGCGGCTCCTCCTCATGGAGTACCTCCGGCGCACTGGTATCACCGGATACTTCTCGCTCTACGACATCCCACTTCCTCTCCTCTCGGAGTTCGATCTCTGTCAGCGCAAGAACATCTACCGGCCTGACGCCTTCCACGAGGAAGGACTGACCGGGCTGGGCGACGTCCTCTCCGATCCATCCGTGTCCCGCGTCTGGGACTGGACCGTCCCCGAAGATCGGTCGTGGCGGGAGCTCGAGGAGGAAATCCGGAGCGGTGGGAAGCGCGTGCTCTTCTTCTATACACCCGAGCTCGACAGCCTCATGCACGCGGTCGGTCCGAAGGACAGGCGTACCTCGGACCGCCTCTCCGAATACAGTGCGCGCATCGATGCGAACCTCCGGTTGGCCGAGGAGACCTACGACGAAGTGGAACTCTACGTCTTCGGGGACCATGGCATGGCCCTCGTCGAAGGGACACACGACCTCTGGGGGAGGCTCGAAGCGCTGCCGTTCCGTGTTCCTCAGGACTACCTGTACTTCCTCGACAGCACCATGGCTCGCTTCTGGTTCGAGCGGCCCGAAGCCGAGCAGGCTGTGCGAGCGCTGCTCCGAGGCGAAGAGTACGGGCGTGTTCTCGAGCCGGACGAACTCGAGAGGCTGGGAGCGCGTTTCCCGGGCGACGACTATGGTCAGCTGATCTTCCTGCTCGATGAGGGTCACATTCTGGTGCCGTCGTTCATGTGCAGGGAGCCCGTCCGCGGAATGCATGGGTATCATCCGAGCGCGCGCGCCTCGTTCACGACCCTCGTCACGAACCGGTCCGGGCTGGCCTACCCGAAGAACCTCTTCGAACTCCACTCCCTCCTTCGCGACTCGATCGGAAGGACTTTGGGATGATCTGGAAACTCCTCGCCGGCCTGGTCCTCTCCGCGTTCTTCCTCTGGCTCGCGCTCAAGGACGCGCAGCTCTCCGAAGTGTGGGGAGCGGTGCAAGCCGCGGACTACACCTGGATGGTGCCGATGGTCGTCCTGACCTTGGTGTCGTTCCTCCTCAGGACCTGGCGGTGGCAGGTTCTACTCGCGTCCGCGCAGCGTGTGAAGTTCTGGCCTCTTCTCTCCTCGACCTTCATCGGCTTCATGGGGAACAACGTTCTCCCGGCCCGGCTCGGTGAACTGCTACGCGTGCAGGCGATCCGGACGGCAGCCGGCGTCTCGCGGAGCGCAGCGCTCGGATCCCTCGTCATGGAGCGGATCCTCGACATCTCGATGCTGCTCCTCTTCTTCCTCTTCGTCCTCTTTGCCGGAATGCTCCCACCGGAGGTGAAGAGCTGGGGGCTCTATCTCGTGGTGGTACTCGTGCCGGCGCTCCTTTCGGTGATCGTGTTCCGGTTCCGGCCTCGGCCGTTTCTCCGCATCCTGGAGAGACTGGCGCCGAGTCGGATCCGGCCGCGGCTTCTCGGCATGGCGACGAACTTCCACGTCGGCCTGGGGGCGCTCGAGAACGGTCGGGAGCTCGGCTTCGCTGCCTTTCTCTCCGTGCCGATGTGGGCCACCCTGGTCGGGGTCGTGGTTTGTGGCTTCCGGGCACTCTCCCTGGACCTCACCGTCGAGGCGGGCGTGATCACTCTGGTCATCATGGCGGTCGGAACGATGGTGCCCTCGGCGCCGGGGTTCATCGGCACGCTCCAGTACGCAGGAACGTTGGCCCTCACTCAATACGACGTCGATCCCTCCGTGGCCCTGACCTTCACCCTCCTCTACCACGCGAGTCAGTGGTTCCCGGTGACGGCCGTAGGTCTCGGCTTCTTCCTCCAGCAGCATCTCGGCATCGACCAGCTGCGAGGTTTGGAGTCGGCCGCCGATGCGGCCGATAACCCAGGTGGGGAGGGAGCGTGACGAGATCGGCGCTGCGGAAACGATCGAATCGAGGTCCGAGCACCCGCTATGGGCGCCCGAAGTACCATCGTCCGGTTCAGGAGTCCGCTCTTTCGGCGTGGGTCCTGGTCCCGATCGTGGCAATCGTCGGTGCGTTCGTCGCCAGCCAGTTCTTCACCCTGAATCCCCGCTACATCAAGCTGATGGCGGGAGCGCTCGCGGTCCTCGCCATCCTACGCTCGTCGTTCCCGGCGGCCGTGACCTTCTTCCTACTCGCGTTTCCGGTTCCGACGTTCGTGTTCGTGAGCGACACGAACCTCCTTCTGATCGGCCTCCTGCTCACGGTCTGGGTCGTGAACATGACGATGGGCCGGCTCCCCAGGCCGCTGCACTCACCGGTGGATTGGGCGATCTGGATCTACATCGGCATCCACGTGCTCTCGTTCATCAATGTCGACACACCCGAATCGCTCTCGAGGGGAGTGAACTCCTTCCTCTACCTCGCGTCCGGAGCCGTCTTCTTCTGGCTGCTCTACAACGGCCTCCGGACCCAGCATCATCTCTATCGCGCGTTCGTCGCGCTCTGTGCCCTCTCGCTGTTCGTGAACATCTCGGCATTCGTGGAGCACTTCTTCCACTACGAGCTCGTCCCCGAGTGGTTCCTCTATCGCGCGGGCCAGACCCGGAACGACATCCGCGTGGGCGGGATCTTCGGATTCCACGGCCTCCTCGCGGACTTCAACGCCATCGTGTTCTACCTGCAGATCTTCATGGGGATGCGGGCCCGCGAGAAGTGGCTCAAGGTCTACTACTACGGGCTCGCGATCTTCGGCCTCATCGTGATCACGTGGACGGTCAATCGAGGCGGCGCGATCGCGTGGGCGCTCGGGGGGGGCTACTTCCTCTTCCTGATGAGACGCCGGATCGACTGGGTGAAGGCCATCGTGGCGGCTCCCGCCCTCATCGCGGTGTTCTTCGTCAACCAGTGGGTTTCCTCGTTCGGAGCGCAGCGGGTGATGTTGTTCGCACGTATCGCCGGTACCCAGCTCGAGCGGGGAGTGCCCGACAACCGGGTACGTGCGTGGACGCAGATCATGGAGCGGATCCCCGAACACCTCTGGATCGGTCATGGCCCGTTCTACAAGTTGGGTGGAGTGGGGGAGGCGAAGATCGCGTATCCGCACTCGGCCTACCTGTTCTACCTCTACACCACGGGGATCCTGGGCCTCGCGTCCTGGCTCTGGATCCTCGTGAAGCTCGTCCTCGTGACGTTTCCGGGGTTTCATGTCGACTTCCGGCGGGCGTCTTTCGTCAAGGGAGCGCAGGCGCTCCTGCACGTGCAGATCCTCATGTTCGCGGCCGCCCAGGTTCGGGATGAGCACCAGCGGGGCAACGTCTACCTCTACGTGATGTGGATCCTCTTCGGTCTGGGCGCCGTGGCGACCCGCATGGTCAAGGAGGAGCGGGCCCGGGCCAGGGCGGACCAGGACATGGACATGGACTTGGACCTGGATCCGGAGCCGGAGGAGGGGCCGGCCGATCTCGGGCCGCCCGGGCGGGCCTGGGGAAGGCTTGCGGCGCCCGATCGTCGGCTCACTTGAAGCACGACAAAGGAATCGGATATCCTGGACGGTGACGGTTTCGGTCCCCCTGGGGCCGCTCGAACTGGGAGACTCCTCTGGAGGGAAGCGTATAGGCCTTTGGTACAAGGTTTTCCGCGGGCCTAGCTCGCGGGTCACGACAACTGAGATGCGACTGCAGCGGCCGGCGCGGGACCGAGGAGGCTCCCGGCTGGACGCGCTGAACCCGCTCCTTGCAACGTGCTCAGGAGGCCTTGTGCTCGAATGGCCCGAAAACGACGGTTGGCGCAGTGCGTCCCGAGGATCTCCAGCCTCGGTCGCGCTTCCCTCCGGGGTCTCCCATCTTATTGATCCACCGGAACATAGCAGGCGGTAACTCCTTGGCTTCCCGAGGCGACAAGCGGGGTCTCCCCGCCCAACCCCGTGCCGTTTCCCCGAGGGTTCCTCGTCGGGGCGGCGCGCGCGCTACCCGGGACTCCGCACTTCCCTCCGCTGCTGATGCTCCACGGAGGGCGGAAGCGCCGCTCGGCGCCGAGTCACAGGTCGGCGCGATCCGACCGGAGTCCCAGCCTTCCGCGAGGCGGGACCGGCGCTCGCAATCGAGGGCGCAGGCGCCCGCCCGCCCCATTCCGTCCTCAGCCTCCCCATCAGCGGCGCCTCGGGCCTGGGAGGGTCGGATCGAAATCACTCCGGACCGAACCGCCTATCAGCGCTTCGGGAAGCGGTTCGTGGACGTCCTCTTCTCTGGGCTCGCCCTGCTCGCGCTCTCTCCGCTGTTTCTCGCGATCGTCATCGCGATCAAACTCGAGGATGGCGGACCGATCCTGTACTGCTCGGAGCGCGTGGGTCGCGGAGGGCGCTGCTTCCGGTTCCTCAAGTTCCGATCGATGATCCCGTCGGCCGACTCGTGCCGGGACAGTCTCCAGAACCTCAACGAGGTCGATGGTCCGGTCTTCAAGATCGAGAACGATCCTCGGGTCACGAGAGTTGGGCGGATCCTCCGACGTACGAGCATGGATGAGCTGCCGCAGTTCTGGAACGTGTTCCGTGGCGACATGACCTGCGTCGGCCCCCGTCCTCCCATTCCGAGCGAAGTAGAGAACTACGAGCCCTGGCAGCTGGAGCGACTCTCCGTCCGACCGGGGATCACCTGCCTCTGGCAGATCAGCGGCCGCAGCCGCATCGGATTCGACGAGTGGATGCGTCTCGACATGGAGTACATCCATCACCACCGGACTCTGTCCAGC
Source organism: Candidatus Eiseniibacteriota bacterium (assembly GCA_041390305.1). GTDB lineage: Bacteria > Eisenbacteria > RBG-16-71-46 > CAIMUX01 > CAIMUX01 > JACKCR01. Next base: position 55,671 of record JAWKQE010000011.1, read on the forward strand.
GACCTCAACATCCTGCTCCGGACCGTTCCGGCAGTGGTGTCCGGCGAAGGCGCGTACTGATGGATCGACCTGAACGGCCCGCCTCTCCCTGGGCCGGCCGGTTCCTCCTGGGGCTCACCCTTCTTGCGGCTGGGCTCCGTTTCTACCACGCGGGGACTCAGTCTCTGTGGATCGACGAGATCGCAACGATCAAGTACACCGCGCCATTCGGACAGTACAGCTGGACTCTCTTCTTCTACAACCTACATGGCGCCCTCTACTCGGCCCTACTCCACGCCTGGTCGCATGTTTTCGGTACGAGTGAGTTCGGTCTCCGGAGCCTTTCCGCTTTCCTCGGGACGGTGACGGTCCCGCTGTTCTACTGGGCACTCCTGCCGTTGCGCCGTAGGGCCACTGCCCTCGTTGCGACCGCACTTCTCGCGGTCCATCCGTTCCACGTCTGGTACTCGCAGGAGCTGCGGGGATACGTACTCCTGCTCCTCTGCGTGGTCGTGTCGACGGGTTGCTTCCTCCGTGCCGTCGACGGCGGTCGTCGCTCGCTCCCACTGTATGCCGCCGCGAATCTCGCCGGGCTGCTCTCCAATCTCGCGCACGCGTTCACTCTGGTGGCGCACGGCTGGACACAGATCCTGCGCGGACGGCGGGGACGTACGCTTTGGCGCGGACTCGTGTTGTCATGGCTCGTCAGCTTCGTGCTCCTGGGGCCGTGGATCTACGTGTTCTGGGAAAACCAGATCCAGCCGTCACGGGTGCTCGGGACGGAGAGCATCCCCACCGAGGAGCGGATTCGGGGAGAGTCGACAGCTCCTATCCTGGGCATTCCGTTCACCTACTACACCTTCTCCGTCGGCTACTCCTACGGGCCCAGCCTCAGGGAGCTGGCGGCGCTCAACCAGGGAATGGATCTCTCCCTGCTCCGGCCCCACGTCCCCGGAATCGCCTGGGCCGCGATTGCTTTCGGAATCGCGGCAGTGATCGGGTTCGTCCGACTCTGGCGTTCGGGCGTCCAGGGGCGAACCTGGGTTTGGTTGGCGGTCATTCCGGTGCTGCTCGTCTACGGCACTGCTGTACGGAACCTCAAGGTCTTCAATCCGCGGTACGCGGCAGCCGCGTTCCCGGCGTATCTGCTCGGAGTCTCGGAAGGCATCGTGGCGGTGGGCCGCCGCCGCTCGCTGCTCCTTGGGCTCGCGGTGTTCCTTCCGACAGGCGTCTCCCTCGCACAGCACTACACGGATTCCGACTACGGCAAGGATCAGACACGGGAGGCGGTCGCGTATCTCAAGTCGGAGATGCGCCCCGGTGACCTGTTCTGCTATATCGGTGTCGAGACTCCACTCCACTACTACTACTGGCGCGACATTCGGAACGAACCGAACGGTATCGAGCACATCGGAACCCACTTCTTCACTCCTTCGGACTGGCCGGGGCGGTTCGCGCGGATGGACAGCCTCCTCGCGGGGCACGACCGTGTCTTTCTGCTCTTCATGCGCGAGGCTTGGGACGATCCGGAGGGGCGATTCCGCGCCCATGTCGACGAGGCGTACGACGTCGAGGAGAAGGCCGTCTTCCGCGGTACCGAGGTGTGGAAGATCGCCGTTCCGTCTCATGAGGAGGTGGCACCATGACCAACGCAGCCTCCTTCCGCCTCACGTTCTACTCGGACGCGCCGTACTACGGTGGCGCGGAGCGCTATCTCGTCACTCTGGCGCGACAGTACGCGCGACTCGCGGAGGGACCGTCCCTCGCGGCGATCGTGGAAGTGGAGGACTCTGCAGAGCGGCTGGCCTCGGAGTTCGAGGAAGCCGGTGTTTCCGTGACGCGGTTCCCCGGGCCGGGGTTCGGATGGTGGAAGCAGCTCCCGCAGCTCGTCGCCCTCTTCCGGTCCGTCCCCGGAGACGTGCTCCACGTCAATCTCCCAAGCAGCTACGACGCGGGCGTGTCGTCGATCGCGTGGGCCGCGAAGCAGGCGGGATACCGGGCGGTCGTGTCGACCGAGCATCTGCCGATGGTCGAGCGGAAGTACAAGAAGTTCCCGGTCAAGTTCCTCTTCAGTCATTGGATCGATCGGGTCATCGCAATCGCCGAGGCGAACCGAGAGTTTCTCGTGCACCGGCATGGCGTCGACTCCGATCGCGTAGTCGCACTTCCGAACGGAATCGAGGAGCCGGCTCCGCTGACCGCGCAGCAGATCGATCGTCTGCGCAGGGAGTGGGGAGCCAAAGATCGTGCCGTCGTCGGATGCGTCGGACGGATGACCGAACGGAAGGGGCAGCACCATCTCCTCGCCGCGGTCGCGCGCGTCGACGAGGCGCTCCGGCCGCTCGTCGTCCTCGTTGGCGAAGGCGAGGAAGAGGCTCGGCTCCGGGAGCTCGCGGGAGAGCTCGAGCTCGATGCGGTCTTCACCGGTCCTCGCTCCGACGCCGCTTCGCTGGCGCAGGCCTTTGACGTGTTCGCGCTCGTCTCGAGTATCGAAACGATGCCGCTCACGATCCTCGAGGCGATGGCCGGTGGCGTGCCGGTTCTGGCGACGTCGATCTTCGGCGTGCCGGAGCTCGTCCAGGACCGGGAGACGGGACGTCTCGTGCCTCCGGGGGATGTGGTGGAAACGGCGCGGGTGCTCGAGGAGATGTTGGCTTCGCCCGAGGCGCTGCAGGCGATGGGGCGCGCGGGGCGGCAACGATACGAGCAGTGCTTCACGGCATCGAGGATGGCGGAGCGCACGCTCGAGGTGTACCAGTCCGCGCTCGCGAGCGCGCCGCACACCGGTGGGAGTGGGCACGTGGGAAACGGAAGCCGGCGGACGTCGCCCGGCAATGAAACGGCAGCGTGAGGTTGGAAGCGAATTCGATGCGGATCGTGCAGGTGAACAAGTACCACTATCTCAAGGGCGGCGCCGAACGTTACTACCTCGACGTTTCGGTCGCGCTGCGGGAGCGGGGGCACGATGTCTGTCATCTCGCCATGGCCCACGAGCGGAACGAGGCGCCGCAGTCCCTCGACCGGTTCGTCGAGGAGGTGGACTACCGCGGCCGGATGGGGTTCGCGCAGAAACTCCGCCAGTCGTCCCGGGTGATCTACAACCGGGAAGCGCTGGACCATGCCCGTGAGCTCGCGAGTTCCGGTGCGGCCGTCGCGCACATGCACAACATCTACCACCAGCTCTCTCCGTCCGTGATCGACGGGTTCGTCGATCAGGTGTGCCGGTGGTGCAGACGCTCCACGACTACAAGCTCGTCTGCCCGGCCTACCTCCTCATGACGGAGGGGCAGATCTGCGAGCGTTGTCGCGGGGGAAGTACTACGAGGCGGTGAAGCACCAGTGCCTTCTCACGAGCCGCGCGGCGTCCGTCGTCGGCATGATCGAGGCCTACTACCATTCGATGAAAGGCACCTACGGGCGGATCTCGAAGTTCCTCTGCCCGAGCCGGTTCCTGCTCGAGAAGGTGGCGTCTTTCGGGATTCCGAGGGAGAAGCTGGTTCACCTGCCGTATCTCGTCCACGCCGATCGCTATCTGCCCGGTGGGGCGGAGCGGGAGAAGGCCTGCGTCTATGTCGGGCGGCTCTCGCGGGAAAAGGGGATCGCGACCCTGATCGAAGCGATGGCGAAGCTGCCCGATGACCGTCTGAAGCTCTGGATCCTGGGGGAGGGGCCCGTCCGGGGCGTCCTCGAGGCCCGAGCGCGTGAACTATGCCCTGGCCGCGTCCAGTTTCTCGGATTCCAGTCCGGCGACGTGCTGCACGAGACGATTCGGCGGGCGGCCTTCGCCGTGGTACCTTCGGAGTGGTTCGAAAACCTGCCGTTCGCCGTCCTCGAACCGTTCGCGCTCGGGACCCCGGTGGTCGGGGCGCGGATCGGGGGGATACCGGAAATGGTCGAAGACGGGTTTACGGGTCGTCTCCACGAGAGCGGGGACTCCGATTCGCTCCGGGACGCCCTCCTTTGGATGTCCGGACCGGATGCCGATCTCGAAGCCATGGGGAAGAACGCCCGGCGACGCATCGAAGAGGAATACAACGTGGATCGACACCTCGAGCGCCTGCTCGCCCTCTACGCGGAGGTGACCGCGTGAGAATTGCGATGATCGGGCAGAAGGGGATCCCAGCCACCTACGGCGGCATCGAGCGCCACGTCGAAGAGATCGCGACGCGTCTCGTCGAGCGGGGCCACGAGGTGGACGTCTATTCTCGCGTCCACTACTCACGCCACAGCGGCGAATTCCGCGGCGTCCAGACGCACCGACTCCCCAGCGTCAACACGAAGCATCTCGATGCGATCACGCACTGTGCCTTCTCGACGATCGATGCGCTCGCGCGTCGGTACGACGTGGTTCACTACCACGCGCTCGGTCCGGCGATCTTTGCGAGCCTGCCCCGTATCGGAGGGGCGAAGACGGTCGTTACCGTGCACGGGCTCGACTGGGAGCGCGGGAAGTGGGGGAAGTTCGCGACCTGGTTCCTCCGGTTCTGCGAACACCCGGCCATCCGCTTCCCGAACAAGACGATCGTCGTGTCGCAGACGCTGAAGGAGTACTTCGACGAGAAGTTCGGCGTCGAGACGGTGATGATCCCGAACGGCGCGAACCCCGGAATCCACCGTCCGCCGAACAAGATCAAGCGGTTCGGTCTCGACAAGCACCGTTACATCCTCTTCGTCGGCCGTCTCGTGCCGGAGAAGGGATGTCACTATCTGCTCGAAGCGTTCAGTCGGCTCGACACGGATGCACATCTCGTCATGGCTGGCGGTTCGAGCTTCAGTGACGGGTATGTCGACTCGCTGATGCGGATCAAGGGCAACGACGACCGGATCCACATGCTCGGCTACGTCTACGGGGACCTTCTCGACGAGCTCTGGACGAACGCGTACATGGTCTCGCAGCCGTCGGTGCTGGAGGGGCTCTCGATCTCGCTCATCGAAGCGATCTCGCATGGGAAGTGCGTGCTCGTGAGCGACATTCCCGAGAACCTCGAAGTCGTGGCGGACTGTGCCGTGAGTCACAAGACGCGTGACGTCGACGACCTGGAGGCGAAGCTCCGCGAACTCCTCGAGGATCCTGCGCGCGTCGACAGTGTGGCGCAGGCCTGCAAACGGCACGCGGAGGCGCACTACTCCTGGAACCGGATCGTCGAGGCGACGGAAGCCGTCTACCTCGACCTCTTCGCGGGCGACGCGAGGGGAGAGCCGGTGACGACCCGGAGAACCAACCCGAAGTTGACCTTGGTCAAGAACCGCCGCCTCGGCTGAAATCCGCCTCCGGCGCGCCTCATCCTCCGACCGAAGGATCCAGCCCCACGTGGGGTAGGGAGCTCCGCCGCTCGCTGTAGAAGATGAGCGACGTTTCGATGTGTGCGACCTCTTCCCGTTGCGAGAAGGCGTCGAGGGCGAGGTCGCGGAGATGGGACGGATCCCGGAGGGCGACGTGGACGAGGAAGTCGTTCGCCCCGGCGACGTGGAAGAACCCGATCAGCTCGGGGAGAGCCCGCAGGTGGTCGAGGAACGCGTCGATCCGCGCCCGTGAGTGTCGGTCGAGCCGGATGGCGATGAGAGCCTCGAGGCCGATCCCGAGCGCCTGGTGGGATACTTCCGCGTGGAAGCCGCGGATGACCCCCCGCTCCTGGAGACGGCGGACCCGCTCGAGGCAGCTGGACGGCGCCAGCCCCACCTGCGACGCGAGCTCCTTGTTCGAGAGCCGTCCATCGTTCTGTAGGACGTCCAAGATCTGCACGTCGATTCGGTCCAGGTCGGATGTCATGGCTGTTCTCCGAAGTAAATTCGATGGATCTCTTCGAGACTGTATCCGATCCTGTCTATGTGGACGATGGTCTAATTGTGTTCGTCCGACACCGACGTTGACCGACGCAGGAGGTTCCCCATGCGTTCCTTCGACCCGATCCAGGCCATGGCCCAGACCCGCCACGAGTTCGGTGAGCACGGAGGCGTGAACCCTTCCGTCGAACTCAGCACCACCTTCACGGTCATGCACGCCGAGACCATGCCCGGGATCTTCCAGGGGATGAAGGGGCCGGCGGAGGGGTGCTTCCTCTACGGCCGTCACTTCAACCCCACCGTGCATGTCCTCGGCCGTCTCCTCGCCGCCATGGAAGGAACGGAGGCGGCGTACTGCACCGCGAGTGGCCTCTCCGCGGTCGCGGCCGCCACGATCCAGTTGATGAAGACGGGTGACCACGCCGTCGTGGCGAACGCGATCTACGGCGGATCCTTCGCTCTCTTCCACGACTTCCTGCCGGATCGAATGGGAATCGACGTGACGTTCGTCGACATCGACGACCTGGACGCGGTTCGGCGCGCGATCACTCCCAAGACGAAGATGGTCTATTGCGAGACGCTGTCGAACCCGACGCTGGTCGTTGCGGACATTCCGGCGCTCGCCGAGATCGCGCACGGAGTAGGCGCGAAGCTGGTCGTCGACAATACATTCGCTCCCACCGTGGTGACCCCGAAGGTCCACGGCGCGGACGTGGTGGTGCACAGCCTCACGAAGTACGTGAGCGGAGCGTCCGACATCATCGCGGGCGCGATCTGCGGCGACACCGAGTTCATCGGGTCGCTCATGGACCTCCATCACGGCGCGCTCATGCTCCTCGGGCCCACGATGGACCCGCGCATCGCGCACGAGCTGGCTCTCCGGCTGCCGCACCTCGGCATCCGGATGCAGGAGCACGGCAGGCGGGCGCAGGTCTTCGCCGAGCGGCTCGAGGCACTCGGCCTTCCGGTCATCTACCCGGGGCTCTCGAACCATGCGAGTTACGAGCGGCTGCTCAAGATCGCAAACCCGGGTTACGGCCACGGCGGGATCCTCGGCCTCGACATGGGCAGTACCGAGCTGGCGTTCCGGTTCATGGACCTCCTCCAGGGCATGGGGTTCGGATTCGTCGCGGTGAGCCTCGGCTACTTCGACAGCCTCCTCTCGTGCTCCGCGAGCTCGACTTCGAGCGAGCTGGAGGAGGAGGACCTCGCTTCCGCCGGCATCTCTCCGGGCCTCGTCCGGATCTCGGTCGGATACACGGGCGACCTGGAGGAGCGCTGGAACCAGCTCGAGAGCGCCCTCCGTACCATCGGAAAGACGGGCGCGCGGGCTTCGTAGCCCCTCCACCCGGTCCCCGGGTTGGGTCGCGGCGTGAATCGCGGTTGCGGATGCCGCCGTCCGCCGGGAGAATCGGGCCATGCACACGGACGTCGTCGTTCTCGCCGGGGGGCGTGGGGAGCGGTTCTGGCCGCTCAGCCGCAGGTCCCGCCCCAAGCAGGTTCTGCGCCTGCTCGATGACCAGAGCCTCCTCGAGGCGACGGTCACGCGTGCGCTCGACGGCGTTTCGGCGGAGCGGCTCTGGGCCATCGCGCCCCGGGACCTGAAGGACGTCCTCTCGCCGGAGGCTCCCGCGATCCGGCCCGACCGCTGGCTCTGGGAGACCGAGGGGCGGAACACCGGTCCGGCCGTGGCGGCCGCCGTCGCCGAAGTCCTCGCCGAGGTGGTGCGGGCGGGTGAGGAGGATCGCCGCATCCTCGTGCTGCCCGCCGACCACTGGATCCCCGACAGTGCGGCGTTCTGGCGAACGGTCCGGGCCGGGGAGCGAGTCGTCGACGACACGGGGAGGATCGTCACCTTCGGCATCCCCGTCACCCGCCCGGAAACCGGCTACGGCTACATCGAGCGTGGCGACCGGATCGACGTGACGGACGCGGACGCCTTCGTCGCGCGGCGCTTTCACGAGAAGCCGGACCGCGCAACGGCCGGGGCCTATCAGGCAGCCGGCAGCTTCTACTGGAACGCGGGGATCTTTCTCTTCTCCGCCCGGACGATGGCAGAGGAGCTGCGTCGGCACGCGACGGAACTCGCGGGTCCCTTCGACCAGTTGCTGCGGAACGCGGGGGAGGCGGCGCGGGCCGCGTTCTTCTCGGCCTGTCCGTCCGTCGCCATCGACCATGCGGTCATGGAACGGTCGGATCGAGTTGCCGTCGTCGTTGCGCAGTTCGGGTGGGACGATCTCGGCTCGTGGTCCTCGTGGTCGGATCTCGCCGGGGAGGACGGCTCGGGGAATCGAGTGCATGGAGATGCGGTGGTCGCCGACGCCGAGAACAACGTGGTCTTCTCGGAGGAGGGCGGCATCGTCGCGTTGATCGGCGTCCGCGATCTCGTCGTCGTTCGAACGGCCGACGCGACGCTCGTCTGCCCGCGGGACCGTGTGCAGGAGATCCGCGACCTGGTTCGGAAGGGACGAACCGACGGGGATACGAGGTATTGGTGACGGGGCAGGCGACGAGACACTCTACGGGGCTGGGGAGGATGGGATGAGAGTCTCAACGCGCGGACGATTCCGTCCGCTGACAACTGAGCATGGGGCCTTCTTCCTCGGTGGAGCCCTGTTCCTGATGCTGGTCTCGGGATGTGCGTCGTCACGTCCGAGTGGGCCCGCGCTGCCCGTGCCCTCGACGGATCCTCTCCCGGGATCGGGACGTGTGCTCCCCTCGGAGGAGAACTCCGTACGTCCCGACGCACCCGCTGCGTTCCCTGGCTATCCTGGGGACTTGTCGGGGGCGACGGCGCCGACGAGGCAGGCCACGACACCTCCGTCGACGAATGCATCGGCGACCGCTTCGCCGGCGACGCCTCCGGTTACGAAGGATCCCGCGACCTCGGCACCGACGACGCCCGCGACGAAGGCTCGAGCCGCGACGCCGACTCCGCCCGCGACGTCGGCGACTCCGCCGTCGATCTCGACTCCGCCTGCGTCGCCCGGCCAGGCACCGAACACTTCGCAGAGTCGGGGAGGTGATGCTACGTCTCCCGGCTCCACCGGTCGTTCGGCCTCGACCATCCACACCGTCCAGCTCCTCGTCGCATCGACGGTTGAGCGGGCGGAAGAGTGGCGGGCACGCGCGTCGACCGTGCTCGGCGTTCCGGTGCGCGTGGTGCAGGAGGACGGACTCTTCAAACTGCGGGTCGGTTCGTTCACCACCGAGGATGCCGCGGAAGAGGTCCGACGAGACGCCGTCGTCAGTGGATATGTGGACGCGACGGTCGTCACGGTGGCCGAGGCGCGAGCGGGAGGCGGGACGAAGTGACGACCTGGGTGCTGTTCGAGGACCAAAGCTGGGCGGAACTCCGCCCACTCACCTGGCTCCGTCCGCCGAGTGAACTCCGCTTCGGAGCGGACACGACCGAGGCGCGCTGGCGCCGTCTCGTCGGGGACGACCCACTCTTCGTCGTCTGTCGCGACGAGGTCGCGGCCCTTCGTGCGGGACGTCTCGGATGGGGGGGGCTGAGCGGGATCGCCGAGGACGCGGTCTGGGTGAGCGACCGGTTGATTCCGACGGCCGGTACGATCGATTCGCTCCGTTCGCTCCCTTCCGGAGGGAGCGCGAGCCTCGACGGAGTCGCCGTCGCGATGCGGGGCTCGGTCGATAGCGCCAGAGCCGGGGATCTCGGCGCCTGCGCGGCGGTGTCCGAGGAACTCGCGCGCTGCCCGGTAGGGGTGGAGCTCGAATCGGGTGACCATTTGCGGCACCTCGGTGACCTCGTTCGCGTGCAGGGCACGTGTCTCGACGCGGATCTCGGATCGCTACTGGGTGCGGATGGACGTGGTTCGCTTTCGCCCTCTGGGCCGATCGGTGACGGTTCCGGACCGGTCGTCGATGGATTCGGCTACGCGCGCGAGCGGATCCGGATCGACGAGACGGCGCGCGTCGATCACGGTGCGGTACTCGATGCTCGGGAAGGCGGAATCGTCCTCGGCGCGGAGTGCGTCGTGCTTCCGGGGACCTACCTCAAGGGACCGCTCATCGCGGATCGTCGCTGTCTCTTCCTCGGCGGAACGATCGGGAGCGGTTCTTCCTTCGGCCCCGTCTCGCGCGTTCGCGGTGAGATCGAGACCACGGTGTTCCTCGGCTACGCGAACAAGGCACACGACGGCTTCGTCGGACACAGCTACATCGGCGAGTGGGTCAACCTCGGCGCTCTCACCACGACGAGCGATCTCAAGAACGACTACGGTGAAGTGACCCTGGACGTGGCGGGGGAGATGCTGAAGTCCGGCTCGAACAAGATCGGAACGTTCTTCGGCGATCACGCGAAGACCCGGATCGGCGCACTGCTCAACACCGGTTCGATCGTGGGGCTGGGTGCGAACGTCTTCGGTGACGTCGCGGTCCCCGAACGATACATCGCCGACTTCCAGTGGGGGACCGGCGCCGATGCCGTCGAGTACCGGATCGACAAGTTCCTGAGGGTCGCGCGGACCGTGCTCGGCCGGAGAGGGGTTCCGTGGACGACGGAGTACGAGCGGGCGTGTCATATCGCCTTCGCGGCGAGTGAGTCCACGCGCTCCCGGAGGCTCGAGCGTGCCTGAGCTCCGGCGGGATCCGATCGTCGGACGTTGGGTCGTGCTCGCCCCGGAGCGGGGGGAGAGACCGTCCGACTTCCCTCCGGTCCACGCCGGGACGGCGGGAAACACGTGTCCGTTCTGTCCCGGCCACGAGTCGATGACCCCACCGGAGGTCTATGCGGAGCGTCCCGACGGAATGCCCGACAACGGTGAGGGCTGGTCCGTGCGCGTCGTCTCGAACAAGTATCCTGCGCTCCAGATCGAAGGCGACCTCGATCCCCAGTCGGACGGTGTCTACCGTTCGATGCGCGGGGTGGGTGCGCACGAGGTGATCATCGAGTCTCCCGACCACCGCGCGACTCTCGCGTCGCTGCCCGACGACCAGATCGCTGCCGTGGCGCGTGCCGCTCGAGAGCGGATCATCGACCTGACCGGAGACAGACGCTTCCGCTACATCCAGGTCTTCAAGAACTTCGGCGCGGAAGCGGGCGCGACGCTCGAACACAGTCACACCCAGCTCATCGCGACGCCGACGGTTCCGCGTCGTCTCGACGAGGAACTCGGCGGATTCGCCCTCCACGAGAGAGCGAACGGTGGGTGCATCCTCTGCGCGATGATCCAACAGGAACGGAACACGGTGAGGCGGATCCTCTGCGAGTCCGAGCGGTTCCTCGCCTTCGAGCCGTTCGCGCCACGCTTCCCCTACGAGACCTGGATCGTCCCGACGTATCACGAGGGTGCCTACGAGACGAGCTCGGACGAGGACCTCCTCGCGTTCGGGCAGATCCTGGGCAAGACGCTCCGGGCCATTCACCGGGCCCTGGGCAGCCCTCCCTACAACTTCGTCCTCCACACCGCTCCGATCAACGAGCCGGGGCGCGTGCCGCTCTTCCATTGGCACCTCGAGATCATGCCGAAGCTGACGAAGGTGGCCGGTTTCGAGTGGGGTACCGGGTTCTATATCAACTCCGTCCCTCCGGAAGACGCCGCGGACGTGCTTCGTGGCCACCTCGACGCCTGATTCGAGTTCCGGCCGCGACAGGGACGCGATCGCTCCAGTATGCTGGCGGGATACCCGCCCGCCTCTTGAGGAACGGCCCGTCCGGGCCGATCTCCCGTAGTGCGGGGCTGGGTTCGAGTGGGCCCGTGTGGGGCCCCAGCCACGGTGGAGGGAGCCGTCAGTGCAGAGTCCGTTGGAGATTGCGTTCGTCGGGTCCGAGACGAGACCTTTCGAACACAGGTCGGAAGTGGGAGCGTTCGCCGACGCCCTGGGGCGGGAGTTGGAACGACGCGGTCACTACATCGTCTACTTCCTCCCCGATGGCGACTATCTGAGCCGGTTCCCCGGACTCCGCTTCAACGAGACGATGGAACTCGACGTCGCCGGACGAAAGGCGACCCTCCGGCGGGGGACCGTGGAGGGGAGAACTGCGAAGTTCCTCGCGGTCGGTGGGGAGGAGCTCGAGTCGATCACTCCCGCCCAGGTCGCCGGTTCGCCCGTTGCGTCCGCGTTCTTCGCGCAGGGAGTGCTGAGGTCGCTCCATCAGATGAAGTGGTGGCCGCACGTGTTCCACGTCCTCGATCCAGCGGCCGCGCTGCTCCCGGTTCTCCTCCGCCGCGATCCGGACGTAGATCCGGAGGTGCGGAATGCCCGGACGCTCTACTCGATCCACGACCTCTCGCTCGCTCCGTTCGGTTCCGGTGATGCGTGGGCCGCGGTGGGCGCGATGGGACAGGATCCGGAAGTACGCGCGAGCGTCGACATGAACGGTGGCGCGAGCTTCCTCCGCGCCGCGCTTCTCTATGCGGATCGAGTGACGGCTCCCGGCCCGAGCTACTCCGCCGAACTCCAGCGCCAAGGGTTCGGCTTCGGTTTCGAGGACGTCCTCGCGCAGAAGGGAGACCGGCTCGAAGGGATCCCGTTCGGAATCGATACGTCACGCTGGAATCCGCTTTCGGACGAGCTCATCCCATACCGGTTCTCGTCCAACGACCTTGTTCAACGGGGGAGCAACAAGGTTCGTTTCCTCGAGTCGGTCGATCTCCCGGTCGAACCGGACGTGCCTCTGATCACGTTCGATGCACCCCTCGCGGATGGGCAGGGCTGGGAGCTGCTCGAAGCCGTGGCCGGTGACCTCATGGGAGAGCGCGTGAAGCTCGCGCTCTTCGGCCGCCGCACGGCACCCGGCCACGTTTCGAAGTGGGAGACGTGGGCCGAAGACTTTGCGAAGGCGGCTCCCGATCGAGTCTCGTTCGTGAGGGACGCGTCACAGCCACAGTTCCGCCTCGAACTCGCCGGCACCGACTTCCTTCTGTGCGCGCCGCGCAGGGAACCCACGGCCCAGCTCGCGATGCGCGGCATGCGTTACGGCGCGGTCCCGATCGCGCACCTCACCGGAGCGCTGACGGACGTGGTCCGGCCCTACGTGCTCGAGACCGCGAAGGGTGAAGGCTTCGTCTTCGGTGAGTACGACGGTGGCGCGATGCTCTCGGCGATCCGGCAGGCGATCGAGGTCTATCCGAAGCGATCCGCATGGAAGCGGCTCGTGGCCCACCTCCAGCAGGTCGAAGTCTCCTGGGCGCGCACCGCCACTCGGTACATCGCGGCCTACGAGCGGACGATCGTGATGCCTCCCGCGCGCTGACGCCGGATCAATGCTTCGCGTCCTCCAGTAGCGCGTCGTGAAGGAGGCGGCTTGCCTCCTCGCCTCGATCCTCCGGCACGAGGAACGAGAGCGCGTGCGCTCCGGTCTGGGAGAGCAGGGTCGGAATCCCCGCGGCCGAGAGCGTCGACTCCGCCTCGAAGAGACGGGTCGAACCGAGATGCGCGCCGTCGCCGATCAACGTGACGAGCGCGAGATTCCGTTCCAGGTGGAGAGACGCCCCCGCGCCCCACGATTCCTGATCGTTCCATTCCTCCGGTGACGCTCCTTCCGGAAGGACCCAGTGCCAGCGGCGCGTACCGTCCTCCGTCCGCTCGGAGAAGGAGACGAGGCACGTGCCCTGGGAGCGAAGTGCCGGGGGAGGAGCGTCCTTCGGCTGGACCGCGCGCAGCCAATGCACGGGGGATTCGAGAGCCACGGCGACGATGCGATCGCTTTCCATCGGACAGTTCTCCTCGCTGAATGGGAGGCGCTCGACGGGCGTTCTGGGAACGCGGGTGCCGGGGCCGAGGGTGAGTGTGGAACGGATGCGGAGTGGAAGGCCGTAGCGCCGCGCGAGCCGCACGGCGCGGCGATAGAGCACGCGTCCTCCGAAGTGGGAGAGCGCGATCATCGCGTCGTAGTCGATGGCCTCGATCCTCCGGGCACCTGGGACCACGCGCGGATCCGCGGTCCAAACCCCGTCGACGTCGGTGAGGATCTGGCACTCCTCCGCACCGAACCGGATCGCGAGCGCGACCGCGGTCGTATCGCTCCCGCCGCGCCCCAGCGTCGTCACTTCCTTCTCCGGAGAGACGCCCTGGAACCCCGCGACGATGACGACCTTGCCTTTCGCGATCTCGTCCTCGATCCGGAAAGGGCGGATGCTGAAGATGCGGGCATCGGCGTGCCGGCTGTCCGTGACGATGCCGCTCTGCGATCCGGTGAACGAGATCGCCGGGTAGCCGAGCGACCCGAGCGCCATGGCGAGGAGCGACATCGAGATCCGCTCGCCCGCGGTGAGGAGCATGTCGAGCTCCCGGCGCGGGGGAGTGCGGCAGACCCGTTTGGCGAGATGGATGAGCTCGTCCGTGGTCTGTCCCATCGCGGAGACCACGACGAGCACCTCGTCACCCTGTTCCCGATAGCGCAGGATCTGCCGGGCGACCTCGAGGATTCGCACCGGAGATTCAACGGAGGTGCCTCCGTATTTCAGAACTCTGAGGGCCATGCCGAAACCTTCCTCGTACGTGGCCTGAGCGGCTGTGCGAAAGGGCCAAATCCTTTCGATATGGCCACTTGCGACCTTGTCGCGAGAATAGGCGGAACGTGGACGGAGGACTATGGGAATTCGGCTCGACCGGCACGGCTGGGAGCCGATCCCGAGGGAGACCCCCGGGCGTGTGGGAGCACCACGACGGGGCAGTGAAGTTGGGATTGTGCGTTGACAACCCCGGGGGGTTTCCCTAGATTTGGGCTTCTGCTGCTGGCGGCAGTCATGCTGCAGCGGGCGGCAAACAGGTTGGTTGAGCGGGAGTAGCTCAGTGGTAGAGCTCCACCTTGCCAAGGTGGATGTCGCGGGTTCAAATCCCGTCTCCCGCTCCATTTCTTCCTACCCGACCTCTCTCCGGATTCCGCGGCTCGGGTGCCAGGTCGTGGAGGCGCCATAGCCAAGTGGTAAGGCGACGGTCTGCAAAACCGTTATTCCCCGGTTCAAATCCGGGTGGCGCCTCCAATTTCTTCCCCGAGTCCACCGGCACCTCGAGGCCCGGCCGCAGGCCATCCCGTAGCGCCGCCGACGCGCCATTTCACACACCCACGATACCGTTCCTTGCCGACGTCCGTTGCCGAACTGACGTTCCATTGCCGACGTCCGTCGGCTAGCCGACTCCAGTTCCCGTATCGGCGTTCACCCCTCTTGCCGTGGCAGGTGCCCCAGCATTCCCATCGTCCTCCCCGGTACTCACTCACCGGAGGTATGGTCAACGCATCCGCGGTGCGCCGATGCTCGGAGTGCCGCCCGAACGAACAGGAGGAGTGAGATGCCCGAGAAGATCGAGGTGAAGGAGCAGAAGGAGTACCACCCGAAGTGTCCGCACTGCGACAAGGTGCTCTCGCAGATCTTCTTCCACAAGGTTCGGACGGTCGGCATGACGGGGATCGGATACCTGGCCGTCTACAGCTGTCCCTACTGCAAGGTTGCGATCGGAACGTCGGCGAACTCTGGATAGTGGCGCACCGGCCTGCCGGCCAGCGTCGGCTCCAGCTCACCGGAGCGAACTCCTTGATGCCTAGCTCTCCAGCGAGACGTGGGCTTCGGTGCAGCCGAGAATCGTGGCGGTCCGTTCGGCGTCCTTCTCCACCTGGCCGGTCAGAGACTTCTTCCAGCCGCTGAGGGGCGTCACGACGATGTCGAGCCGCTTCCGGGTCGCCTTGTGCTTCCAGGTCGCGACCACGCGGCCCCCCGCGAGCACGACGGCAGCGACGTCCGCGAACCGGAGCCAGACGTGCTTTCGCTCTGCCTCGTCGGGCACTGTCCAGCTCTTGTCGGCGTGGGCCATGAGGAGCGTGTCGAACTTCGGCAGAAGTCGGGCCGCGGGGACGGGGCGCTGCTTTCGGAGGGCCTCGACGTCGTCGCCGTGGAGCCTCAGACCGGGGCGGCCTTCGCACTCCACCTCCACGAGGCCGGGGATGCGCTCCATCCACTTCTGCGCGGAGCCGACCTTCGCGCCGAAGAAGTGCGCGACGTCGTGAGCGGTTGCGGGGCCGTGCACGCGTAGGTAGCGGCTCGTGAGTTCCGTGGCGGCGGCGTCAGGGTCGAGTTCCCGCCAGGGTAGGTCCGGAAGCCAGACGGTTCGCGCCAGATAGGTCTGCTCCCGTCCCCGGGTCGGGCCGACGCACACGGCGCCTGCGTGGGCCAGGGTCCAGAAGAGCCGGCCGGCGCTGAACTTCAGCGCGTCGTCCCGGTTCCCGATCCGCCCTTCCCACTCGTTCACGTAGGCCTTGGGCAGGAGTCCGAAGACGTCACTCCGCGTGAGCGGTTCTCCGCGCTCGAGGAGGATCAGGGTCTTCTCCACCGTCTTTGCCGGTGGTTCGAGGCCACGTCGGCCGGTGCGGAGCCAGACGCGCCAGGAGGCGGCGAAGTATGGCCAGTCAGCGGCGGGGTACACATGAAGCGTGTCCCGTTGCCCCCAGGTATGGACGAGACTGCGATCGGTGAAGACTGCGTTCCGCACGTTCTCTGCCGTCGGGATGGTCCCCGCAGGAGCCGACGCAGATCGCGATCGCGGGGTCTGTCCAGGTTTGACGCGCGCGTGCGCCGTCGGTATCGCTGAAGCCGTGCGCAATGCGATCGAGTGGAGCGCCGACGCGAGGATCTGCGCCTGCGCCCCCAATACGTCCCCCGCCGCGGTGGGGAAGTCGGGGGCTCCTGGCCCGGTCAGGTGGCTACGTTCGGCGCGGAACGCGGCTACCCGCGCTGCAGTGGCTCGAAGCATGGAAGCAGTCTAGCGCGGTGACGGCAAAAAGAAAGCGGCCTGGCCCCGCGGGAGGCCAGGCCGCCGATGGCGACAGACATGCAGCCGACTAACGGCGACGCCGACGCTTCGGCTTCTCGAGCTGGGCCTGAGCCTTCTCGATCGCCGTGTAGTACGCGTTCGCGCGGCGGAACGTGTCCTTGAGCGCGGTGAGCTGCTCAGCGTTCGCGGCCTTGGCCGTTCTCGCCTTGTCCAGCTCACGCTTCGTCGTCGCGAGGTCGCGCGTGACAGTGCGAAGGGCCGCACGCGTGTCCGCGCTCGGCGCCTTCTTGACCCGCGCGGCCGCGGTCCTCTTTCGCTTGTTGAGTGTTGCGTGGCGCTTCGACAAACGCTTCACCGTCGTCGTCAACGCCTTCGCATCCTTGCTCCGAGCGGCGACGGCTCCTTCACCCGCGACCCAGGCGGCTTCGAGGTTGTCCATTGCGGCGACGATTCTCTGTTCCACTGCCGCGGGCTTGGCGATCGATCTCTTACGCGTAGTCATGTGGCACATCCTTGTCTCTGATTCGGATTCCAGTGAGGCGACCTCACGAACACACGTACCCTATCGCAAATGACGGCAGCACTCCGCCCAAAAAACGACCGGGCGGAGGAGGTGTCCGGACGCGCGGCGCGTCGGGGTTGCCCCGGTCGACTGTCTTTCGAGAGTCCGGCCACGCCGGCGGTCACGCCAGTGCGGGCAGTGTCGGAGTCGGGCCGGGCGATTCCAGAGAGAGATAGAGAAACGCCCCGCTGCTTTGCACAGCAGGGCGTTCTCCGTGGAAAACGCATTCTTCGGTCCGTGGTCTATGCCGCGAGTGGCACTTCCACGTAGCGGTCGGGCGGGAACGAGAGGTAGAACGTCGCCCCCTGTCCGCGGGCCGACTCGACGTCGATCTTTCCGCCGTGCGAACGGAGGATTTTCTGACACTGAGTGAGGCCGAGACCCGTTCCCGGGTACTTCGATTGCGGATGGAGTCGTTCGAGCGGCTCGAAAATCCTGCGCTGGTCCTGGGGATCGATCCCGATTCCATTGTCGCGGACCCAGATTCGACACCCGCGTTCGTCGTGCTCCCCGCCGACCTCTACCCGCACGGGGTTGCCCGGCTCCTGGAACTTGAGAGCGTTGGCGATCAGGTTCTGGAGAACCTGACGCAGCGACGTGGCATCTCCCGCGACGTTCGGCAGCGAGTCGATCCTGAACTCGGCGCTCTCGAAGCCGGGGGTTGCCGAGAGATCGCTCATGACGACCCTGAGTTCCTCGTCCAAGTCGACGACGTCCCGTGGGGCATCGCCACGACCGGTGCGTGCGTACTCGAGCAGACCGTCCACCAGGTCGCTCATTCTGTGCACGTTCTTGAGAATCCGATCGAGGATGTCGTCCGTTTCGTCGCTCTGTCCCTGGACGTGGTGCTGGAGGAGGGTACAGAAGCCCCCGATCTTCTGGAGCGGTGAGCGGAGATCGTGGGCCGCGATGTGTGCGAACCGTTCCTGCTCTTCGCGCTGATCCAGGATCCGCTTCTTCAGCTCACGGTCGGAGATCGCGTACCGGACGGCACGCACGAGTTCGTGGGGGCGGAAGCTTCCCTTCACGAGATAGTCGCGCGCTCCCAGCCTCACGCATTCGGCCGCGACCTTCTCGCTGCCGGCTCCGGTGATCATGATCACCGGCGGTGGATCCTGGAGAAACTGCAGCTCGGAGAGGAACTCCGTCCCGTTGCAGTCCGGCAGGTTCTGGTCGAGGATGACGCAATCGGTCTCTCCCCGGCGCACGGCCTCGAGGCCGGTGACTCCGGTTTCCGCGATCTCGATCTCGGCGTCGATCAGGTCCGAGATCTCCAGGAATCGACAGTACAGCTCGCAATCTTCGGGGCAGTCGTCGACTACGAGAATCCGATGTCTGGCCAAGGTTTGGTCCTCCCGTACCTCCTAGCGATCGGTTCGACAATCCCGGCTCTTTAGGATCCTGCCGTCCGGGCCACCCAATGAGGCACGATCGATACGAACGAATGCTCGTTCTGGGCCGGGCCAGTGGCTCCGCTCGCGCCCGCGTGCTCAAGAAAGCGCAGAGCCGGGCCGAGATACCGAGCAGGATGAAACTAGCCGGTTTGGGGGACGGAACCCGGGGCGAACCGGCACTTCAGAGGAGGCTTGATGGGGCGGGCCACGACTAAGGATCTCGGTGCTCTTGGCGAAAGCGCGGGGACGATCCGTCTCCTCATGGTCGAGGACTCCGAGGACGACTACCTGCTCGCGCGGGGCTTTCTCGACTCGACCTACGCCGGCAAGTATGACATCGACTGGGCGCCCACCTTCGATGAAGGGCTCCAGAAGCTCGATGCGGGCCGCTACGACCTCTGTGTTCTCGACTACCGACTGGGAGACCGCACCGGACTGCAGCTCCTCTCCGCGGCACGAGAGAAGGGGGCCGACCTACCTTTCATCATGCTCACGAACGAGACGGACTCCGAACTCGACGGGAGGGCCCTTCAGCTGGGGGCTGCGGACTTCCTCTCCAAACTGAGGATCGATCCGGAACTCCTCCACCGGAGCATCCGATTCGCAGTGCACCACCACCGGATGATCGCCGACCTCCGTGCCCGGCAGGATCGCGTGTCGCAAGCGGCGCTCGCGGCCCGGGACGGGATCTGGGAGTGGCTGGGAGACGAGGATGCGGTGCTCCTGTCCGAACAGTGGGTCCAGTGGCTCCCCGAAGCGAGCATCGCCCCCGAGCTCACGCCGACCCAGGTCTGGCTCGATGCGATCCATCCTGAGGACCGAACGACGTTCGAGACGAAGCTCCACGACCATCTCGAGGGGACCGAAGACACATTCCAGCTCGAGTACCGGATGTGGAGCCGGGGCGGGGAGTGGCGCTGGATGCACGTCCGTGGGCTCGCTCTGACTCGAGGCGACAAGCGTCTCACGGGATTCCAGTCCGACATCACGGACCGGAAGCTGCTCGAACTCCGTCTGGAGCGGGACGCGCATCACGACCCTCTCACCGGTCTCGCGAACCGCAAGGTGTTCCTCCAGAAAGTGAACGCCGTGCTCAGCCGCCCGGGCATGGCCCGGAGGTGCGCGATCCTCTACATCGATCTCGATGACTTCAAGATGATCAACGAAGAACACGGTCACCTCGCCGGTGACCGCGTACTCGTGGAGGTCGCGCGCCGGATCGAGGACTCCCTCCGGTGCAACGACACCGCGGCGCGCATGGGCGGCGACGAGTTCGTTGCGCTGCTCGAAGGTGTTGGTTCGGAGGACGAGGCGGGCCATGTCGTGCGGCGGATGGCGACCGCATTCCAGGCCCCCATCCGGCTCGAGCAGGGGAGTGTGAAGGTCACCGCGAGCTTCGGCGTCGCGCTCGGCAGTGCGGCGTTCCTGCGCCCCCAGGAGTGGTTGCGTGAGGCGGATGCGGCCCTCTTCGACGCCAAGCGCGAGGGAAAGGCGCAGGGAGCGATCCGCGGAGCCAAGCTGACCCTGCTGCCCCCTCCCTCCGCGGACCGCGCCGAGCGGACGCGGGCGGCGTTCCAGAAGGACGCGTCTCTCGACCTCGACGAGCGCGTGACCGTCCAGCCGGTCGTCTCTCTCGTTTCGGGGAGAATGGAGGCGATCCGTCTTCGTGTCGATCCGATCGAGGCGCAGGAGGAACTTGCGGTGATCTGGAACGGCGTGGCCGCACGGCACGAACGCTGGGTCCGGCTCGGATGGATTTCTCCGACCACGCACTTCCTCGTCTCTTCGTTCGCGTCGGCCCCAGCCCGCGCCCTCGCGATTCCCAGCGAACTCGAGACGTCGTTCATCCTCGAACGGCCGTACCGGGTGGAGGGGGCGAGGCGAGGCGAGGGACGTCAGATCCAGAAGCACGCGCTGAGCGGGTTCCCGCTCGAGTACCAGGCGCTCCGGTCGCTGGTCCGCAATCAGCCGGAACTCGTGCTCGTCGACGTGCGGTCGATCCTCGACTGTCGGGACGAGGACTGGGAGCTCTTCCGGGTCTTCCTGCACATGGCCGAGGACCTTCGGACGAAGGTCGTCGCGGAGGGTGTGGGCAGTGCCGCGGATCGGGAGGGGGTCAAGCAGGCGGGCGTACATCTCGCCGCGGGGCCGCTCCTCGCACCTTGGATGTCGCTGGAGCTCTTCTCGGCCTGGCTTCGGCCCGGGCGCGCGGTCTGATTCGCGCGGACATCCGACGACGTCATGCAAAGAGGGCACCTTCCCGAAGGAAGGTGCCCTCTGCGTATCACACCTGAGTGGCTCGATGAGATCGAGCTACTTGCGTCGTTGCACCCAGCCACGAACAGCGCCGTTGCCACCGTCGCCGCTGCCGTTGCCGTTCCCGTTGCGATTCTCCCGCTTGATCATGCTGTGGTCGTTGGCTTGGACGGATCCGTTCGTGAGGATGCCGTAGTAGCGGGCGAGGGAGCGGACGAGGTCGACGAGAGCCGGGAACTCCGTGGGCTTGGTGACGGCGGTACTCGCCCCCAGGTCCAGGGCCTGGTTCAGGATCTCGTCGCGGACATCGCTGGTCAGGAGCATGACCGGCGTGTTGCGGAAGCGAGGGTTCTCTTTGAGGTCCTTCAGGACGTCCAGTCCGCCCCGATCCGGCAGGTGTACGTCGAGAAGCAAGAGGAGCGGACGGCGGGATCCGAGTTCCATCTGTCGCTCGAGCCATGGCATCACTGCTCGGCCTTCCTGGAGGCCCACGAGGGGCTCACAGATTCCGGCCGCCCGAAGAGAGGCTTCGAGAAGGACGTGGAAGTCGGAGTCGTCGTCAACCAGCACGAGCGGCCGCAGCAGCTCGTTGGCCTGGAGATTCCCGATCGGCACTTGGTTCCCGAGGGGCTCGGCCTTCGGTGTCTCAACTTCACAGGTCTGCGCGCCGCGCGAGTCCTCCCTTTGCGTTTGGGGATCGGATCTGACGACGAGCGGCTCGAGAAACGCGACCTGGCTCATTGGGTCCTCCCGTGATTGGTGGGCTGCGGAGAGACAGGGGCCGGACAGGAGGTGTCTTGCGGAGATGCGACGGGCCCACTATCGAGTTACGGCCGGTCGCGGGGCGGGCTTTAGCGTTTTTTTCGGGCGACGGGAGATTCCTCAATGGGCGGGAAGTGGCCTGTTCCGTCCTCGGTCCTAGCGGTCCGTGTCCACCAGCCCGCGCAGGATCCCTTCGACGCACGTGGTCATCGCTTCGATCGAGAACTCGGCTCGGACCTTCCGGGCGGCTGCTTCTCCGACCCTCGCGCGGAGTTCGGCGTCGATCAGGAAGCGAACCGCTTCCCGGACGAGACCCTGCACATCTTCGGGCGCGACCACGCTGCCGACGGATGGATCGGAGACCATCTCGCGAACTCCACCCACGTCGAACGCCACCGGCGGTCGTTCCAACGCCATCGCTTCCAGAACTGCGTTTGGGAGTCCTTCGCTCGCGGACGTGAGTGCCACGACGTCGCAGGCGCGATACCAGTCCCACACCGATGTCCGAAAGCCCGCGAAGTGGACGACGCCCTCGAGTCCGCGCTCAGCGGCGAGGCGTTCGAGCGGCGCTCGCTCCGGGCCGTCCCCGACGAGGACGGCCCGGAGATCCGGAATCTCCCGTCGGATCCTCTCGACCGCTTCCAGGAAGAGGTCGAACCGCTTCTGCGTGACGAGGCGTCCGAACGCGCCGATCCATCGACCCATCGGAGGAAGACCGAGCGCCTGCCTGATCTCTGCCTTGGAACGGCCGTCGGGCTCGGGGATCCGGATCCCGTTGTGCACGACGTGCACGCGTTCGCCCGGTACCCACCCATAGTCGACGTAGCGCTTCCGGATCGACTCCGTGTTCGTGACGATCCCGTCGGCGAGACGGAAATAGGTGTGACGATAGCGGACGTTGTTCGGCAGGATGGCGAGCCCGTTCCGCGCCAGTACCTTGGGACGGGATCCCGGGAACCTCGCGACGCCCGCGAGGCGGACGTCTTTGTTGAAGTTCGCGACGACGACTTCGGGTCGCTCGCGCCGGAAGAGGAGACGAAGGCCGAGGAGCGTCGCGGGGTCGGCTTCGCCTCGCATCCGTACGTCTCGGGTCCGCAGGCCCTGCTGCTCGGCCCGCTGGAGAAAAGCGGAACCGGCGCGCCCTCCGAGGAGCACGGCGTGTCCGCGCTCCTCGAGTGCGGTCGCAATCGTGAGCATCCAACGCTCGCCTCCGCCGAAGCTCGATTCGCGGACGGAGTTGAGGAAGAGGACCCGGAAACGGGGGAACGAGTCGGGAGCGGTGCGGCCTGTCGTGTCGCGTCGAGTGCGGCCGGCCTCCTCGGGTGTGGTCACTGCGAGACCTGGAGCTCGTAGTAGCGCCGGTAGCGCTCGGACTGATCGAGGAGATCCGCGTGGCTCCCTTCCTCGGCCAGGCGACCGTCTTCGATCACGAGGATCTTGTCCGCCTTTCGTACCGTTGCGAGCCGGTGGGCGATGGAGAGGACGGTGCGGTCTTCCATCAATCGTTCGAGGGCATCCTGGATCAGTGCTTCCGACTCCGCATCGAGAGACGACGTCGCCTCATCGAGCACGAGGATCGGCGGGTTCGCGAGCAGGGCGCGGGCGATCGAGATCCGCTGGCGCTCTCCACCCGAGAGGCGGACGCCGCGCTCCCCGACCATCGTCTCGAACCCTTCGGGGAGGGCGCGGATGAAGTGGAGTGCGTTCGCGGCTTCGGCCGCGGCTTCGATCCGTTCGTCGGACACGTCCGGGAGCCCGTACGCGATGTTGTTCCGCACCGTGTCGTTGAAGAGGGTCACGTCCTGCGACACGACGCCGATGAGTCGGCGGAGGTCCCCGAGGGCGAGATCTCGGATATCGACACCGTCGATCCGGATGTTGCCGTCGATCACGTCGTAGAAACGGGGGAGCAGCTGCGCGATCGTCGACTTGCCGGCTCCGCTCGGGCCGACCAGGGCAACTGTCTGATTCTTCCCGATCGTGAAGCTCACGTCGTTCAGCACGAGCGGCTCGTTCGGGGCATAGCGGAACGAGACGCCCGTGTACTCGATCCCCTCATCCAGGGTCGACTTGCGGACCGGATCGGGGCGCTCCGGAATCTCCGCGGGATGATCGACGATCTCGAAGACACGCGTACCGGACGCGAGGGCGATCTGCACGTTGTTGTTGAGATCCGCGAGACTCTTGATCGGCTGGAGGAGACCGAAGAGGTAGGTGAGGAACCGGATGAAGTCTTCCGGCTCCATTCCGCCCTCGGCCAGCACCTGGCGCCCCCCCACGAAGAGCACCGAAATCATGATGAGGATTCCGAGCGTCTCCGAGAGCGGCGAAGAGAGCCGGTGGGTCCGGACCTTCTTGAGCGCGGCCTGGAAGTGACGGTTCGTGTACTCACGGAACCGTTCGGCTTCCGCGTCTTCCTGCGAGAAAGCGTGGACGACCTTGATTCCGGAGAGCTTGTCCTGGAGGTCGCTCGTGATCGCGGCGAGCTGCTGCTGCACGCGGGTCGACCTGCGTTTGAGGCTCTTGCCGATCTGCCGGATCACGATGCCGCTGATCGGGATGACGATGAGCGCGAACAGAGTCAGACCGGCGTTGATCGAGAAGAGGAGCTGGATGGAGAGCAGGATGAGGACAGGATCCCGGATCAGCTTCGTGAAGCTCCGGTTCACGGCCACGTTGAGGTCGTTGATGTCGTTCGTGAGCCGGGAGATGAGGTTGCCGGTGTCGTATTGGGAGTAGAAGGCGAGCGGCTTCCGGAGCACGGCCGTGAACACCTCGTCGCGGAGGTCCTTGATCACGCGCTGCTCGACGTAGCTCACGACGTACTGCTCCGCGAACTGGAACACGTTCTTGAGGAGGAAGGTCGCGAAGATGAGGATGCACGCGAGCTGGATCGCCTCGGCCGGGGTGGGCCTTCCCACGAGATCGAAGTACTGGTACTTCAGCCAGTCGTTCAGGTCGAGCAGACTGCTCGGCGGAGGGGGAGGGGATGTGGCCTCCTGTCGCCCGAAGAGCGCCTGGGGAAAGACCGGAATCATCCAGAGCGAGAGCATGTTGAAGACGATGAAGAGTCCGTTGAGGAGGAAGACGACCACGAGTCGTGGCGCGTAGGGACGGAGGTAGGAGAGCACGCGCAGATAGGTGCCGAATTCTCCCCTTTGTCGGCTCTTCGAAGTCATCGAGAGACTCTGGCCACGGAGAGGGTCATTCCGCAACCTCGTTTTCCGGACGGACTCGCCGTCGTGGCAACCCGAGCGCCCCGCCGTCCCCGGCCGGGCCGGCGTCCCGAGCAGGGCCGCCGGGAACGGCCGACTCGCCGCGCCCGCCTTCCTCGCCCCGCCGGAGAGTCAGCCCCAGAGCGACGACGAACATCCAGGCCTGTGCCACCTCCTCGTCGGTGCTGAAGCATTGGAAGATGCCCCCGACCAGGAGCGCCACGACTCCGGCGGTGATCCCCGTCCCGAGGCTCGACTTGGAGCGCATCTCGTAGAAGAACACCACCCAGATTCCGAGCCAGACGAGCGCGCCGGTGAATCCGGTCTCGACCAGGATGTTGAGGAGATCGTTGTGGGGGTGGGCCGTCGACATGTACTCGCCAGGAACCCTGTGGATCGCGAAAAGGTCCTTCCAGGAGCCGAGCCCCCCGCCGAGGAGGGGGTGCGCGAGGCCGATGTTCCAGGCGGACTCCCAGAGACGGAACCTGGGGCCCGAAGCCAGGTCGAACGAAGCCATCCGTCCCCGGATCGCGGGGACGAACTGGTAGGCGAGGGCGGCCGCGGCCGCGAGGGTGCCCGCGCCGGCCGCGACGGAACGCGGGCCGAAGCGCAGCGAGAAGACGAGGAGGCCCACGGCCACGCCGACCCAACCCGAGCGCGCGAAGCAGAGAAGGAGCCCTGCCCCGATCGCGACCACGAGTCCGGCCCGAAGCGCGCGGGGGAGGTGGCTCCGTCGCTCGAAGGCCAGTCCCAGTGCGACGAAGAAGACGGGCAGCATCACCCCCGCGAACGTGAGGTGATGTCCCAACGTTCCGGGGGCCATGTAGAGCCCGCCATGGTACTCGAGCACTTTCCTTCCGAGCGGGTTGTGGCCCGTCACCGATTGATAGGTCGCGTAGAGACCGGCGAGGGCGCCGCTGACCGCGAGGACCGTTGCGATCCGGCGCGCCCTGTCGGCGTCGCGGCTGAGGAGGAGGTAGAAGACGAGAGGGAACGAGTAGGTCCACGAACCGCGGAAGGAGTGGAGTGCGTGTCCGGGATCGCCGGCGAAGACGATGGAGAGTGCCTGCACGGCGAGGAACAGCCCGATCCAGCGGATCGTCCACGGCCAGCTTCTGGGTGACTCCCATCGGCGTCCGAAGAAGAGACCGAGAAGGAGCGCGAGGATGCCGATCCCGACGGAGATCTGGGCCGCTGCGATCGACCACGGTGCCGCGAGCGCAAAGCCGGTGAGCGATACGACGGCGAGCCCGTCGACGTAGCGGGCGGTGGGGGTGCGTTCGGAGGCGACGGCCTGGTTTGCGATACCTGTGCTCTGGAACATCGGGTCCACTTGGAATTGGATCTGGATTCTCGAGATCCGGGCAGTATAGCCAGTTCCCAGGTTCGCCTCTACGTCGCGGAGAGAAAGTCCCGAGTTCGGTGGGACACGGGGAGAAAGCGGAGTATTGTCGCGGGCGCGGGGGCCGCAGCCCGTGTCGGGAGCCCAGATGGAGCCAGGAGCCTGCCAAGCCTGTCCAGGAAGCTGCCCGTTCCGTCGCGAACTCGAGGCGCCGGTCTTCACTCGCCTCATCCGCGACGTGGTGCCGCGCCGCTTCGATGCCCACGCGCCGATCCTCTTCGAAGGCGAGCCCGCCCACGCCACGCGCTGCGTCCGCAGCGGGCACGTCAAGGAGATGCGGAGTGGTCGTCGCGGCGAAGACGTCATCCTCCGGATTCTCGGTCCTGGGGCCGCGCTCGGACTGGGCGAAGTGTTGAGCGGAGATCTCTACGCGTCGACGGTGGAGACACTCGGCCCGGTCGAGGCGTGCACGATTCCCGCGCAAACGGTGCGTGAGGCGGTCGAGGAGTCACCCCGCTTCGGGCTCGCACTCCTCCGGATGCTCGCGGCGGAACTCCGCGAGGCCCAGGACGAACGGCTTCGCCGCACCGAAGACTCCGTGTGGCGACGGACGGCACGCGCACTTCTCCGGCTGTCGTCGGAGAGCTCCGAGCTCGTCCTGCCGATCCGCAGGATCGAACTGGCGCAGTGGATCGGCACGACACCGGAGACGCTCTCGCGCACGCTCCACGCCATGGAAGGGAAGGGCTGGATCGACGTCGATCGCGTCCACATCGCGGTGCGGGATCGGTCGAGACTCGGACGGGCCGCGGGCGGACGGGCGGCCTAGTACACAGAGGCCGATCATCGCAGGATCGCACTCACATCCATCACGACATGGAGGTGACCTGTGAGTTCAGGTGCGTCGAGGCTCGAGGTTCGCGGGAAGTGCACACGACGAAGTCCGGACAATAGTGAGGGACGCCTGCCGACGTAGGTCGCCGGAGACGTCCCTCCGTGGAGGATCGAAACCGGTTCGATCGCCGCTTCGAACCGACTTCGAGTCTGCCTGACGGTGACGACATCCTCCCGTCGTGCGCGGGCGAGCACATTCCAAACCCGGACGCGCTCGAGGGAATCCGGGGTCGCCGCTGGCTCATCCTCTTGCCACTGACATCCTGCCGTCGGACAAGAGGGTGATCGCTGGTGTTTGCTCCGTCCTTCCTTGCGGAAGTCTGATTCCAGCCAAGGGATCGGTTCCCTTTGGCGACGTCACCGTAGGCGGAGTCGGGATCCGGACGAAGACGGGAGATCAACAGACGACTTGATCCTCGTCAACTCGTGGGCGTAGCGTGCCCCTATGACGGTCGACGAGCGAGAGCCCGGCGCGGCGGATCCGAGCGGGGGAACACCTGCGTTGATCGCGGGGCTCTTGCTGCCGTACGTGGCGGTGGGCGCAGGGTGGACGTGGTTACACAGCGGCGTCGCTGCGCTCGTCTTCTATCAGGCGGGCATCGTGCTGCTCGCGGGGACGAAACTGCCGGCACGCCTCAAAGGGCTCGGACGCGGGGCCGGGGGACGGCTCGTCTGGGCCTTCGCGCCACTCGTGCTCCTCGTTGCGCTCGCGTTTCTCCGCATTCTTCCGCAGCTCCTCGTGCCGGGGCTCGATCCGGCGGCGTGGCTCGAGTCCTACGGACTCACGGGTGGACGGCTCCTCTACGTCGCCGTGGCCTTCGGCATCGTCCATCCGTTCCTGGAAGAGGTGCACTACCAGCCCCTGCGCGGGCGCGCCCCGGTTCTCGCGCACGTGAGCTACGCGGCGTATCACGGGATGGTGCTCTGGGGGTGCTTCCGCGACTGGGTGGTCGGGCTCACCGTTCTCTCGCTGGTCGGCACTTCGGTTCTCTTCCACGTCTTCGAACGGGGACGGTTCGGCCCGCGCCTGTCGCTCGCGGTACATGCGATGGCCGATATGCTCGTCGCCGGAGTGGCGCTTCACTGGGCCGGCTGGATCTGATAGGACGGATCGACGAAGGAGTCTCGGGGGGCGGTTCCGACCGGTTCCGATGATGCTTCGGAACGGACCGCTTGGCCTGGGACTGGAAATCGACGACATTCACCGGTTCGTCCGCGCAGAGGCGCGGCGTGGACGGGAGTCGCAGGCGACGATCGGAGCCGGGTCAGGATGACGGCCGGCCGAGGAGGCGAGCGTGGCAAGGAATGGAGTCGGTGCGGCGATCTGGGTCGCTCTGGGGCTCGCGCTCCGGCGTTGATCGGATGGGGATTCCGGGAAGGACGGGCCCCCGTTCGCTCGGTCGTCGTCAAGGGATACGCGGAGCGCGAGGTGAAGGCGGATCTCGCTCTCTGGCCGCTTCGCTTCGTCGCGAGCGGGAACGACCTCGGTGCCGTACAGGCGAAGATCGAGAAGGATGGAGAGGTCGTCGCGCAGTTCCTACGTGACGCGGGATTCGGAGAGGACGAGTTCGAGACGCAGAGCCTTCAGGTCATCGATCTCGACGCGCAGCAGTACGGCCGGGAAGGTCGAGGCGCCCGGTTCATCATCGCGCAGTTCGTGCTCGTCCGGTCCACCGACGTCGACAAACTGCAGGCGACCGCGGCCCGTTCCGGGCGACTGCTCGGGCAGGGCGTCGTGCTCTCGGCCGAGTACGGTCCGCTCAAGCCGATCTTCCTCTTCGGCGGGCTCGACGCCCTCAAGACGGACATGCTGGCCGAGGCGACGCAGATGGCCCGCGATTCCGCGGGAGAGTTTGCGAAGCAGTCGGACAGTCGACTCGGCGGCATCCTCAAGGCGAACCAGGGCGTGTTCCAGATCCTGCCCCGCGACCCCGCCCGAGATCTCCGAGTCGGACCAACTCCAGAAGACGGTTCGTGGTCTCGACGATCAGTACCTGCTCGAGGATTGAGCCGCGGGACGTGTCTCGTCC
The DNA here is from genome assembly GCA_041390305.1 of Candidatus Eiseniibacteriota bacterium. Lineage (GTDB taxonomy): Bacteria > Eisenbacteria > RBG-16-71-46 > CAIMUX01 > CAIMUX01 > JACKCR01. The sequence goes on from JAWKQE010000011.1 coordinate 84,623, forward strand.
GCGGGGCCGTGGTTCAGGGACGCTCGTAGCAGGCGAAGAGCTGTCCGTCGCCGGAGAGCGCGCTCCCGTCGAGGAAGAGGTGACGGAGCCGGAAGCGGGACGCCGGCTCAGGTCGCTCGCCCAGGGTGAAGAACTCGTCTCTGAGGAGGCGTGGCGCGAGCGTCCGGGTAGAGCCGATCGGGCTTTCCCGCGCGCCCAATAGTAGCCGGTGGATTCCTGGGCCGGCCGCGAACACTGTAGATCGAGCGGTATCCGCGCCCCCGAGGATCGAAGCAGGCTCGTTCCCGCGAACGCCTTCCTCTTCAGAACGAATGACCTCGACGTCGCGTTCCCATGGACGCGCTTCGTCGTTTGCGCCATCGTCCCGGCCGCTCCCATCACGTCTGCTCCCGTCGCGCGTGCCGCCGTCACGTCCGGCAACGAGGAGAACACGCCTCCCCATCGGAGCTCCGGGGGAGAGGGACGTCAGGCTCGCGGCTGATGACCGCGACGTCGGGCCTGGGCCGCAGACCGTGTTCGGTTCGCCACGCCTCGAGCGAGTCGGGATCGCCTGCGTCCTCGAGGTTCAGGATCTCCTGCACTTGGAACCGTTCGCGCGGCGGCGGAATAGCCGCTGATGGGCATGAGGTCGAGCGGGCCGCGAGCTCGCGGAAGAGGCGAACCCGGTCCCGTGGGTTTGCGATGTCGGTCGGGACGCGCCGTCACCTTCGTCGGATCCTTTGAACGCGATCCGTCCATCGAGACTCGTCACGTAGTTGCCGTGAACGAACGGCGAGGGGGATGGAGGAACTCGTCCTGGAGATAGAGTCCGTGGAGGGCACTCTTCGGACGGAGTGGGGAAGAGTCGGATGAGGGGTGGGTGCTCCATAGAGCGAGCGTAGCCGAGGGGAGACGTACCGACTAGCGTGCGGCGGCCGTGTTCCTCACGCCGCGATGCCCCAGCGCCGTCCCGCGAACGGAAAGCTGCGGGCGTCGCCCTCCTCCAACACTTCCTCGACCACGTAGCCCACCACGGAACCGAACTGGTCGTGCGAGAAGAGGCTCATCACGAGCCGGCCGCCGACCCACCGGATCGTGATCGAGTAGTCGATCCAGGTGAAGTTCGCGCCGCGCGTCTCCCCACGCGAGATCCTCTCGACCGCGCGCTGCACCCGTTCCTTCTGAGCCGAGGAGAGCCTACCGAGGATCGCGGCGGCCTGGTCTCCCGGGGTCACTGGGTGGACCCAGGTTCCGTGCGTCCGGGTCGGGTAGGTGTTGAGGCTCAGGGTCGACATTTCACGTTCCTTTCTTCGCGTCGTCTCTGTCTGGCTTTGCTCGCGGTGGACGTATCGGAAGCGCGCTCCCCCGAGTTGCTCGTTCCGTCGACAAAACTGACGGCCCCGTCTCATCGAGTCGGGGATCGGCGTCCGGCAAATGCCCCTCACCGCCTCTCCGGGGCGAGTGAATGAATTGACGTGCCACCAACTGTCCCGGCTGCGGGCCCGCCAACCCCCTCTGCGGACTGACGGAGGGGCAAGTAGCTTCGACCTGGGGACGGCTGCTTGGGGGGGGCGCTACCCGTGCGACGAGGCCGAGTAGCTCCAAACTGTTGCGACGCAGAGACGTGCGGCAGATAGCCCCAGTGGCGACACAGCTGGGATTGAGGGGACGAGACGCTGCCGAAGTCCGCTCCGGCGTGGGTCACGCCCAACCTCGCGATGGCCCGAATACTCCCGACAGCCTGGCTCTGTCTGCTGGAGTCACCTTCCGAAGAAGCTGCTCTGCGCCCGATGCGCGGCCAATCGTGCAAAGCGTTTGCAAGCACCGCCCCCCGGTCCCGCTCGAGGCCGTGCCTGTTGGAACAAACGAATGTGCGGGTCATAGCGGCGCGTTGGCAGAGAGGGTGACCAGGCCCTAGACTCCCGTGTCCAAGTCTCGGGAGGCCGGTTCTTCGGAACCGGACCCCAAGACTCCGGTTCCATGGGGGGGCCGAGGTCAGATTCACTCGGTCCCATCTACTTCGTGGCCCCGGCCGTACCCGGGCTCACGTTCCCAAGTCGAGACCGTCCGGGGGAGGGAGCATCAGATGCGAGATTGGTTCGGTAGGGTGGGGGGCGAAGGTCGTCGAAGTGGAGCCCTCGCCGGCGTTCTGGGCGCGGCGCTCGGACTCGTCGCAATCGGGGGTCCGGCTCTGGCTCAGGACGCGTGGGAGGAAGTCGCCGGGCTCCAGGTGGTGCACGCCGACGCAACGCTTCCGCTCGCCCGCATCTTCGACTCGCCGGATTTTCGGCACCAGCTCATCGTGACCGATGCCGGCGGGTTCGTCCTCGACCTCAAGTCGAAGTCGGTGTCCGCCCTGCCCGTCGACGCCATCACGTGGGACGACCAGGACCTTCCCGCGCCCGACATGACGATGGCCGAGGAACTCGGCCTGTTTCTGAACGAGGAAGGCATCCTGAGTTTCCAGGGTGATGACGGCACGTACGTCGTCCAGCCCGAACCGCCGCTCGTCGGAGAGATCTCGGCCGACAAGCTGCGTGCCGCGAAGCCCGACTACGTCCACGCAGCGAGCAAGTACGAGCCGAACAAAGCGATGATCGCGGCGATCTCCGGCGTGAAGACGCCGACCACGATCAAGGTGTTCTTCGGAACCTGGTGTTCCTACTGCAAGCACTGGCTCCCGCCTCTCATGAAGACGGTCGAGGCGGCGAAGAACCCCGCGATCCAACTTGAGTTCGTCGGGATGAGCGAAGACCAGAGTGAACCCGCGGATCTACTCGGACAGTACGACGTCTCGCTCACACCGACGTTCGTGATCCTCCAGAACGGCGAGGAAGTCGGTCGCTTCGAAGAAGAACCGCTCGTTTCCGTGGAAGCCGATCTGGCCAGGTACCTCGGCGTCGAGCCATAATCGGAGAGTTGTCTCGGGCGCCCGGGGTACGGACTGGGCGCTCCCACGTAGTCGATGGGCCAGGATCCGTCTCGGCCTTCCGGTGCGGATCTTCCATCGCGAGCTCTTCCGAGGGGGTGACGAAGCCTTGTCCCGCTTTCTTCCCGTCCTAGGATCTCTCTGTGCGATTGCCCTCGGCCTCGTCTTCCTCGCCGCCGGCGTCATCAAGTCGACCGATCCCTTGATGTTCGCGCAGCAGATCAGTGACTACCAGCTCACCCCGGCCTCCTGGGGACTCACGCTCGCGCACCTTCTCATCGTGGTCGAGCTCGCGCTCGGGGTGGCGGTCATCCTCCACCTGGCACCTCGACTCGGCATCACCGGCATCCTGCTCCTCCTCGTCGTCTTCATCGTCGCGACTGCGATTGCGTGGTCGCAGGGGAACGTGAAGCAGTGCGGATGCTTCGGACGAGCCGCCTCGCGAGGGCCTCTCGGCGTCATCATCGAGGACTCGATCTTCGTCGTCCTCGGCCTGATCGCACTCCGCTTCGTGAAGAAGCCCGGCCCCGCGAAGAAGCGCTGGGCGGCGTTCCTCCTCCTCGTACCCGTCTTCGTCGCGCTTCCCTGGATCGGCCCACGGCTTCCGGTCGACGCCTGGGTGACGCCGATCTCGCCCGGAGCCGACCTCTCGAACATGGCGATCGACGGCCTCAAGCGGCCCGTCCAGGAAGGGAAGGTGCTTCTCGCTCTCTACGGGCAGGACTGCGCGGAGTGTGTGCAGTCACTTCCCCGCATGGACGAGATCGCGCAGGGAAACGGCGGAGAGCTCCAGGTCGTCGCGGTCCTGGCGGGCGATCAACGAGCCGCACGCGCGTTCCGCGTCGATCACGTGCCGTCCTTCGCGATCGGATATTCGCCAGAAGCGGTCCTTCGCCAGTATTATCGCCAGGTCCCCGTTTTCGTACTCCTCGAGGACGGGGTCGTGCAGAAGGCCTGGTGGCGACGCCCTCCGGAGAAGAGTGAGGTTCTCGGGTCCCTCTGACCTGACGGCCTCGGTTCCATTTCCGGGGAGAGAGCCAGCGGTTTCGGTCTTGGCCTCGGCCTCGGCCGAGCACTCTCGCCGGAGTGGCGGAATCGGTAGACGCAGCGGACTTAAAATCCGCCGGGGCCTGGCCCCGTGGGGGTTCGAAGCCCCCCTCCGGCACATTCTTCCCATCCCCGCGCCACCGTGTCCCCCTCGGGGCACTTTCGCTCTCTTCCGAGAGGGTTTTGACCCGACTCAACTCGTTCATTTGCAAGCGTTCGTGAGTTTCCGGTGAGGGTTTCCCTCCACCCGCCCGATTCCTTCTCTACAGGCGACGACCGACCCGCGCACACGACTCCGACGAGCTCGACGGACCTCACGCGCCCCTGGTCGTCACGTTCGAGCGGGGCAGACCTCGCTCGAGAATCCAGCTACTGGTGTGAGGAGGAAGGATGTCCCGGATTCTCTGGGCTGCGGGGGCGGTGTCCCTCTGCGTTGCGGCATGTTCGTCGTCGAGCACCAACTCCATCCCTCGGTCGACGCGAGCGATGCCAACGACCACTACGTCGCCGAATACGCGACCATGCTCTCCTACGAGCCCAACTCTGTCGTCGCGCTCTCCGGACGCACCGAGGGCGAGGAGCTGGTGCTCACCGTCTCCGTCCGGAACGCGTCGGAGAACCCCGTCGATGTCGATCCCGCGGAGATCCTGGTCTGTGCCGGCGATCACAACGCGACCACGATGACGCTCGAAGCGTTTTCACCGTCTCGCTACCTCGAGCGGCAGACCGTCGCCCAGGCGAGCAAGCTCGCGACGCGTGCCGAGTCCGTCGACTGGATCCGCGCTCAGAGCACGTACCAGGTGTCCGAGATCACCCGCGTCGATCCGGTTGCTCTCGACGCCGAAGGCAGCTTCCTCGGCCAGACCGACGCCCCAGACACCTGGACCAGCGCCGTCCGCCTCAGCCAGGAGATCGAACGCGAAGCCGAGCAGTGGGGCGTCCGCCTCGACGCCGTCGCCTCGGAACTCCTCTGGCCCGCTACCCTGGGCCCCGAGGAATACACCTACGGCAAGATCGCCCTCCCGAACCCCGCAGGCACCGGCGAGTACACGATCGTCGTCCCCGTAGGCCAGGACCTCCACGCCTTCCGCCTCCTCACCGACCCGTCGGGAACGCAAGGGTCTCCCAACAGCCCGGTTCCGGCACTCGTCACCGAGAACTAGAAGCACATCCGACAGCGGAAACTCCTGGAGCGAGCCCACCCCTCGCCTCCAGGAGTGGCCACCAGGCCGTTCCCATCGCCACGCCTCTCGTCACCACCGCGCGCGGTGGGCGCCCAGCAGGTGCGAGTCCTCCCTCGGGCTGGTCGAATCCTCGACCCTCTCCGAAGCCAATCTCAGCAACACGCCGAATGAGCCCCCTGGGCGTCCTGGAGATTTCGTCCCTCGAAATCGGAAGGACGCGCAGGGGGCGTAGACGGCGAAGTGCTCCGAAAGCGGCAGAGGGATCGACGGACGTAGACGGCGAAGTGCTCGCCGGATCGCGAGCGCGAAACACAGAGGCCGGTGCCGGCCCTAGTGTGCGGCCGGTACCGCCACCCCCCGCACCACGCGGCCGATCGTCAGCCCCTGGAAGACGATCGAGAACACGACGATCGCGTACGTGACCGTGAGGATCGCGCCGCGTCCCTCGAACTCGGGCAGGGACAGCGCCAGCGCGACGGAGATGCCGCCCTTGAGTCCGCCCCAGGTCAGCACCTTGAGCGCGCCGGGTGCAGGTTCGCGGTCCATCCGCAGCACCGAGGTCGGGAACCAGACGGAGATCCACCGCGCGATGAGTCCGATCGGGATGAGGGCGAACCCCGCGAGGATATAGGGCCGCGAGAGTTCGACCGCGAAGATCTCGAGGCCGACGAGGAGGAAGAGGATCGCGTTCAGCATTTCGTCGATGAACGCCCACACGATGTCGAGCGCGTTCCTCGTGCGCGCCGACATGGCGAGGCGGCGTCCGCGGTTGCCGATGAAGAGGCCGGCCACGACGCAGGCGAGCGGCGCGGAGACGTGGAGCCGAAATGCGAAGTAGGTGAGGCCCATGACGAGCGCCATGCTGAGCAGGATCTCGAGGTTCGGTTCGTCGAGGTGGCGCATGGCGAGGTAGATGAGGTAGCCAGTACCGAGTCCGAGCGCGATACCGCCTCCCACCTCGGCGAAGAAGAAACGCGCCAGGCTGCCGATGCCGAGCCCGGCGCCGTGGCCCGCCGCGGCTCCGTGTCTGGCCGCCGCCGCCCCGTGACCCGCCGCTTCGTGGCCGACGCCGCTCGCGGCTGCCCAGGCGAGGAGAGCTCCGAACACGACCACGGCGAACCCGTCGTTGAAGAGGCTCTCTCCGGCGACCTTGATCTCGAGGTTCCGCGGGGCCCCGACCGCCTTCATGATCCCCAGCACCGCGATCGGGTCCGTGGGCGAGATGAGCGCGCCGAAGACGAGGCAGTAGGGGAGAGCGATCGAAACCCCGAGGAGCTGGAAGACACCAAAGCTCGCGAAGCCGATGATCGCGGTGGAGATGAGGAGGCCGAGGGAGGCGAGGGCGAGGACCGACACCTTGTGCTCGACCAGGTCTTCCATTTCGACGTGGAGCGCTCCCGCGAAGAGGAGGAAGCTCAGCATCCCGTGCATGAGGGCGTCGTGGAAGTCGATCGACATCACGGCGGTGCGGACGGGACCGACGAGCCCGGCTCCCGGCATCAGCCCGTCGAGCACGAGAACCGCCGCCGAGGCCGCCAGAGCAGAGAGCATGAGTCCGATCGTGAACGGCAGCCGAAGGACGTGGTGGTTGAAGAGTCCGAAGGCTGCTGCCAGCATGAGCAGGACGGCGGCGGTGTCGAAGACGTTCGTCATTTGGGACGTTGCCTCCCGGGACGGGCCCGGAACCGATTCGGGACGAGCCGCGGCTCCGGGACGGCCAGGGGCGCATGGAGTTCCCGGAAGAGATCGGCTCAGGGTTTGGAAGCGGTTACCATAGTCGGAGCCAGCGGGGGCGCAAGGAGAAGGTTCTGATGGGAGAGAAGAAAGACCTCGTCCATCTGCTCAAGTTGATCGACGACCCAGAGCCGAACGTGCGTCGGGCGGTCGACGATAAGCTCGGCAGCTATGGCTGGGAACTCGGGGCCGCACTCGCCTCGGTCGATCCGCGCCCGGACCCGGAACACCTCCGCCTCATCGAAGGGCGTCTTGCCGCCGATCGTCGGTCCCGTCTCCGGGAGCGCTGGCAGTCCTGGATGGCCGAACCGTCCGGCTGGAGGAAACTCGAGTCCGCGCTCGCCGCGATCGCGGAGTACCAGACCGGAATCACCCGGCCGACTCCGCTCTCCGACCACCTCGACCGGCTCACGACCGAGTACCGGAGCTCGTACCCGGAGCCGTCGCCCGAGACGCTTGCGGAGTTCCTCTTCCGGAACCGGCTGAGCGGCGCGCCGTCCGGTGGATGGCGCTCCCATCACAGCAATCTCGTCTACGTGATCGAAGAGGGCGAAGGGCTTCCGCTCGCACTGGCCTGCGTCTACCTGCTGGTCGGGGCGCGGCTCGGGCTCGAACTCGAGGGATGCAACTTCCCCAAGCACTTCTACGCGCGGTTCCGTCGGGACGGCAAAGTGGTCCTGGTCGATGGGTACCGGAAGGGCGAACTCATCCAGGAGTCCGAGATGGTGCGCCGTCATCCCGAACTGGGCGACGCGGCGCGCGTCTTCTGCCGGATGCCGACGGACGCCGAAGCGATCGTGCTCCGGGCGCTCCGCAACGTGATCCAGTCCTACGCGCGCGAGAAGCGGAAGGAGGATCGTCAGATCTTCCGCGCCTGGCACGACGAACTCACCCAGTCACTCCGCGAGGCCGGGGACGTGGCGCCGATCGAGCTGTCTCCCGCGCCCGCTTTCCAGACCGGCCAGCTCGTACGTCACCAGAAGAGCGGCTACCGCGGCGTCATCGTCAACCTGGACCTCACCTGTCAGGCGGACGAAGACTGGTACCGCAGCAATCCGACCCAACCCGACCGACAGCAGCCCTGGTACCACGTCCTGGTCGATGGCGCCCAGGTCGTGACCTACACGGCGGAGAACTCTCTCGAACCTGATGACTCCAAGGCCGAGGTGAGGCATCCTCTCGTCCCGTACTTCTTCGAGGCGTTCGAGAAGGGACGGTATCGGAGGAACCGGGAGCCGTGGCCAGGATGGCACACGCAGCGCTGACGGAGCGCTTTGGGCCCACGAGTGGCCGGCGCACGCGCGGCACTGGAGCCGGTTCGTTGGAGAGCGCGCACACGATCCCGGAGGGTCGTGCGAGGTTTGGGGGGAGGGAGTCGTGTCGGAAGATCCCACGCGGGAGAGCGAGTCACCCGGGAAGCAGAGTGAACGGCCTTCGGAAGACGAGCGCCTGACCCGGCCCGTCTCCGCCGAACTTGACGAGGTCCTGGGACAGCGCTTTCCCGTCCTCGACGACGGGTTCGTTCGGGTCGTCGACTACATGGGAGCGGACGAATCGATCGTCCAGGCCGCGCGCGTCTCCTACGGCCGCGGGACGAAGAAGGTGCACGAAGACCGCGGCCTCATCCGCTACCTCCTCCGCCACCGTCACACGACGCCGTTCGAGATGTGCGAGATCAAGTTCCACGTGCGCGTCCCGATGGACTGCTGGCGCCAGTGGATCCGCCACCGCACGGCGAACGTGAACGAGTACTCCACCCGCTACTCCGAAGCGATCGATGCGTCGCAGCGCACGTCCCCGGACGCCTGGCGCGTGCAGTCGACCGGGAACCGGCAGGGGAGCGGGGGCATGCTTCCCGAGGACGTCGGCCAGACGCTGAGTGACGAGGAAGCCCGCTACCAGGACGAGGCCCGGCGCCTCTACGAGGCTCGTCTCGAAGCGGGCGTTGCGCGGGAACAGGCGCGGAAGGACCTTCCGCTCTCGACCTACACCGAGGCCTACTGGAAGGTCGACCTCCACAACCTGCTCCACTTTCTCGCCCTACGTATGGACTCCCACGCGCAGGAAGAGATCCGCTCGTACGCGACCGTGATGGGGGAGGAGATCGTCCGCCGTTGGTGTCCGCTCGTGTGGGAGGCGTTCGTCGACTACCGGATGGAGTCGCTCTCCCTCACCCGACTCGACGTCTCGATCCTGGAGGCGCTCCACGGCGCGGGCCCCGATGCGGCACGCGCCCGCGCCGATGAACTGGGGTGGCTCGAGGTCGGCACCTCGGGACGTTCAAGCGGAACCGGGAGCGGGCGGAGTGCGAGGCCAAGCTCGAACGGCTCGGCCTCCCGATTCCTGGGTGGAGTAGCCGGCGGTCTCATGAGTCGCGGGCTCACGCCAATCCCCACCGCGGCGCCCAGCGCGGCCGGCATCCGACACGGTCAATTCATCCCGCGGATCGTCGGCACCGGCATCATGAGCACGCCGTCGTCGCCCGTACCGAGACCGAGCTGATCGGCGAGAACCAAGAACAGGCGGAGCGTCGTCAGCCGCGCGGCACGCACCATGGCGGCTACGTTCCCGTCCGCTCGAGCTTCTCCGCGATCAGCTCCCACGTGCTCTTGGGGCCGGGGAACGGACGCGGAGCAGCCGTCGTCCGGATCGAGGTCGGCGAGATCGACCGCGACGCGCGCGGCGTCGTCGAGTCCGCCGAGCTGGTCGACGAGGCCGAGCTTCACTGCATCCTGTCCGGTCAGACGCGTCCGCGCACGCAGCCGCCCAGGTTCCTCGAGTAGCCCCCGGTCGGAGGCCGCCTTGCCGGTGAAGTCTCCGTAGACCCGGTCGAGGAACTGCTCGATGTGCTGCCATTCGCTCTCGGTGTAGGGCTTGTTCGTCGAGAACATCCCCGAGTTCTGGCTGGTGGCGACCGCGTCAGGGCTCACGCCGACCGCTGCATCAGGCCGCCCATGTCGAGCTTGCCTCCGTAGACGCCGATCGAACCGGTGAGCGTTCCGGGCTGGGCGACGATCGCGTCCGCGCCCATGGAGCAGTATCCGCCCGAGGCGGCGTAGTCGCCCATCGAGACGACGATCGGCTTTCCCTTCTCCTTCGCGCGCTGCGACTTCGCGGCGCGATGTCAGACGCGACGTAGGAGCCGCCGGGTGAGCTGACGCGGAAGACGATCGCGTCGACACGGTCGTTGTCGACGGCTTCGCGGAGGGCGCGGGCGGCGGTCGCGGCGCCGAAGACAGGATCTCCGCCGAATCCGCCGACCGAACTCTCTCTCCGCGCTGGATCGCCGTATCCGTGGACGAGCGCGAGCGTGGCACTGCGCCTTCGTGCGGACGCCCTCCACCTTGATGTACTCGGTGGGGCCGACGACGTGGGAGTCGTCGCGTACGCCGAGTTCCGCGTCGACCTGGTCCGCGTACTTGAGCCCGTCGATGAAGCCGGCGTCCAACGCGTCGCTCGCGATGAGCGGGCACTTGTCGATCCAGCCACGTACTTCATCCAGGTCATGTCGCGCGACTCGGCGATCCCTTCGGTGATCTGCGCGAAGGCGCATCGATGGTGCTGACTCGACTCCCGGTGCGCGGGGGTGAACTCCCTTCTGGAGGTACATGTCAGCCGCGTTCTTGTACTCCCAGCGCTTGTCGATCTCGGGATCGATGCCGATCTTCTCAGGCGTCCCTTTGACGAACGGGGACTCGAGATAGAGCCGGTCAGGTTGAGGTCTCCGGACGGCTGCAGGTAGACCTTGTCGAACGCTCGCGGTGGTACGAGGTGTTGCCCGGCGAGAGTTCACCGAACGTCTCCGCGAAGGCGATGCACGGCTTCCCGGACTCGCGGAAGCGCTCGACCGCATTCCGCACTTCCTGGAGCTGGGCGAAGCCGAGCTGGACCCCACCGATCCGCCCACGAGGGCCGTGATCCGGTCGTCGTCCCAGGCGTGATCGATCGAGTCGACGATGTCCCGGAGGGTGGGGAGTCGTCCATGAGGATGCGGGCGAACGGATCGTCCGGCACCACCGGTCTCGACGACCGGCTGCTCGAACTCGATCGCCAGGACCGTGTCCTGCGGGATTCCCCGCTCATTCCCGGACCAGGCCGCGACGCTGAGCAGGAAGACGACGAATCCGCCGAAGAAGAGCAGGATCGAGATCGCCCCGATCACTGCGAGAGGCCACAGAAAGAAACGCTGCATCCTTGCCTCCCGCCTGGAGTTCCGGCCGTGGACCGGCTTCGGGCATCAGGCCGCCGAGTCACCTGTTGACTCCTTGTCATCGTCACCCAGACGCCCGGCTTCACCGCTGGCGCCATGGGCCAACCTCGCCCGGAGCTGGGGCGTCCGGGCCGCGGACCCGGAGGGCTACCCGAGGTCGGATCTCTCTATTCGGGCTGGTGCGGTCGGGGGTTCCCGGACGGCTTCCGCCGTGGCAACCTCTCGCGATGCAGACGAGAAGGAACGGGATCACCTCTACCGGGAAGCGATGCCCGGGCAGCCTGGGAGGGAGCGCCGGAAGGCCTCCTCACGCTCTTCCGAGTCGATCGAACCGCTACGACCGGCTGAACGTTACCTCAGCCTCGGGATCGACCAGGCCTGGCGGCGTTGGGCGGTCCGTTCCGTCGGATCGAGGCCCCGGGACCGTGGCTCGACGTCGCGAGCGGCACCAGGGACCTCGCCGCGTACGCGGAGGATCCGCCTCCACCGCACGAGGGCGGAAGCTCATCGTTCCGACCTCAGCAGGTTCTCCTGGGAGTCGGAGGAGCCAAGCTCGCGGCGCATGGGTCGGCAAGGCGACGCCAGTGGCTTCAGGTCCAGAGCCAGCATTCCGGCGCCGCCGCCAAGGATGGACCGGCTCCCGTTTCGCTCCGAGTCCTTTGGCGCGGTGATCCAGGGGTTCGCGCTCCGGCACTGCGAGGACTACGCGGGAGGTTCTTCCGGGGCTCCACCGGATCCTCGAGCCGGGTGGCCAGGTCATCCTCGATATGCGCTATCCGAGGGACGGCTTTGGCTCCGGCTTCTATCGGCTCTACTTCGGGCAGGTGCTCCCTCGGATTGCCGGCTGGTTGGGAGCGGACCGGAAGGCCTACCAGTTTCGCTGGTCGATTCGGTCGTGTCGCTCCCTCAGGGGGCGGCATTGGTCGACACGTTGGCCCAGGCCGGGTTCGAGCGGGTGGAATCGCGGCGCGGGCTTCCTCGGAGCGGTCCATCTTCTGTCGGGTGGAAGCCGAGCTGACGGTGGGGTCCTTTGTCGTCCCCTGGGCGACTGCCTATATTCGGCTGATTCTCGAAACCTGCGGACGCGCAGGACGCGGAAGGGGCGACACGACTTGCAGACGAGCGACGGAACGAGTGAGCGGAATGCAGAGGAGGTGACCCAGGAGCCCCGCTCGTCACCATCGTGGTGCCCGCCTACAACGAGGAGAACGGGATCCGCGAGGTGCTGGAACAGCTCCGCGCGCTCGACCCTCGGTACGAAGTCCTGGTGGTGGACGATGGCTCGACGGACCGGACGTCCGAGATCGTGGCGGCCTCGGGTTTCAAGGTCCTCCGCCACAGGATCAACCGAGGGTACGGAGCGTCGCTCAAGACGGGTATCCGCGCCGCCCGCGCCGATCGGATCGTGATCACGGACGCCGACGGGACCTACCCGAACGAACGGATCCCCGAACTCGTCGCCCTTCTCGACGAATACAACATGGTCGTCGGAGCCCGAACCGGGGAGAAGGTGCACATCCCCCTCATCCGGCGTCCCGCCAAGAAGGCGCTCAACCTCCTCGCGAACTATCTCAGCGAGACGAAGATCCCGGACCTCAACTCCGGGCTCCGGGCGTTCCGGAAGGAGGACGTGGTTCGGTTCTTCGACATCCTGCCTTCCGGCTTCTCGTTCACGACCACGATCACGCTCTCCATGCACGTCAACGACCTCTTCGTGCTCTACGTCCCGATCGACTACCACGAGCGGAAGGGGAGTTCGAAGATCAAACCGATCCAGGACACGCTCAACTTCCTCGCCCTGATCGTGCGGACCGTGCTCTATTTTCGGCCGCTCAAGATCTTCCTGCCGCTCGCCGGCTTTCTCTTCGTCCTCGCGATCGGCGTGCTCGCCTACTCTTACTTCATGACCGACAAGATCATGGACGCATCGGTGTCCATCATCCTCATGTCGTCGTTCCAGATGGCCGCCATCGGGCTGCTCGCGGACCTGATCGACAAGCGGTCGGGGCGGGCCTGACTGGGGTGGGGGCCGCCGCCCGCCGGATCCAGGCTCGCTGCGTCGGGGCAGGGCCCGAGCGCCATCCGGGCGCGGAGCCGTTTCGGAACGATTGCGAAGGGATTGGGAAACTTTGATCGTAGGAATCGGTATCGATATCATCGAAGTCTCGCGGGTGCGCGGAGTTCTCGAACGCCATGGCGATCGGTTCCTCCGCCGAATCTACTCACCCGAGGAGATCGAGAACGTCCGGGGAAACCGGGACCAGTACCTCGCGGCCAGGTTCGCCGCCAAGGAAGCTGCGTTCAAGGCCCTCGGCACCGGGTGGAATCAGGGGGTTCGCTGGGTGGATGTCCGGGTCGAGAACCTGGCGTCCGGCCAGCCTGTCGTGCATCTCTCGGCCGGCGCTCTCGCGCGGGCGGAGGAGCTGGGCGCGACGCACTCCCACATCTCCATCACACACACGGCTGAGTATGCGGCGGCCCAGGTGATCCTGGAACGCCACTCGGAAACGGGACCGACTCTGGGCCTTCGCCTGGAGCCGGGGAGGGAGTGAGATGACGGCTCGCAGTCGTTGGGTGGTCTTCGGGATCGCCGGGATCGTGTTGTTCGGACTCGGGGCGAGTCCGAACGCGGACGCGCAGGCGCCGCCCAAGAAGACGTTCGTCATGCCGCGGGTCACTCCCAACGAGTTCGTGAGCAAGGGCGTCCAGATGGCGCACCAGTGGGAGATGGACGCGCGCGGCAAGTCCCGCGACCGGATCGCTCTCTACGAGTCGGTCGTCGATCTCTTCAGCCGCTACGCCGCCTTCACCGACGAAGTCGCGGAGATCTACCCGAAGGAGGGGCTCGAGTGGCTCCTCATCACGGACGAGGTCTGCGACTCCATCGCCACCGCGCTCATCGATCCGCTCGAGTCGTACCAGAATGCGCACCCCGATGAGGTCCTGACCCAGGGACGCCAGCTCTTCGAACTCGAGCTGATGAAGATCGTCGGCGCGCCCGCCCGGGTGCTCGGGTTCCACGTCGTGCGTCTGGGATCCTTCTCCGCGGAGAAGGTCGCCGAACTCAACGTGGCCGAGACGACCACGGACCTCGACGGCCTGGCCGACGGCTTCCTCCGCCACCTGCGCGACTGGTGTTTCGAGTACGAGCAGGTCCATGACACGGAACTCAACACGTACCGGAGCCGCCTGAACCAGCAGGACTGGGTGATCGTCCGTCTGAAGGACGAGTGCGGCAACACCGGGAAGTGGAAGATCAAGAACCAGTACATGGCCCTCATCGGTGTCGACAGCACGAAGACGCCTCCGGAGGACGTGTACGCCCACGAGTTCGAACTCGTCGGTACGAAGTGCGACGAGACGCGGACGATCCGGATCGATCTGCCGAACTTCCTCGCCATGCAGAGGGAAGTGCTGGGTGGGGAAACGATGCCACCCTTCGAGCAACGCTGACCGGAGTGCGCCGCCTTCTCGCGGTTCTGCCGGACCATCCGGTGCCCCTCGACATGGGGAGTCGCGTCCGGAACGTGCGGATCCTGGAAGCGCTCTCCAGTCGGTTCGAACTGTGCATCGTGAGCCTGGTCCATCGGCGTGAGCACCTCGCCGCGCCCGGCCCCGTGGCGACGCTCGGGAAGTGGGTTCCCGTCCTCGCGCCGCATCGCCGGAGCCGCGCCCGACACCTCGCCGCACACCTTCGATCGCGCCTCGCGGGCCGCACCGAAGGGCTCCATCGCGAGACGTTCTTCATGAGCTTTCCCGAGCTCTCGCGGGAGGTGGAGCGGCAGCTCGACGCGTTCCGTCCCGACCTCGTCCACGTCGCGTACTGGTATGCGCTCCGCCATCTCGATTCGTTTCCTCGTCCGCCGCTCTGGATCGTGGACACGCACGACGTGCAGTTCGAGCGTCACGAGCGGCTCTGGCAGCGCGTCTCGCCGCGGGAGAAGGCGGCCGAGCTGCGCGAGCTCGCGAGGTTCGATCACGTCCTCGCGATCACCGGTCACGACCGGGATGTCTTCGTCCGGGAGCTCGGTCCGGACCTCCGCTGCGAAGTCATGCCGATGGGGGTGGACACCGAGAGCTGGGCGCCCGAGTCCGTGGCACCGGACAAGGGACCCGCACCCCGTGTCGTCTTCTACGGGAACATGACGAACCAGAGCAACCAGTTGGCCGCGCGTCACCTCCTGGACGACCTCGTGCCGCCTCTGCGATCCGAAGTGCCGGACATCGAGGTCACCCTGCTCGGCTCGGGGACACCGGACGACCTTCGGGCGGCGGCCGAAGCCAACCCGACTCCGGTCCATGTGACGGGGTTCGTGGAGGATGTTCGTCCCCACCTGCTCTCCGGCCGCGTGCTCGCGCTGTCGCTCCGGAGCGGGAGCGGGCAGAGAGGCCGGGTCGTGGAAGCGCTCGCCCTCGGTGTGCCCGTCGTCGGGTACCGAGGGGGGCTCGAAGGCCTGGAGTTCGCCGATGGGGAGGGGGTCGTCATCGTGGACGACGAGACCCAGTTCGTGGAAGCCCTGCGACGCCTCCTCCTGGACCCGGCGGAAGCGAGGACGCTCGGCCTGGCGGGAAGGGCGGCGGTGGTGGAACGGTACGGGACGGCGGCGACGTATGGCCGGTTCCCGCTCCTCTACGAGACGTGGCTCGACGCCGCGGGCGGTCCGCGCTCCTGACCGCGCGTGCGCAGGATTGCGGTCGCCGGCGCCGGCTCCCTGGTCCCGGTGCGGCGGATCGGTGGGAGACGCCCGTTGGGCCGGGGCTGATTTCGCTGTCACTCGCGGGCCCGAAATCGACTACTCTTGGCCAGTCGAGGCCCCATCGACGCGGTCATGCCGCAGGAGGAGTGGCGTAACGACCCTGGCTACCCATGGATCGAGTGGCACTTGATGCTGCTACCCTGCTGACCGAAGATACCGATTGGTCGCGACGATCGGTCATCACTCCAGCTTCTTGTTCGCACCGAGGAGGACCCCTCATGGGCCTGCGTCTGCCGTTGGTCAGGTTGGCTTCTCTCGCCGCCTGCCTCTGCCTACTCACTAGTGTGTCCGCCGCCAAGGCCGGCTCCCTCCAGCTCCACTGGGCCGAGGACGATGTGCGCGTCGTTTCCGGCGGAGACGGGTACGTGGGAGTCGAGCTCGCCGGTGGTGGGACTTCCGCCCTTCCCGGGTCGCCCGACCTGCCCTGGGTCGCGGTGTCGGTGCCGCTCGAACCCGGCCAGACGATCGGTGACTGGGCGTTCGAAGGCCGCGGGTGGGTGGCGATCGGCGTGGGGGTGACTCCCCGTCCGGTGATCGACCAGGAGGAGATCATCCGGGAGGGCCGGGCCAAGCCGACCGAGGATCCCACGCTCTACACCGGGACCGAAGACTTCCCGGGCGAACCGGTCCGCTACCTCGGCGTTCAGGCTGCCCGTGGCGTGGTGAGCGGAGCGTTCCTCGTCTGTCCGTTCCGCTGGAACCCCGTGACGCAGGTGCTGGAGTTCGCGACCTCCGGCCAGCTCTCCTACACCGCCGTTCCGGGCGGCCCGGCAGGGACCCTTCCCGTTCCCTATCGGCCCGCCGCGCTTCCGCTCGACCGTTCGCTTCCGGAGGCGTCGACCACGTTCGGCCGCGCCGCTACCGGAGGCACGGCCGTGCACTCCCTCTCCGCCCTCGGTGAGTCGGAGGTGCCGAGCCTGGAGGGAACTCCGGTCGAGTTCCTGCTCGTGACCACGGACGAGTTCGCTCCCGTCTTCGAGGAGCTCATCGCCTGGAAGAACGAGACGGGCGTTCCGGCCGCGATCCGGACGGTCTCGTGGATCGAAGACCACTACCCCTACGGAGTCGATCGTCCCGAGCAGATGCGCTACTTCCTGCGGGACGCCTATCTCTATTGGGGAACGCGGACCGTGCTCCTCTGCGGCGATCCCACGAAGGTGCCCGCGCGCTACGCCCAGGACTACAGCTGGAACGGGCTCAATGGAGGCACGGCGATCGTCACCGATCACTACTACGCGTGCCTCGACGGGAACTGGAACGCGAATGGGAACGACCTCTTCGGAGAGCCGCCCATCCCGAGCTACGGCATCAACAGTGACTTCACCGACCTCCGCCCCGAACTGAGAGTCGGGCGCGTTTCGTGTTCGTCCCTCACCGAGGCGCAGACGTACATGAAGAAGTACCGGGAGTACGCCATCAACCCGCCCCAGGACGACTACCTCGCACGGGGCGTCGTCGCCGCGGAGGTCCTCTTCGAGCGCGAGTGGGTCATCGGGGACTGCGAGGAGTGCGCTACGTGTGATCCGGAGGACAACTGTCCGTCGGAGGACGGTGCGGAGCACGCGATCGGTTTCATCGAGTCCTTGTATGAACACGAGGCCGCCCAGGACATGACGTTCGAGGAGTACTACGAGCGGGACTATCACTGGGTGGGACTCGGACGTCCCAACGCCCAGGCTCTCAACCTCGAGAACCTGGTCGGCGCGATGAACCGCGGAGCGAATGTCGTCTTCCACTCGGGGCACGGCGATCGTGACCGTTGGGCGATCGGGCCGGACCGGCTCGAGGCCGTGGTCGTGCGCGGACTCACGAACGGTTCGAACGGCAAGCGTTGGACGGGGATGGTCTACTCGATCAACTGCAACTCCGCCGCGATCGACTACGACTGTCTGGCGGAGTCGTTCCACTTCGCGCCGAACGGGGGAGGGCTCATCTACGTCGGATCGACGAACCTGGACTTCCCGACCTCGGCCGAGAAGATGCAGAACCTCACGTTCTCGCAGTGGCCGGGAGACGGCTTCTCGACGCCCGGCGACGGCTTCTTCTACGCGGCGGATTCGGTCGGCAAGTCGGTCAACGAGATCCGTTCGCCGGATCGGTTCGTGCTCTACAGCCTCGCCTTCCTCGGCGATCCGGACATGTTCGTCTGGCACAGCGTACCCAAGCCGATGACCGTTTCCTTCCCGAGCCAGCTCTCCGTGGGTGGCGGAGTCACCACGGTTTCGGTGGAGCAGGACGGAACGCCGCTCGCGAACGCGCGCGTTGCGCTCTACAAGGACGGGGATGCGCTCGCGACCGGCTTCACGGCCGTGGACGGCTTCCTCGAGATCGATTTCAACCCGTCGGGCGTTGGGGAGTACGCCGTGACGGTGACCCATCCCGAGGGGATCCCGTTCCACGGCACGGGCCAGGTCGTCGCCGGCGGAAACGCGTTTGCGGCGATGGCCTCCGTCGTGATCGACGACGTCGAGAACGAAGCCACGGGCGTGCGCGGAAACGGGAACGGTGTGTTCGACGTCGGCGAGACGGTCGCGATCGACCTCGGCTACGAGAATCGCGGGAGCGGCGCGATCGCGAACCTGGAGGCCACGCTGGCCCTGGCCGCGGGCGGCACCACTCCGGGGATCGAGGTCGAGATCCTCACCGGCAGTGCATCGCTCGGTTCCCTCGCCCAGGGTGGTACGGGGACCAAGGAAGGTGCGTTCCTCGTCCGGGCGAGTTCCCTTCCCTCGGCCACCGAGCGGATGTCGACGGTACCGTTGGAGCTCACGTGGGATCAGGACGGCGCGACGCACGTCGAGCCGGCGCCGGTTGCCGTGTACCGGGCCGAACTCGTGATGTACGGGCTCGGGGTGACGGAACAGGTCGGAGACGGAGACGGAGAGCCGGACGCGGGAGAGCAGTTCCTGCTCGACTTCGAGTTCCTGAACCAGGGGCTCGGCACGCCGTACGGATACGAACTCCGGCTGATCGAGACGCAGCACCGGGCGACGATCGATCCGCTCAACGTTCCGATCGAGGCGGCGGGTCCGCTCCAGCACGCGCACACCACGTCACAGATCTACATCGGGTACAACTTCCCGCCCAACCTCGTGAACCTCCACTACGAGATCTGGGACGTGAGCGATCCCGAGAACGAGCGCCTGGTGTCGAGTACCGAGTTCGACCAGTACGTGCCGACGGCACCGACCGGACTCCGTTCCAAGGGCTACCAGGATCGGATCGTGCTCGGATGGGATCCGGCCGAATCCGAGGACGCCTACGCATACCGCGTCTACCGGAGCGAGAACGCCGAGGGACCGTTCGAAGCCGCGGGCGTGGGGCTCGTGCCCCTGACGTCGGCGAGTCCCGATGACTCGTACTACTCGGACGACGGTCTCCCGCCGCTCACGGGCTATTTCTACAAGGTCACGGTCCTGGACGCGTCCGGCAACGAGTCGCAGCCGAGTGAGCTCGTGGAGGCGACCACGACGCCGGCTCCTCTCACGGGATGGCCGGTGACTCTCTCGGACCACAACGCCAGTGCGCCGCTCGTCGAGCAGTTGGACGGTGGGGGATACGAGGTCATCGCGGCGACCGACGTGGTCTACGCCTTCAACCAGGGTGGAGGCGACTACTACGACGGAGACCAGAGCGAGTCGACCCGCGGAGTCCTGACCGAGCCGGAGGACGGCTACAAGTTCGATGGCCGGCCGGCCATCTTCGACATCGATGGCGACGGTCACAAGGAGATCATCGCGGCTTCGAGATACCGGGGCCGCCTCGATACCGATCGCGTGATCGAGTTGACCTGCTTCGACTACCACGGAAACATCAAGTGGTCGCAGTACATCGGAGCCACCTTCGCCCTCTGCCCGCCGGCCATCGGTGACATCGATGGGGACGGGGACTACGAAGTGTGCGTGCTCTCGAACCGTAGCGTCTGGGCCTTCCACCACGACGGAACGCCGGTCGAACAGGCCGGGGCCATCCGGGCGCTTCCGGACTCCGAAGGGTCCTACATGTACGGCGGAATCGCGATCGCGGACGTCTACGACGGAGGAGACGCGGCCGAGGAGATCATCTTCACGTCCCGCGTCCTGAACTCGAACACGGGTGGTTCTCTCTACATCCTGAACGGTACGGGAGACGACATCCCTGGATTCCCGATCCGGTTCGTGGACGAGGGCTACCAGCTCACGAACTCGAACTCGAGTCCCGCCGTCGTCGATCTCCTGCCGGAACCGACGGTAGGTACACCGCCGCTCGGCGAGGTGATCGTCACGACCTGGAGGAACATCTTCGCCGTGGATCCGCAGGGCTCGGACGATCCGATCATCTGGTCGCGGAGTCTCGCGCAGTGGGACTACCTCGAGTCGGAGGTGAATCCGTCTCCCGCGATCGGAGACATCGATCCGGGAGAGAACGGAGGCGTTCCGGAGGTCGTGATCACGGCCGGTCCGGTCGGCGGCAAGTCGACGCTCTATGTGCTGAACGCGGTGACCGGGGAGCCGAAGCCGGCCTTCATGACCGGGTCCGATCCCTACCTTCTCGTCGATGCCGAGCGGCTGGGATCACCGATCATCGGGGATGTGACGGGCGATGACTATCCGGAGATCATCTTCGGTTCCAAGAACGGCAACGTCTACGGGTACGACCACAACGGTCAGGTGGTGCGCGGCTTCCCGTTCGCGAACGGTGGCCAGGTCTACTCCGGGCTCGTGCTCTGGGACATCGACAAGAACGGTACGGTGGAGCTGGTGGTGCAGGCGTCGCAGGTTCTCAACCTCACGGTGATCGAGTTCGCGGGAACGCAGTTCGACGTCGTGAACCCGAATCTGACCCGGTACCCGTGGACCCAGTTCCGCCACGACACGCGGAACACCGGGAATACGATGGTCCATCCGATCACGCCGCTCGCGCTCCAGGCGCCGAACCTCGAGCAGACGGGCGTGCGGACGGTTCGGCTCCGTTGGCTCGCCGAGGAGGGCTTCAGTGAGTTCCAACTGGAGCGGCGCCTCGCGGGAGCGGAGGACTGGGAGGCGGTCGGTTCCTGGCCCGCGAACGATCTCCGCGATCCGGACGGGTTCTACCAGCTCGAAGACACCGTTCCCGAGTTCGGCACGTATGCGTACCGGCTCGTCGGCGTGGAGCCCGGCGGGGCTCCGGTCGTCACCCCGGAACAGACGATCTCGGTGTCGGCGGCCGGCCTCCAGTTCGCGCTCGGGGCGGCCCGACCGAATCCGTCGAACGGGACGACGCAGCTCGAACTCACGCTGCCGCGCGCGAGTCGCGGGCGCGTCGTGGTCGTGGATCCTTCCGGTCGTATCGTGCGGACGCTGATCGACGGAACGCTCGACGCCGGCGTGGCCGAGGTCGAGTGGGACGGGTTGGACGACGCGGGACGGGGCCTCGGCGCCGGCGTCTACTTCGTCCGGGCCGAGATCAACGCGTTCGGCAAGCGCTCGAGCAAGGTGATCCGCGTACGCTGATTCGCGTGCGCTGATCCGCGTGCGCTGATCCGTTTCCCGGCGGGCACTCTGACCCGGAGAGTGCCCGCATGAAAATCGGGGCTTGAGACCTGAGGCCCCGATTCCGTACATTCCCCGGGTGGTTCTTGAGTTGGGGTGTCGTCCAACGGTAGGACACGCGACTCTGGATCGTGTAATCGGGGTTCGAATCCCTGCACCCCAGCCAACTCTCGTCGACGGCCGCCTCGTCCTTCGGGGCGGCCGTCGTTTCCAAGCCGATCAGCTAGGGAGGAAACGGGGTCTTCCCCTGGCATGGCCATGCATCTCGATTTCGGCGTCCATGAACCCCTCGTCCGATGGATCGAAGAGTCGGACTCGAACGGTTTCTGGAATGCGGCCGTCCAGCGTGTTTCCAAGCGACCTCAGGATCGTGACGCGCTCCTTCTCGCCGGTGCCCTCGCTTCCGCCCGTGCCGTCGATCCCGCTCGTTCTCCTTCCTGGTTTCTCCAGCTCACCTCGACCTACGCGAGCCTCCACGACCCGGCCCATACGGGCGAGGCGGGGGACGGGGCGGACGGAGACCTTCCGGTACTCCGCTTCCTCTCCGGCGTCCGTGAGTCGTGCGACCGCTTCCCGTTCCGCCTCCCGCAGCTGAAGGGCCCGAGTGAAGGGGCGAAGGAAGACCTCACCTACGCTTTCCTCGAAGCGGTGCACAAAGGCGACGCGGATGCCGCGGACGAGCGCTTCTCGTCGCTCGCGGCGGATCTCGGCAAGGACGAGGCCGGTGACCTCCTCTTCAGCTCCGGACTCGAGGCGCTGACCGGACCGGAGGACACACTCCTCGGGGCGGTCGAGGCGCTGACCGCGCTCCAGCAGATCGGCTGGGAGTGGGGGCCGATCCTCCTTCGCCCGGTCGTCCGCCAGCAGGCGTCCCCGGCCGGCCGATCCGACCTCTACGACCGTGCCTGCCGTGAGATCGCGACCCGCCAGCTCCTCCGCCGCGTGCGGAGGCGCACGCCCGGGGTTCCCTCCCTCGGCGAGACCGAACCTCAGGAGTTCCTCGAGCGCTCGCTCGCCTGGAGTCAGGCCGAGCCGGTGGGCCGGATGGAGCAGATGGCGGACATGCTCGCCCGCGGGATCTCGCTCGAAGACGCCGGCGAAGTCGTGTCCCTCGCGTCGACGCTCCTCTTCCTGCAGGAAGGGCTGCGCAGGACACCGTGGACGGTGGGGGAGATCGAGGAGCGGATCTCCGTGGTGGCGGGCGCACGCGCCGTGCGCCGGCTCCTCCATCTCGCGACCCCGGGACAGCGGATCCTCGGGCTCCTGCTCGCCGGGATCCACCCCGGCCTGCGGGACGTGCGGCTCCGTCCCGAGGCGCCCGAGTGCGGCTGGTGGCTGTCGCCCGCAACCCGGTGGACCGAGAGTGCCCCGGCCGGCAACGGATCGGGAGAGACGCCGGCGATGCCCACGGGAGGGACCGAAGCCTGGGAGCAGGCGCTTGCCGGCCGAACCGCGAATGCGCTCCTCCCGATCGTCGAGGGAATCCTGGAGTCGGGCGGGGTCGCCCAGGGGCTACGGGGACCGACGGCCGCGGTCGCCCGTCGGCAGAACGCGGGGTACGGACGGGCCATCGCACTCGAGCGGGTTCTGGCCGACGCCTACGACTCCACGCGGGCGCCTCATCGTTGGATCCACGTGTGGGCGAGCGGTGTGGCCCAATGTCTCTGGCCTCTCGATCAGGGCGTGAAAATTGTGGGCTTGCAAGGTTCGGAACCGGTCTGCTAGTTTCTTTCAAGGCTTGGGTCCGCGAGGGCTCAAGCCTATATGGCGCTATCGTCTAGGGGTTAGGACGGGTGGTTCTCAGCCACTAAACCGGGGTTCGAATCCCCGTAGCGCTACGTTACCGAACACCGGGGAGTTCGGGTCCACATAGGTTGGAACCGTCTCCCCGGTTTTTTGTTTGTTCCCCATTTTCACTAGGGGAACGTGAGGAGGAGAGGATGGGCGACGAACTCCGCGATCGGTGGGGACGGCCGCTCCGGACTGCCAAGAGCCGTGTCCGGACATCTGTCTTCAAGCAGATCTTCGGTCGCTTCTGGTACTTCATCATCCCGGGCCTCGGGATCGTGTGTGCCCAGGACGCCTACGTTCGGCCGCATCTCGTCGAGGACGAGAACACCATCAACCTCGGGCGGGTGGCCACGGACCAGGTCCGGGACAGCCTGCTCGCGGACCTTCGGATCGTCGACAACGAGACCTCCGCGGTCGAGGCAGAGATCGACTCCACCTGGACTCCCCAAGTCGCCCTCTACCGATCCGTCCTGGACAGCCTCCTCGCCGTACGCCGCGAGTACGACGCTGCGATTCCGGTCGCGGAATCGAAGGTGGATTCGCTCGACGAGGCTCTGGCCGAGCTCGTCACGGCGCTCCAGACCGCCTCGGCGGAACTCCAGGAGTACCAGCTGGACATCGACGAGAAGAAGACCCGCCGCCGGACCCTGCGGGACTCGATCACCGTCCTCGCGACCGAGATCGAAGAGCTCGCAGATGTGTATGACCGGCTCGCGAATCCCGATGACTATAGAAAGAACACGGCCCTCATCCCCGGCCCCGGAAACTATCCGGACCGGGACAACCTGCCGCCGAAGCGCTAGGGAGGGATGGAATGTCCGATCCTGTAAAGAAGGGGATGTTCAACGTCGGCTTCTTCCTGCCGATCCTCGATCTCGTGGTGCTGTTCTCCGTCGCCATCGGCACGGGTTGGTACTACTACCACTCGCGGGGCATGGAGCAGATCGACGCTTCGGCTTCGCGGGTGAAGGAGGCGAAAGACTCCTACGCCCTCGAGATCGACGACCACGAGCAGTACATCATCGACGCTCTCCAGAAGCAGCAGGAGACGTTCGAGCAGAAGGACGCGCTCATCGCGCAGGCGTCCCTCATCGATACGCAGATCAAGCTCGAGCATGAGAAGATCCAGAAGGGTCGTCTGCGGGATCAGGAGCTGACGGACCGTTTCGTCGCGCTCCGTAGGGACATCGAGAAGGCCGACGATCAGCGCCGGACCAAGCAGGGCGAGATCCTCGAGCGCCGAGAGGAGATCCGTCAGCTCGACGAACAGCTCGCCGTGCTCGAAGGCGAAGTCGGTGATTCCCTCTCCAGCCGGAACGGGATCCAGGACGACATCGCCGAGCTGCGCCGCGAGCGTGAGCGCGACCCGATCAGCATCTTCCCTCCGGGCGCGGGACTCGCGATTCTGGGTGAGTTCGGAGATGGGGACCAGATCTACGGCGTGTCGCTCTCCGGCATCCTCAAGCAGTTCGGCCAGGTCAACGTCGGTCTGACCGGAAACGTAGGACTCGCGAACGCGACCGAGAGCTCGGTGAAGGAAGGCGGCATCTTCGTGAACGTCCCGGTGGCGTTCCGTCGCGCCTCGATCGACTTCGAGACCGGCCTCGCCAGCCTCACCGACGCGCGCGGGTCGGACAAGACGTCCGGCTTCCTTGCGGCCACGTTCCGCTACGCGCCGATCCGTCGCGAGCGCTTCTTCCTCCTCGGAGGGCTGAAGATGCGCGACACCGATCCGTCGCTGCGGCTGGGACTCGGGTTCGGACGGCGATAGACCGAGGGTAGGATTCGCCGGTCTCGACCAGGGGCCGTCAGACCTTGGAAAGGGCGCTTCGGCGCCCTTTCGTGCGCTCGGCCGGCTACGCGTCCCGCCCTCGCGCGCCAGAGCTTCCCGTTCGGCCGGCTACGCTCCCCGTCCCTCGCGCGCCAGCGCTTCCTGCTCGGCCGGGATTTCGTCCTCTCTCACCGTTGCGAGCAGCGTGCCCCCGATGAGGAAGAAGACGGTCACGGAGAGGATCGCCCACCGAAGGCTTCCCGTCGCGAGGACGAGTCCGCCGTAGACGAGCGGGCCGAACACGGCGGCGAGGCGGGTCATGATCGAGAAGAACCCGAACATCTCGGACTCGCGTCCCTCCGGGATCCACTTCGCGAGCAGCGAACGCGAACACGTCTGCACGCCTCCGAGGAAGAGTCCGGCCGTTCCGCCGAGCACCCAGTATTCCCGAAGCGCGTTCCCGAGGATCCCGACCGCGAATCCCCACGTCGTGAGGACGGCCCAGGCAACGACGCAGACGAGGAGTACGCCTTTGTGGTTCCACGCGTCGGCGAGGGGGCCGAGCACGAGCGAGCCGAGGAACGCCGTCGCCTGGATGAGGAGGAAGAAGAGGATGAGAGACGCGGGCTCCATCCCGAGCTCCTCCGCTCCGAAGATCGAGGCCATCGCGACCACGGTCTGCACTCCGTCGTTGTAGACGAGGTAGGCGAAGAAGAACCGGAGGAGGTTCCGCTGTCCGGCGAGGGACCGTGCCGTGTGCCGCACCTCGGCGAGCGACGAGCGGACGAGGCTCCCGAACGGCTCGACGATCCGTCTCGGCCGGAGGGCTTCGTACCGGAAGATCCAGAGTGTGGGGAGGGAGAAGAGGAACCACCAGACCGCGACCGAGAGGAAGCAGTCCCGGATGTCGAATGCTCCCTCCGCGAACCCGAGCTTCTGGGGGGCCTGGAGCATGAGGAGGTTCAGCACGAGGAGGAGGGCCCCTCCGATGTAGCCGACGCCCCAGGCGATCCCCGAGATCCGCCCCAGCGCCTCGCGCGGCCCCACCTCGGGAAGGAGCGCGTTGTAGAAGATCGAGGACGCCGAGAACGCGAAGTAGGCGAGGCCGAAGAGGAGCCCGCCCGCACCCACTCTCCTTCGCCGACAGTCGCGAGCAGCGCGGTGAGGATGCATCCGGGGAGCCAGAAGGCGGCGAGGAAGCGGAGCCGGCCGGAAGACCGGTCCGAGAGTGCGCCGAGTGCCGGCCCCGTGACGACGACCAGCCCCATCGAGATCGAGACGACCGCGGACCACACCGTGGCGCCGGGCACCATCCGTCCGAGAATCGGGACGCCTTCGGCCCCGCCCGCCACGACCCGGGCAAAGTATTGGTTGAAGAGAACCGCCAGGATCGTCGTCGCGAACGCCGAGTTCGCGAAGTCGTACATCGAGAAGCCGAAAAGGCGGGTTCGGTCGACTCGGACTGGCGAACGGTTCATGAAGGCCTCCGGTGACTGGCGACGGCCGGACGGGTGGCACGGCCGCCCGGACTCCATCCGCCGCACCGTTCCCGGGACGGTACCGGCTCGGGCCGGGGAGGGACAGGGGGGACATCTCAGAGAGCGTCCGGGATCCCGTTTCTGGTCCTAAGTTTCGGTGAGGGAAACGGCTCTTCGTTGACCAGCGCCGCCCCGGAACGGTAGGATTTTACTCATCTCGTTCCGGTATCGACCGGTCGCCCCACCTCACCCTCGAGGGATCGGGGGCCGGGCGGTCATCGAACCGGGAGATTCGGAGCGCCACGCGCCCGCGCGGGCGGCTCCAGGGGGTTCGTAAAGTTTTGACTCTTCCCAACGCAGCTTCCACAAGGAGAGACACCTGATGAAGCATTGGTTCAGGATTGGTCTGTTCGCGTGTAGCGCCATGGCTCTCGCCTCGGTCGCTTCCGCGCAGGTCATCAACGAAGTCCTCTACGACGATGCCAGCACCGATGACCAGACCTTCGTCGAGATCAAGGGCGAACCTGGCCTCGATCTGACGGGCTACGTCCTCGAGGGCTTCAACGGCAACGACGGTGTGATCTACAAGACCGTCACGCTCGACGGCGTGATCCCGGCCAGCGGCTACTTCGTCGTCGGCCAGGCCTTCGGTGATCAGATCGCCGACACTGACTTCCAGAACGGTCCGGACGCGGTCATCCTCCGTGATGCCACCGGGACCTATCTCGACGCCGTCCACTACGGAAGCGGTGCGAACTTCTTCGGTGGTGAGGGGCTCGAGACGGTCGACCCGCCCGCGGACAGCTCGATCGCGCGCTGCCCGGACGGCTCCGACACCGACAACAACGCTGCTGACTTCTTCGCCGACGACACGCCGACCCCGGGCTCCGCGAACGACGTCGACTGCGCTCAGGTTCCGACCGGTGCCTGCTGCGACCCGGCCGCCGGCTGCGTCATCGTGACGGCCGCCGACTGTGCCGGCGCTGGTGGTGAGTACCTCGGCGACGACACGACGTGCGATCCGGATCCGTGCACTGCCCAGCAGGTCACGATCTGCGAAATCGCCGAAGACAACGTCGATGGCTTCCCGGTTCTCTTCGGCGCCTTCGTCGAGGCCACGGGTATCGTCATCAGCAACAACTTCTCCGGCACCACGAACGAGTACTCGATCACCGACGGTCAGTGCTGCGTCACCATCTTCGGTGGCGACATGCAGAACCTGAACCTGGGTGACGAGGTCCTCGTGACCGGTAACGTCGACTTCTTCAACGGTCTCACCGAGATTCAGATCGCTGACCTCGCGGTCATCGGTTCGGGCCCGGTTCCGGCCGGTGCGGAAGTCTCCACGGGTGACTTCGCCGCGAACGGCGAGGCCTACGAGAGCTGCCTCGTCAGCTTCAAGTGCGTGACGATGGTCGATGGCGTCTGGCCGGCCGACGGCGAGAACCAGAACATCACCGTCGACGACGGCTCCGGCCCGACGACGATGCGGATCGACCGCGACACCGACATCGACGGCTCGGCCGCTCCGACCGGTCCGTTCTCGGTCGTCGGTATCGGTGGTCAGTTCGACAGCTCCGCGCCGTACGACACTGGCTACCAGATGCGTCCGCGCTTCCTCACCGACCTCACCTTCGACGATCCGGACTGCGGTCCGATGCACGAAGGTGCCTGCTGCTTCACCGACGGCTCCTGCACCTTCGGCCCGGTCGAGGACTGCGATGCCAACGGTGGTACGTATCAGGGTGACGACACGACCTGCGATCCGAACCCGTGCCCGGTCGTCCCGGTCATCGAGAAGAGCTGGGGTGGAGTGAAGGACGCGTTCCGTCGCTAAGCCTCCGCTGAAGAGATAGGAGTGGACGAGTTCGCTCCACGAAAACCGGGCCGGTTCGCCGGCCCGGTTTTTTTGTGTGTGCCGGGCAGGACGTCGTCGGGATGACGCGCCGGGGGAGGATCAGGGCGCCGGTGACTCTCAACGTTGAGAGTTGTCGTCGGGATAACCCGGCCGGCGACGGGATACGACGCGAATCACTCTCAGCGCTGAGAGTTGTCGTCGGGATAAGCCGGCGGGGGACGGTTACGTTGCCAATCACTCTCAACGTTGAGAGTCACCGTCGGGACAATGCGGCCGGGGGCGGGATACGGCGCCAGCTACTCGGACGAGACGTCAGGACCGTCGATGGCACGAAGCCAAACACACAGGAGAGGCTAGCGAACCACCACAAAACAAGTCGTCGCAATGGACCTCCCTTCCTCCCACAGGCGCGCGAAGTAGACGCGCCACGGACCGAGTCTGAACCCGTATGAACGGTTACGCGATCCCTTCGTACAGGAACTCAGGTGCCAGGTCGGCGCCCGTGGGCCAGGTGATCGTGTTGAGTTCACGGTCCAGGACGAACCTGGCAAACATGGCCGGATCCCGTAGCGGCCCCGAGACTTCGCCCCACAGCTCTGACTCCAGATCGATCTCACCCTCCTTCCCGTCAGCAAAGATCAATCTCAAGACGTAGTCCCGAGGATGTTCCGCGGCGATCAATCGTGGCGTCATTCGGCCTACTCCAGTGGTGGAATCGGGAGGAGCGGTTCGTGTCGTACGGCCCGCCCCCAGTTCCGGCTCAGCTCATCCCGGTGCAGATGGTACCACTCGAGGACCAGATTCGTTGCCCGCCGCGGGAAGCAGAGCGGCCGCGTCGACGAGGTTCTACGCTCGTCCGGACGAGAATCGCCACTTCCGGATGGTGTCGGAGCGCTTCCCGACCGGGAAGGGACACGACACACGGTTGTTGTGGGTGCCGCCGATCGGCGACGCGCGTTCCGCGAGGCTGTCGTGGGTGCCGCCGGTCGGCGGCGCGCATTCCGCGATGCTGCTCTAGGTTCCGCCGGTCGGCGGCGCGCATTCCGCGATGCTGCTCTAGGTTTCGCCGGTCGGCGACACGCGTTCCGCGATGCTGTCGTGGGTTTCGCCGATCGGCGACACGCGTTCCGCGATGCTGTCGTGGGTTTCGCCGATCGGCGACACGCGTTCCGCGATGCTGTCGTGGGTTCCGCCGGTCGGCGACACGCGTTCCGCGAGGCTGTCGTGGGTGCCGCCGGTCGGCGACACGCGTTCCGCGAGGCTGTTGTAGGTTCCGCCGGTCGGCGGCACGCGCTACGCGATGCTGTCATCGTCTTTCCCGGCCGGGCGTGGCGAATGTCGCACATGGTTCCGCTATCTCTTCTCGTTGAGGTGGAGCCAGTACAGACAGACTGCGGCCGCCGCAGGCACCGACAGCGGCCCCGTCCCCGGCTCCATCGGAGTCCGAACGCGGACGCGCATCCGGAAGGTCGCGCCCGCGATTCTGCGCAGGCCCAGACGGATCGGAATCCGGTTGTACGGATCGTGTTTCCGGCGCTACGCTCGCGGAGAAGAGTGGTGGCTCGGTTTCGAGTCCCCATCCCCCTCATTTGTACACACAGGTTGCGCCTCTCCCGCATCCCCGAGTCCTCTCCTTACCGTAGGAGGATCCCATGGTTCGTGTGAGAGTCGATTGCCGTCTTTCCCTGCTCGCCATCCTCTCCGTTTCTGTTCTCGTTCTGGCTCTGCCCTCGAACGCCCAAGGAGGCGGCGCCCACGAGGGCGGGACGCTCCTCGTCCACGCGTCTCCGGACCTGACCTATACGTCCGGTTTCGACTACGTGCCGCTTTTCGACCTCACCCGGTGCGAGGATGCAGTGACTTCGCTGCCTGCATCGGAAGAGACGCACGTCTGGTGGGTGGTGGCCGCGTTTCCGCCGTCATCGAGCCCTCTCCTCGCGGGGGTCTCGTTCAGCGTCGCGTACTCCGACTTCGAAGTCGTCCTCGTGGATGCGGGTTCGAACGCCGACTTCGAGATCCATTCCCCGGACTGGCCTGGGCCCTCCTCGGGCACGACCATCACCTGGAGCTCGCCCCGTACGGAGCACCTGGTTCCCGTGTACTGGTTCGCGGGCTACCAGTACGGAAGCGCGCCGGCGGTGTTTCGAGTCACGGATGATCTTCGCGGTGGCCAAGAGTTCGCTGATGGTTACCCGCCGTTGGCGACACTGGATGAGGCCGTGGCGTTCGGTTCGCTCACGCTCGGCGGCGCCGGCGAGGCGCCGGCTTGTCCGCAGGACCTCCAGTTCGGTGCCTGCAGTCTCCCCGGGCAGTACCCCCCGTGTCGCGTTCTCACGGAGCGCTCCTGCCGCGAGATCGGTGGGGTCTGGACCGCGGGTGGCGACTGCGGCCTGCGGGCCTGCTGTCTGCCGAACGGTGTCTGCCAACTGTTCTCGCGCCGCACCTGCGAGGAACGTGATGGCGAGTTCCTGGACGGTTCCTGTGAACCTTTCCCGTGTGACGTTCGTGGCGCCTGCTGTCTCGACGACTCGTGCGAGGATCTCGTCGAGTCGGAGTGTCTCGTCCTCGGAGGAACCTTTCGCGGTGGCGACTCGAAGTGCGAGTCGATCGAGTGCCAGGAGACGTGCGCGCCGAACCCTGCTCCCCTCGGGGAGACCATGGTCGCGTTCGACAGTCCGAACGCGGGCGGAACCCTCATCCTCCACCACGATCCGGACATCGTCTTCAGTAGTGGACCTTTGAGCTACTGCTCGCGCGTCGCGTCCGACGCGGCGAACGACGTGACCACCCGGATCGACGTGGATGGAAGCGCGATCTTCTTTGTGCTCGCGGCGTTCCCGGAGGACAGCCAGCCCGACCTCGCGGGGGTGGACTTCGGCATCTACTACCCGGACTGCATCACGGTTCTGGACGAGGGCTCCTGTGCCGACTTCGACCACGGCTTTGCCGACTGGCCGAGTTCCGGCTCCGGGGTTTCGATCGCGTTCGATACCCCGCAGCAGGCGCGCATGGTCACCGTCCACTGGTTCGAGGCGGAGATCGATCCCGGATTCAGCGCACAGTTCGAACTCGGTCCGCAGCCGAACGGCCAGGGGCGTTTCTACGATTCAGAGTGGGACTACGTGGCGGTCGAGGAGTTCGGCACGATCGGTTTCCACAGCGAAGGATACTTCCCGCGGCCGCGTCCCATCGGGCCGGGAGCCTGCTGTCTCGGCAACGGTTGCGAGGTCCTGGAGCGTCTCGTCTGCGAATCGCAGGGCGGTGAGTACCAGGGGCCCGAGACCAGTTGCAGTCCGGAGACCTGCCCGCTCGTTCCGACGATCCGCTCCTCCTGGGGGCAGATCAAGGGACGGTTCCACGAGGCGAAGTAGGGGAGGAGGCGTTCTGCCGCGTCGGCGGAGCTATCTCCGGCCGAGGTAGAGCCAGTAGAGGCAGACCGCCGCAGCCGCGGGGACCGAGAGCGACTCCGTCCCCGGCTCCATCGGGATCCGGACGTGGACGTCGACGGACGACGCGACCTCCTCGGGCAGTCCGCTCCCCTCGGAACCGAAGTAGAGCGCGACCGGCTCGTGCGGGTCGAGTGACTCCAGCGGAGTGTCCCCGTCTGCCGAGGGCGACACTCCGGCGTCCCACGCCCTTCACGTGCGCCTCGAGTTCGTCCGCGCCGAGATCGGCGTGGACGGACATCGGAAGGTCGCGCCCATGGCGGCGCGGAGTGCGCGGTGATGGAACGGGTCGACGGTACCGTGCGAAGTGAAGAGCTGGGTCACGCCGGTCGCGCGCGCGGTGCGGAGCATGGCGCCGAGGTTCGACGGATCCTGGACTCCGCACGCGACGAGCCAGGGCGCACTCGGCTGGACCCGCTCACTTGCGGCGCGCCGCCCGGACTCCGCGGGATCGGGGGGACTCTGGGCGCCGCGCCGGCCCCCGCCGGGATCGCGGGGAACTCGGGCGTCGTGGAGACGTTCGGCCCCCGCCGCCGGAACCGCGCGGACCGAGTCGAGGCCCGGCGCCGGAGGTCGGCGGAAGACGCCGAGGATGCCCTGCGGCGTCTCGACGGGGGAGACGTCGCGGAAGAGCTTCGCCGGAAGCACGTGGACGGGAACGCTACGTGCATCGGCTTCCTCGAGGAGTGCCGAGATCTCGTCGTTCGGGCCGCCCAACCGTTCCGCGCCTGACCGTTCGGTGTCTGACCGTTCCACGTCGACGAGGAGGTCCAGCCCTTCGAGACCGGCGGCGAACGCTTCCTGGACCAGGTGGACGCCGTCGGCGAGGAGCACGCGGTCGCTGCGGCACTGCTTTGGTTTGTCCACCCAGCGGCGGACCTGACGGAGGAGCGGATTGTGGGGGGAGGTGATCTCGCGGCGGTTCATCTGGGGACGTGTCTCCCTCGTCGGAGCGGATCTCACCGGACTCCGAACGGATCCGGCGCCTCGAGCCCGAACGCCTCGGCCCACTGGACCTGGTCGACGCGGGCGTGGGACGGGCCGCGGTGGAGGTAGTCGACGAGCCGCTTCAGTGCGTCCTCGTTGCCTTCGGCTACCACTTCGACCGAGCCGTCGGCCAGGTTCTTCGCGTAGCCGCGCAGGCCGAGCTTCTGCGCTTCCTCGCGGGTCGATGCGCGAAAGTAGACACCCTGCACCCTGCCGCGTACGATCGCTCGTATCTGAGAGGTTTCCATTCCCAGGATGCTAGTTCACGGCGCGGGCGGAATCGAGCGCAACCGAGTGGGAAGATGGCACGAGACGACCGCAGTGACGAACTCGAGTTCATCCGCCGTTGGAGGGGAGACGATCCCTGGGGCCGGGCGGCCGGACGCTCGCGTCGTGCCCGTGGCGAGACGGGGGCGGAAGGGACGGTAGACGCGGAAGGTGCTGCCGGGGGTGCCCCCGGTGGAGCCCCCGACGGAGGCAGCGGCCGGACCGGGAGGGGATCCGGCGAAGGATCCGCTGCACGAGCCGCCGACGGCCGCGACGTTGGGGAAGGTGCATTCCGCATCGGCAGAGATGACGACGCCGGCGCCCGGATGCGCCCCGGAAGCGGACGGGAGCAGTTCGTGCTCTTCGAACCCGAGCCGGGCGCGAAGGCGAGACGACGCGGCGCGCTCCATCGGGAAGCCCTCCGCCGCGATGTGCGAATTCCCGACGTTCCGGACGGTCCGCGCGTCGATCTCGATGCCGGAGCGTACCTGGACGAAGCGCAGTCGGCTGGCCAGACGCCGCGACTCATCCTCGGCCATCCGGACGCGGACCGTTCCATCCGCACCGCATTCCCACTCGCGACGATCGACTTCCCGGGCGGCGAGTACTGCCGGATCTCCCACCCGCTCGGCGTCGGTGCGTCGTCCGACCCCGAACTCTCGCGGCTGCCGGCGTCGGGACTTCTCTTCGATCTCGAGACGCTCGGATTCCATGGGCGGCCGCTCTTCCTGATCGGGATCCTCTACCCGGTTGCGTCGCCGTCGGCGAGCGGCCCGGACGCCTGGCGCGTGGTCCAGCTCCTGGCGCGCGACTATGCGGAGGAGGAAGCGATCCTCGAAGCGTTCGCCGACGTCGCCGCGGAGCAGACGCCGTGGGTGAGCTTCAACGGGAAGACCTTCGACCTGCCCTTCCTTCGTGAGCGGGCGCGCTTCCATCACCTCCCGCTTCCCGAGCCGCGCGAACATCTCGACCTCCTCCATGCGGCGCGCCGGGTCTACAAGGGCGTCCTTCCGAACTGCCGACTCCAGACGCTCGAGTCCGCGCTCTTCGCCCGCTACCGCTACCGCGACCTTCCCGGCGACGAGATCCCGGCGGCCTACCACGACTACGTCAGGACAGGGGAGGAGGAGGACATGGTCCGGATCCTCCGGCACAACCGGGACGACCTCGTCACGCTGGCGCGGCTCCACGTCCATCTCGGGGAGGCCTGAAGGCGCTCCCGCCGTCGACGACGGAGCACCGGTGGCGAACGGCGGAGATGCGAACGAACGTTTTCCTCCGCGACCGATCCGGCCCGGTCGGCTAGAATCCGGCCAGTCGATCCGATCCGTACCTGACCCGATCCCGTACCTGACCCGATTCCGTACCCTGACCCGACTCCGTACCTGACTCGATTCCTCAACCGAACCTCTTTCGTTCGCGGGACGAAGCGCGAGGGACCGCAGCCCATGCCCCGATACAACGAGACCTACCCTCTCCTCGAACTCCTCGAGAACATCGCGCGCGAGAGCGGGCAGATGGTGCACGTGCAGTCGCAGGAGGAGCGCGAGCCGGTCCACCTCGACCCGGAACGCCCGCTGCCCGAGAGCCTGGCGCGGCCGCTTCGGGAACTCGGGATCGAGCGGCTCTACCGGCACCAGGCCCAGGCCATCGACAGCATCCGGGCCGGGAAGAACACGGTCGTGGTGACGGGGACGGCGTCGGGGAAGAGCCTCTGCTACAACCTGCCCGTGCTCGAATCGATCGGCGAGGATCCGCGCGCGCGGGCGCTCTACCTCTTCCCGACGAAGGCACTCTCCCAGGACCAGCTCAAGGTGCTGCGCCGGTTCCTTCCGGAGGGGCGCGACCTCATGCCGGCGGGACGAGCGGGACGGGGCGGACGTACGGGTCGGGACAGTCGCGGCGCGGGCGCGTCGCGTGGTGCGGGTGGCCATGACGCGGCGGCGCGAGGTGGCGCCGTGCCCGGCCTCGGTTTCCCCGGCGCCGAGCACATCGATTTCCGCGCCGGCACGTACGACGGTGACACGCCTCCGGAACTCCGCACGCGTCTCCGCGACGAAGCGAACATCCTCCTCACGAATCCCGACATGCTCCACGCGGGCGTCCTTCCCAACCACGGGCGTTGGGCGGAGTTCTTCTCGCGCCTCTCCTACGTCGTGATCGACGAGATCCACGTCTACCGCGGGATCTTCGGCTCCCACGTCTCGAACGTGATGCGTCGGCTCCGGCGGATCTGCAGACATCACGGGGCGGATCCGATCTGGATCTGCGCTTCGGCCACGATCGCGAATCCGGGTGGACTCGCGGAGGATCTGATCGGGGACGAGGTGAACGTCGTGAACGAGGACGGTTCGCCGCGCGGACGGAAGCACTTCGTCTTCTGGAACCCGCCGAACTACGGGCCGACCGGGATGGAGCGGCGGAGCAGCAACCTCGAAGCGAAGGACCTCTTCGTCCGTCTCATCAAGGAGGGCTACCAGACGATCGCGTTCGTGAAGGCGCGTCTCCTCGCGGAAGTCCTCCTCCGCTACTGCCAGGACGATCTCAGGAACGCGGGCGGCGGGCTCTCCTCGCGGATCCGCGCCTACCGCGCGGGCTATCTCCCCGAGGAGCGGCGGAAGATCGAGTCCGCGCTCTTCGACGGCGATCTCCTCGGGGTCATCTCGACGAACGCACTCGAGCTCGGGATCGACGTCGGTTCGCTCGACGCCGCGATCATGGTCGGCTATCCGGGGACGATCGCGTCGACCTGGCAGCAGGCGGGACGCGCGGGACGGCGGCAGAGCGAGTCGGTCGCGATCCTGGTCGGGCACAATGCGCCGATCGACCAGTACCTCATGCAGAACCCGGACTACTTCTTCCAGAACAACCCGGAGAGCGCGGTGCTGGACGCGGGGAACCCGCACATCCTCCTCAACCACCTCCGCTGCGCGACCCACGAGATCCCGGTTCCGGTGACGGAGGAAGAGGGCTACGGCGACTACGCGCCCGCGATCCTGGATCTCCTCCAGGACCGCGAGTTCGTCCGCCAGGTGAAGGGGAAGTGGTTCAACACCGAGAACGACTATCCGGCCGCGACCTTCTCGCTAAGGAACTCGGGAGAGAACGAGTACACGATCGTCGACACGACCGAGTCGAACAAGGTCATCGGGACGATCGACGAACCGTCCGCGTTCACCCAGGTCCATCCCCAGGCCGTCTACATGCACGACGCGGAGACGTATCTCGTCGACGATCTCGACCTCTCGGAGCGCGTCGCCTATCTCCACAAGGCGGACATCGACTACTACACGCAGGCGATCTCGGACATCTATCTCGCGGCGTCGGAACCCGATCTCGGGCGGGTCTGGCGCGACACCTCCGTCTCCTTCGGAGAATGCTCGATCCACGAGAAGGTGACGATGTTCAAGAAGATCAAGTTCGGGAGCCGCGACTCGCTCGGCTGGGGGAACATCGAACTCCCGGACATCCGGCTCCACACCACCGCGCTCTGGTTCGTGCCCTCGGCCGAGACCCTCCGCAAGGTGCTCGATCAGGGACGCGTCCCGGTCGATGGACTCGTCGGGATCGCGAACGTCCTCTGCGAAGTGATCGCGCTCCACGTGATGTGCGACGCGCACGATCTCGGCACCGTCGTCGAGATGAAGAACACGGGCGGGCCGACCGTCTTCGTCTACGACAAGTATCCCGGTGGTCTCGGCTACGGACGACGCGCGTTCCATCAGCTCGAACCGGTCCTCGAGGCCGCGCTCCGGCTCATCGAGGGATGTCCCTGCCTCGAGGGCTGCCCGTCGTGTGTCGGCTCGCCGCTGCCACCGAGCTACGGCACGGACCCCGACGTCTTCACGAAGGGGCGGATCCCGGACAAAGAAGCCGCGCTCGTCCTCCTTCACGCCATGTTCGGCCACGACGACTACGTCCCGCGGATCCCGCTCGAGGGGATCCGGGCGAAGCGCGCGGAACTCATCGCGGCGCGGAGGAAGGATACGAAGGACGAAGAGGTCTGGGATCTCGACGACGGAAATGCGGGCGACGGCGATGGCGAGAGCGGAGGCCCCGTGAAGGGCGGCAAGGTGGGACGCCGCGGTCCGTCACCCCGTGCGCGTGGGAAGGCGGGAGCGTCGGGCGGAGCGGGCACGGCCGCGGGCAAGGCCGCTCGTACCGCACGCGAGCCCGAGGACGCGCCGAACCGTCCGCCGGTGCGGCCCCTGCCTGACGATCTTCGTGCAAAACTCCTTGGGCAGATCGAGCGTCTGGTCGAAAGTCACCCAGGCCCGAGGCGGCGACGCTCCTTCCCGACGGAACGGGTGGGAGGCTAGCCGGCCCAGGGTGCTGAAACAGGTCCGGAGGGACTCTTTCCGCATCCTGGCAGGGCCGTGCCGGTTTGCCGGCCGCGCCTCGGCGCTCACGGTCGGGCGGGGGGCAGGGGGCGTCGACACGCGATCCAGGTCGGCGTACTTGCGGATGACGAGAGGACTGGAAAGGAAGGGTTCGTGGCGGAGTCGCTGGGTTCGTTCGATGTGGTGGCGTTCGGTCCCCATCCCGATGACGTGGAGATGGGGATCGCGGGGACGCTCATCAAGATGGTGCGCGCAGGGAGGCGGATCCTCAACGTCTGCATGACCAGAGGGGAGAAGGGGACCTACGGGACGGTCGAGGTCCGCCGGAAGGAGTTCGAGCGGGCGAACGCGATCATGGGGACCCAGCCGCTCATGCTCGACTTCCCCGACACGGCGATGGTGAACGATTACGAGGGGAAGCTCCGCGTCGCCCGGATCGTGCGCGAGACCCGCCCCCAGGTCGTCTTCGCGCCCTACCACACGAACCCGTTCGGCCACTTCGACGGGAGCGCGAACGTCGACCACTTCGCGACCGGCGAGTTGGTGCGGGACGGACTCAAGCTCGCGAGGTTCCGCTCCCTCCTCCCGGACATCGAGCCCTACGGTGTGCCCTATCTCTACTACTACATGGTCCCGGCACATCTCGCCGACCGTGGTGGTGGACATCACCGACGTGATCGACGAGGTCCACGCCGCGATCGAGGCCTACGCAACCCAGATGTCGATCAAGAAGCAGCGCCTCGGGATCCACGATACGCTCGACGTGATCCGTCGCTACACCGGTCTCCGGATCAACGTCCCCTACGGCGAGGGGTTCTATAGCGACGAAGCGCTCGCCTTCAGCGTGGAAGGCTTCTTCGGCCCGAAGAACGCGTCCTAGCGCCCGCTGCCAGGAGTCCACGGGGTGAGTGAGCGTCGCTCACCCCCAGACGCGTCACGCTTCCACGTCCACGCTCCACATCTAGCGCTTCGACGTCCACGTCCACGCTCCACACCTCACGCTTCGACGTCCACGTCTACGCTCCACACCTCACGCTTCGACGTCCACGTCCACGCTCCACATCTCGCGCTTCCACGTCTACGTCCACGTCCACGTCCACGACCGCGCACATGCTCCGCGCCCGTAGCGTGGCCTGCGCGGGATCCACCTGGGCAGCGGCCAAACCCGATCTTTTTCCTTCCGTGTGTCCAGATGCGCGTTCCGATTGCGCGTCATTCTCGTGAACCCGAAACCAGCGCCGTACGTTCGCTCCAAGAGCGAAGGGCGGCCGGACGATCAGCTTCCTGGAGATCAGATCGAATGCGCACAGGTTTCTCTGCCCCTGCTCGTGCTCTCGCAACGCGGCGATCCGCCGCCTTCCTGGGCCTTCTCGCTCTCTGTGGCGCCGCGCAGGCCGCCTCGGCCGGTACGGTGACCTTCCAGAGTCAGGCCCTCGGCACCGAGTACGGTTCCACCGTCGGTGACGTTCCCGGTGACTTCGTCTGCCGAAAGACGGCGTCGATATGAGCGTGCAGATTTCCTCTCCGGCGGAACGCCCCGCTTTCGGCTTCGGCCGGATCAGGACTCGTTCGGATCCCAACACCTTCTACGACCAGAACATCCTCCGCTTCAACAACAGCGGATTTCGTCTTCGACTTCGGTGGGGCCGGGGATGCGTCGTTCCAGTACATGAACCTGGGTGGCGGCGTGAACCTCGCGATCAACGGCGGTACGCCGGTCGAGGCCGCGAGCTTCGCGGCGCTTCCGAGCACGATCGGTGGAGTCACCGTTTCCGTGACGACGATCGCGGTGTCGGGGGGCGTGAAGGGAACGGTCACCCTGACCGGCGCCGTGAGCAGCCTCCGGATCGGCGGGCAGGAGCTGTTCCTCGACGACGTGACGGGAGGAGGGGGCGGCGGCCCCGATCCCGACCCGAACGATCCGCCCTGCGACTACACGATCACGCACGAAGGGATCGCGGACGGAACGATCTTCGGGGACGCGGCCGGCCAGGGCGCCGGAGACTTCATGTTCTCGGAGAGCGGCGTTCCGGTCTACACGGACAAGTTCACCCTCTCGAACGGCAGCCAGACGTTCGGAAGCGCGAAGGTCTGGGATCCCGGCGTCGCGGGCTTCGGGAACGGCCTCGCCATGCAGTACTCGAACATGAACGGCTTCTACTCGATCGTCGACCTCGGAGTCACCGTGAAGCGGGTTCGCTTCGAGTACCTGGACATGGGCGGAGTCGAGAACGTCGAGGTCAACGGCGACGGCCTCTTCGTGGGCCAGATCTCGAACCTGCCGGCCAACATCGCGAGCGGTGTCTCGGCGTCGGTCACGACGGTCGCCGTCGGAGGCGGCGTGCGCGGTGTCGTCACGCTGACGGGCGACGTACAGAAGCTCACCCTCGGTGGACAGGAACTCTTCGTCGACGAGTTCTGCATCGAGCGGGGCATCGACGCTCCGGGGAACTGTGGACCGACCGTCGACAACCAGTCCGAGCCGCTCGGTTCCTCCTGGGGCGGTGACTCCGGGAACAGCCCCGGGGATCAGATCTTCATGGAGGACGGTATCGTCGTCGGAATCGAGCGGTTCAAGCTCGGCAGCTCGATCCTCTTCGGAACCGCGTCGATCGATACGCCCCAGTGCGATCAGATCACGAGCCAGGCGATGCTGCTGAAGCAGATCTCCGCGAATCTACGATCTACGAACGTGCTTCCGGTCACCTATGCGCGGGTCGACTTCTGCGACTGTGGCGAGGTCGAGAACGTCTGGGTGAACGGAACGGGCTGGGAGGGAACCTCGCGCAGCTCCCCGTTCGACGCGTTCGGTCCGAACGCATCTACACGGATGTCACGGTCGAGTCGAACACGGGCGGTTGCGTGGGCGGTACGCTCGAGATCCTGGGCGCCCTCGACGAGGTGATCATCGGTGGGGAACTCCTCCAGCTCGACGACTTCTGCGTCGTGAGCGAACGCCGACCTCGGCGCCCGAGGCGGAACGCGCCGTCCTCGTCTCGGTGGAGACGTACCCGAATCCGTTCCACGCCACGACGACGATGCGTCTCCAGCTGGAAACGGCCGGCCCGGTCGAACTCGCGATCTTCGACCTGACGGGGCGTCGCGTCGCGACGCTGCTCGATCAGGTGGTCGCGGCCGGCGCTCATCAGGTCGGTTGGGATGGCCGGGACGGACAGGGCGAAGCTCGCGAACGGATCCCTGTCGCTCTCGTTCAAGGCGACTCCGTCTCGACGGAAGGTGGCTCTGACCCGGTAGTCCGTACCGGAGTTGGGGAGAAATTCGCGCGCGGAGTTCGCGAGAAGAGCCCCGCGATGAAGAGTCCGCGCAAAGCGTGGCGAGATGAGAGTCCGCGGGAAGTGTTGCGCGAAGCGTTTGCGTGACCCCGCTGGCGGGAAGGACGCAGGACCGGCCCGTCCGTGACACGCGAAGAAGCCGGACGCTGGCAAAGGTGCCGCCAGTGTCCGGCTGGCCTCGTTACTCGTTCACCGAAGGCAGTCCCGCCAGGGCCGCTGGCGGTTCTTGCTCTCGTCATAGGTCCTGGTCGATGAGCTTCCCGGCGTGGTAGTCGGTGTAGGCCTGCATCAAATGGCCGTGACCGCAGAGGTTGAAGAGGATCGTCTGGACTTGCCCTCCGCTTTGCAGCGGAGCGCTTCGTCGATCGCACCCTTCACCGCGTGGGTCGCCTCCGGGCAGGGCGATGCCCTCCGCGCGCGAACTCGACGCCGGCCGCAGAGCTTCCTTCTGCATGAACGCCTTTGCTTCGATGGGGGCAAGAGCTGATGGAGGTGGCTCCCAGGCAGGGCCATGCCGTGGTAGCGAGTCCGCCCGCGTGGAAACCGGGCGGCACGAAGTCGACCAGGCGTGTGCATCTTGACGAGCGGGGTGAGGTGTCCCGCGTGTCGCCGAAGTCGTAGGCATACTTGCCGCCGTTGAGGGACGGACAGGCCGCCGAAGTTCCACCGCGACCACGCGGACCTTCTCCGCCACGGAGCTGGCGCCCGAGGAACGGGTTCACGAGCCCGGCGAAGTTGCTGCCTCCGCCCGTACAGCCGACGAGGACGTCCGGGTAGTCGCCCGCCATCTCCATCTGCTCGATCGCCTCGATGCCGGCCACCGTCTGATGAAGGAGCACGTGGCCAGGCACGCTTCCGAGCGCGTACTTCGTGTCTTCACGCTGGGCCGCCATCTCGACCGCTTCGAGATCGCGATGCCGAGGCTTCCGGTCGAGTTCGGGTTCTTCTCCGGGATGGCGCGGCCCGATGCCGTCTCGGTGGACGGGCTCGCGACGCAGCGTGCGCCGAACGCTTCCGCCCAGGCGCCTTCCGGTACGGCTTCTGCTCGAAGCTCACGCGCACCATGTAGACGTCGACGTCGATCCTGAAGATCGCGCCCGCGAACGCGGCGACGAACCCCACTGTCCGGCGCCCGTCTCGGTGGTGATCCGGAGATGCCCGCGTCCTTGTTGTAGAAAGCCTGGGCCACCGCCGTGTTCGGCTTGTGGCTTCGGTCGGGCTCACGCCTCATGCTGCCGTAGATCTTCGCGGGCGTCTGGAGCGCCTTCTCGAGCCTGCGTGCGCGGAGGAAGGGCCGGACGCCACTGGCGGTAGATCTCGCGCACGAGCTCCGGAATCTCGACCTCCCGATCGGTCGAGACCTCACGGATCGGGGCCATGGGGAGGAAGGGCGGGGCGAGGTCGTCCGGGCCGATCAGAGCCGCGCCCGTGCCCGGGTGGAGGACCGGCGGGAGCGGGCCGGCAGGTCCGCCGCGATGTTGTACCAGGCCTTCGGAGTGCGGTCCTCGGGCAACGTCGAACGGCGCTCTCGGTCGCAGGGTCGGTCTCCCGGATTCATGCGCCGGGCCCGATCGTCTGTTCCGACGATCACTATGGCAGGCTGAGCCCTCGTCGACTGCGTGGCAGGCGACGAGGGGAAAGGTCTTCCGCAGGCCTGCACTGAAACAGGACTGGGAGAGTTCCGAAGCAGTCCCGTCAGGACTGCTCCCAGAACCCTGCTAGAAGGAGGGATCGACCAGAACCGCGGGGTTTCTGAAGGCCGTGGCCGGGAGATTGCGGATTCAGTCCCCGGTTTCCGTCGCCTCGGAGAGCGCGAGCACGGTCTCCGCCCGCGCCAGGAGGATGTCCGGCTCGTTGAGGGAGGGGTCTTCCAGGACCTCCTCGAGGAGGGCCTGGAGGACGGCACCGATCCACTTCCCAGGGGGACGGCCGAACCGGTCCATGAGCTCGTGGCCGCCCACCGCGAGGTCCGCCACGGAGAGCGCCGCGTCGGACGCGAGGATCCGTTCGATCCGCTCCGCGAGCTCGGCCAGTTCCGGCGCGATCCGCGTCCGCTTTCCGTTCCCGCGGGTGTCGGCGGCCCGGAGCCGGTAGAGGTCCCGCACCTGCTCTGGGCCGACCGTGCGGAGGAAGCGCCGCACGGCTCCGTCCGTCCAGTCGGGCGTGTAGTGGAACATGTGCTGCCGGACGAGGTGGGCGACCGCGGACCGATCTTCGGTCGAGAACCGGAGCCGGCCGAGGGCCCGCCGGACGTGCTGTTCGCTCCGGATCTGGTGCGAGTAGAACGTGGCCGTGTGTTCACCGAGGACGCGGGTCTCCGGCTTCCCGACGTCGTGGAAGAGAGCGGCCCAGCGGACGATCCGGTCCTCGGGTTCCGCTCCGTCCACCGCCGCGAGCGTGTGATAGAAGACGTCGTAGGCGTGGTGCGGGTTCTGCGCGACGCCGTAGCACTGGACGAGCTCCGGGAGGATCCGGGCGAGAAGCCCGGTCTCGTGGAGGAGTTCGAGGCCGGCGCCCGCGTGCTCGCTCCCGAGAACCCGCTCCATCTCCGCGGCGATCCGTTCCGCGGAGACGCGGGGGAGCGTGGGCGCGAGCTGCACCACGGCGCGAAGCGTCTCCCACTCGATCGTGAAGCCCCGTTGGGCCGAGAGGCGGACGGCGCGGAGGATCCGGAGCGCGTCCTCGCCGAACCGTTCGTGAGGGGGGCCGACGGTGCGGAGAACGCGTGCCGCGAGATCGGCGAGGCCGCCGAACGGGTCGAGCAGCACGTTCGTCTCGGGATCGAAGGCGAGTGCGTTGACCGTGAAGTCCCTGCGCGCGAGGTCGTCCTCCGGACGGGTCGAGTAGCGGACCGAATCCGGATGGCGGCCGTCGGAGTATCCGAGATCCTCCCGGAAGGTGGTGACCTCGTACTCGTCCTCCCGTCCCACCACGACGATCGTCCCGAAGTGGGCACCCACGGAGACGGTGTGGGGGAAGAGCGACTGGATCCGCTCGGGGTGGAGGTCGGTGGAGAGGTCCCAGTCCCGGACCTCGCGGCCGAGGATCGAGTCACGTACGGCGCCGCCCACGACCCACGCCTGTCCACCGGCTTCCCGGAGACGCGCGGCGATGCTCCTGACTTCTTCCGGGACGGCGGCGGACCCGATCCCGCTCGGGAGCGCCCTGTCTCCGTACATCTCCTGTCCCATCGTGCGCGTAGCTCCGTATAGTTGCTTGACGCCCGAAGTCTACCCTTCGAGAATCCTGCGGTCACGCTCCCGAGGAGACTCTCCCGTACTCATGCTCGTCCTCGACTCCCTGTTGCTCGCGCTCTACGTAGTGGCTTCCCTCGGGCTCTTCCTCTACGGAATGAACTGCTACGTGATGATCGCCCTCTACTTCCGTGCGCGGGGGCGCGAGAAGGAGTCGAACGCCGCCTTTCTCGCCACGTTCTGGGACTCGAAGCCGACGCTCCCCCGGGTCACGACCCAGCTTCCGATCTACAACGAGCGGTTCGTGGCCGAGCGGCTCCTCCGGGCCGTCGTGCGGATGGAGTATCCCAGGGATCGCCATCAGATCCAGGTGCTCGACGACTCCGACGACGACACCGTGGAGATCGTGGCGCGGGCGGTGGCGCGCTACCGCGCCGAGGGGTACGACGTCGTCCACGTACGTCGCGCGGACCGCACGGGCTTCAAGGCGGGCGCTCTTCGCCACGGTACGGAGACGGCGACGGGGGAGTTCTTCGCCGTCTTCGACGCCGACTTCGTTCCGCCCACGGGCTTTCTCCGCGAGACCGTTCCGTTCTTCTTCCAGGATCCCAGGATCGCGATGGTCCAGACCCGCTGGGGACACGTGAACTGGGACCACTCCTGGGTCACGCGGGCGCAGTCGGTCGGGATCGACGGTCACTTCGTCGTGGAGCAGGGCGCGCGCACCTGGAACGGTCTCTACATGAACTTCAACGGAACGGCCGGAGTCTGGCGGAGGACGGCGATCGACGATGCCGGGGGATGGGAAGCCGACACGCTGACCGAAGACCTCGACCTCTCCTATCGCGTCCAGCTCGCCGGTTGGCGGATGAAGTACCTCGCGGACGTGGTGACACCGGCGGAGATCCCGGTCGACATGAACGGGCTCAAGTCACAGCAGCACCGCTGGGCGAAGGGGAGCATCCAGACCGCGCTCAAGATCCTCCCGCGCGTCTTCCGCGCCCCGGTTCCGCTCTTCAGGAAGGTGGAAGCCGCGTTCCACCTCACGCACTACCTGATCCATCCGCTCATGCTCGTGAGCTCACTCCTCGCCCTCCCGGCGCTCGTCGGCCTGGAGTTGGGCGTCGCACGGCCGATCTTCGTCGCGACCGGCGTCTTCCTCATCGCGTCGACCCTCAGTCCGTCGA
This sequence comes from Candidatus Eiseniibacteriota bacterium, assembly GCA_041390305.1. Classification (GTDB taxonomy): domain Bacteria; phylum Eisenbacteria; class RBG-16-71-46; order CAIMUX01; family CAIMUX01; genus JACKCR01. The sequence goes on from JAWKQE010000011.1 coordinate 129,585, forward strand.
TCCTCTACCTCGTCTCGCAGAGGGAGGCGTACCCGGATTGGATGGCGCGTCTCTGGATCCTTCCCGTGCTCATCGCCATCGGAGTCGGGATCGCGGTGAACAACAGCCGTGCGGTGTTCGAGGCGCTCGCGGGCAGGACGAGTGCGTTCGTTCGAACGCCGAAGCACGGCGTCATGGGCGTCGGCGCGGACGATGGGACGACGGTGGTGGCGGGGACCAACGCGTCGTCGACCGCGACGTCGAGCGGGGCGTCGATCGCGTCGTCGAGCGGGGCGTCGATCGCGGCGTCCACCGCGGCGCCGATCGCGGCGCGGTTCCGCACGTACCGGATCCGACCGGAGCCGTTGGTCGCCGTGGAGTTCGCGCTCGCGCTCTACGGCTTCCTCAGCCTCTACTTCTACGGCCAGGCCGGGCGTTGGACGGTGGTCCCGTTCCTTCTCATCGTTTCGGTCGGGTACCTCTCCGTCGGGATCCTCTCGCTCCATCACGGTCACCGGTCCCAGCCTAGATTGCGGGCGTCCGAGCTCGCGTCCGCGCAGTGATCCCGCTTCTCGTCGGCGCGGAGGGGCTCCTACTCGGCACGGCGTGGTTGGCGCGGCTCGGCCCTCTCGGCGTCCACCGGTGGGAGTTCCTCGTCTCGTACGGCGTCGTGTGCCTCGCCTACGTCGTTGCGCTCCGGTCGATCACTGCGCGCACGGCCGGCGGCAGCCTCGGGCCCCGTGGGGCGCTCCTGCTGGTCGGAGGCGTCGCCCTCCTCGCGAGGATCCTCGCGTTCTCGCTTCCGGAATCGGACGACGTCTACCGCTACCTGTGGGAAGGACGGCTCCAGAACCACGGTGGCAACCCGTACACGGTTTCGCCGATCGAGGCGCGCACCGCGTTCCCCGAGGTGGCGGCGGGTGACCCCTACCTGCCCCGCGTCAACCACCCGGAGCTCACGACCATCTACCCGCCGCTCGCCGAGCTCGTGTTTCGCGGGGTGACTTCGATCGACTATCGGATTGCTGCGTGGAAGCTCGCCATGCTCTTCCTGGAGTTGGCGCTCTTCCTCCTCCTCGAGCGGCTACTCCGCTCCCGCGGACGATCACCGGTCGCGCTCCTCGCGTACGCATGGCATCCGCTCCCGGTGCTTGGATTCGCGGGGGAGGGGCATATGGACGTGCTCGCCCTCGTCACGAGTTGGCTCGCCATCGTCGCGACCCTCGGGGGCGCCCGACTCCTGGGAGGACTTGGCTGGGGGAGTGCGGTCGCGAGCAAGCTCGTGCCCGGCGTCTACCTTCCGGCGTTCGCGTCCCGACTCGGGTGGAAAGGGTTCCTGGCGGCGGCCCTCGTGCTCGTGCTCCCGGCGCTGCCCTACGCCGAGGCCGGCTGGGGCCTTCTCCGTGTCGCGTTCCGTTTCGGGCGCGAGATGGCCCACAACTCCGCGGCGTCGGTCCTGCTCGGGTGGCTCGTGGGGGAGGAGCGCGCGCCTGTCGTGGCGCTGGCCCTCTTCACCGTGCTCTGGGGCGCCAGCTGGATCTGGTTCCGGCGCGATCAGGGAGCGCTCGGGGGCGAGAGAGACCGGTTGATTCCCGGGACGCTCCATCTGACCGGGGCGTTTCTCGTTCTCGCCCCGACCCTCCACCCCTGGTATCTCACCTGGCTCGTCCCGTACTTCGTCTTCCTCCGGCCGGGAGGCTGGCTCGCACTCAGCCTCACCGGAGGCCTCGGCTACCTCGCCTACGGCTACGGGGCGGAAACCGGGGTGTTCCACCTGCCTCCGGGGGTGCTGGGCTGGGAGTTCGGGATCCCGCTCGGGATCGTCCTCCTGTCCGCCGGAAGCCGGTTCCTTCCGGGGAAACTGCGCCATTCTTGACCCTGTCCGGCCGGGTTCCGTACACTGGTCCGACGGGCGGAAGCCCCATCATCCGGCACGGACATCTCACGAGGAGCCCGACCACAATGACCACTCGATTCCGCCTGGGCGCGGCTGCGCTCTCCCTCCTGGCCATTCCGACTCTGGCTTCGGCCTACAGCTCCGGACCGCCGGACGGGGTCTCGGGCAATCCGCCCTTCAACGCGAACTGCACGGAGTGCCACTTCAGCTTCGACGTCAACTCGGGCGACGGTTCTCTCGAGCTCCTGGGCCTTCCCGCCGAGTACGTGCCGGGTCAGGTCTACCCGCTCACCGTGCAGCTCTCGGACCCGGGTCAGGTGCGCTGGGGCTTCGAGCTGACGGTTCTCGACGATGCCGATTTCGCCCTCCAGGGTGGGCAGCTCCAGGTGACCGATCCGACCAATACGCAGATCTCGCTCGATTCCGAGACGGAAGCGGACTACCTCAAGCACACGTTCGACGGGATCTTCGACGGCGTGTCCGACGGTCCGGTCTCGTGGGACTTCGAGTGGGTGGCGCCCGGCCCCGAGAAGAACAGCGTCACGTTCTACGTCGCGGGGAACGCCGCGGACGGCGACTTCTCGCTGACCAACGACTACATCTATACGACCACGATCACGCTCCGTCCTTCCGACCCGACTCCGATCGACGACACGTCGTGGGGACGGATCAAGCGGCTCTTCGATAACTGATCGGGGCGAACATTCCGGTAGAGAGAGACCCCGGGGGCTTGCGCCTCCGGGGTCTCGTTCCTTTGTGCCGTGGTACCGTCAGTCGATGTTCGACGTCGCGTCCGTATGCGGGAACCCATCTGAGGAGGACGACGCCTCGGCGCGGGACCACCGCCACTTCGCAGGGGCCGGTCTACCTGCGGAGGACGACGAGACGCCCGACCTCGCTCGCGGGCCCGACCTGGACGCGATAGAAGTACGTTCCGGTGGGGACGGGGACTCCGCGCGAGTCCATGCCGTCCCACTCCACTTCGTAGATGCCGAGCGGCTCGTGCGACTCCCACAGCTTCCGGATCTCACGTCCGGCCGGGTCGAGGATCATCACTCGGGTGGGTACTTCCGATCGGTGGGCGATCGTCGCCGGGACGACCCAGGAGATGGTCGTCTCGCCCTTCATCGGGTTCGGTGCGCCCTTCGTGCTCAGGTCCATTCCCCGCTTGGAGTCGATCTTGAAGTCGATCGGACCGAACGTCCGCTGGCCGCCTTCCGGCATCTCGACCACGATCCGGTACTGGTAGTACGCGTCGAGCTCGGCCTCGAGGTCGACGTACGTGCAGCGCTCGGTGCAGCCCGTGATGTTGAACTCGAGCGTCTGGAAGGGGGCGTTCGGACCGTCCGCCCGCTGGACGGTGTACTGGAGGTAGGTCCCTTCGAGTTCGACCTGGACGATCTGCCCGTTGTAGGTCGCGTGGAGATCCTGGGCTCTGGCCATGCCCACGCTGGCCATCACCATCATCACCGCGACGAGAGCGATCCGGGGGGTGTGCATCGTGCCTCCTCTGGCCGTGTCCGCAGGCCCTCTGTCCCTGGTTTGGGTCCTGGGGTCCTCTACGTCTGTTTCAACGGGGATCGTGACCAATAGTGCCCGAAACGTCCCCGTGTGACCCGCTTTCTCTGAGAGTTGTGGTCGGGAGATTGCGGATTCTCTCCGTGCCGCTTCCCCCCATGAACCTATCGCAATTCGTCGACCGCTCTGCGCCGGGGCTGTTGGCCTCAGAACGCGTACTTCAGCCCATGCGTCCGCTGGCCCTCCCCTAAGATCGGCGTGAACACCTTCCGTTCGTAGTATGCCTCCCAAGGTTTTGGCACTGACTGACGTTTTGGGAACAGCCGCCGCCTCAAGACTTCGAACCAGGTCAGCGGCCGGTTTGCGAGTCCGACCTTCATCGCCGTCGTCTCCCTCCCGTGCTTCTCTCGTCTTCGCTTGATGTAGTTCCGCCAGACCAGGAAGAACGACAGCCTCTCCAGGGCACCCATCCGCCGTTTCGAGAACGAGATCGTCTCCCTGCGGTGGTTGGCGTGACTGTGCCGGATTAGGAGATCGGCTAGGTTGACGGGGAAGAGCGGGTTCGCGTGGGTGCGTGCCTCCTTCGATGACGTCCGGTGGTGATCGATCCTCACCGCCGGCCGAGAACGCGAGACACGTTGGATGGCGCGCGGATAGGCGCGGTGCTCGTCACTGTGGAGCTCGAGCGGACCCGAACTCCGATCGACCAGAGTCTCGAGAAGATCCGCCATTCCGGTCTCCACCGCCTTGGGATCCGGCCGACCAAGTCGGTCCTCCAGTTCCTTCCGGATCACCTTCTGCCGTGGAGTCATCTTGCCCTTCCTACGAAGGGGACTGTCCGTGAACGCGTAGACGTACCAGGAGTCCTGGCCCACCGCGAGGTTCACGTGGAAGGGGAAGTACTGGGAGTACTCGAAGGTCTCGAAGCCATCGACGACGACCGGCTCGTTGATCTCGACCTTGGCGAGCTCTCGAGTCTGGTAGAGCAGGCAATGACGGCTGAGTCGGGACTGGTGGAGAGCGATCGTGGAGTGCGAGACCTTGCGGATGCGTGCGGCCTGCCTCAGTGCGGTCCCGTTCGAGAGAGTCTGTGCGACCTGGGCGAGGAGGCGTCTCTTCTGGAGCCAGTAGGTGGCGGAAAAGGTGCGTGTGGAGAACCGCCTGCCACAGTGCCGGCAGCGGAAGCGTTGGAACCGTTTCTGATCAGACGGGCGCCTGAACCATCCGTCCCGGACCCAGTGCCAGCTCCGGTCCTGCGGCAAGTGGAAGGTGCACGTAGGGTTGGGGCAGAACGGTGGGCGACGCGGAGTGCGATTGGATCGGGGTGTCGGTCGGATGACGCTCATACCCCTGGCGGTGCGTCATCCGGGCCGACCGATCACCAATCTCCCTACCACAACCCAAAACTTGACGGTTAACGACGGGGCGGCACGATCCGATCTTCCTTCCAGGGGCCTCCCACCAGAGGCGATTGCGTCCGTTCGCATGCGATCGGACTCGAGCTAGTCGTTATCAACCACCTGCAGGACATCATCTTGGCGCATTGGCTAGACCGACATTCCGGGGTCGGGAGTAGGAAGGCGGACCGTACGCCCGCGACCGTCCTTTCCGGATCATCGCGTGGGCCCCGCTCGAAGTCCTTGCGTCAGCTCCTCCGACTCGAAGCCCTCTGTCTCGGTCTGGTCGCCGTGCTCGTGCTGGCCCTGCCGGGATGCGGCCGTGCCCCGGACGGGACGACCGAGACGCCTCCCAAGTCCGAGCCCGCCCGCGGGGGCGTTCTCCGCGTGCTCCACGAGTCCGCGAAGGATCTCGATCCCCGCGTGATCGACGACATCTACGAGGGCACGGTGGCGAACCAGATCTTCGAGGGTTTGGTGCGTTACGACCCGTCCCTCGGCATCGCCCCGTCGCTCGCGGAGTCGTGGATCGTCGCGGATGGAGGGCTCCTCTACACGTTCCACCTGCGGGACGACGTCCACTTCCACGACGGCACGCCGCTCGAGGCATCGGGAGTCGTCGCGTCCCTCGAGAGGGTGCTGTCTCCGGAGCGCACCGGCGACTGCATCGCCGAAACCTATCTCCTCCAGATCGAAGGTGCCGCCGCCTACCGGGCGGGACGGGCCGTGCATGTCACGGGGCTCCGTGCCCCGGACCCGAGCACCGTGGAGATCGAGCTGGAGGAACCTCTCAGCTTCTTCCTCGCCGCGCTGGCCATGGACCAGACGAGGATCGTGTCGACGGTCTCGCCGCCGGGGAAGGGAGCCGTTCCGATCGGAACCGGTCCGTTCGCCTACGTCGGGCGGCACAGCGATGGAGAGACGGAAGAGCTCGTGTTGCGGCGGAACACGGAGTACTGGGGAGAGCCCGCGTACCTCGACTCTCTCGTCTTCGTGAGTCATCTCGGTCAGACGCCCACGGACGAGGCGAAGATCTCCATGCTCCTTGCGGGGAAGGTCGACGGGATCGACGTGGCGTCGCGACACATCTCGCACCTTCGGACGCTGGGCTATTTGATCTCGGCGACCCCGGAGCCACGATCAGCTTCGTCGGTGTGCAGACCGAGACGCCACCCTCGAGGATGATGTTCGGGTGCGCCAGGCGATCGCGCACTCGTCTCGATCGGAACGGGTTCAACGGACCAGGGAGTCGGAGGTGGTTCCGCCACCGGCATCATCCCACCGGGCCTGCCCGGGCATCTGCCGTCGCCGCTCGCGCTGAGCTACGACCCGAAGTCGGGTGCGGCGGACCTGCTGGAGAGCGCGGGGTACGGGCCTGATCATCCGACGCCGACGATCCGGCTCTACACCTCGGGCGAGGGGCGGTCCTACGACTACCTGCGGGGACCGTTCCGGGAGATCCTGGCTGGATCGGCGTCTCCTCGAAGTCGAGACGATGGGATGGAACGATCTCGACCGCGCGATCCTCGCCGGTGACGCCCGCTCTTCCTCCTCGGCTGGCTCGCGGACGTTCCACGCGGACGGTTTCCTCTACGCGCTCTTCCACTCGAAGGCGCCGAACAACCTCTTCGCTACTCGGTCCCGCCTCGCTTGCTGGCTTCGAGGGCGCCCGCAAGATGATGCCGGGCCCGACCGGGTACAGATGTATCGCACGATCGAGGAGCGGATCCTGGATGACGTCGTGATCATCCCGCTCTACCACGACCTCACGTGGCGTAGTGTGGAACCCGGACGTCGCCGGCGTGGACCTCGGTCCCTACGGCATGCCGACGCTCCGTTTCTCCCGGGTCTATCGGGTTCCGGCCTCTCCGAGTTCGGTCACCTTCGCGGAGGATCAGCCATGAACCTCGGAAGGATGCGCCTCTCGCACCGGTTCACCCTGGTCTTCTCCCTCATCGTGCTCGCGATGACGGGGATCCTCTTCGTGGCGATGGATCGCTACTTCCGGAGCACGCTCACGAGCAACGCGGAGCACCGTGCCTCCGGTTTGGGGCAGGCGCTCGCGACGGTGTCTCTCCCGCACCTCCTCCGCTACGACTACCTCACGGTGCAGCAGGTGGTGGACGGTGTCGTGGACGGTCGGGAAGTGCTCTACGCGATCGTCCTCGACAAGGAAGGGAAGGTCGCCGGATACAGCGGACAGCGGGATCGCCAGGGGCTGAGGCTCGACGACGGCGACACGCGTTCCTCGCTCGACGCGCACACGCTGACTCTGAGGAGGCTGGACTGGAGCAACGGCCAACGGGAGTTGCCGGTGGTCGAAGCCGTTCCCGTCCACCCGCCGGGTGAGACGGTACGTTGGGGGACGGTGCGTCTCGGCCTCTCGCTGCAGACGGTGTCGCACCAGCTCTGGGTCACCCGCGTTCTGCTCGCCGTCATCGGCCTCGGCGGCGTGCTCGCGGCCACGCTCGCCTCACTCCTCATGGCGCGCAGGATCACGCAGCCGCTGAGCCGGCTCGTCGAGGCGACCGAGCGCCTGGAATCGGGGGAGTGGGACCCCGAGTTCCGTGTCGAGAACGAAGACGAGATCGGGGACCTGGCCCGCAAGTTCTCGAGAGCGGCCTCCTCCCTCGAGGATCAGACGCGGCGACTGCGTCAGGCCAAGGAAGAACTCACCGCGCTCAACGCGACGCTCGAGGAGAAGGTCGAACAGCGCACGGCGGAGCTCCACACGTCGCACGAGAAGTACCGGCTCCTGGTCGAAGGGAGCCCGGACGCCTTCTGTCTCCTCGACGGCGAGCGGTTCGTCTTCGTGAACCCGGCCTTCCTCGACATCTTCGGACGTGACGCGGAGGACGTGTCCGCACCGGACCTGACCTGGGACGAGATCCTCCACCCGAACTTCCTGGGACAGGCGAGAGCACGGTTCGAAGCGCTCGCGGCCGGAGCCCCTCCCTTCGCGGAGGAGTGGGTCGGTGTCTCCAAGCAGGGCCGGATGATCGACCTCGAAGTCCGCGGCCGTTGGGTTCCCTACGATGGACGTGAAGTCGTCGAGCTCGTCCTCGTCGACGTGACACAGAAGAAGACGCTGATCCAGCAGATCGTCCAGAACGAGCGGATGCGCGCGATGGGCGAGATGACCGCGATGGTGGCGCATCACTTCAACAACATCCTAGCCGTCATCCACGGTCGCGCTCAGCTCGTGCAGCGCAAGGTGCAGGATCCGCGGCTCGCGGACAGCCTCGAGGTGATCCAGTCCTCGGTGCTGAAGGCGGGGGAGATGGTGCGTCATCTCCAGGACTACTTCGGAGAACAGTTCGACCTCCGCTTCGTCGAGGTGGATGTCAACGCGCTCCTGGAGGACGTCGTGTTCTACCAGGAGCGGGTCTGGCGTTCCGCCCGTCCGCGCGAGGCGCCCCCGATCGAGGTCCACATGGAGCTCGAGACGATTCCGCCCGTCCGCGGCGCGGGGCCGTTGCTCCGGGACGCCTTCGGGCGGATCCTGGTCAACGCGGTGGAGGCGATGCCCGCCGGCGGAGACGTCTTCGTCCGTTCCAAGGCCGACGCGACCCACGTCACGGTCGAGATCGAGGACAGAGGCACGGGGATGGACAAGGAGACGCTCGCCCGCGCCTTCGATCCGTTCTTCTCGACGAAGGGATCCTCGAGCCGTGGTCTCGGGCTCTCCGCGTCTCTCGGTATCCTCCAGCGGCACGAGGGACGGATCCGCCTCAAGAGCGAGCCCGCCGAGGGAACCACGGTGTCGATCGTCCTACCGATCGAGGCTCGGGTGTCCCGCATCGTCCCGTTCGGACGCGCGCCGGGAGTGCCGGAGGCGGCGTCCCAACCGACGTCCGGCTCCACGGCGGAGTCAGCCGCCGGAGGGAGCTCCGGCGATGGCACCGCGGGTGGGATCGGCACGATGTCCGAGCCAACGTCCTCGGGCGAGAACGGCGGCTAGCCAGAGGCTCCGCAGCACGCACGTCAGCGTGATCATCCAGGCCAGTCCCGTGAGACCGAATCCGAGGTGGAGCGCCACCCAGGAAGCGAGCGGGACCCGCATCGCGTGGACCAAGGCCGAAGCGACCGTGGGGACGAGCGTGTACCCGGCTCCCGCGAACACGCCGTACAGAGTCACCTCCACCGCCATGAAGCCCTGACAGAGCGCGAGGATCCGCATGTAAGGCCCGGCGATGGCGAGGACGGCGGGGTCGTCCGTGAAGAGCGAGAAGATCTGGCGCCCGGCGACGAAGAAGAGCAGTCCGAAGACGGTGCCGACCCCGAACCCGATGGCGATGGTCCAGCGGGCACCGGTGCGGGTGCGGTCCACCCGGTTCGCGCCGAGGTTCTGGCCGACGAACGAGGCCGCGGCGAGGGACAGACTCTCCGCGAGGATGTAGACGATCGACTCGAGACGGTTCCCCACACCGAGCACGGCGACCGCGTTGGTGTCGATCCGGGCGGCGACGCCCGCGAACCAGAGGTAGACGAACGCGTAGAGTGCCGCATTCATGGTGACCGGTAGACCGATCCGCACGATGGCGAGGAGCGTGGTCCGCTCGGGGAATGGGAGACGCAGGGTGCCGTAGCGCCCACGGAGGTGGAAGTAGAAGAGCGTCACGCCGATCGACTGCGAGAGCAGCGTGGCATAGGCCGCTCCCCGCACTCCGAGCGCGGGCAGGGGCCCGAGCCCGAGGATGAGCAGCGGGTCGAGCACGAGGTTCAGGGTGACGGAGATCGCGGTGATCCGGAGCGCCGTCTTCGTGTCCCCCCAGGCGCGGAGGACGGCGGCAAGGGTGGAGAGGAGGAGTGCCGGCACGGCCATGTAGAGCAGGGGACTCAGGTACTCGACGCCGAGTCGGGTGACTTCGGGCGTCGTGGCGAGGGCGCCGAAGAGGGCGCGGGGAGCGGTCGGGGCGAGCGCGATGAGGAGGAGTCCGAGGACCCAGGCGAACGACTGCGCCTGGCCCGCTGTCTTCCATGCCGCCGCCGGGCGTCCGGCTCCGACGTCTCTCGAAGCGAGGGCGACGACGCCGGACGAGAGGAGTTCGCCGATCCCTCCGAGGATCCAGGTCGCATAGACGCACGTCGAGACGGCGGCGAGCGCGTCGGCCCCGAGCCGTCCGACCCAGATCGCGTCCACGATGCTGAAGAGGGTCTGGAGGCTCATCGACAGGAGCACGGGCCAGGAGAGCCGGAGGAGGACCGGAAGGATCGCTCCTTCGGTGAGGAGCGGCGATCGGGGGCCGGTGTCTTGCGTGCTTCGCGAGGTCACAGAGTCCAACGGGTTTCCTCTGAACGAGTTGCGAACCCCTTCCGTCCGACCGAGGGACGAGGCCCTGCCGCGTCCGTACCGCCCCGTTGCCGGTGGGGTGGAGGGCCGGTGAGCCAAATGACCGCCCGGAACTCCTTGACCCTTCGGAACGAGGATCCCTAGCATCTCACGACTTTCGGCTAGTAGGGAGAGAGGAGACGCCCTTTGAGTTCGACCGCTACTACGGAGCGACGTCTCCGGCAGCTCGCCGAGGCGCTCGAGGGTAAGCGTCGACTTCTCATCCTCACGCACGACAACCCGGACCCGGACTGCATCGCGAGCGGTTGGGCCCTCATGAAGGTCGTGCGCAAGGTGTCCGGTCTCAAGCCGGATCTGGCCTACGCCGGGATCATCGGGCGGGCCGAGAACCGGACGCTGGCCCGGGTCCTGCGCGTTCCGATCAGGCCGATCGAGACGGTGGACATCTCGGACTACGACGCCTTTGCCCTCGTCGATTCCCAGCCCGAGACGGGAAACAACTCCCTGCCGACAGGAACGCCCGCGACCATCGTCGTGGACCATCACCCGTGCCGGGACGCGACGCACGCGGTGCCGTTCTACGACGTCCGCGAAGACTACGGCGCGACGGCCACGATCCTCAGCGAGTACCTCGACGTCGCGGACGTGAAGGTGGAGAAGAAGCTCGCGACCGCGATGTTCTACGCCATCAAGACCGAGACGCTCAATCTGGGAAGAGAGGCGTCTCGCGCGGACGCGAAGGCGTTCTTCCGCTACTTCCCGATCATGGACAACGAGGCGCTGTCGAAGATCGAGAACCCGCCGATCTCCCGCGCCTACTTCCGCATGATCGACCAGGCGATCGAAGGGACGCACCTCTTCGGAGACGTCGCGATCACCCGGCTCGGCGAGGTCAACAACCCCGACATGGTCGCCCAGTTCGCCGACCTCATGGTCCGGATGGAGAAGATCCAGTGGGCCGTGACGATGGGGCGCTACCGGAAGGACCTGCTCGTGAGCGCGCGGACCAACCTCCCGCTCGCGAACGCCGGACGCGTCATCCAGCAGGTGGTGGGGGCGGAGGGGAAGGCCGGCGGCCATGGGATGATGGCCGGCGGGAAGATCCCCGGCGGAGCCGAGACCGCGAAGCTCGCGAACGAACTCGAGAGGAAGATGAAGGGCCGGGCGCTCGAGCTCCTCGGAGTGAAGTCCCGGGGGGTGAGGCTGGTTCCGAATCGGCGCACCCGCTCCTGATCGCTCTGTCTGGAACCCCTGGGCCTCCGAGGCATCAGAGGCGGGAAGAGCCGGGACCGGTTTCTCGCTCGTCCGCGCAGTGTGTGATGCGACAACAGCTTCCTCACCTGCCCACACCTGGCCGCTGGGCGGTCTCTGTGGTAGATTGAGCAACTCGGTTTCAGTGGAGTCCCGACAGGAGGCGATCGCGTGTGGATCGCCCCGGCATGGATGGGACGCTGTCGGTGTGGCCGGATCTGGGCACCCCGGCCGAAACGGACTTCGGGCCACGTCCGCGGGAGGCGGACGGGCGGAGGATCGATGACGAAAGCGGATCACTGGCAGGTAGCGGTCGTGGGTGGCGGTCCCGGCGGATACGTCGCGGGGATCCGTTCCGCGCAACTCGGTCTCAAGACGGTCGTGGTCGAATCGCAGCACCTGGGAGGGATCTGTCTCAACTGGGGCTGCATTCCCACCAAGGCGCTGCTGAAGAACGCAGAGGTCTACGACCATGTCCGCCACGGGGACTTCTGGGGCATCGAGGCCAAGGGGCTGTCCCTCGATTTCGAGCGGGTCGTGAGCCGGAGCCGCGAAGTCGCCGACCAGCTGAGCAAAGGCGTCGCCTTCCTCCTCAAGAAGTACAAGAGCGACGTGATCGACGGCTACGCGAAGCTCACCGCGCCCGGCACGCTCGAGGTCTCCCTGCCGGACGGCACGAAGAAGACGATCACGGCGGACCACATCATCCTCGCGACGGGCGCGCGCGCCCGTCAGCTTCCGTTCGCGAAGTGTGACGGCGAGAAGATCCTCACGTCTCGTGAGGCGATGGTGCTGAAGAAGGTGCCGAAGTCGCTCCTCGTGATCGGGGCCGGCGCGATCGGGATGGAGTTCGCGTACCTCTACCACTCGTTCGGCGCCGACGTGACGGTGGTGGAGATGCAGGACCGTCTGCTCCCGATCGACGACCACGAAGTCTCGAAGGAGCTCGCGCGGATCTACAAGAAGAAGAAGATGAACCTGCATCTCAGCGCTTCGGTCGAGAAGCTCGAGGCGACGAAGAAAGGCGTTTCCGCCGTGATCAAGACGGCAAAGGGAAGCGAGACGGTCGAAGCCGAGGTCTGTCTCGTCGCGATCGGAGTGCAGGGGAACGTCGAGAACGTCGGGCTCGAGACGGTCGGTGTCGAAGTCGAGCGCGGCCACATCAAAGTCGACAAGAACACCTATGCGACGAACGTCCCCGGCATCTACGCGATCGGCGACGTGATCGGTGCGCCCTGGCTCGCCCACGTCGCGTCCCACGAGGCCATCATCTGCGTGGAGCAGATCGCGGGGCACACCCACCCGCCCATGGACTACGGCAAGGTTCCGGGCTGCACGTACTGCCAGCCGCAGGTTGCGTCCGTCGGACTCACCGAGCAGGCGGCGAAGGAGCAGGGGATCGAGATCAAGGTCGGGAAGTTCCCGTTCCGCGCGAGCGGGAAGAGCCTAGCCATCGGTGAGACGGACGGGTTCGTCAAGGTGATCTACGACGCGAAGTACGGCGGCCTCCTCGGTGCCCACATCATCGGCTCCGAGGCGACGGAGATGATCGCGGAGTTCGGACTCGGGCTCACGCTCGAGACCACATTCGAAGAAGTGCTCGACACGATCCACGCCCATCCGACGCTCTCCGAAGCGTCGGCCGATGCGACCGGCGTCGCTTGGGACCGAAGCGTTGCATTCTGATCCATACGCCAACTATCCGCTGCTCTGGGTCGTCTCCTGGGACGAGCCTCAGCCCTACCGTGCCTTCTGGGAGCTCCAGAAAAGGCTCTGGCGGGCCTGCTACGAAGAGCGGATTCCGGACACCCTGCTCCTTCTGGAGCACGAGCCGGTCGTCACGCTCGGGAAGAATGCGAGGCGGGAGAATCTGCTTCTCCCGGACGAGGAATTCAAGGCCCGCGGCGTCGATCTCGTCGAGGTCGACCGCGGCGGGGATGTGACCTACCACGGTCCGGGACAGCTCGTCGGCTACTGGATCTTCGACCTTCGGAAGTGGCAGCGCGACGTGAACCGCTACCTTCGGGAGATCGAAGAGGTGCTGATCCGCTCGCTCGGGGCGTTCGGCATCGAATCGGGTCGTTCCGAGGGCGCGACCGGCGTCTGGGTCGGCAACGAGAAGGTCGCGGCCATGGGGCTCCACCTGAGTCACTGGGTGAGCACCCATGGGTTCGCGCTCAACATCGACGCGGACCTCCGCCCGTTCGGGTGGATCGTGCCGTGCGGTCTCCCCGGCCGAGGTGTGACTTCGGTGGAGAAGCTAGGTCATACGGTGTCGCGGGCGGAGCTGGAAGAGCGGATCGTCTGCGAAACGGAAGTGCGGTTCGGGAGACGGGCGGTTCGCTCCGGCCCCGAAGCGCTCGGGAAGCTCATCGGCGAGCCTCTGCTCGTCAGGTAGATTGGGAGCGCGATGACGAAAGCGAAGTCGACGGTGAAGTCCTCCCCGGCGAAGGGCAAGAAGGCGGACAGTCCGATCCCGCACGACGCCCTCCGGCGGATGTATCGCAACATGCTGCTCACGCGGCGTCTCGACGAGAAGATGCTCATCATGCTGAAGCAGGGTAAGAGCTTCTTCCACATCGGCGCGTCCGGGCACGAGGCGGCGCAGATCGCGCTCGCGGCGAACATGCGCGGAGGGCAGGACTGGGCCTATCCGTACTATCGGGGACTCTCCTTCTGCATCGAGTTCGGGATGACGACGGAGGAAGTCCTCCTCTGCTTCCTGGCGAAGGAGGGAGACCCGAACTCCGGTGGTCGGCAGATGCCGGCGCACTACGGACACAGGGGCCTCCGGATCGTGTCGCAGTCGAGCCCGACCGGGACGCAGTATCTCCAGGCCGTCGGTACGGGCATGGCGATCAAGCGGGACGGCTCGGACGAGGTCGTCATGGTCTCCTCGGGCGAGGGGACGACGAGCCAGGGAGACTTCCATGAAGCTCTCAACTGGGCGGCCCGCGAGAAGGCGCCGGTCATCTTCCTGATCGAGGACAACAACTACGCGATCTCCGTCCCGATCCATCAGCAGACCGCCGGCGCGTCCGTCTACGACATGTGCAATGGCTACGAAGGGCTGGAGCGGGTCGAAGTCGACGGCACCGATCTCTTCGCGTCCTACGAGGTGATGGAGAAGGCGGTCGAACGGGCGCGGAAGGGGGAGGGACCGACGCTCGTCGTCGCGAACGTGGTCCGGCTGCTGCCGCACTCGTCCTCCGACAACCACGCAAAGTACCGCACGACCGAAGAGCTCGAGGCGGACAAGGAGCGTGACCCGATCCCGCGGCTCGAGGCCGAACTGATCCGGCTCGGCGTCTACGAGGCCGACGAGCTCGAAGCGGTCTGGAAGGAAGTGAAGGCGGAGGTCGATCGGATCGCCGAGGAAACGGAGGAGGCTCCCCATCCCGATCCCTCCACGGCGAAGCACCACGTCTTCTCGACCCTCGAGTACGAAGCGCCCGAGGGGGCGTCGCTCGAACCCAAGTCGACGATCGCGGACTCGATCGTCCTCGTCGACGCCATCAACCACGCCATGGCGGAGGAGATGGAGCGGGACGAGAAGATCGTCGTCTACGGTGAGGACATCCAGGACAACAAGGGCGGCGTGTTCACGGCGACGCGGGGGCTCTCGAACCGGTTCGGGGACACCCGTGTGTTCAACTCTCCGCTCGCGGAGTCGTCGATCGTCGGTACCGCGATCGGCATGGCCGTGGCCGGATGGCGCCCCGTCGTCGAGATCCAGTTCGGTGACTACATCTGGACCGCGATGATGCAGATCCGGAACGAGATGGCGACGATGCGCTATCGCTCGGCCGGGAACTGGAAGTGTCCGTTCGTGGCCCGGGTCCCGGTGGGTGGGTACATCCACGGCGCGCTCTATCACAGCCAGAACATCGAGGCGACGTTCGCCCATTTCCCTGGGCTCTACGTCGCCTATCCGTCGAACGCGGCCGACGCGAAGGGGCTGCTCAAGTCGGCCATCCGGGGCGACGATCCCTACCTCTTCCTGGAGCACAAGGGGCTCTACCGTCAGATGTACGCGGCCACTCCCGAGCCCGACGCGGACTTCCTCCTACCCTGGGGGAAGGCGAAGGTGGTGCGGGAAGGCACGGACATGACGGTCGTGACCTGGGGCGCACTCGTGAAGAAGAGCTTCGATGCTGCCGAACGTCTCTCCAGGGAGAATGGAGTCTCCGTCGAAGTCATCGACATCCGCACCATGGTGCCGCTCGACATCCAGACGATCGCGGAGAGCGTGAGGAAGACGGGCAAGGCCCTCGTCGCTCACGAGGACGTCCTTTTCGCCGGGTTCGGAGCAGAGGTCGCCGCCGCGATCACAGAGCACGCGTTCGAGTATCTCGATGGACCTGTCCGTCGGGTCGCGGGCGCAAACACACCGGTTCCGTACAACTGGCATCTCGAAGCCGAAATCCTGCCGCAGGATCGACACGTATACGCGGCGATGGTCGAACTGTCCGAGTACTGAGAGAGAACGGGACTAGCAGGCTGCGGAAAAGCCCTTCGTCGACTGCGCAGCAGGCGAGGGGGGGAGAGGTTTTCCGCAGGTCTGCACCCAAAACAAGGACTAGAGAGTACTGAAACAGGCCCGAAGGGACTGTTCAGCACCCAGCTAGGGTCCCCTGATGGTAGGTGCGTAAGAGATCCGGAACGGACTCGCCTCGGCGCCTGCTAGGAGGTCGTGAGCGACATGGCGAAGATGGACATGGTCATGCCCCAGATGGGCGAGAGTATCGCCGAGGGGACGATCCTGAAGTGGCTCAAGGCGGTCGGCGACACGGTGGAGAAGGACGAGAACATCCTCGAAATCTCCACGGACAAGGTCGACTCCGAGATCCCGGCTCCCGCGAGCGGCGTCCTCGTCGAGCTCAAGGCGAACGAGGGGGATGTCGTCCCGGTCGGAGAAGTCGTGGCCGTGATCGATACCGCGGCGTCGGGTGGCGCGGCCGCTCCGTCCGCGCCCAAGGCGGAGCCGAAGGCCGAGGCCCCGAGTGCTCCGGCGCCAAGTGCGCCGGCCCCGGCTGCTCCTGCTCCGGCCGCGCCGAGTGCGCCGGCTCCGAGTGCGCCGGCCCAGGGTGCGGGTGGAGAGATTCCGACTCGCTCGGGCGATGCCTTCTTCTCACCGTTGGTCCGTTCCATCGCCCGTGAGGAGGGCGTCTCTCTTGCGGAGCTCGAGAGCCTGAGCGGCTCCGGCCGCGGCGGACGGATCACGAAGGACGACATCCTCGCCTACGTGAAGAATCGCGGTTCCGCTCCGGCGGCCCCTGCCGCGCAGCCCGCGGCCCAGCCCGCGGCCGGTTCCGCTCCGATGGCGCAGCCGATGCCGACGATGCCGGTCTTCATGGCTCCGGCGGCGCCGCGCGGCAAGAAGGACGCGGAGAAGTACCCGCAGTACCAGGTCGACGAGACCCGTACCACCCAGGACGGTGCGATCGAAGTCGTGCAGATGGACCGGATGCGGACGCTCATCGCCGAGCACATGGTCCGCTCGAAGGCCACGTCGCCTCACGTCGCTTCCGTGACCGAGGTCGACATGACCGGGATCGTCCGCTACCGCGAGGCGACGAAGTCTTCGTTCCAGAAGAGCACCGGTGTGAAGCTCACCTACACGCCGTTCATCGTGCACGCCGCGATCAAGGCGCTGCTCGACTATCCGATGGTGAACTCGACCGTCGAGAACGGGCAGATCCTCATCAAGCGGTTCATCAACATGGGCGTCGCGGTCGCGCTCGACTCGGGGCTCATCGTCCCCGTGATCAAGCACGCGGAGGAGAAGAACTTCCTCGGGCTCGCACGTTCCGTCGACGATCTGGCCGAGCGCGCGCGCGGCAAGCAGCTCAAGCCGGACGAGGTCGCGGGCGGCACGTTCACGATCACGAACATGGGCAGCTTCGGGAACCTCTTCGGCATCCCGATCATCAACCAGCCGCAGTCCGGGATCCTCGGCGTCGGGGCGATCGTGAAGCGTCCGGTCGTGGTCGGAGATGCGATCGCGATCCGTGACATCATGTATCTCAGCCTCTCCTACGATCACCGTCACATCGACGGCAAGCTGGGCGGGCTCTTCATCCAGCGGGTCCGGTACTACCTGGAGAACTTCGATCCCGCCTCGGTCTGACCTCGGGCGAAGGGATGAGCATGTCCGACGACGACATCGTTTGGAAGGATGCACCGGTCCCCGCCTGCATGGGCGGGGGAGGGCACGGGCAGATGGAGGAGGCGGAGGAGACTCCGTCCTCCGAAGTTCCAACTCCGACCTCGAATGCGGCTTCCGATACTCCAGTTCCGGCCGAGCGTCTTCGTCGGCCGAAGTGGCTGCGGGTACAACTCCCGCAGACGGCGGAGTTCGCGCGCACGCGCGGGATCGTGAACCGTAATCAGCTCCACACCGTGTGCGAGAGCGCGAACTGCCCGAACATGGGGGAGTGCTGGTCCGCGGGGACGGCCACCTTCATGATCCTCGGCAACGTCTGCACGCGTTCCTGCGGCTTCTGCGCCGTCCTGACCGGACGTCCGCCGGAGTACGACGAGGCCGAGCCGAAGCGCGTCGCGGAGGCGATCGCCACGATGAGTCACCTGGTTCACGTGGTCATCACGTCCGTCGATCGTGACGAACGGGAAGACGGCGGTTCCGCGATCTGGGCGGAGACGATCCGTCAGGTTCGTCTCCGGAGTCCGGGACTCCGGATCGAGGTGCTGATCCCGGACTTCAAGGGCGAGGCCGAGAACCTCGACCGGGTCCTCGAGGCGAAGCCCGATATTCTCGCCCACAACGTCGAAACCGTGCCTCGTCTCCACAAGACGGTGCGGCCGCAGGCGAGGTACGACCGCAGTCTCTGGGTGCTCGAGCACGCGAAGTCGCGAGGGTTCCTCACGAAGTCGAGCATCATGCTCGGGCTGGGTGAGACCGAAGACGAGGTCGTGGAAGTGCTCCGCGATCTGCGTGCGATCGGATGCGACATCCTCACGCTCGGACAGTATCTCCAGCCGACCAGGAAGCACCTCCCGGTCGACCGGTTCGCCCATCCGGACGAGTTCGCCCGGCTCGGCGCCGTGGCCCGGGACCTCGGGTTCGGCCATGTCGAGAGCGGCCCGCTCGTGCGGAGTTCGTATCATGCCGAAAGGGCGTCCGGCCTTTTCGAATCTGCGAACGATTTTTCGGTTGACGCTCGAACGCGCGTTCGGTAACTTCCCCTTCGTCGTCGGCAGCGGGCCGGCGGTCACCCCACTGACCGGCCCCTAGGCGACGCCCTCCTTCCCGTTCTGGAAGGAGTCGATACAGCGACAGGTGTGGCGTCCGGGCAGGTTTCGATTCCCCACGAAACTTGTCCCGGACTACCCCCATTAGGCCTTTACGGGAGAGCGGAGGCAGACCGTGAAAGACCTGACCTCGAAGCAGCAGGCGATCTTCGATTACATCGTCGACCGGGTCGACAATCCGGGGCGGTTCCCGTCCTATCGAGAGATCGGCCGGAAGTTCCACCTACGGTCCGTCGCGACCGTCGCCCAGCACCTCAAGGCGCTGGAGGAAAAGGGCTTCCTCATTCGCGAAGGGCGTCAGCTCAACGTGGCGGACGGCTTCCGTCCCAAGCGTGGAATCTCGGTGCTCGGCCTGGTCCAGGCGGGCGAGCCGCTCGCGGCCGAAGCGAACTTCGACGGTGAGCTCCGTCTGGAGGACCTCGGCAACGACACCTTCGCCGTGCGGGTGAAGGGGGACAGCATGATCGAGGCCGGAATCTTCGAAGGCGACTACGTGATCGTCGAGCCGCGGGAGACCGCGAGCGAGGGAGAGATGGTCGTCGCCGTGGTCGGTGAGGACCAGAGCGTGACCGTGAAGTACTTCCATCGCTCCATCGACGGCGTCGAGCTTCGGCCGGCGAACGAGTCCTACAACCCGATTCGGGTCGCTGACGATCCGTACTTCCGTCTCGCGGGTCGGGTCGTCGGAGTCCTGCGGAAGATCTGACCGCGCCGGTCACCATCGTCGAGACGTCTGGATCTTCGCGAGACGTCTTGGATACGGAAACGCCGCCTCCCACGAGTGGAGGCGGCGTTCTTCGTTCGGCGACGCCCCGCGTTTCTCACCACGGCCCAACTCTGGGCGGGTGTCGTGCCGGCGTCGTGCGGGCGTCGCATCGGCGTCGCACCGGCGTTGCAATAATGAAGACTGCGTCACGCGGCCGTGTCGGCCCCGTGACGCGGCGGAGCTAGTTCACCTTGATCACGCGAATCGCAGCCTGCTGTCCGCTCCGCGGCCGCGCGAAGTAGACGCCGGCCGGCAATTCCAAGCCGCGCGCGTCCTTTCCGTCCCAGCGCAGGGTAGCCTCACCTTCTGCAGGGGAGAGCCTCCGGACGAGACGACCGGTCGTGTCGTAGAGGTCGAGATCGATCGGCTCCCCGTCGTCGAGGGCCAGGGTCACACTGTCCCGGAACGGGTTCGGCCAGGCCGAAGCGATCGCCCAATCTCCCGTGGCCACCGTGAGCGGACCGAAGAGCTCCGTGCCCCCGTCCGAGTCCACGGCCTCGAGGAAGTACTCGAGGCGCGTCCGGGCCGGAGCGGTGAGGTCGGAGAAGGCGTAGAGGCCATCCTCGTTCGCGAAGAGCAGATCTTCCGTGACGAGGACGGCGTCCGCGCGGAGTCCCGACGACGGCGTTTCGCCCGCAGACTGACGGTGGACGAGGAAGCCCTCGAAGCCGATCTCGCTTGCCGTGGACCACCAGAGATCGACCCCGTGCGCGCTCGTGCCGATGTCGGCAGTCCGAAGGAGTACCGGAGTCGGTGCACCGGAGAAGTCCCAATCCACGAGACGGGTCCGGACATCCCACCCGAGGTTCCGACGTGAGTCCGACCAGGAGAACAGGATCCGATCGTTGTCGGCGCTGAGAGCTGCGGGGAGACGGCTTCCCTCCAGGTCGTTCCCATGGATCGGATAGGGCGATCCGATCGGGTCCCCGTGCGCGTCGTAGCGCTGCGCGACGAGCTGTGATTGGTTGTCCGCGTTCTCCCACCAGGACACGATGAAACGGCCATCGGGCGCCATCGCGACCCGCGCGGACTTCACTCCCGCGGCCGCCCTCCCGGCGTTGACCTGGAACGGGACGATTTCCGACCCACCGGTCGTCACCACCGTCTCTCCAGCCCCAACATCCGTGCCGTCCGTGGGCCCGGCTGCCGTCGCGAAGATCACGAGACGGCCCTCGAGCAGCCCCTGGGTGAGTGGGCGCGAGTCCCAGACCACGACCGTGCGGTCGGAGAGCAGAGCCGCGGCGCTCCGGATCTGGTCGGAGGAGAACTCGTCCGGGGCGTGCTCGTTCTCGTTGACCCCGACCTTCTGGCCGCTCTCGCTGAACCGCTGGGACATCACGTCCCAGCCCTCGGCGCGATCGTCGCTCCAGCTGATCAGGATGGTGCCGAAGGGAGAGACCGCGATCGCGGGGTCGATCTGATTCGCGCCGGTGGCGCTCTGGTCCGCGACGCTCGTGCGCGGTTCGATCGGCAGCCCGTCGTCCTGGAAGAGCTGCAGGATGACGTCGGCATCCGAACCCTGGCCCCGAGGTGTCTGGATCTGGAGCGCGATACCGAAACCGCCGTGCGGAAGCATGATCGGGACGGCGGCGTTCTGCGGCCGCTCCTGGTCGTTCGGCGCGACGAGGAAGTTGTCGCCGATCGGCACCCCGTCTCGATCGTAGTACTGCGCCCAGTAGTTGAGGCGGCCACCTTCCTGGTTGACCGCCCAGGTCACGACGAATCCGGTCGCGCCGGCCCCGACCCGCGGTGAGAAAGGCTCGACCGTGGAGTAGGCGTCGAGCGTCGTGATGTCTGCGTTGACCGGGCTCGACCCTACCCGGAAGCTCTCGCCCGTGGGAAAGCCGTCCACGTCGAGGAATCGGGCGCGGATCTCGAGGTACCCGGACTGGAAGTCCGCCCAGGTCACGACCGCCTCTCCGTTCGGGAAGAGGGAGACGTCGGAGTAGAGCTGGCTGGACGAACGTTCCGCGGTGTAGAGCGCGAACTCGTTGCCGGTCGTGTTTTCGCTCGGGTCGTAGAGCTGCGCCATGCAGTTCCACGGTCCCGTGCGATCGTCGCTCCAGAGTTCCCACCAGGTTCCGTCACCGGCGGGCGCGACGCAGGACGCACGTTGGAGGACGCCCGAGGTGAGATCGTGCACGATCCGGTCGCCCACGATCCGCTCGCCGCTGGCGTCGTAGTACTGGGCCATGGCCCTCTGCCGGTCGTCGATCCCACCGAACCAGGTGATCGCATACGAGCCGTCCCCGGCGGGAACGATCTTGGGCGTGCGGTCACTCGGTAGGTCGTTCGACTGCCGGACCAGGAAGTCCGAGCCGTCCGGTGTTCCATCGAGCGCGATCCAGCGGCCCCAGAGATCTGCGGTCCCCTGGCGTCCGTCGTTCCAGACGAGAAGGACCTGGTTCCCGACGAGCGCGGCGTCCGGCTCCATCTGGAGCGCTCCGAGGAGCAGGTCCGTGTCGGCCCGGGTCGGGGTACCGGTCGGCGTACCGTCCGCCGAGAGGAGACGGAAGTAGACGTTGAAGTCGCGCCCATCGTCTTCCTGGTGCCACGCAACCAGCCAGCTGCCGGCCGGCGTCCTCGTCACGCTCGGAGCCTGGAGGTTGCGGGTGGACGATTCCGGCACGACGACGAAGTCCTGGCCGAGCGTCCCATCCGCGCTGATCCGCCGGCCCAGGATCTGGTTCCGCTGGTTCACGCGTCCGACCCAGACGATGAGACTCTCGCCGTCGGGGGAAGTGTGCGCCTTCGGGGTGAGGTCGCTTCCGAAGCCGAGCGTACCGTCGACGCGGAAGTCCTCGCCCAGGGGAGCGCCGTCCGCGCCGTCGAACCTGCGCGCATAGATCGCGCGGTTGTCGTCACCGTGACGCCTGTCCTCCCAGACGAGGAGGAACCGTCCGCCCCCGACGGGGCTGGCCGCGAGTTCACGATGCGCGACGAGGCCTTCGTCCGTGTTGATCCGGGTGGGGTTCTCGAGCGGGGAGAAGGACGAGTCGAACAGGCGGGCCAGGATGTCCGTGTGACCGCGGCCGTTGTCGGCCCAGAAGGCGAGATAGTTGCCGTTCGTCAGAGGTACTGCGAGCGGATCGATCCGGTTTTCCTCGCCGAAGGTGTCGTCGTTCACGACGTTCTCTTCGTACGCGGCCGTCGCATCGCGGAACGGCAAGAGGAGGCTCGAGCCTAGGAGCGCGAGCGTACAGAGGGAGCGGGCTGGGACGACCAGGGTCCCCGCAAGGGAACGTGACATACGAACTCCTTGGCAATCCCCGGCCGGCGTCGAGCGCAGTGTAGCAACGGTGCTCGTCAGGCGCTACCGGATCTGTCCTATCGGATTGGCGGCGACGGACCGGTGCGAGAGCACCGGTCCATCGAAGAGGCGTTCCCCGATTCGTTCCACCGGAGCGGTCCTATCGGATCTGTCCCGGGGAGACTCCGTAGCGGCCGCTCCGGAAGTCCTGGATGATCTGGGCGTGGTCGAACACGACGTCGGCGGGCAGGGCGTCGAGTGGAAAGAGCCGCCCACGGAGGGCATCGTCGCCCGCGTGGAACTCTCCGTGTGCCGCCGCGACGAACACGCACGTCGCCGTCGCGAAGCGTGGATCGCGGTCGGGACCCGAGTACGTGTGCAGCTGCTGGAGACGCGCGATCTGGAGGCTCGTCTCCTCTTCGATCTCGCGACGGACCGCGTCTTCCAGCGATTCGTTCTCTTCGACGAACCCACCGGGGAGAGCCCAACCGTGCGGCGGGTGCTTCCTCTCCACGAGCAGGACGTGGCCCGGGACCAGCTCGAGGATCGCGTCCACCGTGATGCGCGGCGTGACCGGAGGCCAGGGCCCAGAGGTCGTCGAGGGCGTCGTCCGTTCGCCGGAAGCGGCACCCTCGGAACCGGAGGAGGAGTCGTCCAATACCTCTTCGACCGAGAAGACGGCCGTGAGTTCGAGGCCCGCTTCGGCCAGGGCCTCGCGGCCTCCGCCGTTCCGGTCGACGAGGCACCAGGCGCGCACGATCTCGCCGCCGGCCTCGCGAACCGCGTCCACCGCCTTGAGGAGCGATCCCGCGGAGGTCACGACGTCGTCGAGGATGATGACCTTCTGCCCGGGCGAGAGGTGTCCTTCGATCTGGCGTCCGGTTCCGTGCTGCTTTGCCGCGGCGCGCACGAGGAACCCTCGGACGGGATGGTCGGAGCCGGCGCTCGCGCCGACCGTCGCACCCACGATCGGATCCGCGCCGAGCGTCGGGCCGCCGACTCCGGTCGCGCCGAGCCGCGCGGCCTCGGCGAGGAGCGCACGGGCGGCGAGACGGGCGCCGTCGGGATCGGTCGTGGTCAGACGAAGGTCGAGGTAGTAGTCGCTCGTCGCTCCGGACGAGAGGACGAAGTGGCCCCGCTTGAGCGAGACTTCACGGATCACCTGGAGTAGACGGGAACGTTCGGCGGCAGTGAGAGACGACGAGGGATTGGATTGTTGGCTCATGGCCCGGGATTGTAGTGGAGCTCCGGACCGCGCGCGACCCCTCCGCATGCCGCTCGACGAGTCGGTCCCCGGGGGGGCCGGCGCAAAAGAGCCGCGCACGCCGGGAGGCGACGACTCGCGGTCCCGGCGTGCGGCAAGAGTTGGGGCGTCCGGCAGGCAGGAGGCTGGGCGGGCTGGGTATGCCGGACGCCCCGGAACTCGGGTTGGGTCAGTGTCTCGGTTGCTCGATGCTCGGATTGCGACCCGGCACTCCGGTCGGGGTCCGATCGTTCGCCGGATCCGGGAGCCCCGGCTGGTCGCCACCGTCCACATTCGGATCCTGATCGACGTCACCACCGGGCGGAGTGGTGCGCGGTTGGAACTGCACCGCGTCGGAGCGGCCACTCTCGTTTCCGGAGAGGTCGACCGCGGTCACGCAGAGATCGTAGCTCTCAGAGGCCGTGGGCGCGTCGGCCGGGACGAAGACGAACGACGGCCGGGCGAGCGGTCCGGACACGAGCGGGGTGTACTGGGTCGCACCCTTCGAGTCGGTCTGCGCGACGTAGACGAAGTACCCGGCGAGGTCCGACTCTGCGCTCTCGAGCCAGCGGAGAGAGCATCCGTGGCCGTCCGATTTCGTGATCGTGAGGCCGGCCGGCGCGAGGGGCGGGGCCGTGTCGACGATGCCAGGATCTGTCGGGGCGGGACGGGAATCGTCCGAACCGCATCCCGTGCTCCAGACGAGCATGCACGTAGCGGCGAGGCACCCGAGGGTGCGTAGTGCGGTCTTGTCGTACATCGGTCGAACCTCCCATGCCCTGAGGCTCCATCTCGGAACCGGATCGCGTCTTCGGGGGGAGGAGTGACAATCGCTGTACCGGACCGCCGCTCTTGCCGAATCTTTTTCGTCGCGCGGCCTGAACTCGTTGGGATGTCGGCCTTAGCATCGTCGCCGCTCGCGGCGGGGGCGGTGCCGGCACTGTGCCCGAACGCTCTGCGGGGCCGTGTCGTGCTGCAAGCTGCACGAACCCGGCGGTCGTCTTGCAAATGGCAAGCCGGTTCGGCGTTCGCGCGATCGGAGCGCTCGCTCCGCCGTCCCTGCCGCGGAGCGGGATTGCGGCCTGGGCCCTCGCCGAGCCGCTTCCTCGGCGCGCGGTTTCGTCGGCGGTCGTCTCGTCGCCGGCGGCCGCTTGGTCCGCGAGCCGCCCGGGGCCACTGCGCCGGTGTTCGCGGGGATCGTCAGTTGGAGGACGCGGGCGGTGGCTTCTCCGGGCTCTCGCCGAGGAGATCGTGGACGATCCGCTTCCCCAGTGCGCCGCCATCGCCGATCGCCGTCTCCACCTCGTCGGGGCTCGGTGGCGGGATGGTGTCCAGGTCCTCGGGGGGGTGTCCCCGGAACATGTGGAGCGTCTGGGTCGGGAAGGCGAACTGGACTCCGAGCCGACGGGCGAGCCGGAGGATGTCGAGGAAGAGCCGGTGTCGCTCCCGGAGCTCGGTCTGCCAGTCCGGCGCCTCGTGGAACACGTAGAGCAGGATCTCGAGCGAACTCGCTGCGAACTCGTTCACGTAGACGTGGAAGTAGTCCTTCCGGGTGTAGGGGTGGTTCCGGATGATCTCGCGGATCCCCTCGCAGAACGCTTCGATCTGCTCCGGCGTCGTGTCGTACTGAACGCCGAGCTTCGTGCTCCAGCGCCGATAACGGCGCGCCCCCATGTTGTCGACGGTGTTGTTGATGAGGTGCGAATTGGGGACGGTGATCATCGAGTCGTAGAACGTGCGGATGCGCGTGGAGCGGAAGCCGACTTCCGCGACCGTGCCTTCCTGGCTGCCGAGTTTGATCCAGTCTCCGACGTTGAACGGCCGATCGAGGAGCACGGTGAGCGAACCGAAGAGGTTCTCGATCGTGTCCTTCGCCGCCAGCGCGAGCGCGAGTCCGCCGAGCCCGAGGCCGGCGAGGAACGCGGTGATGTCGAGGTCGAGGCTGTTCGCGATGAAGAGGATTCCGATCACGGTGAGGAACACCTTGAGCGCCTTCCGGAACATCGGAATGAGGACGTCGTCGAGCTTGGACGCGGTCGTCTCCGCCTGCTTCATCAGGTACTCGGCGATCACGTCCGTGGCTCGGAACGCGGCCCAGAGACCCGCGACCGCCGTGATGAGGCGGACGGCGAGGAGGAGGATCGCGAAGAAGCGATCGGGGAGTGCGAGGTAGCGGAGGCCGAACCACCAGGCGAGCGCCATCGCGAGAAGTCCGATCGGACGGAGCCCGTCCTTCAGGAACCGTTCGGCGATCGTCACCTTCTTCCGCGCCAGGAACCGCTTGAGGTTCGACATGACCACCCCGGCGACGACCCTGTCCGCGACGATGCCGAGGAAGATGAGGAGAAAGAGCCCGATCCACTGCCAGTCCTCCAGCCAGAGCCGCGAGGTACGCAGGGAGTCCGGCATCTTCGACTGGACCCAGAGGCCGGGCGCGATCGACAGGGGCGACTCGAGCACGCCTTCGACTCGTTCTTGATCCTGAGTCGCGCGGAGGAGGGAGGGGATCGATTCCACCGTGCCGGACGTGAACCGCCACTCGCCCCGTTCGTTCGAGGCGAGAACGATCTCGCCTTCCTGTCTCCGGAGGAAGACGTACGGCGTTCCCTGTGGATCGTCGGGGATCTCGTCCGCGATGACGTAGCGGGTCCGGTCGATCACCTCCTTCAGTTCGACCGCGAGCTGCGGTGCGCGCTCGCTCCGGATCGACGCCGGAACCGCCTCGAGGTCGAGGCAGCGAACGGCATCGTCGATCCTGCCCTTCGTTCCGCGGGCGACATCGTTCACCGCATCGAGGAATCCCATGAGCGTGGCGCGGGGAGAGCGGAGGCGGCTGTCGGCGGCCGGGGGCGCGTCGACCTGCGTGGAGTCACCGGCGGAGAGCTCCGTGCGGTGGACTCCGCCGGTGAGGAGCTCGGCCTGGGCCCAGGCGTCGGGAGCCTCGGGTGCGAGCAGGAGAAGGAGGAGGACGACCTGGAGTGTGGCGACGACCTTCGCGAGTCGCGGGGTCCCGCGGTACGTCCGTCGCGTTCTGCCCGCGAGGTCCCGGGGGTTCACCGAGCCTATGGGGCCGACAGTGCTCGCGGCGGCCGCCTGGTCCGGGCTGTCCACGAAGTCCGTGGCGCCCGCTGGGACCGGTGTGCTCACCCTACGTTCACGCGCGCGTTCCTCTCGGCGTTCCGCCACCTGTCGCCCCTCCTCGTCTCTGCTCGACTGATGCCCTCGGTCGGTCGTCCCGCAACTTCGCACGACATCGTCCGTGTGTCCAGTGCGGCGCCCCAACCGGTCAGGCCGGCGTCATCCATGGTGTAGAATGCGGCCGGAAACGGCCTCGGAACCGGGCAGGGAGGGAGCCGCTCGGGATCCCCGGAGTGCCCGACTCGTTGTCTGACAGATGGATGCGGCGAACACGGCAGGTTTGACTGGATCCCAACCGACTGCTAACGTCCGCGCGATTTCAGGCACTGAACCTCGTGGTGGGGCATGCAATGGAAACAGCCTGGCTGGACTTCGAGCGACCGCTGGTCGAACTCGAGAGGAAGATCGAAGACCTCCGCGCCTTCGCGACCCAGGAGAACCTCGAGTTCACGGACGAGCTGAAGAAGCTCGAGGCGAAGGCGGAGCGGCTCCGCTCCGAGATCTACTCCGAGCTCACCGCCTGGCAGCGGGTCCAGCTGGCCCGCCATCCCAGGCGGCCGTACCTGCTCGACTACATCCCGCTCCTCTTCACGGAGTTCCTCGAACTCCACGGCGATCGGACCTTCGCGGAAGACGCCGCCATCGTCGGCGGAATGGCGCGCTTCGAGGGGCGTCCGGTGATCGTGCTCGGGCATCAGAAGGGCCGGAACACGAAGGAGAACATCCACCGGAACTTCGGCATGCCCCATCCCGAGGGGTACCGGAAGGCCCTCCGCCTGATGAGGCTGGGGGAGAAGTTCGGGGCGCCGATCATCACCTTCATCGATACGCCCGGCGCCTATCCGGGTATCGGCGCGGAAGAGCGAGGCCAGTCGGAGGCGATCGCGAAGAACCTGCTCGTGATGTCGCGGCTTCGGGTTCCGATCCTCGTGTTCGTGGTCGGTGAGGGTGGTTCCGGAGGAGCCCTGGCCATTGCGATCGGGGACCGCGTCCTCATGCTCGAGAACTCCGTCTACTCCGTCATCTCTCCCGAGGGATGTGCCGCCATTCTCTGGAAGGACCGGGCCAAGGCGCCGGAGTCCGCGCAGGCGCTCCGGGTGTCCGCCCAGGAGATCTACTCACTCGGCGTGATCGACCGCGTCGTTCCCGAACCACTCGGAGGCGCCCACCGGGACCTCAAGGGGATGGCGGAGGCTCTGCGCGTGGAGATCCGGGAGCACCTCGCGCTCCTCTCGCGGATCCCGACCGAAGAGCTGCTCGAGGAGCGGCTCCAGAAGTACCTCAAGATGGGACGGTTCCTCGAGGCGAACGCCTAGTCGTCACGGACGCCTCCAGCAGGTGACCCCCTGAGCGACGCCCATGGGGCCGCCCTTGGGCGCCCCTGACGCCGAACGACTCAGGAGACTCCGACCGGCCCACCTCGCGCCGCGGCGAAGAGGTCCTGGATCGCGGAGACGATCGCATCGTCCGCGTCTTCTCCCGTGGCCGGAACGCCGTCCCGGGACCGATCCGCGTCGAGCGGCGCGACGAAGAGCCGAGACCGTGTGACTTCGCCCGACTCCGGAAGCGGATCGTTCCATCGAGAGACCGCCTCGTACGGATCTGCGAGGATCACGGTTCGGTGGGCGTCTCCCAGTGGAGCGTAGTGAGTCGGATTCGAGCGGAAGAAGAGCGCGATCGTGGGCGTACCGACCGAAGCGGCGAGGTGCATGACACCGGTGTCGCAGCCGAGGTAGTACGACGCGCCCCGGATCAGGTGAGATAGGTCTCTCACGTCGAACATGGGCGCGACGAGTTCGGGTGGGTGATCCGGTGCCGGGCCACCGCCATTGCCGGGTTCCGCGGAGCGGGACTCGAGCGCGCGCATCCGATCGATCTCGTCGGGACCTCCGATCAATACGATCCGTGGTCCTCCTAGGGCACGGGCCTTGGGGACGAGACGGGTCCAGGACTCGAGCGGCCACGACTTGCCGCCGCGCCCGCCCACGTGGATCAGCGCATAGGCCGCCTCACCGAGTTCGCGCTCGCTCCACTCGCCGAAGCGAGAGGAAGGTGGGCCGTCCGTCGGGAGGGCCGGGGCCGACGGGGTGACGGGAAGGCCGGTCTCGGAGAGCAGACGGAGCGGGGCGAGCGCGAAGGGAACCCGGTCGCTCGGTGGTGGTACGGCATGCGTCAACGCGTCCGCGTTCCGGGGTTCGTCGAAGCCGACCCGGAGGGGAGCTCCGGAGGCCACGGTCAGGACGCAGTTGTAGTACGAGTGCGTGTTGTGGTTCGACATCTCGAAGGCGACGTCCCAGTTCCCGCCGCGCAGAGTGCGGAGCCAGCCGGGGAAGAGCCAGGGCCGGGTGGCGTGCAGCCGCTTCGGCTGGACGATCCACTCGTTCACCCAGGGCCAGCCCCGGACGAGATCGGCGTACTCGTCGCCGGTCACCATGGCGATGTGGGCGGCCGGAAGCGCATCACGCAACGAGCGGAGGAACGGTACTAGAAGCACCAGGTTACCCAGGCGGTTGTCCTGACGCACGACGAGGACCCGAAGCGGCCGCCCTTCGGCCGCGGCCCGAGCCCCGGCCGTTTCCCAGAGGCTGGACCGCGCGGAGGGTTGCGCACGTCCGAACCAACGCACGATCCAGGGGAGAGAACGGCGCTTCCAAGCTTTCTCCAGCTCTCGCCCGGGACGACGACGTCGCGATCCTGGTTGGGGGGACAGAGGGGCTCCCTTCTCATCGGCCTGGTTCCGTTGACCTCGTTTCGGGCCCTTGCTAGCCTAGCGGGAAGGCCCTGCGTCGGAACTCGAACGAAGTGCTCCGAAGGCTCGGAGTATAGGTACGCTCTGGAAAGGTGAACAACCTGCCCCGTGGGTTTCGGTTGCGGGAGATTCGATGACAACGATTCGGATGCGCTCTGTCGCCTCGATCTGTAAGTCCGCCTTCGTTCTCACCCTCGTCTACCTCGGTATCCAAACATCCCCGGCCCAGGCCGCGTTCCAACTGATCACGGAGTCGCCCGAGGCGGTCGAGTTCGTGTGGACGCCGGACTCCGCCGAGGACCCGGGCATGGAGGCGGGAGTCGACCTGCCCGCCATTTGGGTCGCCCTTCCGCCCGGCGGACGGATCGCGAACCTCTCCGTCCAGGCGAGTGGGTTCGAATCGTCGTCCAAGGTGATCTCCGGTCCGGACGCGGACGCCATCACGGAAGGCTGGGAAGGGCCGGCCGCCTTGTCGACCGAGCCCTGCTGGATCCGCGATCGGTTCGGGGCCCAGGTGATCGTCCGGCCCTGGCGGCTGGACCCGGACGGGTTCGTCTCCGTGCAGCGGGCGATCCGGATCCGCGCCTCGATCGAGGACCGCGGCGGTCCGCGCCGGACAGCGGCGGCCGGCGATCCCTTCCGCGCCGTCTACGACCACGTGTTCATCAACGCTCGTTCGAGCCAGGCCTGGCAGAGGGTGCCCGAACGCGCCGTCTCCCGGGGGGCGGGCGACTACTTCTCCTCCTCCAACGACTGGATCCGCGTGCGGGTGAGTCAGGAGGGGATCCACGAGATCACCGGGAGTGATCTCGAGGGGCTCGGCGTTGCCCTCTCTTCCGTGGATCCGTCCACGTTCCGTCTCTTCGGAACGGTGCAGCTTCCCTTGGCGCCCGAGCTCTCGGTCGACGACCAACCAGGCTGGATGGACGAACTCGCGATCGGGGTGGAAGAAGTCGGGGGCGCGAACGGAGTGCTCGATCGGGGCGACCGGATCGTCTTCCTCGGCCACGGCCCCGACGACTGGTACTCGAACAAGGGGACCGAGCCGGCGCCCCATGAAGACTTCGCACGCGACCCATACGAGAACTACTCCGTCTACTGGTTGACCTGGGGCGGCTCGTTCGCGGGCGAGCCGAAGAGGATCGAAGAGGTCGACGGCACGGGGGCGTCCGGTCCGTTCCTCTCCACCGTGCGGGACAAGGTCCACATCGAGGAGAATTCGATCTACAGCCCCAGGCAGCGGGACACGGGCGCCAATCCGGCCGCGTGGGAGTCGTTCTGGTGGCGGGAGTTCCGGACGAACGAGTCGACGAACTCCGGCCAGCGGGTCACGGTGACGATTCCCGACCCCGTCGCAACCGAACCGGTGGACGTGTTCCTCCGGTTCTGGGGCGACAACGATCCGGAGGGGATCTCCACCATTCCCGACCACGACATCACGGTCCAGCTCAACGGCGCCGACCTCGAGAGGCTCCAGTGGAACGGCCGGAATCGGCAGGATCTCGAAACGTCGGGGGACTGGCTCGTTCCGGGTGACGACCAGGAGTTCCGCGTCGAAGGGAACTCCTGGCAGGACAGCACCATCGTCCGTCTCGACATCGTCCTCCTCGCGTTCGCGGAACTCGAGTACACGAGGACGCTCCTCGCCCATGACGGCAGGATCGCGTTCTTCGCCGGGGGCCTGTCCGGTCCCCAGCCGCTCGAGGTGGGTGGCTTCGATGCGGGGCTCGGCGCGGACGATCTCTGGATCCTCGACTGCGCCGACCCGAACACGCCGAGGCGGATCCGCGCGGATGTCACTTCCGGTTCCGCCCGGTTCCGCGCCGATGGCGGCAATCGCTATCTGCTCTCCGAAAGCTCCCTTCTCGTCCAGCCCGCGTCTCTCACGCGCGATTCCGCCCCGGACGGCGGGTACCTGCGCGAGCGGACGGCGCCGGCCCAGTTCATCCTGATCACCGCGGAGCCGCTCCTTCCGGCGGCCGAGGACTTCGCCGACTACCGGCGTACGCATTTCCCCGACCGCGCGACTGCGGACGTTCGTACTCACCGCGCAGGACATCTTCGACGAGTCTTCCCCGTTCGGTCGGAAAGATCCGACCGCGATCCGCATCTCTCCAGTTCGCGCGCGAACTGGGACGGCGGAAATCCCGCCGACGGGCTGCCCACGTCCTGCTCCTCGGTGATGCGCATCGGGATCCGCGCGAACTCGTTTCAACGGGACGCCGACCGCCCCGTCGAACATCCACGACTACGACGAGTCGTTGGCCCGCCAGATCTACGAGCCCTCGCTTCACTTCCGACGACTACTTCGACTGCTCGACGGCCCGGACGACACCGACTGATCTCTTCTGCTGAATGTATCGTCGCGCAGAACCTGACGAAGCCCAGACCATGCTCGAGAAGACCGTGGAGCTACGAACAGTCACCGAACCGGGGCCCTGGAGGAACGAGGTCAGCTGATCGCTGACGACGTCCGTCAGGGAACGACTCGGATGGACTGGGGACCCTCCACCTCCGCCAGACCGAGCGGCTCGCGGACACGTCGTTTCCGACCACCCTCCAGCAGAACAAGATCTACATGGTCGAG
The DNA here is from genome assembly GCA_041390305.1 of Candidatus Eiseniibacteriota bacterium. Taxonomy (GTDB): domain Bacteria; phylum Eisenbacteria; class RBG-16-71-46; order CAIMUX01; family CAIMUX01; genus JACKCR01. The sequence goes on from JAWKQE010000011.1 coordinate 161,925, forward strand.
TACGGGGCGGAGTGTATCTATACGAACAAGCCGGAAGTGGCAGCCGACCTCAACCAGGCCATGAACGAAGGAACTCTGGTCGTCAACTTCACGGGACACGGAGGCGAGACGCAGATCTCGATGAACGGACTGGTGTCCGAACGTTGGCAGCCCTCACGAACGAAGACCGCCTCTTCATGCTCACGGCGTCCTGCTCCATCGGCAAGTTCGACAACTCGAACGAGAGCCTGGCCGAGGCGGTGCGGCACGACCGCGGAGGAGCGGGTCGCGGTCTTCGCGGCGTCGGCTGGGCCTACGCCACCGAGAACTCCCTCATGAACCAGTACTTCTACCAGCTCACCTTCCCCGGACTCGTGCGAGCCTGTTCGCGGCCGGTCGGGGAGGCGATCGCGGTCGGGAAGTCTTTCCTCAACAACAACCGGTCGAAATCCAGAGAAGTACGCACTGCACGGCGACCTGCGCCTCGCGCTCGGTGCCCCGGCGGAACGAGATCGATCTCGCCATGACCGACGTGAGGTCCGGTGAGCCCGTAGACGAGCTCAGCCGGAGCATTGATCGAACTCAGCGTGGCGCCGTCCACTATGCACGCGGGGACGACTGGCGATTTCGATGGCGTCGCGTTCATCGAGGTCTACGACCGTAGGTCGTCCGCCGCTCTCGACTCGAACAACCCATCGCTCACGTACGAGTTTACCGCAGGCGCTCTATCTATCGATGAACGGTATTGCAGTGACGGACGACTCACTTCTCCACCCGGTCTGTCGCTCCGACCTCGCTCGCCGGAGAGCGTGGGGGCGCGCAGATCTTCGTGTATGCGAACGACGACAATGCGCGACGCGGCCGGCGCGCTGGTGTTCTCGACGTTCCGGAGACGTTGCCCCAGCCGTCGTCGGACGCGACCGGGCCGGAGATCGAGTTCGCGTTCGTCGAGTCGGGTGACGTGGGATCTTCCCGAGGCGGAGACACGGTTGCGCTCTTCGACTCGAGCGGGATCAACGCGACGGGGGCTCGAGGAAGCAGTTCAGGCTCCGCGGTTCTCGATCGAACAGGACGGCAATACGATCTTCGCGGAGGACCTTTTCCGGGCAGATCGAGTTCGGTGACGACTTCCGGAACGCGACGATCCGGCACCAGTTGCCGTCCGGCCTGCCGGAGGGACCGCCGAAGCGGAGCTCCGGGCCTACGACAACCTGAACTTCGGTTCCAGTGTCCGTACTTCGTCTATCCGCCGGCTTGGTGAGTTCTCGTTCCGATCTGGGGACGCTCACAACGTGCCCAACCCGGACGGAGAAGGAACGCAGTTCTTCTGTGAGATCCCCGAGGATGCCGACGTGGACGTCCGTGATCTTCTCGCTGACGGGCGCTGGATCCGCTCGGTCCGAACCGGCTCAGCAAGGATGGTGCTGTCTCCGCGGGAATCCGTTGGGACGGGTTCGATGACGACGGAGATCGGCTCGGCAACGGCGTCTACCTGTACAAGGTGACGGCGACATCGGTGAGAACGGGCGAGTCGAAGTCGACGGTCGGCCGCCTCGTGGTGTCCCGCTAGGAAACTGCGGGCAGCTCCCAGGGACGGGAGGGGAGAGGGGATGAAGTTTCGTTTCGGTCAGGACCTGCTGGGGGCGTTGATCGTCTTCCTCGTCACGCAGTGGGTCTTCCTCTTCACGATGACGGTCGAGTGCCCGTTCTGGGACAGCGGCGAGTTCATCGCGACCTCGTACATCCTCGGGATCCCGCATCCGCCGGGGACTCCGCTCTACGTGATCATCGGGCGGGTCTTCTCCATGCTTCCGCTCTTCGACATGGTCGCGACGCGGGTGAACTACCTCTCGGCCTTCGCCTCCAGCCTGGCCGCCGTCTTCACCTACCTCGTGACGGTGGAGTTCTACCGGAACTGGTTCCGGAACGAAGACGATCGCCCGCGCCCGATCATCGGGATGATGGCTGGGTTCCTCGCCGCCGGCTTCACCGCGTTCGGACGCACCTTCTGGGACAACGCGATCGAGGCCGAGGTCTATGCGTTCTCGAACCTGATCATGGCGCTCTGCTTCTGGCTCATCCTGAAGTGGGCGCAGCCCGGGGACCGGAGCCGCAAGATGGGGTTCTTCATCCTCCTCTACTACCTCCTGTGTCTCTCCATGGGGATCCACCTGGGGACGTTCCTCGTGCTTCCAGGGATCATCCTCTTCGCCCTCCTCACGGATCGGCGACTCTTCGGGGAGACGGTCCCCGGAGCGATGGTCGTCGCCGGGATCGTCGTCCTCCTCCACCCGGGGATGCTGCCCACGCTGGGGATCAAGGTGTACGGCTCGGTCTTCGTGGTCGTGCTGCTCCTCTCCCTGGCCTCGATCGCGAAGGAGTTGCTCGGGGGACAGCCGGTCCATCCGCTCTTCGGCTCGAAGGGGCTCCTCACCTGGTGCCTCCTCGTCGCGGTCCTCGGGATCTCGACCCATCTCTATCTCCTCATCCGGGCCCAGTCCGGGGTGGCGATCAACGAAGCCGATCCTGGGTCGTTCGCGAATCTCTGGAAGGTGCTGATCCGTGACCAGTACAAGCCACCGAACCACTTTCAGCTTCCGGAAGGCGAGCTGGGAGGTGCAGTTCGGGATGCACTTCTTCCGGTACGCGAAGGACCAGTACGACCTGGGGTGGAAGCTCCGCGCGCTGGCCCTCTGGCTGCCATACGTCCTGGGGGCGGTCGGTCTGGTCGGTCAGGTCATCCGGCGGCAGAAGGACGCGGTGCTCATGCTCGTGACCTACTTGATCACGAGCGTCGGGTTGGTCTTCTACCTCAACTTCCGGAGAGAACGAGGTGCAGGACCGGACTACTTCTTCGTCGCATCGTTCCAGTTCTTTGCGGTCTGGATCGGACTCGGCGTCGCCTACCTCCTCGAGGAGGTGAGGACGATGGTGCGGAACGCGCGCCGCCGGGGGCACAGAACGCCGCCATCGGGTTCGTGGCCGCCCTGTTCTTCCTGCTCCCGATGAGTCGGGTGACCGCGGGATGGTACGAGCACGACCGGTCGCGCTTCTTCGTCGCGAGCGACTTCGCCTACAACGTGCTCGACTCGCTCGAACCGAACGCGATCCTGCTCACGAACGGGACAACGACACCTTCCCGCTCTGGTACATGCAGGAAGTGGAGGGCTTCGGAAGGATGTGCGTGTCGTCAACCTCAGCCTCCTCAACACCGAGTGGTACCTGAGACAGCCTCCGAGACCTCGAGCCGAAGGTGGATCACGGGTGGTCGGACGAGCAGTGCCTCATGGTCGAGGAGTTCAGCTCTCTCTCGGCCTACTACGGAGCGGGGAGGATGAGTCGCGAGCAGTACGCCGCACAGCTCAAGGCCGCCGGCATCCGGCCCTACGTTCGCACCCTGGAGGGGCCGCTCCTCGCCAAGGACGTGGCCACGGCCAGGATCATCGACCTCTACTACGGGAAGCGTCCGCTCTACCTCGCCCTCACCGTTCCGGACCAGATGGGGCTCGACAATCGGCTCGTCCAGGAGGGCATCGTCTTCCGGATCGATGAACCGCAGGGGACCGAGCCCAGGGTCAATGGACCGAGGTCGCGAGATCTGCTCGTCGATGCCTATCGCTACAGGGGGATCCTCGACGAGAACGGGAGGCACGACGACTCGAGCTACCTCGATCCCAACTCCTCCCGCCTCGTCCAGAACTACGCGGCGTCACACCTGTCGCTCGCCCAACAGTTGGTCCGGGACGGGAAGACCGAGGAGGCCCTGGCCCTGGCCATGCGGGCGCGGGAGATCTCGCCGCGGGCTTCCGCCGTCAACTACTCCCTGGGCGTTCTGCTCCAGCGCCTCGGCCGGTACGAGGACATGGAGGCGCTCTTCCGGAACTCGCTCGATTCCGGAAACATCACGCCGGACACCTACTCGTTCCTCGGACTCTCCCTCGAGCTGCAGTCGCGCCTCGGGGAGGCCGAGAAGGTGTACGAGGAGGCCGTCGCCACGTTCCCGGACGACTTCGAGCTCCACCGCGTGCTCTTTGCGCTCAGGTGGCGGGACCTCGGGAGGTACCAGGAGGCGGTCGACGTCCTCGACTCGTGGTCCCGGCTCCATCCGGAGGACACCCAGGTTCGGGCGGCAATCTCTGCCTACCGTGACTCGGCCAACATCCTCACGCGGGGGACTCCGAATTCCCCTTGACCGTGCCCTGAGTTGACAGGACTCTTCATTTCGGAGTCCGCCGGGGCGAATCCCGGGCGTCGTTGACGAATGCCCGGGAACTGGGTCTGGGGGATCGGGTTCAACCCGTGTCGTGTGCTCGACGGGGGGGAGCCCGGACCCTGCTTCCGGATGGCCATCGTGAGAGGAGTGGGATTCAAGATGAGACGAATTGGTTGGCTCGCAGCGGCGGCCGCCCTTACCTGTATCGGGCTCGCCACCGAGGCGTCGGCCCAAACCACGTCTGGGGCGCAGTCACTCAACATCACTCCAGGCGCGCGGGCGGACGCGATGGGCCGGGCGTTCGTGGCGCTCCCCGAGGACGCCACCGCCAACTGGTGGAACCCGGCGGCTTTGGCCTGGCGGCGAGAGAAGGTCGTCTCGCTCATGCATGCCAAGCTCGTGCCGGATCTGGCGCCGGACGTCTACTACGAGTACCTCGGCTACTCGATGCATCTCGCGGGCTGGGGCGGCATCGGTGCCACCGTCATCTACCTGGGCTACGGCGAGAGCGACGCGGTCACCGAAGACGGACGGACGCTGGGCGCGTTCACGAGCTACGAGATCTCTCCTCAGGTCTCCATTGGAACCGAACTCGCTCCGGGGTTCGCGGCCGGAATGACGCTCAAGTACGTGTACGTCGACCTCGCGCCGGATTGGGCGACCGAGGACGAGATCGCCGGAACCGGCGACACGTTCGCTGCCGACCTCGCGCTTTTCTGGCGCCTCAACGACACGGTCGACGTCGGGATCCCGATCAACTTCGCGCTCAACCTCCAGAACCTCGGACCGAAGATCGCCTACATCCAGCAGGACGAGGCCGACCCGATCGGTCGGAACCTCAAGGTGGGTCTCGCGGCCCGGCTCTACGGCGGGGAAGGAAAGGACTTCGACATCATCGGGTCCTACGACTTCAACCAGTCGCTGATCCACGATCTCGAAGAGACCCCGATCCAGAACATGGGCGCCGAGTTCAGCTACAGGCGGCAGTTCGCCCTGCGGGCCGGGTACATCCACGACAGTGACGGCGCGATCACCGCACCGACGTTCGGGGCCGGATTCGAGATCGGGCGGTTCACGGTCGACTACGCGAGCGTTCCGCAGGCCGAGGGCCTCGACCGCGTGAACAAGTTCTCGATTTCGTACGACTTCTGATCCGGGGAGCCCGAAGGACTCTCGGGCTCTCGTGCATTTGGACCTCGGGGGAGAGGGCGGTGTCGGCGCTGAATCGGGCCCGCGTGTCGTACACGCGGGCGACGATGCCCACCGGCCGCGAAGGATTCGGTTGGTCGAGGAAGGGGATGTGAGGGCTTGCATAGGAGAGAGGCGGCGGGGCCGCGGGGAGGTAGGTACCTCCTGCTGGCCATGTCGATGCTGCTGGTCGGCGTCGGCACCCTAGAAGCGAACGAACTCAGACTCCAGAGACCCGACAAGTCCCCGTCAGACCCCGACCGCCGGGTTGCAACGGACGCGGTTCCGCGCGAATCCCGCAGCGCGGATGCGACGGTCTCGGACTTCAGCCCACGGGAAGCGCCCTGCGTTCTCATCGACACGGGGACCCGGAAGCCGGAACACAAGCGACTGGCTCCCGGCGCGACCCCGACCGAGCCCCGCGCCTTCTACGACCCATCGAGCGGAGTTCCGCCGAACGCACTCAGCCGGGAGCGGAACGAGCAGCTCAAGCGCCTGCTCACGGCACCGTCCGTCGACGCTCTCCAGTCCGAACTGGTGGCGGCTTCGAACCGGTTCGCCGGAGCGCCGCCCGATACGCAGCGCGTCCTCGTTCTCCGGGTCGAGTTCGAGAACGACACGCCCGGGGCGCTGACGACCGGCGACGGTCGGTTCGACCTGCGCGACCTCCGTGATACGACGGCCGTCCAGTTCGATCCGCCTCCGCACGATCGACGGTACTTCGAACGCCACATGGAGGCTCTGAAGCGCTACTACGACAGCCAGCTCCAGGGACGTCTCGTCCTCGAGTTCGACATCTTCCCGGCGGGGGACGAGGAGGCGTACCGGCTGCCCGACACCTATCCGTACGGGCCCTGGATCTTCAGCAACTCCAACCCCGACGTGCTGCAGCACGCGATCGACCTGGTCGGCGACACGCTGGCGGAGGTCGACGAGTCGGATCCCACGGTCGACTTCTCGCGCTACGACCATCACATGATCTTCCATGCCGGTTCGGACTTCCAAGGGGACGTCAACCGCGACACGCCCTGGGACATTCCGAGCTTCAACCTCTTCGTGACCGACCCGTTCGTCGTGCAGGACTCGGTATCGGTCAATCTCGTTCTGGTCGTGCCGGAGACCGTTTCGCAGGACGATTTCGCGGGTGCGCTCAACGGTGTACTCGCCCACGAGTTCGGTCACCAACTCGCGTTCTGGGATCTCTACGACGTTCGGGTGGGGGCACCGGTCGTGGGGGCGTTCAGTCTCATGGACTCGGGGGACAACCTCTTCGCGCTGATCGAGGATCCGCCCGGGTCCGGAATCAACCGCGCGATCCGCGGTACCCTGCCCGCCAGCATCGATCCGTTCCACAAGCTCTTCTGGTTCTCGGACGCGGTCGACCTCAAGAACTTCGCGGCCGATATCAGCGGCGAAGTGGAGCGAAGGGAGTACGAGCTCGAGACCGTACAGCTCGGGAACGACATCGCGATGGTCCCCTTGAACGCGTCCGAGTTCCTGCTCTTCGAGAACCGGTTCCTGGACCTCAACGGGGACGGAACGGTGATCGTGCGTCAGGATCCCGAGACCGGCGTCATCATGGGACCCGGGATCGATCCCGCCGATTCGAGTTCGGTCAGCGACAGCCTCGAGACGCTCGCGAAGCTCGAGTACGACTGGCTGATTCCGGGTGAAGGCGTGATCGGTTGGCACATCGACTGGCTCTCGGTCTTCACGGGGTTCTCGCAGCCGGGGGGTGGCGCGAACATCTTCTTCAGCCGTCCCGGCGTCGGAGTGATCGAGGCCGACGGTATTCGGGACATCGGGACCGCGAGCAACGAGTACCTCGGAGGTCCCTACGATCCGTTCTTCAAGGGCGGCTACGATCTCCTCGATCCCACCACGGTTCCGTCGTCCAACACGAACGACGGCACCGACTCGGGTGTCACCGTGGCGGTGCTCGACTCGATCGGTCCGAACATGCGGATCGGCGTGAAGTCCACACGGTTCCCGGGTGGATGGCCGATTCCCGTCTACAGCGCGTTCGGGACCGACGAACAGTGCGTGGTGTTCGATGCGACGGGCCCGCGCCAGCCGACCTACATCTTCCCGGCCCGCGATCCCTTCGACTACAGCTACGTCCTCCTCCAGTGCGGGCCGTTCGGCGAGACGGCGAACATCTTCACGTTCCTCCCCGACAGTCTCGACGAAGGCACCGGACTCGCGGCCCGCACCGGATTCATCGGTCGGGACGGCGCGATCAGCACGGTCGGATTCGTGTCCGAGGGCCGGCTGAGGCTGGTCGACGGCGTCGGCTTCGACATGGTCGAGTGGCCCGAAGGGATCATTGGCGACGTCAAGGTGACGACGACTCCCGTCCTCACCGACAGCCTCGCCTGGATCGGTTGCTCGGACGGCAAGATCCGTGCGATCGCCGCCCGCGGCGACCTGGTCCGCGCGACCATCGATACCGGCGGAACCTCTCCGGTTCGCGTGCTGGGCGTGGGTGCTCCCGCGTCCGGTATCGGTGAGACCGGATTCTGGGCGACCGACGACGGGCACGTCGGCGCATTCTCCGCCACGTCGCTCGGGGGGCTCTGGACGACACTCGGCAATCCGACCGCGACTCCTGCTTCGATTCTCGCCGTGCCGGACGAGAACGATGCACTCGACTACATCGTGGCGTGGAACGACGGATCGGTCGACCGCCTCGATCCGGCCGGCGCACGCCGGTCCGGCTGGCCTTATCACCTCGGAAGCGCGCCCGTCCCCGACATCGCGGTGACCGATCTCCAGGCCGACGGCGAACTCGAGACGATCGTGGTCGGGAAGGACGGCTCCATTCACGCGATCGGCGGGAACGGAGTCGCTCTCGTCGGTTGGCCGAGGTCCGTGTGGAGCCGGGACGAGTCTCCGTACCTGGACCAGACCAGTGGACCCCGGGTGCTGGATCTCTCCGCGGACGGTTCCTTCGGAGGGCCGCTCGAGTTGCTTCTGCTTCGCGGGGATGGTCTGTTGTTTGCCTGGGATGGGGACGGCAACGTGGTGGACGGCTATCCGGTCTCCTTCGGGGGGCAGGCGTTCCATGGCCCTCATCTCATCCCGGGAGTTCGAACTCCGACTTCGACTCCGCGCTTCGTCGTCGGCGCGTACGACCTGTTCCGATCCGATTCGCTGACGGTGGAAGCCGTCGGGGCGGTGCGTTCCGGAGTCGTCTACGACGATGCGGTGGGTGTCTTCCCGATGACCGGGGTCGATACGTCACGTAGCCGTGTCTACCCTACGGCCTGGCTGCCCGCCGGAGTGGAAGCCGAGGCGGATCTCTCCGACCTCCGTCTCTATCCGAATCCCGTCCGGGGGCAGGACCTCACCGTCCGTTTCGTGGTCGACGCACCCACCGAGCTGGACCTCGAGGCGTTCGATCTCGACGGGCGCAGTGTCGCGCGGACGACGCTCCACGGGGAACCGGGGGCGGCCGGCAATCAGATCCGGTGGGATCTCTCGGCTCTCGCATCAGGCCTCTACCACGTTCGCGTTCGCGCCCCCGAACTCGGGTTCGAACGGTTCGAGCGGATCGCAATCGTCCGTTGACTCGTTTCTGGGGGGGCGGAGACGGAGGGAGAATGGATCGAGTTCCTACCACGACAGGTGTACGGCATCGCCTGGTTCCGGCTTGGCTCGCCCTCGCTCTGTTCTCGGCGGTGGCCGTGGCCGAGGCCGGGTCGTTCGGAAATGTGTCGTTTGGTGAGGAGTCCCGACTGCTCCCGACCGAGCTCGCTCCGAGCCGGGCCGGAAACGTCTCCTTCCTGCGCTCCGGCGAATCGACATACGCGCAGTGGAACCTCGATGACCGCCGTTCCGCGGCTCCAGCCTCCGCTTGGATGCAGAGCGCGACCGGAGGCGGCCCCAGCGTGCGTTCGCCGCGTCTGTCGTTCCTCTTCTCCGCGATCCTGCCCGGAGCCGGACAGCTCTACAACGGCAGCCAGCGTGGCTATGCCTACCTGGCCGTGGATGCGATGGCTGGTTCGCCCGCCCTCTCCTACCTCGACGCGGCAGATCGGAAGGAGGCGGACTTCCGTGCCTTCGCCGATCGGCACTGGAGCTTCGATAAGTTCGTGGGCTCCAGGACGAAGAAGGATGTGGTTTCGGCACTGGAGTGGACGAGCAGCTCGCGGAGTATCGGGATACCGATCCCGATCAGTACTACGACGAACTCGCCTCCGGATCCGAGTACCGTTGCGGATGGGACGACGCTGTCTTCGGCGGGAGCGAAATCACCTCCGAGAACTGGAGGGACTACCGGGACCAGCGGAACACGGCGAACAGCTTCGATTCGCGTGCCGGCTTCGCGCTCGGCGCTCTCGTCCTCAATCGACTCGTGAGCGCGGTGGATGCGTTCCGGATCGCGCGGGGCCGCCAGGTCGGCAGCTCGCCGAGTCTGCGGTTCACGAGTGACCTCGAAGGTGACCTGGGGAGTCCCGTGGCCACGTTCCGACTCACGAAGGAGCTCCCATGAAGCGGATGTCCGCACATCGCGGTCTCGGCGTGGCCCTTGCCCTCTGCGGGCTGAGTCTGTCGGCGGAACCGGTCGCGTTCGCGACGCAGGCGTTCGCGGGCCTCGCCTCCGAACTGCCGATGGCGTTCGCGGCGTCGGCGTCGGTCGTCGGTCGGACGAGCGCAGGTCTCGGCGCAGCGACGAGTGCGGGTGCCGGTGCGGACGCGGATCTACCCCCCGGGCCCCAGGCGGACGGGGACGCCTTCACCCAGGCCATCGACTGGGACGGCGTCCACGGGCTCCTCGCCCGGCAGTTCGAGACCGGGGACTCGAGACTGGGCGGAGCCGGCGATCCGGTCGACCGATGGGACCAAGGCTTCTCGTCCGGCAGGCCGTCGTCTTCCAAGAACTACAACCGTTCGGCGATCGTCACCACGCTCCTGCTGCCGGGGCTCGCCCAGTACCGGCTTGGTGAGAAGGGCGCGGCGTTGCGTTCATGACTCTCGAGGCCGCCCTCTGGACCGGTTTCTTCGGATACCGGATCCAGGCGTGGAATCGGGAAGAGACCTACGAAGAGATGGCGGGCCTCTACGCCGGCGTCGCCCCGGACGCGCCGCTCGACGACGACTTCTACAAGACGCTCGCGGGTTGGCCGTCGAGCGATCTCTACAACGAGATCCTGGTCCGTCGGCTCGCGCGTGAAGAGGCGGGCGACGACATCGACGCGCGCGAAGCCTGGTACGAAGCGAACAAGGTCCAGGGCAACGAGACCTGGAGCTGGTCTTCGGACGCGGCGCGGAAAGAGTTCGCGGAGAAGCGGTCCGAGGCTCAGAACTCTTTCAAGAAGAGCCGCAACATGGTCGGTCTCGCGGTGGTGAACCGCGTGGTCGCGATGATCGATGCCGTTCTCCTCTCCGGCAGGACGCAGGATGGCGCGTATCGGCTCGACGTGTCTCAGGAGCGGGACGGCGGCGAGTTCGTCTCCCGCATCGCGCTCCGGAGGAATCTCCCCTGATCACGGGAGCCGGGGTCGGCTCCCGTCGCTTCGGTGCCGTGCTCTTCGGTGCCGTCCTCCTGGGTGCTCTCATCACCCTTCCCGGCGTGTCCGCGCCGACTGAATGGGAAGTACTGCCCCCACTCGAGCCCGCGGAAGCACATTCCCCGGCAGGCCGTCCTGACCGCACCGGATTCGCTCCGACGAGGCTCGTCTTCGATGGGTTCGGCGTTCTCTATGCGCTCGACGCGGACTCCGACCGGATCCACCGCCTGGACCCGGACGGCACGTGGGTCGACTTCGGCGTCGGCGACCAGGGCGGTACGCGGTTCCCTTCGCTTCGTGCGCTGCAGGTGCGAGGCCCGGACCTCTTCGTCCTCGACTCCGGCGAGACCGTCCTCTACCGGATGAGTCTGGACGGACGTCTCCGCGCGCGGATCCCACTCGTCGGGCCGGACCTCGGTTCTCTCGACGTGGTCGACTTCCTCGTGGACAAGTCCGGGGGACTCTGGGTGCTCGATCGTGCCGGAAGTCGTCTCCTCCAGTTCGGCCGGAACGGCGAGTTCCTCGTCGACCTGGCGGCGGGGGTGGCCGGGGCGGAGCGTCTGGTCGCGCCCACGCGACTCGCGCTGGGTCCGGATGGGGGCGTGTACGTCCTCGAGCCCGGAGCGCGTCGGGTTCGTCGTTTCAGTCGGCAGGGCGAACTCCTCGGAAGCATCGGCTACGCGGATGCGCCGGCCGGGGCACCGGTCGCGGACCTCGTGGTCACGCAGGACGCGCTCCTCCTCATCGACTCGAAGGGCCGCTGGATCCGCCGTTCCCACCCGGACGGAGCGGCGCCGTCGATGCAGGCGGTGGACGTGGGTGTCGTGGCCGGGGCGGCGCTCTCGCCGGAAGGGATCCTCTACCTCGCGGGCGCGGAAGCGGGCCGGATCGAACGGCTCCGCGCGGTGATGCCGCGTCCCGAACCGCCGCGGTCGGAGGAACCGCGACCGGACACGCCGGAACTCGGGGATCCGCATCCGGAGGAACCACGACCGGACGAACCTGGTCTCGACGATCCGCATCCGAAGGAGCCACGACCGGACACGCCGGAGTCTGAGGCGCCCCGTCCGGAGGGAGACAGGAACGATGCCCCGCGTGAGGGGGACTGAGCGGGACCGCGCTCGTGTCTCCGCGGAGGTGCGGCGCTTCGTGGCCCTCTCAGCCGCCGTCGTTTCCCGATGGCCCGTCGTTCTGTTGCTCCTCGTCGTCTCGTTGTCGTGCTGCCGGGGAGAGGCACGGGGGGCGTCTCTCGAGGGAGAACGGGACGCTGAGGTCTGGAGTTGGTCGGCCGGACTCGTCGACACGACGGTGACGGAGTTCGGTGACTCGCTCCGGGTGAGTCTCGGGGCCGGGTGGCTCGATCCTTCGTCGGCCGAACTCCGTTGGGAGCGGACGGGCGGGCAGGTGTCGCCGCCGCTGGCGCGTGGAGTCGACTATCTCCTCGATCCGAGGCGCGGCACGGTTCGGCTGCTTGCGGCTCCGCCGGACTCCTCCGGGCTCCACATTCGGGTGCTGGCCTTTCCGAGCGAGCTCCCCACGACGTTCTGGCTCCATCGTCCCTGGTTTCCGCCCGACTCGGCTTCGGTGGCCGCGATGCCGAAGGAGGAACGTAGGTCGCGGAGCGATCCGCTTGGAGACGCCCGTCTCGACATCGCCGGTAGCAAGACGTTCTCGGTGCAGGTCGGGTCGCAACAGGACCTCTCCCTCGAGCAGTCGCTCGATCTCTCCATCAACGGGCGGATCGGCCGCAACGTCACGGTACGGGCCGTGCTCACCGATCGCGACACGCCGCTCCAGCCGGAGGGGACGAGCGCGCAGCTCCAGGACCTCGACCGCGTCCTCGTGGAGGTGGAGGGGCCGAAGGCGCGCATGCGGCTCGGTGACTTCGAAACGTTCCTCCGTCCCACGCCGTTCACGGACTACAGACGGCAGCTCGCCGGCGTGGAGGGCGCCGTCGATACCGGGCCCGCGCGCGTGCTCGCGATCGGCGCGACGTCACCGGGGGCGTTCGCGTCCCGGGAGTTCCTCGGCTCCGAGGGTGTGCAGGGGCCGTACGTGCTGCAGCGGGACATCGCCGGCGTGGCCGATCCGATCGTCGCGGGGAGCGAGTCCGTCTGGCTCGACGGCCGCGCCCTGTCGCGCGGGGAGGAGGCGGACTACATCGTCGACTACGCCTCAGGCGAACTCACGTTCACGTCGCGGAACCCGATCACCGCGTACTCGCGGATCGCGGTCGACTACCAGGTCGCGGATCGTCCGTACGAAGGGCGCGTCTATCGGGTGGGCGTCGAGAGCGGACGATCCGAACTCCTCGACGGTGTTCGTCCCGGTGCGTCGCTCCTCGACGGAGTCGGCGGTACGGGTTCGCGGCGGAACATCGGGCGGAGCGTCGGAGTGGACGCCCGTGGGGCCGGGAGCGGTGCGACTGGCGCTGCGAGGAGCGGGAGCGCGGGGGCAGGTGCGGGTGCGGACGGCGGTGCCAACGGCTCTCGGGCGGAGCGCGCCGACCGTGTCCGGAGCGCTCTCTCCGTCGATTGGCTGGTCGAGCGTGACGCGGCGAACGAACCTCTCGGGCTCGACCTGACCGATGCCGAGCGCGCGCTGCTGAGCGCCGCGGGGGATGCCGCGGACACGCTGGCACAGGGAATCCGGTTCGTCGGTGACGGAGAGGGCGACTACTCGCTCGTCTCCGTCGATACGCTCGCGGCGCCGTTCTTCGCCTATCAGGGACCGGGGGGCGGTGACTTCCTCGTCCGGTTCGACGCCGTGCTGCCCGGCCAGGGCGACTACGTCGATTCGACCCGGGTGGACTCGACCGGAGCGGAGACGACGTTCTTCGTCTTCGCGGGGAGGGAAGAAGGGGACTTCCTTCCGGCCCGCGAACTCGCCGCGCCCGAGAGCCGGACGATCCTCGCCCTGCGATCGGTGACGGGAGTCTCCGATCGGCTCACCGTCGTCGTCGACGGCGCCGTGTCCGACTTCGACAAGAACACGCTCTCGGCGCGCGACGACGGTGACAACGTCGGGACCGCGGTGGAGCTGGCGTCCGCGTTCGCGCTTCTTCCGCGCGGGCCGTCCGAGCTCGGGCTGGAGGTGCGGCTGCGGAACGTCGATCGCCGGTTCGAACCTCTGGGGCGGCTCGAAGAGTCGTTCTTCGGGCTGGATTGGAACCTCGATCCGTCGCGGCTCACATCGGGAGATCGGCGGCTCACGGTCGCATCGCAGTTTCGTCGGGGGCGGCAGCGACTCCGCTTCGAAGTGGGCCGGCTCGAGAACACGGTCGACTTCCGCTCGAAGCGGGCGGTGGTGGAAGGCCATGCCGGATGGCGAAGCCTCGAACTCGATGGCCGCGTCCTCCGGGCGCGAAGCGAAGACGACCTCACGATGAGTGACGGACGGCGGGATCACGACCGCCTCTCTCTCCGGCGCGACGGGGGGTGGGCGCGCGCGTCGGTTCGCTACGCTCACGAGCGGACCGAGGCGGGGGCCGGATCCCTGCGATCCGGTTCGTTCTATCGCGAGGTGGGCGGACGGCTGGAGAGCGGCCCCAGGGTCGGGCTCCTCCGCACGGCGGTGGAGCATGTGGAGCGGCGAACCTACGCGATCGACGGCGCGGACGCGCCGCTGCGCGACACCGGGCGGACGACGACGGGCGAAGTGGAGTGGCGGGGAGGTGGTGGACGTTCCGTGCAGGCGAGCTACACCTGCCGGAAGCTCACGCCGTCAGACGGAGGGGCCGAGACGACGAGCGAACTCGGCTCGGTCCGCTGGCTTCTGCGCCGTGGGGACGGGTTCTCCGGCAGGAGGGGCGCTGGGAACTCTCGACGCAGGAGGAGCGCGAACGGCTCCGTGTCCTCGAGTTCGTGGGAACGGGGAGGGGCACTACGACTCACTCGGCGTCTACCAGGGTGTCGGCGACTACGAGATCCTGATCCGGGACTCGGACGAAGCGGTACGGCGAAACCGGATCAGCTGGTCGTCGCGGTCGGAACTCGATCGGGGCCGCCGGGCCACGGAGGGCCAGCCCGGCTCGGTCTTCCGGAGAGCGTGGAGTGATCTCCGGGTCGTGCACTACTGGACCGCGAGTGTCGAAACGGCGCGGGACGTCTCCGTATCTCTGGGGCCGGATGCTTCCCGTTCTCTGGGGCACGCGACGACTCGAGAGGGTCGACGTCCTGCAGAGGGCGGATCTCACCGCGCTCGATCAGGCGAAGTACTTCGCGCCGCGTCTCGGCGTCTCGATCCGTGGGACCGACAGCGGTGCGGCCGAGGGGATCACGGAGCGGTCGACGTCGCGCTCCTACAGTCTCACGCTCCGCTCTCGTCCTCGGGAGCGATGGTCTCTCGACACGTCGGGTGATCTGGATCGCGATCGTCGGACCTTCTCGGCCCGAGGCGTGACGACCAAGACGGGATGGGACTCGCGCAGCGTGTCGCTCGACCAGAGCGTGCGCGTCCGGAGCGGACTCGCCTTCGAGGCGGAGGCGAAGTACCGCCGCAGAGCCCGCGTGGAGTCGTCCGAACGGGCCGACGTCTACGAGGGCGAGCCCGCCGTCGTCTGGACTCCGCAGGCGCGGAGCCGGGTGGAGGTGCGGACGAAGCGCACGTCCGTGGTTCGGCGCGGTGGAGTGGGCCGGGCCAGCCGCGAGCTCGAGCGTTCGGGCTGGGACAGCCGGGTACTGACCACGCTCCGGCTCCGGGAGGCACTCGACCTCTCCTTCTTCTTCCACGAGAGCCGGCCGGATGGCGGGCGCGACGTCCGGGACCTGCGGTTCGAGTTGAGGGCCACGTTCTGATGGGCGCGGACGTCCACATGCGGCAGTGGGAGAGGGCCCGACGCGCGCTCCGGTGTCTCCACGGCCGGTCGGGCCGTTCGTCTCGGCGCATACACGCGGGTCGGCTGAGTGGGGCGGCTCGGGCGGGCCTCGCGATCTGGGCGGGTCTTGCGTGTGGTGTGGGCGCCGCTGTCTGCGTGGGCCTCGCCGGCTCCTGTGTGCTTGCCGGTACGGTTCCCCTGGGGTCGATCGAAGCCGATGGGCCGTTGTCGGACCGCACCGTGCGGCAGCTCTACGGCGTTCCGGACCCCGCCGGGCTGGACGCGGCCCTGGCCCGGATCGGCGCCGCACTCGTGCGCGCGGGGCACCTCGAGGCCGTGATCACGCTCCATGTTCCGGTGGACGCCGGGTCTGCTGCGGGACCGATCGACGGGAGTCCGGCGGCGCTCCGGATCGCGTCCGGACCGTCGGCGCGGTGGGAGGAGCTGCGCGTCCAGGTGAGAGGTGGGGTGGAAGGCCCGCCGCTTCGCGCACCGGAGGGTGCTTTCGTGCGGAGCCGTCTCGAGTCGGAACTCGTCGCGTGGATCCGGGAGTGGGGGGAGGCGGGGCACCCCTTCGCAGTCGCCGAGGTGGAGAGCCTCACCGTGCACGCGGGGCAGATCCGGGCGGGAGTCCGGCTCGACCCGGGTCCCAAGGTGGAGGTGGCCGAGCTGGCCGTTCCGGGCCTTCGTGGGACCCGGCAGGCGTTCCTCGAGCGCTGGCTCGGGTTCCGGGAGGGCGAAACCTACCGGGAGGCGGATCTCCTCAGGCGGCAGCGACGGCTGGAGCGGACCGGGCTGTTCTCGTGGGTGGGCGAGCCCCACATCGAGCTGATCGGGCCGGGGGCGGTCCGGATCCACTATCCGGTCGAGGAGGGCGCGCACAACCGGATCGAGGGCGCGCTCGGGTATGCGGGGGCGTCCGGCGAAGTGTCGGGGCGGGTCGACCTCGAGTTCGGGAACCTGTTCGGGACCGGGCGCCTGGCCGCGCTCAGGTGGGAACGGCTCGGTGAGGACGACTCCCGGCTCGACCTCCGCTACGAGGAGCCGATGGTGCCCGGGACTAGGGTCGGCGCGAGCCTGGAGGTGTTTCAGCAGGTGCAGGATACGAC
Source organism: Candidatus Eiseniibacteriota bacterium (assembly GCA_041390305.1). Lineage (GTDB taxonomy): Bacteria > Eisenbacteria > RBG-16-71-46 > CAIMUX01 > CAIMUX01 > JACKCR01. Next base: position 178,743 of record JAWKQE010000011.1, read on the forward strand.
GTTCACCTTGGACCGGTTCGAGGGACGTCTGTTCTCGGACCTCGGCACCGATCTCACCGTGTCCCTCGGCTTCGAGATGCGCCGATCGGTGCTCGGGAGCGCCCCCTCCGACGTGGTGCGGCGGGGCTCCACCGTTTTCGGGGTGGAGTGGGAGACGCTCCGTCCCGGCCGTCTCGCCGGTCGGCGGGTGGACGGCAGCTTCCGCACCGGTCGGAGTCGCTACGAGTTCGCGGACGGGACGGAGCGGTCCGAACGCCTGGACCGGGTGGAGTTTGCCTTCGAGTCGTACTGGCGGAAGGGGCCGGTGGCGGTGCTCCGCACTGTGCTTCGGACGGCGGGCCTCAGCGGGGCCAAGGACCGCAGCCTTCCCGTCTCCGAGGCGCTCTGGATCGGCGGGGCTCCGGGGCCGCGCGGTTGGGACGAAGAGTCGTTCGCGACCCGTCGCTACGTCTCCGGTCAGCTCGAAGCGGGAGTCGCCCTCTCGGGGGATCGGGGCCGGGTCTCTGGGGTCGTCGACGGGGCCGCCGACCGGTCGCTTGCCACGGGCGACGACGAGCGGGCCGGAGGCTGGGGGCTCGGACTGGCCAACGAGTCCGCACGTCGTTCTGTCGTCGTCGACTACGGGATCCCGTTCGGAGACGGCTTCAACCAGGGTAGGGTGCATCTCCGCGTCCGCACACGGTTCTGAGACGAGGCCGACCTTGCGGGGAGCGGATCGGGTTGCCTACAGTTGTTACTTCGGCTCGAGAAGCAGCTGGGCTCGGACGAACGGAGCCAGGGTGTCGCGCACGGGAGCGAGAGAGAGGAGCGAATAGATGAGTCAGTTGGCAGCGAGGTGCCGGACTTGGCTGGGAGTGGCGACGATGATCGCCGTTCTCTCGGCGTGTGGCTCCGAGGATCCGAATGCGGTCGCCCACTTCCGGGGCTTCAGCCTCGATTTCGAGCAGCTCCGCGCGGAGTTCGAGCGGGTGAACCCGGAGATTCCCTGGGCTTCCACCACCGCCGAGCAGAGGGCCGAGTTCGCGGACATCCTGCTGAACAAGGAGCTCCTCGTCCGGATCGCGGACAAAGCCTGTCCCGAGCCCGGCGTCCGGCGCGCCCGTCTCCATCGCGTGCTCTACGAGAAGAACATCTCCCGCGAGTATCTCGATGCACGCCGGGAGCGCTTCTCCATGACGGAGGAGGACATCCAGGCCAACGTCGAGAAGCTGAAGCGGCGTGCGCGGGTGCAGATGTCGACGGTGAAGAAGGCCGACATCGATGCCATCCGCCAGGAAGTGTTGAGCGGTCGGCCGTTCGAAGAGGTGGCGCAGAAGTACGCGAACGAGAACGGGCCGGGCGCGAAGGGATACGTCGAAACCGAACTCGGCATCGATGGGGCGCCGCGCCCGCTCGTCCGGGCCGTGTTCCTCGACGACGACGTGGTGCCCGGCACGGTCGTCGGCCCCGTCAGTGCGACCCAGGCGATCTACTTCCTCCGCGTGATCGACTTCGTTCCCTGGGACTTCACCGAGATGCCCGGCGCGATGGAGCGGGCCCGCTCCATCGTCGTCGACATCCACTACCAGCCGTTCAACAACGCGTACGTCGAGAGTTTGAACACGGCATCGGGGATCAGCTTCCACGAGGAGTCCTTCCCGATCGTGCAGGAGATCATGCAGACGTTCTGGGACTCGGTGAACGCGGCGCGGATGAACGGTGAGGAGATCGACTTCCAGTCGTTCCAGGCGCCAGTCTGGCTCGTGCCGGATGATCAGGCCGACGTTCCGGTCATGGAACTCTTCGGGAAGACGTACGGTGTGCGCGACTTCATCAAGTCGCTCGACGACGTGGATCTCGACAGTTGGGTCACGGTCGGTCTGCCCGGGAAGATCGCGTTCCAGATCGATACGCGCGGCCGTCGCCTCATGCAGCAGATCGAGGCGGAGAAGACCGGCGTCCCGCAGCGTCCTTCATTCCAGGCGGTGATGAGGCGTCAGGACGAACAGTACCTGCTCGACGAGTTCCGGAACGTCTACTTGGTGGACAAGTACGTGCCGGACGAGGAGGTGCTCCAGGAACACTACCGCTCGAACCCGAACCTCTACATGACCGAAGACCAGATCGCCTACGGACTCCTCGTCTTCCCGCCCGATCAGGAGGCGAGGGCCAAGCAGGTCCGCGAGACGCTGCGCGGGTCCGACCCCGTTGCCTGGTTCGAGATCGCAGCCGCGGAAGCGAAGGCGAACCCGGATGTCCTCTACTATCCGGACACCGGTCTCCGCGAACTCCAGTCCTCGAGCCCGGACCCGTCCTGGGTGCCGTTCCGGGACACGGCACTCACGCTGCCGCCCGAGGGGCTCTCCGAAGTCCTCCGGACGCAGCACGGCTTCTCGATCGTGCGCTGCAACCAGCGCGAGCTGCCTCGACGGATGACGTACGAAGAGGCCAAGGATCAGGTGCTGCAGGACTCTCGGGAGCAGTGGCTGAACGAGGAGATCGACCGTCGCCTCGAAGCGGCGCGGGCCGAGTACAAGGCGGTCGTGGAGACGGCGCGGATTGCGGAGCTGACCGCGCAGTCCGCCGCCAACTGAGTCAGGCTTCGAGGAGTGACTCGAAGGCGGCCTCGTCGAGCACCGTGATGCCGAGATTCTGCGCCTTCTCGAGCTTGCTTCCCGCCGCCTCACCCGCGACGACGAAGTCCGTCTTCTTGCTGACCGACGACGTGACCTTGCCGCCGAGCGCGCGGATCGCCTCCGCGGCTTCGTCGCGTGTGCGGCGGGCCAGGGTTCCCGTGAGGACGAAGGTCTTTCCGGCAAGGGGGGCATCGTCGTCGTCCCCACCACTGTGCGGGAGGACGGGCTCCTGTGTGAGCGGGACGACTCCGGCGCGCTCGAACTTCGCGAGGAGGGCGAGTGTCTCCTCACGCGAGAAGAAACGGCGCACGGATCCTGCGATCTCGGGGCCGATGCCCGGCGTCTCCACCATCTCTTCCTCGGTCGCGTTCTTCAGCGCGTCCAGCGATCCGAACCGTTCCGCGAGGAGCCGCGCCGCGGTGCCGCCCACGTGCTTGATTCCGAGACCGAGAACGAAGCGGGCGAGGGATGGCGTGCGCGACGCTTCGATCGCCGTGACGATGTTCTGGGCGGACTTGTCGCCCATCCGTTCGAGTTCGACCAGCGCTTCCTTCCGGAGCGAGTAGAGATCGGTCGGGTCGGTGACGAGGCCACGGTCCACGAGCTGTTCGACCAGGGAGTCGCCCACGCCCTCGATGTCGAGCACCCCGCGCGCGACGAAGTGGAGGATGCGGGCCTTGGTCTGGGCGGGACAGAACTCGTTCGTGCAGCGGACGGCCACTTCTCCCTCCGCCCGGGCGAGGGCGGCGCCGCATACGGGGCAGTCGCTCGGAAAGACGAACGGCCTTTCCTCGCCGGTCCGCCGCTCTTCGAGGACGCGCGTCACCTTCGGGATGATCTCGCCGCCCTTCTCGATCGCGACCCAGTCGCCGATCCGGATGCCGAGCCTCTCGATCTCGTCCTGGTTGTGGAGGGTGGCTCTCTTCACGACGGTGCCGAGCAGTTCGACCGGCGTGAGGTGCGCGACCGGTGTTGCGTTCCCCGTCCTTCCGATCTGCACGTCGATGTTCTCGACCTGGGTGACGGCTTCGGTCGTCTCGAACTTGTAGGCGATCCCCCAGCGCGGGGCCTTGCTCGTGAAGCCGAGCCGTTCCTGGAGGGCGTACTCGTCGAGCTTGACCACCATCCCGTCGGTCTCGTAGTCGAGGTCGAGACGCCTCTCCTCCCACTCGTGGCAGTGGGCGAGGACGGCGTCGATTCCGACGAGCCGCGCTCCGTGCGGCTCCACCGGCAGGCCGAGGGCCCGGAGGTAGGAGAGCGTCTCCGACTGCGAGAAGAGTCCGTGAGACTCGGGGTCGACCACCTGGTAGAGCCAGACCCGGAGCGGGCGGCGCGCCACCTCGCGCGAGTCGAGCATCTTGAGCGTTCCGGCCGCGGTGTTGCGGGGGTTCATGAAGCGGGGGAGGCCCTCTGCTTCGCGGCGCGCGTTCCATGTGTCGAACTCGCTCCGGTAGATGAAGATCTCGCCGCGTACTTCGAGCTTCTCGGGAACCGTGACGGCCCGGGCCGAGCGTGCGCCGGATCCGGAGTCGCCGGACGGTTCCAGCGTTCCGGCCCGAAGCCGGACGGGAAGTCCACGGACGGTCCGGAGGTTCTGGGTCACGTCGTCGCCGCTCGATCCATCGCCGCGGGTCAGGCCGAGGACGAACCGGCCGTGCTCGTAGCGAAGCGCGATGCCGACGCCGTCGATCTTGAGTTCGGCCGTGTAGATCCGCTCTTCGGGTCCATCGTCTCCCAGGAACCGCGCGACCCGCGCGTCGAACTCGCGCAATTCGTCTTCGGAATAGGTGTTTCCGAGGCTCAGCATGGGCCGCGAGTGGGCCACGGTGGAGAAGCCCTCGATCGGCGCGCCACCGACGCGTTGGGTGGGCGAACTCGGATCGAAGTGCTCGGGGAACCGGGTCTCGAGCGCGAGGAGTTCGGCGGTCAGATCGTCGTACTCCCTGTCGCCGATGCTCGGCTGGGCGAGAACGTAGTAGCGGTGGTCGTGCTCCGCGAGCGTGCTCCGCAACTCTTCGATCCGCTTCCTGGCCTCTTCTGAGTTCGTGTACTCCATGGGCGCGAAGGGTGGCAGAGCGGCCCCGGCCCATCAAGATCGACCTTTCCTGGGCCGCGAAGCGCGCTCCCGACTACACTGGCCGGATGGAACCGAGCGCGCTCCCCAACGCACCCACGCCCGAAGAACTCGAGGCCTCGGATCGACGCGGCACTGCAGGACGTGTCGACGCCCCTCCCTGGGGCGGTCTCCTCCACTTCGCGTCGACGCGCGGGGAGTGGAACGATCCCGGGCCGATCCTCTGGGTCGACGCATTGGCGGAGGCGGACGAGCGCGAGCGTGCCAACGGAGACGCGGGCGGATCGGAGACGCCTCCGGTGACGGCAGCACCTGTGAGTCCGACCCGCGCGGAGCGGAACGACGCGGTCCGTGAATGTGTGCGTGTGCTCGCGTCCCTGCCCGTGCTGCACCTCGAGACGAAGTGGCTGCGGCAGACTCCGCGCGAGGACTCGGTCTTCATCTACACCGGCTCCCTGGCCGACGTGCTGGAGGCGGAGGGTCTGGAAGACGCGGCGCTCCGGCTCTCGAAGCTCCTGCGCACGGTTGGTTCCTACGACTACGCCCGCGAGCTCCTGCGGGACGCCGCGGCCTGGGACCTCAGCGACGGTTCCTTCGTCTCGCTACGGATGGCGCACGCCGCCGGAACACGGGCTGCCTGGATCGACGAAGACCCCGCGGAGCGGGAGAGGGCGCGGGCCCTTCTCCTGCGCTGGCTCGGCTACCTGCGCGGCCGTGCGCCCCGTCTCCCCGGCCGGCCGCCGCGTGGAGCCGCGCCGGATGTTTCGATCGCGGAGAGCGTCGCGAAACGACTGGAGCTCCCCGGCCCGCTGTCGATTGCCGACGTCTCGGCCTTCGCCACGGTCGGGCGCGCGCTCGACGATACGCGGGTGATGGGCGCCAGCTTCTGGGCCGCGGGCCGGGATCGGTGGACGCAGGCGACAGAGGGCCCGAGTAGCGAGACGCTGCCGGCGGACGAGACGCCGCCGAGTACCGAGACGCCGCTGGAGGGCGCTGCTGGGGCAGGGGGCGCGACCGGTCTGGAATCGCTGTTCCGGGATCGCTCCGCGCACTGGCGCGCCGCGCTTCTCCACGCCGACCTCTCCTGGCTCCGGACTCGGCTCCCGGCCGAACTCGCCGATGAGCTCGATGCCCGTGTCGTCGACGAGGGCGACGCGTGACGGACGCACCGGAACCGCGTCGGGGCGGATCCGAGCTCCGCGAGACGATCCGTTCCTTCGGCCTGGAACTCGGCTTCACGCGCGTCGGATTCGCGGCCGCCGCCGAGCCTCCGGGCACTCGCGAGCGGATTCTCGAGTGGTTGGCACGCGGCCACCACGCGTCGATGGCGTGGATGGAGCGGGATCCGTCGCGGCGCTGGGAGCCGGAGCGGATCCTGCCGGGCGCGAAGAGTGTGATCGTCGTCTCCATGATCTACCGGACGGACGCGCCGGTCCCGGTTCGGCCGGGCCTGCCACGGATCTCCCGCTATGCGCACGGGCGGGACTACCACGAGGTGCTGGGGGAGCGTCTCCATGCGCTCACTGCGGAGCTCGAGCGACTCGCACCCGGCACGCGGACACGCGTGGCCTGCGACACCTCCCCGATCGCGGACAAGGCGTTCGCCCGAGAAGGCGGGATCGGATGGATCGGGAAGAACAGCTGTCTCATCCATCCGGAGGACGGCTCCTTCACGTTCCTCGGCGAGGTCTCACGACCTCGCCCTTCCTCCGACCCCGCGATCCGCGATCACTGCGGATCCTGCACGCGTTGCCTCGACGCGTGTCCGACCGACGCCGCTTCCGGAGCCGTACGCCGACGCGAACCGCTGCATCGCCTACTGGAACATCGAGCATCGCGGCGCGTTCGAGCCGGGTTGGGCGGAGCGGATCGGGGACTGGCTGGTCGGTTGTGATATCTGCCAGGACGTGTGTCCGTGGAACCGGAAGGCGCCCCGCACGGACGCAGCCGACTTCCAACCGGATCCGGGTCTCACCGGGACGACGCTGGAAGAGTGGGGCGAGCTGGCCGACGAGCCCTACCGCGCGAAGATCAGGGGCTCCGCGATCTCGCGCGTGAAGCCGGCGGACATGAGGGCGGAACGTCGCGGCCGTGCCGCGAACCTCGACCGAGGGGCGCCGAGGCGTCGGGCGAGAGTAGCGGGAGGACGGCGCACGTCCCGCGGGCACGGTAGTCCGATCGCATGTCGTGTGAGTGCGTCGCGTGAGTGCTGGTCCGCGTCCGTTTGACTGACTGGAGCGGGCCTCTCGTTCGGCGGAGTCGGGTGCTTCCGACGCGACGACTACTTCCGGGGCGCCTTCGTCGCTCTCTTCGCAGGCCTTGCCGCGGCCGACTTCGCGGCCTTCGTCGCCTTCTTCGCAGGCTTCGGCGCGGCCGATTTCGCGGCCTTCGTCGCCTTCTTCGCAGGCTTTGCCGCGGCCGATTTCGCAGCCTTCTTCGCCCGCCCGGCCGCCGTCGCCAACGGAGCGGTCGCGGCGGGGGAGTCCGGAAACGGGCACTCCACGCGGATCGGGCACTCATTGCAGAGTGGCTTCCGGGCGTCGCAGATGGCGCGGCCGTGGGAAATGATCCGGTGGGAGAAGAGGGTCCAGTCCGGCTCGGGGATCAGCTGCTGGAGGTCGGCTTCGACCTTGACCGGGTCCTTCTCCGACGTGAACTCGAGCCTCCGCGAGATCCGTCCCATGTGCGTGTCGACCGTGATTCCGGGGATCCCGAACGCGTTTCCGAGGATGACGTTCGCGGTCTTCCGGCCGCAGCCCGGGATCTTCACCAGCTCCTCCATCGTCCGCGGCAGCTCGCCGTCGTGACGGTCCAGGATGGCCTGACATCCGGCGAGGATGTTCCGCGCCTTGGCCCGGAAGAAGCCGGTCGAGCGGATGATCTCCTCGAGCCCGGCAGGGCCGAGGGCGAGGTAGTGCTCGGGGCGGCGGCAGCGGGCGAAGAGATGGGGCGTCACCATGTTCACGCGTTCGTCCGTGCACTGGGCGGAGAGGACGGTGGCGACGTAGAGGTCGAGCGGGGACTGGAAGTCGAGGGCGCAGTGGGCATCCGGGTAGGCCTTCCGGAGCGAACGATCGATCCGCTGGGCCCGAAGGACGAGTTCGCGGGGAACCGGCGGACGATCTCCGGGAATACGTGTCGTGGCTTTCTGGCTTCCGGACATCGAACACTCCTCTCCGCTGCTCCAGACGGCGGCTCCGTCCGTGGTCCGGGCGCCGTGGCTCCAGGCGACTACCCTCGCTCCGGGGGACCGCCCGGCGGCGGCTCGCTTGACACTATTGCCCCAGGTCCCTAGGCTTGATCGGTTGCCCTCGGCAGAGCTTAAACGGGCTCAATCTACGCACTTGGGAAGCCCATGTCCACGGCCCAGGGAACGAATGAGGTCCTCCGCCCGTTGCGGGAGGA
>JAWKQE010000012.1:0-180664 GCA_041390305.1 Candidatus Eiseniibacteriota bacterium
GATACGTTTTGTAGCGTGTCCGGCCCGCCCGCGCCCGAGGTGCATCGCACCGTTCGGAACCCGCCGCGCCACCGGGACCGCGCATTTCTAAAGGATCCAACGAGCTGAGAAGGACTTGGCTCACAGGAGCCAAGGAGTATCCGCATTTGAGTTTCGATCAGTTCCGTCTCGACTCCCGTCTTCTCGAAGCCATCTCGACCAACGGATTCACCGAACCGACCCCGATCCAGCAGAAGGCCATCCCTGTCGTCCTCTCCGGGCGCGACGTGGTCGGGCTCGCGCAGACCGGCACGGGAAAGACCGCGGCGTTTGGACTTCCCATCCTCCAGGACCTCCTCGATCGACCCGCGCGGGATCGACGGTTGCCGCGCGCGCTCATCCTCGCTCCGACGCGTGAGCTCGCGGAGCAGATCCGCCAGTCTCTCGACTCCCTCGCGCGCTACACGAAGCTGCGCACGATCGCGGTCTACGGCGGCGTGAGCAAGGCGCCCCAGACGCAGGCCCTTCGCCGCGGTGTCGACATCATCGTGGCTTGTCCGGGACGGCTCCTCGATCTCCACGGCGACCACGTGGTCGACCTCTCGCAGGTCCGGACCGCGGTGCTCGATGAAGCCGACCACATGCTCGACATGGGTTTCCTCCCCGACGTCCGGAGGATCCTCGGCTACCTCCCGAGGGATCGAAACACGCTCCTCTTCTCCGCGACCATGCCGGACGAGATCCGCGGACTCGCGTCGAGCGCGTTGCGCGATCCGGTCGAAGTCAGGATCGGTCGCGTCGAGCCGGCGAAGACGGTGACGCAGGGCCTCTACGAAGTGAAGTCCGCTACCGAGAAGACCGCGCTCCTCGTTGCGCTGATGCAGGATCTCAAAGGCGAGAAGGTGCTCGTCTTCACGCGCACCAAGCACCGGGCGATGGCACTCGCCCGGAAGCTGACCCGTGCCGGGCACCGCGTGGCGGCGCTTCAGGGAAACCTGTCCCAGAGTCAGAGGGACCGCGCCATCACCGGATTCAAGGGCACGAAGATCGACGTCCTCGTCGCGACCGATATCGCCGCGCGGGGAATCGACGTCGCCGAGATCGCCCAGGTCATCAACTACGACATCACCGATACGGTCGAGGCATACACCCACCGGATCGGGCGGACCGGCCGTGCGCAGAAGAGCGGACGTGCCGTCACGTTCGTCGTGCCGGACGATGCTGACGTCCTCCGCCAGATCGAGCGGACGACCAGTGCCCGGATCGAGAGACTGCCGCTTCCGGAGATGTTCCAGACGCGCGCGGCGGCCGCTCTCGCGACGGAGGCCCCGGAGCCGGAGACCGCCTCACCTCGGTCGCGCCCGGAGCGCCAGAGTCGCGCGGGTCGTGTGGCGCGCGCGGATGGAGCGGAGCGTTCGGGTCGTTCGGCGCGCGCAGATCGCTCGGATCGTGCGGCGCGCGCGGGTCGTTCGGACACAGCGGATCGCCCGGATCGTTCGAGTCGCTCGGGGCGCCCGGACCGTCGGGAGCGCGTTGGCGGATCGCAGCCGGTGGCCCATGGAGAACGCCGGCGAGGTGGGGGTTCCGCGCGACCCCGTCCGGCTGCGGCTGCGGAGTCTCGGCGCAACGACGGTCGCTCTTCCGCCCGGCCGGTACGGCGTGGGACCGACAGTTTCCGCGAGAGGTTGGGCGAGCGATTCGACAGGGCGCTCCAGACGCTGAGAGTCCGCGTGGACCGCGAGGAGGACCGCAGCTCCCATCGTGGCGATGTTCGGGGTCAGGGCAGCGCCCGGACCCGCGACAACGTTCGGAGGCGTGGTGACGCTCGTGACCGTGACAATACTCGGGGTCGTGAGGACGCTCGGAACCGCGTCGGCGGCCGGAGCCATGACGACGCTCGTGGTCGCGACAATGCTCGAGGTCGTGACGACGCTCGGAAGCGCGTCAGCGGCCGAAGCCGTGATGACGCTCGTGGCCGCAACGACGCTCGGAACCAAGGGGCCGCTCGGAGCCGTGACGACGGACGGAACCGTGATCATGCCCGGAACGGCGACAACAACCGGAATCGAAGCGACGCACGGACGCGAGGCAACGACCGGAGCCGGGCCAACGGCCCTCACCAGAGTGACGTACGGCAACGCTATGACGCGCGGAACGGATTCGCCGGTCGCGGTCGCGAGGAGGTCTGGGACGGCAAGGTTGCACATCGAGTCGACGAGCCCCGACCGGTCTCCGTGGTGGCGATGGAGGACGACGCTCGGAGCGAATACGGGCGTCGGCCGCAACGCCGACGTGGTCGTCGCTAGGACGCTCCGGGGCCGGTGCTCCCGGCCCGGGACCGCTTCGACTCTCTGACTACTGCGCCGTTCCCTGCGCGGGCTTCGTGCGGGCGGTGGCCGAGTCCACGATCGGCTTGGCCGCTGCTGCTGCTGCCGCTGCCGCTGCCTTGGGCGTTTCGGCCGCGGCCTGCGCCTTCGCGACGATCGGGGCCGCTGCCCGGGCCGCGGCGGCCTTCTTCGCCTCTGCCGCCCGCGCTGCCTTCGTTGCCGCCGCCCGTGCGGCCGCCTTCTTCGATTCGGCGGCTCGTCCCGCGCGCTCCGCGGCGTTCCGGGCCGCGGCCTTTGCAGCCTCTCGAGCTGTGCGTGGCGCGGTCGCAAACGCTTCCCGGAAGCTCACGAGACGACGGTTGTCCTCGTCCCAGAGGACGAGATTCGCGGTGGCGAGGCTGTCGCGGATTCCGATCGTCGTCGCCTTTTGGAAGATCGGGTTCTCGTCGTGGCAACGCTCGAGCAGGTAGTTCGGGATTCGCGGGCTGAGGTGATGGATGTGATGGAAGCCGATGTTCCCGGTGAAGTACTGGAGGACGCGTGGGAGCTTGTAGTAGGAGCTGCCCGCCATGGCGGCGAGAACGTAGCTCCACTCCGGCGTGTGCTCCCAGTACGTGCGCTCGAACTGGTGCTGGACGTAGAACAGCCAGGTTCCCGCGGCGCTCGCGATGAGCATGATCGGCACGGAGATCGCGATGACGGTCCAGAAGCCGATGAAGAGGCTCGCGACCGCGACCCACGCGGCGATCGCCAGGTTCGTCAACCACAGGGAGCGGAACTCGCCGTCGACCTCCCCGACCTTCCGACCCAGAGGGATCCGGTTCAGAACGAGGAAGTGGAACGGCGCGGCGAGGAAGAAGAGGAAGAACGGATTCCGGAAGACCCGATAGATCACCTTCATGTGGTTCGGGAGTTCCTGGTACTCGTCGATCGTGAGCGTCCAGACGTCGCCGACTCCACGTTCCTCGAGCTCGGCGTGATGCGCGTGATGGATCGCGTGGCTCTTCCGCCAGTGCTTGTAGGGCGTGAGTGTGAGGACACCGCAGATGAACCCGATCGTGTCCGCTGCCTTCTTCGACTTGAAGAACGAGCCATGACCGCAGTCGTGCTGGATGATGAAGATCCGTACGAGAATCCGGCGGCGAGGACGGCGAGGAGCAACGTCAACCAATAGCCCACGTAGACCTTCGCGAAGTACATCGCGATCCAGGTCAGGAAGAAGCCACTGAAAGAGTCGACGATCTGAAGGACGCTCTTCTTCCGGTCGGGCTTCGTGTACGGGGCGACGAGCTTCGGCCAGTCGGCGAAATCCTTCGCCGACATCGGAGTTTCGATGGTCATCGACGTTCCTTCTCGAGTCCTGGGGGTGAAGGGGTTCGCTCCGGGGCGCGGTTCTGACCGACCTTCGGTCCCTACGATCTGTTATCGGCTCGGGGTGTCGGGGCGCGGAGGCACGCCTCTGAACGGCGCGCCCGACAAGCCTTCGGAAGTATGGCAGCCGAGCCTGTTCCTGCCCACACCAAGTAAGAGTCTTTCCGGCCGGATTTCGTCACCCGGGAAAACAAGAAACTGGAGTCCGACTTTTCTGATGCCCGGGCGGTTCATGTTGCGTTAGTTACTATGGTACAACGGTTTATGTTGTGACGCGGGGCCGGTCGGAGGGGCGCAAGTCCACCTCCGCGGTCGGCAGCGGGCGACTGGTCGGGCTCAGTCGATGGCGGTCAGCCCGGCCCGGATCGCGTACTTCGTCAGCTCCGCGATGCTGTGGATCTCGAGCTTGTCCATCAGGGCCTTCCGGTGGGACTCGACCGTCTTCACGGACAGGTGGAGGCGGTCGGCCACCTCCTTCGTGGCGAGTCCATCCGCGAGCAGCTGAAGCACTTCGCGCTCTCTCGCGGAGAGGCTTCGCGCGCCGGTAGGTTCCCCTTCGCGCGCCAGGGCGACGTAGTCCTGGACTACCTGCTCGCTCACCGCGCTGCCGAGGTGGACTCCGCCGTCGACGACCGACCGGATGGCGTGGACCAGTTCCTCGAAACCCGAGTCTTTGAGCAGGTAGCCGCGTGCCCCCGCGCGAAGGGCTTCGACCACGAATCGGCGGTCGCTGTGCATGGACAGGATGATCGTGTGCACATCAGGCGCCCTTTGGGCGAGGCTTCGCGTGACTTCGAGTCCGCTCATCTCGGGCATGGAGATGTCGAGTACGGCAACGGTTGGTTGGTGCTCCGTGGCCAGGCGAAGGGCATCGCGCCCGTTCTCCGCCTCGGCGATCACCTCCATGTCCGGCTCGGCGGCGAGCAACGGGCGGAGGCCGTCTCGGAAGATCTTGTGATCGTCGGCGAGTAGGATCGTGATCATCAGAACTCCTCCAACACTTCACCGGTGACGAGTCGGACCAGAGTCCCCCGGCCCGGCGCCGATTCGATCGCCATCTCGCCTCCGAGTTGCCGGATCCGTTCTTCGATGGAGAAGAGGCCGAATCGGTCGTCCGAGTCCGGCCGCACCTGCTCTGGACGGAACCCGACGCCGTCGTCTTCCACTTCGAGAACGATCCGGCGTTCCCGTTTCGAGAGAGTCATCGCGACATGATGCGCCTCGGCGTGCTTGAGGACGTTGTGGAGGAGCTCGCGGGCAGACTTCCAGAGCATCACGTTCAGGTCACCCGGGAGAGTGCACTTCGCCTCGTTGCGCACACGGATCTCGAGGCCGTGCTTCTTCGCCGTTTCCTCGCCGAGCCACTCCAGTGCCGGACCGAGTCCCAGTTCGTAGAGGATCGGCGGGGAGAGTTCGAAGGTCAGCTCACGTGTGTACTGGATCGCCTGCTCGCTCAGCACGACCAGTTCGCCGAGGGCCGAACCGTGCCCTCCCAGGATCGCATCGCCACGCAGCTGCTTCAGGCGGATCTTCATCACGGCGAGCGCCTGACCGAGGTGGTCGTGGAGGCCTTCCGCGATTCTCCGTCGCTCCCGTTCCTCGGCGAGGCAGACCTCGGACGCGAGCCGGCGCAGACTTGCCGTGCGCTCCGCGACGAGCCGTTCGAGACGTTCGTTCGTGTCCCGGATGAGTGCGGCGTCGAGTTGCCTCTGGAAGAACGCGCGCAGGAGTTCGGAGAGGGAGCGGATGAGGTCGCGCTCTTCCCGAAGGAACGGCCCTTCGTCCTCGGTGGGCGTTTCCTCGAGGTACACGACCTCGATCGAGCCGGTGTCGCCGTTCGGGATGGAGAGTTCCTCCCGTTGGATCCAAGGCGTGATCTCGAAGCCGCGAGTGGCCCAGGAGCGGACCCCGAAACGGATTCGGGCCGCCGTGACGCTCGTATGCTGCCACGCAAAGGGCAGGAGCTCGACGACGTCCTGAACCACTTCCTCGGCAGGTCGCGCGGTGGATTGCAGGAGCCTGGCTGTCTGGTGGAGTGCGGACAGCTCCTTCACGCGCTCTTCGAGTCGATGCTGAACGGTCTCGGACACGGCCCAACCTCATCCCATCGTCGTTAGCGACGGAATGACGCTAGCCCAGCGTGGGCCGGGCCGACAACCCTCCCCCCGGAAAACCCTGACCTTTGGGTCAGGGAAAGCCCGAGACCAGAATCAGGTTCCGCCCAATTGAGGGTTGCTGTCGAGTGGAGCAGATTCGTATCGCTGGATGACGACCTAGGGACCGTGCGCAGAGGAGTCTCCAAATGTTCGATACGGGGAACACCGGGTTCATGTTGGTTGCGACGAGCCTCGTCATGCTCATGACGCCTGGCCTCGCCTTCTTCTATGGCGGTCTGGTCGGCCGCAAGAACGTGCTCTCGATCATGATCCAGAGCTTCGTCTCCATGGGTGTGACGACGATCCTCTGGTATGCGGTCGGGTTCTCCCTCTGCTTCTCGGGTGGGGAAGGAGGCGTGATCGGAAACCTGGACCACGCGTTCCTGCGTGGAATCGACCCGACCACTCCGTTCGGCGACGGTCAGATTCCGATGCTCGTGTTCATCGCGTATCAGATGATGTTCGCGATCATCACGCCTGCACTCATCACCGGAGCGTTCAGCAACCGGGTTCGCTTCCCCGCCTATCTCATCTTCCTCGTGGTTTGGCTGCTCCTCGTCTACTTCCCGTTCGTGCACATGATCTGGGGAGGCGGCCTCCTCGCCGAGTGGGGCGTCCTGGACTTCGCCGGCGGTATCGCGGTCCACAACATCGCGGGTATGGCCGCCTTGGCCTCGGTGCTCTACGTCGGGAAGAGGCGTGTCGCGGAGTCGGGACCGCACTCGATCCCGCTCGTCGCGTTGGGAACGGGACTTCTCTGGTTCGGTTGGTACGGGTTCAACGCCGGCAGCCAACTCCGAGTCGACCAGATCACGTCTCTGGCCTTCCTCAACACGGACATCGCCGCGAGTTTCGCGGCGATCACCTGGCTGATCATCGAGTGGAGCCGGGTTCGGAAGCCTCGCTTCGTCGGCCTCCTCACGGGCGCGGTGGCGGGGCTCGCCACGATCACACCCGCAGCGGCCTACGTTCCCACCTGGGGTGCGGCCCTCATCGGAGTCGCGGCTGGTCTCGTCTGTTACGGCGCGGTCGAACTCAAGAACCACCTCGGCTGGGATGACGCTCTGGACGTCTGGGGCGTGCACGGTGTGGGAGGAGCCCTCGGCATCATCCTGCTCGGCGTCTTCGGCTCGACAGCGATCAATGCTGCAGGGGCCGACGGGCTCCTCCTCGGAGGGACAGCCTTCTTCGGCAAGCAGGTCGCGGCCGTGGCCGGTTCCAGTGTCTATGCATTTGCGTTCACTTGGGCGATGCTCTGGCTGATCGATCGGGTGACGAAGGTACGCACGACGGAGCAGATGGAGAGCACGCTCGACGAGTCCCTCCACGGCGAAGTCGCATACGTTTCCTAGGAATGTCAGGGATCTGACCCACTGCCGGCATGGGCGGGACGCGCGATGCCGTTCCGCCCACACGTTTGGGAGGTTTGCAAATGAGGAAGACGGTCTCTCTTCTCTGCTCGATCGCTGCCTGTTCGGCGGTCGCTGTTCCGGCGGCACACGCCGAGGGCACGACGCTCTCGGGCTTCGTCGATGCGTCGTACTTCGGTGAGTTCTCCGGAGACAACGGCGAGTTCGGGCTCGACCAGGTGGAGATCGACGTGGAGCACGAGGCGACGGAGAAGGCCGGTCTCCGCGCCGACCTCGAATGGGTCAAGGACGGGGAAGAGTACATCGCTCAGGTCGAGCAAGCCTATGCGACCTACGCGCCCGCGCCGGACTGGACGCTGACGTTCGGCAAGTTCAACGCGCCGATCGGGTTCGAACTCCTCGACCCCACGGACGTCTATCAGTTCAGCCACTCCCTCGTCTTCGACTACGGTCTACCGACGAATCTGACCGGCCTCTCGGTGGCGAGGACGTTCGGGAATGGGTTCGACGTGATCGCGCACGTCTCGAACGGGTGGGACCGGCAGACCGCGAGCCGGAACGTCACCGTGGGCGGACGGGCCGGGTTCGCTCAGGATGCATTGACTCTCGGCGTGAGCGCCATCTCCGGTAAGGAGGACCTGGGCGAAGAGACGTATGCGACCCTCAAGCGTACGGTGGTGGACGTCGATGCTTCCTATGCCCTGGAGCGTGTGCTCTTCGGCGGGGAGTTCAACCTCGGCTCCGCCGAGCACAACGGTTTCGATGCCGACTGGACGGGGTTCCTCCTTATGGCACACGCGACCGTGAACGAACTCCTGGGAATCACGGCCCGTGTCGATTGGTTCGACGATCCCGACGGCTACGTGTTTGGTTACGTGTTCACGGACGCCTCGGAAAGCGGCGAAACCCGGCAGTCCTTCACTCTCTCGCCGACGCTCTATCTCGGCGGAGGCGTCGGTGCTCTGCTCGAGCTCCGGATGGACAAGAGCGATCGGGACGTGTTCCTGGACAGCGACGGGGAACCAACCGACACGTCGATGTCCGGTGCGTTCGAGGTGACCTACGGCTGGTAGTGACGACGAACGAGCCGACGACGACGAGTCCGTGACGACGACAACGAGAAGACGAAGACAACAACGACCACACCGAGTTCATGACAACGAGCCGACGATAACTTACTCACGACACTGAACTCAGTACTACGAACCCCCAAAGCAAACGGCCCGGGATCCTTCGATGGATCCCGGGCCGTTTCCTACTGAACTCGCAGAAGGTGTGTCGTCCGGGACTCGGACGACGACGCGAACCTATCCCCCGATCCCGAGCGCCTGGAGAGTTCCACCCACCCACTGGATGACGAGGAAGTTGATCCGCCCGATGAGGAGGGAGATACGCCCCATCACGGTGTAGCCGAACGCTGCGCCGAATCCGAGCATGAGGAACCAGATTCCGACCCGGCTCGCCTTTCCGAACAGGCCTTTGTGCTCGACCGAGAAGAAGAAGTACATCAGCACCGTGAGCACACCGATGAAGACCACGAGCGCGTTGAGCGCCGCGGTCGGGCTTCCTCCGCCGGTGAGGTCGACCATGGTCGCCGCCGCCTGGGGGAGTACCTCGCCCTGCAGCTT
Organism: Candidatus Eiseniibacteriota bacterium; assembly: GCA_041390305.1. Taxonomy (GTDB): domain Bacteria; phylum Eisenbacteria; class RBG-16-71-46; order CAIMUX01; family CAIMUX01; genus JACKCR01. Next base: position 8,832 of record JAWKQE010000012.1, read on the forward strand.
CTGGACCATGTTGATGCCGACGTAGTAGCCGACGTAGATCGCGAGTGAGGAACGCGCGAACCAAGCGATCTTCGGGATGTAGCGGGTGTAGAGGTTGAGCCCCACGAGTCCCGCGAAGAGTAGATGCCCCGTTTCCAACGTGATTCCCGAGTCCCGGAGCGGCTCGAAGAGGTTGGGACGGAGTGTCTGGTCCATCGTGATGCCGATGTAGTACCCGAGGGAGACGCCCGCGAAGAGCGCTTCCGCGAACCGGAAGAGCGGGTTGTCCTTGTAGAGGAAGCTCATCAGGCAGAGCGTGAGGAGCGCGGCAACCCAGGTTCCGAAGAGTTCCATGCCATTCATCGACCTGCTCCTCCGTTATGCCCGCTTCGCCCGACGGTCGGCGAAGTACGCGATGTTTCCGATCACGATGAACGCGATGATGATGAGGTGGTCGATGGTCTGGACGTCCATCCCCTTGCTCGCGGTTTGGAGCATCGGGTTGGCGTAGGCCTCTCGCGTGGCCGGGTAGTTGTCCTTGACCAGCTGCTCGTACTCGGACGCTCCTTTGAGCCCTCCGATCAGTCCGATCATCTGGCCCGCTTCGAGGTAGGCGTAGTACTTGGGTGCCGAGACGGCCGTGCATCCGACCGCGACGGGCAGTCCGTACTGCGCGTTGATCAGGTTCGCCCACCACTCGCCGAAGATCCCGGTCGCGACCGAGATGGCGAGTTGTGCGTTGCGCGCGCCCTTGACCCGCTGCATGAGCGGGAGTTCGGAGAGCGGCGTGCCGTGGGTGTCGTTGGGGAAGGCACCGGAGAAGTCCTCGGCAAGGAGCTTCATGGTGGCCTGGCCGCCGTCCTTGTATCCCAGGTTCACGTAGTCGACGCCGTACTGGAGATTCGGGTACTCGGCCGCGATCCGGTCGATCGAGGCGGTGAGAGAGGTGAGGCCGCCGAGCGGGTAGAGCGCGAGCGCGATCACCTTGATGTCGTGGGAGAAGCAGTGCCGGAGGATCGCGTCCGTCATCGGGTCGTTCTCGGCCCCGGTGGTCGGACCGTAGTCATACGAGAGAACGATGACGTCGTTGGGTCCGAACGTCTCGATCTTGTCGAAGATCTGCTTCACCGGTGCGGTGACCCGAACGGGGAACCCGATCGGAAGCAGCACCGGGATGAGGGTTCCGAGACCGATGAGGAGGAAGATCCAGCGCCGGTCGATCGAGGTCAGCTTGGCGAGGTTGCTCATGGATGCCTCCTACTCGTTCTTGTCGAGGCCGAGGTACGACCGCTCGATGCCGAGGATGACGCGCAGAGAGAGCGAAGCCGCTCCGAGTGCCGCGCCGATGATGATCCCGCGCTGGGCGGCTCCGTTCGGGACCTGCATCATCCATTCGGTGATCGGTCCAAAGAGCGGCTCACCGATCGGGATCCGTCCCAGCATCACGAAGACGGCTGCGACGAGGAGGATGGTGGCCTCGAGGTTCCGGATGCGGAACGCGCGGAAGGCGGCCGATGCGATGTAGAACGCGAGGAGCGCGAACATCGTGGCCTGGAGGGGCGTGAACATGTAGAGCGAGCCCCACTGGAAGGGGGTGGGCCGTCCGTCGGGCATCATGCCGATGCCGGGGAGTCCGAAGAGCCGCATCGCGCCGGCGGCGCCGAAGAGCCCCATGAACGCCATGCCGGCGAGAAGGACGATCGCGTAGAACCAGCCCTTCTCTCGTGGCTCGATCTTTCTGACATTGCCCTGCACGACGTTGACCACGCCGAGGAGGAGCGCGAAGCCCGAGACGATGACCATGTCCTGCTCGAGCGAGTTGCTCAGCTTCTTGACGACGGGCGTGCCATCCACGAAGAAGAAGGCGACGATCGGGATGAGCCCGGCGAAGAACGTGAGCATGATGGGGAGTCTGACCTTGAGGAACATCTAGAGACCCTTCCGTGCCGGTGCCGCGAAGTGCCCGACCTGCGGTTCCGACTACCTAGTTGATCCCGATCCAGGACTTGAGGCCGTGGAAGACGTGGAGCGACTCGAAGATCGCGCCGAGCACGATGAGCGCGGCCACCGCGGCCTTCGTCCAGTCCTGACCCTTGATGCTGCCGAGCATGGCCGGTTCGCGCGAGAGGTAGGCGCCGGCGGCGTAGAGCTCCTCACCGATGAGCGTGTAGTCGCACGCGCAGACGAAGAACGGGAGCTGTGCGACCTCGGCCGTCCCCGCGATCTGGATCGCTCCGCTCGCCTGGCCCGTCTCCGCGAGGAGAAGGGACTCGGCATAGAAGGAACCGATGAGGAAGTTCGCGGCCGGTTTCTCGCGGACCATCGTTCCGGAGACTGCCGCGGTGTAGGCGAACTGGTCGTACGTCACGTAGTGGACCATGGTCTCGTTGTAGAGGTCCGGGCGGCCGGCGTGGAGGTAGGCCTCCCGCACCGTCTCCCGCGCGGACGCGAACGTGAGCGGGTCCTTGTTCGGGACGTCGAGCTCCGCTCCGTACCGGGCCGTCAGCCCGGCGACGTGGGAGAGGACGGCGAGAGACGCGATCGTCTGGTTCTCGTCGATCGACATGATCCCCGGTACGTAGAGGACCTTCTTGCCGAGCTCGGTGGCGCGTCCCACCGCTTCTTCGATCGCGTTCAGGCCGGCGATCCGGCGGATGAACAGATTCCCACCGGAACGCGCTCGTTGGATGAACGCGAGCACGACGATGCAGAAGAAGAGGAACAGCAGCAGTGCATTGAGCCGGGAACTATCGAAGTACTCCATGCGAGGTCCCCAGGGATGTAGGTGGGAAGGATTCCGCTACTTCGTGCTCTTCGTGAACGGGACGGAACGGGACGAACCGACCGGACTCGAAATGTGACGAAGAGTGGGGTGGAGCGGCCATCGGGAGCGTGGCCGAAAGGGGAAGGCTCGGGTGAAGTGGAGTTCGAAGCGCGGAGGATACGCGTGAGAGCTGCTCAGCTTCCCAAGCGGCGGCGATCCTCATCGGTCAGCACCTCCTCCCCTACGACCCGGCCGGGCGAGACTACCACGCAACGCAGTGCAATGGCGATCGGAAGGTTCCGTCCCATCATCTCGAGGCCACCAGCCCTCGTCGACCCGCTCGAGGTGCATCCCGCGGGGAAGCGTGTTTCCGATCCCGGAGATGCCTCAGCGGTCTCGGAAGACGAGGAAGTACTGGTCGGGTAGGAAGTCGTGCGTCGTCTCGAGGGCATACCCGGCGGCGGTGAGCTCTTCGATGACCTTTTCCGGTGCCAGCTTGTGGGGCGGTCCGTTCGGTGACTCGGGCCGGAAGTCGACCACCGAGATTCGAGCCGAGGGACGGAGCTGCGACCGGAGCTTCCGGAAGTACTCCACTCTGCCGTCGATGTGGTGGTACGTGTCGCAGAGGAAGACCAGATCGGCCGGTTGCGGCAGGTGAGGATCACCGAAGTCAGCCGGCACGCTGACCAGGTTCGTCAGCCCCTCTTCCCGCGCCCGGTCGTTGAGGTAGAGGACCATTCCCACCTCGACGTCTGCACCGATCACCACTCCGTTCGGGACGGCGCGGGCAAAACGGACGGGGAAGTACCCGGTGGCGGACCCGATGTCCGCGATGACGAGGTCGTCTCGATCCACGAGAGCGGAAACGACCCGATCAGGGAGCTGCCATGCGTCCCGGGCCGGGTCCTCGAAGCGGCGGGCCCACTCCGATGCGTCCTCGAACCGGTGGTGCGTGGTCGCGTCGTCGCCGTGGGACATCTGATCACTGCCGTGTCCGTGAGCGTGTTCCGAGCTGTGGGTGGAGTGCTCGACCTGAGCGCATGCCAGAACCGGCCAACAGAAAGCGAGGACGGCGGCCGCGAATACCGGTACGAGCACCTGGACAGTCGCCCTCGCGCTCCGCTCTACCGCGTGATCGTGGTGATTCCTAGGCATGCCACGGAATCTAGCACGGTCCGAAGAGCCGGCGCGAGACGCTCCGGTTCGGTGATGGACGGCGAGCGAACGGCGAAAGGCGAGCGGGAACGGTGCCGGCGAGCGGCCGCCGGAAAGCGGGCGCCGCCCGGAGCGGCGACCGTGGGTGCGCCCCTGCTTCCTAGGCCGACTTGCGGCTCGCCGGGATCCACTTGTCGAGGACCATCGCGAGCTCTTCCGGGCGGATCGGCTTGCTCAGGTAGTCGTCCATTCCGGCGGCGAGGCAGTGCTCTCGGTCCCCGGCCATCGCGTTGGCGGTGAGTGCGACGATCGGAGTGCGCCGCCTCCTCCCTTCGCGCTTCCGGATGGCCGCCGTCGCCGTGTATCCGTCGACTTCCGGCATCCGGCAGTCCATGAGGATGAGGTCGAAGCTCGCCTGTCCCGTGCGGGTCACCGCCTCCTGGCCGTCCCCTACGATCTCGACGGTGCAGCCGAGGCTCTCGAGCATCCTCCTGGCGACCTTCTGGTTGACCACGTTGTCCTCCGCGACGAGGACTCGGATCCGCGACGCCTCGGGGAGTGCCTTGAGAGTCCGGGCGACGCGCGCCTTTTCCTCGGCATCGGTGACGGGGAGTGGTGTCGGCTTCCAGACGAGTTTGCAGGTGGCGTTCTCGCCGTGGAATCGGCAGGCATCCCCGCAGATCGCTTCGCCACCGACGGTGCAGGACAGCCGGGTGGCCCGGAATGCCGCCGCGGAGTCGATGAGGAGCCGCGTGACGGTGAGGAGACGTCCGATCCTGACAGGTTTCGGGACGAGTTCGAGCACGACAGGGCAGGGGTGGACGAGGGGGTCCGAGGTGAAGACGATCACGGGCAGCGTGGGCAGCTCGTCACACACCTGCGCCGCCAGCACCACCACGTCGGTCTCGGTCTCGTCACGCGCCCTCGAGGCCGAGTTGCCATGGTCGAGGAGCAGGACTTCGATCGGTGCCTCGCGGCCCGTCGCGCCCGCGCGGATTCGCTCCATGGCCTCTTCAGGAGAGGCGATTGCCTCCACTTTGTACCCGGCGGCGGTCATCTGGCGTGCGATCACCGATTCCAGGAGCGAGTGATCGGTGACGAGGAGAAGTTGCTCGTTCTTGCCGCGCGAAAAGAACTCGAAGTCCTCCTTCGCGTCGGTTTCGGTGCCGACCTGGCCCAGGGTCAGGTGAACGGTGAACCGCGAACCTCGTCCGACCTCACTCTCGACGTCGATCCACCCGTCCATCAGGTTCGCGAGCTTGCTGCTGATGGCGAGGCCGAGTCCCGTTCCCCCGAACTTGCGGGTCGTCGAGATGTCGGCCTGGGTGAAGCTCTCGAACAAGGAGGGCAGCGCGTCGGCCGCGATCCCGCAGCCTGTGTCCTCGACCTGGATGTGGATGTCGCTCGAGCTATCGCGGGGCGGATCGACCGAGACCGAGACCCGGACGTATCCCCTCTCCGTGAACTTCACGGCGTTCCCCGCGAGGTTGAGGACGAGCTGGCGGATCCTGTCGGCGTCACCGACGAAGCGCCGTGGCATGTCGATCGGGTAGTCGAGGACGAGCTCGATCCCTTGTTCCTGGACCCGCGGAACGAGGAGGCTGACGGCGTCCTCGACCGCCTGCTCGAGGTTGAACGGGATCGGATCCAGCCTGAGCTTGCCTGCCTCGATCTTCGAGACGTCGAGGATGTCGTTGATGATCGCGAGGAGGGCTTCGGCGGACTGACGGATGAGTTCGGCCGAGTCTCGTTGATCCGACGTGAGGGTCGTATCGAGGAGAAGGCTCGTCATGCCGACGATGCCGTTCATCGGAGTCCGGATCTCGTGGCTCATCATGGCGAGGAACTCGGACTTCGCCCGGCTCGCCTGTTCCGCCTCCTGACGGGCGGCGTCGAGTTTGACGTTGGTCGACTGGAGTGCAGCCGCGTGGTCGATCAGTTCCCGGCGGAAGCGAACGGACTCCGTCACGTCCTCCGTACACATGATGATTCCGCCGATGGTGCCCTCTTCGTGACGCCACGGTTTGACCGTCCACCGGAGCCACTGTTCCGATCCGTCCCCGCGAACGAAGTGGTCCTCGTCCCGGCTCTTGATCGCTCCGCGAAGACAGCGGCGATGGACTTCCTTCCAGTCCTCGCCGATCTCCGGGAACACGTCGTAGTGCGACCTGCCCGTCAGGTCGCCGGTCAGCCCGTAGTCCTGCTTCCACCGCCGACTGCAGACGATGTACCTCATGTCGAGGTCGAAGACCGCGATCGCAAACGGTGCGTGCTCGACGAGGGCGCGGACCTGGTCGTCGCCATGGGAGCGCTTGTTGGGAAGGAGGAACTCCTCGATGCCCTCCTTGGGCGTGTCCAACATCAGGTCGACGAGGTCCTTGAGGTTCTCCGCATCCTCCGGATCGTAGTCGATCTCGCGTCCACTCACGGAGAGCGCGCCCACACACTGACTCTCCAACTCGATCGGTACGACGAGAAGGCGAGACGTGGAGAGTCCGCCCCGTCCGAGAGTCTGCGTCGGACCGTTCTCGAACAGGACGTGATCCGAGAGCAACTTCGACCATCGAGGGTCGACTTCCGCCAACGCTCGTGGGACGAGAGAGGACTCGGGGCTCTTCATGATTCGCCGAACACGTTCGAGCGCTGCGGGGGTGATGAGAGCTTCGAGGTGGAACGAGTTCGGCGCGCCTCCCTTGCGAGACGCGTTCTGCATAGATGCGTTTCCTGCTGTTCATTCTCGGAGAGGTTGGCCTTGGTGCCGTATCGGCAGTTCGGTCCGACACACCGTTTGGAGCGCCGGATCCGCGGCCGTGCCCGCCTCTCCCCGTGCGACACTTTCGTATTCGGAGTGGCGACGGCTTTCCTTGAGCCGGGGGAGGGTAAACCCGACCTCCATCGAATGGACGTGACGCAAACCCCGCTGTACACACTGTCGTGTACGCTTCGTCGGGGCATTTCACCCACGTTCATCCATCCGTCGCTAGAGTCGTGCCCGCCGCTCGTTCGGTAGCGGCTGCCTCGGTCGAGTATGTGTCGCCGCCTGGAGGCGGAACGGAGTGGGAACCGCTAGTCGACGAGAGCTCGGGCGATGGCCGCGCCCCGACGGAACCGGTCCAGGCCGAATGCGACCGTGGAGAGGAGGTCGCGAAGGGCGGCGGAGTGATCCGTTCCCGGGGCCCCGACGTGAGTGCGGCCTTCGAGAATCTCCTTCCGGTCCAGCGAGGCCGGTGGCCGTCCCTTCACGGTTTGATAGGCGGTGCGGAACGGGGCTCCGTCGAGGACCATCCTGTAGACGTGGTCCGTCGCGAAGATGGACGGATCGAGTGCCTCCTCGCAGGCGCCCACGTTCACCTCGATCTCTCGCACCGTCGTCCGAAGGAGCACGAGGACCCGGGCCATCTCCGCGAGCGTGACGAGGAGCGGGCCCTTCGTCCGCTGCAGATCCCGGTGATAGCCCGAGCCGAGTCCATGCAAGGTGCCGGTGACCTCGACGTAGCGGCCGAGCATGGAGGCGGGAAGGGCCCGGATCAGTTCGAGGACGTCCGGATTCCGCTTCTGCGGCATGATCGACGATCCGGTCGTGATGGCCGTGGGAAGCGCGAAGAACCGGAACGCCTCGGAAGAGAAGAGGATGAGGTCGGCGGCGAAGCGTGACTGTGTGATCGCCATCTGGTGGAGCGAGAAGATCGCTGTCGATTCGAGATGCCCTCGGGTGTTCTGCACGAAGAGTGTGTTCGTGTCGAGTGAGTCGAGCCCGAGGAGTTCCGGGATCCGCCTGCGGAGCATCGGAAGCGGAACCCCGTACCCGGAGGCGGAGCCGAGAGCCGCGCGGTTCGTCTTGGAGAGCGGCAGAGAGAGCGTTTCGAGGTCGCGAATCGTGCCCTCCGCCGCGGCGCCGAAGAGCTGTCCCACCGTGGACGGCATCGCCTGACGGGTGTGGGTATACCCCGGCATCAACGTGCGATGATGGACGTGATGTGCTTCGATGAGTTCCTCGACGAACTCGACGGCACGATCGGCCAGTTGGAGGAGCCGCTCCCGCACGAGAAGACGAAGCGCCTGGATCACCTGATCGTTGCGGGAGCGTCCGGTGTGGATCTTGAGCCCCGCCTCGCCCACCTTCGAGACGAGGAACGACTCCAGCGCGGTATGGGCGTCCTCCTGCTCGATCGGGATCGGGATCTCGCCGGCCGAGGACTTTGCGAATGCCTCGCGGAGTGCGGCCACGATCCGTTCGTACTCATCGCCTTCGAAGAGGTCCATCTCCTCGAGCACGCGGGCGTGCGCGGCGGAGGCGATGCAGTCGAAGGGGAGGAGTTCCTTGTCGAGAACCGGGTCTTCCCCGACCGTGAACTCGAGGACGGCCTGGTCCACGGTGATCCCTTCCGTGTGCCAGAGCTGCATGGGCGATCTTCCTTCCGCGCGCGAGCGCGGCCTGGCCGCGCCCGCCGTTCGTGTCCGTTGACTAGATCCCTTCCTCGTGGCACGCGGCCTGCTCGCCGGCGCGCCTCACGATCACGCGGTGGGCCTTGAGCCGGAGCGCATTCACGCGGATGAACCCCGCGGAGTCGGACTGATCGAAGCCGCCCGCGATGTCCATGCTCGCGAGTTCCGGATCATAGAGCGAGCTCGGTGAGGTCCGGCCGACCGGACGGACGTTCCCCTTGTAGAGGGACAGCCTCACGGTGCCGTCGATCAGCTCCTGGCTCTTCTCGACGGCCGCCATGAGGAAGTCCATCTCGGGGCTGAACCAGAACCCGTTGTAGATCGTGGCCGCGAGTTCCGGGGCGAGGCGGTTGCGCAGGCGAAGCACTTCCTTGTCCATCGCGATGCCCTCGAGGTCGCGTAGGGCTTCGTGGAGGATCGTACCTCCCGGTGTTTCGTAGATCCCGCGGGACTTGATGCCGACGAACCGGTTCTCGACCAGGTCGATCCGGCCGATGCCGTTCCGTCCACCGACTTCGTTCAGGTAGACGAAGATCGAGAGGGGGTCGAAGTGCTCCTCATCCGTGCTGAGGTTGTGAACGCGCTTCGGGTAGCCGTCCTTGAACTCGATCTCGAGAAGCGTCTCCTCGTCCGGCGCGTCCTTCGGACTCCGGCAGACGGTGAAGATGGACGGATCGGGCTGGAGCATCGGATCCTCGAGAATCCCCGACTCGTAGCTCTTGTGCATCAGGTTCTCGTCGGTCGAGAACGGCTTTTCGAGCGTGACCGGGATCGGGATTCCGTGCTTCTCGGCGAATGCAATGAGGTCGCGACGTCCCTGGAACTTTTCGAGAAAGCGGGGCTCCTTCCAGGGAGCGAGAACCCGCATGCGCGGAGCGAGCGCCGCGTAGGCGAGTTCGAATCGGACCTGGTCGTTGCCCTTGCCCGTGGCGCCGTGGGAGACCCAGCCGGCCCCGTGGCGCCTCGCCACTTCGACCTGGCGCTTGGCGATGATCGGTCGGGCCAGAGCGGTGCCGAGCAGGTACCGTCCTTCGTAGACGGCGTCTCCGCGGATCGCGGGATAGATGTAGTCCGTGACGAACTCGCGCTTGAGGTCGTGCACTTCCGCTTCGACCGCGCCGGTCGCGCGTGCACGCGTCGCGATTTCTTCGAAGTCATCGTGCTGACCTACGTCCGCGATGTAGGCGATGACCCGAAAGCCTTCCAGCTCGAGCCACTTCAGGATGCAGCTGGTGTCGAGACCGCCTGAGTAGGCGAGAACCACGGTTTCCTTGGACATGTCGGCCTCCCTTTCCTGTACGGCGGGAGGATAGACCCGAACTCAAGGTCGCGCATCAGCGACGTACGACGAGCCTCCGGGTTCGCGTGGCCGGGACGCCGGACGTGTCTCCCTCCGGCGATACCTGGGCCCGCACGAAGTAGAGGCCGGCCGGGACGGCCCGACCCTCGTCGTCACGGAGATCCCACGTCGCCTCATGCCTGCCGCCGGGGGCGGCTTCCGCGTGGATAAGGTTCCGAACTGCACGTCCCGACACGTCGTAGATCGTCGCGCTCACACGGGATGCGGAGCCGAGCTCCAGAGCCATGCGGACGGCGCGTGACGCCGGGTTCGGCCAGAGCGGTTCGAAACGAACCTCGGCGAACGAGGGGTCGATTCCCGGAACGGAAGCGGGATCCGGGATCGAGCCCGGATCGCCGGGGTCGGAGCCCAGGTCGAGCTCGTCGCGGTCGTAGTAGCCGTCGAGGTCCCGGTCCAGTCCGAGCCGAGTCTCGCATCCGGCGTAGACGGCGGTGAACGTGATGGCCCGGTCGTTCCCCGCGAGGTCGATCAGGTCGTCCAGGGTGACGGGGGCTTCGGACGCGCGGTCCGGTTGCCATCCGCCCGCGGTGAGTGCCCAGCCTCTGGCCTGTCCCGAGAGGTCCCGGCCCTTGGCGACGAGTCCGATCATTCCGAGGTCGGCGACCGTCTCCAGAGTCTCGACCCGGGGCCGTCCCAGAGCTTCGTTCGTTCCGTCGAACGTCCACTGCGCGCCGACGGCCGCGTGCGTGCCGGTGTCGAAGTAGAGGAGGAACGCCTCGACGTCGTCCTTCTGCTCCTGCGTGTCGAACGTGAAGTCCCGGCTCCCGAAGAACATCTGGAGGTCGTCCTGGACTCCGTTGTGGGTGTAGCCGTAGCCACGCAAGGTCCAGGCCGCGTCCCGATCGAAGCCGACCTTCTCGTACTGGTTCCGAAGATGCGGGACGACCAGGTCCTGGTCCTCGTTCTCGCCGAGCAACAGGTATGGAATCACGAGACGCTTCGCGCCACTCGGTTGTTCGTGGCACTCGAAGCACTGGCCGCCGCCGTCGACCAGGTTGCCGCTGTGGAAGAGCTGCTCGCCGCGGGTCGGGTTCGGGCCCGAGATGGGGTCGGGCAGCGTGCCGTCGAGCGGACGGAACGGATTGGGTGGGTAGACCACTGCGTTGAGGAACGTCTCCATCTCGAGGAACTCCAGTGCGGAGAGCTCGAAGGCGCGTCCCATGAGCTTGACGAAGGTCTGGTTGAAGTCGGTGAGGAGCGGGCGATCCCCCCGCCAGTGGAACGGATCGGTGTCGACCATTCCCTTGAGGGGCTGGGTCATCATCGGGCCCTTCATCGGATGGTATCCGGCGTGAGCACCCGAGATCCCGACGATGAACTCTCCCTGCGGGTCGCCCAGATCCCAGGCGACATGATCCATGTCGGCGTAGACGTGGCACGTCGCGCAGGAGAGGTCCCCATGGGCGGAGGAGGCGCGTCCGTCGTAGAACCGCTTCCGACCGGCGTGGATCTGCTGCGGTGTCGGATCGAAGCCGACCCCGAGGTGCGTGACGGAGTCGTCCGTCAGGTCGACTACGTCGAGCCCCCCCGGGATCCGGCCGAGCACATAGAGACGGTTCCGGGCTTCATCGAGTGCGACACCGCAGGGGCCGTCCCCGACGTCGATCCGTCGCTGCACGACTCCGAACTGATCGAGTACGCCGACCTTGGCCGAGCCGAAGGCGGCCACGTACACGTGGCCGTCGGTGCCTACGGTGATCGACGTCGGGATCGAGAGGCTGAGAGCGCGCTCCGGATCGTTGCCGGCGGGATCGTTGTAGTCGATGTGCGTATTGAGATCGGAAGGTACGACCGTTCCCGTTCCCGGTTCGACCACGGTGACGCGGTTGGCCGCGAAGTGCGACTTGAGCTTCGGCTCGAAGCGGATGAGGTTGAACGCCTCCTGGTTCGAGACGTAGAGCCGCCCGTCGATCGGGTGCACGGCGAGTCCGAAGAGAGTGGTGCCGACCCCGACGTAGTTCTGGGCGATCGTTCCCGACGCGACGTCGATCCGCACGACGTCGTTGTCGTAGACGCGATAAGGGACGTACGCGCTCCAGTCGCCGCCGACTTCGTCGCGCCAGGCGGTGCCGTCGTGCTGCACGATGAGCGAGACGCGCGGAGGTGTGGGGAGATCACCACTCATCGGAGGATCGGGCGGGGGAGGGCCACCGGCCTTCTCGACCGAAGTGGGTGGCACCGTCGTCGTCTCGTTGCCGCTGCTGAGCGCGGCGACGTACACGCTCGCTCCGTCCGGAGAGACCGCGAGCGCGAGCGGGTCGACCTGCGTCATCGGGATGTCGAACGGGGCCGCGTTCAGGTCCGACGGGTCGTACACCCGCACCACCCGTTCGCGCGAGATGCAGACGAACGCGCGCTCCGGGCTTCCGGCGAACACGACATCGGTCGGTTCGTCCCCGACCAGGAGAGTCGCCGACACCTGTCCGGCCCCGAGGTCGACGATGGAGATCGAGTCCGAGAGGTGGTTCACGACCCAGACTTCGTCGGGCGTGTGCTCGCGGACGGTGACCGGCTCGAGGCCGACCATGATCTCCTGCACCAGCACCGGCGTGCCCGATCCGTCGAGGCTGAACACGAGCAGCCGGTCGTCCGCCTGGTGCACGGCCAGGAGCCGCGCGCCGTCGGCCGAGATCTCGATCGGGTGGACCGGTGGAGACTCGAACTCGGGACCGTCGGCGGCGGCGGTGGAGGCGAGCAGGGCGATGCCGCCGATCGCGGCCAGCCGCACGAGGTCGTACAGGTGCCTTAAGGCCCTGATGGGAATGGACTTGTGCCTGTGCATGGGGCGGGCTCCCGTTCGTTCGCGGAGCGAAGAGCAAGTGCGAGTGGGTGATCCAATCGAGCTTTCCGTTGATTCACAACGACTTGTGGGGACTCGAGTGGAGTTGGTTCGCTCTTCGCGCCAGACTACAAGGATACCGAGCCGAGCGGGTGGGACACAATGATGACGGTCGCCGTCCGGCTGGTGTCCTTAGGACCTGAGCCGTCGCACCGCCGAATTCTCTCCCGGAACGTTCCCGCCCTGCCGTCCCTAGGGGGGAGTGGACCGGCCGCGCGCGGCTGGTTTCTGGCTTTGGAAGACCCCCCGGATCGGATACCTTGGCGCGACGTCGCCGCACCCGGAGGTACAGGAACACGTGTCCGAGCGCATCTATCTATCCCCGCCCCACATGAGTGGTCTCGAACGGAAGTACGTGGACGAGGCGTTCGACACGAACTGGGTCGCCCCGCTGGGCCCCAACGTGGACGGGTTCGAGCGCGAGTTCGCGGCCCGAGTCGGATCTCCTCACGCCGCGGCCCTCAGTTCCGGAACGGCCGCTCTGCATCTGGCCCTGATCCTGTCGGACGTCGGACCGGGTGACGAGGTCATCGTGTCGTCTCTCACCTTCGTGGCGAGTGTCAACCCGATCACCTACGTGGGGGCGAAGCCGATCCTGGTGGACTCGGAGGAGCGGTCCTGGAACCTCGATCCGGAGCGGATCGAGGAAGCGATTCGGGATCGGATGACGAAGACCGGTCGCCTCCCGAAGGCGGTGCTGGCCGTCCATCTCTATGGCCAGAGTGCAGATATGGATGCGATCGACGAGATCTGCCAACGCCACGGCGTCACCCTCATCGAGGACGCCGCCGAGGCGCTCGGGACCACGTACTGGGGGAAGGGAGGCGGAAGCGACGCTGCGCCCGAGGGCCCGCACGGTTCCTCCGCGACCTCTGCTCCCGCCGGCACGCGGGCCACGAGATCACCCGGAACGATCGGTAGGGTCGGTGTCTTCAGCTTCAACGGCAACAAGATCATCACGACTTCGGGTGGCGGGATGCTGGTGTCGTCCGACGACGCCCTGATCCAGCACGCGCGCAAGCTCGCCACGCAGGCCCGGGACCCCGCGCCTCATTACGAGCACACGGAGATCGGCTACAACTACCGCATGAGCAACATCTTGGCTGGTGTGGGACGAGGCCAGCTCGCCGTCCTGGACGAGCGGATCGCCGCCCGGCGCGAGAACTTCGCCTACTACCAGGAGACCTTGGGATCGCTGCCCGGGCTCACGTTCCAGCCGGATGCCGGCTGGGGGATGCACACGCGCTGGCTAACGTGCGTTCTGGTAGACCCTGTGAAGTTCGGTGCGACGCGTGAGCAGGTCCGGGTGAAGCTCGAGGAGCACAACATCGAGTCCCGCCCGCTCTGGAAGCCGATGCACCTCCAGCCGCTCTTCCAGGACGCGCCGATGTACGGCGGGGCGGTGGCCGACCGTCTCTTCGAGCTGGGGCTCTGTCTTCCGTCGGGGAGCAGCCTCGCGGCCGCGGACCGGGAGCGGATTGCCGGCCTCGTCCGGGACATGGCCCGGCCGGCGTAGTAGACGTCGGCGAGAGGCAGCGCGCGGGTAGCGATCAGGCCGGGTCACCGGCTCTCTGTCCGGTCACCCAGAGCACGATCCGGGAGACGACGCCGAGGATGCAGGTGCCGAGGACGAGCGGCACGATCGTGCCGTCGTAGAGCTGTCCGATCACGAGCCCGAGTACGGCCGATATGATCGTCGTGATCGCTCCGATCGCGGACGATGCCGTCCCCGCGATGTGCCCCATCGGCTCCATGGCGATCGAGTTGAAGTTCGCCCCCACGAACCCGAAGACGAACAGCGTCAACGCTTCGAGAACGATGAAGGCCGGGAGCGACACCCAACCGAGGAGCGCGAGCCCGCCGTGGAGTCCGCTCACGCCGATCAGCACCCATAGCGCGGAGTGTGACAGGCGGGCCACCCCGAGGCGACGGACCCATCTCGAGTTGAGGAACGACGCGGCCGACATGGTGAGCGCGATGATCGCGAAGAGGAGAGGGAACTCTCGCTCCACGCCGAACGTGTCCTGGAAGATCTGCTGCGCCGACGTGATGAAGCTCATCAGTCCGCCGAAGACGAAGCCCGTGGCGATCGTGTAGGCGAGAGTCGTCCGGTTCCGAACCGTTTCGGCAAAGCCGGCCGAGACTCTGCGGAGCGAGAGGTCCCGTCGGTTCTCCGGCCGGAGCGTCTCGTCCATCCGCTGCCATGCCCACACGACGATGGCGACGCCCGCGATCGCGAGCACGCCGAAGATCCCGCGCCACGGCGCGACGAAGAGGATCCCCTGTCCAATCGTTGGCGCCAGAATCGGGATGACCATGAAGACCATCATCGAGAGAGACATGACCCGCGCCATCTCCGCTCCTCGGTATCGATCCCGCACGAGCGTGACCGCGACGACGCGGGATGAGCCCGCACCGAAACCTTCGAGGGCCCGCGAGAGGAGCAGGAGTCGGAAGGTGGGCGCGAACGCGCTGAGCGCACCGGCCAGCGAGAAGACGAGAAGTCCGCCGATCAGCGTCGCCTTCCGTCCGAACCGGTCCGAGAGGGGGCCGTAGAGAAGCTGGGATGGGCCGAATCCGAACATGTACGCGATGATGACCGACTGACGGTCGTTCGCATCGACCACGCCGAGTGCGTGCCCCAACTCCGGGAGCGCCGGAAGCATGATGTCGATCGCGAGGGCGTTGAGGGCCATGCACGCCGCGACGAAGACGACGAACTCGGCGAACCCCATCCGGAACGGTGCGGCGGCACGGGCGGGTTCGCCGGTTTCCGCGATATCGCCCCGGGGGCTCGCGGTCCGACCGGTCGGACCGGTGATGTGAGGTGCTCGGTCTTGGATGCTCGGCTCGGGTGTGGTACGTCCAAAACTCACTCGACGCATCCCCCGGACTATAGACCCTTGGCCGAGGAATGTGCCGCGACACCTCCGATGCCCCGGCAACTCCTTGCGTGACAGATGCTTGGGGAGATTCGGTCGGTCGGCGGCTCGACGGGCCGTATCCTTTTGCCGGGGAAAGAGTTAGCAGCGCCGGGACAGTTCTCGGTCCACCGTCAAGTTCCGCCCCAGGTCAGTCGATGGGTCCATGAGGGAGGACCTATGGACCACGACTTGCCCAAAGCGCCAGAGCCCGAGTACGGCGACGGCGTTGCGCCGCAGGCGGAGTCGGCCGCGGAAGGGCTGGATACCACCATCCACCGCCCACCGCCGGCGAGAGCCGGACGGGTGCCGAAGGCGTGTGCCGTCCTCATCGTCCTCAACGGACCCGAGATCGGGAACCAGTTCCCCCTTCGTCGCACGCGCTACGTCGTCGGGCGCGCTCCCGACGCGGACATCGCGATCCGGAGCGACGCGCAGATCTCACGCTACCACGCCAGGCTCACGATCGAGTACGACGAAGCCGCGCACGAGCCGACGTACTGGGTGCAGGATCTGGGGAGTCTCAATCACACGGTGGTGAACGGAGAGATCATCGAGCGTCATCAGTTGACCGATCGGGACAAGATCCAGGTCGGCGATACGACGCTCCGTTTTGCGATCCTCGACGAGATGGAAGCTCACTTCCACGCGGCGATCCAAAAGAAGCTCCGCTTCGACGAACTCACGGGGCTGCTCACGCGTCAGTCCTGCGACATCGCGCTCGAGTCGGAACTCCATCGGTGCGCGCAGCGCGGCCAGCCGATCTCCGTGCTGATGATGGACATCGACTTCTTCCGCGCCGTGAACGAAGGCTACGGTCACCAGGCGGGAAGTGCAGTGCTGGCCCAAGTCGGAGCACTCCTCGACAAGGGGCTTCGCGGATTCGATCTGGTGTCGCGGTTCGGTGGCGAAGAGTTCCTGGTCGGACTGCCGGAAACGACGAAGGAGCAGGCGGGTGTGATCGCGGAGCGGATCCGGCTCACGATCCAGAATGCGACCTTCTGTTGGCAGGGCGAGTCGATCCAGATCACCATCAGCATCGGGATCGCGGAGTCCCCGACCGATGGCTACGACCTCAACGAACTCGTGAAGAAGGCAGACCTCGCGCTCTACCGAAGTAAGCACGAGGGCCGGAACCGCTGCTCGGCCTGGGACGAGGAACTCGACGCCGAGCCCGACGAGGACTCGCAGGTAGCCTGATCGTCGGCGCCGTCAGCGGACGCGCCCGCGGACTTGCTCGCGGGGCCGGAGAACCGGATCTCGCGTCCTAACGATCGATCCGGACTCCCTTCGGCTTCCACTGGTACCGCTTCAGGTCGATCCGTCCGCCCGGAGAGAACTCGACTCCTTCCGCCCCCAGGAGGGCAGCCTGGAGATCTCCTCCCCCCTCGTGCGGCCGTAGGCTGATCTCACCCTTTGCATTGACCACTCGTTGCCACGGGATTCGAACGTGGGCAGGTGTCGCGTGGAGTGCGTATCCCACCTGCCGTGCGTGCCCGTGCATGCCCGCGAGGTCCGCGATCTGCCCGTACGTGGCCACCCGCCCTCGCGGAATCCGCTTCACGACCGCGTAGATCCGTTCATATGAACTGCTCATGGAGCCTTCCCTGTGTGGCGGCGCTACCGACCTGGAACTCCGCGCGCAACTCCGATGGGCGGGTCGCCGATGAGTAGATGCCCCGGACTCCCATGACGACTGTCGACCCAGCCTCGCTGGGACCCTAGTCGATCGGAGGAGGTCGCGGCCAGGGCTCGGTGGCGACTGCTGTTGGCCCGCCGATCGCGGCACCAAATTCGGCCTATCGTCCCTCGGGGTGGTTCCTTAGACTGACGGTGCCCCCAACGAGTGTCTGTATTCGGAGGTCTTCCCATGCCCCCTTTGCAAACGGAAACACGGCCGTTTTCCGTATCGGGCCCGCTCGACCCGGACACCCTGCTCCTTCTCCGCATGACGGGGAACGAGAGCTTGGGGCGTCTCTTCCACTACGAGCTGGAACTCCTCAGTACGCGTCATGACATCACGATGTCCGATGTCCTCGGCCAGCACATGACGGTGAAGGCCAGGGTGAGGAACAACGGTACGCGATACTTCGATGGAATCGTGAGTCGGTTCTCCTACGTGGGCGGCTACGGTCGGTTCGCCCGCTACGAAGCCACGCTCCGTCCCTGGTTCTGGTTTCTCTCGCGCTCCGCGGATTGCCGGATCTTCCAGGGTGACTCGACCGTCGACATCATGAAGAAGATCTTCGGCGATCGCGGGTTCTCGGACCTCGACCTGACCCGCATCAGCGCGCCGGCCCCTCGGGACTACTGCACCCAGTACCGGGAGTCCGACTTCGCGTTCCTCAGTCGGCTCATGGAACACGACGGGATCTACTACTACTTCCAACACGAGGATGGGAAGCACAAGCTCGTGCTGGCCGATGGCGCCAGGTGTCACGACACGGTGGATGGCTACGAAGAGATCCCGTGCTTCCCCGAGGGGTCGGAACATTCGCCCGACGCGGATCGCTTTCTCCAGTGGTACCTCACGCAGGAGTTCCAGACCGGTGTCTTCTCTCACACGGACTACGACTTCACGAAGCCGAAGGCGACGCTCGAGACGAGAGGCGTGATCACGCGGGACAACACGCAGTCGCGGCTCGAAGTGTTCGACTACCCGGGGTACTACGACGAGACGAGCGATGGGGAGACCATCGCACGGACCCGGATCGAAGAGCTCCAGGCGCTCTTCGAAGTCGCTCATGGCGGCGGCACCGTCCGTGGGCTCGGGGCCGGGTCCCTCTTCCGTATGACCGAGCATCCCCGCCAGAGTTTCAACAAGGGTTATCTCGTCGTCTCCGCGTCCTACGAGCTGTCGAATCCCGAGTACGAGACGGGGATCGGCGGCCGTTCCAACGGGCCCGCGTTCACGACCCACATCACGGCGATCGACGAGCAGACGCAGTTCCGTCCCGCTCGACTGACGCCCCGTCCGATCGTCGAGGGCCCGCAGACCGCGATCGTGACCGGATCGGGAGACGACGTCTGGACCGATGAGTACGGCCGGATCAAAGTCCATTTCCATTGGGACCGGCACGGGAGTTCCGACGAGACGTCTTCCTGTTTCGTGCGCGTTTCGCAGAACTGGGCCGGGAAGAACTGGGGCGGGATGTTCCTGCCTCACATCGGGCAGGAAGTGATCATCAGCTTCTTGGAGGGGGATCCGGATCTGCCCGTCTGCACCGGTCGGGTCTACAACCAGGACAACATGCCTCCGCTCACGCTCCCGGATCACAAACTGAGCAGCATCATCCGTGACGACTACGGGAATCAGCTCATGTTCAACGCGACGCCGGGCGACGAGCACATCGTGCTCCAGAGCCCCCATCACGCGTCGACGATCATTCTCGGAAAGAGCGGCGAGTGGCAGACGAAGAGCGACACGAAGTACTTCACGAACGGTACGTCGATGGTCCAGACGATCGGATCGACGCTCAGCACGATGCTGGGCAACTCGTTCTCCTTCACGGGAGGCGCGAGTGAGTCGGTGACGATCGGTGCCTCCGTTTCGATGATGGTCGGATTCAAGGTCGACATCAACGCGGCCACGAAGTTGGCAGCCGACGTCGGCGGCGCGATGACGTTCAACTACAACTACAGCTACAAGTGGGGTTGGTCGGCGGAGACGAACGTCAACAAGAAGCAGTTCCTCCGCTCTTCCGGTTCCGACATCATCCACGACTCTCTCAAGCACGTGATGTGTGTCGGTGGGCCGAAAGACAACAGCATCATGGACTGCGGGGACACCGCGCTGAACCTCAGCTTCGGTGAGGACCCCGGCGCCGGGTCGGAGAACCCCGCCGCCATCTCGGCCGGTCGCGCCATCATGGCGACCCTCACGGGGGCGGCCGCGGCTGCCGCTGCAGCGGGTACCGCGTACGGAGCGGGGCTGCGGTCGCTCGCGTCCGCCTGGAACGAGGGGAACGTCGCCGGGAGGACTCCGGACGACTCCCGTGCCGGCTCACCACTGGCACTGGGCACGCCATACCTCGAGACGCTCGCCGCCGGCACCGGCACCGCGATCGTTGCGTGGGCGGCCACGTTTGCGCAGATGAAGTCCGTGATGGACGCGGCCGGGAAGAAGCGGGCACGGCAGACGACCAAGCACTCCGAGATCGACATGAAGGAAGACACGCTCGACATCATCAAGCATCACGGTGCGAGTCAGAAGTCCTACATCAAGCTCAAGGACCAGGGGATCGAAGTCTTCGCGAAGGACAACGACATCCAGATCAAGACGAGTGGCCAGATCATTCTCGACGCGGCCGGCGGAGTCATCATCAAGAAGAACAAGATGAAGACTCAGGACTCTTCCCACACTTGGAACATGTAGCGGGAGTGTCGGCCTCGTGCTTCGCAGTTCAGTGTTCTGGCAACTCGTGATCCTGCCCCTGCGTGCCGTGCTCTGGATCGCCGGATCGGCCGGGCTGCTCGTCGGGTTCGTGGTTCAGGGGCTCCTGTCCATCGTTTCGGGACGGAGACGTTTCGGTGGGACATGGCAGAGGGAGTCGATGCTCCTGCTGAGAGAGGGTGTGTCGGGAACGTCGTTCGATCAGAGGTACGTCTTCTTCCATCCGAAAATGAGCCTGCATCGATTCCGGGAGATCTACGTGGAGCACAGACGGTACGCGGCAACGTTCGACGACCTGCTCGTCTGCGAACCGGACCAGTTCGTCGTCCGGTACATGGGGCAGTTCGATCCCGACGTCGAGATCGACCCGCGGTCTCTCGACGCGGAGGCAGAGGGGTTCATTCCCGCACCCTCGACTCTCGCGGACTCTCCGGATGACCTCTTCAGCATCGTCATCACGAACCAGGGTGGCTTCGGCTACGGAATCCGGGGCGGCGATCGCCTGCTCTTCCGGGACGTTCGCCGAACCCCACGCGCGGTCGATGCCGCCGACGTGGTGCTGACCGACCGGGCCATGCTCGGCCCCGCCGGCGAGAGCGCGCAGAGTGCCCACCTGCTCGGCGTTTTGGTGGGCGCGATCGATCCCGACGGACACGCACAGGAACTCAGCCTTCCGAGGCCCGCGTGATGGACGCTCGCCCGACGCAAGGAAGACGTCTCTCATGGACTTGAGGAATCAGACCCCGTTCGAGGTCGTCTACCTACCGGGGAGGATGAACTACCCGGATCATTCCGTGACGTTCATCGTGAAGGGGACCTTCGACCTCGTTGCCGGTGGGACCGCGCAGCTCTCCCAGGCGCAGATGCCGATCGAGGGCGATCTCGGCTATCCCGATGACGAGGAAGGCACGGCGGGTCTCCGGTACGACTCGGACTTCGTCCACTTCAAGCCGAACGCCGACGCCGTACTGGTCGGGAAGTGCCATCCTCCGGGCGGAAGGCCCGTGACGTCGTGTGCGGTTTCGTTCCAGGTCGGAACGCGCACCCGGAACCTCGTCGTGTATGGAGAGCGCCTCTGGAAGAAGGGGATGTTCTCGACCAAGCCGAGTGACCCGCAGGCGTTCCAGGAGGCCGACCTCCGCTACGACCGTTCCTACGGCGGCCCCGGGTACGCGCTCAACCCGATCGGGAAGGGCATCAAGGTTCTCGAGGTGCAGGGCCATCGGGTCCAGCTCCTGCCGAACATCGAGGATCCACGGTTCCTCCTGGAGTCGCCCAAGAACGAACCGCCCCCCGCTGGATTCGGCCCTCTCTCCCGAACGTGGGGGCTGCGGGTCGGGAAGATGGGGACGTACGGCGCCCGGTGGTTCAAGGAACGTGGCCCCTGGTTCCCGAAGGACATGGACTGGAGCACGTGCAACTGCGCGCCGCCAGAGATGCAGTTCCCCGAGTACCTCCGCGGGGACGAGACGGTGCGTCTCGTCAACATCCATCCCACTCACGAGACGTTCGAGTCACGGTTGCCCGGGCTCCGCACTCGGTGCTTCGCCTTCTTCCGCCCCTCGTCCGGTTCGTCTTCGGGACAGCCGACAGCCGGAGGAACGGCACCGGCCTCGGCCGGTGCGCAGTCAGCGGTACCGTCCGGCACGCCGCCAAGGGCGTCGATCTGCCGCGAAGTCGAGATGAAACTCGACACGCTCTGGGTGGACGCCGAAGCCGGGCGCCTCGTTCTCGTGTGGAGAGGTCACACGCAGGTCGTCTCGGACGAACTCGAAGACGTCGCGTGTGCGTTCGTCGTGAACGAATCCACCGCGGCCGCGCCACGGCTCAAGGAAGGCTGGGAGCAGGAGCTGCGGCCTCTCGTCCCGTCGGAAGAGACTGCCGATGACGACGACGCTTCAGAAGGTGAACCCTCGGTGGCCGGTGTGGCCTCGGAAAGGGACGGCGACGACGACGAGGACGATGACTTCGCGGACGACGCTGAGATTCCACCCCCCGGTCCGCCTCCCTGGGCGGAACTCGATGACGACGGCAGGAAGAACGTGGTCCGCGTCATGCGGATTCTCGGGCAGACCGACGATGAGATCCTCGCGGTCGGCCTCGTGCCGAAAGATCTCCCGCCCGACACGCCCGAGGAACGGCGGATCATGGAGCAGCTGGCGACCGAACTCGGCATCACTCCGGACGTCGACGCCGAAGAGGAGGAAGCGGAAGCCGAAGGGTGGACCAGGGGCAAGGTGTCGGCACACGCATCGGCGGGCGGGTCTTTCGCCGAGGAGAGTCTTCGTCGGCTCGACCTGAGTGAGCTCGCGCTCGAAGGTATCGACTTCACGGGAGCCGACCTGTCCGGCGCGAACCTCGCCGGGGCCAAGCTCGCGGGAAGTCGTTTCGGAGGCGCGATCCTGAATGGAGCGAACCTCGTCGGTGCGGACCTCCGTGGCGCGTCCCTCACGGAAGCGAGTCTCGCGGGCGCGGATCTGACGCGCGCCACTCTCGCGGAAGCCGATCTCACGTTGGCGGTGTTCGGTCGTGCCGTCTGCCGGGAAGCGAACTTCGAAGGCGTCGACGCGACCGATGCTTCGTTCTTCCGGGCCGACCTGCAGCGTGCGAACTTCGGGAAGGCGAAGCTCGGAGCGGCGGGCTTTCGCGAAGCGAAGCTCGACCACGCTCGTTTCGCCGAAGCACACCTGGAGTCGGCCGAGCTCTCCGGAGCGAGAGCGGACGAAGGCGCGGTGTTCGACCGGGCCGACCTCACGGAAGCGCTCTTCGGTCCGGGGACGCATCTCGTCGGGGCCTCGTTCCAGCAGGTCCGGGCGCCTCGGTCGGTCTGGTCCGGAGCGAAGCTCTCCCGATCGAACTTCTCCCACGCGGTGCTCGTGGAGGCGAACCTCTCCAAGGCGGAGCTCGACGGCGCGCTCCTCCATGCGGTCGACGCAAAGGCGTGCGTGCTCTACAAGACGGTCCTCCGGGGCGCGAAGGTCACGAGCGCGAACCTGTTCAAGGCGATCGTCAACTTCACCGATCTCAGGCAGGCAGATCTCACCGGCTCCAACCTCTATGGTGCCGATCTCAGCGATTCCATCCGGGACGGTGTCGTGGTGAATGGGGCGATCGTGGACAAGACGATTCTCGACGAGAAGATGGTCTGAGGCGAAGGGGAACTCGAGCATGGAAGTCAGCAGCGAGTTTCGACATGCGGGAGAGTCTCTCTCCGCGTCTCAGGTGTTGAGCCTGTTCGCGAATCAGGAGGGGCTGGCCGGCGTCGTCCTCGATGGGATCGACCTCAGCGGCGCGGACCTTCGGGGCGCCAGACTCTCGAGTGCGACGATCCGGAACTGCATCCTCTCGGGCGTGAACCTGTCCGAGGCCGACCTCACGCACGTTCACGTGAGCAACTCGAAGCTGGAAGGTGCGGACTTCACCGCCGCCCGGCTCACGGGCGGACGGATCCTCAACAGCAACTGCGACCGCGCCCGGTTCGCGAGGGCGGAGATGTCGTCGATGGAGCTGGGCGCGGTGCCGCTTCCCCCGTCTGCTTCGTCGGCTCCCACTCTCGGTTCGGGATCGGCACGGGAGGCGGACTTCAGTGCCGTCACCGCGACGGGAATCGACTTCGACTACCTCGAGATGGATGGATGCCGGTTCGACGACTGCCGTCTCGAGAAGGCCGTCTTCACGGGCGCGGCGCTGAAGGGCGCATCGTTTCTCCGGGCCGAACTCCACGCGGTCGAGTTCTCGGAGTGCAATCTCGCGAAGCTGAGCCTTGCGGAATCGAAGGCAGAGGGGCTTTCGATCCAGCGCTGCTTCACGGAAGCGATCTCGATGGCGGGGGCGGAGCTCCAGGAGATCGAGTTCCTGGAGATCGATCTCTCGAAGCTCGAAGGACTACCCCGCCGCCTGTCGGGGGGCGTGATCAAGGACGTGGACCTCTCCGGGCTCGCCCTCGGATCCTGTGCGCCCCGTGCGCTTCAGATCAGCGGGTCCAACCTGGAACGTTGTTCGTTCCGTTCGGCTCGGGTGGAGTCGCTCGAGTTCGCAGAGTGCCGTCTCGGTCATGCGGACTTCTCGGCCGCAGAGCTGACGGACTGCCGGTTCCTCGGCTCGAACCTGTCCCGCGCCTCCTTCATGGGGGCAAAGCTGACGGAAGTCGCCTTCGAGAAGGTCGAGGCCGACGAGATCGACCTCAGTCGACTCGACCTCAGCGGACTCAGTTTCGCCGGATCCTCCCTCGCCCGCGCGAAGTTCGTCGGCGCGACGCTCCACGCCACGAACTTCAACGGGGTCGTGCTGGAGGGGGCGGACTTCAGTCAGGCCCGGATGGAACAGTCGACCTTCGTCGGAGCGAACCTTCGGCAGTCCCGCTTCCGCAACGTGGCGTTGGTGAGCGAGTGCAGCTTCGCGGAGTGCAAGGCGGAAGAAGCGGACTGGGGAGGTCTCCACTACGAGGCCACGGCCTTCGACGGCATGGATCTCCTGGGAGTCCGCCTCGATGGCTGCACTTTCCGTGGCTGCAGTCTGCAAGGTGTGAAGCTCGCGGGAGCGGATCTCTCCGGACGGGACCTCACCGAGGCCGACCTCAGCGGAGCCGACCTCTCGGGAGCGAATCTCGCGGGCGCGAAGTGCCGGGGCACCGTCTTCCTTGGGGCGAAGCTCACACAGGTGAGGATGCAGGGGGCCGACTGCGGATTCGCGGTCCTTTCGGAAGCGGACCTCACCGGGGGCGACCTCCGTGATACGAACCTCACGGGGGCGATGTTCGAGAAGTCGATCCTCGCCGCGGCGAACCTGTCCTCGGCGCAGATGGAAGGATGCCTCCTGACCGAGGCCGTGCTCGACGGAGCCAACCTCTCCGGTGCGAACATCGCAAACTCGGATCTGTCGAAGGCATCCCTGCGGAAGGTGACCCTGGTGAAAGCGAACCTCCGGTCCTCGAATCTCCACCGGATCGTGGACGAGGGTGCGGATTGGCGGGAGGCGGACCTGACCAAGGTGCTGCGGACCGATCCGGTACTCGCCCGGGCGGAGGACTGGAAGCCACCTGCGCCTCCTGGATCCGGTAGCTGAAGATCCGTCGATTCCGATAGGATCGGCGAGTGGATCGATGGACGGTCTCTCCGTCGCTCTGGGCGATGGTGTGGTGGGTCGGCGAATTGCCCCGAACCCAATTGGCGAGGAGTTCCCAATGGATGAGAAGACAGCACGCCCCCTCCTGACCGGTTCGGATCCGAGCCCGCGTGAGATCACCGGCACCGGCGGCGATGCGCTACCGATCCGACTCTCCTCGGGCCACGAACTCTCCGTCCACCCGGAGTCGCACGGTGATCGCGTCGAGATCCGTACGCCGTCCGGTCGACTCGACGTCTCGATCCATCTCACCGAGAACGGTCCCGTCGTGCGCGTCCATGGCGGCGCGCTCGAGATGGATGCGGTGGGGGCGCTCGGGATCCGCTGCGAGGAACTCGCGATCGAGGCCCGCAGGTCGATGAAGGTCGAAACCGGGGAAGAGATCCAGCTCCGCACGGAAGGCGACGTCAGAGTTCGCTCGGCCGGCGACACCTACATCGACGGCGACTACGTCAACCTGAACTGCCTCGACCGCACCGGCTACCACGATGCCACTCCACCGACGACGGAGGAGAACAGCAACAACGCGTCAGGTGAGTGAGGCGATGGGCAGCGCCTGCCCGAAGTCAGCCGAACCGCGTTATGCGACGGGCAGCGCCGTGTCTCCGCTGATCGCCGCCATCCGTCGGCCTGGATCCTGATCGCGGCCCGGAACCTGTCTCCCCGAAGTCAGTCGAACTGAGCGAGAAACCGCCTGAGATCCTGGAGACCTTCCGGGGTCACCTGGAGCGAGAGACGTCGTTGTTCGTCTCCGTTCAGGTACTTGAGGGTGAGGAACACGACCGGCGCTTCCAGGTTGCTGCCCCGATTGGAGGCCGAGACCTGGTCCACGCGCCAGTCGAGGCTGACCAGCACGTTGCCGTGGTCCGTCAGGGTCTGACGGAGCAGAGTCTCCCGGATCCGTTGCCGTTCGCTCTCGAACACCGCCAGGGTCAGCTGCGCTCCGTCCGGCTCGCCGTTCGAGAGGAGCCGGAGGTCGTTCGCGAGCGCCTCCTTCGTGATGTCGAGCGCACAGGCCTGCGTGAGGATGAAGCCACAGGACTGGAGGATCGACGCGGCCCGATCGGTGGGCACTTCGTCGTTCTGAACGAACGCCTCGACCAACGCCGGGTTGCTTGGGTCATCCGGCACCAGGATCCCGGCGACGACGATGCGCCACACCTGGGTCTGGTGCTCGCCCTTCAGTGCAAGATACGCCGCCCATCCATTCTGGACGACCTCCGGCACCTCCTGGCCCCGGCAGACTGCGAGCCTCGTTCCCATCGGCTGACTCCTTCCGAAGTGCTTGACCTACCCCGGTCCCGCCGGGGAGGATTTCACTCATCCAAGTGAGGACGGATCCGGAGTAGGGGAGACGATCGATGCCGAACGCAGCGCGCCAAGGGGACATGATCAAGCAGGACGCGCCCCATTGTCATGCGCCGATCCATCCGCCGGCACCGACGCCCACTCCGACGCCACACCCCGCACTGCCGCTCACGATCATGCCGCCGTGTTCGACCAATGTGAAGATCAACAACAAAGCAGCCGCACGTCAGACCGACAAGAGCAAGCCGTGCATGCTGCCGAGTTGTGTTCCCGCCGGGCCCGGGCTCATCACCAAGGCCTCGATGACGGTGAAGGTCAACATGCTCGGGGCGGCGCGCGCGAACGACATGACATCCCATCCGTCGTGCGTCGCGCCGATCCCGTCGCCGACCGGCAAGGTCATGTCGCCCTGCAGTACGAACGTGAAGATCGGCGGCTGAACCGCCGTAGCTGCATCCGCCGGAGACCCATCCGCCGGATGCGCATCTGCCGGAGACAAATCTGCCGGGTGCGCCCCTGCGGGTGGGGCTAGATCTCCCGCTCGATTCCCATCTTCGCCTTCTCCGCATCCAGATAGGCGCGGATCCCGTTCGAGATGTCTCGCTGCGTGAGGTTCTGGATCAGACGGTCCTCGATCTCGGCGAAGTCGATCTTTCCGGCCGGTCGCTTCTCTTCCGTCTTGATGATGTGGTAGCCGAACTGCGTCTTCACGAGGTCGGACACCTTCCCGGCTTCGAGCGCGAACGCCGCTTCGGAGAAGGGTGGTACCATCCGCTCGCGCGGGAAGAAGCCGAGGTCTCCGCCTCTGCCCTTTCCGGAGGGATCCTCCGTGACCTCATCCGCGACCGCGACGAAGTCCTCGCCCCCGCGGATCCGGTCCAGCACCATCTGCGCGCGACCCTTCGCCGCGGCATCGGTCTCGGGAGTTGCGTTCGGATCGACGCGGATCAGGATGTGGCGCGCATGAACCGTCTCCGGAGTCTGGAACTCCTGCGGGTTCGAGTCGTAGTACGCCCGCGCTTCCGCTTCCGTCACCTGGGCCGTGTCCGCGAAGACCTCTTCGACGAGCTTCTGAATGGTGAGCTCGGTCCGGAAGTTCTGGTCGAAGTCCTCCCGCGTCATCCCCTGCTGCTGGAGCGCCTGTGTGAACGCCTCCTCGCTCGGGAACTGCGACGTGATCTGGGAGACAGCGGCCTGGAAGTCCTCGTCGGTGGGAGAGATGCCCTTCTCGTGGGCCGTGCGGACGAGCACCCGCTGGTCGATCAGGTTGTCGAGGGCGATCTTCTGGAGTTCGGCCATGCCGGCTCCGGGCCGGTTGCCACGAAGCGTGTTCGCCAAGAGGTCGACTTCGCGCAGCGTGATCTCGTCCGATCCGACCTTGGCGCAGACGTGGCTGGGGTCGCCCGTCAGGGGCTCGGCCGCGGTCATGGTCTGGCCGTTCGCCATCTGTCCGGCGGCCGGCTGTCCGTTGCTCGGTGTATCGGAGGCGGACTTCTCAGAGTCTCCGCCACAGGCCACGAGCAGGAAGGCGATAGCAATCGGGGCGATCTTTCGCACCGTGTCCTCCATCTCTTGGGGATCCGCTCTCCTACCCGACTCTCTGCCGAGTTTCCGCCCGGATCACCCGCAATTCCCCGCGGAAACCGGCAGTTTGGCACTCCGACTCCCCCGAGACAATGGCAGTCTTCCTTCTGGGAGGGCGAGTTGGTCGTCGCCGGAGTGCCCGCACCGCGCGTCCCACCGCGCGTCCGAAGCGCGTCCAGCCTCGGTCGACCATGACCCGCCGGCGCTCGCCGCACTCGTGGCACCAAGGCCCGGCGAGTTCCGCCACCGTCTAGCTGTCGATCTGCCGTCGTTGCTGCGCGTCCGACCCTTTCCTCTATCGCGCTCCCGTGAACGCAGCGTGGCGCCGGTTGGAGCGGTCGTCCTCCTCCTGCCTCCTCCGTTGGATCGCGGCCAGCACCTCCTTCTGCTTCGTGAGGAGGACGGATTCGAACCGTTCGTCGCGGTCGTGGGCCAGCCCGCGTGCGATCGCTTGGAGCGCTTCGTCGAACTCACCGAGTGCCGTCCAGGAGAAGGCGAGGTTCAGTTCCGTCTGCGCATCCGCGGGGTGGATCTCGCGGGCCTTTAGGTAGCAGGCGTGCGCTCCCTCGGGATCGCTCAGGCAGAAACGGCAGTTGCCCAACGAGTTCCAGAGGAACGCACTGAACGCGGGCTGGATCTCGAGCGCGGCTTCGGCCAGCTCCATCGCTTCTGCGGGCCGCAGCGCCTGCTGTGTCAGGAACTGCGCGGCCGCTCCGAGGAGGTGCCAGTCGTTCGGGCAGAGGGCCAGCGCCTCGCGGTAGCACCGGAGCGCTTCCTCGTACCGCCCGGCGTTGATGTGACGCGTCGCCTCTTCGGCGAGTGCGTCGGACTGAGCGTGCACGTCGTTCCGGAATCGTTCCTCGAACGCGCCCACGGCCCGCGAGCCGGGCTTCGCAAGGAGGCGTGTGTGGATGCTTCGTTCCGCATCCGCTTCGGGCGCAATCGAGACGACGCCGCGGTTCACCGCGCGTCGGTCGAGAACGGGGAAGGCCAGGGTGAACGCGAGCGAGCCGCCGAACCGCGCGACGTACGAGAGGTCACCGACCCGCTCGTCGGTCGGAGGTCCCAGGTCGCGGACGAGCAGGAACCCGGACTCGGTCAGCAGTGGCAGGATCGCGTCGATCGCGGCCAGCGCGCCGTGGTTCCAGATGATCCGGTCCGCCGGGCAGTCGACCACCTCGCGTGGGATCGACTCCGCCGCCGAAGGGTCGAGTGGGCCGAAGTCGACTTCGAACTCGCAGTAGGGAAGGGCGGGGAGAAGTCGGTCTCGTGCCGCCTCGACTTCCGAGGACGGTTCGTTCCGCAGAGCGAGCGCAGCGAGAGCGGGCAGCTCCTCCCAAGGGAGACCGAAGCGGCGTGCGATCTCGTCGCGGTAGAACTCCGAGAGGTGGACGCGGCTTCGCAGCTCCTCGAACCCAGTCGTTTCGGGCGCTCCGGACGTCGTGCTCCCCTCGGGCGTCTCCGGTGTCGCGACCGTCGGCGACGCCTTGGGCGAAGCCGACGCATCGGTGGCCGGGGACCTCACGGTTCCGGCCGCATGTGCCCCTTCCGAACGTCGCAGAATGGTGGCCGGGAGCGCATCGAGAACGTAGTTCGCGAAGACCGCATGGACGCCGTCGGGGACGACCGCTTCGGGCTTCGCGGCGTCGCACGTGGTGAGCACGACGCGCTCGCGGTGCGCGGCGAACAGGCCCGCCTCGATCCACCGATCCACGGTCCGCTGCGATCCATCCGTGACGTGGAACGTCAGCCGCTCGTACTCGCTCCTTCCGTCCCGCTCACAGGTGGTACGAATCGCGTCCAGCAACTGGCGGGCGAAGAGTCCGAGTCCGGCTCCGAGTTCCAGGATCCGGATCGGTGTGGTGGGGGGGAGATCCTCGCAGGACGCGAGGAGCACGGCTGCGGCGCTCTCCGCCACCCACGCGGTGTTGTTCACCACGTAGGGCACGTCTCCGCGGACGAACGCGTCGAGCCCGACGTTCTGCCAATAGCGATGTGCGAGCGCCCACTCGAGAGACCCGACGACGGGGAGCCAGTCCTGGAGCAGCAACCGCCCCGCCGGCTTCGGCGTCTGCGCGGGCGATGTCGGCGGCTCGATCGACGCGAGAACGTCCAGCGGTGAGCGGCGGATCGCCGAACGAGATCGTGGGTCAGGCATCATCACTCCGTGGGTCGACCAAATCCGTGTCGCGGGCCCATGTCGACCGAATCCTCGTCGGTGGAACCCGTCTCCGCCGCGTTGGCGCTGAACGAGCGAGACTTGACCGTCTCCGTCGGGATCTGGTCAAGTGGCGTCCTCTCGTGTTCGTAAGGCTTGGCGATGATCGGCAAGCCGTCGAGCCGAGGTCAAGGAATCGGAGGGCAGCGGTGAGGCTTGGGCATTTCGATACGCTGCGTCCGGTCTGTCCTTCGTGCCTTGTTCACGAGGCGGGCGCACACGACCTCGAGATCGGGTGGGTGGCCCGGGAGGATGGGGACGGGGTCCAGGAAGGTGCCCTCCACTGCACGAATCCGGACTGCCGGTCCGAGTACCCGATCCTCGACGGACTTCCGATCCTCGTTCCGGACCCCAGGGCGTTCATCGCGGATCATGCGTTCAGCCTCCTCCTCCGGGACGACCTGGATCCGCGCATCGAGTCCGTGATCGGAGAGTGTTCCGGCCCGGGTTCCGCCTACGACGCGACCCGGATCCACCTCAGCAGCTATTCCTGGGATCACTACGGCGATCTCGCTCCGGACGCCGGCGCGCAAACGGGCCCTGGCCCTGGATCGATCGTTCAGATCTTGCGGAAGTTGGTGGAACTCGGCCGGACTCCTGTCCCCAGCCCGGTGCTGGAGGTCGGCTGCTCGGTCGGCCGAACCGTCCTCGAGCTTGCCGAGACGGGCCAGGACATGGTCCTCGGGGTCGACCTCAACGTCTCCATGTTGCGTGTCGCCCAGCGTGCGCTGCGCTCCGGACGCGCCGTCTTCCCGAAGCGGCGGGCCGGTCTTCTCTATGAACGACAAGACATTGCGTTGCCGTTCGAGTCCAGGGAGGCTGCGGACTTCTGGGTCGCCGACGGGACCATGCTTCCGTTCCGGAACGATGTGTTCGGATCCGCCGTGGCGCTCAACGTGATCGATTCCGTTTCCTCGCCCCTGGACCTCCTGCGCACCCTCGAGCGGATCACCGGACCCGGCGGCAGCCTCTACCTGACGACCCCATACGACTGGTCCGCCGCAGTGACCCCGCTCGAGGCCTGGCTCGGCGGCCACTCGCCCCGCGCGCCGGGAGCGGGGGACGGGGCTTGGGTGCTCCGTGCATTGCTCACTCCGGGGGCGCATCCGGCGTCGCTCTCCTCCACCGAGATCGTGGGCGAGCTACCCGACCTGCCGTGGACGCTCCGGATGCACGACCGATCCCGGTCGGAGTACTCGCTCCACGGAGTGGTGGCCCGGATCCAGGGCTGACGGCCTGCCCCGAGCGAGCGTCAGGACCGCGGGACGGCTCCGCTCCGGATCCGCGTGACGGTTCCGGCTCGCGCGGCGGCTGTTGGGCTCGCGACGACCCGCGACGGCGCCGGCCCGAACGAAGAAATCACGGCGGAACCCCGCGGCCTTCGTGCTATCGTTTCCGCTTTGCCCAAACGGA
Source organism: Candidatus Eiseniibacteriota bacterium (assembly GCA_041390305.1). Lineage (GTDB taxonomy): Bacteria > Eisenbacteria > RBG-16-71-46 > CAIMUX01 > CAIMUX01 > JACKCR01. The sequence goes on from JAWKQE010000012.1 coordinate 40,336, forward strand.
CGGAGCACCCTGCTAGGGGGAGGCCCCTCGCGGAGCGGCGTACGCACGCGGGATACCATCGCTCATGTCGAGCGAAGGAGGAGTCAGTCAGGTGAATCGCGAAGAGTGCATCTTGTTCAGTGGTGCCGCCGCCGGAGCCGAGGCCGAGTTTGGTGCGTCCGCGGAGCGTCACGGGGTCGAAGAGGTCAACTTCAGCTTCGAGGGACACAAGGACGCCCGTACCCGTGGCATCCGGAAGCTCAATCACGAAGAGCTCCTTCAGGGTGACGTCAGCCTCGCGTACGTCAGCAAGCTGATGCACCGCAACTACCACGACACTCCGCTCTTCAAGAAGGTCCTCCAGACCATCTGGCACCAGGTCAACGCGGGCCAGGAAGTCTACGTGATCGGGAAGATCCTCGAGGACAAGACGGTCAAGGGTGGAACCGGATGGGCCGCTGAGTTCGCGAAGATCTGCAACAAGCCGCTCTTCGTCTTCGACCAGGAGCAGGACGGTTGGTTCCGCTGGACGGGCTCGGAGTGGAAGTCCCACTCGGAACCGGTCATCACGCACCTCCACTTCACCGGGACCGGCACGCGTTTCCTCCAGGAGAACGGGAAGAAGGCGATCGAAGGTCTGATGGATCGCTCCTTCGCCTGATCGCCGCGCAGTAGGAATCCAGGTCGACGGCGCTCCCACGTGCCGTCGGCCGATCAGCCCACGTCTTTCTCCCGCCCCTTCCGCTTCCTCCTCGTGTAGAGCAACTCGAAGAGCACGGCAGACGCCACGATCCCGGCGAAGACGACGAGCGCGTTTGGATTCTCCTCATAGGTGTTCCAGAGCAGTGCAGCCAGTGCTCCGGCGCACGCCACAGCGGCGAGAAGTACAATGAGCCGGCGTGCCCCCACTTCCGAAGCGAGCTTGAAGCACGCCGCGTTCACGAATCCGAAGACGAGCAGAAAGCTCGCGCTGCCGAGGATCGCGATGGCGCGAAGATCGGCCAGGTTCGCGAGGAGCAACGAGAGCACAGTCGTGGCGAGGACGCCGCCGACCGGACGGCTCCATGCTTTGCGGACCAGCGCTTTCGGGATCTCGCCGTCCTTGGCCAGGGTGAATGCGAGGCGGGCGTTCCCGTAGATCGTGGCATTCACGGCCGAGAACGTGGCGAGCAGGGCGGATGACGAAACGATCACGAACCCAGCGCGACCGAGCGATGGCTTCGCCGCCTCGGCGAGAGCGAAGTCCTTTGCCTTGGCGATCGTGTTCGCGTCGAGCGATCCAACCGTGACGACGGCCACGCAGCAGTAGAGGAAGATGACGAAGCCGACGCACGCGAAGAAGGCGCGCGGCAGAGTCTTCTCCGGGTCGACGATCTCCTCGGCGGAGTTCGCAATCAGCTCGAAGCCTTCATAGGCGACGAAGATCACCATTCCCGCGACGATCAGGGAGAGTGTGGGCGCCCACGTGTCGGGCTGGAGTCGCGTCAGCTCTACGTCCTTCGCGCCCGCAGCGATGACGAGGGCGAGGAGAGCCAGCTTCAGCACGACGATGGCGGTTTCGGACCGACTCACGATGCTCGAGTCGAGGATGTTGATCGTCGCGGGCAGGACGATGGCGGCGCTGACCAGCACATGACGAAGCCAGACCGGCTGCTCGCCGAAGAAGGTGAGAGCGTAGGAGCCGAAGGCCGACGCGTAGAGCGCGATCGTCACGAGGTAGCTGAGCCAGAGGATGAAGTTGAGCGACCCGGTCGCCAGGTCGACTCCGACCGCACGATCCAGACAGACGATCGTCCCACCAGAATCGGGATAGCGCACCGAGAGCTTCGCGTACGAGTACGAGGTGAGGAGGGCGACACTTCCGGCGATCAGAAACGCGATCGGAGTGGCGCCGCCCGCGAGTCCGACCGCGGTGCCGAGCACGGCGAAGATGCCGCCGCCAACCATCCCGCCGATCCCGATCGCGATGGCGCCGAGTAGAGTGACGTTCCGGTCCTGGTCCTTCGCCTGTGTCACCGAAGGGCTGGATCAGGCAGGGGCACGATCAGTTCCCGCTCGACAGCACCGTGATGACGGAGTCGACGTTCGCCGGAGCGGCGTTCAGCTGCTTGGCCCGCGACGCGGCGTCCGCGAGGCACTTCCCGCGCACGCCCTGACGGAACGCGTACATCGCGACGGAAGAGTTGAACCGTCCGTTCGCGGAGTAGCGATTGGTCAGGCCGCAGACCCAGCTCGTCCACTCATCGACACTGCCCGTGGTCTTCGCATAGTCGAGGGTGGCCTTGAGCGCCGCGGTGAGCGCGCTCGAGTTCGGGAACTTGTCCGGGATCGTCCTCCAGATGTCCGCCGACCCGGCCGCGTCCATCAGGAAGAAGGCGTAGTACTTGGCGAGCGCACGGATCGCGCGGTCGGCATCGCCCTGCCGGTTGTCCGGGTCGAGGGCGAGGATCTCGTCCATCTGCTTCTTGGCATCGACCTCGTTGGCCCGGAAGAGATACGTCTCGAGCAGTTCGAGGCGTGTGGCCGTGTCGTTCGGGTTTGCGGAGACGCGCTTCTCCAGTTCCGGGAGCGGGTCGACGCCGGTCATCATCTCGTTCGCTTCGACGAGGAACTCGTCGCGGTGGTTGTAGCCGACGATCCGGTTCACTTCGCCGCCGTCGGGGCTGAGGAGGAGGATGGCCGGCAGGCCGGTGATCGGGTAGGTGTGACGGAACGGATAGCTCTCGGGAGCGTCGGACGGCACCTTCACCGCGATCGCGTCCCCGACGAGCGTCACGCCCTCGGGAGAACTCCAGACTTCCTCGTCCATGATCCCACACTGGGCGCAGTGGTCGGACCAGACGTCGACGAGCAGCATCTTGTCCTGCTCCTTCGCCGCCGCGAGCGCTTCGTCGAACGACCCGTTGAACCACTGGACGGACTCGGGCTCGCCGAAGCGGCCGGTCGGTGCTTCGTGCGTCGCGGACTCGCCTGCCCCGGCGGTTTCCTTGGGTGCGTCCTCCTTCCCCTTTCCGCAGCCGAGGCCGCTTCCGAGGGCGATGCCGAGCACGGCCGCGCCGAGCGTTAGGTTGCGACAGAGGCGGATGAGCGGCTGGCCGGTCGAAGTCATGTCGTCATACTCCTGGTCTTCCAAGGCGGTCGGACTTGCAGTGACTGGTACCAGACGGAGAGCCTAGTGGAGGTACGACCGCTTCGACAACCGCTTGGACGTGGAGGGGGGCTTTGGGTCGGTCACGGGTCCGGGAGACGTTCCTGTTTGGCGGTCTGAGTCCCTGAGGCCGGATGTGCGGGCCCGTAGATTCGGGTGTCAGCGGCCTGGCCGTTCCGCCAAAAACGGGAAACGCCCCGGTCCGCGTCTCGGACTTGGGGCGTTCTCCGAACCCGTCAAAACGGATCCCGTATTCGAGTATGAAACCGAAGGCAACTAACTACTGTGCGGACGGTCCCACCTCACGTGCACCCGTCTTGATCGTGGTCTGTTTACTCATCCGCACCTCCTTTCGTTAGGGTTCTTGCCAACAACCAATCGTAGCTTTGATCCGGCGGAGTCGACAAGACCCGGAATCGCGGCTACCGAAGAAAAAGCGGATGGATCGTTCATCTCCCCGGACGTTCGTTCAGGATCTTGTGGCGGGTGATCTGTCCCTCCACGGTGTAGATGACGTCCTCCGCGATGTTCGTTGCGTGGTCGGCGATCCTCTCGAGGTGCCGGGCCACGGTCAGGGTCGCGATGAGCGGCTGCATCTGGTCCGGGTTCTTCCGGATCCCATCGTAGACGCCCTGGTAGACCGTCCGGTGGATCGCGTCGATCTCCTGGTCCGCCGCGCAGATCTCGCGGGCGAGCTGGGGGTCCAGATTGACGAGTGCGTCGAGCGCTCCCTTCAGCATCTGCTGGACCTTTTCCGCCATCCGCCGGAAATCGAACGGCATCTCCACGGGCGGGAACTCACCCAGGTTCTTGACCCGCTGGGCGATGTTGACCGCCAGATCGCCGATCCGTTCCAGGTCGTTGTTGAGCTTGAGGACTGCGACGATGAAGCGGAGATCGCTGGCCACGGGCTGGTAGAGGGCCAGGATCTGGAGACAGTCCTCTTCCACGTCGACTTCCATCCGGTCGACCTCTTCGTCCCCTTGGACGACCTGCTCGGCCAGGACGGCGTCACGCCGGCTGATCGCCAGGATCGCCTTCTGCAGGCTCTCCTCGACCATTCCGCCGACTTCGAGAACCCTCGTCTTCAGCTGTTCTACTTCCCTGTGAAGGTGCGTTTCCATGTTCGTTCGTCCCCAGCCCATCGCATGGACATATGTTGCCACCCGTGCCCCCCTGGGCTCAGGCGAGAAGGGAGCGAGGCCTCCATCCGAGTCCGCTCTCCACCCCTCCCGAGCGTATCATCGGCCTCATCTGTTCATCCCTCCATGGATTCGCAGACGCCTGGGTTCGCATGTGCCGATCCGTGGCGCGAACCTATTGACGATCTTTGTCTTACCAGTCCGACTCGGGCTCGGCGCCGCGGGTCGGACGAGCCCTTCGAGGAGGGCCGAGATGCCCCACTAGGGGGCATCGTTCTCCTGGATCAACCGAACCGGCCCGTGATGTAGTCCTCGGTGAGCGGCTGGATCGGGTTCGTGAAGAGCTGATCGGTGCGCGTGTACTCGACCACCCGGCCGAGCCACATGAACGCGGTGTAGTCGCTGACGCGCGCCGCCTGCTGCATGTTGTGCGTGACGATCACGATCGTGTAGTCGTGCTTGAGTTCCTCGATCAGCTCCTCGACCTTGGCCGTGGCGATCGGGTCGAGGGCCGAGCAGGGCTCGTCCATCAGGATGATCTCCGGCGAGATGGCGATCGCACGCGCGATGCAGAGGCGCTGCTGCTGACCGCCCGAGAGGTCCAACGCGCTCGAGTCGAGCCGGTTCGAGACCTCACTCCAGAGTCCCACGCGCTTCAGGCTGTCTTCCACGATCTGACGGATCTCGTCGTTGGAGGTTCCGCCGGCGATCCGCTGCCCATAGGCGACGTTCTCGAAGATCGACTTCGGGAACGGGTTCGACTTCTGGAAGACCATCCCGACCCGGCGACGGAGCATGTTCACGTCGACGTCACGGTCGTTGATGTTCTTTCCTTCGAGTTCGATCGTGCCTGTGATCCGCACGTCGTCGATGAGGTCGTTCATCCGGTTGAGCGAGCGGAGGAGCGTGCTCTTGCCGCAGCCACTCGGTCCGATGAACGCGGTCACCTTCTTCGCCGGGATGTCGAGCGAGATGTTCCAGAGGGCCTGGGACGGTCCGTAGAAGAGGTCCAGATCCCGCACGGCCATGGCGGCCGGCTCTCGAATCTCGGTGATGTACGGATTGAGTGTACGGAGGACTTCCGCCGGATCGAGCTGCGTCCGGGGGCGACGCTCCGTCTTGATCCTTGAGGCCACTGCCGCCGAGGACGTCGACGGGCTCGGCTCCGCGACGGGCTCGCTCTTCACTCCCGACTCCGGCGTGACGTCCGCTCCCGTGGTCGAAGACGTGCCACCCGGCATGTCCCGACCCGTGCTCGTGCTCTTGGAGTGACTGCCGTCGTGCGGTGGCGACACCTGAATCTCCTCACGTTCTACTTTCGTGGCCTCGTGCATGATACTCGATCCTCGCGGTTTTGCGCGTTGGCTCAGAACGAGGAAGACCGATACCGGGACCAGAGCCGGTTGCGGATCCACATCGCACTCAGGTTGAGAAGGACCACGATGACCACCAGAAGGAAGGTCGTCATGTAGACCATCGGCTTGGCGGCTTCCACGTTCGGGCTCTGGAAGCCGAGGTCGTAGATGTGGAATCCGAGATGCATGAACTTCCGCTCCAGGTGGAGGAACGGCGCGGCGCTGTCCACCGGAAGGAGGGTCGCGATCTTGACCGCGCCGGTGAGCATGAGCGGCGCGACTTCTCCGGCCGCTCGTGATATGGCCAGGATGACTCCGGTGAGGATCCCGGGCGAGGCCGCTGGAAGCACGACCTTCCACGTCGTCTCCCACTTGCTCGCGCCGAGTGCGAGGGAGCCTTCGCGAACCGCACGGGGGACGGCCGCCAGCCCCTCCTCGGTCGCGACGATGACGACGGGAATGGTGAGAAGCGCGAGCGTGAGCGCGGACCAGAGGATGCCGCCGGTGCCGAACGTCGGGTTCGGGAGCCGATTGCTGAAGAACAGCGCGTCGATGTTCGCGCCCGCGAAGTAGACGAAGAACCCGAGTCCGAAGATTCCGAAGACGATGCTCGGAACGCCGGCGAGGTTGTTCACCGCGATCCGGACGATCCGGACGAGCCGGCCCTGCCGGGCGTACTCGCGCAGGTAGAGGCCTGCAACCACACCGAGGGGGACGACGGCGACGGTCATGAGCAGCGTCATCATGACGGTGCCGAAGATGGCGGGGAGGATGCCGCCTTCCAGGTTGGCTTCGCGCGGCGAGGCGCTGATGAACGTCCAAAAGCGACCGAAGTAGACCTCGGCCTCGCCGAGGAAGCCGATATCGTTCGGCTGTACGACCCGATAGACGTCGCCGGCCGCGACTCGGGTCTCTCTTCCATCACCGGTGCGAAGTCCGACCGATTCGCGCTGGAGTTCGGTGCGCAGCCGGTCGATCTGACCGCTGACGTCGCGGTAGTCGGCTTCGAGTTCCTCGAGCCTCGAATGCTGGTGCTGGATCTGAGGTGAGTCCTCGGCGACGCCTTTGGACTCGAGGCCTCGGATCTCCTCCTTCGCGTGGGTCATCGCGTCGTTGATCTTGCCGACATCGCCGCGCGCGAGCCCCAGGATCTCTTTCCGCAGATCCGTGAGCGGACCCATCCGGTCCGTGAGCTTCTGCAGTGCAGCATCGTCGCGTGCGACGACTTCACCGTCGATCTGATAGTCCGTGACGTAGCCGATGAAGTTTCCGTACTCCTCGCGTTCGAGGAGCACGACTCCCTTCGGCGTCGATGTGCTCTCGATCTGTGACTCCGGGATCCAGACGAACTCGCGATCTCCGTTGAGTCGACGGTTGGCGGCCCGGATTCGGATCCGCTCCTCGCCGGGAACCGAGGCGATGTCTTCGGGCATCTCCTGTCGTTCCCAGATCTCTCCGAGGTAGGTCTTCCCGTCCGTCGTCTCCACCTGGACGATTTCCGCCGGCCAGAAGTATCCGAGGCCGCCCGCCGCGATGAGGTAGAGGACGCCGAGAATGAGAAGCAGCGCGAAGCCGGTTGCACCTGCCGAGAGCCAGACGAACGCGTCCCCTCGGCGCCAGAACTCGAAGCGACTGGACCTCGCCTGTTGCCAACTGGCCTGGGGGTGGGGCCGGCGTCCCGTTGGGGGCGTCGTCACCCGGGCCTCTGGTTTCGTCGGTGTCTCTACGGTCACGAGTCCCTCGATCCTAGAAACGGCTGTACCGCTTGCGCAGTCGTGTACTGACGATCTCTGCGGAGGTGTTCACGAGCAGCGTGAAGCAGAAGAGAAGAAGCGCGGAGACGAAGAGCACCCGGTAGAGCGATCCGCCATGCGGCGCTTCTGGAATCTCGACTGCGATGTTCGCGGAGAGCGTTCGGAATCCGTTGAAGAGAGACCAGTCGAGGATCGGCGTGTTCCCGGTCGCCATGAGGATGATCATCGTCTCGCCGACTGCACGTCCGAAGCCGATCATGAGTGCGGAGAAGATACCGGGCGACGCGGCCGGAAGGATCACACGCCATGCCGTCTGCCAGGGAGATGCTCCGAGTGCGAGCGACCCGGCCGTGAGGTGCCTCGGTACCGCCGAGAGGGCGTCCTCACTCACGCTGAAGATGATCGGAATGACCGCGAGTCCCATCGCGATCCCGACGACGAGCGCGTTCCTCTGGTCGTAGCGGATGCCGTGTTCCTCGTAGAGCCAGTGGAGGAAGCCTCCCTGGAACATTCCATCGAAGGCGCCGTTCATGCCGAGCATCACCGCGACACCGATGACGAGGATCGGGAGGAGCGCGATCGCTTCCGTTCCCGGGCGCATCTTCTGCCGGAGATCCGCCGGCAGATACACGTGGACGGCGCCGGCGAACAGGATGAGCGCCGGGAGGAGGAGCCCGGTCATGAGGAGGATCGGCATTCCTTCCTGGAGACGGGGCGCGAGCCAGAGTCCGGCGAGGAGACCCAGCACGACGCTTGGGATCGTCGCCATCAGTTCCATGGTGGGCTTCACGATCGCGCGAAGACGCGGGCGCATGAACACGGACGTGTAGAGTGCGGCGAGGATCGCGATCGGAGCGGAGAAGAGCATCGCATAGAGCGTGCCCTTGAGGCTGCCGAAGATGAGCGGGATGAGGCTGAGCTTCGGCTCCGTCTCGTCCGTTCCCCCCGTCGACTGCCACTTGAACTCGGGCTTCGCGAACCGTTCGTAGTGCGTCTTTCCGAAGAGCGTCTGCATCGTCACTTCGGGATGCGGATCCTCGAGCGTCCAGGACCGGACTTCGCCGCTCGCGAGCACCGCGACGATGCCGTCGGACTTGGGTGCGAGGACGGCCGAGACGACCTCCCCGCCCGCGTCGAGCGTCGCCCGTGTCTGGCTCGTCGTGCCGAAGCAGACGTCGATCCGTCCGGCGTCGTTCCACACCAGGAACGTCCGGTTTCTGAGCGAGGGGTTGGAACCCCGGATCCCACCGCCGAGGCTCTCGAACTCGTGAGCGCGGATGAGGCGCAGTTCTCCGGATTCGGTAGGAGCTCGGAACCAGATGTCGACGTCTCCGGACTCGTTGCCCACGACGAGGGAGCTGCCGCCGAGAAGCGTACCGAGTGAAGTGATCGGGGTGCTCGCTTCCGTCTGGTAGTTGCCCGTCTGTTCGGCGCTGTCGTCCGAAAGGGCCCACTCGAGGAGGCTGCCCGCATCCGTTCCGACGTACAGCATCTTCCCGTCTCCGAGGAGGCCGAGTGCGGTCGGCCGGATGCCTTCCGGAATGGGAAGTGGGAAGACCTCGTCGGTCACCGTGCGTCCACCGAGCAGGGATTCCTTCACCTCCCGGCGGAGGATGCGTAGGGAGCCGTCCGCGAGGAGCGCGGCACAGACCATGAGCTCGTCGTTTGCGATCCCCGAGAGCTTCGCGATCACACCCACCGAGTCGATACGGGCGACGCCGAGATCCTCGACGGCCGGCCGGTACTTCCGCGTCGAGCCATCGAAGTAGGCGCCGTCCTCGAAACGGACCGGTAGCACGGTGGCGCTGTCGGTGCCGAGCCACCAGATCTCGTTCTCCGTCCGGCTCGCAACGGTGACGTGGTCGTCCCCGAGTGCGGTGATCGGTTCATCGAAGCGCGCCGTTCCGTCGGATGACCACGCACGTGCATGACCGTCGGCGGTGACTCCGAAGAACACTTCTCGATACTCGTTGGAGTCGATGAGTACGGGACGGGACATCGCGAAGGAGAGATCGCGAGGCTCGGTTCGTGGGCCCCGCCAGAGAGGCAGGGTCTCGAATACGAGGAACGCCAGCATCGCGAGGATGCTGGCGATGATGAAGAGGCCGCCGCCCGTGATCGTGCGCGTCGCCCCTTTATCGATGGCTTTCCGGCGGGAGTATCGGTCCAAGCTCACCTCGGAGGTGGATGGGCCCCCACGCCGTGCGGGGGCCCAGGGCGATCAGGAATGCTTGGCGGTCTTCGCGATCTCCTGCTCCGCGACGGAGGCAGGGACCGGAATGAAGCCGGCCTTGTCGACCTGCTCCTGACCTTCAGCGCTGAAGACGAACGTGAGGAACTCCCTGACCAGCGGGTCGAGCTCCGCGTTCGGCGCCTGGTTCACGTAGATGTAGAGGAAGCGGCCGAGCGGGTAGCCACCGTTCAGCACCTGGTCGACCTCGGCAGCGTGGACGCTGTCCCCAGCCTTCTCCGCAAGCGGAACCTTCCGAACGCCGCTGGTAGCATAGCCCATTCCGCTGTAGCCGATGCCGAAGCGGTCGTTCTCCACACCCTGGACGACGGAGGCCGATCCCGGCTGCTCCTTCACGGTGTCCTTGTAGTCACCCTTGAAGAGCGCCTCTTCCTTGAAGAAGCCGTAGGTGCCCGACGCCGAGTTGCGGCCGTAGAGGCTGATCGGCTTGCCGGCCCACTCGCCGGTGAGGCCGAGCTGTCCCCAGGTCGTGATGTCGGTCGTCTCGCCGCCCTTGCGGGTCTGGCTGAAGATCGCGTCGACCTGCGGCAGGGTGAGGCCCTTCTCCGCGATCGGGTTGTCCTTGTTCACGTAGACCGCGAGCGCGTCGAGTGCGATCCGGTACTCGGTCGGCTTGTATCCGAAGCGCTCCTCGAAGGCGTCGACTTCGGAAGACTTCATCGCACGGGACATCGGTCCGAGCTGGGCCGTGCCTTCGATGAGGGCCGGCGGAGCGGTGCTCGAGCCCTTACCCTCGCCCTGAACGCGAACGTTCGGGTACTGCTGCTGGAAGGCTTCACCCCACAGCGTCATGAGGTTGAGGCACGTGTCCGAGCCGGTGAAGTTCAGGTTGCCGCTGACGCCCTGCGTCTTCTGGTAGTGGTGCAGGTCAGCGGACATCACGGGAACCGCGGCGATGGCCACGGCCATGAGCGCGACGAACGAGCTCTTCATGTTCGGCGAGTCTCCTCTCTCTGGTTCGATACGACCGGCAAAACGTAACCGGCTCTTGTTAGCGGATTGTTAGCGGACTGTGATCTGACTGCGAACTCGTGAGGGGCATGTTGCGGCGGGTCGATCCGGGATCCCGTCGTCCGTCCGCTCCAGCCCTCGGTGACTCGGGTGGCGCCGAGGTGGGCCGCGCTCGCAACAGGTCCGGAAGGCGCCCCGCGAACCCACCTCGTGCCACCGATGGAAGAGACACGACACGGAACGGCGGGGTCACGGCCTCGCGGAATCCTCACGAACGATGGTCGTGGCAACGTGGGCGTTCGTGTGGAGGCTGGCCGCGGTGGGAGCGGGAGTTACGCTTCGGCCGGGAACCGGATCGTGAACGTGCTCCCGACTCCCTTCTGGCTCGTCACCGAGACGTCTCCTCGATGGGCCTTTGCGATGTGCTTCACGATCGAGAGGCCGAGCCCCGTCCCGCCCTTCTGCCGGCTCCGCGCCTTGTCGACCGTGTAGAACCGCTCGAAGAGACGGGTCAGGTGCTCACGATCGATACCGTCACCCTCGTCGGTCACCGAGATGTGGATCCAGCCTGAGCGCTCTTCCGCGCGAATCGAGATGAGCTGACCCGGCCTGCCGTAGCGGAGCGAGTTGCTGATCAGGTTTGCGATCGCGCGCTCCAGCATCTCCTCCTGGATCTCGGCTTCCAGGTCCGCGGGGCAATGCACTTCGATCCGGGTACCGTCCTCGCACAGAGGCTCGAACGTCTGGGCGCAGGCGCTGAGGATCGGTTCGATGTCCTGCCGGATCCGCTCCACCTGTTCGCTCTCGACTTCGCGCTCGATCTTCGCGAGCTGGAGCAGGTCCTCGATGAGGGCACTGAGGCGTTCGGTCTGCCGCGATGCGATCGAGATGAAGCGAACGGCCTTCTCGGGATCGCGGATCGCCCCGTTCTCCAGCGTCTCCAGATAGCCTCGGATCGCGGCGACCGGCGTCCTGAGTTCATGGGAGACATTGGCGACGAGTTCCCGTCGCTCGTCCTCCATCCGCTTCTGACGGGTCACGTCGTTGAGGACCAGGAGTGCGCCGATCTGCTGGCCGCCGCTCAGGATCAGCGCGGAGCCGTGTACCTGGATGAACCGGTCCTGTTCCTCGTGCAGCACCAACTCGGACTCGAGCACGTCCGCGGAGGCCAAGGTCTCTTCGAGGATAGCGAGCAGTTGGGAGTGCCGGATCACCTCGGGGAGTGGCCTCCCCTCGGGAGTGTCCATGGTCACCCCGAAGAGTTCCCGAGCGGACGGGTTGATCGAGAGGACGCGGCCCTGATGGTCGACCGCGATCACGCCTTCGCTCATGCTGCGGAGGAGAGCGGTCTGTTCGCGGTTCCGTCTCGCCAGGTCCTTGATCCGTGCGTCCAGGTCGCCTGCCATCGTGTTGAGCGCGAGGCGAAGGCGCTGGCCTTCCGCGGAGAGGAGCGGGCCGACCCGAAAGGCGAGGTCGCCACTGGCGTACCGCTCGGCCGCGAACTGCATCTGTTCCAGTGGCCTCGCGAACCACCGGGCGACGAACCAACCGACCAGTGCCGCGACGAGTCCGGCGATCCCGGCGCCGACCAGTCCGCGCCGACGGCTCGTCGAGAGCGCTTCCTCGACGTGGGAGAGAGGTTCCCCGACCCGGACCACCGCGAGTGGTTTCCCCGCGGAGTCCCGCCCGATCGGAATCGCGTGGACCATCATCTCCTGCTGGACGGTGTGGCTGAAGCGCCGGGTCGAAATGGGCGTTCCGCGGAGCGCGCCTCGGACCTCCGGGCGGTCGGCATGGTTGTCCATGGAAGGCGCGTTGGCGTGGGTGTCCGCGAGCACCGTTCCGTCCGCCCGAATGACGGTGATCCGGTTCGTGCCGTCCGAGAGCTTGGCGACCCGGGAGTCGAGTTCCGCGGAACTCTCGTCGAGCGGAATCCCTTCGAGGGCGGTGGCGACCAGCTCGGTCCGGCCCGCGACGTCCTGCTCCGTCTCCCGATAGAGGAAGTCGCTCAGCAGCCGGAAGAGGAAGAATCCGGAGAGGACGAGCGTGAGGGCCGCGACGACGATGTAGGACGGGAAGAGCAGCCACCGAACGGGAAGACTACGCATGGAAGTTAGTCTATCCGATGTTCGTGAGCGTCGTCGCCCGCGTGTCGACGGTCGCCTGCGCCTGGATGGTGGCCTGCGCGAGGATCGTGGCCGGGGTGTCGACCCGGACGTTCGATACGGCGTTCCTCGCGATGTCGCTCGTCTGCGCGGCCGTCACCGTGAGCCAGTCGTTTCCGGCCAGTTTGGCTATCCCTTCATCCGGTAGCCGACCCCGCGGACGGTCTCGATGTAGGACGAGGCCTTTCCGAGACGCTTCCGGAGCCCGACCATCAGGACGTCGACCGACCGGTCCGTGACCACGTAGTCCGGACCATGTACGGCTTCGACGATCTGCTGGCGGGTGAAGACCCAGCCGCGGCGCCGGGCGAGGAAGTGCAGAGCCCGGAACTCCGCCGCGGTGAGCTGCACCGGCTTCCCGTCGATCCGCACTTCGTGCTTCCGCGGGAAGAGGGTGATCCGGTCCACCTTGATCGCCTCGTCCTGCTCCGGAACGGAGCGTTCGCTCCGGCGAAGAAGGGCCGAGATGCGGGCGAGGAGCACCTGGACGCTGAACGGCTTGGTGACGTAGTCGTCGGCTCCGGCCTCGAGTCCCTGGACGACATCGCGTTCGTCACCCTTGGCCGTGAGCATCAGGATCGGGATGTGCTGTGTCTTCTCGGACGACCGGATCTGGTTGCAGACCTGGAGACCGTCGACCCCCGGCATCATCAGGTCGAGGACGATGAGGTCCGGCGGGTCCTCGGCCACGGCCTGCACGGCTTCGAGGCCGGAACACGCCGTCCGGACGTCGTACTCGGACTGCTCCAGGTTGTAGCGGACCAGCTCGACGAGGTCCTCTTCATCATCCACCACTAGGACGACGGGCTTTTCCATCGATGCTTCCTCGGTCCTGTCCGGGCCCTCGAGCGTACCCGCTCCGGAAGGCATTCGCGATTCGGCGACGGCGATGCGGTCTGTGTTGCTCATGGACACAAGGCTGCCGAAGTCCCCGACCGGGAGTCAAATGAGCGGTTCGTGAGTGCGTGATGGTATCGCGACGACGCCCGTATATCACTGTCCTCGTGCCAGATGAACGATCGCGGATTCTCACACATTAGGAAACGGTCAAGCGATCCTCCCTGCCAATGTTTCGGCGTTCGAGGCGACTCGTGCACCATCGATCGTCATCGTCGACGGAACGGTCGACGTCGATCCTCGACGTTCAGAGACGACGTTCGCCGTCGACGTCGACCCTCGACGCGAGACATCGACACGCGTCAGGGCTTCATCTCCTCTACCAGACGTTCCAGTACCTTGGAGTCGACACGCAGGAGTTGCGAGGCCGGCAACCTCGGGAGGAGGCGGGCCCAGTTCGGGTCCTGGGCGTAGGCGCGACGGAGGTAGGGAATCGCGTCGTCGGTCCTGCCGTTGTCGGCGAGCGTCACCCCGACCCAGAAGGCGGCCTCGCCGTTCGTCGCCTCGTCGGGGACCAGAGAACAGGCCTCGGTATAGGCGGCGAGGGCGCGATCGAGGTCACCCTGTGTGACCCACTCGTCGCCTTCGTTCATCTTGAGGTAGGCGCGCTGGAGGGTGACGAGCCGACGCAGTTCTCCCACCGGATCCGGGTGGTCTTCGACCCGGAGATCGAACAGGCGGTCGGCCCAGGGGCGTCCCGTGTTGACCGGCGAGACGATGAGGATCGCGGCGGATTGGCGTCCGCGGATGTCACCGCCTTCCTTCTCGGCGGCCTCGAGGGCCGCGAGCAGACGTTCCGCGAGGTCCCCCTTCGACTTCCGATAGGCCTGCTCCATCGCGTTCCAGACCGTGTTCTTCTCCATTAGGTTGGCCTGGACCGAGAACTGGGCGCCGGTTTCGTGTCCGGCGGCTTCGATGCAGCGGCTCCCGGTGTGTGCAGCGACCTCGCCGTTCGCGTCGACCATGGCGACCTGGCGGACGGCGGAATCCGGATCGGACGAGACCAGTGCGTGGAGGGCCTGGGGCGCGGTGCGGCCGTTCCGCATGAGTTCGAGCCCCATCGGCCCGTAGCCGGGATCGACGAACGACTGCGTTGCCACGGCGCCGATTCCCGCCTCCGCCCAGGGCACGATCGGCCCGACCGAGAACCAGTGCGACTGGACCGCGACACCGAGCTGCCCGGTTTCGGGATCGCGGGCCACGATGGAGTAGGTGGCGACCGGCCGCCTCTGTTCCATCCGTGGGGGAGCCGAGTCGGGGGAGGTGCCCGTGGAAGTCTCCGCCCTCGCGGGCCCGAAGCAGAGAGTGAGTCCCAGGAAGATCGGGAAGGCGAGAGATCTCGGTCCGGTCATGGCGGCGTCTCCTTCGAGTGGCGTCTCGTGCGAGCGGCGACTCAGGTCCGAAGGATTCCACGAACAGAGGGCCGCGTCCACCCAGAGGCGTTGATCCGATGACGGCTCAGGTTCTTCCGGCGATCTGCCGATGATTCCACGGACACCTGGAGGGGGAGTGAAATGTCCCAGAGCATCATCGCGGTTCGCGTCTCGCTGAAGGGCAGGCCCGTCAAGGAATTCCGGTTCTCGGAGACCCGGATCTCGATCGGGCGGGACCCCGGATCGAACGTCTTCCTGGACAATCCCGGGATCTCCAGAGAGCACGCCGTCCTCGAACGGAAGGGTAACGGACTTTACGTTCAGGATATGGGCAGTGCCAACGGGACGTTTCTGAACGATGAGCAGATTCGCCGCGAGCGCGTACGCGAAGGCGACAAGATCCGTATTGGTAAGTTCCTGCTGGAACTGGAGATCATCGATGATCGCCGTGGCACTACCGACGCCGGTAGGTCCCCGGCGGCGGCGTTCGAGGGGACCATGGTCCTCGAGACGGCGCAGATCGATCGGTTGATGCACCAGGCGAAGGCCGCGGAAACAGAGGCCGCCGCCATGGTCGACGTCGAGCCCTCGGTCGACGGGAACACCGTGCGGGTACCGGCCCACGCCGCCGGACCCAGGGTCCACGCACTTCCCCAGGCGGCACCGGTGGCTCCCCCGTCGGGGTTGGAGTGGTGGAAGTCACAGGTTTGGGGACTCGCAATCGGCTTTGCCTGCGGCGTCGTGTTCGGGGCGCTGATCGTTCGATTCCTGGCTCGCTGACCGGGCCATGACGCCCGCGGGAGTCCGGGGGCGGGAGGGCTGAGAGGGATCTCGACACGACCATGGGACTGGTCCAACGAATCGCAGCGCGGAAGTACCTTCGGATCCTGAAGGATGCCGATGTGGAATCTCCTGCCGAAGTGGAGGAGGCGCGCAAGAAGATCGCCGAGGCCGGGACCTCCGTCCTGCCGGCGCTTCTCGATCTGGCCAGCCAGGGGGTGTCGACCGGAGCCCTCGAGGAGTGTCTCGTCGGCGCGATCAACGACTCCAGTCTGGACCGTGCCGTCGACACCTTGTTCGCCCTTCAAGGAGCACCCGCGGACTTCCTCGAGAAGGTGCTCTCGGTAGCGCAGGGGTACGACCCGGTCGCGCTCTTCGACCGTCTCGACGCGGCCGGATCCAATCGGCCGAGAATCGAGCGGATCCTTCGCGCGCGCGGGCAACGGCTCCATTGGGAAACGATCCGGAAGCTCCTCAGCGGAGCGACGCGTGATCGGGTCCGCGTTCTGCTCGCGATTCTGGAGTCGCGTTCCGAGGCGCAGGCCGTTCAGGTGGTCCTGCCGCTGCTCAAGTTGGACGACCCGTGGATGAAGATCCAGACGCTGCGCTTCCTGGCTTCTCGGGCCGCGAAGGATGCGGGGCCCGACATCGTGGCCAAGCTCGACGACCGTGATCCCGGTGTCCGCCGCGAAGCCGTGACCGCGCTCGGTGCGATCAAGTCGTCCGAGTATCTCGCGCCGCTCTGCCAGAGCCTCCGTGACGCGGATCTCCAGGTGTCCAGCGCTGCGATTGCAGCTCTCGTCTCCGTCGGCGATCCCGGAGCGGTACGCCACTTGATCGAAGTGCTGAAAGACGAGTCCGAGTATGCACGTCGGGGAGCGGTCGAGGTTCTGAACGAAGTCGCGACACCCGAAGCGATCCAGGATCTCGTGCAGGCGCTCCAGGACGAGGACTGGTGGGTGCGTGTGCGCGCCGCCGATGCCCTCGGTGCCCTCGGCGGTGACCGAGTCGTCGATGCGATCCTCTCCCTCGTGAAGAGTGAGGACGTGTTCGTGCGGCGCTACGCGATCGAGATCCTCAACTCGATTCCGAGCGAGCGATCCGTGCCCGCGCTCGTCGAAGCGCTCTCCGATTCGGACTGGTGGGTGCGCGAACGTGCGATCGATGCGCTCGGCAAGACCGGCGACCCAAGTTGCGTCGGTCCCTTGGCGCGCGAGCTTCGTGCGGACACCCAGCTCGCGTCTCTCGTGCTCGGAGCGCTCTCCAAGATCGGGGAGATGACCGCGCTCGACGCGATCGTCGAGTTCCTCATGGTGGAGGACCCCTCCGTTCGTGAGCTCGCGGGGAAGACCCTTCGGCAGCTCGCGAAGACCTCCGGCGATCCGGAGATCCGCAAGCGCGCGGCACGTGCCCTCAGCGACAAGGGCGACGGTTCCGAGTGGGGACGCTCGCACGGTCGCGGTGACGGCGCTTCCGGTGGTGCACCCCAGGCACAGCCTGGTCCCACGGCGGGGCAGTCCATTGGAGGAGGCGGTCAGAAGACGGGAATCTTCGAGGCGATGGGCTCGACTCGGATCCAACCGCGTCTACCCGAAGTCGGCCTCGCTCCTCCTACTGGTGTGACTCCTCGTCCTATCGGTGCTTCGGGTGGCGACCAGACGTACGACCCGATGAACCCTCCTGCGGGCGACCACGGCACTGCACGTGGCTTGCAGGGTGCGCAGTCGCCGACCAGTGGTCAGCACGGTGCGCAGTCACCCAACAGCGGCCAGCAGGGCGTGCCTCCGAACTCCGGGGCGTGGCAGGGTGGAGCCGTTCCTTCGTCGGGACAGTTCGCCGGCGGGCACCCGACGGACGGCATGGATCCCGGGCGGACCCAGCAGGTGCCGATGGGCGGGGCTCCCCATTCGTCGGGTGGCTTCGCGGGTGGCGTGGGAGGCGTTCCCCCGTCGGGTCCGCACGGCACGCCGAATTCGGGCTCTTTCGGCGCGATGCACTCCGGTTCGTTCCCGCATCCGGGAACGCCGGGAGTTTCGCTCTTCGACTACCCGAACCTTCCCGCGGGCACGCCCCTCCTCGAGCGCTACACGGTCATCCGCAAGATCGGCGAAGGTGGATTCGGGTACGTCTATCTCGTGATGGACGGCTCGGTGCGGGAAGAGATCATCCTCAAGATCCTCTCGCCACAGATCTCGATGGACGAGACGATGATCCAGCGCTTCGTGCACGAGCTGAAGTACAACCGCCGGATCGTGCACCCGAACGTGATCCGGCTCTATGACTTCCTCGAGCTGAACCCCGGGCACGCTATCTCGATGGAGTACTTCCCGAGCCGTGACCTCGGAACGATCCTCGATGCCGAGAAGACGATCGAGCCCGAGCGCCTCCTCCGGATCACGGAACAGGTCTGCCAAGGGCTCAAGGCCGCGCACGACTCCGGAATCGTCCACCGGGACATGAAGCCGCCGAACGTTCTCATCGGGGACGGCGAACGCGTCAAGATCGTGGACTTCGGGCTCGCCGCAGCATCCGACAGCAAGCAGAGTCGTGTGACCAAGTCCGGGATCCTGGTCGGAACGCCGCAGTACATGGCGCCGGAACAGATCCGCGGAACGGACATCGACGTGCGGACCGATATCTACTCCCTCGGTGCGCTCCTCTTCGAGTGCGCGGCCGGTGAGCCTCCGTTCAGTTCGGAGAACCCGGTCAACGTGCTCATGATGCACCTCACCGACGCCGTGCCCCGCGTCGAGGAACGCTGTCCGGGGCTTCCGGACGCCCTCACCTGGCTCATCAATCAGGCGCTCTCCAAGGATCCGGCGGATCGTCCGCAGTCGATCGACGAGATCCTCGCCGAACTCGGGCGCCGGGCGGCGTAGTCCATGGCCAGAATCGACGCCTTCCTCGAGTTGGGGCGGCAACAGGGATGTTCGGACATCCACTTCACCGTGGGACTCCCGCCTCTCGTGCGGATCGACGGGGAGCTCTCTCCCGTGCAGTTCCGTTCGCTCGAGCAGGAGGAGATGAAGTCGATGCTCGCCGAGGTGATGGACGACCCGCACAAGAAGGAGTTCAAGCAGAAGGGGTCGGTCGACATCTCGTACTCGGTGGAAGGGCTCGGTCGTTTCCGGATCAATGTGCTGAGTCAGCAGACGGGGCCGGGTGCGGTCTGCCGTGTCATTCCGGACGACGTCATTCCGCTCGCGAAGCTCGGGCTTCCCCCGTTCGTCGCGTCGCTCTCCGAGATCCCTTCCGGTCTCATCCTCATCACGGGAGCCGCGGGTACGGGGAAGTCTTCGACCCTCGCCGGCATCGTCGACGAGATCAACAAGACGCGGAACGTCACCGTACTGACGCTCGAGAGCCCGATCGAGTTCGTGCACAAGAGCGAGAAAGCCCTCGTGATCCAGCGCGAAGTCGGTTCGCACTGCCGGGCCTACGCCGAGGGGCTCCGCTCCGCCCTTCGTCAGGATCCCGACGTGATCGTCGTCGCGGAGATGAACGACGAAGAGACGATCCGTCTCGCGCTCGAAGCATCCGAGACCGGCCACCTCGTGCTCGCTACGCTCCATACACGCGGCGCGGCACAGTCGATCGACCGGATCCTGGATGCGTTCCCGCAGTCGTCCCATCAGCAGATCCGGACCACACTCGCGGAGAACCTGAGGTGCGTCCTCTACCAGGAACTCCTCCGCGCGGCGGACGGCCGCGGAAGGCGGGCGGCGGTCGAGATCCTCGTCGTCAATCCGGCCATCGGGCAGCACATCCGCGAGGGCCGGACGTTCCAGATCCCGTCCGTCATGGCGACCGGACGGAGGGCCGGAATGCAGCTCATGGACCAGGCTCTCGTCGGGCTCGTGCGCGCGGAGGAGATCGATCCCGAGCACGCGTTCCTCGTCGCGAAGGACAAGTCGCAGATCAAGCCGTTCCTGCGTGAGTCCGATGACCTCGGCCCGCTGTTGGAGCTCTGATCATGGCCGCGAGGATCGACGCATTCCTGGAGCTTCTCGTCCGGCAGGGTGGATCGGACCTCCACCTCGTCGCGGATCAGCCCCCACGCCTCCGCATCCACGGATCGATCCAGTCCGTGCATTTCCGCGTGCTCGACCAGGATGAACTCAGCCGGATGCTGGGCGAGATCCTGACTCCGCGCCACAAGCAGGAGTTCGAGCGTGTCCACGCCGTCGACTTCGCCTACGAGACCGAGGAACTCGGCCGATTCCGGGTCAACGTCTACCAGCAGCTGACCGGGCCGGCCGCCGCGTTCCGCTCCATCACCGGAAAGGTGAAGTCTCTGGAAGACCTGGGTATCCCGGCCGCGGTCGGATCTCTCATCCGTCAGCCGAGCGGACTCACGGTCGTGACGGGTCCGACCGGATCGGGGAAGTCGACCACGCTCTCCGCCATGATCGATCACATCAACTCGGAACGGCGTGGCCACATCATCACGATCGAGGATCCGATCGAGTTCCGGCACTCGTTCAAGAAGTGCGTGATCACGCAGCGGGAGGTCGGCCTCCACTCCCCGACCTTCGCCGAGGCGCTCCGCAATGCTCTCCACGAAGACCCGGACGTGATCCTGGTCGGGGAAATGCGGGACCTCGAGACGATGAGTCTCGCCCTCACCGCGGCGGAAACCGGCGTTCAGGTGTTCGGGACGCTGCACACGAACGGCGCCGTCCGCACCATCGACCGGATCGTCAACGTCTTCCCCTCGGAGCGTCAGGACCTCGTCCGGGCGATGCTCTCCGAGAACCTCCGCATGGTCGTCGCGCAGCAGCTCGTGCCGACGACGAACCGCGACGGCCGTGTCGCGGTGCGCGAGATCCTCGTCAACAACTCCGCGGCGTCCTCCCTCATTCGGAGCGGGAAGACGCATCAGCTCGCCTCGGTGCTCCAGTCGGGCCGTCGACTCGGCATGATGTCGATGGACTCGCAGCTGAGCGAACTCGTCCAGAAGGGCACGATCACGCCCGAGTCCGCGCGCGAGTACGCGCTCGACAAGGGGCGGGTCGGCGGCCGGGCCGCGGCGTAGCGCGGGGCGTGGGCTCAACGTGTGGATCGCCCACGTCGACCGAACCCGGGCGCAGGTGTCTCAGTCCGTGCGGGCGTCCACCCAACGATAGATCTGGAAGCCGCCGCCGGGCACGGACCGAACATAGATGTTCTGCGTGGCTCCGGTGTCGGCCGTGAAGGTCCGCGTCTCCTCTCCTTCGATCGCTTCTACCACGACGCGTGTCGACACCTTCTCGAAGATCCACGTCCCGGCGTCAGGTCCGGGAACAGCAGATGGAAGATCGAACGACATCTGTACGCTTGAGACCGCGTCGCTCTCGAGCATCGCCTTCGTGGTCTCGAGTTCCTTTGCCCGTCCCCAACTCGCGCCCCCCTCCGGGTGCTCACGCGAGAAGTCTTCGGAGAAGAGACCCGCCAGTGCCTCCGAGTTCCGGCCGTTGTAGGCGCGCACGAAACAATCGAAGACGATCCGAGGCTCGTCTCCGATGCAGGCTGGTTGGTTGTGTGATGCGGGAGCTTCCTCCAGAACCGACACGGCGGGGCTGCCTTCGTTACCTGCGCACACGACGCTCGGGTTCGCCGCGGGAATCACGAGGCCGATGATTCCGATGACGAGGGGCGACATCCAGGAGGCGATTCGGCTACAGGCCGACAGGGAGAGTCTTCGCATGGGATCCTCCAGCTTTCGATAGGTGTGAGCCGCTACGGGGTCAATGGGGCCTAGTTGTTCGATCGTCAGAATGGCCGCGCGGGCCTGGCCAACGTGCCGCTGCACGGCGCAGCCATGGAGCTGGCTCACTCGCTCTGAAAGTCCACCCAACGATAGATTTCGAAGCCCCCTCCCAGGAGGGACCGTACGTAGAAGGTCTGTTCGGGCCCTTTGTCGACCTCGTAGGTCTTGCTCTCCCCGTCTTTGAATACGTCGACTTCGAGGTGTGTCGCGACATTCTCGAAGACCCACGTCCCCGGCTCGGGTCCGGGGGCTCCCTCCGACGGGACGTCGAACGACAACCGAATCGCGGTGACGGTTTCGTTCTCGAACATGGAGACGGTCACCGTCAACTCCGAGTCCCGATCCCAACCCGTGCCTTTCTTGGGAAGCTCGAGTGAGAAGTCCTCGGCGTAGATGGCTTCGATCGCGCTCGAGTCCCTTCGTTCGTAGATGTCCTCCAAGCAGTCGAAGATCACGCGGGGATCGGTACCAACACACGCATTCTCGCGGCTTGGCCTCGGTGTGTCGCCGATTGCCGAAGCCGCGGGAGAACGATCCGGGTCGGCCCAGGCGACGAGTGGAGTGGATACGAGCGATATCAGGACGATGGATCCCAGGGAGGCGGCGAATCCAAGGGAGACGAGAAAGTCCCCGGAGGCCGTCAATCCGCGAGATGCGATGGCTTCGACGGAGGCGGTGACCGAAGAGGCGAGTCGGCAGAGTCCGGAGAGTGAATGCTCTTGCATGGGATCCTCCAGCTGATGATACGCGCGATCCGCCACCTTCTTGGTGGCACGTGGTCGTTGCGCTGTCGGCGCCGAATCGCTCGACGCAAACCATAGCCAGAGGTCGATAGAAGCTCCCCGGAACGAGGTCCGTTTGGAGACAGAGGGAGTATGACACGCCGGTGTGCGCCGATGTCAAGAGGTCCGGCTGGACGACCTTTCGGTCTTCCGCAACAGTCCCAGCACAGGTGGAGACGAGACCCAGAGGAACAACAGCACCGGCACGAAGCGGAAGAAGCCTCGTTTGAACGTGTGCTCCATCGTCCAGAGCGGATTGAGCTGGTCGTTCCACATGTAGAAGAACGGCATGTAGAAGAGGAAGCTCAGGAACAGGAGGAGCCCGAGAGGAGCAAGGTAGGGGCGAGCGGGTGAGTCGGTCCACCAACGCCGCCGACTGCCCCAACGGCCGATGGCCCAAACGAGCGGAAGCGTGACGATGATCCAGATCAGCTCGCCGTAGAATCCACGGTTCGCCACGATCTGGGCAGCCCGGGTGAGCACTTCCGAGATCCGACCGAAGTCGATCTCGACAGAGTCCCGGAAGTAGGTACCTGGGTCGTAGCCAATCAGGTGCTTGATGAAGAAGAGGTTCCAGAACGCGAAGAGGAGGGCCGCCGCTCCTCCCACCCAGAAAGAGACGATCCCGGCCCGCTTCCGGAAGAGGAGAAGGATCCCTGTGATGGCCGCGGCGAAGAGGACGCCCTCTGTGCGTGAAGCCGTGGCGACGAGCGAGAAGAAGACGACCGGAAGGATCCCCCGTTCCCCGCGGGCGAACTCTGCCGCCGCGAGGAATGCGAGCGTCGTGTAGACCATCGTCGGCATGTCGGTCTGTGCGACGGTGAGGTGGAACGTCAGGTTGGGTGGGGTGAAGAGAAGGAACGTGATCAGTCCCGCTGCGGTCGGTGAACCTGTGTAGTTCCGGAACCGGCTCCACACGACCAGTGAGAATCCGGTCACGAGCAGAGCCACCCAGAGGCGCGGAGTGTCCGGGGTGAAGAGATACCAGAAACCCTGGTTGAGCGACGTGAACGGAGCGTAGACGCACTGCGCGTTGAACTGGATCTCCGTGAAGACGGAGGACCGCACCTTCCCTTCGTAGGAGAGCACTTTCGCAACCAAGTCCCAACCGACCAGGCCGTCGTAGACCCATGGGGGACGGGAGAGGACGTACGCGAAGCTGCCGATCGAGTAGGTCGCCGTCGCGAGGATGAGTGCGATCGCGACGGGTGCGCCGCGCAGCTCGGCCCAGCGCTGCCTGATGGCGTCCCGTCCGTATCCGAGGGCATTCCCCGGACGTATCCGGTCCCAGGCCAAGGCGCCACCGAACAGCAGTGCCGCGAAGAGCCCGACACTCACCCGCCCGATCGGCACACCGGTGAGGTCGAAGGTCACGAAGATCGCAGGGACGAGGGCCAACGCAACGAGGACGCGCAGCCCGAGCCATTCTTCGGGCGACCGGGCTTCGACGACGCGCAGTCGGCGAAGGATCCGGAACCCGCCGTCGCCGATCAGCGCCAGGATCAGCAGTCCGAGTAGCATCGCGGGAAGTGCGCTCACCAGTCGGGCCTCAACCCTTGGGGCCACTCGAAGATCGCGACCCGGTTCTGCTCCGTCGGTTCCACCCCTATCTTGTCGAGTGCCCAGTGGTTCCAGACGAGCAGGTGCGTGAGGTCGTCCTTGTGTGGGGAGTCGTCTCCATAGTGGACAGGGATTCGGGGATAGATGAAGCTGTAGGAACTGGAGGGGCTGGCGAGAAGGGGAATGCCCTTTCCCACCTCATCGATGATGAACTGTCGTGGCGGAAACAGGATGACCGCGTCTTCCGGAGTCTGCTCCGCGATGAACTTCAGTATGCCGTAGGTCTGGTCGTACGTGAGCTGACGCCGATACTCGAAGTCGAGAGAGCTCGCCGAATGGACTGTCTGGACCCAGGTTCGTTGGAAGTCGACGAACGATCCGCCGCACATCGTGGTCCTGCAGAAGATCACGAGGACGACGAGCACGAGCAGCGACCAGAGGTAGTAGGACCGGTCGAGAGGTCGATGGTGGGCTTTCTTGCGCATCGAAACGAGTGTAGCACGGCGCTGAGAAGCCCTCGACGGCCGTCGTTGCGACGAGCGAAGCCTGCAACGTGCACCCTCCCCGGTATGGTGTCCGCCCTGGCGCTCGCCTTCGTTCTGGCTTCAGGTCTGGGCTGTGGCTCGGGTGCACCCGGGGTGAGTGCGGGTGGGGGAGACGTCTCGGGCGAGTCGAGTCCGTGGACTGAGTCGGCTCCCTCGGCGAAGTCGAGTCTGCCCGGCCGGAGTCCCTCGGACGAGCCTGGTGTGACTTCTTCGACAACGCAGGAGACTCGAAAGCTCACCGCCGAGGAGCGGGAACTCGCCGCGTTGATGGAGCGGTACCGCAGGGACCACGCCACTCCGCTCGGCCGTAGCGCTGGGTCGCTCGCTTCGGTCGCAGAGTTCGACGCGATGTTCCCGGAGAGCTACTGGACCACGTATCTCGATACGCTGCCCTCGAACGAGCACGGCAAACTCGCGTGGGATGCGAGTCGTCGCTTCGAGGGGCTCATCACTCTCTATGCGGAGACGCGGGACCTCAGCTACCTCGAACTCTGCTGGCGTTTCAGCCGGGAGGCGATGGACTGGCGGGACGACCGCCGGGGCCTGACCGACGCCAAGGGGAAGTCCAACCCGGTGTGGGGAAGCAGCAAATACAATCCCGGCGTCCGGACGCACTTTCTCGTGCACACCGGTCTCATCCTCGAGCCGATCCTCGAGACGCTTCTCGCGCTCGAGGGTCGAATCGCGATGGTGACCGGCAAGTCGGCCGGACACACCGCCGACGCCGGATCCGTGAACGACGTCCAGGACGGCATCCCTCTGGACGTGGAGTGGGCCCCGGCCGAAGAGCGTGCGGAGATGCTCGCGCTCTGTGTCGAGTCCCTTCGGTTCTTCGATCGAAGCTATCGCCAGGGATACGACGAACGCGAAGGCTACTACATGGACGACGGGTCGATGACCGACGCGCAGCCGTTCAACTGCCAGAACGTCTTCGCCTACGATTGGATCCTCGCCGCTGAACTCACGGGAGACGAGTCGCTCCGTGAGCGTGGGACCGCCCTCCTCGAGTTCTTTCGTGCGCGAATCGTCGCGACGCCCGAGGGCGGCTACATCTGGGAGTACGCGCCCCGCCGTCCCCGGAAGCTGCGTCCTGGCGAGAGCCGTCCCGAGGAGAGCGTGGGACAGTGTGCCGAGATCTCTCACGGTGCGGTGACGGTGGGGCCTCTCCCCAAGTTGGCACACATGGGTGTGGTCTTCGGCCGAGCTGACATCGAGGCGCTGGGGAACACCGTGAGCCGACAGATCTATCGCGCCGATCTCGGCATCTTCAGTACACGGGTCGGATGCCGGGTGCAGTACACACCGAACTACCTTCCGCGGATCGCATCGTGGCTCGCGGTCACGGAGTATGATCCGGAGGCGTACCGACTGATCGAGCGCTACATCCTGGACTACATCGACGAGCCGGATCCGCTCGCGATGGCGTATCTGGTCCGGAATCGGCCGTGAGGCGGGAACTGGAGGCGTCGGTGGACGCCGTGTTCAGTCGACGATCGTGATCGCCCTCGAGAAGCTCCACCCATCACCCTCGACCCGCACCCAGTAGACACCGCGGGGAGGTCGCGTCACCGACACGTCTCTGGACTCGGGCCAGTCGAAGACGTGGGTGCCTGCGGGGAGTCGGGTATCGAGCAGTTTCGCAACGACCGCGCCGCTGACGTCGACCAGGCGCGCCCGGATCGGTGTGGCGCTTGGCAGGTCGAGGACGAATCGAGATGACGATGCGGTCGGGTTGGGCCATGGCCCACGAAGTTGCAGTTGTGTCGGCAGCGTGACTTCGGGCTCGACGTCGCTCACAGGGCACCCGACTCCGAGGGCACCGATGAGAGCCCCACACGGACTCGCCAGAGGCAGGCAGGGAGATGCTGCTTCGAGCGAGTGATCCTCCTCGCCGTCGGGTGCGGTGTCGCATGGCTCAGATGCGCAGAAGAGCGGGTCCGTGAAGATGGTGTCCTGGTCGTAGAACACGAAGCCGGGACCGCCGACTCCGCTCGAGTCGACGTCCGAGCAGACGCAGGTCACTTCGCCGATGGCGAGGATCTGGTCGCCCTCGTACTCGGCGCAGTTGTTCCAGACGACGGTGTTCTGGACCATCAGGTCATCAGTTCGGATTCCGCCGGCGGATCTGGCACTGTTTCCGGCGATCGTACATCCATCGATCACGACGGCGGGAGACTCGTAGATAGCGAGTCCGCCGCCGGAGGACGCGATATTTCGAGTGATGACGCAGTCGACGAGGGAGGCCTGGCTATCACCGCCGATGTAGACGCCTCCCCCGTGGTCGCCGCAGATGTTGTCCGTGATCTCGCACTCGCGAAAGACGGGTGACGCATCGAACACATAGAGTCCGCCTCCCCCTCCTTCTCCGTCTTCGTCAGCGAAGCAGTTACGGATCGTGCATCCGAGGAAGGTGGGGCTTGCACCGTCGACACATGCGACGCCACCACCCTGTCCTCGGGCAAGTCCGAGGGCTTCACAGTCCTCGATGACGCAGTCGACGATGGTCGGCGACGATGCCCAGCAGAAGATGCCCCCGCCGCTCCCTTCTCCAATCGCACCGTCACGGATCGTGAACCCCTGGAGGACGCAGGCAGGTGTCTCGCCACTCTCGAAGCTGAACCCTCTGCCATGGAGCTCGATGATCGTCGACGCAGGACCGTTCTCGGAAACGATCCGGATGTCCTTCCCGTGTGGGTTGATCCTCTGGTTGCCCGGATGCTCCGCTCCATCGAAGATGCCATCGGCGACCAGGACGGTCGTGCCGGGGCAGGCGACGTCGACGGCGGATTGGATGTCTGGGAATTCCGAGGGGACCCGGTAGACGAGCGGACAGGGAGATGGGTCGCATGACACGCCTCCCCGCCAGCAATCGCCATTGGCGCTGGAGCACTCGTCCTCCGAGAGGAATGCACACGCGTGATTCGAGAAACAGCATGCGCCAGGGCAGGGATTGGGAGAGCAGGAGACGTCGTCTCCAGAGTAGGCGCCTCCCGCTTCGACGCACTCTGTTTCGTAGAGGATCTCGCAGGCCGCCCAGTCGAGACAGCAGGCTCCGGATACGAGGGGGACGGCGCAGCTCTCCCCACGTGCACCGATGAGTGCTCCACACGGACTGGTCGATTCCAAACACGGCGAGCTCGTGGCGAGTCCGTAGTCGGCTGGGGACACCGGCGCGTCCTCGCAGTCGCGCGGCGCGCAGAAGATCGGATCGTCGAAGATGCAGTCTGCATCGAGGTCGAAGTCGCCCCCGCCGTCCAGGCCGTTGGCGTCGACATCACAGCAAGCGAACTGGCTCGTGCCACCGTCGAGGTGGATCTGATCGCCGGATGTTGTCGCGCAGTTTCCCCACACGATGGTTCGGACGAAGTTGGCGGGTCCGCCTCCAACGCCCCCGCCGGATCCCGCATGATTGTCAGCGATCGTGCATGCCACGATCTCCGCATTCGCTCCGATGGCGAGCGCCAACCCGCCGCCGGTACCGGAAGCGCGGTTCCCCGCGACCAGGCATCCGGAAAGGCTGGGTGAGGAGAGGAGAGTGCGGAGCCCCGCGCCGTTGGGGGCCTCGTTGGACGTGATCTCGCAGTCGATATACTGAGAGCCGGACTCCTGGTCGAACACACCTCCACCACCGTATCCGCTCACGGCGCGGTTCTGGGACAGACGACAGGAGTCGAAGACCGGTGTGGATTGGTAGGACCACACACCGCCGCCTCTGCCGTTCGTGGCGTTGCCGACGACGTCGCACCCGACGAAGCTTGGAGCGGAGCCTCCGATGTAGATGCCAGCGCCGCCAGCCTCCGACGTGCAGTTCTCGACGACGCAGTTACGGATGGTGGGCGACGAGTTTCCCGTACACGCGATGCCGCCTCCCTTTCCGGTGTCGACCACGGCGCCGTTTCGGATCGTGAACCCCTCCACGGCGGTGGCGGCTGATTCGCCGTACTTGAAGTAGAGACCTCGACCGCTTTGCTCGCAGTCCACGATCGTGACGGTTGCGCCTCCCTCCGAGAGAAGGACGAGATCCTTGCCGAACTCGATGTCCCTGTTCCCGGGCCCGGAGTACGTGCCTGTTGCAACGAGCACTGTGTCGGTGGTGGTGGCCAGGTCGATGCCGGCTTGGATGGTCGGTGCATCACCGGGGACGTGGACGATCGCTCCATCGGCGGACGTCGAGAGAAGGGCTCCGCAGAAGATGCCGACCGAAAGTGAGTGCCTGACGAATCTCGCGGTTTCCCAGGAGGATTGGGACGCACGATGGAACGTCCATGAGCAGCGCATGGCGACCCCTTCGTTTCGACCAGAGCGGACGCGACGGCACACGACGGAAATCCGACGAGACGGAATTGCGATACGTCGTCCGAGACTATTATACAGATTGGATGAGTTCGAGGCGAACCTGGCCGGGAGATGCACGGGCGCTCCAGGGTGCCCGTGCCAGGTCTAGGAGATCGCAGACTCTCTGGGAGGTTCGGCAGGCACGACTCCCAGCACTGGGAGTCGCACGCCAACGAAATCCTACGCCGCCGCTTCCTCTCCCACCGGCCGTTCCGACTCGGCGAAGAGTGACCTGAGCGCATCGAGACAACGCGGATCCCAGACGGTCCCGCGGCCCGCTTCCAGCTGTTCCCACAGCTCCGTCTGCATCGCCTGTCCGGCCTGATCGACCACGTGACAGGCGAGACCGACGATGCGGGTGGGAAGCGTGATGTCGTCCGCGATGAGGCCGTGTGGCCCGGAGCCGTCGAGACGTTCGTCGCAGCAGGAGGCGATGAACGGCGCGTCGTGGAGCGCATCCGGGTAGTACATCGAGGGGAAGTCCGAACGCGGCCACGCGAGGAGCGAGGCTGCGGCATTCAGCAGCTCGAGTTCGCGTGATGACATGCGCAGGGCACGGCCGATGGAGACCGCCAAGGTGCGGATCCTGCGCGCGCGGGTCACGTCTTCGCGCTTCGTCGTCTCGCGCTCCCGCAGGAGGCTGTCGAGCGAGGCCAGGACTCCGTTGTGTGCTCCCTGGAGTTGGCGCTGGTTGTCGACGAGCACGGCGACGAAGTCCGCGATGCCGACGAGGAGGGCGAGGTCGGATCCGTCGAGGGTCTGGCCCCGCGTACCGCGCACGTCGAGCTGGATCGCGCCGAACGTGCCCGCGGAGTTGCGAAGAGGGGCACAGATCGCCGTCTCGATCTGGGAGAGTACGACGCTGTGCGCGTTCTGGAGTTCCTTGCCCGCGTCGACCAGGAGCAGTGCGACTTCGTCCCGCATGGCGCGTTGGACGATGGTGTGACTGATCCGCACTTCCGAGGCGTCGCCCTTTCGGCTCTCGTGCGTGACGACGACGAGAGAACCTCCCTGCTGGTCGCGCTGGACGATCGAGAGGTGCGTGGCCTTGGGGAAGAGGCGGAAGAGGTGGTCCTTGAGGCACGCGCAGAGCCGAGTCATCGACCCCAGTGTGGCGTGACCGTCCGCGACCATCGCGAGGATCCGCTCGCCCTGCCGGGGATCGACGCCCGCGAGGGTTCCGTTTCCGATCAGCGCTTCGGTGCGGAGGGATTGGGTCTCGAGGATCTGGGTCTCGTGCTGACCGATGCGTGGGTCCGAGGACTCCACGACCAGCGTCGAGGCTCCGATCCGGATCCGGTCCCGCTCGGTCACGAGTTGGCCCCTGACCTGGCGACCCGTGATCGCGAGCGCGCGGCCCTCGTGGTAGAGGATGGTTCCGTTCGTACTGCCGAGGTCCGTGTAGACGAGTTGACGTCCTCGTTGCTCGATACGCCCGTGGTGACTGGAGACGGCGTCGTCCACGAGCTGAAGCTGGTTGTCCGGACTGCGGCCTATGGTCACCACGTCACCGACGAACGTGGCCTCAGTGGTGTCTTGTCCCGGGCGTGAGATCGTGAGGCGTAGCATCCTGTTGCTCGATTCTCCGGTGCGGCCTGGGCGGTGGGTTGGGTGGCGGGTCCCCAGATCCCTTGCCTCTTCGATCGTCTCGGGATCCCCGGATGTTGAGGCGGATTCGCCGTCAACTTGAGGTGGCCAGAGGCCGAACTATATGGACGAGAAGGGAGATACCAGGATGCGCGACCCCGACCACACGCTCGGCCTGAGGGACGATGCCACCCTCCGCCTCGTCCGCATGATGTCTCTGGCCATGGATGCGGGTGACCCGTTCACGCATGGGCGGAGCTACCGGTGCTCCAAGTACGCCCACCGGATCGGTCGGAAGCTCGCCTTCGATGATAACGGACTTTTCGATCTGGAATACGCCGGACTCCTCCAGGACCTCGGTAAGAAGGCCGTGCTCTTCGGGATGCTCCAGAAGCCCGGCCCCCTGGACGAGGAGGAGCGGACCCGGATGGCGACCCACACGGAGATCTCCTCCCAGGCGCTTGGGGAGATTCCGTCCCTGGGCGGCGTTGCC
Source organism: Candidatus Eiseniibacteriota bacterium (assembly GCA_041390305.1). Classification (GTDB taxonomy): domain Bacteria; phylum Eisenbacteria; class RBG-16-71-46; order CAIMUX01; family CAIMUX01; genus JACKCR01. The sequence continues at coordinate 71,182 of JAWKQE010000012.1, forward strand.
CTCGTGATCCGCCACCTGAACGAGCGGTATGACGGAGCGGGGCGTCCCGACGCTCTCGCCGGTTCCGCGATCCCGCTGGCCAGCCGGATCCTCGCCGTCGTCTCGGCTTTCGACGCCATGACCTCGGACCGTCCCTACCGGGCCGGGCTCACGACCGAGGAGGCCTACACCGAGCTCCGTCGCGAGGCGGGCCACCGCTTCGACCCGAAGATCGTCGAGACCCTGATCTCGCTCCACGAGAGCCGGGACATCTTCGAGGACTTCGACCCCGAGGACATGGAGCTCTTCCTCCACGACGGCTGCCCGCCCGGGTACGACCTGGGGCGGCAGGACAAGGCGGCCTGAGGTTCGGGGCGCGCCGCGCTCACCCGCCTCGTCGCCACCACGACGCCCGTCAGTTCACGTCTCCGAGGTAGACCGGACCGTCGTGGTCGCTGATTCCCGCGAGCATCGATTTGAGCGCCGAGGGATAGATCCGGTGGGTCTCGAGTTCGTCGAGAGGGAGCCACTCCACACCGGTCTGCATCGGATCGGGGACGCTGCCCATCCGTGGTGATCCCCGGAGTGTGCACTCGAACATGAGTTCGACCTGATGGGCGTCTCCATCCTCCTTCGCGAACTCGTGGTGCTTCCCGATGTAGTCTCGGACGATCCGAAGCCGCCCGACTTCGACTTCGGATCCGATCTCCTCGACGCATTCCCGGTTGAGCGAGACAGGGATCGCCTCTCCGTGCTCCTGTCCGCCGCCCGGAAGCAGGTACCAGTCGCCCGACGCGTCCCGGTTCCTGATGAGGAGGACATGGCCGTCCCGGATGATGATCGCCTTCAGGCTCAGCCTCACTCTCTTCATCGAGGACCTTTCTCCCGGACCGTGTCGGGCTCCTGTCTTCGGTCTCGGACGCCGGCAGGATGGAGTAGTCCGGGGACGTATCGCGCGCGCAGCGTGCGGTCGTCGATCGAGCCCTCGAAGGATCCGAGTATCGCGCCCTCGAGACTGACCAGAATGCCGCCATTCCTACAGTACACCGTGATGCCGCCGCTCTCGTCCACGACGACTGCATGGGGAGCCGACGACGTGACATGCGCCCAGGCGGGACTCCCGTCCGGACGAAGGCATCGGATGCCGTCGTGCATCTCGCCGTCGTATCGTTCGCGACCGGCTCGGATCAAGAGGTCCGTCCCGGGAAGAAAGCCGGTAACTCCCTGGCCGAATGGGAAGCCGTAGTACTCACCGGAGCATCCGCCCAGTGCATCACCGGAAGAGCTCCAAAAAGACAGCGTGTCGTCTGCAGCAAGTGCGACGATTCCATTGTCCGACACCCAGCCGTTGATTGCCCGATCCAGTTCGAGAATCTGCACTCCGTCCGCGAGTAGTCGCGTCACGCCCTCGTTGCGACATCCTTCGCCAAACGATCTCGCACCGAGTAGGGCGAACCGTCCGTTCGCGGACGACGCTCCCCAACACTCGGCCCGGGCAGTCGCGGAGGATGGGCACGGAAGGGGGAACCCAAGCGCCAGGTACATCTGCGTCGCCTGGAGAGGAGTGAGGTAGTCGTGCTTCACGTCGTCTGGAATGGGTGGAGCGATGGCGAGCAGAAGGGAGACGATCAGAACGACCATGACGCGTCCGTCCTCCGGCGGGGCTCCCCGGCTCCTACACTCCCGCCCGTCGCTTCGGACGATACAGCAGCGTCGCGAGTGCAGGCAGCAGCAGAATCGCGCCGAGCATGTTCGCGAGGAACATGAACGTGAGCAGCACTCCCATGTCCGCCTGGAACTGGAGATCGGACGCGATCCAGGTGGAGACGCCGATCGCGAGCGTGAGTCCGGTCACGAGGACGGCGTTTCCGGCCACGCGCAGGGTGTCGCGGTAGGCCTTCGAGATCGAGAGACCCGCTTCGAGCTCGTCTTTCATCCGGCTGAAGATGTAGATCCCGTAGTCGACGCCGATGCCGACACCGAGCGCGGCGACGGGGAGCGTCGTCGTCTTGAGTCCGATGCCGAGCCAGGTCATGAGGCCGTATCCGAGCATCGAAGTGAGCGCGAGCGGCAGGATGATGCAGAAGCTCGCGCGGATCGATCGGAACGTGAGGAGACAGAGGAGGACGACGGCGGCGTACACGTAGAGAAGCATCTGGAACTGCGCGTGTTCGACGACCTGGTTGGTCGCCGCCATCACGCCGACGTTCCCGGTTGCGAGGCGGAACGTGTGCCGGTCCGAGTCGTGTTCCGCGGCCCAGTCCTCCGCGGCCGCGACGACCCGGTCGATCGTCTCGGCGCGATGGTCTTCCAGGAAGAGCATCACCGGCATGGTCGAACAGTCGCTGTTGAGGAGACCGCTCGAGGTTTCGACCGGGGAGACAGCCTGGGACAGCGTGGCCGGGTTCCGCGCGATGATCCGCCACGCGGGGTGGCCTTCGTTCCATCCTGCGTTCACGACCTTCGCCACCTTGGCGAGGGAGAGGGTCGACTGGACACCGGGCACCTGGGACATCCGCCACTCGAAGTCGTCGATGCCGTCCATCACGTCGTACTCGATGCAGCCGTCCGGGACGGTTTCGACGATGACGCTGAGGATGTCGAGCCCGATCGAGAACTTCTCCGTCACCACCGCGGTGTCCCGGTTGTAGCGGGAGTCGGGGCGGAGTTCGGGAACGCCGGCCTGGGTGTCGCCGATCGCGATGCCGCGTCCGAACCAGAGCCCGATCAGTCCGAGTGCAATCGCGACCGCCACGGTGGGACGGGCCACGCTCGGCGTGGTGAACTTCGTGAGGAACCGCCACACCGGTTCCTTCTGTCCGGCGCTCCGGTGGATCCGTCGGCTGTACCGTTCCCCCAGCTTCACGTAGGAGAGCAGGATCGGGAGCAGGATGAGGTTCGTCCCCACGATCACGAGCACGCCGAGGCTCGCGGTGATGGCGAGCTCCTGGATGATCCGGATCTTGATGAGGAGGAGCGTCAGGAATCCGACCGTGTCGCTGAGGAGCGCGATCCATCCGGGGACGAGAAGGGAGCGGAACGCGGCGCGGGCCGCGTCTTCCCCCTGGATGCCGTTCCAGACCCCTTCGCCGAATGCATTCACCATCTGCACGCCGTGCGACACCCCGATCGCGAAGACGAGGAACGGCACGAGGAGCGACATCGGATCGATGCCGTAGCCCAGGAGCTGAAGGAGCCCCAGACACCAGACGACGGCGATGATCGAACAGAAGAGCGGAAGAAGGGTGAGTCTCCACGAGACGGTGAAGAGGTAGACGAGGATCGCGGTCACGACGAGCGCAACGAGGAAGAAGAGCGCGACTCCGGACGCGCCGGCGGCGATGTCTCCCATCACTTTCGCGAAGCCGAGGATGTGGATGTCGATCTCGTCGGACTGGAACTTCTCGCGGATGTCCTTCTCCAGGAGCTTCGAGACCGCGATGTAGTCGAGTCGTTCACCGGTGGCCGGGTCCGTTTCGACGAGCTGCGCCGTGATCATCGCGGCGGAGAAGTCGTTCGCGACCAGTCGCCCGACGATGCCGGCCTTGAGTACGTTCTCCCGCACCGTCTCGAGGTCGGCCTCCGTGCCCTGGAAGTCGGCGGGCACGACGTTGCCGCCGGTGAATCCTCCTTCCACGATCTCGATGAACCGCACGTTCGGCGTGAAGAGCGACTGGACCGTGCTCCGGTTGATGCCGGGGAGGAAGAAGACGGCGTCCGTCACGTCCTTCAGCGTCTGGAAGAAGTCGGGCGTGAAGATGTCGCCGTCCTTTGCGCTCACAGCGATCAGGACACGGTTCGCCCCGCCGAACGCTTCGCGGTGCTCGACATACGTCTTCATGTAGGGATGGCCGAGCGGGAGCAGCTTCTCGAACCCGGCGTCGATCCTGAGCAGCGAGCACCGGTACCCGAGGAAGGCGGTCAGGAGCGCCACGACCGCGAGGATCCAGATCCGCTTCGAGAAGACGAATGCCTCGAGCGCCCGGGTCATCGAGAGCCGCCCTTGGCGTCGGTGTTGCCCCGGCGCTCGGCGTTGCTCCCGAGCGGCACCATGCCGTGTTCCGAGCTCGCCCACACCGCGCCTCCGGAGAAGACGAGCCCGGTCAGCGCGAGGCGATCCTCGCGGTTCCGGGCCTGGAAGGAGCGTCCACCGTCATGGCTTTCGAGCCGGCTGCCCGCGAGTCCCGTGAGGAGCACGGTTCCGTCCGGCAGTTCGAGTCCCGTCAGAAGCGATGCGGAATCGTCGACGTCGACCTTGGACCAGCTCGCGCCTGCGTCCTCGCTCCGGTAGACGTTCCCGCGGAGTCCGTAGACGAGCACGCTGCCGTCCGAGAGCGCGAGCGTGCCGAAGAACGTCCCGGCGTACGGAGAGTCGAGCGGGGTCCATGTCTCTCCGCCGTCGCCCGAGCGGAGGATGGTGCCGAACTCGCCGGCGACGAAGACGGAATCGTCCGGGGTGGCGGTGATTCCATATAGATGCGGGCCCTCCTCGGCGAGGTCCCGTTCCTCCCACGTCTCGCCGCCGTCGAGTGTCTCGAGGGCGAGGCCGTAGGCGCCGAGGGCGAAGCCGTGGTCGGCGTCCTCGAACCAGAGCGAGAGGAAGGGCGCTTCGGCTTCGGGGTCGGACTCGCGAACCGACCAGGTGCGGCCGGCGTCCGTGCTGGCGAGAAGCGTGGCATCGTGCCCGCCTGCCCAGGCGCGGCTCTCGTCCGCGAAGGTGACGCAGGTCAGAAGGACGTCCGTCGGAGAGTCGACGTGCGCCCACGCATCCTCGCCGGACTCCCGACGGAGGATGGTGCCGTGCTCTCCCACGGCGAGCAACGCGTCTCCCGCGGGCGAAGCGGCGATTGCGAGGAGGAGGGCTTCCGTGGCGCCGGCACGTGCGCCATCGGAGTCCGGACCGCTCGTTCCTGAGGCGTGCGCCTCGCCTGGAGACGAGAGAAGAACGACGGCCGCGCACGCGAAGAGACACACGACGAAGCGCGCGCAGGAGTGCGCCGCGGCGAGGGCCGCGCGAAGGCGTTTCGCTTCCAGCGGACCGGGCCGCGGATTCGTGGAACGAGCCTGTCTCACGAGGAAGCAGTGTACCCGGTGTCGAGGGGCCGTGCGCGGGGGAATCGAGGCAAGCCGGTCGCTGGCACGGGAGACGCTGGAACGGTGGGAAGTGACCAGGCCGGCGAATCGTCGACGGGAGGTGGAGCGGCCATCTTCCGGCGGCTTCTCGCCATTCGCTTCCCGGCCCGTTCCACGTCGGCGTGTACGTCGTCGCCTGGGTGCGGGTCGGTGGGAAGTTCGGAGGTTTCTCATGCGCAACGCTGCGCTCACTCTGCTCGTTATCGCCACCTTGGCCGGTGGCACAGGCTTGCTGTCGGGTTGCGGATCCGACGGATCGCGACTGGATCCGCCCACATCCACGGACGCGGGGTCCGGCCCGGATCTCTCCTCGCAGATCGACTCCTCCCCCGGGGAACTCGCGCCCCCGCCGGCGGGACCGGTCCACCGAGACGGGGATCGCTTTCGGGATCTCGTGGATGGCTCGATCTACGAGCTGCTCGACGTCCGGCGTGATGGTTGGGACGTGACCGCGGAGGTGCTGACCTCGGAGGGATTCCGTCAGGTGCACTACGAGTTCCGTCTGGACGGCGAACGCTGCAGTCACACCGGAGAAGTCCGTGCGGACGGGGAGCTCCTGTGGAGACAGACGGTCGAAGCCACGTGGGATCGAAAGCTGGTCCACGTCGAAGAGACCGATGGCATCGATCTGCTTCGATTCGACGTTGTCCAAGGAAGCCGGGAGGATTACACGTTCGTCTCAGGCGACGGAGGCGTGACCCACTTCTCGACCGAAGTTGGATCGGACGACTTCGACGGCTGGCGTTCGTTCTGGCCGGAGACCAGTCTCGACTGGAACGTCGCCGGCTACCTCTGCAACGGAATCGCGAGCGGGCGGATTCTCGGCGAAGAAATGGAAGCCGCGCTCCGTGGGGCGGACAGCATCGGCGATCCGCAGTACCTCCATCCGCTCCTCGAGCAGGTCTGCAACCTCCTTCGCATCTGCACGACCATGAAGTGCAAGGCGGGCGGCAACTCGAACCAGCTCTGTCTCGAATGCGAGGCGGGCGTGATGCTCTGCGATCTCCTCATCTGGCTCGGCTACTGATACGGGGCCCCAGGCTGTCGTCGTCCATCGTGTCCGGCGCGCGGGGCCGCATTCGTCGATGCTGACTCTGCTCCGCACGCCGACGCGGTCATCAGCGGAGTGAACCGCGGAACCGGAACGCTCCATCCTGAGCGGATGGGGCGTTCCGGAGTCGGTCTTCGATCGACGGGGTCGCTCCTCGTTCGCGGAAGTGGGCTCCCGTCGCCTCAGCTCTGGGCACCCACCTGATGGAGCGCGAACGCGGCTCCCTGCGGGTCCATGCACTGGGCGACGAGATCTCCGCCGGGGACTTCCATCGGGCCGTTCATCACCATGCCCCCGTTCGAGCGGACCTTGGCGAGCGTGGCCTCCATGTCGGCGACATTGATGTAGTAGAGCCAGAACGACGGGCCGGGGATGCCATCGGGCTTCGTCATCATCCCGCCGAGGCTGCGGTTGGGCTGACCGTAGAGCTGGTAGGTGCCCATCGGTCCCATGTCCATGGCGTCGTGCTTCTGCCAGCCGAAGAGGGACGCGTAGAAAGACACGGAAGAGTCGAGCTCCGTGGAGAGATGTTCGTGCCACGAGAACCGTCCGGGCCCCTGGAGTATGGGTGGGGCTTCGCTGCGTGGTTGGAACATCGCCAGCACGCCGCCGTTCGGGTCTCCGAAGACGGCGATCTCACCTACGTCCTGGATCTCCATCGGAGGGACGTAGATCGTGCCGCCCAGGGACTGCATCTTCTGGAAGCTGGCGGCGAGGTCGCTCGTGCCGACATAGGCGAGCCAGTGGGAGGGCGCTCCTGCCTGCTGTGCTTCCGTCGGAAGCGGCATGACGCCACCGATCCCCGCTCCTCCCAGCTGCCACATGACGTAGGACATCGGGCCCTGATTCCATGCCTCCGTATCCCAGCCGATCACTTCCTCATAGAAGGCCGTGGCTCCCTCCACGTCCTTGGTCATCAGGTCGTACCAAAGGAACTCACCGTCGTAGCTGCTCAAAGTGGATCTCCTCTGCGAGTCGGATTGAGGATGCCTAGCCTCGACCTGTCGATCTTCGACTCTGATTGCGGGGACGAGGCCGGCACGACGGTTCCTATCCTAATCGAAGTGAGATGCGGACTTGCCTTCGTTTGCCGAATCCGCGACGTTCCGGGGTTCCGGGAAGTCCCTATAGCCCTGCCACGATTCGGGCGCGATTCTCGCCTCCGTAGCATCCCGGAGGGGACCATTCGCCGCCGCCGGGCGGGCCGGAGACGAAGGCCCGGGAAGAGCGGGCCCTCGGGACGTTCGTCTCAGGAGGTGAGAAACCATGTTCATCGGTGTTCCGCGAGAGATCCACCGGCACGAGCACCGCGTCGGCCTCAGCCCCTTCGCGGCGGCGTGGCTGGCGAAGCGTGGCCACAGCGTGCTGGTCGAGAGCAACGCCGGCCATTCCTCCTGGTTCACGGACCAGGACTACCAGAAGGCCGGCGCCCAGATCGTCTACGACACGGACGAGGTCTACAAGCGGGCGGACCTGGTCTGCCGGGTCAACGGCGTGACCACGGAGGAGATCCAGTTCCTCCGGCAGGGTTCGGTCATCTGTGCGTTCCATCACCTCGCCGTGTCCTCCAAGGACTACGTCCAGAAGCTGATGGAGCTGGAAACGACCGTCATCGGCTACGAGATCGTGCGCGACTCGCTCGGCGAGTTCCCGATCCTGGATCCGATGAGCGAGATCGGGGGACAGTTCGCGGTCCAGCTCGCCGCGTCGCTTCTCCAGAACGACCGCGGGGGGCGAGGCATCCTCCTCGGAAATGCTCCCGGAGTTCCGCCGCCCACCGTCCTCATCATCGGCGGCGGCACCGCGGGATTCGCGGCGGCCCGTCAGGCCCATGTCAGTGGCGCGCACGTCATCGTGCTCGACTCGAATCCTCGCCGCCTCCGTGAGATCCATCACGAGTTCCAGGGACAGGTCGTGACCGCGCTCTCCGGCTACGAGCGGCTCGAACAGTACACCCGGATCGCGGATCTCATCATCGGTGCCGTCCTGGTTCCGGGCGCGAAGACTCCGTACGTCGTGACGGAGAAGATGGTTGCGGACATGAAGCCGGGCAGCGTCATCATCGATCTCTCCATCGATCAGGGTGGCTGCGTCGAGACGAGTCGCCCGACTTCGCTCGACGATCCGACCTACTCCGTCAACGGCGTCGTTCACTACTGCGTCTCGAACATGACGGCCAACATCGCTCGCACGGCATCGAGAGCCATCGCGGGGGCCGCACTTCCCATGCTGGGCGAGATCGCCTCCCTCGGCCTCGATGAGGCACTCCGGGTCGACCTCGGCCTCGCCGCGGGCGTGTACATGTACAAGGGCAAGCTGACCCACCGGCAGGTAGCCGATATCTACAAGCTCCCCATGACCCCGATCATGCAGATGCTCGATGAGGACGATGCGCGATGAGCTGGCTCGACGACTACAAGGCGAAGCTGACGACGGCGGACGAAGCGGTCCGCATGATCGAGAGCGGCAACAAGGTCTACTACGGAGGCAACGCCGCGATTCCTAGGCTCCTGATCGAGGCGCTCGCGCGTCGGAAGGACGAGCTGACCGATGTGCAGTTGAGTCACGTCCTCCTCCTCGGGGAGGATCCTCTCTCGGCCGACGGCATGGACGGTCACTTCCGTCACAACTCACTCTTCGTCGGTCCGGCGGACCGGAAGGCGGTGAACGACGGGCGTGCCGACTACATGCCGATCTTCCTCCATCAGATTCCGCGGATCTTCTCGGAGGGGATCATCCCGCTCGACGTGGCCATGGTCATGGTCTCTCCGCCGGACGATCACGGTTTCATGAGTTTCGGGGTCGAGGTGCTCGCGTCGAAGACCGCATGCAAGCACGCGAAGAAGGTGATCGTGCAGGTGAACGAGCGGATGCCCCGCGTGCTCGGGGACTCGTTCATCCACGTGAACCGGGTCGCCGCGATCGTCGAGCACGACTCGCAGCTCCCCACCCTCATCGCGCCGCCGCCCAGCGACGTCGAACTCGCGATCGGTCGGCAGATCGTCAAGTTGATCAAGCCGGGTGCCACGATCCAGATGGGGATCGGCGGGATCCCGGACGCAGTCTACGCCTCGATCGATGGCGACCTCGATCTCGGCATCCACACCGAGATGCTCTCGGACGGCGCGATGCGGGCGATCGAGCGGGGTGTGGTCACGGGCAACATGAAGACGATCCATCCGGGCAAGGTGGTCGTCACCTTCTGCCTCGGAAGCGACCAGCTCTACGACTTCATCCACAACAACCCGCTCATCGAAGCACATCCCGTGGAGCACGTGAACGATCCGTTCGTCGTGAGTCAGAACGACAACATGATCGGAGTGAACTCTGCGATCGAGATCGACCTCACCGGGCAGGTCTGTTCGGACTCGATCGGGTCCTACATCTACTCAGGCTTCGGTGGTCAGGTCGACTTCATCCGAGGAGCTGCCCGGGCCAAGGGCGGGAAGCCGATCATCGCCATTCCCTCCACAGCGCAGGGCGGAAAGGTCTCGCGGATCGCGCCGCTGCTGAAGGAAGGGGCAGGTGTCGTTACGAGCCGGGCCGACGTTCACTATGTAGTGACCGAGTATGGTGTCGCCAATCTCTTCGGCAAGAACCTCCGCGAACGGGCGGAGGCTCTCATCGGAATCGCCCATCCGGACTTCCGTGGCGAGCTCGAGCGGGCCGCGAAGGAGCGAAAGCTGTTCGTCTGACAGAGTCCATGCGGGCGCGAAGGATCGTGTCTGCGTGTAGAAGCGGGTTCGTGCGGAGCTCCCCGGCTCTTCCGAACCCGCTCTCGTATCTGGTGCGTTCCGAGTTGGCCGTGTGTTAGTGTCCGTTCAACCCGCCACAGCAAGGTGGGATCCCACTGGAGGACAGCCATGAACTGCGTGCAACCCGTTCCTGCCTCCGCCTTTGGCCTTCGTATCCGTCGCGCCCCCGCTGCCTTGCCCAGCTTCATCTGGATCGACATGGAATGATTCGCCGGCCGGCTGCGGCTGGTCCCCGTTCGACGTATCCAGGTTCCGGAGTGTCACCACCCTCGTCGCGAGGCGAGGAGCAGATATGCCATGCCGTAGGTGACGACTCCGACCAAGAGCGCTGCGTCGAGGCCGAACTCCATGGCCACGAGGAGGATCGCGGTGGACCCGACCACCGCGCCGACTCCGTTCACCGCGAATCCCCAGTCGATCTTCTCCCGCACCCTCAGGGCGCCAATCGGAAACGGCATCCCCATGAAGAACCCGAGCGGCGCGACGAGGAGAGCGGAGGTCGCCATCCGAACGGGGATCGGCAATCCGATCGTGAACCGGGCGGCCGGCGTGAAGAGGAGTACCTGAGCCAGGAGAAGAGTGGCGATGGCGACGAACGCCGTGCGTGGGCGGATCTTCACGGAGTAGCGTGCCCCGATGCCGGACCCGACGAGGAGGGCGAGCAGGATCGTTGCCACCGAGTAAGCCGACGGGCCGACGAGAAGCGCGTGCTTCTGGATGAGCACGACCTCCACGATCATGAATCCCGCACCGATGAGGAAGAAGTAGAGCCAGGCTGCGCCGCCGAGCGCCCAGTCCATCGGCTGCCTCCGAATCACGTAGGGGAGCAACGTGAGCGGGAGCGCGAGAAGGACGACCACCGCGAGGATCGTGAGCACGAGGAGCTTCGCGAGCGGGAACCCGTAGACCTCGAGGAACATCAGCTTCTCGACGGATGCACGCGTGAGGTTCTTCCAGAGCCCCATCTGACCCACGAAGGGACGACCGTCCGTGCTGGGAGAGACGCCGATCGGTGCCGTCGCCTGGGCGGATCGCCATCCATCCCGCACGACCTGTTCGACGAGGTTCTGACTCAACGAGTCTGCGGCCGGCGGGTGGAGGAGGTAGGCGTAGTTGCCCGCCTCGGGGTCCAGGGGCCCGAACGCGGTCGCGCGGAGTTCGTCGTCCAGTGGCTGCTTCGAGAGCAGGATCATCTTACGGCGCATCTTGGGCAGGTCGTAAACGGCGAAGTGCTGGTCGGCCTGATCGACGCCTTCCGACTCGAGCGCCTCGACGAGCGCGCTGACGAGGCGCGGCATGTAGAACTGGTGTTCCATCATGAGGAAGCCGTTCTCGTCCAGGGCACGCCAGTAGTCACGAAAGGCCTCACGTGTGAAGAGGTAGCTCTCCGCGAGCGCGAAGGAGCCGGAGGCGAGGGCGGCGAACGTATTCGACGAGAGGGAGTAGATCACTCCGAACCGGCCCGGATTCCCAGCCACGAACGCCCGGGCGTCCTCCGTGTGGACGTACACGCGGGGATCCGAATAGATGTGACCCGAGAAGTCCGCGAGGAAGCCGTCCGTCATCATCTCGTTGATATACGGGTTCACTTCGACCGCATGGACTTCCGTCGCGCCCGCCTGGAGCGCCTGGAGAACGTCCACTCCGCCGCCCGCGCCCAGGGAGAGGAATGTGCATGGGGCGGTGCGTTCGATGAGCCGCGAGACGTCGATCCCGAACTCGAAACGGAGGGAGTCCGGCCGGTCCCAGTTGCCGTCGAATCCGTAGACCGGTGAGTTCGCGACGTTGTCGATCTCGATGCCGCGATAGTCGGTGTCGAAGCCGAAGACCTTGATCTTGCCCATCGCGTCCCAGTGTTCGTGGATCACGGGCGCGCGCTCCTGGCGTTCCGCGCGGAGCAGTGTCGAAGCCTTGTCGGATTCGGTAGCGAGACCGATGGCGAGCGCGAGGGGGAAGAGACGTCCCCAACCCCGGGAGACGAGGAGTGACGCAGCGAGCACGGGAAGACTGAGCAGAAAGGCGGCACGAGGCGTCCCGAAGAGGTTCATCGCGAAGATGGCGGTGAGGACTCCGGCCGCCGCACCGAGAAGATCCGCGCGATAGAGCCACGGCAGATTCGCGTGATACCGGCGGAAGAGGCCCGCTGTCGCGATGCCGCCGGCGAAGAAGGCAGACCCGAGCAGGGCGATCGCGAGGATGAGTTTCCCCGCCATGGCCCCGTTGCTCGGCACCTGCGAAAACTGGAGTCCCAAGCGAAACACGAGGATCGGGCTGACGACCTGGAGGAGTCCGGTCGACGCGAGCACCGACCCAGAGCGCGTTCCGATCCGAGCGAAGGTAGGAGACGCGTGGCGAGTCCGCCCATGCCGAGGCCGAGCACGGCGAGCGAGAGGACGAGGAATGCGAACGTGTAGTAGAACTCGGCTGAGAGGATGCGGGTCCAAATGAGTTCGAGTGCGACGATGGTGAGTGAGAGCAGTGCGATCGTGACGTAGCTTCTCCGCTCCACGTTCCCCCCTCTTTGCCCCGACAACGAAAGCCCGGCCGACACCTAGAACTACGAATCGGGACTCCGAGAGTTGCATCGGGAAATCGAAGGCTCGGTGAGAGGGATTCTGATCGTCGGAACGAGGAACTGCGAACGCGAGGCTGACCGCGAACGCGGGTGGGCGAACCGGAAGTTCCGGGACTACCGCCAGTCGATCGGGAGGGCGCGGGCGGCGTCCTCGCCCTCGAGAGTCAGCGCAACCGTCCCGCCGCCGGACTCGATCCAGCCGCGACTCTGCACGAACTCGATCAGGAGACGGAGGCGGTCCTCCCGGACGCACTCGTAGCGGCGCTGGAGTTCGGCGAGCGACGCCCCGGCGGTTGCGAGTGTGTCCCACTCCGCAAAGAACTCCGTTCGCAGGTCATCGAGCCGACGCGATCTGTCTGGTGCGGCCAGGAGGTGCCGGAGGAGCGACTCTCCCTCACGGTCCGTGATCGACCGCTGGTCTTCCTCCCACCGTGCGAGGATGGTCTCCGTCAGATTCCGTGCGTCATCCTCGCTGCCGTCAGGTATGGAGAAGCGTTCCGGGATGCCTGGGTGGAGACGGATGAGGCCCAACGAGCGGCCGTTGTCGAGAACGGAGCGGACCCTCGCGGACTCGGAGCGGCTGATTGCGTGGCTGGTCGCCCGGGAGAGGATCCGTCCGAAGAACGCGGGGAGACCGGGCATCGCGGACGAGAGTGCGACCGGATCGACCGGGACACCCTGCTGGGCCAGGAGCCAGGCGACATCCTGCGGTTCGCCCGCCGCAAGGAGGTCGTACAGGACCAGCGCCAAGGTCAGATCATCAGCATCGAGGGGCATGGGCGGGAGTGTAGGCGCTCGGAGGAGGAGAGGGAAGGAGGGCTGGGAGCCGGCCTCGAGGCTGGTGTCAGCGTCGAGGCCGGCCGCGCCGTCCGATGGGGTCGCTCTGGCGGCGTTCCGATCGGTGCCGTCTCGCGGTTGGGCGGTGCTCCGCGCTCCGTGCTCCGCGCTCCGCGTTTCGAGTTCCGCAGGCAGGTCCTGGAGTGCCGGCGAGCCTACCGCCGCACCAACAGGAGTTCGTGCGTGGCCACCGTGTGGCCGGCGACGAGCTTGGCCAGGTAGAACCCGTTCTCGAGCCGACTCCCGTCGAGCTGGACCGTGTGGGTGCCGGCAGAGCGGATGCCGTTCTCGAGCGCCGCGACCCTCCGGCCCATCACGTCGTACACGGTGAGACGAACGTCCGCGGACTCCGGTAGGTAGTAGCTGATCTCCGTCGCACTCGAGAACGGGTTCGGACGGTTGGAGAGGATCCGCGCATCGTCCGAGCCGAGGGACGGGTCGTCCACATCCGAGGTCGGGGCATCGACACCGATCGTGAAGGTTCCGTCGTATCCACCCGTGTCCTCGTTCGGGACGCAGTCCATGATCTGGTGGAGCGGTTCGTCACTTCCGAAGATGCCGTCCTGGCCGTTCGTGGTCGGGTTCGGGCCGCGACCGGAATAGAGCGGAGTCTCGTAGACGGCGTCGTTCTGAGCGTTGAGGAACGCGAACTGCGAAGTGACGTAGGTCGTGCTGCTGAGGCGGACCTTGAAGTGGATGTGAGTGGCGCGACCTGGATACCAACCGGGGTAGCTGGTGATGAACGAACACTGCCCGCTCCCGTCCGTGGGCTGGACTCCGCGCATGAAGTCCTCGCCGACGGTGTTGCCTCCCGGCTGGACGTATCCCGAGTAGACGCCGTCCTTGTCGGCATGCCAGATGTCGACGAGAACGTTCGGGATCGGGACACAGTTCTGGTTCACGACGAGGAAAGTCATGCGAAGTGGGAGACCGTCGTGGAATTCGCCGGTGTCGACATCCGTCCGGATGTCCTCGCGGACGAGGTTGGCATTGAAGTAGTACGGTCCTTCCGTTTCGGATGGCGTGAGCCAACATCCGCTCGTGAATGCGCTGTCCCCGTTCGGGAACACGCGGGGGCTGTCCGCTGCCCTGGCCTTGGAGACGGGGATCGCGGCTGCGATGCCCATCGTTCCGATCTGCTTGAGAAGGTTGCGTCGCTTCATGGGGGCACTCCTGCCTCGTGGCTCGGGACGTCCAAAATCGTGATGGGGAGGTACGAGAGTGGAGACAGCTGTCCCCGTCCGGATGTTAGCACCGGAGTTTGGGAGAAGCGGCGCCCTACCCACCCAATGCGTGGGCCGTATCGCCGTTCGTTCGCGAGGTCGGGCTCTGGATGGCGCTAACGTCCGGAGTCGTTTGGTCCCGGTCCGCCGGGCGAGGGTCTGTCGGATCCAGGTCCATCGGATCCGGGTCCGTCGGATCCGGGTCCGCCCGGTCCAGGTCCACCGGGTCGACGGTGATCCTTCCCCGGGGGCCGGCGACCGGGAAACGGTCCATCGCGGAAGGGTGGCTCCATCTCGTCGAACGTCTTCTGCTGCTCGGGCGTGAGGATGGCGCGGATCTCGGCCCGGACGGAGTCGGTGGTCGCGCGGACGCGCGGCATGAACTCCTCGAAGATCGCGTCCGTTCTCGACTGACTCCGCTGGAGGATCTCGTCGATCTGCGTCTCCTGCTCACTCGTCAGAGATAGCTTCTCCGTCAGGTGAGGCGGAAGTCCGGGCCGGTCCGGATGCTCGTGCTTGGGCGGTTTCTTCTGCGGCGGACCCTGCGGGGTGGAGAGGAGCCTGGTTCCGGCCACGCCGGCAAAGACGCCGATCGCGAAGACGGCGAAGAGAAGGAACAGCGCCTGCGACTTCAGGCGGCCCAGAGATTCGTATCCCGACTTCACTGCATTTCACCCTCGAGGCCGAGCAGCGCCGTCGTGGACGGTGGAGTATCGGACTCGATCCACACGGCCCATTCCGACGGTACTCCGACGGATTCCGTGAGAGTGTGGTGCGCGGCCTCGGCTTGGGTGGCTGGGTCGGCTTTGGCGAAGATCAACGCAATCGAAGCAGCGACGGCCACCGACACCGATGCGGCGATGATCCCCCGGGTCCAGCGGAGGAGGATACCCTCGAGTCCGAACTCGCGACGACGCCGAACGAGCTCGTCCGCGATGTGTGGACGGAGTCGTTCGACGAAGTGCTGGAGCCGCTCTTCGCCGGCAAACGGGTCGAGCGCGCCGAGGTCGAACCTCGCGCTTCCCTGCTCGTCGACTTTGTTCTCGTTCGTCATCGTTCGTCTCCGAGAATCTGTCTCAGCCTCACCCTTGCCTGAAACAGTCGTTGCCGACAGGCGACCTCGCTCACGTCGAGGGCCTCCGCGATCGCGCGATGCGACCATCCCACGAGATCATGCAGCAGGACGACTTCTCGTTGTGCTTCACTGAGCTGAGAGATCGCGCTCTCGAGTCGATCTCGTTCGGCTCCTCGCTCGTGTATCGCGTCCGGGCGTTCCCCGGGAGAGTCGGTGCCCATGTACGTCTCGTCGTGAGACTGAGCTGACCGAACCGCTCGGTACTCCCGATAGTTCCGGGCCCGGTTCCGTACGATTTGGAGGAGCCAGGACGAGAATCGATCTGGGTCTCGGCATTCCTCCAGTCTCTCCAGAGCCCGGATCCAGGACTCCTGACAGACGTCCTCCGCGTCGGGCACGCTTGCGAGGACGGAGTACGCCACTGCATACGCCATCTTCGTGTACCGTCGCACCAGGATCTCGAAGGCACCGGCGTTTCCCCGACGCGCCTCGATCACCAGTTTCCCGTCCCCCGGCTCGCCCGCAAGCATCTGCCGATTCTATGACAGGTGGTGCGGAGATGTCGTTAGCCCCGGCGATGCCCTCCCACCGTTGCGCTGGGCGGGCCGGCGGCTGTAATGGACTGGTGGGTAGGTCGATACGTCCAGGAACCAGTCGCTGGTCGAGTGGGTGCGAAGTCGTTCTCTCCCCCGACTCTGCTGCGTGCAACGACTCTACCGCTTGCCGTAGTTGAAGGCCGTCGTCTCCTCGTTCCGGTCCGTGGCCGGGGCCGGAGACGTCGTCAGCTCGCTGATCTCGGCCCGGAGTTCCGGCGTCATCGGGATCTCCATCGCCGCGAGCGATGCGTCGAGTTGTTCTACGTTCCGCGCGCCGAGGAGAGGCGCCGTTACGGCCGGGTGGGACGCGACCCAGGCCACCGCGAGGGCCACCGGGCTCCATCCCCGCTCATTCGCGAACGAGACGAACCGCTCGGCCTCTTCGCGCACCTGATCGCCTGCATAGCGTGTCGCGTACATCTTGTTGCTAGGATCCGTCCGCTCTCCGGGTTCTTCGAGACGCCGTACTTTCCGGAGAGGAGTCCTCCGGCGAGAGGACTGTAAGGCGTCACGCCGACGTTCTCCGACGACGCGAGCGGCAGGATCTCGACCTCGGCCTGTCGCTTCACGAGGTTGTACATCGGTTGGATCACCTCGAACCGGTTCCATCCGTGACGTGCCGAGACTCCGAGAGCTTTCGCCACCTGCCAGGCCGCGTAGTTGCTCGCACCGAGGTAGAGGACTTTGCCGGATCGGACCAGGTCATCGAGTGCGCGCAGCGTTTCCTCGAGGGGGTCGCGTCGTCGAACCGGTGAACGAAGAAACGTCCACGCGGTCGGTGTCGAGCCTGGTGAGACTCGCCTCCAGCGCATGGACGAGGTGACGTCGCGTCGCGCCCCGTGCGTTCGCATCGTCTCCCATCGGGAAGTACGCCTTCGTCGTGAGCACGATGTCGTCGCGGTCGTTCGCGATGAGGCGTCCCAGGATCTCTTCCGAGTGGCCCCACTGATAGACGTTCGCGCAGTCGAACAGGTTGATGCCTGCCTCCCGCGCCCGCCGGTAGAGCGCACCCGAGGTCTCTTCATCCGCGTCCCCGCCGAAGGACATCGTCCCGAACGCGAGCTTCGAGACCTTGACTCCGGTTCCGCCCAGATACGTGAGTCCATCCATCCTCCTCGGTCGCACAACGCCAACGCGAGGGTAGAGAGTAGCCGATCGACGCGGAGCCGAGGACCGCTTCGGTGCGGGTGGGAGCCTGGCGGGACCGGGCGGGCCTGAAGCCAGTGCCGGGTGACGCGGTGCAGGGCTGGACGGCAGCAAGGGCGAATGCTGGTGCGGAAGTTGGCTCGGGGTGTCGGCGGACAGGCGTTCTGTGCGATCGGCGGCAACCCATGTGTTCTCCAAGCAGACGCATGTACCGGAAAGGACCCCACCCATGTCTTGCGCGCATCTCGCCCTGACCGAACGATGCTTCGTTTGCCGGATATCATTGCACTGTAATGACTTGTCCGAGGGACACGAGTCCGGAGGGTCCCACGTCTCGGGAGGGCCCGCGGGAGCCGTGAGCCACGAAGGGCCGGCCGGAGACCTGGCTGGCGCTCGAGCGGTCGGCGTGCTGGCCGCCCTGGGCGCCTCCGTCTCCCTCACCCTCCGCGGTGCTCGCCGTCCCCTGTGTCGCCCCGTCCGAGTCGGGGCCGACTCCCGAAGTCGTGAAGCAGGCACGGGAGAGCATCCTCGAGTTCGAGCCCGCAGTGGTCGGAGGGCTGGAGGACCGCGCGGTGCAGATCGCCCAGAACCGGGCGGCCTTCGCGCGGGGAGAGATGACCGCACAGGAGGCGGCGGCCGGGGGAGGGTTTGGCCTGACCGGCACGATGTACGTGCCTGCCCTTCCGGTCCTCTATGCGAACACGCCGGTGCCTCCTTTCTGATTCCGTCGATGCAGTACCAGCTCTTTGCGCCCTTCAACGACGAATCGTTGGCCTCGTACTACATCGAGAACTCCTACGATCAGTTCTTCGTCGACGGGGACGTTCTGGGATTCGTGTCCGTGGAGGGGATCGACCTCAACTACTCCGGGTTCAGCTATGGCCTCAACGGTGGGACGGCGGACCTCGTGCGGGAGGCGGTCGGGTTGGCGGATGGCGGAACCGACTTCGGTCTCTACGACAACGACGGCCCCTGACGGCATTCCGAACCCGGTGACGACGACGGCTACGTCGACGTCCTGCTGCTGATCCAACCGGAGATCGGTGGTGAGTGCAGCGGCAACGACGTCACGAACATCTGGTCTCACCACAGCTACGTGACGCGCACTTCAGGGTCCGCAGTTTCTACGAACGATCTCAGTGCGAACGGCGGATGGATCCGGGTCGATCGCTACGTGGCGCCCGCGGTCTCCTGTGACGAGTTCGGTGGGATGATCGAGATCGGTGTGGTTTGCCATGAACCCGGCCATGGGCTCGGGCTCCCCGACCTCTACGATACCTACGAGGAGATCGGGGTGCTGGGGGACTCCCAGGGCATCGGGTACTGGGGGTTGATGGGAGCAGGCAACTGGAACAAGCCGGCACTCCCTGGCCACATGACGGCTCACAGCAAGTGGCGACTTGGTTGGCTCGACTACCTCGATATCCTGCAGGACGGCGTCATCTGGCTCCCTCCCATCGAGACAGAACCCGTGGCCGCCCGCGTCTGGAGCTTCGGTGCCGGGGGGCCCGAGTACTTCCTCGTGGAGAACCGGCAGCCGATCGGCTTCGATGCGAACCTGAAGGGCCAGGGCCTCGTGATCTATCACGTCGATGACCTGCGCTACGACCTGAAGCGGGGGAAGAACCGGGTCAACGCCTACGAAACCCACAAGGGAATCGACGTGGAGGCAGCGGATGCCATCGTTGCCGGACACACTTACGAAGCCGATGACTCGACAACGCGATTGCGGGCAATCGAGGAGATCAAGGAGACGTCTGGTGCGCCGAGGACGGCCGGTTCAACGGTTCCTCGACACCGGATACCCGCGCGATGCTGGGATTCCCGACCGGCGTCGACATCCTGCCCCTCGTTGGATGCTCCGGTGACGAGAACAATTGGTTCGGTGTCGACTTCACCGTCGGAGTGGCATCCGGTCGACCTCTGCATCGAAGACTGTGACGGTGGCTTCTGCAACGAGGTGGCCGGTTGCGACGAGTGGTGGGCGACCCCGGAACATCTGGATCGACAACGACGAGGACGGAATCCAGGATGCGCCGTCCTGGAACATTCCGAACAAGGTCCACTTCAAGATGAGCAACGAGGGGGCCGGAGTCGGCCGCGGGACGGAAGTGTCGCTCTTACCTGGCACCGGCCGCGATGGGACTAGAGTGGCCGCAGGACGGGACCCTTCTCGGAAGCATGACCGTTCCACTCCTCGCTCCCGGAGCGGCGCTGAAGGAGCACTTCGTCATCGACTATCCCGAGCAGTCTCTCGACGAAGGCCATTGGTGCATGGGGATCGTCCTGACGCATCCGCAGGACGCGATTCTCGCTGGGTCTGCTCCGCTCACGAACTACATTGCGCAGGTGAACGAGCAGGTTCTCGTCGCGCGCGCGGGGACTCCGGTCGGGCCCGAGTCACGCGCCGCGTCCGGTGGGTCCGTGGGTTCTGGTGGATCCGCGGCCGGCGGGTCCGATTGCCCGGGGCCGATGGCGCTGAAGTCCAAGATCTACCTGCTCGACGGCTACAACCCGTTCGGCAAGCCCCGGAACGTGGAAGTGCGGATCGGAACGCCACCCCTCTACGACGATGTCGTCCTGCCCTCGAACTGGACGCTCGACATTTGGCCGGGGCTCGGACCCTATGTCGTCACGCCGTCGGTCAAGGACTCGATCCAGGTCGAGCTCGCGTCGGCCACCGCCGAACATGGTCAGTCCGCGCACGTTCCCCTGACTCTCTGGGACATCGACGAGGACAAGATGATCGGCGGCGCCGTGATCGATGCGTCGGTCGATTGCTTCGCGCCCCAGGCCGTGGAGAACATCCACGCGGAGTGGCTGGACTTCCCCGGTGACGATTGGGGAGAGCACAACGTCCTCGTGGAGTGGAGTCACGTCACGCTGGACGAGAACTCGGATCCCGAGTCGCTGTCGCACTACGAAGTCTACCGAGCGGACGGAGGCGGTACGGAAACGCTGGTGGATCGCGTCATCATCGACGCAGAGCCGGAGACTGCCGGGTTCCAGTGGTATGACTACGTGATCACGGCGCCGTGCACGGACTACACCTACCGGGTGCGGGCCGTCGACCTCGCGGGCAACGTAGGCGCTTTCTCGGACGAAGCGGTCCTTCAGTGTGAGGTGGCGGGGCTTCCGGGTGATGAGTCGGACGGGTCGGGCGATGAGAGTCCGTGGAACGGTCTCGAGAGATCACGGGCCTACCCGAACCCGTTCGCTTCCGGGACCGACATCGAGTTCCAGACGGTTCAGGAGGCCGCCGTGGAAGTCGCGATCTTCGACGCCACGGGCAAGAGAGTGAGGCTTCTGAGTGACGAAACGCGCGGAGTCGGACTCCACCGTGTTCACTGGGATGGGAGAGACGAGTCCGGGCGCGAGACGGCGAGCGGAATCTACTTCTACCGCGTGCGTGGAGAAGGGATCGCGGAGATGCGGAAGATCGTGCGAAGCCGCTGACCTGGCAGACCGGTCAATTGCGGCCGGCGGGTCCGGCAGTGACCGATCGTGGCCGGCGGCGTCGCTACGAGAGGAGTTGCTCCAGGTCCTCGCGGGTGAGGTTCCGGATCCCGGTGTCGTCGGAGCGGATCACGGCCTCCGCCAGTCCTCGCTTCCTCTCCTGGAGTTCGAGGATCCGTTCTTCCACCGTTCCGTGCGCGACCAGGCGGCAGGCGAGCACGGGGCGTTCCTGTCCCATCCGATGCGCGCGGTCGATCGCCTGTGATTCGGTTGCGGGATTCCACCACGGATCGAGCAGGAAGACGTAGCTGGCGGCGGTGAGGTTGAGTCCGGTCCCTCCGGCCTTGAGACTGATGAGGAAGACGGGGACGCGTGGATCCTCCTGGAACCTAGCGACTCGGTCTTCCCGGTTCCGGGTCCGTCCGTCGAGATACTCGTAGGGGATTCGTGCGATCTGGAGCCGTTCCTTCACGATCGCGAGGAGCGAAGTGAACTGCGAGAAGACGAGAGCCTTGTGCCCTTCCCGCGCGATCTCGCCGAGTCTCTCGAGCAACACGTCGACTTTCGCACTCTCCTCTCCCGCGAGACGAGGGTCGACCAGGCCCGGATGACACGCGGCCTGCCGGAGCCGTAGGAGCGCCTCGAGCACGAGCATCTGGGATGCGTGTGTTTTCTCCGGGTCGATCTCCGCCTCTGCCCGCGCGCCGATGATGCGATTCCGGTAGTGGGTCGCCAACTCGTCGTAGAGCTTCTGTTGCCGCTCGCCCATCGAGCAGAAGAGCGTCTGTTCCTCCTTCGGAGGGAGTTCCGCGAGCACCTGCTCCTTGCTCCGTCTCAGGATGAACGGCTGGATCGAGTGGGCGAGTGCGTCCGCTCGATCGAGGGTGTGCCTCGAGGGCCGCTCGCCGACGCCTTCGACATCCGCGCCAGGGACGAGGGCAGCAGTGGCCGGATTCCGGTCCTGCTCGCCGTTGTTCCGCCCGCTGCTGAGGGCGATCCGTTGCGGCGTTTCCGACACCCACCTCTGGAACGACGGTGACGACCCGAGCAGGCCGGGGTTGAGGAACTCGAACAGACTCCAGAGCTCGCCGAGGTGGTTCTCGATCGGCGTTCCGCTCATTGCGAGCCGGTGCGAAGCGCGAAGGAGACGTGCCGACTTGGCCGCCGCGGTGTTTGCGTTCTTGATGGCCTGGGCTTCGTCCAGGATCACATAGTCGAACTGAGTCTCGCGAAGCTGTGTGATCTCCCGCCTGAGGACGCCGTAGGTCGTGAGGACCACGTCGACCAGATCGAGGTAGGGGGCGAGTTCCTTCCGGTCCGGCGCCGTGTGGTCGTGAACCCGCAGCTTCGGCGCGAACTTCTCCGCTTCGCGCTTCCAGTTGAAGACGAGCGAGCGGGGGACGACGACGAGCGAGGGGCCGACCTTCGCGCGCCGCCGGGAATCGAGTAGCGCGAGGATCATGACGGTCTTGCCGAGACCCATGTCGTCCGCGAGACAGCCGCCGAAGCCGAGCGTCCGAAGGAACTCGAACCAACCGAGGCTCAGCTCCTGATACGGGCGGAGCGTGGCCCGGAAGCCGCGGGGCGCTCTGGTCGGTGAGATGGTCTCGAACTTTCGCAGGTTCGACCGCGCCGTCTGGAACACTTCGTCCGAGGCGACAGAGGGCTCCGCGACCAGGAGCGCATCGAGAAGTGCGACCTGGGACCGCCGGAAGCGGATCGCGCCGCGTTCGAGTTCGCCGGCTTCGAGGAGCCACCCGTGACGTTCGAGCCATTCCTCGGGGAGGAAGCCGAGCCGTCCACTCGAAAGGCGTACGACGCGCTCCTTCGGCGCAAAGCCCGCAGCAACTCGGCAGTTCGACGACTTCGTCGACGTATTCCGGGCCGTGCGCGGAGACTCCGGCACCTGCGTACTCCACCCGCACGTCCAGGTCGAACCAGTCGACTCCCGAGGAGACACTGGCTTCGATCTGCGACGGGCGCACGATCGGGCCGTCCCGTCCCTCGATTCTCCACCCCGCAGCCTCGAGCTCCTCGACCGTTTCGCTGAGGCGTGCACTCGCGACCGTGAACGGGAAGCCAAGGGAGAGTCCTCATCCATGCCCGCGGAATCCGCATCCAGTGCGGAGGCACCACGAGGGCGCACGCCCACTCGACGAGACTCCGCGAGACACGATGCTTCCTGCGCCACGTTCCGGATCACGACCTTCCGTTCGGAGTCGAGACGTGCACGCTCCCCCGGAGCGTTCGCGAGAATCCGGATGCCGGCGTAGTCGAACTCGATGCGGGCCCGGAGTTCGTCGCGCATATCTCCGGGCCACTCGCCCGGCGGACAGAGCACGAGGTGAGGGACGGGCGGCGTGGCGATCTCGACCCAGGTGAGTCCGGGAGGGGCATCGAGGCGCGGCGACGACGAGAAGGAATGGAACTGCTCTAGGAACTCGTCGATGTCCTTCTTCGGTACGTCGAGAGGTTCCGCAAACGCTTCCTGCCAGGTTTGGAGGTTCGGCCCCTCCACCCGGCAGAGTCGATTGCCCAGAACGACAAAACCGCTCGGGAAGACGAGTTCCTCTCCGGTCAGTAGGACTTCCTCCGCATCACGCCGAAGTACGAGCGCCACACGGAACGCATCCCGATTCGGCAGGACCGAGACCCAAGTCTCGAACGGACCGCCTTCGTCCCATGAAAGGGGAGCCCGTCGATTCTCCTGGAAGAGGACGCCGAGTGTTGCCAGCGTGGGGACGACCTCGATCGTCATCGAACGGTCGAGGTGGAACCGGGTCGGGATGTCGCCTCGTTGTCCGAGTCGCGCGTCGGCTGCGCCGGCGAGGCGATCGAGGACCGTTTGAGTTTCCACCGGTTCGATCCAGGTGATCTCACGCCTCTTGAGGGGAGACCGGCGCGGCGGTCCCCACTCCCCGTCGACCCTCTTTCGTCGCGACTCGATTTCGAGAGAGATCGGCCAGACTCGATCGTCGGTCGGGGAGAGGTGGAACGAGACCTGGATCGCCTGGCGGTCGAGGAGTTCGCCGGTTGCGGCCTCCGTCAGGACCTGGTCGAGGGAGTCGCGGTCGTCGATCCTCGCCATCCGCTTCCGCCAGGTCGGAACGCCGAACGCGGTCGGCTTGGGGCCGGGACGGCGCTCCGGCACCACGGGTACGGGACGGCGGGAGCCGGAGTCTCCCAGCTCCCCCAGCAATGCTGGGTCCATCGACTTCTTGAGCCAACGATACGCGCGGGGAGTGGCCAGACAGGCGAGGAGCGTGGCCCATACATGCTCGCAGCCTCGCCCTTCCAGAGAGCGCTCGCAGTCGCACACCGCGCGGACCCGTCCCCTGCCGGCCTTCGAGAGTGCGACTTCGTGATCAGACGTGCTTTTGCTTCGCTTGCCTCCGTCCGCGCCGCGAACCGTGGCGAGTAGTTCCAGGTCGTCGATCTCCGTGATGCGGACGCGCCCCCGATCGTGGCAGGCGCGGCCGGCCTCGCGCGTCTCGGCGTCGAAGGTCTCAACCGACAGGGTCGACAGGGGAGCGTCCTTCCGTGGAGTGTGGGCAGTCTGTCGCGAGCAAGCTGCAGTGTAGCTGTCGCGGGTCCGTTGCCCAACTCCTCAGCGACGTTCGATGCGTGTGGACCGTCGCCGTCGGCAGATCCCAACCAGTCAGCGCTGGAGCGTCACCGGAATCGAAGTCGCACCTTCCGGCGTCGCCATGCGAAGGAAGTAGACGCCGGAAGGAACGGCGACCCCGGAACGGTCCCGTCCATCCCAGCGGATCTCGCCGGAGTCACCCTGGAGGTCCGGCGTCAGTGAGCGGATCGCGCGTCCCGACGCGTCGTGCACCGTGGCGCGCACCGACGAGTACAGGCTTCCGGCGATCGTGCCGTTGTCGTCCGTGCCCGCACCACCACCGCCTGCACCCGAGCGATTGCCGATGCGGAATCGAACGAACGTCTCCGTGCGGAACGGGTTCGGCTGGGCGGGGGAGAGCTGAAGTGCGTTCGAGAGCGGGTCGCCCATGCCGTGGGTGAGGTCATCCTGATCTGTTCCCGGCACCGAGGAGACCTGATCCGTCAACCCGACCACGAATCCGCTGAACTGGAGTGCGGCCGTGCTCAGCCCGAGCGACCCGAAGTCGACCCACTGACCGAAGGCGCCGACGGCGATCGGCGTGCCGTGCAGGGCGACCTGCAGTCCGAAGTCCCACCCCGGTCCCCTGCCCTGGATGAGTCCTTGCCAGTCTCCGTCCGTGTCGAGGGTCGCGACGTATGAGTCCATCAACTGGTCGTACGTCGTCGCCCGCGTCTGACCGAACCAGGCAGTGCCATTGAAGAAGCCGGTGATCGCGAGCAGAGAGCCTTCGATGTCGATGTGACTCGCTCGGTCCTCACCTGGCCCACCCATGCTTCGGCTCCACATCGCCACGCCTTCTTCCTTGAAGGCGGCTACGAAGCCATCCAAGGACCCATCGCTCGAGAGCGAGCCCGATCCGAAGTCGATCGTTTGCGAGTACGAGCCGGCGATGAAGATGGCTCCGTTCTCGGCCACGCACACGCCTCGGCCGGTGTCCGACCCGCTGCCACCGAAACGTTGCGACCAGAGTGCCGGCGTACCCACCTGCGAGAAGCGTCCGAGCACGATGTCGTAGCTACCGACCGACGGAAGCGTGCCGTTGCCGAGATCGACGGGCCCGCTCGGGGAGCCGAGAAAGACGACCGCACCGGTCGGGTCGACCGCAACCCTGGCCTCCCTCTCACCGCCGGTTCCGCCGAACACGATGTCGGCGTCGAGGGAACCGGTCGATGTGATGTCGAGCAGAAACCAGTCGGCGTCTCCTGCCGAGGTCCGTTGTCCGTTTCCGAAGTTCGCCGTTCCCCAGAAGTTCCCTACGACGATGGTGTGGCCGTTCGTCGGGTCGAAGGCGACCCCGGTCGCTTCTTCGGTGTCCGCTCCACCCCAGACCGACTGCCACCTGACGGAACCGTTGGAGTTGAATCGCGCTCCGAACGCGTCGATGCCTCCATGCGTGGCATTCGAGCCCCCGTCGAATCCGAAGGTCTGGCTTCGCGTGGTGCCCACGACGACGACGTCGCCGTTCGGGAACACGTCGATTTCCGTTGCAGCGTCATTGTGGTCACCCACTCCCTGGTGCGACCAGATGTGCTGTCCGGTGGGCGAGAGTTTGGCGATGAACGTGTCCGAGTGGTCGAAGTCGGGGGTCTGGTAGGTAGGGCCGCCGATCCCGACGGTGACCTTCCCGGTGAACGTGCCGGCGATGTAGACGTTCCCCTGCGAGTCGGTGTCGACGGCATCGATGACGTCCGTGTAGTCCGCGCCGTCGGAGATACCCCAGGCGGCGTCGAACAACGTGGCGCCGGCTCTCTCGGGCAGGATGGGGGAGAGGAGCGTCGCGAAGGCCAGAGCGAGGAGGCCACCGGAGCGGACGCCTCCGGAGTGTGCTCTCCCGGCACGGACGCTCCCGGAGCGGGCGTTCGCGTGGAGGCCCGCCACTCCGAGGAGTGATCGCCGGCAACGAATGACTTGCTGTGGGACCATCAGATGATGCTGCGCGGATTGCACTCGAACCTCCGTTGTCGTCGTCTAACGCTGGATCGTCACCGGAACTGACGTCGTGCCTTCCGACGTCGCCACACGAAGGAAATAGACGCCGGAAGGAACGGCGAGCCCCGTCCGATCCCGTCCGTCCCAATGCGCGACTCCGGAGTCACGGGTCAGCTCCGGCGACAGCACGCGCAGCGTGCGGCCGGTGATGTCGTGGACCGACACGCGTACGCTCCGACCGAACGCGTCCGTGCCGTTGGCGCCGGGCAGGCGGAACGAGACGGATGTGCCCGTGCGGGTGGGGTTGGGACGCGCCGGCGTGGCCTGGAGTGCGTCCGTGTGGGACAGCGCCGGCTCGTCCGCACTCGAGGAGACGACCTCGATGAGTTTCGTGACGAAACCGTTGCCCCAGCTCGCCGGAGTGGAGTCGGTGAGCGTCAGATCCTCGAAGGTGAGATCGTTGTTGAGGGATCCGACCACGATCGGCGTTCCGCTCATCGCAACCTGGAAGCCCAGGTCGAACGTCGGACCACTGCCCTGACCGAAGTCCAACCAGTTGCCTTCCGTGTCGAGCGTCGCGACGAACACGTCTTCGGCCGAGTCGAAGGCGGTGGCGCTGAAGGGACCGAAGGTCGCGTTCCCGAGGAAGAACCCGCCAATCGCGAGCGTGCTTCCCTCCAGATCGATGCAGGCGCTGAAGTCGGTCGCGTTCCCGCCCATCCTGTATGACCAGACCGGGACTCCCACCCACTTGTAGGCCGCGATGAACCCGTCCGATCCACCGGCACTGGTCAGGCCTCCGGTGCCGAAGTCGACCGTGTTGCGGAACGATCCGGTGAAGTAGATCGCTCGATCTCCCTCGACCACGACGGAGCTTCCCGCGTCAGTGGCACTGGACCCAAACCGTTCGGACCACGTGGCGGAAGTCGCGTTCACACCCGGGATGCGTGCCAGGACCATGTCCTGGCTACCCGCGGACGTCAGGGTGCCGTTCCCCATGTCGACATCGCCGTTCGTGTTGCCGAGGAAAGCGACGCCGCCGTCGTCGGCGATGTCGATCGCACAGTAGAGTTCGCTTCCCGGTCCGCCGTAGATGGCGTCGTACTCGACGGCGCCCCACGGCTTGATGTCGAGAAGGAACCAGTCGTCGAGGCCTCGCGCCGTGCGATTGCCGTTTCCGAAGTTCACCGTGCCACGGAACGAGCCGCAGACGATGGCGTCGGTGCCGCTCGAGGTATCGAACGCGACGCCGGTGGCGTAGTCACCCGCCGGCCCGCCCCAGAGTGCCTGCCACCCGATCGTGCCGGTGGACGAGAAGTACGCGCCGAACCCATCGATCTGACCGTGGTTCGTGTTCGTGGTACCGCCGAATCCGAACGTGGGGCTGAGCGTGCTGCCCACGACGACGACCGCCCCGCTCGGGAGGACATCGATGTCCGACACGTACTCCGTGTCGCTCCCGACTCCGTGTGCGGACCAGATGTGTTGTCCGGTCGGGGAGAGCTTGGCGATGAACACATCGTTGTTCAGGTTGCTGCTCGTCGTGAGGGTAGGGCCGCCGATCCCCGGCGTGATGCTGCCGCCGAACGAGCCGGCGATGTAGATGTTTCCCTGGGGGTCCGTCTCGACCGCCTCGACCGTGGCCGAGAAGTCGGCGTTCAGGGTGAGTCCCCAATCGCCGCCGAGATTCGCCTCGGCCCGTCCGGCCCCGAGCAGGGTCGCGGCGAGGATGGCCAGGGTCGCCACTCTCCGGAATGGTACCGAGTTAAGTCTTTCAGCTGCAGTCGAATACGGAGCAGGGGCGAGCATTCTGGACCTCCCCGGGAGTGAGTTCCGAAACCGATCGGACTCCCGCCTTGCCCAGGTTCGCGCAGAACGAGGCTCGATCTGGACACGTCGGTCCGGGTTTCATTCGCGCCCTGATCCGTCCTGATCCTCGGGTGGTTCGGGGGCGGTCGCGGGTTGGGCGCCGGACCCACCCTCCATCGCGTCTACCTCTGGATCGTGACCGGAACCACGTCCGAACCCAGCGGGGTGGCGAGGCGGATGTAGTAGACGCCCGACGGAAGTGCGAGCCCCGCCCGATCCCGTCCGTCCCACGTGACCGTTCCAGAATCGCCGGCAAGAGCCGGGGCCAGCGTACGAACCACACGCCCGACGATGTCGTGTACGGTGACGCGGATTGTGGCACGAGCCGAAGCGTCGGACCCGGCCGATCCAGTCGCGTCGACGGAACGGAAGGACACCACGGTCTCCCCACGGAACGGGTTGGGCTGGGCCGGGAAGGCCTCGAGCATCTGCGCTGCCGGACCGGTCGGGCCGGCCCCGGGGACGGAGGACGACGACTCCGTCAGGTGGACGAGGTATCCCTCGAATCCGCCGGTCTGGTCGAGGAAGTTGAACGTGCCGAACTTGACGCGGTCGAAGAACCCACCCACGACCACCGGCCATCCGTGCAGTGCGATGTCGAGTCCGGAGTCGGAATCGGGGCCGCTGCCGATGCCGAAGTTCAGCCAGTTCCCGTCCGTGTCGAGCGTGGCGACGAAGACGTCCTGATCCGTGTCGAAGGCGTTGGCGCCGAACGGTCCGAACGTGGCGGTGTCGCTGAAGTTGCCGGTGATTGCGAGTACCGAGCCTTCGGTGGCCACGGACGAAACGCGATCCTCTCCTGAGCCGCCCATCGACTGGGCCCATCCGAACCCACCGGCCGGGTCGAACGCTGCGATCCATCCGTCCCTGGCCCCGTTGCTCACCAGGGTGACGTTGCCGAGGTCGATCGCACCCGAGAACGCGCCCCCGACGTAGATCGTCCCGTCTTCTCCCAACACGATCGAGTTCCCGTGGTCGGTCTCGACCGAGCCGAATCGTTGTGACCAGGTGGCCAACGAGCCCACGCCAGGCAGCTTCGCCAGGACGATGTCGAAGCTACCCTTGGGCGAGAGGGGGCCGTTCCCCAGATCGAGTGGGCCGGCAGAGCTTCCGAGAAGGAAGACCGACCCTGCGTCGTCCACGTCGATGTTGCAGTTGAGCTCGCTCGCTGTTCCACCGAACACGGCGTCGGCCAGGATGGGACCCGCCGACTTGTGTTCGAGGAGGAACCAGTCGTCCTGTCCCTGGGACGTCCGAGAGCCGAGTCCGAAGTCGACGGTGTTGCGGAAGTGCCCGCCGATGATCGTGCTCGTACCCTGGCCGGACACGTTGACGGCTACGGTCGTGGCGCTGTCTGTCGACTCACCACCCCATACCGATACCCAGACCAGAGAGCCGGTCGGCGAGAAGACGGCACCCCACGCGTCGGACATTCCCTTCCCCGGCTGCATCGATCCCTGGAAGCCGAACGGGTTGCTGAACGTGAACCCGACGACGGCGACCGAACCGTCCGGCAGGATCGCGAGGTCCGCCGTGCCCTCATCGCCGGCTCCCTCGCTGATGGTGGACCAGATGTGGTCTCCCGTAGGCGAGAGCATCGCGACGAAGACGTCTCTGTCCGACGGGCTCTGGTAGGACGGGCCGTTGTTGCCGATCTGGATCGTGCCCTCGAAGCTGCCGGAGATGTAGTGGTTGCCCTGTGCATCCATCGCGATCGCTTCGATCGATCCGTACTGGGTGGCTTCCAGGGTCAGGCCCCAGTCGCCACCGAGATCCGCGCGCGCTTCGTTCGATAGAACGACACACAAGCCGATGAGGGCCAGAGTGGCCACAAACCCCGGGATTCCAGTCGAGTCGCAGGTGGGAGCGCGCATGCGTTTGCCTCCTTGGGTGTGAGGACCGCCGAAGGAAGTTGGAAGTCCGCCGTCCACCAGGGTTCGCGCAGCAGACTCCGAAATCTGGACAGACTTTCTCAGTGTGGAGGCCCGAGAACGCAGCTGAGCGACTAGAAGCAGAACTCCACGCCGGCGAACGCGCCCCGAATCCACGCGGTTCCGCCGACGTTTCGGACTTCGTCGTCGCCTGCGTCGGCGCCGGGAAGGATCTCCCAGCGTGTGTCCTGCACGGTGTAGTCCGCCCCCAGGCTCAAACGTGTGTGCCGCTGTAGCTGGAGCCTGAGGCGCGCACCGACGAGACCCGCCGTTCCCATATAGACCCGTTCGGGGAAGTCCGGCCCGTTCTGGTACAGCATCGTCATGCCCAATCCGCCCGCGAGACGGAGCTCATGCTCGCCGAATCGCGAAACCGGAATGAGGCCGAGGATCATCGCACCGCCGAGGAACGCGTCCGCGTCCTCAGGCGTCGGCGATAGCGATACCCCTCCGATCTGGGTCTCGATCCCGAACCGAGGACCAAAGTCGTAGCCGACGGCGATGTCGATGCCGGAGCCACTGCGGTCGAAGGTGTAGTCGCTCGACACCGGTGTGATCCGGTCGTCGAGCGTGGAGTCGAAGTCGAGCCACCGAGGGCCCAGCCGGAAGTAGAACGGTTCGAGCACCTCGAACGCTTTCTGCAGGAAGCTCGACGGGTCGGTCTCCTCCCCGGGATTCGCCTGTGTTTCGTCTTCGGTGGGAGTTCCGTCCACCTCCAGAGCGAACGCGTTCGAGATCGATCCCGTCGCGGCCGAGGCGAGGACGGCGCCGGCGAGGAGAAAGCGGAGAACGTGGCGCCAGGAACGCACCGGCACCTCGCGCCCGTCCGGTGAGCAGCAATGAGTGGCGTGCGAGCGGATGCGTCGAACGGAGTGCATCTCAGTCCTCCTTGAGTCCGAGATGACGGATCCGCTTGTGCAGGTGCGTCCGCTCGAGACCGAGCGCCTCGGCCGCTTTGGTGACGTTCCCGTCGCATCGTTCGAGCGTGTCGCGGATGAGGTCTCGCTCCACGGCGTCGCGGGCATCCCGGAGGGAGAGGTGTCCGTAGAGCGAAGCCGCGTTCGTGGAGTCCGGTACTGGTGCTGCGTTTGCGGGATGCACTGTGTCGTCCGTCGGATCTGTGCTTCCCGCGAGTCCCACGCCTGTCTGCTGGCCCCCGGCTCCCGGCTGCGCCGCATTGGCTGCACTTCCGTCGTGCCCGGCAGGGGCCACACCGGTCGAGGGCGCCGCTGCCCCTCCCATCCCGGCGGCGTTCTGCATCTTCGACGTGCCGCTGCCCGGCGGCAGGCCGAGTGCGAGTGCGTCCACTTCGCGACCCGCGTAGAGGATCACGACCCGTTCGATCAGATTCTTGAGTTCCCGGATGTTTCCCGGCCATGGATGTCGTTCGAGTGCGGCCCATGCGTCGGCCGTGACCGATGGCGCGGCGAGTTCGTGTCGCTTCGCGTATCCGTGGAGGAAGCGCGCCCCGAGCAGCCGCACGTCGCCTTCCCGTTCCCGAAGAGGAGGGACCACGATCGGGATGACGTTGAGTCTATATAGAAGGTCTTCGCGGAACTTGCCGTCCCGAACCCGCTCCGCCAGGTCCCGATGGGTCGCTGCGAGGACACGAACATCCACCCGTACGGTCTTGTTCGATCCGACCGGCTCGAACTCGCCTTCCTGAAGTACGCGGAGCACCTTTGCCTGCGCGGAGAGGCTCATGTCGCCGATCTCGTCGAGCAGCAGGGTGCCGCCATCCGCGTCGGCGAAGCGCCCCGTCCGATCCGAACTCGCGCCGGTGTACGCGCCCTTGGCCGCGCCGAAGAGCTCGGCTTCGATCAGGTCCTCCGGGATCGCGGCGCAGTTGACCCGTACGAACCGCTTCTCGCTGCGGCGACTCTGCGCGTGGAGGGCATGGGCGACGAGCTCCTTCCCCGTGCCGCTCTCGCCGAGGATGAGGACGCGCGCGTCGGTCGCCGCGACTCTCTGGATCGCGTCCCGGAGGCGACGCACGGACTCGCTCTCCCCGAGGATCTCCCGATCGTCTCCCACCTGGAGACGGGAGACTTCCTTCTCCAGTCGGACCGCTTCGAGCGCGTTCCTGGCGAGAAGGAGCACGCGGTCCCGTCCGAACGGCTTCTCGACGAAGTCGAACGCGCCGAGCCGGGTCGCTTCCACTGCGCGTTCGATCGTCGCGTGTCCGCTGATCATGATGACCCGGATGCGCGAGTGTGCCGCGGAGAGGCGGCGGAGGAGCTCCATGCCGTCCATTCCGGGGAGCTGGAGATCGAGGAAGAGGACGGCCGGCGCCGACTCGCCGATCGCGACGAGTCCGTCTTCCGCGCTCGGGCAGCTCCGCGTGGGGATCCCGACTCCCTCGAAGATCATCTCGAGGCTACGGCGGACCGATTCCTCGTCGTCGACGATGAGGATGTACTCGCTCATGCGTGCTCTCCTGCTCCGTTGTCGGTTCGCTTGCCCTTGTCGCCGTCGATTCCGTGGAGGGGAAGGGCGATCCGGAACCTCGCGCCACCGAGCGAAGAGTCCTGCGCCTCGATCGTTCCTCCGTGTGCGAGCACGATGCCCTTGACCAGGGTGAGCCCGAGTCCGAGTCCGTCGGCCTTCCCCGAACGGTAGGGTTCGAACACGCGGCCGCGCTCCTCCTCCGGGATGCCCGGGCCGTTGTCGTCCACGAGGATGACGGCCGTCTCGCCGTCCCGCCTGGTGGCGAGGTGGAGGCGGGCTTCGGACTGCCCCCGCATCGCCTCCTGAGCGTTGCGTGCGAGGTTCATGAGGGCCTGCCGCGTGCGGTCCGGATCACCGATCAGTTCCGAGACGTTGGGGTCGAGGTCGTAGGTCACTTCCATGTCCCTCTGCAGGGCGCCGATCTCGGTCACGATCTCGTTGAGCGCGACGGATTCCCAGACGAGTTCGACCGGACGCGAGAACTCGCGGAAGCGCGTCACGATGTTGCGGAGGCTCTCGACTTCGCGGACGACGATCCGTGTGCACTCGTCGAGGAGCTTTCGGTAGTCCGGGTCGTCGCCGCGGTAGCGGCTTCCCATCTCCTCCACCGTGAGCCGGATCGGCGTGAGCGGGTTCTTCACCTCGTGCGCGAGGGCGCGCGCCATCTCGCGCCATCCCGCCATCTTCTCGAGTTCCACGAGCTGACGGGACTGCGCGTCGAGCGTCTCCACCATCCGGTTGAAGGCCGCACCCAACTGCCCGACTTCGTCGCTCCGGTCCGCGTCGACCCGGACGTCCCAACGTCCGCGGGAGACTTCGCGCGTGGCGTCCGCGAGGCGCAGGATCGGGTTCGTGATGCCGCGACCGAGCCAGGCCGCGGCTCCGAACGCGATGAGCAGCGTCGTCCCGTAGATGGCGAGGAACGGAAGCCAGAACCGGTTCGCGAGCTCCTTCCTCTCCGCCTGGAGCCCGCGGACCATCTGCAGTGACGCGGCGAGGTTCGCGGCGTCACCCCGCCATTCGGGAGCGAGGGCACGCGCGACCGTGAACGATCGACCCGACGCGTCCTGCGTCGTGAGGACGATCTCGCGGGGCGGTGCGTCCTGCGCCGGAGCGCCGTCCGGCCCCACCGGATCGTTCGGGTCCACGATCCGGCCGGGAGCGTCCTCGAGCTCGGCCCCCGCCGCGACCCAGCCGGCGACTTCGGCCTCGAACTCCGCGCGCTGGCCCTGGTAGGTCGCACGCGTCTGCCGGATTCCGGCCTCCAGCGCATTCGCGATCTCCGGCGAGAGCCCGAGGTTGAGGCTCTGTTCGACGAGATGGCGCGTCACCCACAT
Source organism: Candidatus Eiseniibacteriota bacterium (assembly GCA_041390305.1). Lineage (GTDB taxonomy): Bacteria > Eisenbacteria > RBG-16-71-46 > CAIMUX01 > CAIMUX01 > JACKCR01. Next base: position 105,150 of record JAWKQE010000012.1, read on the forward strand.
CGCAGGGAGTGCGGGGAGGAGGATGAGGAGCACCGTGAGGAGGATGAGTCGCGTTCGGAGCTTCATGGCTCCACCTCCAGGTCCGAGGGACGGAAGAAAGGCGTCTCGTAGACGATCGTGTCCCGCCTTTCCGTGGACTTGCCGAAGACCTTCGAGAGGACGGCGCCGAGGTCGAGCACGAGCTCTTCGCTGTTGCCGGTGCCGCTGCTGTTGCGCGAGACGTACCTCCGCAGTCTCTCCCGATCCTCCTGCGCGAGCGGCTGTACGTCGATGACGACGAGAACGCGGTACTCCTCGGACGGCGAGAGCTGCGTGCGGGGGCCGAGTACGAAGTCGTCGAGTTCGAAGAGCGCGGAGTCGGCGCTCGCCATGGTCGGGAACGTCCGCCTGAGGTTCGCCTGCTCGAGGACGTAGACGTTCTCCCAGAGGTCGAACCGGAGCGTGCGTTCGAGGAGCCGTTCCGCGACGACGCGGGGCCCGCGCGCTTCGACGCGAAGGAGGAACGCGCAACTTCCCGGGAGTCCGCTGTCGATCGTCATGGCGGTCCGCTCGTCCATGAGGCCGCGAGCGACGAGGTTCACGCAGAGGTCGTCACCGTGGAGGAACGGTTCGAACAGCGTGATCTCTCCCTCACTCCACGCGGCTGGGGAGTGTGCGAGGAGGGAGGCGGCGGCGAGCGCTCCTATGAACCCACGACGACGCATATCAGAACGAGCGACCCAACGTCAGCGTGCCCACGACCGAGTCGACATCCGGCTCGTCGGTGATCGGGTATCCGATTTCCACCGTCACGACCTGTACCCACGGGATCTGGATCTGGAATCCGTACCCGACGCCGGCGGAGAGGGAGCCGAGCTTGCCGTGCGCTGCCCAGTAGTCGCCGACGTCGAAGAAGACCGTGCCGAGGAGGCGGGGTTCGGGGCCGGTCGATGCCGAGCAGCGGATGACGCCACTCGCGGACGCGACCCACATTGCCCGCGCGCCGAGGGGACTGCTCAGTCGCCCGGAGGAGTAGCCGCGAAGGTGCCGCGCACCGCCACGAGGAACCGCTGGTGGTAGGGCGTTCCCGAGCTCGTGTAGTGGGCCTGGAGGCGGAGGGCGAGGGCGGACCGCTCGAGGGCGGGAACGTAGCGGCGCGCGTCTCCTTCGATCTGCCAGAAACCGCCGTGGTCGAACTCCTCGGCCAATCGCAGCTGCGCACTTCCATCCAGGTGCCGTTTCTCCATGGATCGACCAAGGCACGTCGATCCCGTTCGACGAGAAGGCGCGTCTCCAGGAAGTGCGTCGTATTCGGAGCGGGGAGGAAGGGAGAGGTCGGGACCTTCCCACGTCCTCGCCGCCCTGCTCGGTCGAGGAGAGTCCGACGGATTCACCGACATGGCGCCGAGCCACAGCGTGGTCGTCACCCCACCCTCGCGCCGCTGCTCGCACCCACGAGAAATCGCTGCTGATGGAGCGTCTGAGCGGTACTGTCCCGTCCGTCCTGCACGTACCAGGTGCGATCGAAGAACGCCAGTTCGGCGAGACCATCGAAGTCGTCACGGGGAATGCCGGGTACGTCGAGGTTCGCGAAGAGCCCGGACGTCTCGAGCCCCGAGTGGACGCCGATCCGTGCCGTGCCGCCGCGGTGGAGAGGGCTCGTCCAACGAAGGCCGAACATGTTGAGGTACCAGCCGCCGAGGTCTTCCTGACCGATCCCGGTCTCGAAGTGGATCCGCCTACCGATCTTCGCCTCGACGACCACGACGATCGCGCCGGGTACGGATCCGCGACGCGTGTGCACGTCGATTTCCTCGAACGTACCGGACGCTTCGAGCCTCGCTTTCGATTCGACGAGCGTGCCCTGCGGCACGCGGTCGCCGGCCTCGAATCCGAGACGGCGCCGCACCATCACTTCCATCTCGCGCGTATCCGGCACGACCTCGATGTCCTCGACGACGAAGCCGAAGTCCGGCGGAGAGACGAACTGTGCGAGGACGGGGACGGAGAGTGAAGCGAGGGTTGCGCAGGGAAGTGCGAAGAGGAGGAGGGTGAGTCGGATGACGACCAGGACGTCCCACGTGCGGCGTCGGGACCTGCCGCTCGGCCTCTGGGTGCTTTCGTTCGCCATCTCTGCCCCTGCTTCGTGGTGGTGCGGACCGTCCGCTCCGTGCCTGGACACTAGAACCTAGCCCGCAGGGTAGCAACTAGCGTTCCCCGTCGGTCGGAAACGGTTGCTGGTTCGTATGTCATTGACATTGCAGGCTTTGCCGGCGCACGGATCTGTCTGCCGGTGTCGCGTTGGCGGTCTGGAGGTGGAGCCTCTGGGCGGCGACGACCCACGGAACTCCGATTCCGTGCCGTGTGGTCACACCGTGCCTCGTGGGCCACGGAGTCCCCTCGTCCCGAGCCCCCCTTCCGGCTCGGCCGCGGCCGATCGTCTCTGCTCGCGACAAATCGCCTCCGATTTCCCAGTGCGCACTCCTTCGCTGCGAACGCCCGGCAACTCGCGGGCATCCGTGCGCGTTCGACGCTCCCGCCGCCGGTCCTCACCGATCGCGAACCCGGCCGGCCGTCGCCGCGGCACGCCCGTTGCCTCGTCTCGGTGGAAGTCGATCGGAACGTCCACGTGTGGCGCCGACGGCACACGAATCGTTCGGCAGACACACGCAACGTTTCGGCAACAGTCGTTCGATCATTCACCCGCCGCGTCGAGCCACGCACCGGCGACACAAGGAGAGTCCCGTGGATCACCTACTCCAGTTCTTCGCACAGGGCGGCCCGTTCATGTTCGTCATCGGCGCCGTCCTCTTCGCCGCGATCGCCGTCATCGTCGAACGCACGTACTTCTATCAGGTCGTCTGCCGCGTCGATGCGAACGGTCTGGTCGACGCGACCACACAGGCAGTCGAGCGGGGACAGGCGCGGAAGGCGCTCGGCACGCTTCAGGAAGGACGATCTCCCCTCCACGCACTCGCGGCCACCGCGGTCGCGGGACACCTCGACGGCTTCCCGTCGTCGCGAATCGAGGAGGACGTGGAAGAGGTCTCCGTCCAGGAAGTCGCCCGCCTCCATCGCCGCGTCGACTACCTGTCGATGCTCGCCAACGTCGCCACGCTCGCGGGTCTCCTCGGAACGATCTTCGGTCTCAAGGAGTCGTTCCTCTCGCTCTCCGCGGCGGATCCGTCCACGAAGGCGACACTGCTCGCGGCAGGAATCTCGCAGGCGATGAACACGACCGCGATGGGCCTCATCGTCGCAATTCCCTGCATGGTCGCCCACGCGAAGCTGACCGCGAGACGAAACCAGCTCCTGACCGATCTCGACGCGAGTGTGCTGCGTCTCCTCGGTCGTCTGCGCGCGCACCCTGGGCACGGTCCCGCTCTCATCGAGGGCGGACGCCAACTCCGGACGCGGGAAGAAGACGCTCCCCAGGCCCGTCCGTTCCTCGGAAGTCCGCTCGGTTCCACGGAGACGCCCCAATGAAGTCCAGGACTCGCTTCCGGCCGTCGCAGGTGAGCGCGGATGCGTCGATCGACGCCACGCCGGTCATGAACATGTTCGTGATCCTGATCCCGTTCCTCGTGAGCATGGCCGCGTTCTCGCAGCTCGCCGTACAGCGTCTCGCGCTGCCGGGGAACGAAGCCGCGGACGTCGCGCAGACGGAGGAAGACGCACCTCTCCTCGTCTCCGTGACGAGCGCTGAGCTCCTGGCCATGCGGGGGAATCGGGTCGTGGGGAGAGTGGAGCGGTCTGTGCCGACGCAGGAGTCGACGACGGCGTCGACGCAGACGCTGAAGCCAGCGTCATCGTCGAGGCAGGAACCGACGTCGTCGCTCGCATCCACGCTCCGCGCAGAGCTCGCACCCCTCATCGAGGAGTGTCGACGGTCCTTTCCGGGGCTCGACCACCTGACCCTGGCCCTGGCCGATGACGTCGTCTGTGCCGACGTCGTGACCTGCTTCGACGTATGTCGGGAGACCGGTTTCGTCGACGTCGGAGTTGCGGAGGCAACGAAATGAAGTCCCGCATGCTGGGATCGAACGCCGCGAAGGCGCGCGCCACCAGGCCTACGGAGCGACTACCGCTCACGTCGATGGTGGACATGATGACGATCCTCATCGTGTTCCTCCTCCAGAGCTTCTCGGACGACGGCAGCCTGCTCACTCCGGCGGCCGGGCTCGCCCTTCCGACCGCGACGAGCGGAGATCGTCCCTGGAACACCGTCTCGATCGAAGTCACCGAGTCGGATCTGCGGGTCGATGGCGACCTCGTCTGCACGATGGAAGACGTGGAGAAGTCCGAGGAACCGACGATTCCGGCGCTCGCGGCCGCGCTTCGGGGAGAGTCTGCAGCGATCGATGCCGTCGACGACGTGTTGCCGTCCGGCGGCGTCCCGAAAGCCGGTGCAACGACGCCGAACGCATCCGCTCCGGCGGGGGAGACCTTCGCAGAGGCGGGACGGCGGGTTCTGATCCAGTGCGACCGGGACCGTGAGTTCGCAGTTCTCAAGAAGGTTCTCCGCACCTGCAGTGAGGCCGGCTACGAGAGCCCAGGCCTGCTGGTGGAGAGGAGTGGTTCATGACACGGCTGCGCGAAACCGGGAACGTGCCGGGCCAGCGGGCCGCGTCGGCCGAGGCGCGAGACGTCCGTGCGGCCCGGGATCGAGAGGACTCGCTGTTTCGCACGCTCTTCATCGGCGGACAGATCGTGGCCGGGCTCGTCTTCGGCATCACGGTGCTCGCGGGGCCGTTCGAATCGGGCCTCTCCACCCCGGACGAAGTGCAGACCATCCAGCTCCGGTTCGAGTCGCTTCCGCAGCCGGAGGAGGCGTCCACTCCGGAGATCGAGCCACCAGCGGCTCCCGAGAAGACTCCCGAGGTCGTGCAAAGAGACCAGCCCGAGCCGAAGGTCGAGCCCGAACCCGACCCCGAACCCGAGTCCGCCGACTTCGTCGACGTGACTCCCGAGGTCGCTCCGGACGAAGCACCTGCGCCCGAGATGCCGGCGCGGCCCGTGTACGGAGTCCGCAAGGTGCTCGCGAACGGCATCGGCAGGGGCGCTGCTTCGGGCGGCATCGTCACGCGGCGAGGCAACGTCCTGAATGGCGACGTGAGTACCGCGGCGGAGGACGGGGAGCTCGTGGGATCGCTCGTCTCGATCTCGTCCGTCGACGCCGCGCCGGAGCCGGTCCACCGCGTCCTCCCTGAATACACGGACGAGATGCGCGCCGCGCGTGCGTCCGGCGTCGTGAGTGCCCGGCTCCTCATCGACACGGAAGGTCACGTCCGTGAGATCGAGATCCTCTCGGACTTCGGTCTCGGATCCGCCGAACTCGCGCGACACGCATTCGAGCAGTTCCGCTTCCGTCCCGCGCAACGCGGCGGTGAGCCGGTCAGTGTCTGGATCGTCCACAAGATCCGCTTCGAGTTCCAAGGCTGAAGGAGGCATCGAAATGAGAACGGGTGTGATGAGACGAAGCGGGGTCCGCCTCCGGTGCATCTTCGTGATGGCGGGACTCGTCCTTCTCGGATGGCTCCTGGCGACGAAGGTGTGGGCGGGGAACGGCGACGCTGCCGGCGCCGGCGTGATCGACGCCGCTGCCGACCTGCCTGACGCAGTCGCCGACACGGAGGTCACCGCGCCGGACGTCGAACCGACGCTGAGCGAGTTCGTTCGCGCCGAGTACCCGGAGCGCGAACTTCGCGATGGAGTCGAAGGCGAAGTGCTCCTCCAGCTCCTCGTCACGGAGGCCGGTACGGTGGACTCGGTCTGGGTCGTGGAAGGGCTGACGCCCGCACTCGACGAAGCCGCGCGAGTGGCCGCGCTCCAGTTCCAGTTCTCACCTGCGATGGTGGACGGCCAGCCCGTGCCCGTGTACGTACAGTTCGCCTACCAGTTCTCCCTCCTGGAGGAGGCAGAGCAGATCGGGGACGTCGTGAACTTCCGCGGAAGACTCCGCGAGAGAGGGACGCGCATCCCCGTCACCGGTGCCCTCGTCGTCGCACGTATCGACGAGCCGGAGCCGCTCTCGCTCCCTCTGGACGTCTATCTCGAGCGGATCGGATCGATGCCGGGGCAGTTCGTGGAGGAGAACCGCGTCTCCGTCTACACGGACTCGACCGGAACGTTCGAGTTCCGCTCGCTTCCCGCCGGACGGATCCACGTGACGAGCCCGAACAGCGGCTACGAAGCGTTCGAATCTCCCGAGACGATCACGAGCGGGGAACGCCTCGAGGCGACGTACTGGCTCACGCGGAGTCACTACGATGCGTACGAAGTCGTCGTCTACGGAAAGGACGAGGAGCGCGAGGTCACGCGGCAGAGTCTCTCGACCCGGGAAGTCGAACGTCTGCCTGGATTCGGTGGAGACGTCGTCAAGACGGTGCAGGCGCTGCCGAGCGTTGCGCGTCCCTCTCTCGACAATCCGGGCGCCGTGATCGTTCGTGGTTCGGGCAACTACGACACCCGCTTCTTCCTCGACGGCGTCGACATTCCGCTTCTCTTCCACTTCGGCGGGATCAAGTCGACCTACAACTCGCTCTCGCTCGGTGGCATCGATCTCTATCCAGGCGGCTACGGCGCACGTTTCGGCGGCGCGATCGGCGGCATCGTCGAGCTCCAGAGCCGTCCCACCCGCTCGGACCGCTGGAACCGGGTCGTCGACGCAAGTCTCCTCGACGCTTCGTTCCACGCCGAAGGACCGATCAACGACCGTTGGGGCCTCATGGTGACCGGACGGCGCAGCTTCGTCGGCGAGATCGCCAAGGCCGCCCTCTCCAGCGTTCCCGACATCGACATCTCCGTCGCTCCCTACTACTGGGACGGCGTCGTGCGCGTCGATCGGCGGATGCGGAACGGCGGACAACTCTTCCTGACCGGCTTCGTTTCCGGAGACCGCACGGAGATCATCGTTCCCGGCGAGCGGATCGGAAGTCCCGAAGTGGACGAAGCGGTCGACGCCATCGAGACCGAGACCGTCTTCTCGCGCTTCATCCTCGGATGGGACCAGTCCCTCGGCCTCCGCACCCGGAACAGTCTCCGTGCCGCGGCAGGTCACGACCGGAACGACGGGCACTTCTTCGGCGAGTTCTCCTACTCGGTGCGGAGTCCGTACTACCAGATCCGGGACGAGCTCACCCACCAGTTCGGGGACAAGGTGAGCGGGGCGATCGGAGTCGACATGGTCTGGACGCCGGTCGAGTACCGGGTGACGGCGTCCGGCTGGCCGACGACGAAGCAGGACACCGCGTTCAGCGATCTCGGCGCGTACACCACCTGGACCTACCGGCCGACGGACCGTCTCGTGCTGACGCCGGGCCTCCGCTTCGACTACTACGAGCAGCTGGACGAAGGCGACCTGGGCGAGCGACTCGCCGCGCGCTACGGGCTCGGCGGCGGGCACACGCTCACGGCATCCGTAGGCACTTACAACCAGTCACCGCAGCCGATCGGTCAGTCGACCGACCCGGTCTACGGCAACCCGAACCTGCCCTCGACGAAGGCGCTCCACACGACGCTCGGCGACGAGTGGTCGATGGGTGGCCGACGCAGCCTCGAGGTCGAGGCGTACTACAACCGCCAGTGGGACGTTCCGGTCATGACGGACAGCCTCGACCTCAACTTCCTCTCCGACGCGGAAGCGCGGATGTACGGCGTCGAAGTCTCTCTGCGGCAGGAGTCGACCGGTCGGTTCTTCGGTTGGCTCTCCTACAGCATCTCGCGGAGCGAGCGGAAGTTCGAGCGTCGTCCACAGGAGTCGGAGTACCAGGAAATGGCGGACGCAGGGTCACCGTGGAACCCGAACGAATGGGTGCCCTACGCGTTCGACCAGACGCACCACTTCGAGGCCGTCGGCTCCTGGGATTGGGGGAGCAACATCTCGACCGGATTCCGGATGCAGTACGTGACCGGCAACCCCCTCACGCCGTACCGCAAGGGTGAGGTTCGCTACGACGCGGACACCGGAGAGTACCTGCCCGTCCTCGGCGAGTACTTCTCCTCCCGCATGGATCCGTTCTTCCGGGTCGACGTCCGCGTGGACAAGAAGTTCATCCGCCAGAACTCGATCTGGTCCGTCTATCTCGACTTCCAGAACGCGAACTATCCGATCTACAACGCGCCGGAAGGCTACACCTACAACTACGACTACTCGAAGCGGAAGTCCTACGGCTGGATCCCCATGCCGTCCCTCGGCGTCCGCGCGGAGTTCTGATCATGAAAGACCACATGACTACGCCGGCCAAGCACCGCGTCCTCGGCAACGTACTCGGGTGTCGACGCGAATCTGTTGTGCCAGGTGCGAGACGACTGACCACGTATCCGTTCGGGCTCTCGGGATTCCTCCGCGGGACACGATTCCTTCCGGTACTCGCGGTACCCGTGCTTCTCACGCAAGCGCTTCTCCTCTCCGGCTGCTCCGACGACTACGCGGGTGAGGAGTGGCGACTCGGGGAGGAGGACAAGATCCGTGCTCTCGGCGTCGTGATCGAACCTCCGGAGGCCGCGCCAGGGGAGACGGTGGACATCACCCTCCATTGGTACGACCCCCGTCCGGCCGCGACCGAGATCGACTGGCAGGTTGCCCTGGAGTTCGATCCCGGGAACTACGGCGTCGATCCGATCGAGCGGCACTTCCTCGACTTGAACGGGGCCGGCGTTCCGAAGTCGACGACCGACTCGGGTGACGGGTTCTTCACGCAGACGTTTTCGTTCCAGGTGCCCGACTCCGTACTCGTCTGGTCCCCGGCCGTCGCGACCCTGATGCGGGCCGACGAAGTCCAGGCCGTGGCGGAGGAGTTCGCCGAATGGGCGGAGCCGACTCCCGCGGGCTGGAATGCGTTCCTCTCGTCGCTCACCACAGAGGACCTGGCATCGATGGATCCCGAGAGCGCGGACGTGATCCGGTCGATCTCGGATCTCTTCGCCGCGCAGATCCGTTTCCACGCGACGCTCGAACACGGGTCGAGGGTGGACGCGACGCGCACGCTCACCGTCCGGTACAGCTCGGCGCTCGGCTCGACGAACGTGAACGAGAACACGAAGGTCGCGTCTCTCTACCTCGTCGGCATTCCCGGCTATGACGTCGTCTGGAGTGAGCGGGGAGAGTACGAGGGACGGATGACTTGGACCGAAGTCGCGCTCGACGATGAAGTCCACGCGAGCGTGAGCGACAGCCTCCAGTCGAGGTGGACCTACTACCTGGTGTGCGATGGGGTCGCGCAGTCCTACGGATCCCCGTATGCGGATGGAGGGCAGCTGGAGGAGCTGATCGGGTACCGCTGGTTCCGCTTCCGCGCCGCCGATCCGACGAGTGACCAGCCGTTCTTCGTGACGGACATGGGAGACGATGCCGATGTGTACGACCTCGACGAAGCCGTACGGATCGAGCCCTCGAAGGGCGAGCGGTACCGCGTTTGCGTAGTCCTGCGTGACGAGCGGCCGGAGTGGGCACGCTATCAGGCATCACCCGGGCAGCGGGTCGTCCTCGCCGACATCACGTTCGAGTGACGGGTGCGCGAATCTGAAGAACCGGCACTGCCACGATGAGCGCGGCCGAACCTGCGTTGCGGTTCGATGCGCGTGTCGGTGCAATGCGCGTCGCGACTAGACAGTTCCGCCGGCGGCTCCGGAGCGTCGGTACGCCCGCAGCGACCAGGCACGCAGGAGCACTCCGAGCAGGACGAGCAGGATCGGCCCTCCGTACACGATCCCGACATAGACCCAGTCGATCGGGTCCGCCTCGAGCGCATAGAGCCCGGCGCCGAAGTACCCGGCGGCCGACACCGCGAGCACGAGGACACCGATGGACACCGCCACGGGAGTCGATCGCACCATCTTGAACGGAGCGTCCATGCCGTTCCGCCGCGCCTGCACGTAGGAGAGCGCGATGAAGACGTAGGGGACGACGAGAGACAGGGACGCGAGATCGTTCAGGAGCGAGATGAACGCGTCCGATCCCTGGAGCCCCGCGACGATGGAGAGCAGCGGGACGAGAATGAGGGTGCAGACGACCGCGGCCTGCGTCCAGAGCGCGAACTGCTGCGTTCCCGACGTGTCCGACTGCGTGAGTCGCCTCGGGAACGTGCCGGGCGGAACCTCCGCGAACATGGCCCGGAGCGGGGACTCCAGCCAGATGACGTAGGCCGCGAGACTTCCGACCACGATGGCGGTCATCGACACGCGTCCCACGACTCCCCCAGGCAGGCCGAGCGCGTCGCCGAGCGCGACCCACACGTCGTAGATGCCCGTCGCCTTGGTCAGTTCGTCCAATGGAATGAGGAACGTCACCGCGACCGACGCGAGGATGTAGGTCCCGCCGATCAGGAGAGTCGAGATGAGGATTGCGCGCGGAAAGTTCCGGTGGGGATCACGGGTCTCCTGGACGTAGGGCGCGGCCACTTCGGCGCCCGACACCGCGAAGAGGAGCCAGGAGAACGTGGAGAAGTACTCGACGTTCAGTGTGGGTATGAGGGCCGAGGCGCTGTAGTGCGTCGCGCTCTTCCAGAAGCCGGCCAGGACTGCGAGCAGTGGGATGAGTACGAGCACGGCGACCTGGACGAGGGTGACCTTCCCCATCCAGTCCCCGAAGCGGGAGAAGGTCCGGACACCCCTCGACGCGAGCAGCGTACAGCCGAGGCAGAGCACCAGTCCCAAGGGCGGAAGGAGAGCCGTGGCTGTCTCGAAGACGTCTGTTCCCGCGACGGCCAGTGAGATCCGGATCGGGAGCTTGCTGAACACCGACTGCAGGTAGACGAGGTTCGAGACGAGATAGGACCACGTCCCGATGAACGCCCAGGTGGGCCCGAGTCCACGCTCCATGTAGCTGTAGATCCCGCCGCCCTTCGAGGTGTCGGAAGCGAACTCGGCCAGGATCAGGGCGAGCGGTAGGAAGTAGAGGAACCCCACGAGCACCCACGACGGGATCGCGGCCAGTCCCATCGCGGCGAGGTTGTCGACGACGTTGATGAACCCGAACGTAGTCACCACGATCAGCATGCTGACCGTGAGGACGGACATCTTCTTTGACGATTCCTCCATGGCGGGACTGTACGTCCCCCGGGGCCGGTGGGGAACGGTTCAGAGTTCGATCTGCTACGGATGTCGTGGGAGGCGCAGGTTTCCGGGCTGATCGGTCCGGCGGCGGGCCAACGGCTGCCCAACGACCGTCCAACTACTGTCTAACGACGGTTCTGTGGTATCCTCGGGGGCATACTTCGTACGGATACAGCTTGGCGAGAGGACCCAGACGAAGAAACTGAGGGGCTTCGGGGTTTGAGGTGGCTGTTGACCTAGTCTGAGGCGCTCGTCTCGGGATGGTAGTCTTCCCAGGTCGAAGGGAGGACACACGATGGGCGACGGATCGCCGAGCACGAAGGCACTCTACGCAACGATCTTGGGGCTGACCTCTCCGTGGGAGGTCCTCGATGTCGATCTCCAGATGGGGACGAACGAGGTCCACATCACGGTGGGCGTACCGGAGAAGTTCCGATGGTTCTGCCCGGAGTGTCAGGATCCTCTTCCGATCCACGATCACCGGGAACGCACCTGGCGCCATCTCGACACCTGCCAGTTGCGGACGTTCATCCACGCCCGGTCCCCGACTCTCTTGTCCCACGCACGGTGTCCGTCAGGTGCGGGTTCCTGGGCCGAGGACGGGTCGAAGTTCACGGCGCTCTTCGAGGCTCTCGTCATCGATTGGCTCCTGGAGGCGAGCGTGACGGCCGTGGCGTTCCGACTCGGGATCACTTGGGATCAGGCCATTGGGATCCAAAGGCGCGCGGTGAAGCGTGGCCAGGCTCGGCAGAAGGTCCAGGTGTCGCGCTACCTCGGGATCGACGAGACGTCGGAGCGGAAGGGACACCAGTACCTGACGATCGTGAGCGACCTCGAGGAGAGCAAGGTCCTGTACGTCGGGTTCGACCGGAAGACGGAGATTCTCGACGAGTTCTGGAAGAGCCGGACCCCGAGCAGTTGGCAGGCGTGATCGCCGTCGCCATGGACATGTGGAAGCCCTACATGAACTCGACGTGGGCGCATCTCCCAGCAGCGGGAGAGATGGTCGTCTTCGACAAGTTCCACATCGTCCAGCACCTGAACAAGGCGGTCGACCAGGTGCGGAAGAGCGAACACCGAGAGTTCTGAAGGTGGGCGTCGGCTGGCTCAAGGGACGAAGTACTGGTGGCTGCGCAACCCCGGCAAGATGACGATCGGACAACGCCGGAGCTTCCTCCAGCTCGTCCGCTCCTTCGCCCTGAAGACGGGCCGAGCCTGGACCATCGCCCAGACGTTCCTCGTGCTCTACGACTACGTCTATCTCGGGGTCGTCGAGAAGAGGTTCGCGGAGTGGTACCGGTGGGCAAGACGCAGTCACCTCGAGCCGATCAAGAAGGTCGCCTCATGATCCGGGAGCACTGGGCAAACATGCGCACCTACTTCACGCATCGGATCACCAACGCCGGCTCCGAAGAGCATCAATTCACTGATCCAGAAGGTGAAGCGCAAGGCGCATGGGTACCGGAACTCAGAGAACTTCCGCATCGCCATCCTCTTTCACCTTGGAGGACTCGATCTCTATCCAGAGAGGCTAGGCCTTCGGAGCTAGGAGATTGCCCACACGATTCCCGGAAGACCCGAAACTGATCGTTGCCCGGTGAGCGGAGGTGAAACCATGAAGCGAGTTACCCTCACTACAGCGACCGTCGTAACACTCTCGTGGGCAGGGTCCGCTCTGTCCGGCACGTTGTCGGTGCCATCCGAGTTCGCGACCATTCAAGCTGCGGTGGACGCAGCCGCATCGGGGGACACCGTCCTGGTTGCGTCTGGCACCTACACGGGGACCGGCAACAAGAACATCAATCCCGGTTCGAAGGAACTCGTCATCCAGAGCGAGTCGGGCGCTACGGCAACGATCATCGATTGCGAGGGATCAGGGCGGGCGCTCTATGTCGCCGGTGGCCAGTCTGAAGCCTTTGTATTTCAGGGGTTCACCGTCCGCAACGGATTGACGACGAACGCCAGTGGCGTCCTTGTGGACCCGATCGACAGTTCCATCACGATTCGCGATTGTCTGTTCGAGGGTTGTGACAGCGGTGGGCCGGTCGCGGCGGTAAGAGGCCGCGGTAGGCTCTTGAACTCCAAGATCATTGGCTGCGACGGCTACTGGGCATTCATGTGGCACGGCGGTGTCATCGACCAATTGGAAGTCATTGGGAACTCGGCCAAGTCCGGGTCCGTGGACGCGGATGAAGCCGTTACGGTAACAAACTCAGTGTTTGTCGACAACGATGGACGCTTGTACATCACTGCCCCGCACACTGTTCAAATGTCGAACTGCGTCATCCAATCCTCGTTCGCGCTGGAGTGGGCGGCGGACTTGTATCCATCCCTGATGGAGAACTGTACCGTAATCGGTGAGATCCAGGCCGTTTGTGCGCCAGTTCTTACGTTCAGGAACTGTATCCTCAACTCCGATACGGGGTGTGGTGACCTCGAGGTCTATTGGGGTCAGTTGACTCTCGAGTGCTGTCGCTACGATCCCTCAACGGTGTATGAGGACGGGGAGCTCGTCGAGGTCGGTCCTCAGGTCTATGCAGACCCGGAGTTCTGCGGGGAGAGCGGTTGCTTGATCTCCTACGTCCCCGGTTCACTCGCGCTTTCTGACACTTCCCCCTGCCTGGCAGAGAACAGCCCATGCGGCGAGCGCATTGGGGCGTTCGATCTAGGTTGCGGTGTGGCGTCTGTTGACGAGTCCCTGGGTGGAACAGGTCATCAGATCGACTTCGTTTCCGCCATGCCGACAGCCGGGCCCGTTAGGTTCGAGCTCCGTGGAGTCTCCGCGGAGTTGCTCGAGGCGGAAGTCATCGCGTCCGACGGGCGGGTCGTCCTTGCGGAATCACTTCGCCGTAGTGGCGACTCATTCCAGACCAGTTCGCTCGATGGACTTTCCAGCGGTGTCTACTTCCTACGGGTCCAACTCGATGGAGGAGAGACGCTGGGCCGCAAGTTCGTGCGTGTCTCTCGTTAGTCGATTGGCCGATTCGGTCGAGGGAAACCCTGGTGGCATGGTCGCTGGGGTCCTTCCGCCTCTGAAACAGCAGGTTCGTAACCGTGCTCCTGTTCTTCCTCACCGCCGTGGAAATCTCGGCTTGGCCTCGACCATCCGGGAACGGTTTCAAAGGAGCTGTGAGACGCTAGCGGTCTCTCCGCCGAGCTTCCCGAGTGTCCGCCGGACGTCCGCGGAACACTGACTCGCTGGAAGAGGAGCGATCCGGCGCAGGGCGGGACTGCGATTGCTCGCACAAGGAACCATAAGTCACCTAATACCATATGGATGCCGTGTCCGATGTGGGCGGGACCTAGTCGGCAAGAGCCTCGTTTCGCTCCGATGGTAACGTTACGGTGCAAAATAACATTGCCATTGTTATCGTGCGACGTGTAGTTATTATGAGGTGAAGTCACTGGAAGAACGTTTGGTCGACTACCTGACCTCGACGACCGGAAGCCGGCCCGATCTGGGGAGGGAGTCGACGTCGCGCTCGCGTCTCCTGCCGCTGTTCCTCAGGCAGCGGTACGAGTTGCTGGGTCTCAGGATCTTCGGACAGGGCTGCCTCTTGGCATTGGACCAAGCCGGCGGCGAGCCCATATCGCCCTCCGAGTACTCGAACCACGTGCAGCACTTGAAGAGCATCCTCGGCACTCCGGTCGCGATCGTCGCCGAGAGGATTCCTGCCTACGCGCGAAATCGCATGGTGCAGGCAGGTGTGCCCTTCATCGTTCCCGGAAGCCAGCTGTTCTTGCCGTTCATGATGGTGGATTTACGCGAGCGCTTCCGGTCGCCTGCGCCACCTTTGGGGAAGCGATTTGCGCCGACGACGCAGTGCATCCTTCTCTACCACCTCCTGAGGGAGCCCGTCTCTGGAGTGCCGTTGCGGGAAGTAGCCGACAAGGTCAGCTACTCCGCCATGAACGTGACCAGGGCCAAGAACGAACTCGTGTCTGCGGGACTGTGCCATGTTGTGCGTCAGGGTCGGTCGGTCGTCATGTCGTTCGACGGGACGGGGCGCAAGCTCTGGGACGAGGCTCTGCCTCGGCTATCGTCACCAGTTCGCAAGTGTCATTGGGTGCGCTGGCCGAACCCCGGCCATCCCGCGATACGCGCGGGCCTGACCGCGCTCAGCTCTCGAACGATGATCGAGGACGATCGAGTTCCATCCTACGCTCTGTCGTCGGAGGCCTATCGGCGAGGACGTCAGGAGAACTCATTCCACTCCTGTGCGGATCCCGCTGAGGCCGACACCCGCCTGGAGGTATGGAGCTATGATCCACTCCTACTAGGAAACGACGAGGGTGTTGACTCTCTCTCTCTCTTCCTCAGCCTCCAGGACTCTGCCGACGAGCGAGTGCAGCAGCAGATCGAGACGCTGATCGAGGATGTGCACTGGACATGATTCGGGGTCTCGACATCTTCCGCGAGCGATTCCGCCAGCACGAAGGCTCGCTGGTTCTGATCGGCGGGGCGGCGTGCGACGATTGGTTCTCGCGCCAAGACCTCACGTTCCGCGTCACCAAGGACCTCGATGTCGTCCTCCTCATCGAAGCGGTGAACCAGGACTTCGTCGTTACGATGCGGCAGTTCATCGAGGACGGCGGATACGAGATCCGGGAGCGAAGCGACGGAGGGCCACCCGTCCTCTACCGATTTGCCAAGCCAGCCAAAGACGCTTTCCCGGCGATGTTAGAACTCTTCAGTCGCGGTCCGACCGGGATAGAACTGGGAGAAGGTCAGAGGATCGTCCCTGTAACGATCGGGGACGTTGGTCACAGCCTCTCGGCGATCCTCGTCGACGAATCGTACTACGAGCTGTTGCAGCAGAACTCAGCGCCACGGGACGGGATCGCGTTTGCCGACGTCACTGCTCTGATTCCCTTGAAAGCGAGAGCCTGGCTCGACTTGACCGAACGGCGCCACCGAGGCGAGCGTGTCGATTCCAAAGCCATCGACAAGCATCGCAATGACGTCTTTCGACTCGCAGGAACTCTGCCGGGCGAGCCCGGTCCTGAGGTCTCCCTCGCTGTCCGGGCGGACATATCGCGCTTCCTCGACGCGTTTCCCGAACGTGCGGGCGAGTGGGAGGGGATCCTGGCGTCGCTCGAGCGGATCTTCGGGAGGAGCCCGGGGCCAGCGGTACTGCGGAAGGCGATCAAGGACTACTTCACTCTCTAGTGTGCAGCGATCGATGAGAGGTTCATCGCCGCGCGCTAGCCACATTCGATGGGGGGAAGGTGATGCTCTGGAAGGCAGGCTGTCTCGTCGCGATCCTGGGATTCGTGGTCAGCTTCTCGAGCTGCGCATTCTTCGGTCAGGCGATCAAGACCGCCACCGAGGCACACGAGGTCGCAAACCTGCCGGTGGAGCCGGGAGTCGAGACCGTCCACTCCGTCTGGGTGGGCCGTGGGAAGGGCGCGCAGCTTCGGATCGAAGCGAAGGTCCTACTCGTGGAGTCCGAGGTCGACGGCGGCAACCCGATCGTCCAGCTCTCCATGCCGGTGAACTACTCCGTATACCAGGGCGAGGACGGCGCCCGGCTCCACGCCGGAGCGGGTGAACTGACCGGTAACGTGATCGTGCCGGCTGCCGACAGCCCGCATCGCGACTCCTTCGACCCCGAGGTCACGCTTACGCACACGAGCGCGTCGTTCGATCCAGCCGGTGGACCCGGCGCGACGAGTCGGAAGCGGACCGGGGGCGGAAGCGAAGTACCCCTCAGCATCCGCGTCGAGATCGGAGCGACGGATGACGACGGAAGCCCGGTCGAGTCCGCACGGCTCTACGTGATCGAACGACCGCTCGAAGGTGCGGCCGGCTGGACCTGGAGTGGCGTTGCGTCGTTCGTCCTCGGCCCGGTGATCGGCACGGTCGGGCTGATCCTCTTCATCGTCGGCCTCATCCGGCGGTCGAAAGCGTCCGATCGGCCGGGCCCACAGGGGCGCCCGATCTAGTCCACGCTATCGCTTCCGCGAGCGAGGCTACGCAGCTTCTCGAGTCGCCCAGAACCACGCTCCGGCGGAGCGGACTTCACGACCTGGCCGCCCTTTACCGAGACGACCGAGTTCACGGCGTTCGCGAACGGCTCGAGTTCGTGCGTCGAGAGCAGAGCGCATGCGCCCGCGTCGAGCCGTTCCCGGAGCCACGCGAGGAACATCTCCCGCATGTCGAGATCGAGCGACACCAGGGGCTCGTCGAGGACGAGCGTGGTCGCCTCCCCGAGAAACGCGGACGCGAAGAGCGCGCGACGCTTCTGCCCCTGGGAGAGCTCACGTACCGTTCGGTGTTCGAGTCCGCCCAGGCCGACCCGCTCCAGCATCTCCTGCCCGGCGGACCAGGGGACGTTGCGCAGTGAGCAGACGAGCCGGACGACTTCTCCGACTGCCGCGTAGGGGCTGAGGTCCGGCTGCTCCGGAATGTAGGCGATCCCGAGACGCGCTTCGCGTTCACGGGCCCAGAGATCCATGCCGTCGATCGAGACGATTCCGGTCGCCGGTGGCTCGATCCCCGCGACCAGCTTCAGCATCGTGCTCTTTCCGCTGCCGTTGGGGCCGAGGAGGAGCGTGAGCCCCGGGTCGAGATCGAGACTCGGAACCGTGAGGTCGATGCGGGACGTCGGATGTTGCTTTGCACTCCCCGGATCTCGACTCGATTTCCGTCCCGACGACCGAAGGACGCCCTGCGCGATCGACGAGATCCAACCGGGACGAGAGTCCTGATAGGAGAACGTGACGTCTCTCAGTTCGACGCCACGAGTCGACACATTCATCGATAGACCTCGCTGAGTGAATCGCCCGCTGTGTCGTGGTGAAGGGGATCCCAGGCCGTCGCGATCCACCTCTGTTCCGCGCGAGTCGCGTGCGTGAGCGCCCATGGAGTGGACGCGAGCGCTACGGCTGCCATCCACGGCCACGCGGAGCCGAAGGCGACAAACGGAGCGAGACTCCAGAAGAGCACGCCGCTCGCTCCGGTAAGCCGACCTCGGGTGCGGCGCAAGGCACCTGCCGAGAGAAGGCTCACGGCGGGCAGTGATGCGACTCCGACGAGTCCAACGACTGGATCGAGCGCGGTCGCGAGCAGGAGTGCGGGAAGGTGGGGGACAGCGAAGACGGTGGCGTCCTCCTGGACGCGTCGCCGGGAGGAGATCGGGAGCGAGCGGGCCCAGGGCCAGCGGCGTCGGCGCTCGAGCAGCCTCTCTGCGAGGACGAGGTTGCCGAGAAGGAACGCGGAGAGAAGCGCCAGTCGAGTCGCGAGCGCTGCTTCCGGCCGTGCGAAGCCGTTGTTGACGCGATAGAGCCAGGCCGCGCCGAGGAGCAAGCCTCCGATGAGGATGGGGTAGAGCGCATGGGAGCCGAGCGCCCGGAACGAGAGACGCGGCAGGATCCAGCGATCGATGAGGGCGGTTCGTTCGGGCCGACGCCTCTGGGGCGCAACCGGTCCCGCCACACGGTCCCAGGCGAGGAGCGCGCACGCTGAGGCGGCCGCCGCCCACCACGTTCCCATCACCCACGCGAGGGCTGCGACCCAGGCGATGGGGCGGGCCAGCATGCGGCGCTGCGTCGGCACGGCGGCCGCCGCGGCACCCAGCAGCCCGATGGAGAAGCCGAGGAGCGAAGGGACGTGGAGCCCGTGCCCGAACCGGGTCGGTGTGAGTGCGATCCCGATCAACACGTACGCGAGGATCGGCGCGAGTGGAACCACGAGTGCGACGGCGAACGCACGGCGGAGAGCCGGGGCCGAGAAGGGCAGGCTCCGAAGCCATCCGCCCACGCCCACCCGCAGCGTCTTGGCCGCACCATCCGCGGCCGTGATGGCCAGGAGTGCGAGGATGACGGCCGGAGGGTGTGGCGAGTCACTCGCAGTTACCGACATGACGAGCAGTCGTGCCATTCGGGGGGCTTCTGGAACGAAGATCAACGCGAGGATCGCGAGCGCGAACGTGACGAGAGCGTTTCGTTGCGCGATCCGAGCCGCGCCCCGGACGTAGAATCGGATCAGTGCCCGCAACCGAATCTCCGCGTGAACAAGCCCCTGGCGATCGAGCCGTGTTCGTCCGTCATTCCTTGCTGCCCGCCGCCACACTGCACCCGAGTCGAGCCAGTACCCGAGCGCCGGGTAGTGTAGCCGGAGAGGCCATACCCAACCCGAGTGAGTCTATTCGAGGGGAATGCTGATCGTGCCCGCCATCGGGACATTCCCGTTCTCGCGGTGGGCGGGCGTCCAGCGGCAGGCCTGGATCCATTCGAGGACGTGCTGGGTGCACTCTTCGTCCACGTCGAGGATGATCGGCTCGAGGAGATGTCCATCCGTATCGAACACCACGTCGATCGAGATGTGGGACTCCGGGCAGGGTCCGCGGGGGATGTAGCACGCCTCGACGGACTCGGGCGGATCGACCGCGCCCCGCGCTCCCCGGACGAACACGGGTGCCGTGGCGGGGTCCAGCGGCGGGAGGCAGGCGACCGAGAGGACGCCGGGAATCGCCGCGACCCTGCAGGCGATGCTCTCGAACCACTCCGGCTCGTGGTTCCTGGGCGAGAACGTCGCCGATATGAGTCGACCGTTCGCGCTCACGCTCACCCAGAGGCTGTCACCGAGCTCTTCCATCACCGCAGCCACCTCGTGCAGGCGGGGAGGCCATGAGGTGGGGAACTCGGGGGCTCGGATCGAGTCCGCGACAGCGCAGGCGAAGTAGCCGGCGTCGTGGTCGGGAAAGCGCTGAGCCGAGGCCATCGAGATGGCGAGAGGAATGAGAAGCGCGGTGAGTCCAGCCCGAATCATGGCGTCAGTATACGGCAGCAGGACGACACGCTCCCGTCCATCTCGTCATGGACGGGAGCGCTGGTGAGCTCGATCCCTGCCGCCTGCGCACCGGGCGGGGAGGTGTCGACTCTACAGCCCGTACTTGACCAGCATCTCCCGCTCGATCGAGGCGCGCTGCGCTTCCGTGGCCGCGATCCCGAAGCAGCGGAACTCCGCGAAGTTGATCAGGATGAGTGGGTTGACGCCCTGGTAGGACCCGTCTCGTCCTCCGATGGTGGCGCCGCTGAACGACGAGAGCGGCAGCGTCATGCTCCGGTCTTCCGCGATCTTCGCGCCGTCGACGTAGATCGACATGCCTTCGCTCTGCGAGAAGCGGAAGGTGTAGAGGCGGAAGGCCTGGCTCGGGACGCCCATGTCCGCCGAGAGCGTGTACCCATCGCCGTGGGACATGTAGACGCCGGTGTTCGACGTGAAGCCGAGCCTCAGTCCGCGTCCCGCGCCAGTACTCTCTCCGTAGAGGAAGTCGACAGGGCGGTTGTCGTCCGGGTTCGTGCTGTTGAAGAGGACGGCGAAGATCGTGTAGTCCGTGTTCCGGAAGTTGGCGCCGCTGAACCCGAACGAACCCTCGCTGTAGGTGCCGTCCCAGCCCATGCCGACATAGGCCTTCCGGTTGTTGACGCCGTTCGGGACCCGGAGTCCGCCGTAGGTGAGAATGCGGGGGACAGCGTCCATCTCCGGCTTGCCGAACGAGTCCTTCCAGCGGCTGACCATCCCATACGGCCCGTTCGCTTCGAGCCCGAACTCGGCGTTGTACCAGACGATCGGCCGCTCGAGCGATTCCGCGACCGGTTGGCAGTCGACGATGTCGTAGTCGCTCGCGACCTTCACCTTCACCGCGCTGTTGTCCTTGAGTGCACGGAGCGTGTAGGAGAGCGGCCGTCCGGTCGCGATATCTCCTCCCTGGGTGAGGAAGTCGCGGACCGCCTCGAAGTCGCCGCTGAAGGTCGCGAGCGCGAGCTCCTCGTCGCCACCGAGTGCGAAGACCTTGACGTGCGAGTTCTCGAGTTCGCTCACGTAGCTGATGTCACCTTCGATGCCTCCTCCGGCCACGGCCGCGCTGAACGAGGCTTCGACCGACGCGGCGAGTTCCTGCCGGGACGCCGTCGTCTCGACGAGCAGGTAGAAGATCCGTCCGTAGGTCACGGACGAGACGTAGACCGCGGGGTTCCCCGGACCGACATAGCGGTCCAGCATCTCCGGCGTCACGTTCGGGGCAAAGACTTCGTCGTAGGTCGACGGCTTGTCGTAGACGATCGTGTAGTAGCTCTGATTCAGCTGGACGAGCCACCGGTTGTATTCCTGGTCCGTGCTGAAGCTGAGCTTCGCATTGAAGGACGACGAGAGCGTCGAGACGTTGACGCCGAGCGAGGCCGCGAGCTGCTCGCGCGAGTGGACCTGGAACTGATTGAAGTCGAAACGGGCCGCACCGATGCCGTTGTTGTTCGCGATGATCTCGTTCATGGCCTGACGGACGCCGCTCTCGGTCATCGACTCCACGGTCGCGGTCACTTCCGGCGATCCGTTGTTGAGGTCGATGGAGAGCCTGCCGCCCGCCCGCGGAACGACGATCGGATCCGGAGTCGCGCGGTCGAGGGTTGCTCCCTGGAGGAGGGCACCCGGGTAGATGACGTCCGCGTTCGGATCGAAGGTGGAGTACCCATCGGGTGCGTTCACCGCGGAGACCGTCTTCCTCGTGCAGAGCCAGATCGTGCCGTCGGTTGCTTCTTCCTCTTCTGCATCGTGAACGACTTCGTTGTAGGACGGCGTGACCTGCTCGAAGTCGTTCCCCTGGTCGAGGACGTCCTGGAAGGCGTTGTCGTTGTCGCCCGTCACTTCTGGCGCGAGTTCGTCGCGGCCGCATGCGGGGAGGAGGAGCGCGGCGGCCAGGAGCAGGCCGCTGAGGAGGAAGGGGTACCGTCCTCCGCGCAGGGTGTTTCGTAGGGTCGTCATGTCGTCTGTTCTCCCTGCGCGGCTGGCGCAGCTCGGAGTGGTTTCTCTGGGAGCCGGCCCCGTGGGGGCCGGTCCGGCGTTCACTCCCAGCAACGCAACGGGGCCTCCCGGCACGCAGATCTATTTCGGTGGATGGGCGGATTTATCCGTCGCGGCCACATGTGGCTGAAAGTAAATGAGTTGCGACCTGGCGTCCGGGCGCCGGTGCGGCGGGCGGTATCACGGTGCCGCGGTCTCCGACGACTAGACCGCAGAAAGGAGCATCCGACCATGCCCCCATCGGCCACCAGTTTCCGAGCCGCCCTGAGGCCCGTACCTGCTGGAGTTCGTCTCGCCACGCGCGGTCCGTTCGTCCGGCTCGTCCCGCTCGCCCTGTTCGCGTCGCTCGGTTTGTTCGCCCGGTTCGTTCCGCACGTCCTGTTCGCGTCGCTCGTCCTGCTCGTCGGGTCCTCGGCGATGGCGCAGGACTTCGGTTGGGTGGACGTACAGCCGATCGACCTCTCGACCAATCCATCCTTCCTCCAGAGTTCGGTCGTCGTCACAGCACAGGGCGAGCCGATCAGTGCCCGGCTCGTGCGCAGCCACGGCATCTCCTCGATCCGCTACCTGGGTGACTACGTGCTGGAGCACCACGATGCGGATGGAGCTCTCCTCTGGAGTGGCTCTCTCGATGGTCGGGTGGACGTCCGTGATCTCGACGTCGACTCCTCCGGAGCGATCGTCGTGTGTGGGAGCTTCCGCGACAGTCTCGTCGTCGACGACGGGCACAAGCTCTTCGGGCCGACGACTGTCGAGCATGCCTTCCTGCTCAAGCTCGGTGCCGATCGCGAGGTCGACTGGCTTTTGGATCTCAACACGACGGAGCCGGATCTCTACGGTATCGAGGCAGTCGAGATCGACGCGCAGGATCGGGTCTGGGTCGCCGTTGCGGTCGACTTCCGCGCGACCGAGATCCGAAGACTCGACGGAAATGGCGCTGTCGCGGAGTCGATCCTGCAGGACGGCACTCGCTTGATCAGTGGCCTGTCCGTGGATCCTGACGGCACCATCTGGGCGACCGGAGCGATCGGGAACGGGGTTCACGACTTCGGCGGACTCGAGGTCACGGCACCCTTCACCTACAACATCTACGTGGCCAGATACGGACCCGGAGGTACTCCGGAATGGGTTCGTTTCGTGGAAGACATCACCTTTCAGGAGCCGCGCATCGCAACGGACGGATCGGGCTCGGCCTACCTCGCGGGAACGCTCAGTGCCGCCTTCTCCTTCGGGAACCTGGTCGCCGAGGGACCGGACTGGGTCTACGACTTCTTCCTCACCAAGATCGACGCGCAGGGGGACTTCGTCTGGCTGCGTGAAGTTCCGGCCGACGGTCTGACCGGTGACGCGAGTCCGGGAACGGGCACTCTGATCGCGAGTCCGACGACGGACTCCGTCTACTTCTCCGGCTTCTTCCGCGGCAGTGTCGACTGGGGCGGCGACGGAGACATTCCGCCCTTCTTTGGTTCCCAGGACGCGCTCGTCCTCGCCTACTCGGCGGCGGGTGACTTCCGCTGGGCGATGACCGCGGGTTCCTCCGGATTCGACAAGGCCGACGCCGTGGCGGTAGCGCCGAGCGGTCAGGTCTTCGTCGCGGGCCAGGTAGGAGACGACGCTGACTTCGGCGGCGAGGACTTTCCGGGAGTGTTCGCGAACGCGTTCCTCGCGTCCATCTCTCCCGGCGACACCTCGTCCCTCGACCCCGCTGGATCGACGCTGAACGCGAACACGCTCTCGCTCAGGAGCGAGCCGAATCCGACGCGTGGAGACACCTCCATCCGGTTCCGCCTGCCGGAGGCCGGTCACGCTCGGCTGACCATCTATGCGGTCGATGGGACTCGGGTCAGGGAACTGGCGAATGCGCCGCTTCCCGCCGGAGAGCACGCGTACGTGTGGGACGGCCGCGACAGCCGGGGAGACGACGTACCGAGTGGCGTCTATCTCTACCGTCTGAAGATCGATCGGGGCGAGGAGACCCGGGCCCTCCACATGATCCGATAGTCGATGGCCTTTTGCGTTGGCTACGCGCCGATGGCTACTCTCGACGACCCGCCGTTGGCTACGCGCCGATGGCTACCCTTGGCAACCCGCCGATGGCAACCTGCCGACGGCGATGTTGAATGGCCGACGACCGTAACCGTCGGCCGATCGCGACACGTCGACCCCTGCCTCCGTGGTCCGACGCGTCAGTTGAGGCCGAACGCTCATGCGCGACGAAGCGCATGGGTGCCGAAACGACCGAAAGGAGTTCTCTCAATGCGTCTTCACCGATGGCTCGCACTCGGTATCGTCCTCGCGGCTACGCCCGCGAGCGCGGACATCGTGACTTCGACGGAGGCAGGCGGCGACTGGAGCCAGGGAAGCACCTGGGTAGGCGGAGTCGTCCCGAGTAGCACCGACGATGTGATCATCGCCGGCTCGGTTGCCGTCGACGTCTCGTCGACATGCAACGACCTCACCGTGCTTCCGGGCGGTGATGTGCACAACGGGCCAACGGGCCTTCTCGTGCTGACCGCCAACGGTTCCGTGCTCAACCAGGGAACGATTCGCGACAACACTTTCCAGTTCTCTCTCTTCGTCGGCGGCAACGTCAGGAACGAGGGGATCTGGACCCTCGACACCATGAGGTTCACCGGGGCGGGCGATCGGGAGATCTCGATGGATCCGTCTGCGAAGTTCGAGTCGCATCTGTTCTTCGACGCAGGTGCGACCGGCGACATCGTGGCGACCACTCCGCTCTGGGTCAGGGGTGTGGTCGACATCGACACGCCTGGGCTCCGCCTCGTCCTCGATCCCGACTGCAAACTCACGCTCGAGGAGAGCTTCTTCGCCGGTCAGCTCCAGGCGAACGGCAACACCATCTTCTTCCAGGGGCAGTCGGCCTTCCTCTGGGACTGCACGATCGACCAGGGAGTGCTGGACGGCTACGTGCAGTCCGTGTCGGAGGACGTCTACTTCACGAACGGAGTCGTCCTCAACGGCACGTGGCAGAACTACTCCACCCTCGGCCACAGCGTCGTCCGCATCTCGGGCACGCTCGAGAACAACGGAGAGATCCGAAACGCGAACACGTCCTTCCTGTCGATCCTGCTGGTCGGCGATGTGATCAACAACGGGACGATCCGGAACAGTCAGATCGCATTCGGCGACATCAACCCGCAGGCGTTCACGATGACCTCGAGCCCGACCGCGGTATGCCAGGCCAGGCTCCACCTTCCCGAGATCATCGAAGACACGCTCGTCGTCGATGCTCCGCTCCGAACCGCCAATCAACTCGGCGTCGGGATCGGAGTGCTCGACCTCCAGCCGGGATGCAGTCTCACCTTCACCGACTTCGCCATCCTCACCGGAACGCCCTGGGATCACGGCGACGTTCTCGCGAACGGGAACGAGGTCCGGATGGTTGGGCAGAACTGCGCGACCTGGGACATCAACATCGACTCCGCGCAACTGGCCGGCTACTTCGCCCTCGGACGTGACGTGCTCTTCAAGGGGAACACCATCGTCGAGGACGTGCTCGTGAATCGCCAATTCAACACGATCACGGCCACCATGGAAGGGATGGTCGTGAACGAGGGCTCCATCACCGAGAACGGTGGTTCGTTCACGCTCATCGTGAAGGGGGATCTCGACAACCGTGGCGTCTGGGACAACTCCATCGCGCGGATCGACGGCGATCAGGACCAGACCATCGGTGTCGGGCCTGGGATCGACGTGGCCGACTTCGTCCTCGTCTCCGGCATCCAGTCCTCGAGCTATCAGTGGACGAAGAACGGCGTGCCGCTCGCGGGCGAGACCGGACCGGAGCTGACCCTGAGCGGTGTCCACGCTCCCGAGCAGGGCGTCTACCGTTGCGAGGGCGCGGGCGGCGTGATGTCCCGCTCGATCACGCTCGGCGCCGAGATCAGCGACGTCCTTCCGGGCGAGGAGTCGGGGACGACGGCGGCGACTCTCGTGCTCGCGCAGAACCGTCCGAATCCGTTCCGGGACCAGACCGACATCCACTTCCAGCTGCCCCAGCCCGAGCGGGTCGTCCTCTCGATCCACGATGCGTCGGGGCGGGTCGTCAAGACTCTCGTCAACGGTGCGACGATCGGAGCGGGCCAGCACGTCGCGACCTGGGACGGAACTACCGAGGACGGCGCCGAAGCCGGGTCCGGTGTGTACTTCTATCGTCTCGAGGGGGAATCGCTCACGGCAACGCGGAAGCTGGTGCTGCTGCAGAACGGTGACACCAGAGTCAGTGCCGTGCACTGAAACGAGACGGCGTCGGGCGGGTGACGTGTGTGACTCGCCCGATGCGATCCCTGTGGGCGAGCCACTCACGCCGATGATGCGATCCCTGCGGGCGAGTCACTCACCGCGATGGAGCCGCTCGCGGCGCGACTACTCGACGCGGATGAGTCGCACGGTCGCACCCGCCTGGGAGCCGCCGACGGTTCGAGCGAAGTAGACGCCCGGCGCGACGTCCCGCCCTCCCGAGTCCTTCCCATCCCACGTCCAAGCTCCCGCTTCCGTCGACTCGAGCGTGCGAACGCTTCGGCCCGCCGGATCGAACACCTCGAGAGAAGCTCCCGCGCCCCGGTCATATCGATCCACGCTGCGGGCGTCTCCGAGAATGCGCACCGATCCGCGGAACGGTGACGGTGATGCGAGGAGCAGCGATGGCGCTCGCGTGGTCTCAGACGTCGGAACTCCACTGACGTCCGTTCCCACGAGCCAGGACGTGATTCGGCCGAGCAAGGTCGGGAAGTCGTTCGGCGGAGAGGCACCCTCCGGAATCGCATCCAAGAAGACAGGGAGGAACACCGAGCGCCCGCCGGACGCCGGTTCGGCGCGGACTCCGATCGTCATGCCGGTTTCGTTCTCCATCGTTGCGGCTCCCTCGGCCGAAGGGACGAGCACGTCGACGTCGTTCCGATCGGGGGAGGACCACTCGAACGTCAGCGCGAGCCCATCCGTGATCGGGTCGCCGGGGATTCCGTTTCCCTCCACCGCGCCGGCGTCGTTCGTCCAGTCGACGGCTCCGAGTTGGTCCGCGAGGAACGGATCGCCGGGCATGCGCGATCCCACCAGTCCCATGCTGGAGACGAAGAGTCCGCCTCCGTTCGCGAGGTAGTCGCGGAGAACGGTCTCCTCGCGGTCGCTCATCAGGTTTCCGGTGAGGAGTCCGGTCTGCCAGACCACGACGTCGTATCCGCGGAGGAGTCCCGCTCCGGGAGGGCCGTCCGTGCGCGTGAACCAGGAGTCGTACGGCTGTTCTAACTCGCCCAGCGCGGTCTCGAACCGGACATGGGAAGAGCCGGGCCCCGCGTCGGTGACGAGCCGGAGCGACGGGGATCCGTGGAAGACCGTCGCTTCGATCTCCTGCGTCTGCGTCAGGTGTTGCGATCGGACGGAGATCGTGCCGCGCCCCACGCGGGCGGGGCCGCTCGCCTGGACCCGTACGAACAGGTCGACCGACGAACCCGGCGCGATCGTGACGGTCTGGAACTCAGGTGAGCCCGTTCCACCCTCGGCCGTGATCTCGACGGGCCAACCGAATCCGGCGTCGGCGGTGATCTCGAACGTGTCTGCCAGTTCGCCGAAGTTGAAGAGCTCACCATTCCACTCGACCGATGTGCTTCCTCCGGGGGTGGAACCGACGAGCGTGGGGAAGGAAGCCGCGAATGCGTAGGGGAGTGGGGCGAGGTCCGAAGCCTGCACCACCCGCCTCGACCCACCGATCTCCTCGTACACGACCACGGGGTGGAGCTGCTGCGCGTCCATCGTACTGATCTCGATCGACTCGGAGACGAACACCGTCTGTCCGACGGTGGTGAGGGAGGCGGGCGTCGACCGCACCATCCGGACGACGCCGTCCCAGACGTCCTGTCCGTTGTATCCACAGCACCACGCGACCTGGTCCTCGATCAGGAAGACGGTCACCTGATGAGCGTCGAACGTTCCCGGGTCCAGGAGCTCGAGCGTGGCCGAAACTGTCGCCGTGTTGCCCACGATGTCGAGAGAGCCCGTGATCTCGACCGGGCTCAGCCAGTCCTCACCGCGCAAAGCGTCCTGGAAGGCATCGCGGTAGAGAGCGACCTGTTCCTCGCACGTTCCCGCTCCGACGAAGGCCCGGGTTCCGTCCACGCGGACGTCCGGAACTCCAGTGACACCGTAGCGCGCCGCCCGCATCGTCGTTTCGTTCGTGACGAACGGGTCTCCACCGGTGATGTGAGTTTCGAAGAAGAGGAGCCGGGCACCGAACTCCTCACCGAGCGACTCGAGAGCGCACCGCGCCCTCGGGCAGAACGATCACCAGGTGGCCCCGAACTGCTCCGCCAGTACACGCTTGAACGTTGCCCCCGAGGCCGAGTCGGTGACACCGCTCCCGAGCGCCAGTCCGAGCGTGAGGAAGCCGGCTCTCCTTGACCATCGCCGGATCGATCCGGAGTGTGGAAACCTCGAACGGTTCATGTCTCGACTCCCTGGGGTCATTGATAGGGCTGTGGCGGTTCGGTCGATCGGAGTGGGCGACCAACGAAGGGTAGTCCATCTCCTCCCAGGCCGGAGGTAGTGCGTGGTCGGCGCAGACGTGACAGCCGAAGTACGCCGAGTCACCTTCAGGCGTGACCGACCGGCTCGGAGAGGTTCGCCTACCTCACCGTCACCAGCTTGGTGCTGCCTACTGTTCGGCCGCCTTGCCGGAGCGCGAGGAAGCAGATTCCGCTCGGGACCACTCCCGCCCATTCCTCGAGGGCGACCTCGACGTACTCCGTTCGCAGATCCGCATCTGCAGACGACTCCGCCACGCCGCGGGCGATCGATCCGATCCGTCGTCCCTCCGCGGTCCACGCGTCGACGGTCCACGGGCCGGTTTCGGGCGGGCGGATCCGCAGGATGAGGCCGCCGCCCGGATCCCCGCGGAGGCTCAGGGCCGCGTCGAGTCTGGACGACGTGCCGCCGTCGTTCGGGCCGCCCCCGATCCCCCCGTCGCCGACCGGTGGAGCGCCGATGTCGGGAAGCCCCGACGTATCCTGGAACTCATAGCATCCCATGTCGACGGAGCTACCCACTGTCCGTGGGTTGCCGTCGAGGTCGACATCCGCGCGTACGGCGCCGTCGTCGCCAGCGTCGATACAGGGCGACTGCGCCCCGACGTGGAGATCGCCGCCGTTCGGATCGAGGAACTCGGGGTCGAGGCCGAAGTTGCCCGTCCCACCGAACGCGCCGGACCATCCCTCGATGCAGGAGGAGTCGACGACCAGATCGTTGCTGGGGTTCGCCCACACCTGCGAGTCCTCGCCGGACCCGTTGGCGTCGCTGTTTCCCCATAGGATCGAGTTGTCGAGGTCGAGGAACGTGCCGACGTACATGTAGATCGCGCCGCCCCGCGCATCGCTGACGTTGCCGACGAACGTCGTGTTCGTGATCGGCACGGTGCAGAGATCGACGAAGACGGCTCCGCCGTCGCTTCCTGCTCCGTTTGCGAACACGAGGCAGTTGTCCAGGGAGAGCCCGCTCGTGGCGGCGAAGATCGCGCCACCTTCTCCCACCGAGATGTTCTGTGCGATCCGGCAGTGGACGAGTTCGGCACTGCCGGACTCGAGGTAGATGCCACCTCCGCGCCAGCCGAGGTTCTCGCGGAGGACGCAGTTCTCGAGTCGGAACGTACCTCCCAGGGAGTAGATGCCGCCTCCCTCCCTCCCGTCCGCGTTTCCGCCCCGGAGGGTGACGCCACTCAGGACCGCGGCGTTCGGTCCGGAGACGACGGCGACGTGATACGCGTTGTCATCCGTGAAGCCGCTTGGATCGTTGCCGGCCAGGTCACCACTCAGGATCGTCTCGTACGTTTGCGGTGCCCGCTCATCGGGATCGGCTGCGCCACACCCCGCGAATCCGCCGATCACGGTCACGCCCTGGAGTCCGAAGGATGCATCGCGTGGATCCTCGAGCCCCATGGCGTTCGGAAGGTAGGTTCCGTCCGCCAACCAGACGGTCGATCCCGATGGAGTCACGTCGAGCGCTTCCGAGAGTTCGAGGAAGGCCTCGCACCAGCTCGAACCGTCGTGCAAGGCGCCCGTTGCGTTCCGGTCGACATAGACCACGCCGGCCGAGGCCGGCACGGCTCCGAACAGGGCGAGAGCTCCGCCGGAGAGCGAGCGCGACACCGGAGAGAGCGAGCACGGCGCCGGACAGGGCCATCGCTGCACCAGAGGGAGCGACCGCCGCACCGAACAGACTCAGCGCTGCGCCGAACGGAGTTCGAAACGAGGCTGCAGGCGAAGCGGCCGAACCGAAGGCGAGCGGCGAGGGGATCCGGCGACATGCCATGAGAGGAACTCCAGACTTGCGGCTTCGTGGAGGTGTCTGTCGATGATACCAGCTCCTCCCGGGCGGGCCTCGACCTATTGCGGTGTCGTGCCCATGGTTGATCAGGCAGGCGCGAACTCTCATGATGGCACGAGCTCCACTTCGGGTCGCCGCTTGCGACGCGTGACCCAGGCCTAAGGAGCCGGTGACTCAGCACGGGAGGGATCGTGACGGCGTCCAGAGTGGGAATCACAGTGCTTCTGGCCCTCGTCACTTTGGGGTGGCGGATCGGGACCGCGGCCCCGAGCAGCAGCGGCGCCGAATCCACGGACGTCTCTGCTCCACTCGATCTGCCCGTGGATCCTCCGACGCGCTTCCCGGCTCCGGAACGGATCGTCGCCTTCGGCGACTGGCACGGAGACCTCGACGCTGCCCGGAGCGCGCTTCGGCTTGCGGGCGCGATCGACGATCACGATCATTGGATCGGGGCCGAGCTGGTCGTCGTCCAAACCGGGGACCAGATCGATCGCGGCGACGAGGAGCAGGCGATCCTGGACCTCCTGGATCGCCTCCAGGACGAGGCCCGCGCCTCCGGTGGCGCCGTGCACGCTCTCCTCGGCAATCACGAGATCATGAACGTCGAGGGAGACTTCCGCTACGTGACGGACGGAGGTTGGGCAGACTTCGCCGATGCCGGAGTCGTCGTCGAGGAGGCCGACTCGCTCGTCGCGTCACTGCCAGAGGAACACAGACCACGCGCCACGGCATTCCGGCCGGGTGGACAGTATGCCCGCATGCTCGCCGAGAGGAACGTCGCCGTGATCGTCGGGCGCACTCTCTTCGTCCACGGCGGCATCCTCCCCGGCCATCTCGAGTACGGACTGGAGCGCCTCAACGAAGAGACGCGTGCATGGCTCCGCGGTACGGGCCCGATGCCGACGGTCTACGAGATGAAGGACGATCCCGTATGGGCGCGTCAATACAGTGATGAGCCCGACGATGCGGACTGCGCCCTCCTCTACGAAGTGCTGACCCGTCTCGACTGCGATCGGATGGTGGTCGGGCACACCGTACAGGAGGATGGGATCACCCCGCAGTGCGGCGACCGCGTCTGGTGCATCGACACCGGCGCGGCGGAGTACTACGGCGGCAAGGTCCAAGGGCTCGAAATCACGGCATCAGGGGTTCGGCTGCTATCCGTGGACTAGCCGTTCGGGCGTCTATCCCTCGCTCGGCGCGACGATCTCGACCTTGATCCGGTCGGGATCCTCGCAGAACAGCGCGTAGTAGCCGGGACCACCGGCGTACGGGTGCCGATCCTCGTAGAGCACGGCGTAGCCGTTCTCCTTCACCCACTCGGTGAGTTCGTCGACCACCGCACGTGAAGATGCCTGGAAAGCGAGGTGGTTGAGGCCGACCCGCTTCCGGTGGTAGCCGGCACCGACATGCTCCGTCGGCGCCGGAAGAAAGCAGAGGTACGTGGACTCTCCGTTCTCGTAGTTCATTCCGCCGGACCACCGATCGGGCTCGTAGCCCAACCGCTCCATGAGTGGCGTCCAGAAGAGGATGGAGCGCTCGAGGTCACTCACGTAGATCTCGACGTGATGGATCATGATCTGCACCCTCCTGGAGGCCGCGAACTCATGGAGTCGCGCTCACTCCTCCGATTACCGTCTTTGCCTCGTTCAGCGCATCCCGAGCCTCGTCGACACCGTAGTCTGCGGCCTCGCCTGCGTCCAGGAACTCTAGCCGCACGATTTCGTCCGCCTCTGTCATGACCAGACCTGCGAGGCGACGCACCTCCTCCCAGTTCCCTCGGGACGGGTGCTTGTGCGCCGTCTCGAGCGCCCAGGTCATCTCGATCCGGTGGGACTCGAGCCGGCGGAAGTAGTGATCGTCCCGCCCGGAGTCGACGCGCAGTAGGTGGGCATCGATGCCGAGCGCCTCCGTGAGCATCGTACGTGCTGTGTCACGTCGCCCGGTCTTCCAGGCCACGTCGGCCTGGGACTGGAGAAGCAGGGACAGGTAGCGCGCGGAATGGGAGTCGGTCGAGTCGCTCTCGGACAGAGTACGGACGATCGGGATGCCGCGCGCGAAGGCGACGGAAGCGCCGTCGAGATCCTGGGCCGCGAGACGCGTCTCGCCGACCTGGTAGTACCCCTTCGCGAGATCCCGGCGCGCGACGACGTTCTCCGGATCGCCCTCCGACATCTCTCGTCTCAGTTCGAGGCTACGATCCAGAGTCGTCGCAGCTTCGTCCAGTCGCCCGAGGTCGCTCAATGCACCGCCGACGGCGCCGAGCGTGACCGCGAGACGGTTCTTTGCGAGCGCGTCGTCCGGGTTCCGCCGAACCGCATCCTCGAACACGTCACAGGCATGGCGGTAGCTGGCGAGTGCCTCTTCCTGCCGGCCGAGTCCCTCCAGGCACTCGCCGCGAAACGCCCATGGGTAAGCGACCTGGTCCGGCTGCAGCTGGTCCCGCATTCCTTCACGAACCTCGATCGCCTCCTCGAAGAGGGGTAGTGCTTCCTCGGACTTTCCCATACGCACGAGGTTGAATCCCAAGCGCAGTCCCGATTCGCTCGCCTGGAATCGATAGGACGATGAGTCCGGATAGGCCGTGGCCAGCTCCCGGAACTTCGCGAGCGCGAACTCGTGGTACTTCGACGCACCCGTGACATCTCCGGTGATGTTGTGCACACGCCCCAACTGGTGGTACGTCGCGGCGAGCAGTCGCGTGATGCGGGGCTCGTCCGGCGTCGTCCGTAGCGCGTCCTCACAGAGACGGATGGCTTCCGAGAGACTTCGCTTCGCGTCTTCATTCCGCCCCAGATCCAGTTCGACGGCGCCGAGCCGGTTGTAGGATGCGACCAAGGTCTCCCGAACCGCGTCGATATCGCGAGGATCCTCGGCGATCTCTTCGAGCACGTCCGAGGCCGCAGTCGCGATGTACTCACGGACGGGAGTCGATCCTGCGAGGGTCTTCACCTGGTCGTAGACGTCGAAGAGGAACTCCTGCGACAGGTCCCGGATCCGGTCCAGGTTCTTCTCCGCCCGGGCGCGCTCGAGCGACGCCTGGCGGGCCTGCCACGCCGTGCCCGCGATGCCGAGAACGAGCGCGAGCACCAAAGCCGACGCGCCGATGAGAAGCATGCGGTGTCGGCCCGCGAACTTCTGGAGACGATATGCGTTGGTTGCGGGCGCGGCTTCGACCGGACGACCGGAGAGGAACCGGTCCACGTCCGCC
This sequence comes from Candidatus Eiseniibacteriota bacterium, assembly GCA_041390305.1. Taxonomy (GTDB): domain Bacteria; phylum Eisenbacteria; class RBG-16-71-46; order CAIMUX01; family CAIMUX01; genus JACKCR01. The sequence goes on from JAWKQE010000012.1 coordinate 138,530, forward strand.
GCGAGCTCGGAGGCCGATGCATAGCGGGACGAAGGTTCCTTTTCCAGGGCGTGGAGCACGATCCAGTCCAGGTCGAGCGGTAGCTTCGTGAGCGGCCCCGCGGTCGTGTCTCCAGGTTGCGACGTCTGAGGTGATGCCTTGGGCCGGTGGAGTGCAGACGTTATGTCCGCAAGGCGTTCACTTGGCCGGGTCGGTTTCTCCTCTCGGACGACGCGAAGGATCTCCGAGACGCTGGCGTCTCGGAACCGGTCGGCCGGGAATGGGAGCTGGCCGACGAGGAGTTCGTAGAGCAGCATGCCGAGCGCGTAGATATCGGTCCGGGCATCGATTGCACTCGAGAGCCCCGACGCCTGTTCCGGACTCATGTACTCGGGTGTACCAACCAACTCGCCCGCCCGGGTGAGGCCGGCATGGCCAACGCGACGAGTGACATCGAGCGCTTCACCGCGAGCTCCACTGCCCGCGCCGCCAGCGGCGTTCCTCCGAGCATCGCTACGGGCGTCCCTGCGGGCATCGATGTGGACGTCGGTGTGGACGTCTTTGCGGTCCGCGTCGGCAACCGCCCGCGCCGTTGCGGTCAGTCCGGGTTCGGGCCCGCCCGGCTCCCCGAAGTCGTCCGCCACGGCCTTTGCGATCCCGAAGTCGATCACCTTCGGCTGCGGACGCTCGTCGACGGTCGCGACGAGGACGTTCGACGGCTTTAGATCCCGGTGGAGGACGCCCTTCTGATGCGCGTACTGCACGGCTTCGCAGACCAGGATGAAGAGTCGCAGCCGGGCCGTGAGGGAGAGCCCGCGATCTCTGCAGTACTGCGTGATCGGAACTCCGTCCACGAGCTCCATGACGAAGAACGGATGCCCGTCTCGATCCGCACCCGCATCGAGCACGCGGGCGATCCCGGGATGGTCGAGCATGGCGAGGGTCTGACGTTCCGCCTGGAACCGTTCGAGCGCGCGGTTCGCGCCGAACTCGGAACGGACCCGCTTGAGTGCGACCCTCCGTTGGATCGGCTCGGTCTGCTCGGCTTCGTAGACGACACCCATTCCGCCTTCGCCCAGGATCCGGAGGAGCTTGTACCGGTCGAGCACGGACCCGATCGCATCCGGGGATCCGGATGCCGTTCCCGATGGAGTGGCCAGGAACTGATTCCGCACCTGCGAGACGGCGTCGGCTCCACCGATCGCGCGGTCGTGGGACAGGAGCGATTCGACCTCGGAGCGCAGCTCCGCGTCTCCCTCGCAGGCGAGGTCGAGGAAAGTCCGGCGTGCACCGTCCGTGAGTTCGCTCGCCTCGAGGAGAATCCTCTTCAGACGATCCCGTCGGGCTTGTCGATCGTGCGGGTCCTGGTCCGTCACGTCAGCAGCTTCCTGGTTTCGTGCCGATCACTCTGGGTCCGCGAGCGCGCGGTTGAGCCACATGCGTGCGAGCGCCCAGTCTCCATCCACGGTGCGCGGCGATACTTGCAGGATCTCGGCGACCTCGTTGACGGAGAGTCCGGCGAAGACGCGAAGCTCCACCACCTGGGCCGCGCGCGGATCCTCCTCTGCAAACGCGTCGAGCGCTCGATCGAGTTCGATCGCCTGGAGGTCCGCGTCGTGGGCGAGTCCGAGTGCTTCGTCGAGCGTTACGCGATCGGCGCCGCCGCCCCGCTTCTCCGCGGTCCGCCTCCGGGCGTAGTCGATGAGGATGTGCCGCATGGCGCGGGCCGCGACACGGAAGAAGTGCTGCCGGTCGCGGTAGTCGAGTGCGTCTTTGTCCACCAGCTTGAGGTAAGCCTCGTGGACGAGTGCGGTGGCCTGGAGCGTGTGGTTCGCGCGCTGTCCCCTCAGGATCGAACCCGCGAGACGTCTCATCTCACCGTAGACGATTTCGAAGAGCTGCCGGCCGAGTTCCGGATCGGTCGTTGCGTCGGCACGCATGTCTTGCAGGATCCGGGTGACACGCGGGTCCCGCGTGGATTCGTCCCTGCCGGTCAGGCGCCCTTCTCCATGTGCGGCTGCGCGCTGATCGGCGCGCCGGAATCGTACTGCGTGTGTGGCTTGTGGTTCTTCACGAACCATCCGTAGAGCATCTCGCCGTAACCGAAGTTCCGAATCCCACGCTGCTCGAAGAACGGGCGGAGCCTACGGTTCAGCTCCGGCAGGTTGTAGAGGGGCACGCTCTGGAAGTAGTGATGCTCGAGATGGTGGTTGCTGTTGAGGAAGGCCAGTCGCCAGAACCAGTTTCCGTCGACGCGCGTGCCCCAGTTGGCCGGGTCCTCCGGATTGATGAAGTAGTGCTGGCCGAGACGGTTGAGCGTGAACGCGATCGGGAAGACGAAGAAGTAGGGGAACGCCCACACGCGCACCATCGCTTCCCAGCCACCCGCCCACCAGATGATCGCGGCGATGACGAGGTGCCCGCCGATGGTGAGCGTCCGCTCCTTCGCGATCAGTTTCTGTGTCTCCTCGTCGTAGGTCGCGGTCTCCTTCCGCGCGGCGCGGAAATAGATCGGGAAGAGGGCCGGAGTGCAGTAGAGCGCCTTGTACCAGCGCTCGACCCGCTTCGGAGAGAGGTGGTACCGCTTCGGATCCTCCTCCTCATCTCCCAGGTTCTCGTGGTGGTCGGTAGGCCAGACCTTGAACTGGGTCGCCGAGATTCCGCTCGGGAATGCGTAGAGGAGTCCCAGGAACCGCATGGTCTTCTTTGTACCGACCGTTGAAGATCAACTGGTGCACCTGCTCGTGGAGGAGCACGGTGAAGTTGAAGATCGTGAACCCCATCACGACACCGACCGGAATCCAGATCATCGGGCTGGAAACGTTGTAGAGGATCGTCCCCGCGGTGAAGAGCAAGCAGGAAGAACTGCCAGGCCACGAACGCGAAGTGTTTGGCAGGTTCACGCTTATGAAAAACTGAAGCTCTTCCCATCGAAGAACTCCTTGGGAGGTCCTGGCGAGGCTTCGGCATTGTCGAAGTAGCTTCTGGATTTGCGCGACATGTTCCTGATTGACTTGGTAGACGTCCGGTGTTCTTATGGATTGCGGTGGGTAGAGTTCGGAGCTGGTTAGTATCCCGTCCGTTGGCCCGGCTCTCGCTATATAAGGATACCACAACCCGTCCATTCGGCTTACGAGATGGACGCGCCCGGAGAATCGAGGGCAGCGGCGAGGGAGGCGGAGATGCCACGGCTGGCGAAGGCGACGATCGGAGTCATGGGTTCGTGCAGGGACCGAGGCTCCATGAGGAAGCTGCAGGTCCCGCTCGGCCGGCTCCTCGCGCCTTGGCGTGCGGAATCTGCTCACGGGAGGCCGACCATGACCGCGGTCGGTCGAGCCTTCCTCGAGGCCGAGCCGGAGTCGGGCATCACGATCGGCGTCATTCCCAGCATCGACGAGGACCACCCTGGCATCGCATTGGGTACCCGAATCCGTACGTTCAGCTGCCGATCCTGACCCACCTTCCTCACAGCGCCGCGTACGGGAAGGGAGACCTCTCGCGGAACCACATCAACATTTTGTCGTCCGCAGCGATCGTGGCCCTGCCCGGGAGCGGAAGGCACGAGGTCGAACTCGCATGCGAGTATCGGAGGCCGGTCGTAGCCTTCTGCTCGGATCCGGTACAGGTGACGCGCTTTCCCGACGGGAGTTCGTAGCTCATCGATCGAAGTGTCGAAGGTTCCCTCGAGGACGTGCTGGCGACGATCCGAGGGGCGCTGACAGAGTGACCGGCGCTCGCTGAACCCACATCGATCTCGAACCAAGCGCAGGTCCGGTGGTCAACGAACGACAGAACTGGAGTCCTGGAGTTCGTCCTGTCCCCGTGATGGCGAAGTAGATTCCGGCTGGGGAGGCGGCTCGAGGAGTCGGAGAGATCCCATCGGATTCCGCCGCCACTTTGAGCCTCCTCCGCGGGGAAGGAACGCACGAGTCGGCCGGATGCGTCTACGATGCGGACGAGTCCGGGTCTGCTCCCGGGTGCCGCCGCCTGTCCGAGCCGTACGATCGCGTAGCTCCGCGCGGGATTCGGCCTCACCGTCAGGCCGGGATCAGAGCCGACTGGGCCAGCACCGTCGACGTCGGTGACGTTCGTGCAGGCATCATCGCCGAGCGTTGCGTCGACGATCGCCAGATCCGCTTCACCAGACCCGACGCGTCGATGTCGGCACAGAAGTCTGACGTGCCCAGCGAGCACGTAGTCCCGGTCCGCGTCCGTCACGGCGCAGTCCCCGTCGATGTCGGAGCGATGCCCGGTCCGCGGTTGGTAGTCCCCGCCTCACGTGAACAGCCGGTGAACAACCACCGCCCAGGATCGTAACCGTACGTACCTGCTCTCGCCATCCGCCGATGGTGAGTGACTCATCGTCGGATCGAAGGCGACTCCCCGAATATGTTCAGTCGATCGTCGACCGCCACCGGCGTGCCGACGCCACAGCTGTCCAGGAACCGCAGCCGAGGTTCACCCTCAGGGCCGATCAGTAGGGGCGTCACCACGACCGCCTCTTGGTAGCAACAGGGGTGGTGCTAACCTTGCGCCCAGCAGACCATCCTGCCACGGACTCCGTCCATGTCTGGAGGACCATGCCCTGGTCCTCGACCAGCGATAGCGCGGTGGGATGAGCGACGGACAGAAAGCGTTGCCGGACACGTCGCACCGGTCGAAGCGAGTCAGGTGAACGCCGAGATCGTCGTCCACCCAGCTCGGAAGGAAGACTGGCTGAGCTGTCTCAGCCAGCCAGGAGTGATCTCCAGAGCTCGAACCGTCGATTGCGCGATGGTACGCCGTCGTCGTCCGACAGCACGAACCCATCCGGCTATGCAGTAGAGGCTCGAGAATGCGAAGACCTCCTCTGCACCCATCGACCCGGTCGTCTGAGCGACCCCCGAAGAGGACTGAGTCGAACGTGTCGTTCATCATCTCTATATCGATCTTCGGGTGACGGAGATCGCTTGCGGAGTCGAGCAGGACATGGTCGGCCCACCAGCTCTGTGTCGAGAGGTAAATGGCCTGTGGAGGTCCCAACTCCCGTTCCGCGCGTCTGACCAGACGAGGTGGACTTGCTGAAGCCACGGTCTGAATCCAGGCCTCAGTCCTGGCGTTCAGCCTCGGCGCCGAGCCAGGTCGGCCCAGCCAGGTGTTATCCAACCGCCTGGGAAGATCCGGGCGCGCACCTGCCATCCGGAAGATGTGCTGTCCTCCCACGCCACCACGACGTCCCGAAGGCCGCCGTCCTCGAGCGCGGCTGCTACCGGGCGAACCGCGTGACCCACGGGGTTCGATACGAGTTCCGCGCCTTCCCAAACTCCCGCCTTCTTGGATCGGGAGTAGATCACCTTCTGCGAGAGTGAAGAGGCATGCCAGATCGCCATCGTCTCGACCGTGTAGGTGTGGCTGAGCGCCGGGTGCCCGGCGCCGGAACCCTCTGGTGAGAGGTTCGTGGGAACCGACCAGATTTGGACCGAGTCTGCCATCGAGAGTTGGCTGTGGTAGATACCGCCGTTTCGGCTGAAGAGGACCTCCGCTACCCCATCGTGGAACGTCGCCACGAGCTCGGGAGCGGTGCCGTTTGCCGGCCACGAATCGATCGTCACCGGTTCCTGCCACACGACGATCGGATCGATACCCTCTGCTCGTGCCGTCGTGGGCAGCGACGCGACCGTTGTTGTGAGGCTGATCGAGGCGACGCCAAGGAGCAGGCGGAGAGTACATGGACAGGCTCGGATGGAGCCGGTGGAGCGGTTCATGGTAGACCTCCCAGGTGAAAGGGCGGGTCCGGGGGGAGGAAAGCGGGTTCTCGGAGCCACGAAAGAAGCTCCGCGTGAACCTGTACTATACCATAAACGACTCATTGCCGGGCGGGGCTCCATGGGCCCGCCTTCCCGTGTTCGAGAGCGGATTCCCAGGGAATAGCGAGCCGGTCCAGGCCACGAGGAGAGAAGATTGCGCGACCCGAGCCGTCTGGGTGCGGAGACGCTCAGAAGAAGTGAGAACGAGCGCAGCGTCGGCTAGGATGACCGGTTCCAAGTCCATTCCAGCGGAGGCGTGCCGCGAGATACGGCCGTCGACCGTGAGAACGGGAAGCGAGTGCGGGTCGAGCCATCGACAGCCACCCGAAGGAGAAGGCGATGAACAAGCTCGGAGCCAAACAGAAGATGGAGCTCCTCGCGACGCTGAAGGCCCGCTTCGAGGAGAACGAGGTCCGTCACGAGGGAATCTCCTGGGAGAAGGTCGAAGCGAAGCTCGAGGCAAGTCCTACCAAGCTCGCCACGCTGGCGGAGATGGAAGGGACGGGCGGTGAGCCCGACGTCGTTGGCTACGACAAGAGGGCGGACGAGTACCTCTTCTTCGATTGTGCGAAAGAGAGCCCCGCGGATCGGAGAAGCCTCTGCTACGACGCGGAGGCCCTCGCCTCGCGGAAGCAGCACAAGCCGGCAGGGAGTGCGGTGGCGCAGGCAAAGGCGATGGGGGCCGAACTCCTGAGCGAGGAAGACTACCGCCTGCTCCAGGAGCTCGGAGACTTCGACACGAAGACGTCGAGCTGGCTGCGGACTCCCGAGAAGATCCGGAGTCTGGGTGGAGCGATCTTCGGTGACTACCGTTTCGATACGGTGTTCGTCTATCACAACGGTGCGGAGTCCTACTACGCGGGCAGGGGGTTCCGGTGTCTCGTGCGGGTCTAGAGCGCTTCCGGTCTCATCACGCCTGCTCCATCCGGCCATGAAGACCCAGTACTACACGGCCACGAGCCTCGATGGCTTCCTCGCCACCGAGGACGACTCCGTCGACTGGCTCTTCCCCCTCGGCGATCCGGAGGACACCAGCTACCCAACGTTCATCGCGGACATCGGAGCGCTGGTCATGGGTTCCGCGACGTACGAGTGGATTCTCCGCAACTCCGAGAAGGTGATCGAGGAGGTAGGGTCGGCCTGGCCGTACTCCCAGCCGACCTGGGTGTTCACGAACCGCAATCTCCTGACGACCCCAGGTGCGGACGTCCGGTTCGTGTGCGGTGACGTCCGTACGGTCCACGAGGAGATGACGACAGCTGCTGCGGGGAAAAACATATGGATCGTGGGCGGGGGAGACCTCGCGGGCCAGTTCTACGACGCCGGTCTTCTCGACGAGCTCATTCTCGGCGTCGGCTCCGTCACACTCGGACGAGGAAAACCGCTGCTTCCCCGCCGCATCCTGAGCCCATCTCTGCAACTGACTTCTGCGCGCCGGATCGGGACGACGATGGTCGAGCTTCGTTACGACGTGGCGCACGGCCCGTTGGGGGAACGACGGGCGACGATCGGGGAGTGAAACGTGCCCAGGAACAGTCTGAATCGTGTCGTGATGTGCTCCTTGGTGGCCGCGTCGATGTTCCTGTCGTCCTGCGGCGACGGGGGTACACGTGACTCGCGCGACGATCCGTCCCGATCGGTTCGGGAAGCGGAGAAGTCGGAAGTTCGAGATCGAGCGAGTCACGCGGCAGAGACGAAGGCTTCGACCGAGCGGGCCACCCCTGCGAAACCAGATGCATCGGTGACCGGGTCCGGCACTTGGACCGTCGTCGGTCACTACATCCCGGGTTTCAGCGCGATGAGTGAAGCCGAGGCCGCCGCGCACCACGGAGACGTCGTGCGTTTCGCCGAGCGAGAGGCCCAGTCTGCGGAAGCGCATTGCGACGCGCCCACGTACTCCGCCCGAACAGTGGCCGCGGAGCCCTATTTCGAGACGGAGTACCGGATTCCATACTGGAGCCTTCCGCCTCTGCGGGATTCGGAGGACGTGACATTGCTCGAGGTCCGGTGCGACGGATCGCCCTGGAGCGTGCTGGGTGCGCTCCTCATCATGATCGCTGCCGACCGAGCGCTCGCACCGTGGGATGGTGTCTTCTTCGAGCTGGTGCGTGAGCGGTGACAAGCGACTCGACCATTCCAGGCATTCCACTCCGGCCCAGGAAATGCACGTCAACCAGGCGATCCAAGTCGACCAGGCGACCCAAGGCAGCGAGGCGGCCCAAGTCGACCAGGCGACCCACGTCAATCAGGCAACTCACTCTTCCCAACGCGGAGCCGATGCGATGCGCGAGTACGTGATCTTCCTCCACCCGACGGATCCCGAGGCGCGGCGCCCGATCGAAGTGATCCGTGACCACTGCAGGCACCTCGATCGCCTGGACGCGGACGGTCGGCTCATCGCTGCCGGACCGTTCACGGACCCGACACACGGTGGCATGATCGTCGGACGATTCTCGGGACCCGAAGACGCCGAGGAGTACGCACGGACCGACCCCTTCGTACTCGGTTCGTACAGCCAGGCAGAAGTGCGCGCGTGGGAGTGGAGCTACCCGGAGAACGGGCATCTCGGCATTCAGTCGCCGGCGCCGGGAGGTCATCCTCGTTTCCTCGACACGCTCGACTTGCGTTCGACGACACGCAACTTCTCGCCACGACTGGTGGAACCGGATCTCGTTCAGCGGCTCCTCCGCGCGGCACTCGCCGCGCCGTCGGAGTTCAATCTCCAGCCCTGGCGCCCGATCGTCTGTCAGACAGCGCTGGAGAGACAGAGGCTCGAACGCTTCTGTCTCGATCAGCCGCACGTGACCGCGGCTTCGCTCGCGGTGATCTGCGCTGTCGACTCGACCGTCTTCGTCCGAGAGGCGCCCCGTGCCGCCGACGAGATGATTGCGACGGGTCGCCGCGCGCCGGAAGAACGCGACGCGACGATTGCGTTCATCCGCTCGTGCTACGAGAGTCCACGCGAGTCCGCCATCCGCAACGGAACGATCTTCGCGCACCAGCTGCTCCTCGCTGCTCACAGTCAGGGACTCGCCGGGTTCTGGTTGGGCGGGTTCGACGAAGCGGCGTTGCGGAGGGAGTTCGAGATGCCGCCAAGCGCGGTCGTCGCCGGTGTCATCGGCCTCGGCTGGCCCGTGGCGCACGAGACTCCGATGCCTCGGTTGTCATTGGAGGATGCAGTCGGCTGGGGCGAATGGAAGGGCGCTCCGGTCGGGGACGAGTGATCGGCCCGCGGGGCCGGGCCGTCTGACCGCACGCCTGCGATCAGTCGTCCGGCTCCTCGGCGCCTCGCCCTCGCTGGAAGTCCTCCTTGTCGAGGCCGTACAGGTTCATCTTTCGGAGAAGAGTCCTGCGGCTCATCCCGGCCTGGGTCGCCGCGATGCCGATGCGTCCTCCGGACTGTGTGAGACGTGCGGCCAGGTACTGCTTCTCGGTCGCTTCGGCGACTCGGCGAACCGCTTCCGAGAGAGGGATGGACAGGTCGACCTCGGCTCCCCCATCCCAGTTCCAGTTGCGCAGAGCGCGGCGCGCACCACGAGGTGGGGCGTCTGGCGTGGCAGCGGATTCCGCTTCTCCAGCCGCGCCCTGGGCCTCTGGACGACGCGCGAGTCGGAGAAAGTGGCGCCGACCGAGCGTGGCTTCGGCCGTCGACGAGAGGATCAGACGCTCGGTGAAGTTCTCGAGTTCCCGAACGTTCCCGGGCCATTCGTGGGAGATGAGGGCTTCGAGGAACTCGTCGCTGACATCGGGTCGTGACACTTTGTACTGCTTGGCCGCCCTGCTCGCGAAGTGGGCGAAGAGGAAGAGAATGTCTTCCTGTCGTTCGCGGAGGGCGGGGAGAACGAGGCGGATGACGTCCAGTCGGTAGAAGAGATCCTCCCGGAACTCGCCGTTTCGAACCTTCTCCTCGAACGGGGGGCTCGTGGCGGCGACGATACGCACATCCACCGGGATCTCGTCCTGTTCTCCCACCGGTCGGATCCGGCCTTCCTGCAGCACGCGCAAGAGACTGGACTGACCTTCCATCGACAGATTCCCAATCTCGTCCAGGAAGAGGGTGCCGCCCTCCGCGTGTCGGAAGAGACCGAGCTTCCTCCCGGACGCTCCGGTGAACGCGCCTTTCGTATGGCCGAAGAACTCCGAGTCGACGAGACCGGAGGGAATCGCGCCGCAGTTGATCGCGACGAAGCGTCCTGTCCGGCCGGACCTTCGGTGGATGGCCCGCGCGACCAGCTCCTTGCCCGTCCCGGTCTCGCCGAGTACGAGGATGGTCGCGTCCGTTCGGGCGACACGTTCGCACGCATCGAAGACATCCCACATGGCGCGACTTCGGCTCAGCAGTCCCTCGAACCGGGTCTTGGCTCCGTCGTACCGGGCCCGGCGCATGCGGGGCAGATACTGCTGCTTCTCGATCGTTTCGCTGATGACGGATGCGCTTCGATTCGGTGTTCGGCCCAGGATCACGTCGTGGAATCCGGCGCGAAGAGCCGCCCGCACCTTCTGCGCGGAGGTGCCTGGTCCCCAGAGCAGGATGTCGACGAACGGAAAGCGGCTGCGAAGAGTCCGCACGATCGGCTCCAAGGCTCGGTCTCCGACCGCCTCTTCGTGCAGAAGGATCGCGCGCAGAGCCTCCTCGCCCTGCTTCGCTTTGAGGAGTGCGTCGACACTGCGCCAGGCCTTCGTCATGAGACCACGCGCCCTGAGGTCGGAGGCGATCTCCTGGCATCCGACGGACCACACCAGGGCGGGTTCGTGTCGGCGGTTCCCAGTCGTCGTCATGCGCCTCCAGATCGGGACACTCGTGTCCCATTGGTGTTCGTCCCAATGCCGGACCGTACCAGATCATGGGACACAGGTGTCCCACGATCGGCGCAGGTGCCCGATTCCGGCCCTCGGCACACTGCTTGCCAGTACCTCCTTCGGAGAAGAAAGCATGGACGCGCCGCACGGAGGCGCGACCAAACGATCTCGAACACCGATTGGGACGGGTGGAAACGGAAAGGACACGAATGTCACTCACAGCCGAGGTAGCGAGCGAACCGGGCACGCCACGCGTTGCGGTACAGGGAGCCACCGGATACGTCGGAACCGAACTCTGTCGCCTGCTCTGGGGTCACCCGGGCGTCGAGCTCGCATTCGCGGGTTCCTCGTCCTCGCCGGGACGTCGGCTCTCGGACTGCGTGGAAGGCGCACCACCCGTGCCCTTGTCGTCGCCGGGCGATCTGATAGGCGATCAGATCGACCTGACGTTCCTTGCGCTACCTGCGGGACGAGCGTCTGGGGTCGCGACGGACCTCATCGAACGAGGATGCCGTGTCGTCGACATGTCCGGCGATCATCGTTTGAAGGACCGACACCTGCACCAGGACGTGTACGGAACGTCCCGCGACGAACTGCTCGCGGAGTCGGCGGTCTACGGCATCACCGAGTTCGTGCGGCCGTTGCTCACCAAGTGTCGATTCGTCGCGAATCCGGGATGCTACGCGACGTCGGTGGCACTCGCGCTCGGCCCACTCGCGAGGAGTGGCGGGCTGCTCGATTGCGCGGTGAGTTCCCAGTCCGGTGTCTCCGGTGCCGGGCGCGCACCCTCGGAAATGACCCACTTCTGTACCGTCGATGGGGACGTTCGTCCCTACAAGGTCGGTGTTCACCGCCACGCTCCGGAGATGACGCAGTTCCTCTGCGCGCTCAGTGACCAGGGATCGGTGGAAGTGTCGTTCGTGCCGCATCTCGTTCCGATCCGGCGTGGCATCGTCTCCACCATCTTCGCCCGGACAGAGGCGTCCGCCGACGAAGTGAGGGCACTTCTCGACGCGGCCTACGAGTCGGAGCCGTTCGTCGAGGTTCTTCCCGACGGTGGAACGGCCTCGGTGCGCGGTATCGAACGGACGAACTCGTGCCGGATTTCCGTGCACCCCGTCCGAGGCTCGGATCGCGTCGTGCTCGTGAGCGCGATCGACAACCTGCTCAAGGGCGCGGCCGGGCAGGCGGTGCAGAACATGAACGCCGCTCTGGGTCTCGAGGAGACGATGGGACTGCCGAGCGCGTGCCAGACGCAGGCGCTACCGCCGTCGACGTCCGCACCACGACACCAAGGAAGGAGGCATGCAGCATGGGTCGCAAACTGACCGTCACGAAAGTCGGTGGGGCGGGTCTCGCCAACGAGTCCTTTCTCGCCACCCTCGTCCGTAACACGGAGTCGATCATCGAACGAGGGGATGCGTCGCTCATCGTCCACGGAGGTGGACCCGACATCGCCGGGCTCCATGGACGGCTCGGACTCGAGTTCGAGGTGATCGAGGGGCTCCGTGTCACCAACGCCGAGAGCCTCGACATCGTCGTCATGGCACTCTGCGGACTGCTCAACAAGAGAATCGTCGCGCGGCTCCAGAACGCGGGGCTTCGTGCCGTAGGCGTATCCGGGATCGACGCGGGAATCCTGCGGGCCTCCTATCTCGATCGGAGCCGTTTCGGCGAGGTCGGTGACGCTCCCGAGGTCCAGCCCGGTTTCCTCTTTCGACTCATCGACCAGGACTACGTACCGATCGTCGCACCCGTCGCGATCGGTCCGGGTGGAACCCCCGTCAACGTCAACGCGGACGTGGCGGCACAGGCGATCGCGATCGCACTCGATGCGACCGAACTCGACTTCGTCACCTCGGAACCCGGTGTCGTGCGCGACAACCGGGTGATCCGGTCGCTCACGCCCGATGAGACCGAGTCGCTGATCCAGGAAGGGACGGTGCGCGGCGGAATGATCCCCAAGGTACGCGCTGCCCGAGCGGCGCTGGAGTCCGGCATCAGAAGAGTACGCGTCGGGAACCTCGACACACTCGCGAGTGGCACCGCAACGGAGGCGGTACTGATATGAGAGACACGATTACGAAGGAAACGCTGAAACCGAAGCACGGCGAACCCAACGGCACGGGGCTCGGACGGAGCGCCCGATGGACCACCGTGGGAAGCGAGGCCGACGAGACCGACCCCGCGACCACGCGGGGAGCTGCGCCCCGTTCCGACACCGCATCGCTCCTCGCCCGGGCCGGCGACGTCCTTCTTCCCGTCTATGGCCGACCCCGGGTGCTCTTCGTGGGTGGCGAGGGATCCACGCTCGTGAGCTCGCAAGGAGTGGAGTACCTGGACTTCACGAGTGGCATCGCAGTCAACGCATTCGGCCACAACTCCGGGATCGTCGAACGCGCCGTCGCATCCGTATCCGGTCTCATCCACACGTCGAACCTCTATCACACGATCCCGGCCATCGAACTCGCGGACGCGCTCGTCTCACGGTCCTTCGCCGACAAGGTGTTCTTCGCGAACAGCGGTGCGGAAGCAGTCGAGGGCGCGATCAAGCTGGCCAGGCTCCACGCCGGGTCCCGGGAACGACGCGAAATCCTCTCGTTCGAGGGAGCGTTCCATGGCCGCACGATGGGCGCATTGGCCGCAACCGACAAAGAGCGGATCAAGACTCCATTTCGCCCGTTGCCAGAAGCATTTCGTTGCCTTCCGATGGGGGACGTTGCTGCGTTGGGGGAGATCGGTCCCCGCACGGCCGGCGTCCTCGTGGAGCCGATCCAGGGAGAATCCGGTGTTCGTGTCGCTCCCGTCGAGTGGCTGCAGGAACTCAGACAGCGGTGCTCCGAAACAGGAACGGCTCTCATCTTCGACGAGATCCAGTGCGGTCTCGGTCGGACCGGAACGCTCTGGGCTCACGACGCCTCGGGAGTCGAGCCCGACCTCATGACGCTCGCAAAGCCACTCGCGGCGGGACTGCCGATCGGTGCGGTCCTCGCGACCGATGCCATCTCGAAGTCCGCGACTCCTGGTTGTCATGGTTCCACCTTCGGCGGGGGGCCGGTCGTCTGCCGCGCCGGCCTCGAGGTCGTGCATCGCGCGAGCGACCCGGAGCTCCTCGCCGAGGTACGGCGGAAGGGGCTGGTACTTCGGGACGCGCTCCGCGGTACCTCCGGAGTAGAGGAAGTGCGAGGGCGTGGCCTCATGGTCGGGGCTCGGTGCACTGCCCCCGCCACGGCGGTCATCGAGGCTGCGTTCGAGCAACATCTCCTGCTCGTTCCGGCCGGCGACGAGGTCGTCCGCTTCCTGCCATCTCTCATCGTCACCGACGACGAGATCGACGAGGCTACTCGCCGCTTTCGGATCGCGCTCGCGCGCGTCGCGCGGGGAACGAAGCAATGACGCGCCCGATCGCGCCGCTACGCGACCCCTTGCTCATTTCCAAAGCTGAAGCAGACGACCTCGCGGAGGTCTCCGAGCTCCTTCTTCGCGCCGTGCCCGACTGCATTCCCCAGACGGTGGACCAGCTCTGGGAACGCCTCGACCAGATCTGGGTGGCGCGCGAGGTGCCTGGCGGTCCCATCCTCGCCTCGGCCACCCTCGTCGAGCTCGACGCCCAACGGCAGGAACTTCGAAGTGTGATCGTGGAGCCGGGCGCGAGAGGCTCCGGAGTAGGACAGGAACTGATTGCCCGTCTGCTCGCGAGCGAGGAGTCCGGTGACGGAGACGTTTGTTGTGTTACCCGGCACCCTGGATTCTTCCAGCGACTGGGGTTCGTACCGATCGGAGTTCCATGGGAGTCCGGTGCGACGAGCACGCGCACGCGAAAGCGGATCCCGATGCGGCGACGAAACCGGGAGGTGTCGAAGTGAACGAGTTGAGACCGATTCCGGGCGGGATCCTCTGCGTCCCCGGGTTCCGCGTGGGAAGCGCGCGCTGCGGCTTCTACGATGGAGCCCGGGACGACGTGGGTGTCCTCGTCGCCGATCGCGACTGCACCGTTGCGGGGGTGTTCACGAGGAACTCGTTCCCCGCGGCGCCCGTCCTGGTGACTCGTGGCCGGATCCGACGGCACCCGTATGCACGATCCCTCGTAATCAATGCGGGGAACGCCAACGCACTGACGGGGGAGGCAGGTGCGGCGCACGCGCGCCGGATGGTGGAGAAGCTGGAAGGCGCATCCGCAGGTCCGGGCCTCGTGCTCTCGACGGGCGTGATCGGAGTGCCCCTACCGATCGATGACGTCGTGACCGGCATCAAGCGGGCTGTGTCACGCCTCTCGGACGAGTCCGATGCCCCCTTTGCAAGCGCGATCCTCACCACGGACACCGGTCCAAAGACGGCTTCGGTCGAAGTTCTCATCCCCGACTCGGAGGAGTCGATCCGGGTCGGAGGCGTCGCCAAGGGCTCCGGCATGATTCATCCGAACATGGCGACGATGCTCGCCGTGCTGACCGTGGACGACGAAGTTGCGCCCGATCTCCTGGACCACCTGCTTCGCGCCGCTGTCGATGGTTCTTTCCACAGGATCTCCGTCGATGGAGACACGAGCACGAACGACGCGGTTCTCGTCTTCGCCCGGCCCCGGGACGGCTCCATCCGACGCTGTTCGGAGGACGCGAGACTCGCGGCGATCGCGGCCGGACTCGACGCGGTGAGTGCGAGATTGGCCGAGAAGATCGTGGGAGATGGTGAGGGCATGAGCATGGTCCTGCGTGTCGAAGTCACCGAAGCGAGCAGTGAGGAGGCCGCGCTCGAGATCGCTCGGAGCATCGCAGGTTCCCTGCTGGTCAAGACGGCCGTGGCAGGACGGGATCCGAACTGGGGACGCATCATCGCCGCTGCGGGGAATGCCGGCGTTCCGCTCGACCCGACCACGATCACACTGACGATCGGGGGAGTGACGGTCTACGACAACGGATCGCCGACCCCGATCACGGAAGACGAGCGTGGCTCGGTGTTCGCCACGTCCGAGGTGACCGCACGAATCGAGCTCGGAGCGGGCGAGGCGTCTGCGACCATGCGGACGACCGACCTGACGCACGAGTACGTGACGATCAACGCGGAGTACACGACGTGACCGGAACTCACTTGCGCGTGTGAGGTGCGAGACGCATCCTCGTGGCATCCCCGATGTCGAGAGGAGCCTCGAGCGAGTGCAGATCCGTCCCGTCGAAACCACCGACCGAGAGGCCTGGACCGAGCTCCGCGTCGCGCTCTGGCCCCGCTACTCCCGCGACTCGATCGAGTCCGCCGTCGAGGGCCTCTATCGCGCTCTCGACGCGGCCGGTGATCGCCCCATCGAGCCTCACGAGGAGCCCGATGCGGGCCAGGCCTGGGGTGTCTTCGTGGCCGCCGGCGAGCGGGGCGAACGCACTGGCCCAAGGTGGCGAGGAATGGGCGCGTTCCCCGGGCGCGACGGAAATGGCGTCCGACACGAGTTCCGACTACGAGCACAGCCCGGCGGCCCACGCTGCACTGGGGTACGAGCTGGTTGGAAGACAGTTCGACACGAAGCAAAGGTACTACTTCCGAAAGGCGCTCGGACCCAGATGACGATCCCGCGTGAGACCAGGATTCCCGAGGGGAGCGTTCCTCCTCCCCAGAGCTGGTCGGGCGCTGGGGCGACGACGGCTCCCGGTGGAGAGTGCGGGTGTCCAGCTCGTGACGGGGGACGGCTGTGGGTGCGTTTCCGGCAGGGCGCCAGTCGTACGCAAACGTGACGCGGGATTGGCCCTGGTAGGAAGCCGTCGCCTCAGCGACTCTGGTCACATTCATCCTCTCCACATCCCTTCAGTCCTCGATCGCTTCGCAATGGCGACCGCCCGGACTGGCATCAGCCTCGGTGTGCCTTCGAGGTCCTCGCACTTGCGCACGAGTGGACACGGGATTCCAACCGCTTTTACACAATCGCAACCAAAACCGAGGGTTTCCCCCAATTGAGTACATCCGGTATCGGATGCTATAGTTCCGTGTCGTTCCTGGATTGATCTCTCCTGCAAGTCCGGCAACCCAGCTCACCTCTCAGCCCGGACCGATCCCAGTTCCACATTCCCGGTCCCGGTCTCCGAGCGGAGATCGTTGGGACACCGGTTTCGCCTTCCATTCCAGTTCCGGGGCCATGCCCTCCCGAGGAGGTTCGCAGAACATGCAACACAGACTCGCGTTCGCGTTTGCGGTGGGAGCCATCTGTTGGGGATCGCTCTCCCTCGCAGCCACCCTTGTCGTAGACCCCATGGGTACCTACCCAACCATTCAGTCCGCCGTCGATGCCGCCGTCACGGGTGACGACATCACCGTTCCGGCGGGAACGTTCATCGAGCAGGTCGTAGTGACTGGGAAGGACATCACGATCACCGGAGCGGGTGTTGGATCGTCGATCCTCCAGTCTCCGGCAACGCTCACCGCCTTCTTCCCGTCGGGTTCGAACTCGAACTACCCGATCTTCTACGTCCATGACGCAAACGACGTCGTCATCCAGGGATTCACCATCGACGGAGCCGGGAACGGAAACGCGAACTATCGGTTCGTCGGTGCCGGCTACTACCAGGCGGGTGGAGCGATCCTCGACTGCTACATCACCGGGATCGTGGAGACTCCGTTCAATGGTAACCAGCACGGCAACGGGATCTACACGCTGAACCCGAGCACGACCCCGTACATGATCGAAGTCGGGAACGTCGAGGTCGACACGTTCCAGAAGAACGGGATCACGATCAACGGTCCGGACATCGTCGCGAACGTGCACGACTGTACGGTCAACGGCGTGGGGCCGACGTCCGTCACGGCGCAGAACGGCATCCAGATCGGGACGAGCGTCACCGGCACGGTGACGGACTGTTCCATCAACGGGATCGCCTACACCGGTGCGACGTGGACGGCGACGGGGCTTCTCGCCTTCGGTCCGACCGATGCCGCCGGGATCGCGCTCGACGGCTGTCAGACCAGCGTCTACTACATCGACGCGGGGGGTACCTTCGAGAACTCGACGATCACGAATCCGCTCGGGGATGGGTTCTACGCCTACTCATCCTCTGCGTCGCTTCTCGCCACGTCGAGCACGCGTCCGAAGGCACAGCCGATGGACGACCAGTCCGGCGATCCGACTCCGGAGACCGCGGTCATGGACGTGACGGTCCGGGACTGCACGGCTGTCGGTACAGGTCTCGAGTTCAGCTGGGGAATCAGCGCCTACGGTGAGGGTGGAACGATCACGTTCAACGTCGAGAACTGTTTCATCCACGACTGGGACTACGGAGTCGTCACCTACGACTTCAGCACCACGTCCATCGACGCGCACATCTTCGAGAACGATCTCTCGGGAAACACGTTCTCTGTTGGTACGAACCTCACCACCATCCAGGACGCCTCGGGGAACTGGCACGGCTCCGCGGACGCCGGGACGGTCGGCGCCGGCGTCGACCCGAACGTCGACTACAGCCCGTGGCTCGAGAGCGGCATCGATCAGGACATGGGAACCCCCGGATTCCAGGGCGACTTCTCGGTCCTCAGCGTCGATGACGATAGCCCCGAGTCGGATCCGGCCGGCCGGATCTCTCAGGCCATCGCGCTCGTGAGTGGCAGCACGGTCAACATCGCTCCGGGGAACTACGAGGAGCAGGTCCACATCACGACGCCGAATCTGGTGCTCCAGGGTTCGGGTGTGGATGTGAGCGTGATCGAGTCTCCCACCTCGCTCACGGACTTCTTCACGTCCGGAGGCGTCAACTTCAAGCCGATTGTCTTCGTCGACGGCGTTTCGGGCGTCTCCATCTCGGACCTCACGGTGGACGGGCTCGGACGCGGCAACGCGAACAACCGGTTCTCCGGTGTCGGCTTCTGGAACTGCGGCGGAACGCTCGCGAACTGCCGGTTCACGAACGTCCAGGACACGCCTTTCTCGGGTGTCCAGCACGGATACGGTGTCGTGGCCCGGAACGACGACGGCGGACCGCATCTGCTCTCCATCACGGACTGCACCGCCGATGGATTCCAGAAGAACGGGTTCGACCTCCGTGGCGCGGGGCTCGACTTCGATCTCGTCAGCTGCAGCGCGACGGGCGAAGGCCCCACCGCGACGATCGCCCAGAACGGCTACGTCGTGGGATTCGGCGGCGCGGGTAGCGTTACGAACTGTGACGCCGCGGCGATCGAGTACACCCCGAGCGGCACCGTCTCGACCGGAATCCTTCCGTTCGATGCCGGCGGTGACGTCGACATCTCCGGATGGACCACGACTGACGTCCAGGCCTCGATCTACTACTACAACGCCGGTGGGTCCGTTGCGGACTTCGACATCTCCGGCGGAAGCTACGACGGCATCAACTTCTGGAACGAGACGACGTCGGCTCCGCTCACGGACCGCGAGCGCGTCTCCGTCGACACCGAAGGGTACTCGGGTGGTAGCCCGCTCGCCGGCCCGTATGCGGCGTCGGTTTCGGGCGGTTGCCTCACCGGTACGGGCGCTCCTGGGTTCTACGGGATCTGGGCGAACTCGACCGGCGGGCTGGGGCTCAACGTCACCATCGCGAACACGAGCGTGACGAACTTCGACTACGGTCTCGTCGCGGAAGGTGTGGCAACGCTCACCGCGAACGACTGCGCCATCTCCGGCAACCTCACCGCAGGCTACCTCAACGTGAACGGCACCCCGCAGGACGCGACCGACAACTGGTGGGGCGACGTCTCCGGCCCGAGCGGTGACGGAAGCGGTACCGGCGACGCCGTCTCGGGAGGTGGGGTGGACTTCACTCCGTTCCTCGCCACCGGCACGTCCTCGACGACCTGTACGTTCACGCCGTCCGGCGGCACGAACGAGGTCATTCCGGTCAACACCTCCGGGTCCTGCATCAACGCGTCGTCTCCGTGTCTCACCGTGGACGTGGAGATCAGCCGGGTCGAGTCCTCGAACATGCGTGGATTCAGCGTCGACATCCAGCTCGTGGGCCTCGATCTCTGCATCCCGACGCCGGCGTCGGCGTCGATCCACCAGGGCACGTACCTCAGCAGCGGCACGAGTGGCGGAACGATCTACCAGGTGCTCGACAACGGCGGCGGCTCCTACACCGTCGACTGCGCGATCCTGGGTGGCGACTGCGGCCAGACCGCGGCCACGGGGCAGCTCTTCACGGTCGACGTCACGACCGCCGGTGCGGATGGGACGGGCACGATCCAGGTGACGGACGTCACCTTCCGTGACTGCACGAACCTTCCGATCGCGGGAAGCCCGGGCGCTCCGCTCTCGATCGACATCGACACGAGCGGTCCGTCTCCCGTTGCGAGCGTCCTCACGGCGCAGGTCAAGTCCGGGAACGACGGCGATGGCACTACGATGGTGGACGTCAGCTACACCGCGCCTGGTGATGCGGTGAATGCGGCGGTGTACCGGGCGCCGTACGTCGATGGCAGCAATGCGAACGCCTATCCCGAATACGACGACGCTCCGGGCGGCGCCCCGCCCGCGGCTCCGGGAGCCTATCCTCCGGCTGCGCCGTGGGACGCGATCACCCTACCTTTGGGCGGCGGCATGGACGAGCCTACCGATCGCGGCTACTGGTACTACGTGGTCTACACGCAGGATGCCTGCGGGAACTGGTCCGCGGCGTCGGCGATGTCGGACGGCGTGCTCAACTATCACCTGGGTGACGTGAGCGACGGCGGCACGCCGGGCCAGGGCGACAACCTCGTCTCGAGCCCGGACATCAGCCTCCTCGGCGCCTTCTATGGTGCGACGCTCAGCTACCCGGACACCGAGAGCTACCTCGATTTTGGGCCTACGAGCGACAACACGGTCGACGGACTTCCGACGACCGACAACATCGTGAACTTCGAAGACCTGATCATGTTCGCGATCAACTACGGGGAAGTCGGCCTCACCGAGCCGCTCGAGAACGCGATCGATCTCGCACCGCATGGGAGCGAGGTGCCGACGCTCGCGCTCCACCGAGCCGCGGTCATGGCGGACGGTACCGTCCAGGCACAGCTCGTCCTGTCCCAGGCCGACGTGGTCCAGGGCGCGCACGCGAGGATCACGTTCGACCCGACGCAGATGGAGCTACTGGAGGTCCGTCAGGGAAGTCTGATCACGGATCAGGGAGCGAACGTCTTCTTCGGAACGATCGAAGCGGAGGGCTCCGTGTCCATCGACGCGGCCGCACTCGGTACGGGGAACACGATCCACGGCTCCGGTGAGTACGCGACTCTCGTCTTCCGGGTCACGGAAGCGGGTGCCCAGCCGGCGCTGGTGGATGTGTCTCTCCGGAACTCGCAGAACCGCGAACTCGGAAAGTCCACGGACGAGCCCGAGACGGCAGGGGACGGCCGCGTGACGCAGCCGACCACGCCGGCTCTCGAGACGCGGACGGCTCCGACCGCGAGCATGGCGCTGGGTGCCACTCCGAACCCGTTCCACGGCACGACCACGGTCCGCTTCCAGCTCGCCGAGGCGAGCCCGGTGCGGGTGCAGGTGCTCGACGTTTCCGGTCGTCTCGTCCGGACGATTGCGGACGCTGACTTCGGAGTCGGCGTGCATGCGGCCCAATGGGACGGTCGGAACTCGGCCGGTGTTCAGGTCCAGGCTGGGATCTACTTCTACCGGATCCAGGCCGGTGCGGAGATCTGGAGCTCCAAGCTGATCCTGAAGAAGTAACGAATCGCCAACGACTCGGGTCCGGTCTCGACTGAGGCCGGACCCACCTCTTCCGCGCGTTGCGCTTCTCCGAGTCGGCCTCTCAGCCTACTTTGACGATCCGCATCGTCCGCTCCGCGTCCTCGACGCGCACACGGCAGTAGTAGACTCCCGTGGGCGCGGGCCGACCGGACGCGTCACGTCCATCCCACCGCGCTTCTCCCACGTTCGCCCAGCCGCCCTCCTGCGGCGCGAGCGTGCGGACGAGTCGTCCCGCGAGGTCGTAGATCTGGACGGTGACGCTCGATCCCGCATCCGCCATGGAGGAGAGGGAGACGCCTGGCCCTCCGGAGTTCCCGAAGCGGATCGTCGTCTCTCCCGTGAACGGATTCGGGTACGCGGTCGGTTCGACTCCGCTGATGGGCGTCGTCGGCTCCACCGCGCTCGGGGCGGCCAGGGAGACGATCATGTTGTCGGCCAGGAAGATGCGAACCCAGTCCTGACAGATCGGCGGTGGAGAGTCGTAGTGCACGACGACGGAGTCGAAGCCCTCCGGGAAGCTGCAGGAGAGGACGCCGGTCGGATAGGTTCCGGGCACGGGTACGGTGGTGGTCTCGGTGCCGACCCACACGCCGCCACGGTAGGCGGTGACCCTCAGGGTGGCCGAGTCGTCGCAACCGAGCTCCATCGGGCAGTACATGATCGAGAAGTACGAGAGCACTTCGGAGAAGTCGACGAGGAGGTCGGCGAGGAAGAGCGTGGACGGGTAGATGCAGTAGCCGCCGAACCCAACAGGCGTGAGGCCGAGCACGTCGGCCGGCTGCACGGAGTAGCTTCCGGCCGTACCGTCGAGGTGGGCCGTGATCCCACCATGCGTGAGGTCGATCGGGAGTGGTGTGTGGAGCGGAGCGTCGTCGAAGTCGAAGAGGACGGTGCCTGGAGGGAGCGCGAAGTTGGCTGTCAGCGTCCGATTCGAACCGGCGACGAACTGGTAGCTCGGTGAGTTGCTCACGGGGTTTCCGAACTCGGTCCAGTTGACGAACTCCCAGCTCGCGTTCGGCGTCGCCACCACGGTCACGGTGGAGCCGTCGTTGTAGACGCCGTCGCCCGTGGTCGTGCCGCCGATCGAGGGCTGCGCGTTCGTGGCGATGGTCCACGCGGTCATGAAGTGGGCGACGAGGTCGCGATCGGACGAGACGGTGAACGTGTAGTTCGGCGAGTTGCTCACGGGAACGCCGTTCTCGGTCCAGTTGACGAAGCCCCAACCCGAGTTCGGTGTCGCCGTCACGGTCGCCGTCGAGCCGGGCGGATAGGCGCCGTCTCCTCCGGTCGTCCCTCCTTGCGTCGGGTCGGCGCTCGTCGTGATGGTGTAGGTGGGCGCGGCCGTCGTGTAGAGGGCGAACGCTTCGTCGTGGGGGAAGAAGCGGAACATGTGGTTGTTGTACTCGAAGTGGTTTCCGTCCCCACCCGTGGCGCGCGAGAGTCCCCAGAACGGGACGCCCGCGGTGAAGCCTTCGATCCGGATCCAGTACTTGACGCCCGCCTCCACCTGGAAAGGCTGGGGGAGCTCATAGTGGTAGTCGTACATCGCAATTCCGCCGAACGTGCCGGCGGGTGTTTGGCCCGCGTTGCTGCCGACCATGTAGCGGGCGAGGTAGACGTCGTTGTCCTCCGGCAAGCCGCAGAGGGGCTGGCCGCCGGTCGAGTTCGTGGCGTAGAACGTGATCGAGAAGTCGTTCACGAGCCCATACCCCGTGTACTGGTATCCGCCGCGCCAGCGCACTTCCGTGATCGGCCCGGTCAGAGTCGCCACGAAGCTGTCGTAGGAGAACGAGTCCGAGTCCGTCCCGTCCGGAAAGTACCAGGACGACAGGACGACGCCGCCCTGTGGGTCCGGCGGCTGCTCGAAGACCAACGTCGACTGGGCGTGGAGTCCGGTGACGGAGAGGAGGAGGGCGAAAGCGGCACAGAGCGTGGCGCAGATCGGAGCGGTAGTTGTTCGCACGAGGATTCTCCAGTTTGGGGTCGACGACACCCCACCTGGAACGTCACCTGTCCGAGCGAGGACGAGGTGACCAGGAACGCCGACTCCTGAAGAGAAGATGAGGCGCCGGGATCCATGATACACCGTCCACCTACGCCGAAGCACACAGGTCGGAGCTCGGCGTTCGATCGGTCACACGACGTGGGAGGTTCGGTACTCGGAAGGGACGGTTGGCGCAGAGTCCTGTCGGGGAAGGTACTACGTACCTCAGCGCCGCCCTCACCGCCCCCGGAGAGGAGCCCCCAATATGGTGCTTGTTTCCACGTCACGCGATTCCATGCGAACAGACGCGCGGCGACGTTTGCGTTTCGGCGCGATCTCGCTGCGGTTCGTCATGCCGTTGCTGCTCGTTGCGAGTGGTCCCGTGTTTGCTTCCATGCATCTGCAGGCCGACTGGTCCGGCGGGCCGGACGGAACGATGTCTGCGGTTCCGGAGTGGGGAGATGCATTCCACACCTCCACCGACGTCAGCTGGCGCGCCGTGCCAGGTCAGATCGTGCTCGGCTCCGCCCCGATCACCCCGCAGACGGGTTTCGTCACCACCACCGCTCCCGCCTGCCGCTCCGTCGCGTCCGGTGATCTCGACGGGGATGGCGACGTCGACCTCATGACCGCGCTCGCGCTCACGAGCTTCCCCGGCACCGGCAAGGTCCGCTGGTACGAGAACGGGGGAGACGGCGTCGGCTGGACCGAGCACGAAGTCGACTCCGACTTCTACGGCGGCTGGGGAATCACGTGCGAGGACATCGACGGGGATGGTGACCTCGACATCGTCGCCTCCGCGTTCTATGGCGAGCCTCAGCGCAACGGCCGTTGGGTCTGGTACGAGAACGTGGACGGGGATGCGAGCACCTGGAGCAAGCGCGCGATCAGCACCGGCAACTTCTACGGGACGCAGATGGCCGCCACCGCCGACATCGACGGTGACGGGGATCCGGACGTACTCGGATGCTCGACCCTGACCTACCTCGGAAACGAGAACGACGACGTCTACTGGTTCGAGAACGTGGACGGTGGTACGTCCTGGGTCCAGCACGCCGTTGATGGCGTCTATCCCGACGCGATCGAAGTCACCGCCGCCGATCTCGATCAGGACGGGGATCTCGACATCGTCGGGACGTCCTACGCCGAACAGGATGTCGTCTGGTGGGAGAACACGAGCGGTGACGGCCTCCAGTGGACGAAGCACGTCATCATCGGCTTCACCGCGACGGACAACGCCGTGACGGTCGGCGACGTGGACGACGATGGCGATCTCGATGTGGTCGCGGCCGG
This sequence comes from Candidatus Eiseniibacteriota bacterium, assembly GCA_041390305.1. GTDB lineage: Bacteria > Eisenbacteria > RBG-16-71-46 > CAIMUX01 > CAIMUX01 > JACKCR01. The sequence continues at coordinate 163,035 of JAWKQE010000012.1, forward strand.
CGTCAACGCCGTCGCCGTCGCCTGGTTCGAGAATCTAGACGGATTCGGGCAGAGTTGGGCGGGGCATGCCGTCGGCCAGATCCCGGGCGCGTCCGATGTCGCGCTGGCGGACCTCGACGGCGACGGCCAACTGGACATCCTCGCCACGAGCCCGGGCAGCGACGTCTCCTTCACGGTCTGGTTCCGCAACCTCGGGGCCGGGCAGAGCTTCGCCGTCCGGCTCATCGAGGAAGACCACGACAACAGCCAGGCCGCCATCGCAACCGACATCGACGGCGACGGAGCACTCGAGGTGGTCTACACCGAAGAGGGTGGATTCGCGGGCGACGTTTCCGGACTCCACCGCGCCGAGATCACGTTCTTTCGCAGCGCAGGCGAACTCGAGTCATTCGTGCTCGACGCCGGTGCCCCGACGGACTGGGCGACGATCGACTGGGACTCGATGGTTCCTGTTTCGACGGACCTCGCGATCCAGGTGCGGAGCAGCAACGATCCGAACGACCTCGGACCCTGGTCCGCGGACATCGCGAGCCCTGGTTCCCTCGCGGGCATCCTCGACCCGGGGACGCGCTACGTGCAGTACAAGGTGTTCTTGTCGTCGGGTGATTCGTCGGTGTCCCCGATCCTGCGGGAGATCTCCCTCGTGGATGGGAACACGAGTTCGGCGCCAGGCTCAGGAGAGGAAGCAAGTCCGCACGCACTCTCACTTCTCGGCGCAAGTCCCAATCCGTTCCGCGGAGCGACCGCGATCCGCTTCCAACTGGCGGAAGCGAGCCCCGTCCGGATCGAAGTGCTCGACGTCACGGGACGGCTCGTGCGGACTCTCACCGATGCCGCGTTCGGCGCCGGAGCGCACCAGGTGCCGTGGGACGGACGGAACGCCGACGGTTCCGAGATGCCGTCCGGTGTGTATCTCTACCGTGTTCAGGCGGGCGCAGAGGTGTGGAGGTCGAAGGCAATTCTGAGGAAGTGAGATGGTGGTGGGTCCGGCGTTGCCACGGCCGGACCCACCACGAGGAATCCATCAGCGCGGTGTGGCTTCCGCAGACTCCGGCTCGGCTCCATGGCCCGGACCGGTGTGGCCGTGGATCCACTGTGCGATCGGGTTCCACACGAGTTCGGGGGCCATGTCCGCCGTGAAGAGATCGATGTGCGCGTAGTCGAGATACGCCTCCTCCGGCGGATGGAGCGAGACGATCAGCTCGGTGAACTCGGAAGTGACGTCCGAGAAATCGTAGAGAGGGGCGAAGCCTCCCTGACCACCTACGACGAAGATCGGTACCTCGACGTCACCGATGTGATCGGTCCAGGGGGCGAGCCCGGGGTCGCACTCCGCCAGGTACTCGTCGTGATTGAAAGCGTTGGGGAAGTAGGGTGGCGCTTTGATGAGGAAGTCGATCCAGAGACCGACGTCCGTGTACTGGAGCCCGGTCGGAAGTTCCTCCTCATCGAACGTCCCGGCCACGAAGTGTGACGGAGCCCAGGAGTAGTACGGATAGACGGCCAGGGCGAGAGCCGCCTGGAGATTCGTCATTCCTGGAATGAGCTCCGACGGTCCATTGGGATCGTCGCGCGCCGGACCGCCGAAGAGTGGAAGTGGGTTGACCTCGGCGTACTCCCCGGCGTCGAGAAGCCCGCGATAGTAGGCGACGACGTCACACAGTCCCTCCTCGTGCTCCGGGTTGTCCGACACGACGAGGCCCTGGTCGACGGGGATGAGGCCGGAGACCTGACGACGTCCGGGAGGCATCTGACTCTCCTCTCCGACCAGAGCGAGGCCGAGGGCAGCACCTCCGCTGAACCCGAGAAGGTTCATCCTGTCGTTTCCGTTCCGGGTCAGGCGACGAACCTGTCTGGCCACCTGCATTGCCGAAGTGAGGAAGTCGATCTGACGGTCCATGCCCCAGTCGGCCGTGAAAGCGAAGTCCATCGTGCCATCCGGCACGAGGCACCACGGTTGGTCGATTCCCCACACGTCGATGTCCTGAAGAGCGAGGTGTGAAGCGATTCCGAAATCGGGCGGCCGGCTGTCGGTGAGGAGGCCGGGCTGGAAGCACCCCACGAACGTCTTGTAGTCACCGTGCATCATCATGACGTTCTGTCGCGTCCGGATCGGACGCAGAGGGGCTTCCTCGCGGACGATCCGATGTAGCCCGATGACGTCGTAGGGACCCGGTCCGACTCGAACCTGCCACTCGTAGTGAGCGACGTCCTCGGTGATCATTGCGCGACCTACGAACACGATGTCGTCGTGCACACCTTGCGCGGCGGCATCGCCGGATGGACCGGTCGAGGGATCCGACCACCCTGCGAGGCGGATCACCTGGGTCGCCACGGCCTGGGCATCGAATGCCGTGGGCCTGATGGTTTCGTCGTTCGTCGGAGCCGTGACCCGTTCCTCCTGGCAGCCGACGACCGGAGCGACGAGAAGCGTGAGCAGGATCAGGAGAGTGCACCGTTTCATGAGAGTCTCCATTTGCTGGCCGCGACAGGAGGGCGGCAACTCGAATGAGGGTCGAGCCGCTCGGGGAGACCTGCTGTCGAGTGCGGAAGCGTGAGATGGGACGGTTCTTCCAGGCGAACCGGAGTGACTCCGACAGCGATACGTCCGCAAGCGGTGCTTCGTCGTCAGAACTCAGCCTCGGCCCGAGGCCGAACGCGCAATGGAATGCTCCGCTGCCGTGACGGGCAGAGTCTCACCGAGTCCAACGGGAAAACCTCACCCGCAGCAGCATGGGACCCAGCATAGAGACTTCTGTAGCCCCAGATGTGTGCAATGGATTGAAGCTCGGTATGCGGGCTTCGAATCTGTCGTACCCGTGATCGTCGACACTAGGAAGCGACGTCTGGCACGACCAAAGGGAACCACCAATGCGCCGCATTGTGGTTTCCAATGGGGATGTTTCGGAAGGCAAGACGCGGGCTCACGAGACGAGGCCCCCCGTCCCGTCAACGGATCACGACCGCTCGTCCCCGTATCGTTCCGTTCACGCTGACGAAGTACACGCCCGCGGGCACGGCATGCCCCTTCTGGTCACGTCGGTTCCAGAAGACGCGCTCCGATCCGCGCTCCGCGAAGTTCCGGACGTTGCGTCCCGCCGCGTCGACGATCGAGACCGACCGTGCACTCTCGTTGCCGATGCCGAGCGAGATCCAGGCGCCGTCCCGAATCGGGTTCGGTGCAATGACGACGGGCTGTAGTCCCTGGGACGCCGGCTCCGTCACGTCCGTCGTGCTCCCAAAGACTCCCTGAATGTCGAACTCTCCTGTCTGGTTCGTCCCAGGCGAGATGTAGGCCGACGCTTCGAGGCGCAGGAGGTATCTGCCCGGCTCGAGTACTCCCTCGAAGTCGATCGGAATCGACTCGCTCTGCGTGAACTCGAGAAAGATGTTGTCGCCCACGAACAGCTGGTCGAGACGGAAGACGACGCTTCCGCCTTCCGTGCCGTCGAGTACGCCGGTGAATCGATAGGGAGTCGCCACGTCGACTTCGAAGTCGTAGATGGCCCGCGTGACCGGCGACGATTGGCAGATGAGGAGTCCTTCGTCGTTGCGCGAGAATCCCCCGATCGAGCCACGGACCCAGAAGACTTCGGGGGAGAGGAACGACTCCTGCGTGGCATAGTTCCAGGTGTCGGACACCCCCTCACTGAGTGCGGACTGCCGTTCGTCCACCAGATCGCCCAACTCGGTCATGATGACGAAGTCCTCCTCGATGATCCTCTCGTCCTGTGCGGTGACTTGGATCTCGGACCGAGCCGATACGATCCGTTCGAGAGCGACTGGGGTCGTGGACGCAATGGACGGAACGGAGAAGACAGACGCCAGCAGTCCCAGGGACAGTGGTCCCAGGGACGCCGGTACGGCGACGAAATGAGTGCGCACGGGTGTGCTCCTGTTGCGGACAGGTTTGGATGGGGGATACCCAGGGGAGAGTCGTCAGGCATCCGCCCGTGATACAGGGTGGCCAGGCTTTCCGCCCAACCCCGGCCCGATGCATGCGAACCAGGGCTCGATGTCTCCCCCGGGCAGTCCATGGTGACGCGCAAGACAAGGATCGCAAGCCGGATCGATGACCCCCTGGATGTGCCCTCCCATCATCGACTTCATCGAGTAGACTGTGGCAGCTCCCCGACGAGGTACATAGAGACCGGCTCCCGCGCGCCGTGGGATCCGACCCAGCCCGTTTCCTCAGAGTCCGACGACAGAAAGAACAAGACGATGCCGCTCGCCAGTTCCGTTGTCGATGGTGCCGAACGTGTCCGCTCGAGCTGGTTGACCAAGCCCAATCCCACGACCCCTGCGCGTCTCCCCTGGTCCGGATGGAAAGTCGAACCGGACAAGAGGAACCTGTTCTTCGAGGAGGTGCGGAAGTCGGCGCCCGACAATGCCGACGCCAACATCTGCAAGACCGGCCCCAACGTCGAGGCCTATGCGAAGTACGACTACGAAGCCTGGTTCAACTACTTCTACCGGGAAGCGCGCAAGGCGACCGGCAACAGCAGCGAGTTCCAGCTCGACACGGGCCGGATGTTCTCGTTGATGTTCGATCTCCAGACGCAGGGAACCGGCAACGGTACCAAGATCCTCGTCTCCAGTCCGTGCCCGGCCCCCCTATCGGCCGCATTCAGGGTTCGGCTCGCGAGCACCGGCGACCCGATCCCGGGTGCGATTCTGGAGTACCTGTTCAAGCTCGGGTTCGAGGAAGCGAAGTTGACGACGGCGGGTGACTACCTAGGCAAGATGCTGGCGTTGCAGTCGAACATGAGTGATGGTGTCGCGGTGCGCTCGCAGAAGGGCGAGTTCGTCTTCGGATACCGGGGCGACAGCCGGGACATCGCCACGATCAAGATCCAGAAGGGTGCGTCCTGCCGGGCCGATCTGGAGCGCTGGCGAAGCGAGTCGAGCCTCGACGAGCACTGGCATCCGTGGAAGGACGCCGCGAAGACCTGGGAGAAGATGTGGTTCCGCAAGGGCGGGAAGGACAACGACTACTTCACGATGAACTCGATCGCGAAGGAGTTCCACATCGCCTGCGCGTATCCGATGTTCAAAGCGTTCGAGGTCTCCCAGAGCCTCAAAGGACCCGCGGACACGTGGGACACGAAGCAGCAGGCGATCCTCACCCCCAAAGGCATGGAGCTCCGCGAGGTCTACAACACGACGAAGGCAAAGTGGGAGACCGTCCCTCGCGACGAAACACGGATCTTCGTCTGCGCATTCAGCGCCAAGACCGAAGCCGCGACGACCTATGAACTCGCGAACTACCCCGAGACCGCGGTGCGAACGGTGGGCCTCGAGGACATGATCGCGTACCTCACGGTGCAGCGGTACCATCACTTCCCAGGAGGAACCGAACCCTTCTACGACAGCACCCGCGCCCAGCCGTCGATGACGGTCCGCGTGAAGTCGTGGACTTGGTTCCGCACCGAGGAGGAGACCCGCGCCTATCTGGGCTGCACCCAGGACGGGATCCGAGTGATCAGCGCGAAGATGCAGAACCTCGTCGGCAAGATGTTCGACATCGACCACAACAACTATCGGGGCGCCGCGACGCTGCAGATCAACCGCGACAAGGCCGTGGGTTCGGGGAAGCCTCAGGAGAAACAGCCAGTCCGACTGACGGCGAGGTAGAGGGGCGGGGGCTCGTAGCAGGCGGGCAGACACCCGCGTCAATCTGGATCAACCTCCGGCGCGGAACTCGAGCCAGATTCCGTGAGCGCGGCTCGGTTCCACGACCACGCGCTCGGCCGGGCCTGCGTCCTTCCACGGCGCGACGCCGGACTGGGTCAGCGTGATCCGAGCACGTTCCAGATCCGGAACGAGGAAGCTCGCGCCGATCACCGGGCGCCCGGGAATCAGCTGGTGCTCATCCGAGAGGAGGACGACCTCGCCCTCCGCGAGCGTCACGACGGTGGCGTCCACCGGTTCGGGTGCGAGCACCCGTCGGGGTTCGCTCCGGCCTCCGAGCCCGACGAGGAGGCGGACGAGAGCATCCCTGTGCTCCGTTGCGATCCACACGGCCCGGAGCTGCGTCGCTCCGTTCGGGTGTGCGAAGTGCTCCGGTTGGTCGGTCGGGGAGCGGTTGTCGCGAACGAAGAAGAGGCCGCCGAGCTCTGGCGCGAGGAGCGTCGTGATCTCCACGTCGCGCCGGAACTCGTAGCCACCGGCGCGGAGCGCGTCGTGGAGATCGTCGGTGTTCCGCGCGTGGAACGTGAAGAACGCGGGGCCTTCGCCGGACTCGAGCAGACGGGCGTAGTGAGCGGCGAGCCGATCCGGTGCCATGGGCACCGACGCAGCGGGCGCCGATGCGACGTGTCCTGACGCGAGATCGCCCACTACTCCGACCGTCAGGAGTTCGATCCCGGCCCCGTCAGGGAACTTCACGTGGGCATTCCGGACGCCGTTGTCGTGGGGGCGCCCCGGCTTCAGCGCAAAGCCGAGCGCCTCGTAGGTCTCGCTCGCCCGCTCCAGATCGTGGACGACCACCGGAATGTGATCGATTCCGATCGTGACGGCCCCCTGAGCCGCTGTTGGCAGCACGAGCGTTGTCGCGAGAAGAGCGGTCGTCAGGATGTGTCGCACTCGATTCACCACGCCTCCGCTGCCTCCGCTTCGGGCCGACTCCGCTCTGGCCCGACTCAGTCGCGGTTTCCTCTCGCGGCCACCAAGCTCCAGCGCGACGTGCGGAGCGCGTTCCGTACGTCGCTCGGTGCACTCTCCCCGAGGAACGCGTCGAGCACCGCCTGCGTCGCCGGTTCTCCATCCAGGCGTCCGATGCTCTCGTCGTTGATGAGTACATCGACCGTTCCACCGTCGATCACATAGGTGATCCGGTCTCCCTCGCTGAGGTTCGGAAGCCGCTCCGCGAGGCGCTCGGCGTTCGCGAGCACCGGTTCCGGACAGTTTCCGCAGGCGTGACGGAAGTCGTCGAGTAGACAGCGGGCGAGCTTCTTCCGCTCGACGTCGCGGAGAAGAGTCAACACGAACGCCTTGGTCTGCTCGGAATCGTCGAGTGACTTCGAGGCGAGTCTGTGCCGGTCGTGAACGTCCTGGCCGTGTACCTCGAGTTCGGGCGTCGACGGCGCGTGCAGGGTCGCCCCGATCGCTCGGGGGCCGGGCAGGGCCTGGTCGATCGAGCCGGGTGGTACATAGAGGCCGATCGAGTAGACGTCGACTTTGAGGAAGGTCGCCTTCCGGACCGCCGCGCTGTAGAGGATCAGCTCCCGGTCTCCCACCCGGACGTGATTCGCGAACTGGTGTCCATCGATCTCGGCGGACGCAGCGGGCCGGGGGGCGGTCACTGCGTGGAGGATTAGGAACAGGAGGGCTGCGTTGCGCGATCGGTGACGGACTGGCCTCATAAGGTGTGTGCCTCTTCTCGTGTTGTCCCGGGATGCTACCGGGCGACTCACGTCGGAGGCCGATCCCGCGCGGTAGTGTTGGCCTTCTACCCCGGACCCCGCCGTGGGTTGCGTCGATGGCCAGTAGTTTCGAGCGTGGGTGGGTTGGGCGTGGGTTCACGATGGCTAATGCGCGCGTGTCCGGCGGCTCTCCGAGAAGCCGAGGCCTGGGCCGGTCCGGGACGTGGAGGACTTCCGATCCGCCGGGTCGCCGTGACGACGTGTCAGTATCCGTCCGTAGCGGACGCCTGCCGGTACGCCGCCGGCGTCTCTCCGGTCCACCGCTTGAACGCTCTCGAGAAGGCGCTCTGCTCGGAGAACCCGGTGAGAAACGCGACCTCGGACAGGGTGTATCGCGGCTGTCCGAGTAGGCTCTTGGCGAGGTGCCGGCGTGCGGCGTCGACCTCGGTCTTGTAGGAGAGCCCTTGCTCCGAGAGGCGCCGATGGAGGGTTCGCTCACTCATCGCGAGGCGGCGTGCGATGTCGGACATGAGGGGGACGCCTTCGCTCAGCGCCTGGGAGACCACCCGCTGGAGGAGGTGCTGGAGCGGTTCCACGCTTCCGATCGCCTCGATCTCTGCGTCGAGGTGCCCGAGGAGAAACTGGGAGATGCCGTCGTCACCCAGGTGGTTCGGTTGTTCGAGCGCCTCGTTCGAGATGGAGAGGCCGTCCTTGTCGGATCCGAAGAAGACGGGACAGCCGAAGTAGCGTTCGTGGGCCGCGGTCGTCCCCGGTGCCGGGTGCTGCACGTGGACCTCTCGCGGACGGAAAGTGCTCGACGAGGTCTGCCGAACGAGGGACGCGGCGCTGGCCAGGGTCGCTTCGTTGGAGAGACGCATCCCGAGCCGCTTCTCGCCGAAGCGGTGGAGGAGGAAGAGCGCGCCGCCGGGTTCGTCTCGGAGTTCGTAGGTCAGGTTGTCGGTCCAGAGTCTGCAGTACCGCTCGACCCGTTCGAGTGAATGACGGATGGTCGGTGCGGACTTCCAGGCGAGCCCGAGTGCGCCGTAGTCGTCCGGCCTCATGAGAGCGCCGGCGCGAAGCGGGAGCTCGTGAGCATTCGGCATCTGCTTCGCAATTCGCTCGAGCATCCCGTAGTACGCGTCATCGGAGACCATCTGGGTGACGTCGAGGGGGTCGTCCGGATCGAGGCCGATCGAGCGGAGGACGGCGCCACCGTCGACGGCGTTCCCGGCGGCCTGCACCATCCGGCGCGGGAAGATGGACGTAACGAAACCCATGGCGTGTCCAGGGAAGGCCGATCGAACGATCGCACGGTGAACGAAGGGTACCCATCAGGATACCCTCCGTCACTCCCTCCCGCCAGGCCGACTCGGGACTTCGCCTGTGTCGACCGGCTCGCGGCTCCGCCTACGCTGAGCAGTCCCGTAGCACTGCGCCTCTGTTCGTCTCAGCCCTCCACTCAGGTCAGGCCGAGCTGTTGGAAGAGCGAGAGCTGGTCGATCAGCTCCCACTCGTCGACGATCCTGCCGTTCCGGAAGCGGCTCCGGACCATGCCGTGGACCTTGACGCGATGGCCCGTGGGCGCATGGCCGAGGAGGTCTCCGCGGTGCGTTCCAGTGAGTGTGAAGGAGAGAACGGTCACGTCTCCGCCCGAAACCAGCTCGTCGATCGAGATCTCGAGGTCCGGAAAGGCCGAGCGGTAGCCTTCGAGCAGAGCGGCCAGGCCGTCGCGTCCCCGCAGCTCCTCTCCCGGCGCCCGGTAGACGTAGTCGGGATCGACGAGGTCATGGAGAGACCCGGGGTTCTTTCCGTTGAGGACGTCGTCGACGAAGCGGCGCATCGTCTCTTCGTGCGCCCCACTCATACCGATGCCCTCGCCGGTTCGGCCCAGATTCCCGTGGACGCCGTGTTCCGGACATACTCCGAGAAGTCGCGCGGCGCCCGGCCGAGTGCACGGCGGATGCCGTCCGTGGTCTGGGCGTTCCGTCCGTCGAGCACCGTCTCGAAGAGGTAGCGTGTGAGCGAGACGATGTCGGCCGGGATGCCAAGGCCGCGCATCCCCTCCACGAACGAGTCGACCGGAACCTGCTCGTAGCGAAGCTCACGCTTCGTCGCGGCAGCGATCTCCTCGACCGCCTCGGCGAAGGTGAGAAGACGCGGCCCGGTCACTTCGTAGATCTCTCCTTCGTGTCCTTCCTCGGCGAGCGCGCGTGACGCGACGTCTGCGATGTCGTTCGCGTCGACGAACGGCTCCGGGATCTCGCCGGCGGGAAGCGTGAGGACGCCGTGGCGAAGAGGCTCGAGGAGGAACGCCTCGCTGAAGTTCTGGCTGAACCAGCTCGCGCGCACGATGGTCCAACGCGGGTTCGCCTCTCTCACGATCTCCTCGCACCGCTGAGCTTCCTCCTCCCCCCGGCCCGAGAGAAGGACCAACCGTTCGATCTCTCGCTCCGCGGCGAATCGGGCGAACGCGCGAATGGCAGGGACGGCTTCGGGTACGGCCAGGTCCGGCGCGTACGTCACGTAGGCCAGGTTCACCCCCTCGAGGGCCGGGGCCCAGGTGTCGCGGTTCCCCCAGTCGAACGGCGTGTTGCCGGAGCGCGACGCTTCTCTCGTCTCGATTCCACGCGCGCGCAGGCGCTCCACCACGCGTCGGCCTGTCTTCCCGGTTGCTCCGATGACCAGTGCGATCGGGTGGGTGTTGCTGCTCGGGTTGGGCATCTTTCTCCTCCTCGTCGGTTCGTGTCTTGGCTTTCGGTCAGCCGTCAACGGCATGGGGGGACCATAGGAGGAGGAAGACCGCGAGGTATTGACCGGAACCGTCAGGGTGTTGACCGGGATCGCCAGTCGTCCGTTGACTTCCATCGATGGTACTCTTCACGAGGTCGCTGGTGAGACCTCGGGCTCAGTCCGCACTGGAAGCTCTGCTGCGAATGACCAGTACGTTCCCACACGATGGAGACTCCCGACGGCCGACGGGTGAGGTCGATGCGCACGCACGCCCAACACCCCGGCGCAGCTTCGCCGACGGCGCCGTCGTCGCGAACCGGTATCGGATCGACGCCTACCTGGATCAGGGGGGGATGGGCCAGGTCTACCGAGCGCATGACCTGGATCTCGACGTGCCGCTCGCGCTCAAGACGATCCAGCCCGAGATCGCGTCGGACCCGACGGCACTCCGTCGCTTCAAGCAGGAGATCCTCCTCGCCCGCTCCGTCAGCCACCCGAACGTGTGCAGGATCTTCGATCTCTGGCGGGACGAACCGAGCGATGTCTCGTTCCTCACCATGGAGCTGCTCGCCGGACATACGCTTGCTTCGCGGATCCGAAGCGGCGGTGCAATCCCGACCTCGAGCGCACTGCCGCTCGTGCGGCAGATGGCGAATGCGCTCCAAGCCGCGCACCGGGCCGGAGTCGTGCATCGGGACTTCAAGAGCGCAAACGTGATGCTGGTGCCGGCAGGCTCTGGCGAACGAGCCGTGATCACCGACTTCGGACTCGCGGTGACGGTGAAGGACCAGAGGTCGGATGAGCAGGCCCGACCACTCGGACCGGCTGGATCGGATCGTGAGCACGGGCCGAGCGCGATCGGCACGGAGGAGACTCACGTGCTGGACTCGCTTGGTGCGGAGAGCACTGCCACCATCGACATGTCCGCCTCGGCTCCGCGACCGGGAGCGCAATCTCCGCCCCCGCCAGAGCCCCGCCCCCGGCACGCGATCGTCGGAACCCCGGCCTACATGTCTCCGGAACAGGTGACGGGCGGAGCCATCGGACCGGCGAGCGATCTCTACGCACTCGGCGTCGTCCTCTTCGAGATGGTGACGGGACAGCTACCGTTCTCCGGCCCGACTCCGATCGAGACCGCGCGGGAACACGTCACGTCCCAACCGCCGAATCCGAGTGCACTCGTCGATGTCGACGCGCACTGGGAGGAGACGATTCTCCGCCTTCTCTCGAAGGACCCGGCTGCGCGCCCCGCCAGTGCAGAGGACGTGGTGCTCGCGCTCGAAGGTCGAGAGGAGCCCACGCAGATGGTTCGGTATGCACTTCCGCCGGAGCGGGACACGTTCGTCGGCCGTCGGGAGGACATCGACGCGATCGTCGCGAGGCTCGAAGCGGGCGACGAAGCTACGGACCGGGTTGGCGCTCACGTGCAAATCGATGCCGGGGTCGATGGCGAGATTCCCGGGGCTGCCGCCACCCGTCTCCTCACGCTCCAGGGCACCGGTGGAACGGGGAAGACGCGGCTCGCCCTGAGGTACGCGTGGGAGAGTCTCTCCCGTTGGCCGGGAGGTGTGTGGTTCTGCGACCTCAGCGAAGTCCGGACGGCGGACGGGATCGCGGCGGCCATCGCATCCGCACTCGGAGTCTCGCTGGACCAGCGGAATCCGGTCGCTCATCTCGGCGGCGTCCTCGCCGGGCGAAGGAAGAGCCTGTTCATCCTGGACAACTTCGAGCAGCTCGTGGAGCACGCCGACGCCACGCTTGGGCAGTGGCTCGAGAGTGGGGGAGCGGCGAGGTTCCTGGTCACGAGCCAGGAGCGACTACGGCTTCCGGACGAGGCTGCCTATGCGCTCAGTCCGCTCGACCCCGGAACGCAGGGCGTCGAGCTCTTCGCGATCCGCGCGGCGTCGCACCGGCCGGGATTCGAGGTGGACGAGTCGAACCGAACCCGTGTCGACGAGATCGTACGTCGTCTCGACGGCCTGCCTCTCGCCATCGAGCTCGCCGCATCGCGCCTCCGCATGCTGAGTCTGGAGCAGCTGCACGAGCGTCTCGAAGACAGGTTCCGGATCCTGTCCGGAGGAAAGAAAGGGCGTCATCAGGCACTCCGCGCGACCTTGGACTGGTCGTGGGAACTCCTTCGTCCTTTCGAACAGTCCGCCATGGCGCAGATCTCGACTCTCGAAGGTGGGTTCACCCTCGAAGCGGCCGAGGCCGTGGTCGACCTCTCGATGTACGACGAGGATCCGTTCGTACTCGACGTGATCCAGTCACTCGTGGACAAGAGCTGGCTCCGCGCCGACGTCGCGCAGGGGGAGCTGCGTTTCCACACGTACGCTTCCGTGCAGGAGTACGCGGCGGAGCGGGCCCGGGAGTACGCGGCTCGGGAGGGCGGCGCGCGGGAGAACTCCGCGCAGGGAGGTGGCTCGGGAGGCGGTTCCGTTTCCGGCGATGCACAGTCTCCCGCGCAGGCAGAGGCGAGACACGGTGACTACTTCGCCCGGATGTCGGCCAGGTTGCTGGAGGGGATCCATGGCCCGGGGGGCACTGCGATTCAGGCGACGCTGCTGCTCGAGCGGGACAACCTGATCGCCGCTTGCCGACGCGCGACTCTGCGCCGCGACGCCGGAGTGGCCGAGGCGACCTTTCATGCGGTCGATGCGGTACTCGCCGTCCGCGGCCCCTTCGGAGCCTCGGCGGAACTCGCCCGAGGCGTCGTAGAGTTGCTGGAGCGTCTCGAGAGTGGACGCATCCTCGTCTGTCTCGGCAACGCGGAGAGACGGCTCGGCAACGTGGACAGTGCTCGAGTGGTCTACGAGACCGCGCTCGGCATCGCCCGCGAGACGGCGAATCCCCGACTCGAAGCCACTCTCACCAGCCACGCGGCCATCCTCGCCGCGAGTCAGGGCCGGGTGACCGATGCGATGGAGGGGATGAAGGCGTCCCTGGAGCTGGCCCGTAGGAACGGCGACCGTATCCTGGAGGGGAACAACCTCGGAAACCTCGGCGTCCTCTACGCGACGCAGGGGAAACTGGACGAGGCGTTCAGCCACTACGAAGCCGCGCTCGCCGCGCATCACGCGACCGGTCACCGCGAAGGGGAGAGTACGGTCCTGAGTGCCCTCAGCAACCTGCTCATCGACCAGAGCCGGTTCGACGACGCACGCGAGCGATGCTCCGCCGCGCTCGCCATCTCGCGGGACATGCGGGACGAAGTCCAGGGGGGCTACGCGCTCAGCGCGCTCGCCCTCGTCGACCGGATCCAGGGACACATGGAGGCCGCGCTCGAACACGGCCTGGCCGCCCTGGACGTCGCCCGCAGGTCCGGCGAGCGGAGATTCGAAGGGTACCTGCTGGGAGACCTCGCCGTGCTCCACCACACGGAAGGCCGAGCCTCGGAAGCCCGCGCGTGCTTCGAGGAAGCGTTGTCGATCACACGCGAAGTGCGGAACCGCGGCGGCGAGGCCGCGGTGCGGGCCGGTTACGCGCGTTTCCTGGTCGACGAACGCCAGCTGGACGAAGCAGAGGTGCAGGCCGAGGCATCCCTCACCGTCCACCGCGAGCTCGGCGACCGCACGGCCGAGGGCAGCGATCTCCGCACCCTGGGAGAGATCGACCGGATGCGAGGCCGTGCGGACGAAGCCCGCACCCGCTTCACCGAGAGCGAGGCGATCCTGCGAGAGAGCGACGACCGGATCGAGCTCGGGTTGACCCTGTGTGCACGAGGGGAGCTCGATGCGGGGAATGGGCGGGGGGATGCGCCCGGTGGGGCCAACGCCGAGAAGCAATGCGCCGATCCGGCGCGTACGGACCTTGCGGAGAGCCGACTCGATGCCGCCCGAGCAGCGCTTGCGGAAGCCGAGGCGATTGCGAAGGACCTGTCGCTCATGCCCGCGGCGGAACTCGTGCGGCGGATCGAGAGGCTGCGTGAGACGATTGCGGCCGTGACCAGAGAGCAGTGAGCGACGCATCGCCGCCAGGTCATGCGATCGCCCTCGCCGAGCGGTAGGGGATATCCGCCGTCACATCGGCCTCACCTGGTGTACTCTCGTCCGTATCCCAACTCGAACTTCTCGCGATCCCGGACGAACCTGGGAGCCCGGAGGGGGCCGCACGTGATCGGACAGACTCTTGCGCACTACCGCATTCTCGCGGCGCTCGGCTCGGGCGGGATGGGTGTCGTCTACCGGGCGCTGGATACGCGATTGGGCCGGGACGTGGCGCTGAAGCTGCTTCCGCCGGAGGTGGCTTCCCATACGGAGAGTCGAGAGCGGTTCCAACGCGAAGCTCGCCTCCTCGCTTCGCTCGACCATCCGAACATCGTCACCGTCTACTCAGTGGAAGAGGCCGGTGGTCTCCACTTCCTCACGATGGGACTGATCGAAGGCAGAACGCTCGACGACGTGATTCCGCCCGACGGACTGCCTCTCACCGAGATCCTGCGTGTCTCCGTCCCTCTGGTCGACGCACTCTCGGCCGCACACGACAAGGGCGTGATTCATCGCGACATCAAGCCCGGGAACGTCATGGTCACACCCGAGGGAAGGATCAAGGTCCTCGACTTCGGGCTCGCGAAGTCCCAGCCCGCCGGAGCCGGCAGTGCGCACGCTTCTCCGGCGTCTCCCGATCCGTCGCGCGGCCCTTCGCTCGATGACGTGACCGTGCTCCAGACGACGCCGGGGACACTCGTCGGCACCGTGCCCTACATGTCCCCCGAACAGGTCGAGTGTCTCGAGGTCGATGTCCGCACCGACATCTTCTCGTTCGGTGTCGTCCTCTACGAGATGGCCACGGGCCGACGTCCGTTCCACGGCGCCAGCCCGGCCGGACTCGCCTCTTCGATCCTGAGGGATGATCCGACGGAGATCTCGGAGTTCCGGACGGACCTGCCCGACGGCTACATCCGCCTCGTGCGCCACTGTCTGGAGAAGCAACGGGACCGACGCCCGCAGCAACTCGCGGAAGTGGGGAGGGAGCTCGAGTCGATCCGGGAGGCGGTGACCGGAAGTGCGGGCGGCGGCGGCAATGCGGGCACCAGTACTGCCGGCGCAGTCGGTGCCGGTGCAGGTGGGGCTGCCGGCGTGCCCGGTGTCGGCGCGGTCGGTGCGACCAGCGCCGCTGCTGCCGACTCCACACACAGCGCAGCCTCGACTTCCCGTAGTACGGACCCGGCCTCCGGCGACGACCGCAACGCGTCGGGCACCTTTCACGCGACGCATGAGCGATCGATCGCCGTCCTCCCGTTCACGAACCTCAGCTCCAGTGCCGACGACGAGTACTTCAGCGATGGGATCACCGAAGAGATCATGATCGCGCTCGGGCGGATCGACGGTCTCCGGGTCGCGGCCCGTACCTCTTCCTTCGCATTCAAGGAGGAACGCGAGAATCTCCAGGTCGTGGGCGAGACGCTACGGGTCCGCACCGTCCTCGAGGGAAGTGTGCGGCGGGCGGGCAACAGGCTCCGGATCACGGCACAGCTCGTCGACGTGGCGACCGGATACCACCTCTGGTCCGAACGGTACGACCGCGAGATGACCGACATCTTCGAGATCCAGGACGACATCGCGGGTGCGATTGCGTCGAAGCTGGAACTCGGCTTCGCCTCCTCCGGCGGACGGCAGGCGGTCCGCCGTGGGACATCCGATCTCGAAGCGTTCGACCTCTACCTACGCGCGCTCGCGCTCCAGTCTCAGCGGGCCCGTGCGGTGTACCAGGCAATGTCGCTGCTCGAACGCGCGATCGAACGCGATCCGGACTACGCCGACGCGCACGCCCTCCTCGCCGAGTCTCATCGCCTCCTCGCGACCTACGGACTCGAGCACCCCAACGAGTCCATGCCCCGCGCCAAGGCCGCGGCTGAGCGGGCTCTGCAGATCGATCCGACCGCGGCGGAAGCCCTGACCACCCTCGGAACCATCACGGCCCAGTTCGAACGGGACCACGCCGGCGCGTTCGACTACTGGGAGCAGGCTCTGCGCATGAATCCCGGGCTCACGCGCGCGAGATCCGAGCGGGCGGCCTGGGCGCTCTGCACGTCGATGTCCCCGACACCCGAAGCGGTCGAGGAGATCCTGACCGAGGTGCGTCGCGCCGTCGATCTCGACCCGCTCAACGTGACGGCGATCTCGATGTGGAGCCTGACTCTCGGTCTCGCCGGGAGGGTGGAGGAGGCGCTGCCAAGTGCGGCACGTGCGGTCGAACTCCATCCCGACTCCTACCTCTCCCGCTACGTGTTGGTGCAGTGCAGCGCCTGGTCCGGCCGGTACGACCAGGCCATCCAGGAGGCCCGCGCCATCCTTCCGATGTTCGGGCGTCACACCTGGACCCTGGGAGCTCTCGGCGTCGCGTACGCGAACGCCGGCCGGCTCGAGTTGGCGGAAGCCGTCTACGATGAACTCGAGGCGAGACGCCGGCAGGACTACGTGCCGCCGTTCTCGCTCGCCAACGTCGCAAGTGCCCTCGGACGTATCGATGACATGCGGATGTGGACGAAGCGCGCCGTCGACGAGCGGGATCCGATGGTCGTCTTCGTCACGAGGTGGCCCGGGCTGAGCGAGAACCTCCGGAAGCACGTGGACTACCCCGCGTTGCTCCGAAGCATCGGGATCGAGTAGGCGAGGTTCCCGGCGGGTGCTACTCTCCTCGAACATGAACGAGGGACGGTTCCGAGGTTCCGAAGGCGAGATCGTCTTCAGTCGCTGGGACGCCACGACGGCGCCGCGCGGGATCTTCGTGTTCGTCCACGGGTACGCGGAGCACGGTCGCCGCTATGCACGGGCGGCCGACGCACTCGTCGCGGATGGGTTCACCGTCTTCGCCCCGGACCATATCGGTCACGGGAAGAGCGACGGGGAACGCGCGCTCATCACCGACTTCGAGCACGTCGTCGACGATCTCCACGCTCTGGTCGGCCTGGCCCGAACGCCCAATCCTGCTCTCCCCGTCGTCATGGCGGGACACTCCATGGGCGGTCTCCTCACCGCGCGCTTCGTGCAGCGCTACCCCGATCTCCTGGCCGGGGCTGCGTTTCTCGGTGCGGTGCTGGGGGACTGGGCCTGGGCTCGGGAGGTCCTCGCTCTCCCGGAGATTCCGTTCCAGGAGCCGGAGTACTCGGGGATGTCGCGTGACCCGGAAGCAGTAGCGGGCTATGCCGAGGATCCGCTCGTCTACCACGGTCAGTACAAGCGGCCGCTCCTCGAGGCCGAGATCCGCGCGCTCGATCGGATGAAGGCGGAGCTGGGCCGGATCCGGATTCCGGTCCTCTTTCTCCACGGCGCTGCCGATCCTTATGTTCCGTACGAAGCCTCCCTCGACGCGGTCGAACGGATGGCGTCCGAGGACAAGACGATCGAGGTCTACCCCGGGGCCCGGCACGAACTCGTCCACGAGCAGAATCGCGAGGAGGTCGTCACCGATCTCCGGAACTGGGCCCGGCGGATCGTGGGCGCAGCCTAGCCCTGATCCCGCATGCGGAGTCGAGCCGAGCGCGCCAGAGTGCGTGATTCGGGGACGAGTGCAGAGTCCCGCGTATAGAGTCCC
>JAWKQE010000013.1:0-173948 GCA_041390305.1 Candidatus Eiseniibacteriota bacterium
GAGAGTGACAGGCGGCCTGCCGCGGTTCTCACTCGAGCGGCGCATCTCCGTCCTCGTCCTCTTCCTCACCGCGCTCGTAGTCGGGTTCGTGGCGACGCGTTGGATCCCGATCGAGTTGATTCCGAGCGGATACACCGAGCCATCCCTCCGTGTGGTCGTTCCCTGGCCCCAGGCCCCGCCGCAGGAGGTGATGGAGAAGATCGCGGAGCCGCTCGAGGAAGAACTCCGCACGGTCCGCGGGCTCGATCGGATCACCACCGTCTCCCATTCGGACAACTGCCGGGCGTTCCTCCGCTTCAAGCAGGCGACCGATATGGACGTTGCGTACCGCGAAGTGCGGGACCGGGTCGAGCGCGCACGTCGTGAGTTCCCGGATGACGTCGACCAGGTCTTCATCTTCAAGGACGACGCATCGGGCATCCCCGTCTACGTGATCGGCATCGCGGTGCCGCCCACCGTCCTCGATTCCTACAACCTGATCCAGAAGCAGATCATCCTTCCGCTCGAGCGGATCGACGGGGTGGCATCCGTCGCCGTGAACGGGCTGGAGGAGAAGGAGATCCTGATCGAGGTCGACCGCGACAAGTCGGACGCGCTCGGCCTCAACATCTACGAACTCGCGCAGGAACTGGGTGACGACAGTTTCAGCCTCTCGAGCGGCTCGGTCCGCGAGGGTTCGAAGAAGCTGCTGCTCCGTTCGATCGCGAAGTACGACGACCTGGAGCAGCTCGAGAACCGTCCGATCGCGCCGAACGTGCGCCTCAAGGACGTCGCGAGGATCTCCTACGAGGAGCCGGACAAGGACTACCGCGTGCGTGCGATGAGCGAGCCCGCGTACGCGATCATCGTGTTCAAGGAAGGGGACGCGAACGCGCGCGAAGTGTCGCGACGGGTCGATCGGACCTTCCTCGAGCTCAAGGAGAATCCACGCCTCGCCGACGTCGGGATGCTGACCCTCTTCGATACCGGCAAGGTCATCGATGACGCGCTCACGAAGCTGCTCGGGAGCGGTCTCATCGGTGGCCTCATCGCCGGGCTCGTCCTCTTCTTCTTCCTCCGGCGCCTCCGGCTCACCATGGTCGTGAACCTCGCTGTTCCGCTCTCCTCCTCATCGCCATCACCGTGATGTACTTCGCGGGCGAGACGCTCAACATCATCACGCTCCTCGCGCTCATGGTCTGTGTCGGCCTCCTCGTCGACAACGCGATCGTCGTGGCCGAGAACATCGACCGCCTCTACAAGGAGGGGACGGATCGCAAGAACGCCGCGATCGAAGGGGCGGGTGAGATCGCGCTCGCGATCACGATGTCGACCCTCACGACCGTCGTCGTCTTCCTCTTCCTGTGTCGCTCATCGAGGGACCGGGGCAGTTCTTCCTCCTGCGCATGGCCATCCCGATCTCGGTCGCGCTCATCGCCTCCCTCCTGGTCGCGCTCGTCTTCGTGCCGCTGAACGTCTACCTGACCCTGCCGCGCACACGCGAGGCGAAGGAGCCCGGCGCGATCGCTGCCCGGTACCGAGCCGCGATCGAAGGCGTGCGTCGACTCTACGACCACTTTCGATCGCCTCCTCGTCGGTCTACGGCCGGCTTCTCGGTACGTTCCTCGGACGCCGTTTCGACCTCGTCCTCATCCTCGTCTTCGTCTTTGCCGCGACCATCGGTCTCTCCAAGGGACACCTCTCGATCGTGGAGGTGCAGGAAGGGGAGGAGTCCGGGTTCGCGATCGAGGTGGAGACGTCACCGGTCAACACGCTCGAGGAGACGGAGGCGTGGTTCCTCCGGGCGGAGGCCGTGGTGGAGAGCCTTTCGACCGAGCTAGACCTCGCGGGCTGGTTCCTCTTCCACGATCGGACGAGCGGAACGCTGCAGGGATGGTTCGAGTCCCCCCGCACGAACGAGCCGGACGGGACGCGAAGTGACGCAGACCGTGCTCGATGCCCTGCCGAGGGAGCCCGGTCTCGAACTCACGACGGGGACCGAGGACCAGACGTCCGAAGGGAGCGACGAGGAGACGTACCAGCTCACCGTCTACGGGGAGGATCCGGAGGAACTCGGACGACTCGTGGACGAGTTGGAGCCGCTCTTCGCGCGCGTGCCCGGCGTGCTCGGGGTCCAGAAGAGTCTCGATGCCGCTCCGAATCAGCTCGGCCTCGTCGTCGACCGGGACCGGGCGCAGCAACTCGAGGTCGATCCTCGCGTCATCGCCGGGGTCGTCGGCTATGCGCTCCGGGGTCAGTCCCTGCCCAAGTATCACGACGAGGGGAGGGAGATTCCGGTCCGTGTTCGTTTCGAGGAGGAGGATCGCGAGAGTCTCACCGAACTCGGCAGCTTCTACGTGCCGACGAATCAGGGCGGCTTCCTGCCCCTCTCCGCGCTCACCACGACCGACGTCCTCTCCGCGCCGGAGGCGATCGTGCGGAGGGACAAGCGGGTCGCCCGTTCCATCACCCTCGACCTGGAGCCCGGGCTGGAGAAGGAAACGAGGAGGCGGCTCGACGCTCTGACCCGTGCCATCGACCTTCCGGAGGGGATGAGCTTCCGCACCGACGTTCGGGCGCGTGGCTTCGACGAGGACCTCCGAAACCTCTTCTTCGCGGTCGGACTCTCGATCGTGTTCATCTATCTGCTCATGGGGATCCTCTTCGAGAGCTCGATCCTTCCGCTCTCGATCATCTTCACGATTCCGCTCGCGAGCCTCGGCGTCTACTGGATCCACCTCGCGACGGGGAGGGACGTCGACTTCCTCGGGATCGTGGGATGCGTGCTCCTGGTCGGCGTCGTCGTGAACAACGGGATCGTGCTCATCGACTACGTGAACCGCCTCCGGGCGCGGGGGACGTCCCGGAACGAGGCGATCATGCTCGCGGCCGAGCTCCGTTTCCGTCCGATCATGATGACGGCGATCACGACGATCGGAGGGATGATCCCGCTCGCGATCTCCGGACGCACCGAGATCGGGCTCAGCTACACGAGCTTCGCGCTCACCCTGATCGGCGGGATGACCACGGCCACGCTCCTCACTCTGCTCGTCGTGCCGATCTTCTACACGTTCTTCGACGACCTGGGAGGGAAACTCGGAGCGACGGTCGGGTGGGCGCGTGGCGGAGGCATCCGCTCCAAGGTGGTGGATCCAGGGACGGACGGCGGCTACCAGGCGGAGCCGACCGTCTGATGTTCCTCACGGATCGTCCGGAGAGTTTCGAGGCGGCGCTGGGACTGCCGGGGCCGTGGCGCCCTGGCGAGGGCGTGCTCACCGAGTTCGACAAGAGGGTCCTCGCGCGTCTCGCCCCCGGCGCGGCCCTCTGGGTCTCGGATGCGGACGTCGCGGGCACTCGTCAAAGTGGTGGTGCGTCATCTTCGTCGCCCTCGTCGCGTTCGTCGTCCGCGTCCCCGACGCTTCGGTCGTCGTTCGCGTCCCCTTCGGCGCCGGGCGACGGTTGGCACCGGATCTACCTCATCGACGAAGCGCCCGCCTCCCAGTTCGATGCGCTGCGGGAACTCCTCTCGGGGCACGGGCCTCGTCTCCCGGGGCCTGTTGCCGCGGTCGCACTCACCGGGCGGGGGTTCCACGGGCAGCGCGGCCGGAGCTGGGCCTCCGAGCGGGGGAACCTCTTCTTCTGCGCGGCCATCGGTGACCCGTTCCCGATCCGGGACTACGCACTCGCGCTCACGATGCTGCCTGCCGTCGTCGCGGCCGACGCGCTCCACGAGGCCGGCGTTCCGGATCCACGGATCAAATGGGTGAACGACGTCCTGGTCGATGGTCACAAGGTCGCGGGCGTTCTCACTGCGACCCAGTCCACCGGTGGAGCGATCGATTCCACCGTGTTCGGGATCGGGATGAACGTCGCGAGTGCGCCTTCCGTGCCGCCCACTCCGTTCGTCCCCTCGGTGGCCGCGGTCCGGACGTACGTACCCACGGCTCCGAAAGGAGCATCGCCCCTTCTCGGGCGGATCCTGGACACCGTGCTCACGGTGTTCGGTTCGCGGATTCGCTCGCTCCGGGAACGTGGACCTTCGCCCCTCATCGCGGACTACCGGCAGTCGGCAGGGTGGCTCGTGGGACGACAGGTTCGGATCTACCCCGAGGGCTTGGTCGACACGTCCGGCCCCGAAGGTTGGCCCGTTCCGGACGCTCACGGGGTGGTGACGTCCATCCGGGACGATCTGGCGCTCTCCCTCGCCGGCCAGGACGAACCGGTGCAGCGGGGGAGACTGGCGCTCGAGGAAGGTTGCCTCGCGTACGGGCTCTCACCTCTGGATTAGTCGGGCGAATGTTCTGACTGAGCCGACCGAGAGTCTGGCGAGTCACGGACCTCTCGCCCCGAGTCTCGCCATCGACAGCCGTCCCCCTATAGCAGTATGTTGCTCTACAGTCGGTTGTGAGTTCGGCGGCGGCCCATTCCCACGTGAAGCAGGGGGACGGGGCTTCGAACGGGCCGGAACTATATAGAAGCGGCCCGGGGCGCGGAACCGGCACGCGATGCAGCCGAACCGATGGAGTTGCATAAGTAGAAACCGGGATTGCTTCCAGTGGGACAAGGTGAGACTTTGCTGCCTTGCGATCCTGCCGTTCTCGGTCAGGCAATTGCCGCTTCCGCGAGGAGCCGACCTTGGAGAACTTAGTAGCTACGTGTGGAGTCGCTTTCCTCGTCGTCTTCATGCTGCTCGCCCTGTTCGCCGCTCTGATGGTGGGCATTACGAGCCTCTCCCTGGGGTCGAGGCAGCCGCCCAACCCCCGAAGCGACCCTGAGCCAGCACTCCGTCCACTTCTGAACTCTGACCCTGTCGTCATCGCGGCCGTAACTGCCGCCGTGAGCACTCTCATTCCCGGTGCCCATGTCGTACGCATGGAGGAAGACCGATGATCCACGCCAACAAGCCCAAGAAGATCCGGTGATGCTCACTTTCCGCGACGGACTGCAGAGTTCGTTCGAGGAAAGGTCCGGCCAGCGGCTGGACATCCTGCCGGCGATGGGAGTTCTCGGCGAAGAAGGCGGGGATACGCCACTTCGAGCTGGTGGCGGCGCCCGGTACCAGGCGCCGTACTTCTCGTATGTCGGAGAAGATCCGTTCGATATGTCAGGACAAGATGCGGGATGCCGTCGGCCCCGGCGTCGACCTCCAGATCCTCACGCGGTCCGTTTCCGGCGACCTTGACGACCCAGGGTCTCCCAAGGCCCAGCTCCAGGCCAAGATGATGCCAAGCACGGTACGACCTGGGACCGGAACTTCGACTTCATGAACGCGACGTCGACAACCTGATTGCGACGGGAAGGCCGATCATCGAGTCGGCATGCACCACCAGCTCGCGGTCGCCCTCATGGGGTTTGTTCCACGACGAAACCGTCCAGACAGGCGCCCGAGTTCTATGCGAACGTCGTGAAGAAGGGTTCTCGAGAGTGGGATCAAGGTCGACTCGGTGGTGATGAAGGACGCGTCGGGGACGACTGGACCCGAACACCTGTTACGAGACGGCGAAGCTGATCCGAAGATCATTCCGCCGGAGATGCCGCCTGGCAGCACACGCACGCACATCGCTCTCATGGCCGTCTCCTGCTACATGGCGGGGATCGACGGTGGCGTCGACGGTATCGACCTCTCCGTCCGTCTGATGGCTTCGGGGACCGTCCAGCCGGACGTCCGCTCCATGGCGCACGCGGCCAAGGGCACGGGTTCGATCTCGATATCGACGTCTCGATGATGGACGAAATCGAGAAGATGCTCGAGGCGACGACATGTCCGAGTACGAGTTCGATCCGGTCACGACGACGGCGGACGCGCGCGGTCGGCCTTCCCGATGCCGGAGGTGCGATCGGTCCGAACGTCCACATGATGAAGGAAGCCGGCATCCTCGATAAGTATAGCCAGGTGCTCGCGGAGTTCCCGGTCGTGGTGAAGGCGGGTGGCGCGTCTACGAGCGTGATCTGGCAGCCAGTTCTACTGCTCCAGGCTCAACAACGGTCTCCGACGGACGGAGAAGATGAACGAAGGGTACGGCAAGTCGGTGCTCGGCTACTTCGGTCGCCTGCCGCTGGCGCCGGATCCGGAAGTCGTCAGGGATCACGAGCGAGTAATGCCGAAGCCTGACGTCTTCACCGGTGATCCGCCTGCCGCGGCCCCGGACAGCCTCGGGCCGGCGAAGAAGGCGCTCGAGGAGCGCGGGCTCCCGGTCAGATGAGAGAACATCTTCTCCTCGTCGCGGCCGCGATCGTCCCGGGCAAGAACATGGACCTCAACGAAGGGATCCGTCTCCTCTCCGGCAAGCCGGAAGATCGTCATCCCGCTGAAGAAGAAGGCCGAGCCTGCCCTTGTCGTGGCGAAGGCCGCGAGCCCGGCCCCGGCGGCCGTGGCGGCTCCTGCGTTCGCGGGTCCGGTCACCACGACGTGCCAGGTCGAAGATGAACGGTGTGCTCCGGTCGTTCAAGATCACGATCGACGTTCCCGGTGCGGGTGGGAAGTCCGCCGCCGGAAACGGCGCGGCACGGCCGCGGCCCCGGCCGCGACCAACGGTGCTGGCGCCTGCGCCGGGCGGCAAGGAAGTCGAGGTTCACTCTCCGTCGGACGGCAAGGTCGACTGGTCGAGATCTGCGTCAAACAGGGTGACATGGCCGTCGAGGGTCAGGTCGTCGCCGCGGTCGAGGCCATGAAGGCCAAGCACGACGTCAAGGCTCCGTGCGCCGGAACCGTCATCAGCATCGATGCAGGACCTTGGCGCCGACGTCGTCGCCGGACAGCCGATCCTGACGATCGGAGGATGATGTGGAAGCCCTTTCGCGGCTGATCGGTGAGTCCGGCTTCGCCGGACTCATCTGGCAGAACGTCGTCATGTTCGTCGTCGGCGGCGTGCTGATCTACCTCGCGGTGAAGAAGGAGTACGAGCCGCTCCTCCTCATTCCGATCGGGTTCGGTGCGATCGTCGCGAATCTTCCGCACGCGCTCATGGGGTCGGTCCACTCCTTCCATGGCGAGGAGCCCGGACTCATGCAGTACGTGTACGAGCTCGGGATCCGTCCGGAGTTCCTGCCCCCCGTCGTCTTCCTGGGTGTCGGGGCGCTGACGGACTTCCGGCCGCTGCTCGCGAGGCCGATCACGTTCCTGCTCGGAGCGTCGGCCCAGCTCGGGATCTTCGTCGCCGCCCTCGGTGCGTTCTACCTGTTCGGCTACAGTGCTCAGGAAGCCGCGTCGATCGGAATCATCGGTGGTGCGGACGGTCCCACGTCGATCTACCTGGCGTCGCAGCTCGCACCGGAACTGCTCGGTGCGATCGCGGTGGCGGCCTACAGCTACATGGCGCTCGTTCCGATCATCCAGCCGCCGATCATGCGGCTCCTGATCACGAAGAAGGAGCGCCAGATCGCGATGCCGCAGGCGAAACCGGTCTCGAAGACGGCGGTCATCCTCTTCCCGATCCTGACGGGGCTCTTCGCGTCGCTCGCGATTCCCGCCTGCGCGCCGCTCCTCGGGATGCTCATGTTCGGCAACCTGCTTCGCGAATCCGGAGTGACCGACCGTCTCTCCAAGACCGCGGGCGGGCCGCTCATCAACATCGTGACGATCTTCCTCGGCCTCACGGTCGGAAGCACGATGCTCGGCGAGAACTTCCTCAGCCCGAAGACGCTCGGAATCCTCGTGCTCGGTCTCTTCGCATTCGGGTTCAGCACGTTCGGCGGGATCGTGTTCGCGAAGTTCATCAACGTCCTTCTGCCCGCGGAGAAGAGGATCAATCCGTGTATCGGTGCGGCGGGAGTCTCTGCCGTCCCGATGGCCGCGCGCGTCGTGCAGGGCTTCGTTTCGGAGGAGACGAACGGTCGGGTCAACCCGCTCATGGCTGCGATGGGTCCGAACGTGGCGGGAGTCATCGGATCGGCCGTCGCGGCGGGAGTATTCCTCGCCCTCCTGGGGTAGGGGTGGCACAGCTGACCGGGCGATTCGTCCCGCTGGGCCGGTGTCGTCGGAGATGCCTGTCGACGGCGTGCTTTCTCTGGCGCGGCGTCTATTCCTTCGCATATACTTGGAGCGAGCAGTTCTATTCAGCTGCGGGTGTGGCCGAGAGGCCACGCCCGCTGTTTGCGTTTCCCTCGATCCGTCTGGATCCGTGGCCGAAGGGTCGTCTGGTACGATTGGCCCACTCGTGGTCGTGAGAGCGACCATCCGGTATCCCCCGAGACAGACGAGAGAGGGACGTTGCCATGTGCAGAAACATCCGCACGCTCTTCAATTTCGAGCCTCCGGCCACGGACGAGGAGATCCTCGCGGCCTCGCTCCAGTTCGTGAGGAAGATCAGCGGGTTCACGAAGCCATCGAAGGCGAACGAAGACGCATTCGAGCTCGCGGTCACGCAGACCGCGGAGGTCGCCAGGACCTTGCTCGCCTCGATGAGTACCAACGCGCCACCCAAGGACCGTGAGATCGAGGCCGCCCGGGCTCGGGAGAGGTCACGACGGCGGTTCGCCGACCAGTGAGAGGTTCCGCATGACGGTTCACGTCTTCCTGCACGACGAATACTCCGACTGGGAGCTCGGGTACCTGCTTCCCGAGCTCCGCACCGCGCCTGCCGTCCCCGAGATCCCCAAGTCTCCACGTCGTGTCTCGACATTCTCGCTCGACGGGGGGCCGGTCGTGTCCGCGGGTGGTCTTCGCGTCACGCCTGACCGCGCGCTGGAAGACGTTGCCAACCTGACCGGCCACGACGTGGCCGCGGTCGTGCTGCCTGGAGGGACGTTCTGGGAGGATCTCGCCGCCGAGGAGCTGCTGAGCCTCGTCGAGAGCGTTGGCAGATCGGGTGCGATCGTCGCCGCGATCTGCGCGGGGACGGGGTTTCTCGCCCGCACGGGCCTTCTCGACGGCGCGCTGCACACGAGCAACAGCGCTTCCTTTCTCGAGCAGCGGGCGCCGAACTACCGTGGCCAGGCCCGGTACCGCGACGAACTCGCGGTACGCGATGGCAATGTCGTGACGGCGAGCGGGCTCGGTGCGATCGAGTTCGCGAAGGAGATGCTCCTCGCGCTCGAGGTCTACCCCGCGTCGGTCGTCGACGTGTGGTACCGGGCCTTTAGGCACGGCATCAGCCCGTTCGCGAAGCGCCAACCCGACTGACCGGTCTTTCCCTGGGCCTCTTGTAGCCTTTGCAGGAGGCCCTGCAAGATCCTCCAACGACGCGCGAGGGAGGACGACTCCGACCGAGTTCAGACTCCCGTGTTCGCCGGGCCCGCCATCCGAGGAATCGCCCGCACGATCCGTCCATCACCCGTCGTTTTGCCGGCTTCGACGAGGTCCGCGTTTGAGCCCGTGCTGGCGGGGATCGCGAACGAGGCCCGCCGTGAGGCTGGCACGCCGATTGAATCTCGACCTTCGAAGACCCACGAAGCGAACCTGCAAAGGGACGTCGTCCCGAGGAGGAAGCATGAACATCTTCGAAGCGATCCGGGCGGACCACGAAAAGCAGCGGACCCTGCTCTCCATTCTCACCAAGACACATGGGGACAGCCGCGGACGCGAAGAGATCTATGCCCGGCTCAAGCGCGAGCTCGAGACACATGAGTCGGCGGAGGAGCGTTTCTTCTACGCGCCGCTCATCCAGGACGACCTGACCCAGGAGAAGGCGCGACACTCCGTGGCGGAGCACCACGAGATCGACGAGATGATCGAGAAGCTCGACGCCACTGAGTTGAGCTCGCCCGCCTGGCTCGTGCACGCGAAGAAGCTCCAGGAGCTCGTCGAGCATCACCTCGAAGAAGAGGAGCAGGAAGTGTTCCAGATGGCCGGGAAGGCGCTCTCCGACGCGAGAAAGGAGTCTCTCGCGAACCAGTATCAAGCAGAGATGGACCGGCTGCGCGAGGAACATGAATCCGTCTAATGCGCGGAGAAAGTCGAACCTGTGACGGAACCGCGTTGCCTGAGACGTGTCGAAGCTGGGACGCTATGCGGTAGCAGGAACGAGGGGATGGGGTAGGGAGGTGCGGACGTTCCGAACCGCGACCGTGGAAGCCTACTTCAGGAGGTCCCCATGAAGAACACGTGGCTCGTCGTTGGCGACTCGTCCGGTGCACGAATCTTCTCCTGCGATCCGCAGCTCGACATAGTCAATCTGCTCGAGACCCTCGAACATCCCTCCAGCCGGCTCAAAGACTGCGAACTGGCCAGCGATGATCGCGGTCGCACGCGTGTCCGTGATTCGAGCGGCACGCGAGGGGCGGCGATCGCACACGGCACCCGGCCGCACGAGGTCGAGGCCGAGAAGTTCGCTCACGGACTCGCCGGTCGTCTTCGCCAAGGGCACGACTTGGGCCACTACGACGAACTGATTCTCGTCGCGCCGCCGCAGTTCCTCGGTCGTCTACGTGAGGAGTTGGACGATCCGATCTCAGCGCGGGTGCGGGCGACCGTGGCGCGGAACTATACGCACGAGCGTCCCGAAGTCGCCGTCGCGCGGGTGAGAGACCAGATCCCTCTCAGGGAGAGACTCTGGCGCGCGAGTCGCGGGCGCTCTCAGCCGGCGACAATCGACGGATCTGGACTAGATCAGGTCCAGGAAGATCTGACGGTAGTCGATCCGGTTGCGGGTCCAGCGGATCCCTTCGTAGATCGAGTACGCAGCGTTTGCCTGCCGGGCCGCCGTCTCAGGATCCCTCAGGATGGTGAGAGTGACGCGGGCGAGATCGTCCGCGTCGCTCGACTCGAAGTAGGCGATCCCATCCGTTCCGAACTGCGCGACCAGACCCCGCGTTTCGCTTGCGACAACCGGAACCCCCAGGGCGACGAGTTCGTAGGCTTTGTTCGGGAGGATCCGGTCCGTGAACGGATTGACGCGGGTCGCAACGATACCGGCGGCTGCGCGCTCCAACCTCTCCGACATCTTCTCGAGCGGCACCCGGCCGACGAACTCCACGTGCTTCCCGAGCTGGTGCTGCTCGACGAGGGCCCGCACGACCGGCATGTGTTCGCCGTCGCCGATGATCTCGAGACGGGCCGAAGGGAGTTCGCGCACGATCTTCGCCATCGCCTCCACGATGAGGTCGAAGCCATACCGCTCGATCACCGAACCGTGCGCGATGACGAGACCGGGCTCCTTCGGCACGCCCCGCTCCCGGAAGATCGACTCATCCGGCACGTTGTAGATCTGCGTGAACTTCTCCACCGGCGCGCGGCGTCCCTCGTAGACCTCGAGATAGGATGGCCCCGGGCAGATGACCCGGTCCGCGAATGCGATGCACGCCTTCTCCACGAAGGTCAGCGACCCGATCAGTGCAGGGCGGAGCGGCCTGCGGAACTCGGAGCCGAACAGCTCCGGCAGGAGTTCGTGCAGATCGAGCACGACGCGTGTTCCCAGAACTTTGACCGGAAGCGCGCAGAAGACGAGGAAGTCCGGCAGCGTGTTGACCTGGACGATGTCGAGACGTTCCCGGAACTGCGTCCGGAAGAGCTGCGCCCCGGCCCAGAGCAGGAACCCGACGTACATTCCCATCCGCGCGGCCATGGAGCCCCGCGTTTGCGACCGGTCCATCCGAACCACCCGCACGCCCGCGAGATCCGGATAGGTTTCCGGGCCGATCACCTCGCCGGAGCGGCTCCGGCGCTGTGCTTCGAGCTAGGTCGCCCGGCATCCGGAGACAGAAGACGGTGACCTCGAAGCCCACCTGGACGAGCGCACTCACTTCCTTGAAGACCCGGGGATCCTGCGGGAAGTAGGCGCACCGCACCACGGCGACGTGCCGGCCGTCTCCACGCCTTCCGTCCCGCGCCGTGTCCCGTGCCACGTCCCGCGACATGCCCTGCGACATGTCCTGCGCCGGGCCCCGCGCCATGTTTCGCGGTTCCTCGTGGCCGTACCGTTCGCCTACCGCCACGTCTGGCCGTTCCCTCACCTCGTCCGTCGTGGATGAACGCACGTTCATTTCGACCACTCCCGGTAGAGACGTTCCAACCGTCTCGCCACACTCGCCTCCGACAGCCCGAGCTGTTCCAGGCGTGTTCGTCCTTCCAGGCTCTGCGGCAGCCCGAGCGCGATCTCGATCTTCTCCGCGATGTCCCCGGGATCCGGCTCCGTCCAGAGGACGGACTCGAGTCCTTCGCTCACCTTCCGCACGTCACCGACGACGGTGGTGACGATCGGAGTCCCCACCGCCATCGCTTCCTTGACCACGTTGGGAGATGCGTCGAAGCGGGTCGGATGGACGACGGCGTCCGCAGCCGCCATGTAATACGGCATCCGCTCGTGGGGAAGGTCGATCGCGTACTCCACGCGGACGTCCAGCCCCTTGTCGCGCAGCAACGCCACCGCGGTGTCGAGGAGGTCC
The DNA here is from genome assembly GCA_041390305.1 of Candidatus Eiseniibacteriota bacterium. Classification (GTDB taxonomy): domain Bacteria; phylum Eisenbacteria; class RBG-16-71-46; order CAIMUX01; family CAIMUX01; genus JACKCR01. The sequence goes on from JAWKQE010000013.1 coordinate 12,301, forward strand.
GCGCCCTTTTCCGTGCGCCGCCGTCTGTCGGCGGGGAAGAAGAGGACCTTCTCGTCCGGCTCCCAACCCAACGCCATCCGCGCTTCGGCCCGCGGGATCGGCCGGAACTTCTCCAGATCGACTCCGGAGGCCATTTCCTCGTAGGGCCCGTCGTAACCGAGTCCGGTCATGAGTCCGGACCACACCGCGATGATGTGATCGGCGAGGGAGATCGCCTTCCGCTTGAGACGTCGGGACGTGATGAGCTTCGCCCACACCCCCTTCTTGTCCATGCGGAACCCTTCCGGTCGCATGAACTCGGACTCACGGAAGGTCAGGACGATCGGCGTGTCGAGGCGGAGCAGCTCCCGGATCACCCACACCATGTAGAGCGGGTAGGTGTGCTGGGCGTGGATCAGGTCGAAGCTCTCGCGGCGCATCAGCCGGTAGAGGTCTCTCGGCGCCTTGAAGTACTCGCTCCGCCCGAGGTGCGACTTGATGGCGAAGACCTCGATCGGAACCCCGAGTGCCCGCACCGACTCGAGCTGGTTCCGCACGAAGACACCCCGGTACGGGCACTCCGGGAACGGATAGAAGTTCGTTACCGCGAGGACGCGGGGCTTCTCGGCTGCCGCGGGGCGGGGATCGGGGACGGGCCCCCGCGACGATCCGGAGGTCGGTGCAACTGTTTGTCTGCCTTTGTTTTCCCCGCCAGCTCCGGACATGCGCGGGAGTATACGTCAGGAAGCCGTCCGGGTCAGCTCGCGTCGCGACGAAGGCGTCAGCGGGGTCCGGCCCCCCGCGCCATGTGGGCCGGACCCCGGCTCCATATGGGCAGGATCTGGTGGCGACGCCGCTCACCGGCGTAGGTCGATGCCTGGGTGTTGACGGTCGGGTGAGCGACACCGGAAGCTACGCGCATGAATCCGACTCCACCGTTCCAGCACCGGATCGAGACGTTCTGGTCGTGTCTCGATGGGGACCCGAGCCTCTCCGGGCGGATTCGATTGAGCGGCCCGCGGCACTGCCTACCCAGCCCGTACGACGTGACCGGACTAGCCGTCGGAAGTATCGGGGCCGCGCTGCTCGCTGTCGCCGAGCTCGCGGGCGTCCGCGCCCGACGCGACGTACCGTCGATCCAACTCGACAGCGTCCACGCTGCGCTCGCCTTCCGCGGCGAACACTACCTCCCGCCGATCGGGTTCGAGATGGCGTCGCTCTGGGACCCGATCGCGGGAGACTACGAGTGCGCGACGGGGTACATCCGCATCCACACCAACTACGCGCACCATCGCGACGCGGCGCTCGGGGTTCTGGGAGTTCCGGCCGAGCGCGATCGAGTCGCGGAAGCGGTCCGCCTGTGGGATGGGGAACGCCTCGAGTCGGAGATCCGCTCCGCCGGGGGCTGTGCCGCGGTCTATCGCTCCGCCGAAGAGTGGAGTGCGCATCCGATCGGACGCGCACTCTCCACGCGGCCGCTCGTCTCGATCGAGCGCCGTCCCAGCGGAGGCGTCTCCTCGCCGTCCGGCATTCCGAGCCGCGAGTTTCAGGCCGATCCGCCTACTCCGGCGATCACCGGCTTGCCGCAGGATCCAAAGGCCGCGGCCGATCCGAGTCCCTCTCGGGAGTCCGCGTTCTCGATCTCACGCGCGTCATCGCGGGACCGGTCGGGACGCGCTTTCTCGCGGCCTGGGGGCGGACGTGCTCCGCATCGATCCACCGGGCTTCGAGGAACATCCGGTGCTCCTGCTCGATGCGACCGCGGGGAAGAGGCGCGCTTTCCTCGACCTCCGGACCTCTCGGGGAAGTCTGCGTTTGCGGGCCTGCTCGCGCAGGCCGACGTCTTCGTCCACGGGCTTCGTCCCGATGCCCTGTCGAGGCTCGGCTTCGGTGCCGACCGCTTGGCGGACGAGTTCCCGGCACTCATCCAGGTCGGAATCAGTGCCTACGGGGAGGAGGCGGGGGCCGCGTCGTGGCGTGGATTCGACAGTCTCGTCCAGATGGCGACCGGGATCGCGCATCGAGGTCAGGAGGTGTACGGCACCTCCGGCCCCAAACCACTTCCGGCTCAGGCGCTCGACTACGCCGGCGGGTACCTCGTCGCGGCCGCGACGTGCAGGGCGCTCACGGAACGGCTTCGGGAAGCAACCGTGTCGGTAACGAAGATGTCGCTTGCGGGGATGGGGAGGCATCTCGTCTCCCTGGGCGAAGTCGGCGACGTCCACGCACCTCTCCCCACTCCGGAGGGATCGAGTTGCGCCTGGAGGAAGCCGAGACACGGTACGGCGCCTTGCGGCGGATCCGCGTGCCGGGTGCGATCGACGGTGCCCTGCCGTCGCTTCCGATTCCCGCGGGACCGCTGGGAATCGATCCACCGACGTTTGTGGGGTGAGCAGATTCCTCCAGTGGAGCGGACATGCGCGTTGTTCAACGGGCGCACTTGCGTTATACTTTACGAGTTCGCCAGGAGGACGCTTTGGTCGGCCTGCTGGATCGGACATCGGAAAGGCCCCTCAGACACCTGTCGCGTTTTCACGCGGTTGCCCGGCAACCAGGGAACGGAGCCTCCCCATGTCCCAAAAGCGCAAGGCGTACGAGCTTCTGAATCAGACCCTCCTCCACTTCCCGCCCCCCTTGCGAAGTCTCGCTCTCTCCTCGCTCGCGCGTGTTCCGTGGGAGAAGAGGCTGCCTTCGTTCCTCATGGTGGAGCCGACCAACGGTTGTACGCTCCGCTGCCCGCTCTGCCCGGTGGGAGCGCAGACGACGACACGCGCGCCGGGCTTCCTGGATGTGGATGCGTACACACGGCTCCTCGAAGAGCTCCGTACTCACGTGACGAGGATCCTGATGAACTTCGCGGGGGAGCCTCTGCTCCACCCGAGGATCGCCGACCTCATCGCCGCGACACGGAATGCCGGCATCCAGATCGACATCGGGACCCACGGGAACATCGACAAGATGCAGGAGATCGTCGACGCCGGAGTCAGCTCCGTGCTCTTCGCCCTCGACGGCGCGAGCCAGCAAGTCTATGAGACCTATCGCCGAAGAGGTCGCGTCGACAAGGCCATCCGAAACCTCGAGAAGTTGATGGAGGCGCGGCGGCGACTGGGTGGGGGCGGCCCGGAGGTGACCCTCCAGATGGTCGTAATGAAGCACAACCTGCACGAAGCGGCACAGATCGTTCAGATCGGTGCGGACATGGGGGTCGACGCCGTGCTGTTGCGGCCAGTGTGCGTGAACGACTTCTTCGAGGAGGACTCGCGCGATCTCAAGACGACGTGGGTCCCACCGGAATCTCTCGTCGCCGCACTCGGCCTCGATCGCTCAGGCTGGCGAAGCAAGCGTCCGGTTCTGTGTGACTGGTTCACGCAGTGCGTCATTCTCTTCAATGGGGACGTGACGGTGTGTTGCTACGACACGGATGGAAAGCACGTCTCCGGCAACGCGTTCGAGGAAGGGTTCGAGGCGGTCTGGCGCGGACGACGCCTGGCCGAAGGGCGACGCGGCGTCGTGCATCAGTCCCTGGAGGTGTGTTCGGGGTGCGACATCAACCTCCTCCAGCCGGTCGTCTTCGACCCGAGGAATCCACCTGCCGGAGTCATCGCGGCGCTCGAAGGCGTGCGGCAAGCTCCCGCGAGGGTGGTGGCGCCGCGAAGGCCCGTCCTGGACATGCCGTAGGGGGGGAGTCAGTTCTTGTCCGGCTCGCGGCCAGGAGCGTACTCTCAACCAATCGATCCAGCTCACGAGCCGATGCGAGCAGCCACCGGAAGGAGTTCCGACACCGATGCGCGCCCGTTTCCTAACCCTTGTCGCCGCTCTGGGGACTCTGGTCCTCTCCGCGTGCGACGACGACGAGGTGGTCGGCCCTGATCCGACCGGTGCCTGCTGCCAGATGGGCGCCGTCTGCTACGTGTGGACGCAGGCGGAGTGCAACACGTTCGGTGGTGTCTACCAGGGCGACGATACGGAGTGCGACCCCAATCCGTGTCCCACCACCGGGGCGTGCTGCGATTCGGCGGGGGACTGCACGATCGTCTTCGAGTCCGACTGCACCGATGGAGGGGGCACGTTCAAGGGCGAGAGCACGATCTGCGATCCCAACCCCTGCCTCGTCCCCGACTTCTCGGCACCGGACATGAACTCCACCTCGGCGCGGTTCGGGGAGTCCGTCTCTCCGCGAGACTACCTGCAGAAGGTCTCGGCCTGGTATTTCGGCCACGCCACCTGAAGCTACTGCCGAGCCCAGTTCGGGTTCCTCGACCAGATCCAGAAGGACATCGACGCTGCCTATCCGGACGCAGAAATCTACCTGTTGGGAGTGAACGAGATCGGACAGGATCCAACGGGCGCGAATGAAGCGGCCAGCGACGGGCGAGACATTCCGTGGCTCCAGGAGCAGGAGACTTCGCCGGTCTGGGACGTCTGGCACGTGACCTACCGGGACGTGGTCATCCTGGACGAGGACAACGAGCGGATCGAAGCGTACAACCTCAGCACGCACGATCTGCACGTCCAGGAGAACTACGACACGTTGAAGGCGAAGATCCTGCAGGCGGCGGGCCTGCCCTGAGGCGAGTCTCCGCCCGCACCGAGATGAACCCGGCCCCCAAAGGCCGGGTTTTTATCGTGCTCTAGGAATCGCGCGGAGTGCTGCGCTTCGCACCGGAAGAGTCGCGTGCCCCGAGAGGACGGGGCCGGAATCGGCTCCTTCTCCTTCCGATCCATCCCCGATGGCGGAAGTAGAGGAGCATTCCCGCCGCCACGGTGAGCATGAGCGCGAGCACGACGAAGTACGCGTTCCGCTCGCGGAGTTCGGGCATGTTCTCGAAGTTCATGCCGTAGATTCCCGCGATGAACGTGAGGGGGATGAAGAGGCTCGCCATGAGCGTGAGCACCTTCATGATCTCGTTCGACCGGAAGCTCACCTGGGCCAGGTAACCCTCCGCCAGGTGGTCGGCGGCCTCCTTGGCCGACTCGATCGCCTCGAGGATCTGGACGACGTGGTCTTCGGTATCGCGGAGATAGACGCGGACCTCGTCGCTGATGTGATCGGACCGGTCCCGCACGAGGTCGCTCACCATCCCTCGCTGTGGCCTTCCGATCCGATGGAGGTCGAGGAGCTGGCCCCGGATCATCCGGATCTCGCTGAGGAAGCTCTGATCGGGGTCGTCGTTCAGCCACACGTCGAACTCGTCGAGCCGGTCGACGATCTGCTCGACAACGGGGTAGTACCAGTCGACCAGAGTATCGATCAGTGCGTAACCGAGGTAGTCCGCTCCGAACGTGCGGATCGGGCCCAGTCCGGTGTCGATCCGCTTCCTCACCGGATCGAAGAAGCCCAGGTACGACTCCTGGAGCGTGAGAAGCCAGTTGTTCCCGATGATGAGCGACACCTGCCGCATGGAGAGCCGACCGTTTGCCTCGATCCGGGGAGCGCGCGCGATCACGAGATGGAAACGCTCGTGGAGCTCGGCCTTCGCACGCTGCGGAATGTTGACCGCGTCTTCGAGGACGAGTGGAGAGAGGCCGAACACCTCGGCCAGCTCTCGCAGCCTCGCTTCGTCCCCCAACCCCTGCACGTCGACCCAGCACATCTTCGGGTTCGTGAGGGAGGCGCGGAGGTCCTGGATGTCTTCGACCGGATCGATCCGCACGGAGTCGGTGTCGTACTCCACCACCACGATCTTGGGTGGTGGCGAAGTCCGGGGGATGTGGAGGGTTCCGGGGCGGGACCCTACTTCGAGGACGGCGTTCCGAAACTGCATGCCGAAAGTCTGGGGGCGGAGTGGGAGTAGGTCAAGCGCGCACGCCGCGGCCCCACTCAGCGCACGCGGTTTCGATCCGCGGCCGCGATCGTGCCGCCACGCCGAGGGTCACTCCACTCGTCGGCACACGAAGACGAAGAACGGACTTCGCTCAGAGACAGGCCCGGACTCCCAGTTGCCGTAGACGTGCCGTACCTCGAATCCGTTCCGTTCCAGGTCAGCGCGCAGTTCCGACTCGGTGCGGAAGCGGAGTTCGCTCCGGGCCACGAGCGTTTCGTTCGTCGCTCGGAAGACGTTGTGCCCTTCGAACACCACGCTTCCTGGATTCACCGAGACCACTTCCAGCCATTCGTCGAGCAGGCCGTAGGGTGTCTCCGTGGTGGTGAAGGTCTCCTCACGATTCCAGCGTTCCCAGGCCTTTACTGCCGGGTTCCGTGTCTCGAAGGCCAGGTGCCCACCGATGCGGGTTGCGCTCCGAATGTGCTGGAGTGTGAGGTCCCACTCCTCGTCGCCCAGGAACACCTGGGCGACGTTCCCGGTCATGAGGACGAGGTCCGCGTCCGCGGGAAGTGCGGACGAGTCACCGTCGACCCAGCGGACTCGTTCTGCGCCGGGCGCCCGCCTCGCCACGCCGAGCATGGCGGGGGAGGGATCGACGCCGACGACGGTTGGATGGTGGAGTGCGAGTTCCCGCGTCAGAAGTCCCGTGCCGCAGCCGAGGTCGAGGATCGTCTCCACCCGAAGCTCCCGTGCGAGCCGCAGGTAGAACTCCGTATCCGGACCGCGGCCGTTGCTGAGCTCGTACAGCTCGACCAGCCTGGGCTCGACGTAGTGGAGATCGAGCCTCACGCCTCGAACACGTCCGCTGCCCGCCGCATGTGCGCGGCGACGTCGAATCCGTGCGGGCAGGCCCGATTCGCGCCGCTGAAGTCGACGCCACGAATCCTCTGCGCTTCCTCTGGAAGTTGGCGGAAGAGCTTCCTGCCCTCTTCCTGGTTGCCGTAGCTGTCGTGGTACATCAGATACCGGATCGTCGCGCCGATCTGGACGGGAGCATCGACGGCGGGATTGCAGAGATGATCGCATCCGTCGCACGCGTGTTCCCGGGTGGCCTGTGCATAGTCCTCGAGCGCGTCCCAGTCCGCCTGTCCCATGTCGAGCTTGTCGACGGCGGCCGCGATGTTCTCCTTGAGCTTCTCGAACGTGTCCATGTGGGAGACGGCTGCCGAGATCCGGTCGTCGGCCCAGACGGCCTTGAGGACGGCCTGATGCTTGGTCCACTTTCCAGGCTGCGCGAACTTCTTCCATGCATCCGCGAACGACGCTTCCGAGGACTGCGTCTTCATCGCGATGAGCCCGACGTTCGCCCTTACGCAGGCGTCCATGGCCTGGTTGAGCTCCTGGTCGCCGTACTTCCGGAAGTTGTAGCGGAACATGACGGAGTCGACCCAGGGAGTCCGGGCCGCCTGTTGGAGAAGCTCGGCGACATTGCCGTCGTGGCAGGAGAACCCGAAGAACTTGATCTTGCCTTCCTTCTTCAGCCGCTCGACGACGGCGAGCAGGTCGTTGTTCAGGTATGCACCGTCCTTGAGGCCGTGGAGGAAGTACATGTCGACGTAATCGGTCTTCATCTTCTCGAGGCTGGTGTTCACCGTTTCCTCGAAGCCCACCGGGTCGTGGCGGTCGCTCTTGCTCGTGATCCAGAGGTTCTTCCGGTTCTTCGCACGAGTGTGGAAGGCGCCGACCGCGGTTTCGCAGGTTCCCCCGGCGTAGCAGTCGGCCGCGTCGATGTAGTCGACGCCGAACCGGAACGCCTCGGCGAGCTTTGGATCGAAGCGTTGGTCGAGATCCATGGAGCCGCCCATGAGAAGGATCGGGATGTCGACGCCGGTCTTCCCGAGGACCCGCCGCGGGACCTGGGGAAGGTCCTCGTCACCGCTCCCTGGCGTCCCCGCGCCCTGCGCGGCCCCGGTACCCTTTACCCCAGCCCCGTCCTGGCCGAACGCTGCCGGAACCCGGAGTGCTCCATCGACCAGAGCCATGCCGCCCGCGGCCGCCCCCAGCTTCAGGAGGTCCCGACGCTTGAGCAGACGCTCCGTGTTCGCGTCCCGTTCCTCTCCGCGCGTGGACTGCGTTTGTTTCGTGTCGGGAGCATCCGTGCGTGCGTTGTTCGCGGTGGACTTCCCACAGCCGCAGTCCTTCGAGTGGCGGTGATTCGTCATCGGTCAGCACTCCATGTTCGGCGGTTCACACCTGTTTGCTCTTCAGCAGCAACGAACGGTTCTCGGATCGGGTCTCACCGACGGCGGTGACGTAGACGGCCGCGTCGTCCACGACCGGACACTCGTGCTCGCAGATCCCGCAGCCGATGCAGAGCTCCGGCCGGACATAGGGACGGTTGAGTGTCACCGTCGTTCCGTCCCAGCGCACGATCTCCTGATCATAGGTTCCGATCGCCTTGGGACTGGTCGGACAGACTTCCTCACAAACGACACAGGGAGTTTCCATCGCCCAGGGTAGACAACGACCCCGGTTGAAGAAAGCGGTTCCCAGCCGGATCGGTCCGTCCTCGGCGTGCTCCGCCGCCCCGAGTTTCTTCTCCATCGAGATCTTCTGGATCGCCCCGGTCGGGCAGACTTCGCTGCAGAGAGTGCAGTTGAGCTGGCAGAAGCCGATGGAGAAGTCCATGACGGGCGTCCAGAACCCCTCGAGTCCGCCCTGCGCCAGGGTCGAGGGTTGGAGCACGTTGGTCGGACAGACATGGATGCATTGGTCACACTTGATGCAGCGTTCGAGGAACTCGCTCTCCTCCACCGAGCCGGGCGGACGGATCACCTTCTCGTTGAACCCGCGGTCGTTGACGGCGGCGGAGAGGCGGAGGAACGGATAGGCGAGGACGCCCGCCATGCCGGTGAAGACCCAGCGACGCCGTGGCAGGTCCGGTCCCTTCTTCACGGTGTCGAGGCGTTGGGAGATGACCTTGCGTCCGAAGAGCGTGGCCGTGCCGTCTTTCACCTTGCCTACGATCTGGTCCTTCCACGGAACGGGAGTGAGCCGGAACGCAAGTGCGTCCTCGGGGCAGTCGTCGATACAGTTGAAGCAGACGAAACACTCACTCTTCCGAAGCGCGGACTGTGGGTCCGACGCACCACTACAGCTCTTGAGGCAGAGGTCGCAGTCGGTGCACTTGGTCACGTCGCGGTCGATCCTCCAGAGACTGAACCGGGAGAGCACTCCGAGGAAGGCTCCTAGTGGGCAGAGAACGCGGCAGAAGAACCGGGGAATGACCAGGTTCATCCCGACCAGCCCGAGGATGACGAGACCCACGAACCAGGCGCCGTAGAAGATCCGCTGATCCGGAGCACCGGGAGCGGTCGAAACGAAACTCAGGTCGAGCGAATCGACATTCCTATCGGCGAGCCAGGTCATCATCGTGGTGTACGTGTGATCGGCCGCGGGGGAGATGGTCACGGCGAAGGTCCGCACGAGCAGGCAGATCGGGTCGAGCAGGCCGATCTGGAGCGACCCGAACGCCGCCATGACGAGGAAGATCCCCAGGATGATGTACTTGAGCTGATAGATCGGGCGGTAGCGGTTCTTCTCGATGTTGTTCTTGTTCGACCGGATGTTGAAGATCCAGCCCACGAACTGATGAAGCGTCCCGTACGGGCACATCCAGTTGCAAAACACCCGTCCCAGGACGAGAGTCGGGATCAGCACCCAGAGTGCCTTGTAGAGGCCACGATAGACCGTACCGGTCGAGAGCGCGGTCGCAAAGCTCACCAGCGGATCGGTCTCGAGGAAGAGCGATACGGGATAGCCGCCCATCCGGCTGAACCACGTCACCCAGATGAAGAAGACGAAGAGTCCGAAGAAGACGGTTTGGCTCACGATCCGAATGGTCGTGATCCGGAGCGCCCGTCGGTACCAGGGAGCGTCCGCCTGCTTCGGGCGGCGTGGCGTTCCCGGTGGCCGTTTCTGCCGCGCCTTGGCCATCTCGACGATCGAGACGTCGCTCATCCGACCTGCTCCTCCTTGACGTTCTGCTCGCTCCAGTTGGGATTCCCGAGACCGCGGGCGGTCGCCTGTGCGAAGTAGTCGGGGCGGTCCTGTCCCTTGCGCTCGAGGAGCATGTCCCATCCGAATGCGTCGGCGGCGAGCGTGTCCGTGGAGGCGACGATCGTCCGTCCCTGCCTGACGTCGCCGAGCGTTCCACCCGTGGGGCCGTTCCGGTAGAGCACTCTCGTTCCGTCGAGGAGCACGAAGGTGGGACGGAGCATGAGCGCGAGGTCTGAGATGATCCCGTGGATGTCCTGGTGGAACTGGTTCCGACGGCCGCCGAGGAGGCCGTACCAGTTCTTCGTCGTCATCGAGGCCGCGCAGAGATTGTGGTCCTTCACCGGTGCCACGCCGATGACTTTGGTCGCGCCTCGGAACGGCGTCCAGAAGAACGGCCAGTCCTCGATCCAGGTCGCCCCCGGAGTGTGCAGGTTCTCGAAGTCGGCAGCGGTGGGCAGGATCACCCGAGCACCCGCGTCGATCGCTGCCTGACGGATTCCGCTCCGGAAGAAGCAGGCTTCGGGAGACTCGATCGGGTTGTCCGCGACCCGCACCTCCTTCGGGTGCGCTTCCAGGACCAATCGGATGAGAGCCTTCAGCACATCGGGGTTGGTCGTGGCTCCGAGAGACGCGGAGCGTTCGAACGCCACGTTCGGCTTGATGAGGACGACGTCACCTTTCTGGATGAAACGTCCAATCCCTCCGATCGCGCCGATGGCAGCACGCAGCATCAGGTCGACGTTCTCGCCACGGGCCACACCGAGCTGGCTCAGGACGGAGGAGGGCTCGACCGCATAGCCTCCCTTCGGAAGGACGAGTCGGGTCTTCTCCGGCTTTCCTCGTTCTCCGTCCGGGTCCCGCAGGGAGAGGGGGGCGCCGGGAGGAGCGAGCGACGTCCAGGCCGCTCCGGACGCGAGGAGAGCCGCCACGCCTGCCTGCTTGAGGAAGGACCGTCGGTCGACCTTCTGCCGCTCGAGCCCTTCGCCCTTGGCGTGTTCGCGGACCGTGTCGTCCCGATCTCGACGATCGTTCACTGCGCCTCTTCTCCCCGCCGCCTTGGACGTTCGATTCCGACTAGTGGCCTTCTCCGTCACCGCGCCCCTGGCTCTCCCCGGCCTCGGTGCCCCCGGCACTCCGAATCGCGGGTGCGGGGCGGTTCGCGACGGCGTGCTGCAGCCGCTCGATGCCTCGCTCCGCCGTTTCCAGGTCGGGGGCTCCACGGACCCCGATCACCCAGCGATCGGAACTCGTGGCCCCCGCGATCGTCTGGATGTATCGGTCCTCGATCCAGGCAACGCCTCCCGACTCGCCCACCGGCGATCCGTAGCCCGCGAATCCGTCGCGGAACTGCTCGGCGAGCGAGGCCGCGTCCTCGGAAGTGTCTCGAACGGTCACGAACAGCTCGGTCTCTTCGTCGTCGAGCAGCCCGGCGTACACGTTCGTCGCGAATCCGAAGGAGAACGCGTTCTCCGGGAGGTAGGAGACCCGCTCGCTCCCGAACCCCAGTGTGCCGACGAAGAGGCCGTATCCCCAGGGAAGCGCTTCTCCTTCGAGGCTGCTCTCCAGGACTCCGCGCAGATGTTCGAGCTGCGACCGGATCGCGGGAGTCTCGTCCGATCCGATCGCTCGGGCATAGAACCGGCCTCGGGTGAGGAAGAGGGCATTGCGATCGATGTGTGCCATTCCGGTGTCGGTCACGTCCGGAGAGATGTCGGGGGAGCGCTCTCCCGCATAGGCACCGAGCGCGTTCGCGCCATCGCCCAAGTCGAACAGCTCGAGATCGACGATCGAGTTCGGATCATCGTCCTTCGTCATCGAGACGAAGTGGAGTTCCCGGAAGCCGAACGACTTGTAGAAGCCCTCGCGTCCATCGATCTTCTCGTAGACGTTGTCGTAGCCGAACTGCGAGATCGGCCCCTCGGTCCAGCCGTTGCCGGCGATGCCCAGCGGCACCGGGCCACGATCGACGGCTCCCTCCGGGTGGTTTCGTCCGCTGGGCTCCCCGCCGGCGGCGTCTTCGGCCGGGCTTCGCGAACCAGTTCCGACCAGAGCGTCCCCGCCATCAGAACCATCGATGGGCTGGCTCTTGGGCTCGAGCAGCGGGACCTCGGTCCGGAAGAGATCCGGGGCGGGATGTGCTCCCTTCCAGGCCACCCACGTGAGGAGACCGAGGAGTCCGGCGCAGACAGCGACACCGATCCGCCACTCGGTGGAGGAGTACGAGCGCCGATAGTGGCGGCGACCCTTGCGGACGAAGAGTCGGTCCTGGGCCTCTCGAGTGGAAGAGTCTGGCATAGGGCGTTGGGAGGATCATCGGGGACGGCAACAGACCGAGTCAATCGAGACAGGCCCGAAACGATCGGCATCAACGGCCGGGAGGCTTCCCGGTCAGTGCTCGAACCGGTAGAGGATGATCGCGTTCGGCTCCAACTCCGGGCTCCCCACATACCTCCGAGCACTCCGAACCTGTCGGTGCACTTCCAAGTCGGGACGCGCCGGAATCTCCGCTGCGATCCGTCGTTCCGGCCGGTAGGAGATGCGAAGGACGCGATCCTCGTAGTCCCCCGAGATCACGTCGGTGAGGCCGAAACTGTTCTGGTCCAGGATGTAGTCGACACCCTTCTCCGCCATGTACCGCTCGACCGCTCCGTTTCCTTCCCTGAGCCGTTCGAGGTACGCGAAGCTGTTGATGAGGCCATCGAGGTTCACCGTGGAGAGCCCGCTGAAGTAGGCGAGCACCCCGGAGTCGGTCGAGGACAGAGTCGCATCCGGAGGAAGATGGTCCCGTGCCCAGATCGCGACGTCGTACGTGTTCGCTTGATACCGGCCGCTTCGGAGCGAGAGAGAGTAGCTCTGAACGACGACGCCACCCGCGATGGCGAGGAGGACGAGCGCGACCGCGATCGGCCTCCGGATCCGTTCGAGGATCACCTGGGCCCATCCGGGCAGCGCAGTCAGTGCGATGAAGACAAGCAACGCAAAGTGCCATCGGTCGACGGCCCACACCATGAAGAGCACGGTGTAGAGAGCGTGGAGCACGGCTGCGATCCCGAAGACCGCAAGTGCTCGGTCGTAACGGGAGGCCCGACTCCTCAGTCCGATCAGGATCACGATGAGCGCGACCGCGAGCAGGGCGGCGTACTCCGGGAAATCACGCAGTGGCCCGGGATGAAAGCCGACGGAGGGAAAGGTCGTCTTCATCGCGCCGGAGACCGGCTGGAGGTGGCCGAAGACGGTCAGATTCCAGAACAGATACGGGAGGACCGGGATTGCGACGGCCGCCAGTGGGAGGTGGGAGAGGAGACGGCTCCACATGGATGCTGAGCGGGCGCTGCCGCCCGCGGCCCGTTGTTGTTGCCCGGCTTCGTGGCGTCCACTCCGTGAACCGCTCTCGAGTGCAGTCCACAGGCTTCCGCCCCGACTCCACTCGAGCAGGGAACAGAGCAGAACCGAGAAGATCAGGAAGACCGTGTCGAGGCGGGCGAGCATCGCGAATCCGAGGAGAATGCCGAGCCCGGTACGTTGGGGCACCGCCTCGAATCGTCCCCGGACGAGCGCGCGGAAGATCCACGCGTACAGGAAGAGAAGGAGGGCTGTCTCCAGCGCGTTCTGCGTGAGCCCGAAGAAGCGCGGCCACGCGAACAGGATCAGAGTGCTGAGCCCCGCCCACCTGCCGACGTTCCGGTTGAGGGTCCGCACGAGGAGTACGAGCATTCCGAGCGCGAGTATCCCGGACAGCAGGAGGGTCAGGCGGATTCCGAGGTCGGGATCGTGGACGAGGAGGTGGATCGGTACGACGAATCCCATCCAGAGCGGATGGTAGACGTTCGTCAGCTCCGTCGTGCCGTCGAACGTCGAACCGAGCCCGGCAGCGATGTTCCGAGCCACGACGAGGTAGTAGTACGAGTCGTCCACGGTTCCGTTGACGACGAGGTCGATCGGAAGCCCGAAGGCGAGGTACGCATAGTACCCGAAGTACGCAACGAGAAGTGAGATCTGGAGTTTCTCCAGCCACGCCGGCCCTTGGCCCGCTGTACTCGACCTGCCCGGGAGCGAATTCATTGCGGAAGTGTACCGCAGGCGATCGGGGATGGGCCCCCGAATCGATGTTGCCGACGCCTCGGCCGGTGGTGACAATCCCGTCGGAGCGCCCGCGAGACTCGTAGGCAACGGGGCGAAGGAGGCACGATGAAGCGATCCACCAAGGTCGATCCGGCGAAGCTGACCATCGTCGCGCAGTTTCAGGCGAAACGCGGCGGGGAGGACCAGCTCGAGGTATTGCTCGGGGCTCTGGTGGACCCGACCCGCGCCGAACGCGGGTGCGAGGTCTACGACCTCCACCGGTCTCTCGAGACCGAAGGTTTCTTCCACTTCCACGAGATCTGGACGACGAGAGCCCATTGGGACGCACACATGGCGTCCTCCCACATCGCCGAGTTCCGGGCCGCTTCCGGTGACCTCATCGAGTCGGTGCAGATCCTCCAGCTCGAGCAGATCCGCTGACCGATCCGGTCCGTTGACCGATCCGCTCATCGAGGGGATCCGCCGATTGGGCGTATCGATCGACGTACCCGCCGCCCTTGCCTTCCTTCCATACCCCTCTGGTTTGCGGGTAGGCATGAGAAAGCCGCCCGAGGTTTCCCCTCGGGCGGCCTTCTTCGCGGTCGTCTTCCGATCCGCGGGAGCTACATCTGCAACCCCCGCGGGACGGTACGTCCTACTTCATCCGCAGCATCTTCCGCTCGGACGTCGTTCCCTCCGTCTCGAGACGATCGAGATACACGCCCGCGGGGAGGACGGTGCCGGAGTCGTTCCGGCCGTCCCACTCGATCGAGTGCGAACCCGCCGTCTGCGTTCCGCTCACGAGGGAGCGGACCTGACGTCCGCTCGCGTCGTACACCGCGAGCCGGACGGATCCGGACGTTGCGAGCTGATAGCGGAGCACCGTGCCTTCCCGGAACGGGTTCGGACGGTTGGGGAGGAGCTGCGTGCGCGCCGGGATCGTCACATCCGGGGCGTCGGACGGATCCTGGCCCACTCCGGAGATGACGAAGTCGTCGATTGCCGTCTCGAGCAGCGTGTCGCTGCCCGTGTCACACGCCTGGAACCGGAACCGGACGTTGTTCGTGAACGCGACGACGGTCGAGAGGTCGACGACGACGTTCTCCCAGCTGTTGTGGTTCGTGTTGAGCGTCTCGAGCGTGCTCCAGGTGGCTCCACCGTTGCTGCTCACCTGTGCGGTGTAGCTCGCGTCGGTCGGGCCGAACTGCGCGTACCAGCGCCAGTAGCTGAGCGTGGCTTCGGTCGCGCCGGAGAGTCGATGACCGGGCTCGTCAGGGGCCGACGCATCCGCCGTCGACGTCCGGAGCCACCGGCAGTTCCGCCTTCCGGATCCGAGACCGGTCACGAAGCAGCGGGTACCCGGGTCGGCAGGTGGTCGTCCGCGGGCTCGACCTGGTTGCCGCTCCACGTGGTGCCGAAGGGATCGGCACGCACCCACTTCCCGGCCGGCGCGTCTCCCGCGCTCTCCAGGCTCCAGCCCGCACCGTCTTCACCGTCCTCGGCGAGGAAGAGCGACGCCGCGATGTAGGAGAAGACGTCGACCGGAGCGTTGACCGGCTCCGTTCCGACGTTCGACGCGACGTCGGTCGCGGAGACGTAGAACTCGACCTCGGCGCCGACCGTCTGGGCCGGGATCGTGCCGGAGTAGACGTCCGCCTCGACGACGGAAGCCGGCGTCGACTGCCAGGCGCCCCCATCGGCGCGGTAGACGATCTCCGCCGAGCTGATCGTGGAGAAGTCGTTGATCCGGCAGAGCACCTCGACGCCGTCCTGATCCTGGAAGGGGAGGAAGGAGACGTCGGTGATGACCGGCGCGACGACGTCGTTCATCTGGAAGTCGAGGAACGTCGTCACGTCCTCGACGAGGACGACGCCCGGGACGGTGACCGTGCCGAAGGACGGGTGGGTCGCCTCCACCGTGACCGTTCCGAACGGAGCGAAGCCGCGGTAGTGGCCGGAACCGTCCGAGTTGAAGTTCCGGGCGGACTCGATCACCTCGATGTTGACGCCGGCGATCGGAGCGCCGCCGTCGGACGCGTTCGTCACGTCGCCTTCGAGCTGGCCGAGCCCCTGCGCCACCTGGAGGACGGCTTCGTAGGCGTCGACGATGCCCCAACCGTAGGCGTTGTCCTCGCCGGAGCTACCCGCGTCGCGGGCCGTGTCGATGAGGATCTGCTTGATGATGTCGACTTCGACGTTCGGATCCGCCTCGCGCATGAGCGCGACGATTCCGGCGACGTGCGGGCCGGCCATCGAGGTACCGCTCCAACCGGACTGCTGGTAGCCACCACCCGGAACGGAGGAGTAGACGTCGACTCCCGGAGCCGACACTTCCGGCTTGATCGGGTTGCCGGCGCAACCGCTCGGGCCACGGCTCGAGAAGCTCGCGATCGGGAACGGATAGCTGAAGTTCGTCGCGTCGACCGCCCCGACCGAGAACGCGTTGAGCGGAGTCGCCGCACGGTCGGCGGGAGAGCCGATCGTGAAGGAGCCCGGTCCCTCGTTTCCGGCCGAGTAGGTCAGCACCGTACCTGCGGCTTCCAGGTTGTCCATCGCGGCCCACCAACGGGAGTCGCAGTCCTGGTAGTTGCCGCCGAACTGCTCGTTGATCCGCCAGGAGTTCTGGACGACGTCCGGAACGTCGTCGACCGTGAACGGATCTTCGTCGGGATCGGCGAACCACTGGTACGACGCGATGACGTCGTTGTCGAACTCGCTGCCGACGCCCTGGCCGATCACGTTGGTTGCGATCCACTCGGAGCCCGGCGCGACGCCAATGCTGTCCTGGGTCGCCACGCCGAGGCCGCACTGCGTGCCCATGACGTGCGTGCCGTGGCTTCCCGCGTTCGCGTTCGGGAACTGGGTGCCACCGCCGAGGACGTCGAGCCAGCACTCCTGCCAGGGAGCGTGGGTGCCACGCCAGCGATCGGCGAGCGCGGGATGGTTGCCGTCGACGCCGGTGTCACAGCCGGCCTGGAGCGTGCCCGCACCGGTGATGCCGAGTTCGTTCCAGACGCGGTCCGCGTTGATTCCACGAACGCCGGGCGTCACGCCGATCCCACCGGCGCGGTTCTCGAACGAGCCGACGTCACCCAGTCCACGCTCCGAACCCACGTCACCGATCGGGGAAACCAGCTCCACGCGGAAGTTGACCTCCGCGAGCTCGACGTCGCTGCGGAACGCGAGCGCCTCGATCGAACGGCGCTGCCCCTCGACGACGACGAGGTTCGCGATCCAGTAAGCGGTGTAGTCGACGATCTGACCGTCCTGGACCATCTGATCGAGTTCGGCGAGAAGCGGAGCCTGCGTGCGTGCCGCCGTCTCCTGGAGTGCGGTTACGACTTCGTAGTGACGCTCCTGCCAGGTGGCCGCCGCGCGGTCAGGAGGCCGAGATCTCGTCGATCGGCGCCTGCTCGGCCAGGTAGAGGATCGCGCGTGTTGTCCGTCGGCGCGAGGCCCGAGCTGCTCGGCCAGGCCCGGGTGGAGCGTGCCCGCGGACGCGATGGAGGCCGCGAGTCCCAGGATCGCACCTCCGGCCAGAACGTTCCAGCGGCCGGCCGGAGCAACCGGCGCCTGGAGGAGAAGAGTGGGTCATGGAAGTTCTGCAATCCTGTGAGTGGTTCCAGCGATGGGGGACGCACGCCAACGGGCACGCTCCCGGGGCAGGGGAGCGCGACGGCGGGAAAGCCGTGCCGGCAGGTGCACGTTCCTTTGCCGTCCCGAAGGGGAACGACGGTCTCCCAGTATAGGAAAGCGGAGCGAAGGGTCGGGGAATCAGGGGGAGGAGGCTTGGGGGGCTGTGGGCTGGGACGGCGTGACCCGTCCCGAGTGGGGGCCTGCATGGAAGACCGACCGGGGACGGACCGAGTCGTCCGGCTCCAAAGCGAAGCAGGGCTGACCCTTCGGCGCGCGGAGTCGTGGACCGGGGAACGTGCCTCGTCCCTTCTCGGACCGAGTCGGCGTGACCCACCTCGAGTCCGGCTGGATGGCTGGCGGAGGATGACGATTCCCGGAATCTACCTGGAGGTGGAGGCTCGCAATCCGAACGGAGGAGACCGCGTCATCTTCCTGGTCCAGGGCGATCGTGGAGCCCCCGCGCCGCGCCTGAGCTACCGGATACGTAGGAACCGGAGGCTCTCTGCGTTCCTCTCCGTAGTAACCCGCAGGAAGAACACTCCGGACGGCGTGTCCTCGGAGTTCCGAGGCTCCCAAACGATCTCGTGACGTCCGGCGGGCAGTGTCGCGTTCAGGATCCGCCCAACCTCGCGGCCCGCGGTGTCGAAGACCTCCACGCGCACACGACCAGCTTCCGCCAGACGGAACGACACGGAGACAGGTCCGGCAGAGGGGTTCATCGAGGTCAGCGCGAGTCCGAGAGGTGTGCGAGCGCGTGCACCTTCGTCGCCCGCGGACTCCGGAGCGTCACTCGTCTCGTTCCCCCAACGCGCGATGTACCTGGAACCGCTCGGGCCGGCGGTGCGGAACTGTCCGCCGACGTAGAGCGAGGTACCGTCGGACCAGAGACCACGTACCACGGGCGTGCTGTTGTGGCCGATCCCTCCTTCCATGTCCGCCCACGAGCCTCCGTCCCAGCGTGCGATGCTGGAGACCGGCGTCGAGCCGGCCTGCGTGATCGTTCCTCCGACGATCACATCGCTTCCGAGCACTGCGATCGCACTCACGGGGGTGTTGGTTCCTCCCCCCAGATCGCGCCAGGTGTTCCCGTCCCAGAAGGCGACGTAGTCGTTCGGGTTGTTCCCGTCCGCGACGAAGAATCCGCCGGCCGCGATCCCTTCCGGATGCGAGGCGAGGCAGACGACGAAGTCCTCGAGTCCCCCGCCGACCGGAGACCAGTTCGATCCGTCCCATCGCGCGATGTAGTCGACCTGCACGCCGCCGGCCTGGGAGAAGCGGCCGCCGACGTAGAGGAATCCGTCGTGGACGCACAGCGCCTCTACCTTGCCGTTGGCACCTCCGCCCACGGCGTGCCAGCTCGCGCCGTCCCACCGCGCGATGTTGGCGGCCGGTGTGCCGTCGACCGACGCGAAGAGACCGCCGACGTACAGATCGCCCTGGAAGACGGCCGCCGTCTGTCCGAATCCATCGATGCCGGAGCCGTAGGGGTGCCAGGCCGCACCGTCCCACCGTGCGATGGCGTTCGCGGAGGTGCCTCCCGCCTGCGTGAAGTTGCCGACCGCGACGAGATCGCTCCCGTGGACCGCGAGTTCGAAGACGTCCCAGTCCATGCCGGAGCCAAGCGGGGACCAGGCCGAGCCGTTCCATGCACCGATCTTCTGGAGGGTCACGTCGCCGCCTCTCTGGAAGGGACCGGCCGCAATGAGATTGCCTTGGTACTGGCTGAACGCCTTGACGTAGGCGTCGAGCCCGCCTGCGGGGGGCGCAGCGACGGCGTGGAACGTGCCGCCGTCCCAGCGAACGATGTGCTCTGCCCGGGCACCGCCCACGTGTTCGAACGAGCCGATGATGTAGAGGTCGTTCCCGAACTCCACCGCGTCGGCGCAGTCGTCGTCGGGGCTCCCGGAGAATGCGGACCACGTGGCTCCGTCGTAGCGGACGAGGTACGGCGCGGAGGTGGACCCGGAACCGGAGAATCGGCCCAGGGCTATGAGGTCCGTGCCGTAGGTAGCGAGTCCGTCGACGATGCTGTCGACTCCGTTCCCGAACGTGATCCAGGACGAACCCGTCCACCCCGCCACATAGTTCGCGGCCGCACCGCCGGCCTGTGTGAACTGGCCTCCCACCGCAACGATGCCGTTCCAAGATGCGAGGGCGTCGCAGTTGGAGCTGACGCCGGCGCCCATCGAGCGCCAGCGGATGCCGTCCCAGTAGGCGACGTTGGAGACCGAGATCCCTCCGGCTGTATCGAACCGTCCGCCTGCGTAGATCCGTCCACCATGCGCGAGGAGGGCGGCGACGTTGAAGGCCCCGCTGTGGGAAACGCCGCTGCCGAGCGGATGCCAGGTGCTGCCGTCCCAGGCCGCGATTCCGGATGCCGAGCCGCCGCCGGCCGTGGTGAAGGTTCCGCCCGCGTAGAGAATGCCGTCCTGTACGGTGAGTGAGTGAACCTCGCCGTTCATGCCGGAACCGAACGGGTGCCAGGCCGTGCCGTCCCAGCGGGCGATGTAGTTACAGGGAACGCCGTCGACCTCCGTGAAGTTTCCGCCTACCACGAGATCCCCGTTCCAGACGGCGAGGGCCGACCCGATTCCGTCGAAGCCGGAGCCGAGCGCACACCATTCGGCGCCATTCCAGGCTGCGACTCCCGAAGCGGATGCGCTTCCCGCCGCGATGAAGTAGCCCGTCGTGACGACCTGGTTCTGCCAGACGACGACGTCGGTCGTTCGTTCGTCCGTTCCGAGGCCACCGAAGTCGGGATGCCACTCGGAAGTTCCCGGACTTGCTACGGTGGGTCGCGCTGCGAGGCAGACGAGGGCGAGGACCAGCAGGGTCATCGTTGCCACTAGGTGACGGACTCGTGGCGGCGTGGCGGTGTTCACCATTCTGCTTCGTCTCCTTGAAGTCGTGCTCGTGCACGTGACGCTTCGCCACGGACCTCGCTGTCGACGGGCGCGGGTGCGTTCAGGTCCGGGATCGATCCTTGTTCCAGGTGATTCCAGTGGGGGAATGCAGGCGCCGAGGAGAAGCGAACGGGGGAATCTCTGCCGGGGGTCGAGGTGGGATCGGTCGTTCTTGCTGCCACCGGCTCCCTTTGAGCCCGGAGCGTGGATGGAGGTGAGGAGCCTTCACACGAAGTACAAGGCGGCCTCGGTGCCGCCCCCCACGTGCGGACCGACCTCGACTCGCCACCCGTGACGCTCCGCCAGGATGCGGGCGATCGGCAGGCCCAAGCCTCTTCCTCGCGGCTCGCCTGTGTCGGGCCACCCTTCGGGTAGTCCTTCGCCATCGTCGAGGATGCGGAGCGCTCGTGCGCTCGCCTCGATCCGTACCCGCCCATGGGGAGCGGCGCGGAGCGCGTTCCGAAGGAGGTTCGTGAAGACGATGGACAGTGTGGCCGGGTCGGCCCACGCGATGGTGTCGTCTCCCCACACCCAATCCACGTGCGTGGTCGACGCCCCTTCGTCGCACGGGAGACCGGCGTTGCTTGGCGGAGTGGAGGTCCCGAACTCACCAGGCTCGGGGTCGACGTCGATGTTCACGAACTGTTCGATGCGGCCGCCGATGGCTTCGCGGAGATACGGTTCCGCTGCGTTCGGGAGCAGCGAGCGGAGGTCGACTTCCCGTGGTGGCTCGGGCTCCCGCGCGGGTGACAGCGCGAGAAGTGCGACGAGATCGTCCTGCGCCCGACATGCGGCCCGCTCGAGTCGCTCCAACACCGGCGCAGGTGCGTCGCCGCGTTCTCGGAGAACGTCGAGTCCGCCGCGAATCACGGCGAGTGGAGTCCGTAGCTCATGGCTCGCGGCATCGATGAAGGCGCGTTCGCGCTGGAGAACGTGGTCGAGTTCGTGAACCAGTGCGTTGACCGCATCGGGGATCGCATCGAGTTCGCGATCACCGGTGTCCTTCACCGGCCTTCCCGCGGGGTGGAGTGGGTCGATGTCATGGATCTGACCGACCAGTCGAGTCAGGGGCGTGAGGATCCGCCTCGCCAGTCCCCCGGAGATCCACCATGCGGCCGCGGCCGCGACGAGGACACCGCCGATGAGGGACATGACCAGGGATCTCTCTCGCCTCTCGGAAACACGGAGGTTCTTGACCAGTGCTCGCAGCTCCCCGTTCGCGTTCGAGTCGGTGAGAATCTGGACCGTGTGTCCGTCCAGTTGCATCCGTTGGAACGTGCCGGATGGGACGTCCCTGAGTTCGCTCGGAAGTTCGCGCGTCGTGAAGTACCGGAGCCCCTCGGCCTCGAGCGGAACGGAGTCGGCGCCCTCTGATCTCGTGCCGCCAGAGCCGTCGGAGCGAGCGCGTTCTTCGGAGCGGATCAGCACATTCAGATCCGTCGTCATCTCGCTCCGGAGCGCCGTGGCCTCGATCAGGTACTCCGCGATGAAATAGACGCCACTGAGTCCGATCGTCGAGGCCGCCGCAAGTGCGGCGAGCGCGAGGGCCAAACGGCGACGAAGCGGTCCGGCCGTCACCTCGCGGACCTGACGCGCCGGTGAGGTCACGACGCGTCGTCTTCCATGAGACGCCATCCACCTCCACGTACCGTGTGCAGGAGCGGACGGCCGAACGGCCGGTCCACGATCCGCCGGAGCTCATGGATCTGGCCGCGGAGCGCGTCGACATCCGGCTCGCCCCATACGAGTTCGCAGAGCTCGGTGCGAGTGACGACTCGGTCCTGATTGCGGAGCAGGTGCTCGAGTATCTTCCGCAGTGTCGCGCTGAGTTCGAGTCGCTGCCCGGCGCGAACGACTTCGAGCGTAGCCGGATCGTACTCGAGGTCGCCGAGGCGAAGTGGTGCCGAGGCCACGCGACGGCTCGCCCTTCGGTGCAGGGCCTCGAGCCGCGCGACGAGTTCGTCCATCGCGAACGGCTTCACCAGATAGTCGTCCGCGCCCGCGTGCAGACCTTCGACTCGTCGCTCCACGGCGTCGAGCGCGGTCAACATGAGGATCGGCGTCCCGTACCCGCGCTCCCGGAGCGTACGGCAGACGGTGGCCCCGTCCAGGCCGGGGAGGAGTCGATCGAGCAGGATCGCGTCGAACGGATGCGAGGTCGCGAGTTCGAGCGCGTGCCTGCCGGTTCCGGCGAAGTCGGCCGTGTGTCCGCGCAACTCCAGGAAATCACCGAGATTCGCGGCCAGGTCCGGGTCGTCTTCGACGACTAGGATCCTCATCGGTTCCACCTTCTGACGTACTTCTGAAGTGGAGAGTGCGATGCTCTTCGGTCGCCGTTTCGGGGGTGTCTCTGCAACGTGACCCCGGGACGGACGTGGACTCGAGAATCCAGGATAGGAGGGGGGTTTCGAATGCGTCAAGGCAGCCTGACTCTGCTGCTTGGTCTGCTCTGTGCGGTTCTCTCGCCTGTGACTTCCGTTCGTGGGGCTGGGGGATCCGTGAGCCTGATCCCCGTAGCGCTGGCCGCAGCCGGGCGTGCGCTCGAGGCCCGGGAGTCTGAGAGCGAGTTCCTCAACAACGGTGAGGTCGCCGCCGTGATGGACACGATGCAGGTGACGGCCACCTGGGCCCCGCTCACGATCGAGAAGCTCCCGGAAACGCTCACCGTCATCGACGGATCGCAGATCCGAAGGCGCGGAGCGACGGATCTCCGTTCCGCTCTCGCACTCGTCTCTGGCGTCGAAGCGGTTCCCGGCGGAGACGGCGGTCCGGCGGCGTCCGTGCCGGCGCTCTGGGGACTTCGCGAGTTCGACGCCTTCCTCCTCGTCGTCGATGGCGTGCCGTGGGGCGGTGCGTTCGTCCCGGATCTGCCGACCCTCGACCTCAACGACATCGATCGGATCGAAGTCCTGCGGGGTCCTGCGCCGATCACGTACGGATCGACCTCGTTCGTCGGAGTGATCCACGTGATCCACCGCGGCCCCGGATCCGGCGCCGGTGCGGTGAGTGTCGGTGGGGGCTCCTTCGGCTCGTTCCGCGGATCCGCCTCCGCCGATGTGGGCACGCGCGGGCGGATCTCCGTCGATGGCGCCCACGAGGGCCTTGCGGACGACGACGCGGGCGTTGATCGGATCCACGGTCGCTGCCGCCTCGAATTGCCGCGAGGCATCCACGTCGATGCCGACGTCGCGGTCGTGAACCAGGAGCCGACCAGTCCTCATCCACGGGCCGGCCAGGAGCTCGACCCGAGCATCCCAACCGACGCGAATCACAACCCATCGGACGCGAAGCTCGACCGGACCCGCCTCCAGCTCTCTGCGTCGCAGTCCCACCCGCTCGTGGACTGGACGGCTGCGTTCAGTCACGTAGCGGACGAGAACGTGCGCGGCTTCCTCCACGAGGACGCTCAGGACGATGGCAGCGAGAACGCGAGCGGCTATACGCAGGAGCGGGACTTCAACGAGTTCTACGCGGAGGCGCACCGACGGATCGAACCGACGCCGCGACTCGGCCTGACCGGGGGCGCCGACTTCCTCTTCGGCGTCGGAAAGGAAGAGAGCCACAACTTCACGTACTACGCCCCGCTCGACGGCAGGGACCGGACGTCCAGTGACGCGGGTACGCTCGTCGAGAACACCGAGTTCGAGGCCGAGCGCGCGTTCCTCGGGATCTTCGCGGAAGCCGATTGGCGACCGACCCGGGAGGTGACCGTGCTCGCCGGTCTGCGTTTCAACAACGTCGAGGAGAAGCGCGAAGGCGAAGCGGAGGACGAAGAGGGCAACGAGATGCCCGCGGAGGAGAAGCTCTCGAAGGCGCGATTCGGTGGCCGTGTCGGCGCCAGCTGGCAGGCCTGGGAGACCGATGGAGACGATGCGACTCTCTATGTCGACTACCGGGACACGTTCAAGCCGGCCGCCATCGACTTCGGGCCCGAGGCGGAAGTCGATCCACTGAAGCCCGAGACAGCGAGATCGGTCTCCTTGGGTGTACGGACGAACCTCCTCGATCGGCGACTCCACGTCGACGCATCGGTCTTCCGGATGGACTTCGAGAACCTCGTCATCTCGACCTCGGTCGACGGCCGGCCTGCGCTGCGAAACGCGGGGAAGGAGAGGTTCGACGGGTTCGAGATCGATGCGGAGGTCGCCGTCACCTCCGAAGTTCGTGGGTCGGCGAACTACTCCTACCACGACGCCACGTTCCGCGACTACGCGCAGGTGTTCGGGGACGATACGGAGCCGACGCAGCTGGACGGGAACACTCTGGAGCTGTCGCCCAAGCACCTCGCATCCGCGGGAGTCGCCTACGATGGTCCTCAGCTGTTCGGGGAAGGGTTCCTGAACTTCGTCGGCGAGCGGTTCCTGACCAAGCGGAACACGGTCAGCGCGGACGGCTACGTTACGTTCGATGCGGCCGCAGGCGTCCATCTCGGGCAGGTCGATCTGAGAGTGGCGGGACACAACGTAACGGACGCACGGGATCCGGTGTCGGAGAGTGAACTCGGGGAGTCCCAGTACTACCGTCTGCCGGCGCGAAGCATCGAGGTGGGCGCGACGTACCACCTGTGAGCCCGCTCTGCCTCGCTGGGTATGTCGGGTGGTTGGGGGCGTGTCGGCCCTCGTAGCCAGTGTCGCCGGCGCGGGGGCCTCGCGTCGGCCTACTTCTCGAAGATGATCCGCTCCGGAGACGCACCGAGCTTCTCGAGGTTCTCCGCCGTCTCCGCGACGAACGCCTGTGGACCGCAGATGTAGAAGAACTGCGTCGTGTCGTCGATCCGCTTCGCGAGATAGTCCGCGTCGATCCGGACGTCGTCGTACCCCGGGCCGCTCTCGCGCGTGCAGGTGAGGAAGCAGCGGTCGCCGAAGGCATCCGGAGCTCCTTCTCGCAGATGATGTCCCTCGGGGTCTTGTTCGTGTAGATGAGGGTCTGGCCCGAAGCGTCGCCGCGCTCGGCGAGCGTGCGGATGATGGCGAGGAACGGCGTGATCCCGGTGCCGGCCGCGATGAACGTTCCTGGACCTCGGTAGTGGATCTCGCCGAACGGGTCGGACATGAAGAGAGAGTCGCCGGCCTTCATCTGATGGAGCGCCTTCGTCATCCCCTTCGGATTCGGGTACTGCTTGATCGTGAACTCGATCACACCGTCGTTCGGCTGCGATGTGGGCGTGAACGCGTGATCCTCGGAATCCGGGTCCGTGGCAAGGCCAACCGCCTGTCCTGGCTCGAAATGGAATCCGTCCGGCTTCGTCAGAACGAACCGTTTGACGTCATGGGTCACGAACTCCACGAGCTGGATCTTCACTGGCTTCATGCGTTTGGCTCCAATGGTCGTTCAGCCCCGAGGGCTTTCTTGGCAGGTCCCAACCTACTGGGAATCCGGACGGGCCGAGTCGTTACGGAACTTGATGGACCGTGCGTCGAGAGACCACGCGGCCGTGCCCCTGAGCTCCTGGCATCGTGTCGATCCGATGGGGAGTTCTTCGACCCGAACGGCACGGTTTCCGGGACTCGCACGCTGCTGGAAGTCGATCCCCTGGTTGGCTACCCTGAAGCCATGGGGTCCATCCAACTCGTATCGCTCTTCGCCGCTGTGTCGTTCGTCGCGACTCTGTCCGCGGCTCCCGGAGTCGCGCACGCTGCACCTGCGGTCTCATGGCAGGTTCTGGCACCCGGCCTCGAGGCTGCGCGGCTCGAAGTCGTGGTCGAGTCGGGGGGGCCGGCGGTCGAGGTGGGTGGATCCGGAACTGGTCTCGACGTCGACCTCGACCTGCCGCCGCAGTCTCCGTCACCGTCCCAGTTCGGCACTCCGGCGGAGCTGTTCGTGCTCCGAATCGACCCCTCGGGCTGGCAGCTCGAACTCGGCACTCGGAGCGAGCGAGCCATGGAGGACGGGCGCACCGCACGGGAGTGGGCGGAGGCCGAGGCATTCGTCGCGGTGATCAACGCGGGAATGTATGCGACCGACTACATCACGAACGTCGGCTACCTCCACAGTGGAGAGCACGTCAACAACCGGGGAGTGAACGCATACGAGTCGGTGGCCGCATTCGGGCTCGTGTCTTCCGACTCGAACGATGGGCAGGCGGAGTTCCGGATCTTCGACCTCGACGACCCGGATGTCTCCATGGAACGGATTCGAAGCCAGTACGAATACGTCGTGCAGAACCTCCGCCTGATCAAACGGCCCGGGGAGAACCGGTGGAGTCCTCAGCCCAAACGCTGGTGTGAGGCCGCGCTCGGAGAGGATGCCGAAGGTCGATGTCTCTTCCTCTACTGTTCGACCCCGCTCTCCATGTACGACCTCAACGAGGCTCTACTCTCTGCAGGGATCGGTCTCGTCGCCGCGCAGCACCTGGATGGAGGGCCGCCCTCGCAGCTCTTCGTCCACATCGGCGACACCGAGGTCGAGTTCGTGGGGGGCGCCGAGGTGAGCGCAGCCAACGGCGGAGGGTGGATGAACCGGCGCATTCCGAACGTCATCGGAGTGCGCGCGCGCTAGATGTGGTGGACGCGGGCGGAGGGTGGCCGGCCCAGAGGGATGTCATAGATCTTGCTGGACGCTGCCGGCCGGACAGAGCACGAGTGCGAGCGCGTCCTCACGCAAGGGCGTCCTCCGTCTCGACGAAGGAGGACCAGAGAGTGTCCGCGCGCCTGGAGGATCTCACCTGGATCGAAGCGGAGCGCCTTCTCACGGAAGACGCGGTCGTCGTACTGCCGATCGGAGCGGCCGCGAAAGAACACGGTCCGCATCTACGGCTCGACAACGACTGGACCTTGGCGGAGGCTCTGGTCCAGCGTGTGATGGCGCGGACGGAGATCGTGGTGGCTCCGACCCTGGGTTACCATTTCTATCCGGCGTTCGTCGAATACCCCGGATCGACCTCACTCCGGCTCGAAACGGCGCGTGATCTGGTCGTCGATGTCTGTACGAGCCTTGCCAGGTTTGGGCCGCGCCGTTTCTATGCACTCAACACCGGCGTTTCGACCGTGCGCGCACTCACGCCTGCGGGGGAGGAACTGGCGCGAGACGGGATCCGTTTCCGATTCACGGACATCCTCGCCATCCTGGGTCCGGTCGAGGCCGAGGTTTGCGAACAGGACGGTGGGACGCACGCGGACGAGTCTGAAACGTCGATGATGCTCCACCTCGCGCCTGATCGCGTGGCGATGGATCTGGCGGTGAGGGACTACGATCCCAAACCAGGGCTGACTCGGATTCCCGGTACGGACAAGGGCTACTCACCGAGTGGTGTCTTCGGCGATCCGACGCTCGCGACGGAAGGAAAGGGAAGGCGGCTCGTACAAGCGCTGGTCGACGGAATCGTCGCGGAGATCGAAGGGCTGCGCAGGAGTCGCTGAGGGCCGTCCGTCCCGCCTGATCGGGTGTTGCAACGATCGGTATGGTTCGCTGTTCCTGAACCGCTTGCAGACTTCCGCACATGACAGGTGACGAAAACCACTCCTTCCGTCACCGTGAAGCTGTGGTCGACGCTCCAGTCGAGGCTACCGTTGATCGATGAGATACCCATCGACGTGACGCCGAATCGAGACGGACGTTGTGTGCAGCGCCATCGTCCGCCCGGCCCCTCTCCGAGCCCGTGGCCATCGGGGTGAGTATCGAAAGGACGTGTGTATGAACAGCCTTCGCTCCTTCCGTTTCGCGCCGGCAATCAGCATGTTCGCGGTGTCAGCCTTCGTGACCGCCTCTGTGTCGACTGCATCCACTTCGACTGCATCCACGTCGACTGCATCCACTTCGACTGCATCCACGTCACCTTCTGGTTCGTCCGCTTTGGCGCTCCCCTCCTCCGATGGCGTCGGGCTCGAGTACGACGGAAGTTCTTCTTCCGACGAGTGGGGATCGGCCCGGACGAGCGAGGCAGGGCGCACTGTCTCGAGTGAAGATCCTGCCGAGTCCGATCACACAGGGCCGTGGTTCCTCGAGTCCGGCACTCGACTGCGGGTACGGAGTGACTCGGGTGATTGGGCAGTCGGAACCGTGGCGGGTATCGACGACGGCGTGATTCAGCTCGCGCTGGTCGATACGAGCCTGGTCCTGCAGGTCCCAGCCAGGAGGGCACGCATCCAGGTGCAGTCGGGCGAAACAAGTCACGTGTTGGGCGGAGCCGGGATCGGCGCGCTCGTGGGAGCCATTCTGGGGGCGAACATGGGCGCGTCTGGGAAGAAGCCCTGGTCCCCGGAAGCCGCGAGCGGCGCGGACAGGGGGTTCGGAGTCGGTCTCGTCCTCGGTGCGGTCATGGGCGGTGTGTTCGGTGGCATGGTCGAGGAGGCGATCTGGAGCGATGTCTCCTACCCATCCTTGGCGGACGGTTCGTCGGAGGCGTTCCAGAGGAAGGCCGACGCCGGTTGGATGTGGGATCAGGCGGTCGCCGGTGACGACGGCGTGCGTGGAGAGGAGCCTCGAGTCCAGGTGGCGTTCGACCTTTCGCGCACTCTCCTGCCCGAAGTTCTCCGTCGTTGAGGCTGAGGCCCTCCTTCGGTCCCCAAACGGCCGAGTAGTACCCGTTTTCTCCCTCTCGCGGCCCGGTCGGAGTGTTGCCCGACCAGGGCGTGGTCGTCCTGTGAGGGGGCGATCCGTGGGCATTCTTCTGCCCCTCCTGTTGTCCTTCCAAGCGACCGACGTTCCAACGATCTAGAGCACAAAGGGCTCCATCGTCTCGGGATCCCCTTACTCGAAACTCGTTGACCTGAACCGACTTGAGAAGGAAGCATGGGTCTTGCTGAACGACCGGGGAGGTGTCCTCGGACGCTCCCCCCGCGAGTTCCCCGCGTCCCGCCAGGGACCCCAAGGAGGACGACATCATGGCGAAGGCCAAAGACAGACCGAAGCCGATCCTGCTGCCCCAGCTCTGCAAAGGGTGCGGCCGCTGCATCGAGGCTTGCCCCCGCGGATGCATTCAGATGGGGACCGAAATCGACCAAGAGTCCGGTCTCGTGCCTGTCGTGGTGGATCGGGAGACCTGTAACGCCTGCGGTCTCTGCATCACGGCATGCCCCGAGCCGTACGGCCTCGCCACGATGGAGTACGAACTCGAGGACCCGAAGCACCTCTTTGGCGAAGGCGAGGCGAAGCCGGTCACTCCGGACCAGCCGAGCGAGCGGATCCCGCTTCCCAAGGTCCAGCCGATGGTCCTCAAGGGGAACTACGCCGCAGCAATCGGCGCGATCCTCGCCGGATGTCGGCACGTCTTCGGTTACCCGATCACTCCGTCCACGGAAGGGGCGGAGCTCATGGCGAAGGTTCTGCCGCAGCTGGATGGAGTCTTCCTCCAGGCGGTGAGTGAAGTCGCGACGGTGAACCATCTCTACGGCTGCGCGGGCGCGGGACTTCCCTGCATGACCTTCACGAGCTCGCCCGGCTTCAGCCTCATGCTGGAGGGAATCTCCTACATGATCGGGGCGGAAGTCCCGGCCGTGTTCGTCAACGTGATGCGCGGCGGCCCCGGCCTCGGCAACATCGGGCCCGAGCAGGCGGACATCAAGCTCGGTTGTCGCGGTCTGGGCCACGGCAACACGCACGCGATCATCCTCGCGCCGACCAATCCGCAGGAGATGCTCGACCTCTCGATGGAAGCGTTCCGTCTCGCCTTCGAGTATCGGAACCCGGTGTTCATCTTCGGCGACGGTTACCTCGGCCAGATGACGGGACGGGTCCAGCTTCCCGAATCGATGATCCGCCCCGGCATTCCTGGGTGGGCGGTGTATGGTGACGAGGCGCATCGTCACAACCTCATCAACTCGATCGATCTCATCGAAGTCGACCTCGAGAAGAGGAACGAGGCGCTGAACGCGAAGTACGCACGGATGCAGGCGAACGAGCAGCGCTCGTCCACCTTCCGCGCGGACGACGCCGAGCTTCTCGTGATCGCGTGCAACACTCCGGCCCGGATGGCGAAGGGCGCGGTCGAACGGCTCCGCCGCGAGGGGCTTCCGGTCGGTCTCTTCACGCCGCTCACGCTCTGGCCGTTCCCGATCGATGCCCTCGAGCCGCTGCTCGGACATGCGAAGAAGGTGCTCGTGGTCGAGGCGAGTGCGGGGCAGCTCGAGGACGAGCTCCGTCTCGCGCTCAGCCACGCGAACATCACGGGAATCGAGTTCTCCCACCTCCGCCACATGGGCGGCGTCCTTCCGCAGGAAGGTGAGATCGTCGAGAAGGTCCACGCAGCTCTGGAGGTGACGGCATGAGCACGGCGACCAAAGGCACCGCCTTTTTCCAGCACTTCGATCGCCATGCCCACGGCAAGGGGCTGAAGGGCGCGTCGACCCACTACTGTCCGGGCTGCGGCCACGGGCTCATCCACAAGTACCTGGCCGACGCCATCACCGAACTCGGGATCCAGGACCGCACGATCGCGATCTCCCCGGTCGGGTGCAGCGTCTTCCTCTACTACTACTTCGACGTCGGGAACACGCAGGCCGCGCACGGCCGGGCCCCGGCGGTCGGCCTCGGCCACAAGCTCGCGAACCCCGAGTCGATCGTGGTGAGCTACCAGGGTGACGGGGACCTCGCCTCCATCGGCATGGCCGAGATCATGCACGCCGCCCAGCTCGGGATCCCGATCAGCGTGATCTTCGTGAACAACGCGATCTACGGCATGACGGGCGGGCAGATGGCTCCGACCACGCTGCCGGGAATGAAGTCGACCACGTCGCCGTTCGGGCGCGGGGCGATGGAAGGCCCGCCGACCAAGATGGCGGAGTTGATCGCGCAGCTCGAGGCTCCGGTCTACGTCGAGCGGACCGCGCTCTTCGACCAGAAGACGCGCAAGGCGACGCAGAAAGCGATCAAGAAGATCCTCCAGCTCCAGATGGAAGGACGCGGGTTCGGGTTCGTCGAGGTGCTCTCCGAGTGCCCCACCCACCTCAAGATGACACCGGTCGAGGCGGAAGAGTGGGTGAAGACCGAGATGACGAAGTACTTCCCGATCGGGAAGCTCAAGGACGAGACGCGTGAACCCTGGTTCCATCTCGAGAAGCCGACCTTCGATCCCGAGCGGATCACGAAGGTACTCGAGGCCAGTGCCGATGCCCCGCCGCGTCACTGCGGGACCTTCCCCGGCCATCTCGACGAGGTGGACGTGTCGCTGAAGCTCGCGGGAGCGGGTGGTGATGGTGCGCAAACGGCAGCGCTCCTCCTCGCGAAGTCCGCGATCAATGAAGGCTTCGACGCGACGCACATCCCGAGCTACGGCCCCGAGTCCCGCGGTGGCACGTCCTACGCGGACGTTCATATTGCGAAGGAGGAGGTGCTCTCTCCGGCCTCGCCGCGTCCGCACGTCCTCATCGCGTTCAACGCTCCGAGCCTCGCGAAGTTCGGGCCGACGGTGCGGGAGAACGGGATCATCGTGTACGACTCCTCCGTCGTCTCCGATGTTCCGACGGGCCTGCCCGCGGGCGTCAAAGTGTTCGGAGTCCCGTGCGCAGAGATCGCGATCAGCCTGGGCCGCCCGGTCGTGAAGAACGTGGTCGCGCTCGGTGCGCTCCAGGAGGCGACCGCGATTCTCAGCGAGGAGACGATCCTCCACTCGATCCGCGAAGCGCTCGCGGGCAAGTGCGCGATGATCCCGGTGAACGAGGAAGCGTTCCAGTGGGGCGTTCGCTCCGTGCGGGAGGGGTTTACTCACCTTCCGGAGGCCGAGGTCGAGAGCTAGGTGGATCGAACCGGTGGCCGAAGCCGAAGGCTGGCGCGAAAACTCGGGTAGTGGTCCGGACGTCGACCGGACGTCGACACGTCCGGATAGCCGGACCTCCGGTTCGAACAGGTCGCACTGGATGGCCATCGTCATGAGCTGAGTGCCGCGCCTACGGCGCTCAGCTCTCTCTTTGTCGGACGCGATCCTGTGTAGTAGTCTCCCTTCTATACCTCCCCGGATCCTCTCTCTCCGGTAAGCCCTCCCGGCCGCTGGCCTGGAAGTTTGTTGCTTGGCGTCGCCTTCGCGACCTCGAGAAGGGAGAGTTTCGTGATGGGATCTCGTTCCGCTTCGGTTCCTCGTAGGTCTCTTCCCAGGATTCGGCCCAGAATGCTCGGTGCGTCACGCGCGGGACGCTTCCGTGGGAGCCGACGGCGCGCGGATCACCGAACCCGCGCCGGCGCCACGCTCGTCGCCGTCCACCGACTCCTCGCCGGCCACACACTCGTTGCTGTCCTCGGCCTCGGTGTCCCATTCGCCAACGTGGCCTGGAGTGCGGAGCGGGTCGTGTATCCCGACGGTTCCGGCGACTTTCCGACCATTCAACTCGCGATCTGGGCTTCCCAGGACGGCGATGTAGTGTCCTTGGCTCCGGGAACGTTCGTGGAGGCTGGGATCGACTTCCAGGGGAAGGCGATCACACTCCAGGCGCTGAACGGCCCCGGGACCAGTTCACTCGTCGCGGGCGCATCGGGTCTGTTCGAACTGGACAGCGGCGAGGGACCTGAAACCAGGATCTCCGGGCTCGTGTTCACCGGACTCATGGGAAACCATGGGGTGGCCGTGTCGTGCGACGGTTCGAGCCCGACCTTCTCCGAGTGTCTCTTCGATGCTGTTCGGGGACCGAATACCACGGCTCTCTACGCCACCGGCGCCGGTCCCCTAGTCGAGAACTGTGTCTTTCGCGGCTGCGTGACGGCGCTGGATCTGCGCGGCAGCACTTCGAACCCGATCACGAACTGCCGTTTCGAGGACAACCGAACGGGTCTCGCCATCCTCGGAGGGAATGGTGCGCGCGTCGTCTCTTCCGAGTTCTCGGGCAACGGCAACGGACTCCTTGCGCCGGGATTCCAGGGCAATCTCCTCATCGAAGACTGCCTGTTCCGTTCGAATGACGAAGGGGCTTACCTCCGGGGCGACCTCGGGCGGTTCACGATCACGAACTCCGAGTTCCTGGACAACATGGACTACGGTGCGTACGTCCTGCCCCGCGAAGCCACGATCTCGGCCTGCACGTTCCGGGGCAACGGAGGGGCGGGGGAGTTCGGTGCTCTCGCGGCGACCGATACCGAGCTCACGGACTGCACGTTCGAGGCGAATCGGGCTCTCCATGCGGGCGCGGTCGACGGCGCTTCGTTGATGCTTCGCCGGTGTGTTTTCCGCGACAACTCCGCGAACGGCTACGGTGAGGAGGACGGATTCGGCGGCGCGCTCCGGCTCAATGCCCTCTGCGAGATCGACGAGTGCCTCTTCGTCGGCAACAGCGGCGGACACGGTGCTGCCATCCGCGTCGAATTCGGGAACACGACCCTTCGGGACTGCACGTTCGCCTTCAATACGGGGTACTTCGCCAGCGTGTTCGATCTCGGAGCCGCGGCCGTACGCGCAGAGCGGATTCTCGTGTACGGAAGCGAGCGCGGCCCGAGTGTGGCCTGTGCCGGCACCTCGACCTTCGCGGTCGCCTGCTCGGACTTTTTCGGCAACGAGGATGGCGACTGGACTTCCTGCATCGCGGACCAGCTCGGGCAGGACGGGAACATCACCGCCGACCCGCTCTTCTGCGATGCAGACGGCGACGACTTCGGCCTGCTCAGTGACTCTCCATGCCTGGCCACGAACAACGGCTGTGGTGACATGGGGCGCTACGGCCAGCAGTGTGACGTTGTGCCGATCCTGTCTTCGAGTTGGGGGAGAGTGAAGGGGCAGTTCTACGGGAGTCGGTAGGGGGGCCGTGTGCTCCCTCCGAATGGCGGTCAGCGCGCCCACGGTCGGGGCGACGACAGCGGATGGTGTGTGGAACTTCGCTTCATGCGGAGGCGAGCGCGTTCGTTCATTGTGCGTATCGGATTCAGTGCGCGTCGGGCCCGGACGGTGCGCCGGTGTCGGGGGGCTAGGCGTCGTACCTGACGCAGGGCCCGGGCCGTTCGCGCGCCTCGAGTGTCACCGGACGAGGACGAGTCGTTCCGTGACTTCCGACTGCGTGGTCTTCAGCCGGACGAGGTAGAGGCCTGCGGAGACCGGCCGTCCGAGTCTGTCCTCACCCTGCCAGTGGAACTCGTGCTCGCGGGCGTCGAGGCGACCGTTTGCTACCTGCGCGACTCTCCGGCCGGAGGTGTCGAACACGCTGAGGTCGACCGGGCCAGGTTCCGAGAGTTGGAAGCGCAGGGCGGTCGAGCCGTGGAACGGATTCGGCCGGCACTCGACTACGAGCTGGGATGGAGCCGCATCCGCGTCGTCCAGTCCGGCCGGGACGAAGTACGGGTACTCGAGGTTCATCTCCTCGGTGTCCTCGAGGTAGATGTCGTCGATGTAGAGCGGTCCGACGACGCCCTGTCCGCCGCCCGTCTTTACGTAGAAGGTACGCAGGTCGTTGCTGCCTCCGTTCCGGAAGCCGAAGACGTCCAGCTCTTCGTCCGAGAGCTTGTCACTCGGGAGTGCCTCCATTCCGTCCCGCTTGTGCATCCACACCTGGAGCTGGTCGGCTTCCGTGTCGAGATGGACCCAGCAGCTGTACCACTCCTCCTCGGAGAGAGGCGTCAGCACTCTGTAGGTGCCGTCGTCGTTGACCCGGAGCTCGGTGGGAGCGTTCGTGACGCTGAGTTCCGCCTCGAAGTGGTCGAACCGATCGGGAGAGAAGAGGTCCGACATGCCGAAGGATGCGCTGAGCTGGCTTCCGAGGCGGAAGCGGAAGAAGAGCATCCGCTTCGTTCCCTCCGTGACGAGGAGCTCGCGGTGCAGGTTCGACGAATCGGTCGTGATGGATAGTACCTGGTTCACGTCCCAGATCGGATCGAGCGCCACGACGCTGGTGCTGCTCGTCGCCTGCCAACCTCCCTGCTCGTCGATCGGGCCGAGGGACAAGTTCTCGAAGTCCTCGACCAACGTGAACTCGGCGCGCGCGTCGTTTGCGGGCGCCGCAAGCAGGAGGGAAAGCGCGAAGAGGGGAGTGAGGAGGAGACGTGCGCTACTGTGCGAGCGAGTTGTCGAGAGGGGATCGTTCCAAGGACTACGGATGCTCATCGGATACCTCCACGGTCGAGCGTCGTTGGCCCCCTGAGAGTGGGTGGACCGATCAGTCCATGATCGGCTTCTCTCCTTCCGACGGAAGGAATGCGGCGTCGTTACACAGCGAGGTTGGTGGAGTTGGACACTTCGCAGATACGCCGTGGAGTGGCCCTCATGCATGCGGGCCACTCCACGTGTGGGCGGTTCGACCTCGAACGTGTGCGGGACGACTACGTCAATGACCGCCCGGTCCGGGACCAGGAGGATCATGTCTCGGGCCACCAGGATTCTGCCGACCCGGATCGTCCGGCGGCCCGCCGGGGCCGCGAATCTGTCCCGGGTCTGCGTTCGGCCCTACGCCAGGTGCGGCGGCGCCGCTCGGTCCGACGATCTCTTCGAGACGTTCGAGTACGCGGTCCGGGGCGCGATACGCGCGGAGGTCCTGGAGGAGTTCGTCGATCACCTCGGACGAACCGTCCGGGTCGTCTCGCTGGAGACGCGAGAGCTGGGAGCCGAGTTCCTCCAGCGCCACGTCACGGAAGCCCGAGTGCCACGCCTCCTCCACGATCTCGAGGGAACGGTCGGCGGGAAGTCCGGAAGCGACCATTCCCCCGAGCGCGAGGATCGGGGCGCGGGCCGAAACGAGGGAGAGATCCTGGTCGAGTGCGAGCTGCATCGACTTCGTGACGCCCGCATCCGGTACTCCCGCGCCGAGTGCGTACGCGACGTCACCGACCATCTGGCGTCGTCTCTCCCTCGTCTCCTCGGTGGTCCGCGTCTCGCGTCGCGAACCGTCCGCTGCGGTGGTGCCGCCTCCTATGTCTACGTTGGGTGCGTCGTGTGCGCGTGACGCGTCCGCGGTGGATGGAGACGCGACGGCATCGAGCAGATCCGCCGCGTGGCCGAGCCTCGACTCGAGTTCGACGGCGACGGGCTCGATCCGTGCATACGGAACGCCCTTCGCGAGTCCCTGGAGGATCCTGTCGACGGCGAGTTCCGCGGGGAGTTCCCTGACGGCGAGTCGCTCGACCCGCGCGATCTCCGTCGCGACCTGCGCGCCGGAGAGGCCGGACGCATGGCACCGGGTGAGGAGTTCGACGAGGAGTTCGGGATCCACTCCCGCATCGAGGGTCCGTTGGATTGCGTCTCGCGCTGCGGTTGCGTGGGTCTCGTCGGTATCGGAGAAACATGCGCTGAACGGATCCGCGAGAGCGGCAGGAAGGGCTGTCGATCCGGCGGCAGGTGCGGCCGTGGATGCGGTGGCTGCAACGCCGGATGCTGCGGAAGTGGCGGCCGCGAGGTTGGCGGTCACGAGTTCCTGAGTCGTGAGGTTGGATCCCACGGCGAGGTCGGCTGCAGTGCAAGTGGAGTCGAAGAGGCCCGCCGCGGAGATGATTCCGAGCACGCCGACAGAGGC
Organism: Candidatus Eiseniibacteriota bacterium; assembly: GCA_041390305.1. Lineage (GTDB taxonomy): Bacteria > Eisenbacteria > RBG-16-71-46 > CAIMUX01 > CAIMUX01 > JACKCR01. The sequence goes on from JAWKQE010000013.1 coordinate 49,057, forward strand.
GAGCACCCGGGCCAGCCGGGAACGGTCCGTCGTCACCGCCCGAATCCGCGGCAGGGTCGCGGTTCCGACCTCGCCGGTGGGATGGCCAACTCTGGCTGCGCGGGCGTCGGCCCCGACAGGGGAGGTGTCGTCACGACCATCGTCGAAATGCGCAGCCAGCGTTGGCATCGAACGCTCCTTCATCCGGTCGGTTCGACGAAGTCCTTCCAGCGCGGTTACGTCGGTTCGCTCGCCCGTCTCGGGAAAGGACACGGCTCTTCGGGTCGGGCGGAAGTCTGTCATCGGGAACCTCGCAGGTCGAGGACGCCGTTTCGTCCGCCGTAGCCGTCGCTCTCGTACCTCGGCGCGTCGAGTGGGGTCGTCCACACGCCGTCGATCACGAACGCATAGCTGTAGACGCCATCTGTCAGCGGGACGACGCACTCCCACCGCCCATCCCCGTCGACATGGGTGAGGGGGGTTGCTTCCGTGTCCCACCGATTGAACGTTCCGACGACCGAGACGCTGGACGCTCCGGGTGCATCCACGCGGAAGTGGACGCCAGCGTCGAGAACCTCCGGCTGCCACTCTTGGTCGCCCGAGTCGTCGCTTGCGCTGCCGATCGCACCGCCGATCGCGTCGTCGCCCGCGCCGCCAATCTCACCGTGGCTCGCGTCGTCACCCGTGTTGTCGACGGACGGGGTGTTCGGCGTTCCGTTCGAGCGGCGGAGGATGGCACGAAGGAGCTCCTGGGACCGCGACGACCCGCCCGCGCGCTCCTCGGAACGCGCGGTCTCCTCTCCGAGTCGTACGACCACTCCCACGCACGCCCGGTACAGGTCGAACACGAGTGCGTCGACGTTCGAGGCCTGATGGACGCCGTCGGTTTCGACTTCGAGTCCGATTCGGTTCGTGACGTCCCGGCTGAGCGTCAGGCCGAACCGGACGTAGGAGTCGGTCCGCTCTTCTCCGGTGTCGACGGGGGCAGCTCCGGTCAGATCGAGGACCGGGTAGTCGCGGTACACGCGGCGTCCCCACGCGGCATCGGCGCGGAGGCTGGTAGTGGCACGAAGCCCCCTCTCTTCCTTCCCAGGATGCGCCTTGGTTCGGAACTGGTGCTGCGCCGCCATCGACACCCTCGGCCCGTCGTAGCGGACGGCCGGGTCGTTCGAGTCGAGGTGACGAAACCCGATGCCGAGTTCCACCCACGAGCTCCCCGCGATCGGGAGGAGGACGTTGCCGAGAAGGTCGAGCCGTCGGTCCTCTTCGTGATCCGACGACTCGGTGCCGAGGGACCGTGCGCCATACGATACCCATGCGTGCTCGGCCGTGGCGGCGAGGCCGAGAGAGGGGGCGCGATAGACCCAGGAGGCGGCGATGGCTCCCTCGTCCGAATCGAAGATGGCGGCGTCGTCGCGGCGGAAGAACGCCGCGTTCGTGCGCAGCTGCCACCCCTGACGCTCGCCCACGGCGCGCGCTAGGAGACCGCCGGCGGACGCGCCGACGTCGAGGCTCGGGCCGTCGTTCGTGTAGGTCGTGACGAACGTACTGCCGAAGAGGGATCCGCGGATCTTGCGCGATCCGCTTTCGGGCCAACGAACTCCGCCCTCGGCTCCGAGCAGGGCGAACCGGGCGGCCGACGGCTCCAACACGCCGAACCCGTCGTTCGCCCACACTTCACTGTCATGCCCGACCGAGACCGAGACCGAACCGGGTCCGTGACTGGATCCCCCGTGGGCGGCGGTGGGGAGGAGGGCGGCGACGATGGCGGCGATGAGCGTGACGAGAATCGGCACGGGGCTCCGTGCGGCGGCGATGCGCCGAGTACCGGTCCGCGGACGCTCCATGCTCACAGAAGGAGGACGGCGTTTTCGTTTCCGAATCCATCGTCCACGCGGACGCCGGAGTTCGGATCGGTCACCCAGTGGTCGTCCACCACGAACATGTACTCATAGCGACCGCGGGGAAGCTCGAGTGTCGCCGCCCAGACTCCCGTTCGTACCTCCTCGAGAGGGGTCTTGCAGACGGTCCACCGGTTGAAAGAGCCGACGAGGCAGACACGGCTCGCGTCCTGCGCCTCGATCGTGAACCGATGTCGGATGGTATCGCCGAGGGAGAGAGCGACGTCTGGCGGAGTCGCTCCGCTCGCTCCATCGGCGTGGTCCGCGAGGGTCGCTTCGGCGAAGCCGCTCGGGGCCGCGACACCTGGGACGATCGCGTCTGTGGTGATCGCGTCCGTGGTGAGTACGTCCGCGTCGACGCCCGCCGCACCTTCATGCCGCGGCAACTGGGGCTGGAAGACGAGGAAGAGGATCGCCGCGGCCATCGCTCCGGCGCCCGCCCAGGCCCAGACGGGGAGACGGACGAGATCGGTCCATCGCCGCGTCGTGGAACGGGACGTTGCCGCATCATGGGGGCGGGTGCGGTTCATGTCGACCGAAGACGAGGAGAGCTGCGACTGAACACGGTCACGCAGGCTTCCCGGGGCTGTCTCGCGTGTTTCTTCGAGCCAGCGATCGAACGAACCGAGGACGCCGACCGTACGTGCGAGCCGCGGGTCCTGCCGCATACGGGCCTCGAAGTCGGCGTTGGCTCCGTCTCCGAGCTCGTCGTCGAGGTAGGCGTGGAGTTCGGCATCCCCTTCACCGCGCGTTCTGTCTCGATGGTCGCTCATCGCCAAACCCGTTCCGTTCGGTCGTCCTTACAGATCGTAGCCGTCGGCCCGTACGAGCGCGAGGAGTCGTTCCCGCGCGCGGTGGACCCGCACCTTCGCGTTCGTTCTGGAGATACCGAGGGTGGACGCGAGTTCGTCGTACTCGAGCCCTTCCTGGTGCCTGAGTAGCAGCACGGTGCGCTGGTCCGCCGTGAGGCTCGAGAGCGCACGGGAAAACGTATCGGCCAGCTCCTTCTCGGAGAGCTCCCTGTCCGGCGCTGCCGAGGTGGCAGTCGTTGGAGGGGCGCAGCCGGGTTCGCCCTCGAGCGGAATCAGCCGTGCGTCCGCGTGCGCTCTCTTACCTCGTCTATAGTCGCGCACCTGGTTGATCGCGATCCGAAAGAGCCAGGTGCCGAGGCGGGACTCACCGCGAAAGCGATCGAGCCCACGGAACGCCTTCACGAAGACGTCCTGGGTGAGTTCTTCGGCGAGTTCGAAGTCGGAGACCTGACGCCTCACGAGGGCGAAGATCCTGTCCTGGTAGAGTTCCACCAGGTGATCGAATGCCCGTGCGTCTCCCATTCGAGCCTGCCGAATCCACACCTGCTCTCGTTCGCTCGGTGCGTGCAACCTCTGGATCCCCCGCGACACTCGTTGTCACGAGCTTCCGGGGAAGCCGCACGACGCGAGTGTCCGCCCGTCGGGTTCGACGGAACTCTGATGGGACAGTTACAGATCGGTTCGGCTTCGGGAAGGATCTTCGTGCCGCGCTTGTCGACACGCGCGGCATAGGTGCATTGGCTGATGCTGGACGGTGTTTCGTCTGCCAGCGGCCCCTAACCGTTGGGCAGCTTCTCCAGCATCTCGGCGCCGCCGATCACGGCCGTCAGCGCTTCGAGCGCTGGCTTGTCTGCGCCGCGCCATTCGATCGAGGCCAACGAGGAGGGAAGCGGGAGGTCCGTGCGCAGCCTGAGCAGGTCGCGCATGAGCACGGCTTCGCGCTGATGGACACGGAGACTCTCGGCGAGCGACGCGGCGCCGCGCACCGCACTTCGCACCGACGGCTCCCAGTCGTCTGCGTCGAGCGGAATCGCGTCGACGGACCGGTAGTGCGCGAGCACCGTCGACGATGCCTTGAGTCCCCAGCGCGGGATCCCGGGCATTCCGTCCGACGGATCTCCGACGAGCGCGAAGAGGTCGGGAAGGAGGGGAGGCGCAACGCCGAACCGTTCCTCCACGCCCTCCGCCGTCGTGATCCGGTCACGGATCCGGTCCCAGACGACGACCTTCTCCGACGCGCACTGGAGGAGGTCCTTGTCCGTGGTCGCGATGACGACCTGCTCCACCTCGTCGAGTGGCGAGAAGAGGCGCGCCGCGGTCGCGAGCGCATCGTCTGCCTGGGCGCGGAGGATCGGCCAGTACGTGATGCCGAGCGCCCGGAGGACGTCGGTGGCGGGGAGGTACTGGCTCCGGATGAGTGTGCTCGCGTCGGCGTCCTGGGATGCACGCGTGCGCCCCGCCATGGCGTCGAACGCCACGGCGACATGCGTGACGTCCGGACGCCGGAGGAGTTTGATCATCGTGAAGAGGAACGCCCGCGCCGCCCCGATCTCGCGTCCGTCCGCGGTCTGCGCGCGCGGCGCGCCGTGGAAGCAGCGGAAGAGCTCGAACGTGCCGTCGATCAGATGTACGAGCACACGATCGCCTCAGAACCCCAGATGCTGCGCGAAGAACGCGAGCACGTCGGCCCGCTCTTCGATCCGCTTGGAGAGCGGCTTCCCCATCCCGTGTCCGGCCGAAGTGTCGATCCGGATGAGCGCAGGATGGTCACAGGACTGGACGTACTGGAGCGCCGCCGCGAACTTGTACGAGTGTGCGGGGACGACCCGGTCGTCGTGGTCTCCGGTCGTGATCATGGTCGGCGGATAGCACGTATCCGTCTTCAGGTTGTGGAGCGGCGAGTACGCATACAGCTCCCGGAACTGGGTCGCGTCGTCGGCGGAGCCGTAGTCGTTCACCCAGGCCCAGCCGATTGTGAACCGGTGGAAACGGAGCATGTCGAGGACGCCCACCTCCGGCACCGCGGCGCCGAAGAGGTCCGGGCGCTGCGTGAGACACGCGGCCGCTAGGAGTCCGCCGTTCGAGCGTCCCGTGATGCCGAGGCGCGCCGGGCAGGTCCACTCCTCGCAGAGCCATTCGCCAACCGCGGCGGCGTCGTCGAACACGTTCTGCTTGTTCGGCGTGCGGCCGGCATCATGCCAGGCCTTCCCGTACTCGCCTCCTCCCCGGAGGCACGCGACGGCGACGAGTCCGCCGTGTTCCACCCAGGTGCGCCAGGCCACGGAGTAGCCGGGCGTCATCGAGATGTCGAAACCACCATAGCCGTAGAGGATGGTGGGGACCTTGCCGTCCGGGTGGACGTCTTCGCGGTGGAGGAGGAATACGGGAAGACGGACGGAGTCGTGTTCCACGAACACGCGTCTCGTCAGGAGGCGGGTCCGGTCCGGAGGGGGCGCAGCCTCTCCTGCACCGCCGCCTCGTGTCTGTAGCGCGACGGCCGACTCGCTTCCGAGGTTTGCGTAGTAGACGTGATTGGGTGCGGGGAACGTGCTCAGCTGGACGTGCATCCTTCCGTCCGCTCGGCTCGTCGAGAGAGCGAGAACGCTCGAGAGCTCCTCGGGCAGCGGGAGGATCGTCGGGGCGGCGGACATGGCTGCAGGGCCGGCCGCGGCTGGGGCCCCGGAGGCCTCAGCTCCGCCGCACGCGAATGGGACGTACGAGAGCTGTGACGTCGCGTGTCTCCAGTGATGGAGGACGAGCCATCCGCGGTCTCCGCTCTTCTCCGCGCCGGCGATCCGGACGGAGTCGAGACGGTCGTCCGATTCGGGAACGAGAGTCTGCCAACCGCAGCTGTCGGTCTTTCCCGGCTCGACCGCGATCACGCGACCTTTCGGTGCTTCATGGTTCGTGACGAAGACGAAGCTCCCGCCGACCACGCCGACGAAGTCGAAGTGCGCATCGACTCCCGCGATGAGCTGGCGGAGACTTCCGATCGCTCCGTTCTCGATCGGTGCGAGGTAGATCCAGTTCGAGTCGAGCCCGCCCGTCCAGACGGAGAGGACGAACCACCGGCCGTCGTGGGTCACGTACGGCTCGAACGTCCAGTCCGGGTGATCGGGCTCCTCGTGGACGAGTCGATCCTCCGAGGTCGGCGTGCCGAGAATGTGGAGGCGGACCTTCTGCGCCTGGTTCGTGGCCGCGTACTCCGTTCCTTCGGCCGGTGCGTCGTAGGGCGTGTAGAAGAATCCGCTGCCGTCCGGAAGCCATGCGGCGGATCCGAACTTCGACCACGGCACCACGTCGGGCAGGTCCCGTCCCGTTGCGATCTCGCGGACCTTCCACGTCGTCCAGTCGGAACCGGCTTCGGAGAGGCCGTATGCGAGGAGTTCACCATCCGGCGTGACCGCGATGTTGTTGAGGCTCGTCGTTCCATCGCTCGAGAGCGGGTTGACGTCGAGGAGAGGGCGGAACCCGTCCGCCGCCGGAGGACGACCCTCGGCATCCGCGTTCCCGACGAAGAGGACGTCCTGGTTCTGGACGCCGTCGTTCCGGAACTCGAACCAGCGCGGTCCGCGCCGCCAGGGTGCGCCCGTCGTCGGCTCGTTCCAGATGTCGGCGAGACGCTTCCGGAACGTGTTCCGCTGCGGGATCGTCTCGAGATGCTGGAACGCGAGTTCGTTCTGTGCCGCGGCCCAGGCACGGACCTCCGGTGAGTCAGGATCCTCGAGCCACCGGTACGGATCGCGAACTTCGGTGCCGTGGTAGACGTCGACGACGCTGTCGTCCCGTCGTGTCGTCGGATAGCTGGTGCGGTGCTTCGGGTCGTTGCTCTGCTTCGTCACGTCGCCGTCTCCCTGCGGTCTCTGTCTACGAATGCGCTCTACCAACGGTCTGATCCGCCCTTGGACTTGTCCGGGTAGGGCGGTGGTGTCGGACGCGGCACCGGTGACTCGGCGATCTTCTTCTTCAGGTAGTCGATCGCCGCGTCGAGCTGCGGATCGCGTCCGGCCATGTAGGCGGTGGGATCGTCTTCCACCTCGACGTCGGGACGGACCCCGATGCCTTCGATGATCCACTCGCCCTCGGGCACCCACGCCGCGTAGTTCGGCGGGTAGATCCAGCCGCCGTCGACGAGCCCGTAGCCGCCGCCGCTCCCGACTTCACCGCCCCAGCTCCGCGTGCCGATGAGCGGGCCGATGCCGAGACGTTGGAATGCGTCGCTGAACTCTTCCGCGTTCGATCCGCTCTGATCGTTGCAGAGGGCGACGCCGTAGCCGGGGAAGGCCCAGTCCTGCCGGGACCAGGAGGCGCCGTGGCGTGGCTTGAAGAACGAGTACTGCGGCGACGACATCTGGAGGAGGAGCATGGCGTTGATCCAGCCTCCGCCGTTGAACCGCACGTCGTAGACGAGGCCGTCCTGGCCGAGGCTCGCGTAGTAGTGCTTGCCGAACTCCTGGAAGCCACGGCTCGACATGTCCGGGATGTGGACGTAGCCGAGGTTCTCGCCGCCGTGCGTGCGCACGTACTCGCGTCGACTCGCGACCCAGTCGTAGTACCGGGCCCTCCGCTCGCTCCGCATCGGCTCGACGAGGACGTCGCGGGCTCCCTCGAGCGACGGCTTCGAGTTGACGGTGAGCGTGATCCACCGGCCCGCCGCTCCGACGAGGAGCGCGCGCAGGTCCTGATCGGTCCGGACCGGCCGGCCGGACACGGCGAGGATGTAGTCGCCGACCGAGACGTCGACGCCGGGGGTGAGGAGCGGCGACCGCGCGTCGAGGTCGAAGCCGTCGCCGGGGAGGATCTTCGTGATCCGGTAGGTGGGCACCGCGCCCGGTACGGGTTCGAAGTCGGCGCCGAGGTAGCCGAGAGGCGTGAAGCGGGCGCGGACTTCGTCGCCGCCGCCGACGTAGGCGTGCCCGCAGTTGAGCTCGGCCATCATCTCGCCGAGGATGAACGTGAGGTCACTCCGTACGGCCACCGCGCCCAGCATCGGCTCGTACTTCGCGCGGACCGCGTTCCAGTCGACCCCGTGCATGTTCGGGGCGTAGAAGAAGTCCCGCGTCACCCGCCAGGCTTCCTGGAAGATCTGCCGCCATTCCGCTTCCGGATCCACGGTGAGCATCCAACCGGCCGTGTCGACGTCGCCGTCGTCCTTCGGCATCTCGCCCGCGGTGGCGTCCATCACCGTGAACTTCCGCTCCTGGCGGACGAGCAGCTTCTTCCGGTCGAACGAGAGATCGAAGTCGCTGAGACTCCCGACGAGATCCTTCGCTTCCTTCTCCTCGAGGTCGAAGGACTGGAGACGCAGGTTGCCGCGGCCTTCGTCCTCGTCGTCGCCTTCTCCCCTCCGGAAGCCGGCGATGAGGAGTTTGCCCTCCACGGGTTCGACGGCGGTGTAGCGGTCGGCCGGCATCGGGACTTCATCGACGCGGGAGGCGATGCCACTGATGTCGATGGTCATCTTCGGCAGCTCGGGCGTGTCGCTCTTGCCCTTCTTCTTGTCGCTCTTGTCGCCCTTCCCGTCTTTGCCGTCCTTCTCGTCCTTGGCATCGTCGTCGTCGGCTCCGCCTTCCTCGTCGTTCTTCTCGAGGAAGGGAGACTTCGTGTCCTTCGCGAGCGTGACGAGGGAGATCTTCGTCATGTCGCCGAAGGAGAAGTAGCGGTTGCCCTGGGAGTACGTGGGGTCGTACTCGCGGTCCGAGAGGAAGTAGAGGTACTTGCCTTCCGCGTCGAACGCCGGCGCGTAGGAACTCATCTCCGTCGACGTGACCCGGGTCGCCTTCGCCGTCGCGACTTCGTAGAGCCAGACGGTCCAGTTCCAGTTCGGCTCGAGGAACGAGTACGTGACCCACTTGCCGTCGGGGCTGAACCGGTACTGCTCGAGCGTGAAGTCGTACGACCCTCCGCGATCGAGTTGGGCCACCGTCGTCATGGCGCCGGTCTTCGCGTCGACGAGGAGGATCCGGAGCTCGTGGTCGCTCGTGAGAAGACGCGTGCCGTCAGGAGACCAGGCGATGTAGCCGAGGGGACCGGTGTGATCCTTCGTCAGCTGCTTCGGGACGGGCACGCCGTCGACGTTCGTGTCGACGAGCCAGATCTGCTCTTCGCCCGACTTGTCCGAGACGTACGCGATCTTGGTGGCGTCCGGTGACCAGGCCGGGTACTGACAGCGGGTGCCGTCCTCCGCCGCCACGATCCGGACGTCGCCGTTCTCGGCCGGTGCGGAGAGGATCTGTCCGCGCGCGGAGACCAAGAGTCGCTTTCCGGTCGGGCCGAGGTCGACTCCCGCGAATCCGTCCAACGCGGAGACGCGACGCGAACGCGCGTGGATCCGGTCGGAGCGGAGGTCGAGCGTGAGGTCTTCCGCCGTGCCGCGCGCGGGGTCGTAAAGCGCGATCCCGTCTCCGTGCTCGAAGACGATCCGCGTTCCGTCCGTGTTCGGGTAGCGGACGTCGTACTCGGCGAACTGGGTCACTGCCCGCGCGGCGCGCGTGGCCGGGTCGAGCTCGTAGAGGTTCGCGATCCCGTCCCGCTCCGAAACCATATAGAGAGCGTTCCCGACCCAAACCGGCTCGGTGTCGACGCCGGTGTCGTCGGTGAGGCGTGTGAACGCACCGGACTTCGGGTCCGCCAACCAGATGTCGTCGGCCAGGCCCCCGCGGTAGCGCTTCCAGTGCTGCCACTCCGCGCTCACCGGCACGTACGCGATCCGTCCGTCCTCGGCGATGCTCGCGAACTCTCCGTAGGGGACGGGGAGTTCACTCGGGCTGCCGCCGTCCGCGGGCACGGTGAAGAGGCGGCTCCGCATCTTGCTGCCGTCCCAGCGGGACCGGAAGACGATCCCGGAGCCGTCCGGCGTCCAGCCGAGCACGGTCACGCCGGAGGGCGCCCAGGTCAGCCGTTCGGGCGATCCACCCTGGACGCTCATCACGTAGACGTCGGTCGCGCCGTCGTACTGCGCGCTGAACGCGATCCGGGTCCCGTCCGGCGAGAAGTAGGCCGGTCCTTCGTACCCTTCGTCCGACGTGATCCGGAAGGCCGTCCCGCTCGAGGCCGAGCCGAGCCAGAGGTCCCCCTCGCTCGTGAAGACGAGCTGGTCTCCGTGGATGTCCGGGCGCCGGAGGAACTGCTGGGCGTCGGTTCCGGCCGCCCAGCTGGTGGCCGGGAGATTGGTGATGGCGATCGCGAGGGTCGCAGCACCGGCCACGAACCCGCGAACGACGGGCCAAGGGGTTGGGAGAAAACGCATTGGGAGGTCTCCAGAGTTCGGGTCGGGCTTCGGGGGCGGGCCGGGAGGAGGATATCACGCAGGGACCGGAACCGATACTGGGCCCGGGGGTTCCGAGCTTGTTCCAACGTCTTCGTCCGCGGCGTGGACTTCCCCTCGGGCCCGCCGTTCCGGTTCGTGAGCCAGGCGGCGCTTCCCGCAAAGGGTGGCCCCCGGTGAGCGGTCCGACTAGACTGCGCGGAACGGCGCCAGAGGCGAGGAGACGAACGATTCGCTCGGCCGTTCGCATCTCCCCGCAGGCAAGCGGCGAAGACCTTCCAGAGGAGGAACGCGCCGTGATGACATGCGAAGCCGTGGTGGATGCACCGAAAGGGAACGCAGTGATGGAGACCCACAATCCGCCCACGGAAGTCGATCTGGTCGCTCGACTTCAGAGCGGAGATCAGACTGCGTATGAAGAACTCGTCCGCGAGAACATCGGCCGGATGCTCGCGGTGGCGCGTCGATTCCTCAAGAACGAGGAGGACGCGCAGGACGCGGTCCAGGAAGCGTTCGTGAACGCGTTCCGATCGATCGATCGGTTCGAGGGCGGATCCCGCCTCTCCACCTGGCTCCATCGCATCGTCGTCAACGCCGCGCTCATGAAGCTCCGTTCCAAGCGTCGTCGCCCCGAGTCCTCGATCGACGAACTCCTGCCGACGTTCCGCGAGGACGGCCATTTGGAGCAGCCAAGCTCGCAGTGGCGTTCCCTGCCCGACACCATGGTCGTCCGCGAGGAAGATCGAGTGTTCGTGCGCGAGGCCATCGACAGACTTCCGGACACGTACCGTAACGTGCTCCTCCTGAGGGACATCGAAGGCCTCGATACGGCGGAATCCGCCGCCGTACTCGGAATCAGCGAGAACGCGACGAAAGTTCGACTGCACCGGGCCAGGCAGGCTCTCCAGAGTCTCCTCGAGCCCCGTTTCCGCGAGGAATCGGCTTCGTGATCACTTGCCGGGACTTGATCAGCTTCCTCGATCGTTACCTCGACGACGAGCTCAGCAAGGCGGAACGCGACGTGTTCTCCGATCACCTGCGTGACTGTCGCTGCTGCCTCAACTATCTCGAGAAGTACCGGACCACGATCCGTCTCGAGAAGCGCTGCTGTCCCTGCAGCGACACGATCCCGTCGGAAGTGCCCGAGTCACTCGTGAAGGCGATCCTCAAGGCCCGCGAAGCGGGCAAGTAGGCGCCCGAGGCGAAGGTCGGCATCCCGCCGATCGAAGCCGCTGACTCGCCGATCGAGACCGCTGATCCCCTCCTCACCTGAATCACCCGCGCGATCGCCGCATCGGCCCTCATCCGAGGGCAGCTCTTCCGCTATCCTCATAGGCAGCCCATGCACCGTTGGGGCCGTGCTCCGCACAGTCCACGCATCACGATGGCATCGCCGGGGGGTCTCTCATGAATCGCGCAGGAACACGCACGCGCACACGCCCACACCCTTGCCCACGCCCACGCATCCTGGCCTGCGCCCGCGCACACACGCGGCGGGCCACCGTGGCATCCGCCACCTTCGCATTGGCCTTCGCCGCCATCACGGCGGGTGGCGTCCTCGAGACCTCCGGCGCGATCGGTCTCCCCATCCAGATCGACGGTGACTACACGGACTGGACCCAGTCCGCCGAATTGGGCACGGATCCCTCGGGCGACGACGGCAGCTCCGGGATCGACTTCACCTTCCTCCAGGTGGCGGACGATCTCGAGTGGGCCTACGTCCGCTTCGATCTCACCGTGGACGTGCAGGGCGACGAGGGACAGGACATCCGCTTCGCGCTCGACACCGACCGGAACCCGTCGACCGGTCTCGCCGTGGGCGGGATTGGCGCGGAGCTGGTCTGGCGACTGGGGGACCGGACCGGGAATGTCTATCCGTCCGGGACGCAGGTGGACCAGGCCAGTCTCGGCATCGTGCTCGCGCCGACGGTGAGCGACACCCAGCTGGAGTTCGCGCTCTCCCGCGCGGCGACTCCGGGCGGGACGGCGCTCTTTCCGGGCCAGGGGTTCTCGATCTACGTCTGGGACAATGCGAACGGGGACGCGATCGGTCCGTTCGACTACACCTTCTCGGGAGATACGCAGGCGGTCGACTCCCGGTCCCTCGATCGGGAGAGTCCACTCCACTTCCGCTTCGCGTCCTACAACGTCGAGAACGACGGACTCTTCGACGGCGGCGCGCGGGCCGCGGCGTTCCAGCGGATCTTCGGCGCGATCGATCCCGACGTCTGGGTGCTCTGTGAGATCTGGAACCACGATGCGGCCGAGACCGAAGCGCGCGTCGAGCAGTTCCTCCCGAGTGCTTCCGGCGAGAGTTGGCACGCACTCAAGCGGGACCAGGGGAACGTGATCGTGAGCCGGTATCCGATCCTGGACTCGTGGGACGTCCTTCCCGGGAGTCGGCTCACCGCGGCGCTCCTCGACCTCCGGCCCGACTTCGACACGGACCTCCTCGTCATCGCGAACCACTGGAGCTGTTGTACGGCCGACGACAACCGGCAGGAGCAGGCCGATGCGTTGGTGTCGTTCCTCCGCGACGCGCGCACGACGGGCGGCTTGCTCGATCTCGCGGACGGCACGCCGATCGTCGCGGCGGGAGACTTCAACCTGGTCGGATGGCGCCGGCAGCTCGAGACGCTCACCACGGGCGACATCGTCGACGAAGGCACGTTCGGGCCGGACTCGCCTCCGGACTGGGACGGTTCCGACTTCGACCGCGCTGAGATCCGTCACCCGGACGCACGCTTCGTCTACACCTGGCGGAACGACGGCGGCAGCTTCTACCCCGGCCAACTCGACTACATCTGGTTCGCGGGGTCCGTCGCCACGCTCCACCAGAACCTCACCGTCGAGACCCGCACGATGCTCTCTTCGTCGCTCGCCGAGTTCGGTCTCGGCGCGGGGGACACGGAAGCCGCGAGTGACCACGCCGCGATCTTCGCGGACTTCACGTTCGACGACACGAGCTCCGTCGAACACGTCTCCGGTGACTCCGAACCGCGACTCGCCTGGCTCACGGCCCGCCCCAACCCGTTCTGGGACGAAGCCGACATCCGCTTCGAGCTGCGGACCTCGGGTGAAGTGTCCGTCTCGATCTACGACATCGCGGGCCGGACCGTGCGGCGACTCGTCGAGAGCGAGACTCTGGCCGCCGGCGCCCACGGCTACCACTGGGACGGGAACGACGCCGACGGCCGTCCCGTCCCCGCGGGCTCCTACGCCTACGAGGTCCGGATCGGCGACGAAGTCGTCGGGTCCACGGTGATCCGTCTGCACTAGTGAGGAAAACCTCCGGTGCGACGATTGAAGTCGTGACGCGGAGTCAGAGTTGTCGCTACGCTAGTGCACATGAGTGATCTCGTTCGGAGTTCGAAGCGAAGCGGGGGCGTCCTGTCCCATCTGCTCCGTTTCGTGCTCTCGATCAGCTTCGTCCTGGGAGTGATCACCCTCGAGACCGAGGAGGCGAGCGGGTGTCACGACCACGAACCGCTCCATCCGAGCGTTTCGTGCGACGCGTGTTGGTTCTCGGCCAATCACACAGGTCTGTCGGCCCCCGCGGCCGTCACACTCTCCGCTCCCGAGCTCCAGGTCTGGGCTCCGGTCGAGCGCGGAGAGACGGCGCTTCCTCAGGGCGCCGAGCGTTCCCTCCACCGGCTCCGCGCTCCTCCCGTCTGCTGATTCCGCCGTCCGGGTTCCCGATCGGGTACCCGCGTCTCGTGTGCCGAGCCGCAGGTCGCGGTTCCGGCCCGACATACACCGTGGAATCGAACTCCCGCGCCCTGGACTAGAGGCCGGGACACGTCCGTCGTTCGAAGTGCGACGCAACAGGGCCTGACGTCGACGGTCCGTTCTCGGCCGTCTCGAGGTCCGTCTCGAAGCTCCAGCTCGAACGGCGACGTGTGTCCCGGTCTTCCTCCATGGCGTGGATCCTGGAGGACTGATGTTCCGTCTGATTCAGCCGGATCGGCTCGCCGTGTCGATCTGGTGCGTGCTTGCGTCGGTTTTGATGCTGACCTCTGCCCTGCCGGCCCGTGCCGGGGTGACGAACCCGAAGATCTCGATCCTGGGACAGCCCCGGATCGTCTGGACCGACGACACGGAGGATCCGGACCGAAAGCGGCCGGTGCTCGATATCGGCGAGACCGAGATCATCTACGACGACTACCTGAACCCGTATGCGAGCGGCTACTTCACACTCGCGATCGCAGAGGAAGGGCTGGAGCTCGAGGAGGGATACTTCACCCTCTTCCGTGGACTGCCCGGAGACGTGGCGCTACGGGGCGGGCAGTTTCGCGTGCCGTTCGGCCGGATCAACCCGACCCATCCGCACGCGCTCCCGTTCGCCGAACCGTTCGAGGTCGTCTCCTCGTATCTCCCCGGCGAGGAAGCGTTCATCGAGCCCGGAGTCCAGCTCTCGCGGCGTTTCCCGATCGTGGGCGACACCTCCGTGCAAGTGGAGGTGGACTGGCTCCAGGGAAACTCGTTCCGGCTCGAACGGGAAGCGGACGAGAGCGACGGGAGCGATCCGCTGAACGCCGGCGGCGATGACGGCGCCGAACTCACCCGGCCCGCCTTCTTCGGACGTCTCTCCGGGTTCGGGATGCTCGGAGAACGCTCCGCGCTCGAAGTCGGATTCTCGGCCGCGGGCGGGACGAACAACGTGGATGCGGGCACGCGCACGTACGCGTACGGGGCCGACGCCAAGGCGAAGCTCTGGACGTCTCCCCAGGCCTATCTGGTCCTCCAGGGCGAGCTGCTCTCGCTCTCCCGGGAAGACGCAGGCTGGGAGAACGGAGGATACGTGGCGAACGACGTCGACGCGGTCGGTGGTTACGTCTTCGCGGACTACAACTGGGCGAGCCGGTACAACGTCGGCGCGTCGTTCGAGGTGTTCGAAGCACCCGAAGCCGAGGGCCCGACGACGCGGGGGCTGGGACTCTTCGGAGGGATCGCGCTCATGGAAGAGACGACCGCGATCCGACTCGACTGGAAGCATCTGGATCCGGAGGAGGGAGACGGCGCGAACACGCTCACCCTCCGGGTCATCTACTCCATGGGCCCGCACAAGGCGCACCAGTTCTGATGCGCCGCGCACGGAACACCACTCCAACGGGGTCGATGCTTCCCCCGGAAAGGACCGATGAGATGACGACTGCATTGTCTTCCGCGTGTGCACTCACGCGGACTCTCACGCATACCCATGAACACGCCCCGACGCTGCGCCACCTTCGGCATCGCGCCGCGGCCGCTCTCGTTTGCTTCGCGGCACTCGTGCTCGCGCTCGCGTTCCCCGTCGACGCGGGCGCGAAGGTGCGGGTGGTCGCGTCGCTCACCGATCTCGGCTCGATTGCGGCCGCGGTGGGCGGGGATCAGGTCGACGTGAACGCGATCGCGCGGCCGAACACCGATCCGCACCGCGTCGAGGTCCTGCCTTCCTACATGGTGCGAGTGTCCCGCGCGGACCTCTACCTCGAGGTCGGGCTCGGGCTCGATACATGGGCCCGGCAGATCATCGACGGATCACACAACGGAAAGGTGCGGATCCTCGACTGCTCTACCGGGATCGAACCGCTCGAGAAGCCGACCGGGCGGGTGGACGCATCGATGGGGGACGTCCATCCCGATGGGAATCCCCACTACTGGCTCGATCCGGAGAACGGCGGCCGGATCGCGGGGACGATCGCGGACGCGCTCGCGGAGATCGATCCGGCCCACGCCGCCGACTACCGCGCCCGCGCCTCCGCCTTTGCGGCGGAGTGTGCGGAGCTCAAAGCCGCGGGCGTGGCGGCAGCGCAGTCGGTTCCGCAGCACCGGATCGTGACCTATCACAGCTCGTGGGCCTATCTCGTCGCAGCCTACGGCTTCGAGATCGCGGGCACGGTGGAGCCGGTTCCCGGCATACCGCCCACGGCACGCCATCTCCAGGAGCTGGTCGACATCATCCGGGCGGATCACATCGTGACGCTCCTCGCCGAGCCCTACTTCGGCACCGACGCGACCGACTTCCTGGCGCGGGAGGCGGGCGTGACCGTGCACCGCGTCTCACCCAGTTGTGACGACGCCCGCAAGGAGAGCTATCTCGAGCACGCACGGGAGCTCGTCTCCCTGCTCACACCCACCGCCGTAGAGGGCTGAGAGGACACATCGTGGAGGCGATCTACCTGCCGTTCTTCCGAACCGCGCTTCTCGCCGCTTTGGTACTTGCGGGGATCCATGCGTATCTCGGGTATCACGTGGTGCGGCGCGGAGTGATCTTCGTCGATCTCGCCCTCGCCCAGATGGCCGCACTCGGCGTCGCAGTCGCGGTCTTTCTCGGCAAAGGGGAGAGCCCCTTCTGGTCCTACGTGCTCCCGCTCGGGATGACGATCGTCGGAGCCGCGAGCTTCGCGTGGCTCCGCGGGCAGGAGCGCAAGGTGCCGCTGGAGGCGTTCATCGGCATCGTGTTCGCGACGGCCCAGGCGCTCGTCTTCCTCGTCCTCGAACGTTCGCCCGCGGGGCCGGAACACGTGAAGGAGACGCTGGTCGGCGCCATCTTCACCGTCGATCCGGCCCATGTCGGGAAGACCGCGATCCTCTACGCCGTGGTGGGGGTAGTGCACATCCTGCTCAGGAAGCCGTTCTTCGAGATCACCGAGGACTCGCACGCGGCGCGGGCGCGGGGCCGGAACCTCTTCCTCTGGGACTTCGTGTTCTACGGCACGTTCGGCCTCGTTGTCACCTCGTCGGTCAAGATCGCGGGCGTGCTCTTAGTCTTCGGCCTGCTCGTGATTCCGTCGGTCGCGGGAGTGCTCCTCACCCGAACTCCCGGACGCGCACTCGCCGTCGGCTGGGTGTTCGCGTTCCTGGGGAGCTTCCTCGGCCTGCTCGGTTCCGTGCGCTTCGACCTTCCCGCGGCGCCGAGCATCCTCGTCATGCTGTCGATCGGGCTCCTGGTGTTGGGGTCGGTGGCTCGGTTGCGGGGTGGGGAGGGGTAGGGATAGAGATGAGGATGGAGTTCGGAGTAGTGGGAGTAGGTGGTTTCTTGTCGCTCGAACGGAGTCGGAAGGTGGACCCGGTTCGGCTAGTGCGCGGAGTGGATGCGCTTCGAACGCGGGCGTGGAGCACCACCAGACAATCCGCCCGGGCGGGTCGGCCACTCTACGGTGCACGGCCGTCGGCAGCTGGTTCTCGGAGTCGCCATAGGCGTCTGCGGCCGGCCCCAACGGAAGAGGCGACCTTCCGCTGGGTGCCGGAAAACTCTACCTGTTTGCGGATGGGCCACGGCTCGGCGTGTCGCGGTTCTCCTCAGTTTTCTGCCAGATTCGGGGGGATCCCCCAATGGGCGACCGCGGACGGATCGAGTAGCCTCGCTCCGATCCGTCCCTCACGACCGATCATTCCGAACCGTAGGAGCGGAACGCGGCTATGCAGTGATCCAGCCGAACTCGGACCGCGAACAGGAGGCGAATCGACTTGCTCGACGACGAGAGTACCGGCTCGGAGCGAGAGGCAGCACGCGAGGTCGCCAGCATGGCGAAGAGCCTTGGTCGGAACCTACGCCTCGCGGCCCTCTTCGGGAGGCGTTACGGGTGCTTCGAGCTCGTGGCGATCGTTGGGGTGATCGCGGCATTCATTCAACTGCGGGTTGCAACCGAGGCATCCCGAGAAGGCACCCAGGTTCAAGCTTGGCAGATCCTTGCGTCGTCCTCCACGAGTCGAACTGCTCCCCGTTTCGCGATCCAGGTCCTCGGCACAGCCGGCCAACCAATGAACGGGCTCTTTCTGCCGAACGACGCGTGGCTCAATGATCTGGACATCCCGGGCGTCGAGCTTCGGAACCTGCAGGCGCCAGGGGCAAACCTGTCCGGTAGCAACCTTCGGGGGGCTGATCTACGCGGTGCGCAGCTTCACGGGGCAAATCTGTCCGGATGCGATCTGCGTGACGTCGATTTGCGCGGCGCCGCGTGCCGTGGTGCCTCGTTCCGAAACTCTGATCTACGGGGGGCAAAACTCGGACAGATCACGAGCGCGAACGTTGAGGGGGCGGACCTGCGGGGCACAGGGATCACCCGGTTAGCGATTGCTGAGATGCTGCTGACGCACGACAACCAAACGAGATTCGACAATCTGCCCAATTGGGGTGGGGAGGTGGGAGACATCACCAATCCGGCTCCGGACGAGTTGCTCAAGGACACAAGGCCCTGAGGCTTGCTGAATGCTCCCGCGGCAACGCCGACCGCAGGCCACAGCCACTAGCCCCGTTCGATATGTTCGTGATAGCTTCTATGGCGTTGCGGCGTCCCAGGGGTGCCTAGTTTCCTTGGTTGTGTCGGCTATCTACACGGCTTCGAGCGGCGATGCGGTCGGACCACCACGGTCTTGGGGCCCGGCTTCGGTCCGCGACGAACGACGCGTCTGACGGAACGGCGATTGCATCCCATGTGCCTACTCCTTTCTGCGCCAGTATGGTTGTGCTCGGCGCTGACTCGGTTGGTGCTTGTGGGACGCCGCAACTCCTAACTTACTATATCGCAATGCACTGGCCCAGGACTCGCCCGTTTGTGACGGGTACCTTGCGGTCAACGATCGGTCCTGAGCCATCGGTATGGTGCCCACGCCATGACCTGCCTGTCAACAATGGGCGATTCGGTTCACTGGGTGGCCGGTACTAAATGACTGTGCAACAGTCACTTCACCACCACAGAACTATCTCCGTCGTGGCTCCCCTTTGAGGTTTGGTTGACGCAATTTGCTACTTTTTGTGTACGATACTGCTGCGGCGCCGCCAGATGGACTCGGGGAGATACAAGACCAGATGGACGATGTGAGGGAGGTGAGGAGGGTCCTGGCGGAGGCCGCGACTGGGCATCGAGCCATTCGCTACCAAAGGCATGCTCGAGACAGGATGCTGCAGCGGGGCGTTACCACTGACGACCTCCTGTACGTGCTCGACCATCCCCGTTGCATCGAGCCGCAGGAGGTCGACCTGAGCGGAGAGAAGAAGTTCCGGGTGGAGGGGCGCGACGCCGACGGTCGCCAGCTTGCAGTAGTGGTGGTCGTGCCTACCGATCAGGGTGAACTGAGGATCATCACGGTGGTGACGCCGTGAGCGGGAGAGAGAAGCGAGAGAGAGGGCAACAATGGACGGGCACAAGAGCTGTCTGAGCTGTGGCGGAAGCCTGCAGTCTCTGGATCAGTCCTATCACTACTTGGAATGCGGGCTGCCCAACGTGTATCTCGAGGGGGTGCAGTCCAAGTGCGAGCAATGCGGCGAGATCGAAGTGACCATCCCCAACGTGCCGGGGCTGCATAGGGCCATCGGTGACCACGTGATTCGATACGGAAGTTTGACGCCTGCGGAACTTCGCTTCCTGCGCAAGTCCGCCAGGCTCACGCAGGAACAGCTTGCCAACGAGATGGAGATCAATCGCAGCACCGTCAACCGGTGGGAGACCGCCGACGAAAAGGTGTGGAGCAAGAGTGAGGACTTTCTAATCCGGGTGATCTGGATCCAGCACATGTACGGGCTCCGCGACGAGCTGGATGCACTGAAGAATCAGCTCTTCGAGATGGTCCGGCGGGCGAAGGAACGCGAGGACATCCGAATCAACCCAGAGGACATACGCACCGCAGCGTAGTCCGAGAGGGTCGGCGAAGGGGGACTCTCCGCGTCCCGACGGTTCTTCCCCCCCCCCAACTTCCGCATCCGGATCATCTCGGTACGCCGATCACGGCGTGAGGAGGTCGACATCTATGAAGGCGCGTGACTTCGACGAGAAGTTCGACCGAGGTGAAGATGTCACCCCGGAACTCGATATGAAGCAAGCGCGGCGCAAGAATCAGGAGCCGCGCCGGATCAACGTGGATTTCCCCTCGTGGATGGTCGAGTCCCTGGATCGAGAGGCCAAACGTCTCGGGATAACGCGGCAGTCGATCATCAAGGTCTGGATTGCCGAGATGCTCGAGCGTCGAGCGTCGTAGCTGGACGCCGGGCGAGGCGCTGCGGCGGGTGCGGCCCCGGCCGGCGTTCATCCGCTGCTCGATTCGGATCCGCTCTGGTTCGAATCCACTACGGACGTCCCGGCGTGTAACGCAGCAATCCGAGCGTTACGCTGCGAATCGCTCCCATGCTGAGAGTTCGAATCCAATGATAGTGCGGACCCCTCGCCGCAATGCTGCTTCCCGGCGAGGCGCCGCTGGCTCGCCGCACGCGCGGGGGGCTCTTCGACGGCCGTTCCGTGATCGACGCCCGACGCAGCTCCCCGCGTGAGAACTCCGCCCAGTTCGTAATGACCATCGGATACCTGTGGGTGTTCCACCCGTCCGACCCTCGCGGGGCGGCGGCACCACAATTGGCGATCCGCGCGGACAGAAGCAGGGGGGCGTCCAAATGCGGTGTCACTGCAAATCAGCCGCGCCGGCACGTATTGCGTTGAGTGAATGTACTTTACGTCGCGACCGCACCACCGGTCAGGCAAACGCCCGCGGTTGCGGTCCCGCTGGGATAGGCTGGTCGGAATGGCCGGAAGTCGACAGTGCCGCGGGACGTCGGCGCTCTGAACGAGTTCGGGTTGCCGTACGTCCATCACGGGCCCCGACACACGAGCCCGCAATCGTGTAGCTCTTGCTCTCGGGGATCGGTTCTCTACATCCCGGGTTCCGGGTTACCATGGCACAATGATGTCAAACACCAATGCCGTCGGCGCCAAGGCGTCGCCATCGTTCGGCGAGATATCTCTCCGCGGTGCCTGTGCCCTGCTCTTCCTCTCCGGCGCCGCCGCCTTGCTCTACGAAGTGGCGTGGTTTCGGCGTCTCTACCTGGTGTTCGGCGTCAGCGTGTTCGCGATCGGGGCGGTCGTTGCGACCTTCATGCTCGGCCTTGCGCTGGGGAGCCGGTGGGCGACGCGAAGCCCCCTCGTCCGGCATCGGCCGTTGCGGCTCTATGCCATGCTCGAGGCTGGGATCGGCTGCTACGCGCTCCTCTTCCCGTGGCTGGCCCGCGCACTCGAGTGGATGTACATCGAGTCCTCCCGGGCCGTCGGGGAGAGCCCGCCGCTCCTCATTGCACTGCGCTTCCTGCTCGCGACGGTCATGTTGCTGCCTCCAACCTGGCTCATGGGGGCCACGCTCCCGATTCTCATGCAGGCCATCAGGCCTTCCGCATCTGCCACCGCGGGGGCCGGCGGCTGGCTCTATGCGTCGAACACGTTCGGCGGAGTGGTCGGCACCCTAGCCGCGGGGTTCCTCGCCCTCGAGTTCTTGGGGATTCGTGGCACGCTCCTGGTCGGTGTCGCGATCAACGCGGTTGTGGCCACTGTTGCCCTTGTGTGGTCCCGAAGAGCCGAAGAGCCGAAGAGCCGAAGAGCCGAAGAGCCGAAGAGCCGAAGAGTCGAAGAGCCGAAGAGTCGAAGAGCCGAAGAGTCGAAGAGTCCGGAGCCCAAGAGCTCTCTGGGTCGACGACGGAGGGAGTCGGACGCGGGTCGCCTGACCCGGCCGAACCGGGCGCCAGAGAGCTGGCCAAACCACGTGCGAAGCGGAAGAAGCGAGAGGCTCCTGCTCCGGCCCCAGCTCTCGTCGGCGTGGTGGCGCTGCTCACGGTCACAGTCACCGGGTTCGCTTCCATGGCTGGCCAGCTCCTCTGGACCCGCGCTCTCGTCTTCTTCGTCCACAACAGCACCTATGCCTTCAGCGCCATTCTGGCGGTCTATCTCACCGCGATGGCGGCGGGCTCCGTTTGGGGGGCTACGGGGGCTCGCTCCCGCTATTCCGCTCAGCAGCGGATCCACACCCTACTGATCCTGCTCGGACTGCTCTCGGTGGTCGGGTGCCTTTCCCTCATGGCCTATCCGCATCTGGGTGACATCGCAGCCAAGACCCTGGGAGATCGGATCGGAGACGGGCTTTCCGGCTTCACGTCGAAGGACGTGCTGGGTGTGGAGAGTTGGACACGCGCGTTGCTCTCCGTGATCATCCAGGTCGCCGTCGTCCTGGCCCTGCCCGCCTTGCTGTTCGGGGCCGTCTTCCCGATCGCACTCGGATTGATGCGCGACTCCGCCCCTGATCCTGCATCCGCCATTGGGCGACTCTATGCCTTCAACACCTACGGCAGCGTCGTCGGCACCCTCGTGGGAGCGTTTCTCCTCGTACCACTCCTCGGCACGAGAGGAGCCCTCATCGCCGTAACTCTGTTGCCGCTCCTTCCCGTGTTTCTCGGTTCCCGATTCCTGCCTCGGTTTGCTTTGGTCGGCATCGGCGCCGGGGCCCTTCTCCTGGTCGTCTTCCTGGTGACGGTAGCGGCGCCCCCGGGAATGTACCGTCAGCTCTTCGCCGACCGGTTTGGCCCCGTCGTTTGGTTCTCGGAAGGAGCGGCCGAAACAGTCGCCATCTGCGAGCATCCGAACGGCTCCGCCTGGATCCACTACTCGGACGGACGGGGCGCTTCCGGAACTACTTCGTACCGCGGAGGGTGGCTCTATGCCCACCTTCCCCTCCTCCTTCATCCCGACCCGAAGGCCGCCACTGTCATCTGCTTCGGGACCGGAAACACGCTCGGTGCGGCCAGCCTGCATCCGCTCGAAACCCTGATTGGGGTCGAACTGTCGAGTGAGGTCGTGAAGGGCGCGGAGGTGTTCCGTGACACGAACCACGACGTGGCGAACAACGATCGCGTCCAGATCATCATCGATGATGGTAGGAACTTCCTGCTCCGGACGGATCGCACGCTCGACGTGGTGACCGAAGAGCCGCCCCTCATCCACACCGCGGGGGTCGTCAACCTCTATACCAAGGACTTCTATCAGACCTGTTCCGATCGGATGAGCGATGACGGGATCATGGGCGTCTGGCTCGCGACCTGGGAGCTCGTACAGCCGGAGGTCCAGATGCTCGTGCGGGCCTTCGTGGACGTGTTTCCATATACCTCTGCCTGGGACTCGATGCACCCGGGCGAGTGGATCCTTCTCGGCTCGAAGGCCCCCCTCGATATCGACCCCGCGCGCATCTCGGCGCGGATGCAGCAACCCGGAGTCGCCCAGGACCTGCAGCACATCGGTATCGACTCCGTTGCCGATCTCCTCTCCCTGTTCATGGCCGGCGACTCATACCTGCGTGAGCTCTCCGCCGACGTCCGCCCCGTTACCGACGACAAGACGGTCGTCGACTTCACCATTCCGCGCCACGCTCGTTCCAACTTCGGCCTCGGCGAGGGGCTGACCGGCGGAATCCGCGTCGCCGGCCTCGGGGCGAGGGGATTGGCTACCGAGGTGCGCGTAGAGCCGTTCGATCGGATCTACTCGCAACGCGAGCCGGTCACCAAACTCCTCGAGGAGTCCACCGGGACGGTCTCATCGGATGTGATCGCGGCCGCGGAGCTCGAGCAGCGCAACCGGGCCATCCGATCCTCCTACGTTCTCAGCGGCCTTCTGGCGGCAACCGCCCAGGACCTGATGAACCAGGGGCAGGAGCAGGGCGCGTTCGGCGTCCTCGATGAGTGGCTTCCCTACATAGAACCGCCCGCGACCGCCGACCTGGTCGCCATGGAGGGTCTCCTCCATCTGCGAGCCGGACGCGACCAGGAAGGCCGAGAGCTCCTGCAGAAGGCACGGGAGATCGACCCGGACAACCGGATCGTCCAACGGCTCTCGAGCCCGAACAGCCAGGAACCGATCCGCCTGGGGACGAGTACGCCGCGAAACTAGACGACGTCCGTCTGCTCCGGGCCGGACTACCCACCGCGCGCAGCATGTTCGACCGCAGGGTGTCATCGGAACCCGAAGCCGCCCGGCATGGCGCACCCCTGCCTTCGTGCGTCGCCTCCAGACGGCCGGGAACCGCCACTGCGACGTCGCGTCCACGCGCATGTCCGCACAGCATCCCGCCTGACAGTCCTGCGTCCCCTGGGGAAGCCGGTCGGCAACACGCGGTGCGTGCTCTCCACCACGTGTAGGCTCGCGCCGACTTCTGCGCCACGGACAGGCGGCGGGACGGAGGCTGCGCAGCATCTGGTGCGGCGTACAACGTGAATGTGCGCTGTCAGACCGTGTAGACACGGCAACGACATGTCGTCATGGCGGATGCCGGCCGGCTTTCAGGTCTCCGCCACTCCGTCGTGCGGACGTCTCCGCAGCATCGACGATGTACGCAGTCTGCGGTGCTCGATGTCGGTGCGACAACGGGCACTGCATGCACATGGTACTGGCCGATGTCGGAGAGACACCGAGCCCCCCGCTGCCCTGCATCCGCCTGAGCCGCGCGTACGCCGGGCATGCGGTCACCTTGCGGCCCTTATGGACGGATGGTTCACCGTTACCACGCGGTGGTGCGGAGCCGGGCGTGATTCTGTTCGCCGTATGGCCGTAGTGCGTCCGTGCGCAAGGGTGTCCCCGCGGCGTCAGACAACGACTTGGAAAAAAGTCGGGGAGTCCGCAACTTTCTTTGCAACCCTCGCGCTCACGATTCGTACTTTCCCACGACAGAACCCACCGACATCACGACTCCGCTGTACAACCGGTCTGTCGAACCATACCTCCCGTATGACTTCGCGTCCCTCGCGTGTACGGAACGGGTTCGTGCACTCGGGAGCGTCGGGGCTCGGGAACCTCGAAGGAGGAACCATGCAAGGTCTCAACACTCGCACCAGTAGTGCTCGATGTTTCCAGGCGGCCCGGTTCGTCGATCACCGGGTGACCGCCGACCCCTCCGTCTCCGCGATCGCGGCCGAGATCATCGAGCACAACGCTCGCCTTCGGACGTCGGGCACGAACCTCGAGGATGCCGTGATGCAGCGACTCCTCGCCCGCGCGCAGTCGCAGCGTACTTCCGTCGAACTGAAGAAGTCGATGCGGCTCGTCGGGTCTGGAATCGTGGCGCGACGGAACGGCAGCCGTGCGTCCTCGACTTTCTCGCTCCTCTTCCCGAAGGGGTACGCCGGGTTCACGAGGCTCCAGGGGGCGCGTCTCCTGGCCGAAGCCACGCGGCTCGATCGGTTGATCCGTGCCTCTTCGGACGAGACGGTGCAGAAGGTCGTGGCCAAGAACGGCGATGAACTGACGGCGGCGATCGAGGCGGCCCAAGCCGCACTCGAAGCGCTCGAGGCGGCCACCCAGGCCGAGGCCGAAGCGAAGCAGGGGTTCCTGCAGGTGAAGGCGGAATGGCTCGGCGCGTACTACCGTGCGCAGCGCGCGTTCGAGGGGCACTTCTCCGATGACCCGTCCCTGGCCGAGAGCTACTTCGTCCGGTTCGGCAAGAGTCGGCGGAGCGCGGAGGGCGACGTCGAGACCCCGATCGTCGTCGAGGCGACTCCGGAGCCCGGCCACTCGGCCGAACCGGCGTCAGGCCCCGCGGTAGACCCCGCGGACGAGAGTGCGGACGACCTGCCGCTCGCGGCGAACATGTAGTCGCCTTCCCGGCCCTGGGCTTCTTGGAAAGGAGGACACCGGCACCCATGCTGCCGAAAGCTGAAGAGCGAAGCGGAAGGCGGCCCGTTCTGGAGACGGGCCGTTTTCTGTTCAGTGCTTTCCAAGCAGCGATATCAGGCCTCTGGTTGCCCCCAGAGCCTTCGGTCTCTCACACAGACCTGCCGCTCAAACACATGCCGGGCGCTTGCCTCGAGGACGTCGCGCCTCCGCCCGACGGGTGGAGAAGTACCTGCTGAACGACCAAGGGGATCCCCTCGTACGGGCAACCACGCATGGTCTCCATTGCGTGGGGGTATGATACTTCCTTCCCGAACTCGCTGGTTCCCATCTGGGCATGCACAAACGGGCGTATACTGGGCTAGGTACTCGGTAGCAGGCGGCTCGTCGTCGCGAGAGTTCGTTGTCACGAAAGCTCGTCATCGTCAGATAGACACTGGAGGATTCCGCGCATGCGACTGATCGAGTTCTGCGGTTCCGTGTTCTTCATTGTCTTGCTCGGAAGCCAGGGCCTTGCAGCCACTCTCCACGTGCCATCCGAGTACGCCACCATCCAAGACGCCGTCGAGGCGGCTGCTTCCGGGGATGAGATCCTTCTCGCGCCAGGTCGGTACGCGGGTGACGGAAACACATACATCGAGGTCGATGGTCTCTCTCTCTCCATCCGCTCCGAGTCAGGTCCCGACGTCACGACGATCGACGGGGAGGACTCTCGTTGGGGACTGAGGTTCCGCACGGACGCGGTGGATATGGTCTCGATCCATGGCATCGAGTTCACGGGCCTCGGCGGTGCTGTTGGGTCCGCAATCCTCGTGCAGGGATCCGGGGAAGCGATCGTTGAGGACTGCCGGTTCGTGAGGTGCACGACCCCAGATTACGATCCGTACGGCAACGGGAGCGGTGTGGTCATGGTCAAGGACGAGGTCCGCTCTTCGTTCCGGCGGTGCGAGTTCTCCTGGAATGACGCACCTTTCTCTCCCAGCGGACTTCGGGTCGCCAGTTCCGGTGAGAGCACCGTCGAGATGTGCGATTTCATCGCCAATTCGACCGGCGCCATGGACATCGAAGCCAGCTCCACAGCGGCTTCTCTTGCCGACTGCAACTTCGTGAACAACGGCGGTGCATTGTACGCATTGGGC
The DNA here is from genome assembly GCA_041390305.1 of Candidatus Eiseniibacteriota bacterium. GTDB lineage: Bacteria > Eisenbacteria > RBG-16-71-46 > CAIMUX01 > CAIMUX01 > JACKCR01. The sequence goes on from JAWKQE010000013.1 coordinate 75,547, forward strand.
GGAAGTGTCCGAATCTCCGATTGCTCGTTCATCAACAACGGTTCGGGCATACTCAGTCGATCACAGCTTACGATCACCGGCAGCACGTTCGCGCGGACGCGGGGGATCCTGGTTGTGTCCGGCACGCTGTATGCTGAGAACACGATCCTGAACGATGGCTGTCCCTCTGTGGACCTCCAGGCCAACGCTCCGGTTACCCTCGTGTGCTGTGCAGTCGACAGCTCGTTCGTTTCCGGCTGGGAGCACATCACCCTCGAAGGTGAGCAGGTCTGGGACGATCCTCTCTTCTGTGATCCGGAGGTGTGCGGAGGCTTCAACGACGGCGGGATCGACCGCTATCGTCTGCACGCGGATTCACCCTGTGTCTGGTGGCGAAGCCCCTGCGGAGTCCGGATCGGTTCCCTCGATGTGGGGTGTGGCGCCGCCGGCATCGGCGCGTGCTGCATAGGCGACGAATGCGTACTGGCTCCCGAGGATGCGTGCGCCTCGGCCGGGGGAATCTTCGTGGGGGAAGGGACTACCTGCGAGCCGTCGCCCTGTGGTGCCGTTCCCGTCGTCCCGATGAGCTGGGGCACGATCAAGGAGCTGTTCCGGTAGGGTCGAGTTTCGCCAGGCAGGGGCGCTCGCCCCTCGCCCGGCGGCCCGAGTGGTGCTACGCTCCCCACGTCACGGTCTCGTGCCTCGAGACCGGCCTGCGTGAGTGGCGGTCCGCGCGACACGAACGCGCTCCACTCCCGTCGCTCTCCCCGCCGGCCCCGTGGTGCAACTTCCGACGAGGAGGTTCGCCATGTTACTTCGCCAACGGATCATCGTGGTCGCCCTGCTGTTCGCCGCACTTCTCCTCTTCCTCAGCACACTCGCGAACGGTGCGTGGTACCGAACGCAGCTCACCGAGACGGTCGCGCCGTCCGCCCGGCCGCATCTCGTGCACGACCTGTCGGATGCGGCGCACGTCTTCTACGAGGAGGGTGGGGAGATCCGTCATCTTCTCGTGGGGAACCCGGTGCCCGAGGTGCTCGGGACGGGGGAGGAGCTGGACGTCGAGCATTGCAGCGTCTGCGGCGAGATCTCACTCGCCTGGATCGGAACGGACGACCGGCCGCACTTCCGCTCCTTCGCGGACGGCGTCTGGAGTGCGGACTCGTTTCAGCCGTCGATCTTCGGACCGACCGTTGCTGTCGCCGTCTCCCATCACGGCGAAGGGCGGCTCCTCTGGGCCGAGTACGACGTGATGGCAGAGAATCTCGCGATCCTCTTCACCTGGCAGAACGACGGAGAGTGGGGGCCGGTCATCGAACTGGGTAGAGGGAGCGTGGGGGACTACTTCCCGAACGACACCGTCCTCTTCCTGGAGCGGATCGGCGCCGACGGTGAACTCATCGCGAGTTGGGTCGACACGGAGGTATCCGCGACTCCCGGTCTCCGCGCCCGGACGGGGAAGGATGCATCCTGGCACGGCGTGGAAACCGTCTACGACTTCTTTGCGAACGACTATGCGGGGGACACTGCGTATCCCGACGGCGTCACCCACTTCGTCGGGAATGGACCCCAGCCGACCTGTCCGTGCAACAGCCTCCACTACGTGAGCGGCTCGGAAGGGAACTGGAGTGCGGCCGAGAACATCGGGCGCGATCACTATCCGGCCGAGATGGAGTGGCCGCAGCAGATGGCCCTCCACGTCCGGCAGTCCGACGGCGCTCCGCTCGTCGTCTGGCGGCACGAGGCCTATCAGATGCTGGAGCTGGTGGACGAGCGGCTCGTGATCGGTGAACGTGTCGCCGGCGAGTGGTCGTTCCAGTACGACCTCGCGATCGGGCGGAACGCTGAGGACCCGGACGTGTCGACCGACGCGGCCGGCCACACGTTCGTGGTGTGGAGCGACGACAGCCAAGGCGCCTTCGACCTCTACCTCGCCACCGACCGCGAGCCGTCCACCCTTGTGACGACGGACTCGGCGGACCCGGGCGGGCTGCGCGTCTACCCGAACCCGGCCAGAGTCGGCGCGTTCGTGGAGTGGGATGCGGGCCTCGTGCAGGCGCCGCGCCTTCGCATGCTCGATGCGTTCGGACGGGAAGTGTGCGCGCACGGTCTCTCTTCCGACTCGGACTGCGTGCGCGTCTGGTGGGAACTGACGGACCGGGTCGGTCGCCCGCTGCCGAACGGCGTCTACCTCATCGAGCTGAGCGACGACGTCGAACCGGTGAAGTCGACGCGCGTCGTCGTCATCCGGTGACGTCACCGAGACGCGGTGCTTCCTTCCACGCGTCCGCGATGGCAAATGCGGAGCGAACGACGTGACGCGCAGGAGAACTGCGCCTGAGACGGACGCGGCAGGCTGCGTGCCGTGGGCGCTGGTTCACCGTGACGCGGTGCTTCCCTCCCACGCGTCGATGAGTTGCAGAGGTGGCCGCTTGGTCGCGTTCGGCGCGAGGAGGAGAAGCAGCGTCTGGCCGTCGGCGGCGATGTCGCCTTCGCGGGCCGAGGGTTCGCTGAAGAGCAGCTCTTCCTCGCCGACCTCGATCTCTCCCTGCCGGGCGCGCACGGGCACACGGTAGATCTCGGACTTCTCCGTGACGTAGACGAGTTCGTCTCCCTTCCCGGGCCAGCGGGCGCCCTGTCCGCCGCGGGCGGAGATCCGGAACTTCCGTCCGGCGGTGGGGAAGGACGTGACGTAGAGCTCCGCCGTTCCGGATTCGTTCGAGACGAAGCCGAACCACTTCCCGTCGGGCGAGAACGTGCCGCCCCACTCCGTGAACGCATCGGTCGAGGCGAACCGTCTCGGCGCTTCCTTCGGATCCAGCGGGACGATCCAGTTGTCGCCTTTCGCGGTGACCGCGAGGTACTTGCCATCCTGGGACCAGCCGGTGGGGACGTTTCGTCCCGGCATCTCGGCGACGAGCCGTGCCTCGCCGCCGGCCACGGGCTTCACGTAGATCGCCCAGCTGCCGGAGCGGTCCGAGGAGAAGGCGATCTCTCTGCTGTCCGGGGACCAGACCGCGAACTCGTCGCTGTTCGCGTCGAACGTGAACCGGGTGGGGAGGCCGCGGGCGGCGTCCAGGATCCAGAGGTCGCGCGTTCCCGTGTTCGCATCGTCGATCTCGACGGCGATGCTCCGTCCGTCCGGGCTCACGCGCGGCCGGTCGTACCGGCCCGCTTCACCGAGTTCGCCGAGCGAGCGGCCCCGGCGGTCGAACCAGACGAGCGTGCGCATGCCGTCGTCCGTGCTGCCCGTGCCGTAGACGATCCGTCCGGCCGCGAGCGTGAAGACGCCGAAGTCCGCCCCCTCGATGGAGGCGACGTCGTCGAGCACGAGCCGCTCCTCTCCGGTGAACGACGCGGACGAGACGTCGAACCGTCTCGAGAAGAGCGAGAGATCGCGCGCGTAGTAGAGGGATCCGTCCAGGTAGGTGACCTGGCTCGTCGCGTCCAGCTCGAGGCGCACGGGGGCGTCCTCCCCGAAGCTTCCGACGAGGACGTCGATCGGGGTCTCGACATCGGAGGGGCGCGGGCGTGCCATGTAGAGGAAACGCTCCGATCCCGGCAGGCAGACGGGGAAGCGGTGTCCGCTGTAGCGCGTGGTGTCGACCGTCGTCACCGTGCGCGGCTCTCCGCCGTTCGCCGAGATCGCGACGAGCGGACCGACCGCTTCGGGTGCGAACACGATCGTGTCGTCCGCGTTCCAGGAGCCGCCCTTTCCGTTCGGCGCGTCGCAGATCCGCGTCCGTCGCTGCTCCGCGACATCGAGGATGAAGAGCGCGCCTTCCGCGAAGTAGCCGAGCCGCGTTCCGTCCGGGGACCAGAACGGATAGCCCGCGCCGCGTGCGTCGGGGAGGCTCCGGACCGTGCCGGTCTCGAGGTCCTGGATGCCGAGGATCGGGGGCGCGTCCGTCGACGCGTCCCGCGTGGCGAAGGCGAGGAACCGTCCGTCCGGGGAGAGCGTCGGTGGGCCGGGATGCCGCGAGGTGAACGAGAGGATCCGTCCCTCCGGCGGCACGAGCTGTGCGTGGAGCGGCGATCTCCCGCTCGAACTCCCGTCCCGGCCGAGGAAGCCGGTGGCGAGGAACACGGCCAGGGCGAGCGCGACGAGTGTGGACGAAGCGGCCACGATCCAGGCGAGACGCTCGCGCGACTTCCGCCGCGTCCGCACCGGCGCCGGTACGCCGGCCTGGGAGCCCGCGTCCTGCATCCACTTCAGCTCGAGCGCGATGTCGTGCATCGACTGGCGACGTTCCTGCGGGTTCTTCCTCAGGCACTGCGTGACGAGCTGGGAGAGTGCCGGTGGCGTCAGCGGCTGGATCGACGAGACGGCCGGCGGTTCCTTCTCGAGGACGGCCGCGATCACGCTCGCCTGGGTCTTCCCGTCGAACGACTTCTGACCGGTCGCCATCTCGTACAAGGTCGCGCCGAACGCGAACACGTCGGAGCGTGCGTCCGCCTCCTGCCCTTCGAGCTGTTCCGGGGACATGTACTGGAACGTACCGACGAGCGTGCCCGCGGTCGTGAGCGGCGTCGCCATCGTGAGTGCCGCCGTCAGCTCGGAAGAGAGCCCCGTCGCTTCCGGAAGCGCTTTCGCGAGCCCGAAGTCGAGCAGCTTCGCGCCCGTCGGGGTGAGGATGACGTTGGCCGGCTTGAGGTCGCGGTGGATGAGGCCCTGGCGGTGCGCGGCGGCCAGTGCTTCCGCGATCTGCGCGCCGTACTTCAGCGTCTCGTCCGAGCGGAGCGGGCCTTCCGAGAGCCGGTCGGCGAGGGAGCGTCCTTCGAGGAACTCCATCACGAGGAAGGACGTGTCGTTCTCGCGCCCGACGTCGTAGAGCGCGCAGATGTGCGGATGGGAGAGCTGCGAGATGGAGCGCGCCTCCCGCTCGAACCGTTGCCGGACCGACTCGTTCGCGGAGAGGTGGGGCAGGAGGACCTTGATCGCGACCGTCCGGTCCAGCCGTGTGTCCCGGGCCCGGTAGACCTCACCCATCCCACCCGCACCGAGTGCGGCCTGGATCTCGTATGGTCCGAGTCGGACTCCGGGTTCGAGCGGCATCGATCTCCCAGGCGGATGCGCCTCTCCGGCGCGGATCTCAGGGCGTTCGTGGTCGGCGTGAGGGGATGATATGGGATCGCGCGGTGGGGCGCGACGGGGGAGGTGGCGGGGAGAGACGGCGACGCACGGAATGTAGGATCGGGTGCGGCCTTTGTCAGATCCTCCCGTGGGGTTCGCGTGTCCCGGACCCTCTGAAGCGCCGACCCCACCTCACCCGCGACATCGCCGTTGCCGTAAGCGCCTGGAAGCGCGGCCACTCCGCGCCTCGTCCGCATCGCGCGGCTCCAACGTCCGATTTGGCACGGTCCTCGCTTTACTGATTGGGGGAGGCGCGCGCATGGGCGCGCAGCGATACGAATCCCTCGATCTGCACGGGAGCGAGAATTGGCGCGACGGTACGGCAGTCTCGCCCGGACGCTCGGCGAAGTCGGAAAGAACGCCGCTTCCGGGTTCTTCACGGACCAGGTTCCGAGCCTGGCCGCGTCGATCTCGTTCTACGCGATGTTCTCCCTGCCTCCCCTGATCGTCCTCCTCCTCGCGGGGCTCGGGCTCGCGGTCGATCCGGTCGAGGTGCAGCACCGGCTCCTCACCGAAGTGCGCCGTATCGTCGGGTCCGGCGCGACCCAGCAGATCCGTGACCTGATCGAACTGGCGGAGAGTTCGCGCGACGGCAGTCGTCTCACCACGATTTTCGGGGTGGGGGCGCTTCTCTTCGGTGCGACGGGTGCACTCGTCCAGCTCCAGACCGCGCTCGACCAGGTCTGGCGGATCCGTCCACGCCGGGGGCCGATCAAACTCCACCTCATCAAGCGGGCGCTCTCGCTCACGATGATCCTCGCGATCGGCTTCCTCCTCGCGGTGTCGATGTTCCTCAGCGCAGGAGTCTCCTGGCTCTCGTCCGTCGTCGCCTCGAAGCTGCCGGACTGGTTCGCACTGCAACTCCTCGTCACCGGGCAGGTGTTGGTCTCGCTCCTCCTCACCACGGTGCTCTTCGCCGCGATGTTCCGGTTCCTCACCCGGGCCCGGATGCGCCGGAGGGACCTCTGGGTCGGGGCGGCAACGACCGCGCTCCTCTTCCAGGGAGGCCAGTGGATCTTCGCGATCTACCTCGCGAAGGCGGACCCCGGGAGCCTCTACGGCGCGGCCGGGTCGCTCGCCCTGGTGCTGCTCTGGGTCTACTACTCGGCCAACGTGTTCCTCTTCGGCGCCGAGTTCACGAGAGCCTGGGCCGACGGGTTCGGGGACGGCGTCCGGGCGAAGGGGAGCGCGGAACGGGTCCGGGTGGGGGCCAAGTCCGTGGCGTGAGCGCGGGGTGCCGCTCGTGCGCGCGCCGGAGTCCGCCGGTCGCACAGGTCTGCCCTCCCGTAACCCCTTGCCCGGCAGCACCTAACCACGTGGTTCCCGAACCCGGATACGTGGGATCCCCACCTTGGCCGGAGCCCGGATCGGGGCGAATACTGCCTTGGATCGGTCCTACCCGCGCCCTCATCCGGGACCGCTGACGGGGCCGCATCGGAGGTGCCCGTCATGTCAGATTCCGGTCGGTATCTCATCCACGAACACCCGATCCTCACCGTCCCCGACACCGGGACCGTGGAGTTCACCTGGGCGGGGAAGACGCTCACCGCCCGCCGGGGACTACCGATCTCCTCGGCCCTCTTCGCGAACGGGATCCGGACGTTCGGACACCACCACAAGGACGGATCCCCGCAGGGCATCTTCTGCGCGAACGGTCAGTGCTCCCAGTGCAGCGTGCTCGTGGGCGGACGTCCGGCGAAGTCGTGCATGGTGCTGGTGGAAGACGGGATGAAGGTGGAGCCGTTGAACGGGCTCCCGTCGCTGCCTTCCGTGGCAGCAGATCGCACCGCCGCTCACGTGCCGAACACCGAGATGCGAGACCCCGAGCACCGCGCGTGTGACTGCCTCGTCATCGGAGGTGGCCCCGCTGGTCTCTCCGCCGCGATCGAGATGGGGAAGGCGGGTGTCGACGTGCTCCTCGTCGACGACAAGCACATGCTCGGCGGCAAGCTCGTCCTCCAGACCCACAAGTTCTTCGGCTCGATGGCGGACTGTTACGCGGGCATGCGCGGGAACGAGATCGGTCATCTCCTCGCGGACGAGGTCGCGAAGTATGAGAACATCACGGTCTGGACGAACACGAATGCGGTGGCCGTCTTCAGTGATCGGAAGGTGGGGCTCGTTCGGGACGGGAAGGACTACGTTCTCGTCGAGCCGAAGACGCTGCTGGTCGCGGCGGGCGCGCGTGAGAAGTCGCTCATCTTCCGCGGCAACTCACTCCCGGGTGTCTACGGCGCGGGCGCGTTCCAGACGCTCGTCAACCGCGACCTCGTCCGGCCGGCCGAGCGGCTCTTCATCGTCGGCGGCGGGAACGTCGGCCTCATCGCCGGCTACCACGCGCTCCAGGCCGGGATCGACGTGGTCGGCCTGATCGAAGCGCTGCCCGAGTGCGGCGGCTACAAGGTGCACAAGGACAAGCTCGTCCGGATGGGCGTGCCGATCCATACGTCGCACACGATCGTGTCGGCGAACGGGAAGGACGGCGTCGAGTCGGTCACGATCGCGCGGATCGGGCCGGACTGGAAGGCGATTCCCGGAACCGAGCTCTCCTTCGCCTGCGACACGGTGCTCGTCGCGGTCGGCCTCGATCCGGTCGACGAGTTCTACCACAAGGCCCGCGAGTTCGGGATGAACGCCTTCTCCGCGGGCGACGCGCACGAGATCGCGGAAGCATCGGCCGCGATGTTCTCCGGACGGATCCAGGGACGCGAGATCGCGCGCGCACTCGGATGCGCCGTTCCCGACACGCCGGTGGAGTGGGCGGCGAAGGAAGAGGTGCTGAAGTCACGCCCGGGGAATCAGGGACGGGAGTTCGTCCCCGAGAAGCAGGAAGGGGTCGTCCCGATCTTCCACTGCTCGCAGGAGATTCCCTGCAACCCCTGCATCTCCGTCTGTCCGATCCACGGCATCACGACCGGCGACGACATCCGGCACACGCCGAAGTTCGTGGGCGAAGCGATCGGCGCGCGCTGCGGCGGCTGCGGCCAGTGCGTCAGCATCTGCCCCGGCCTCGCGATCACGCTCGTCGACTACCGGAAGGATGCGCAGAATCCGGTCGTCACGATCGCGCACGAGTTCGGGAAGGAAGCGGTGAAGCCGGGCGACATCGTCGACGTCCTCGACACGATGGGCGGCTGGCTCGGGCGCTGCGAAGTGCTGAAAGTCCGCCCCGGCGTGATCAAGCTGCCGGACGGGAAGGACGACGCGGAAGAAGACGCGGATGCGTCGGCAGGCGCGGATGGAGCGGACGCGGATGGAGCCGCTGCGAATGCGGCGGGCGTGGGTGCGTCCGACGGAGGCAAAGGCGCAGCAGCGAGGACGAAGGATGCGGACGCCGCGGCGAGCCGGGAGGTGCGTGCGAAGGCCGCGCCCTATCTCATGCAGAACGCCAAGCAGACCTACAAGCTGCTCCTCCAGGCGCCGCGCTCGATCGCGACCCAGATCGCGGGGATCCGGGTGCAGAAGCGGACGGTGACCGAGCCGATGGACCTCTACGTCGAGCGGCTGACGGACGACACCGTCGTCTGCCGGTGTGAGCGCGTGATGGCCGGGGAGATCCGGGCGCTCATCCGGGCCGGTTGCCGCGACGTCAACGAGATCAAGACCGCGACCCGCTCCGGCATGGGTGCGTGCGGCGCGAAGACGTGCGGTGGACTCATCGAACGGATCTTCGCCGAGGAAGGCGTGAAGCGCGAGGAGGTGGAGAAGAACGTCGGTCGCCCGTTCTTCGTCGAGATCCCACTCGGCGTGTTCTGCGGTGTCGACCCGGAGTCGTCGCCGGGCAGCGAGGCGACATTGGGCGCAGAGCCGAGGGCCGGCATGACATCCAATGTGGGGGTCGGCGCCACATCCAACGTGGATGTGGACGCCTCGAACGGGAGCGACGCAGCTTCCGGGGCGGAGGCCGAGCAATGAGCGCGTACGACGTCATCGTCATCGGGGCCGGAAGCGTCGGCACGCCCACCGCGTACTTCCTCGCCAAGGCAGGGATGCGTCCGCTCGTCATCGACTCCGCGGCCAGCGTCGGCCAGGGCGCGAGCAAGGCCGCGATCGGAGGCGTGCGCGCGACCCACTCCGACGTCGCGAAGATAAGGACCTGCCTCGCCAGCCTCGATGTCTTCTCACACTGGGAAGAGGAGCACGGCGACAACATCGAGTGGATGCAGGGCGGGTACTCGTTCGTCGCCTACCGGGAGCGCGAGGAGAAGATCCTGAAGGATCTGCTCGTGATCCAGAAGGCGCACGGACTCGGCATCGACTGGATCGAGCGCGACGAACTGCTCGGTAGGATCCCCGATCTCGAGCCGAACGGACTCATCGGCGGAACCTTCTCCCCGGGCGACGGCAGCGCGTCCCCACTCCTCGCGACGCACGGGTTCTTCAAGAAGGCCGTGGAGTTCGGCGCAACCTTCGCGTTCCGCGAGACCGTCACCGCGATCCGGACGGAAGGCGGCCGTGTCGTCGGCGTGACCACGGACCAGGGACGATATGGCGCTCCCGTCGTCATCAACGCAACCGGCGGCGCCGCACGCGCGGTGAGTCAGCTCGCGGGACTCGACGTCCCCGTCCAGCCCGACTCACACGAAGCCGGCGTGACCGAGCCCGTCGCCCGCTTCCTCGGCCCGATGATCGTCGACATCCGCCCGGACGTCGGCTCGAAGAACTACTACTTCTACCAGCACCGCACCGGGCAGGTGATCTTCTGTATCACCCCGACCCGCCGATCGTCGGTGACGACCGTCGCGAGACGTCCGAGTTCCTCCCGATGATCGCGCGGCGGATGGTGCGCCTCATGCCGCGCCTCCGCGAACTCAAAGTACGCCGGACCTGGCGTGGCCTCTACCCGATGACCCCCGACGGATCGCCGATCGTCGGTTGGGCGCCGGAGCTCCAGGGCTACGTCCACGCGGTCGGAATGTGCGGGCAGGGGTTCATGCTCGGCCCGGGACTCGGCCAGCTCATCACGCGGCTCGTGCGTGAGGAGACGACGGAGGAGGACCGCGACGTGCTCGCCGGGTTTGCGCCGGAGCGGGAGTTCGCGGGCATGGAGGCCCTCAAATGACGACGGCTGCAGCGGGCGGGCCAAAGGCCCGCCGCTGAGCTGTCGGGGTGGGGGAGGTTGGGAGGGGGGAGAGAGGGGATTCCCTTGGTTCTGAGGTCTGTGTGCATCTGCGTTGATGCGCGGCGTCCATGTTCTTGGACACGCTACGTGTAGGTGAATCCCGCAACGAGCCTCAGAGAGTTTGCGTCGGCCCGGCTCGGAATCTAGCGTTGTATACCAGCGCGTCGACATTCGTGTCGTTCGCTTTGTGACGCTACGCGCCCTCCAGCGGGAGGCCACGGCTTGACACCCTGCCTTACGACACCGACCCGGCGCGCCCCCGCCATGCCCGGATTGCCTGCTCGACGAGTGCGCGCCCTATCGACTTCCACGAACCAGCAGGCTGCTGAGAGAGTCCTTTGGGCCCGTTTCAGTACCCAGCTAGGCCCGAGAACTCGAATCGGAGAGTGATGCTGTGATCTCTTGCCGGCTCCATCCCATCCTGGCGGGGTTCGCGGCGACAGCTTTCGTCGCCTTGCCGGCCTTCGCTGAGGTGACGCTCAGTTGGGCGCCCGATGCGCAGGTCGATGACATCACGCCCATGGCCGGAACGACGGCCCCTCTCTTCATCACCGCCACGGACTTCTACCCCGCGGCCGATGTCGACTACGAACTCCACTTTGCGACGGAGGAGGGATCTGATGGCTGCGTGACCGTCCGGCGATGCGAGGACGGGACAGACATCCCCTGCTTCCGTCCCCAGTCGTTCGACACCGTCGCGGGTGAAGGCGTGATCACCGGCCTGTCCGGCTTCGACAGGGTCCTCGAGAACCGGCGGGCGCAGCTCCTGATCGAGTTCCCGGAGGAGTGTGGAACCTTCCCGGTTCGCTTCTACCTCGCCGGCGTGACGGTGACGATGCCCGATGGGCGCGTGGAGGAGATCTATGCGGGCCGGGAAGTCACCGTCTGGGGCGGTGGTGACGCGGAGTTTCCTCCCATCGTCCACGAGGCGTTCCACGCCGGACGATCGGGAGGTTCCGATGTAGTGATCGCAAGGGTCGAATTCGTGGACCCGGGCACCGTGTTCCGGCTCTGGGGGACCGAGTCGGGCTTTCATCCGTCGACCGACGTGGAGTTCTACCCTCCGAATCACGTGCGGGTCCGGTTTGCGACCACGCTCAACAGGGATGAACCACAGTTCCTCGTCGCGACGAACCAGAGTGGTCGCTCCTCGCGCTACCGGATACCGATCCGAGGGCCATGGCAGGCCACCCACGTCGTGGACCCGACGGGAGGTGGGGACTTCCTGACGATCCAGGAAGCGATCGACGCCGCTGCGAGCGGTGACCGCGTTCTCGTCGCTCCCGGGCACTATCGGGGGCTGATCACGGTCGACAAGTCCGTTCGGCTCGAGTCGACACAGGGACCCGATGTCACGGTACTCGACGGGGAGATGCAGGGTTCTACTGTCACTTTCCCGCCGGGAGTGCGAGGTCCGGCTTCGATCGTCGGCTTCGAGGTGCGGAATGGTGGCGAGATCTGGGGAGGAGACAACCTCACTGCTCTGGCCAACAGTTCGGAGCTGGTCGGTGGAGGTATCCGGGTCGAGAGCGGAGCAGGCGTCTTCGTCGGCGGGAACCGGCTCGTCAACAACGGGGCGAATCGGATGGCTCACCTCGGTGGCGGAAGTGGGATCGGGACGGACGGCCTCCTCTTCGCGGTCGACAACGAGTTGCAGGAGAGCCGCTATGCCGCACTGGGAGGAGGCGTCTACGTCGGACCTGGCGGGGACGCGATCCTTCTCGACAATGCGTTCCTCAAGAATCGCGCCGTGGTCGCTGGTGGTGCCATCGCGGTCTACTACCAGGCGCACGCGGTGATCGAGGGGAACGTGTTCGACGGCAACTCCTCACAGCGCGATGGCGGCGCCGTGTGGTTCCATGCCGACGCACGTGGCAGTGTCCGCAACAACACCTTCTCGCGCAATTCGGCGGGCATTCCGTGGTCAGGCGGAGAGTTCTACTGGCAGGATCCTCCCTATGGTGGTGGAGGCGTGTTCCTCGATCACGACGTGCGGCTGGATGGAGTGTTGGAAGGGGAACCGCTTCGACTCGAATGTCGCCTGTACAGGCGGAGCCCTTACGTTCCGGAGCCGTTCGACTGACCTTCGCGGGAACGAGTTCCTGACAAAAACCGCGCTTGTCCCGGCGGCGCCATTCACCCGGGCAGCCGACGAACCTGGCGGCGACGGTGACGATTCACAGCAACAGGTTCCGGTTCACCTGTGGATGCCGCCTCGGATCCTCTCTCGGGTGCCAGAGGCGGAGGCGCCATCTTCAGCGAAGGTGCGAACCTGGACGTACGCGATTGCCTGTTCCAGGAGAACGTCGGGAAGCTCAAACGAGGATGCCTGGTGGTGTTCTTCCTGCTCTCGGGCGAAGGGGAGTCCGCTTTGGAGGTGCGCGGCACCGACTTCGTCGACAATGCCGCTCCGGACGGAGGCATCATCCAGATCCGTGCCGGTACGCCCACTCTGCTGTTGGAGCGCAATGTCTTTGCATACACGCACCAGGGTGGAGTGGTGGAGGAGTCCGAGTGGAAGCGGTCTGGACAGCGCACGCGTCGTCTCCCGGTGCAATGTGCTCTGGTCGAACGCCGAACTGTTCGACCCAGTACTGCTCGGGCCATGGGTCTGGATGGCGGATCCCGAGTACTGACCCGGAGAGGGAGGGACTCGAGATCGACGCCGGCTCCATTTGTCGAGCAGAGAACCAGCCTCCAGATGCACAGTGCGGAGACATCGGCCTGGCCGTGGTCGGCTGTGATGGCGCAGGACCCTCGAGCCTGATCCGAACCCGACTCCCGACCCTGCGAGCAACCTCGCGCTCGAGCGGCGCTCACGGTGGCTGGTGGCGTCTTCGTACCGAGTCATCCTGCACTGGCGGTCCTGTCGACGTTCTGAGTGCGGAGCTCTACGACGCATCGGGGAGACGGTTCACGCTTCGCCCGAGCGGTCCGGCGGCGTCAGGCGTCCACGACATTACATGGGATGGTCGCTGGGAGAATGGCCGGGCCGCGACGTCCGGCGTCTACTTCGTGCGGGTGCGGGCGGATCGAGAGACCGTGAAGGAGAAGATCATTGTCGTCCACTAGAGCAATCGCCGGGCTGGCCGCCATCCTCGTTCTTGCGTTTCTCGTCCCCAATGGACCGGAGCGCGCGGTGGCCGGAGTGAACCTCGACGGCACCCTGGTGCTTCACGCGGAGCCCCAACTGGTGTTCACGTACGGTCAGGACTTCAGCGGAAGTGGGAACCTGAGCGACTGCTCGGCAGTCGTCGACAGCGTCGACGCCCTGGGCACGTGTGTCGCGTTTGCGATGGCGGTCTTTCCTACCGAGGAACCCGACAGGCTCACCGGCCTAACGTTCGGGGTGTCATACGATCCAGCCGAGTTGACGATCGCCGGATATGGCACGAACTGCGACTTCGAGCTCCCCAACGCCGACTGGCCCGAGCCCAACTCGGGGACCGCCTTGACCTGGACCGTTCCCCGAAGCGGAAGGATCGTCGAGGCCTACTGGTTTGCCGCGTACTCGAACTACGGTGCACCCGCCACGCTTCCGCTCGCCGCCCACCCCGCGCAAGGCGGCACGTTTGCAGACAGCGGCACACCGGCGGTCCTGGACGACATTCTGCCTACGGCGTCCTCGGGTTCGGCACCGGCGGCAGGGATTCCGTGCCCTCCTCCCGCTATCGATCTCCGGGGGCAGCTCCGGGGTGATCATCGGGCGGTAGAGGTGGGGGCGGGGTTGGTCGTTCGAGGGCCGTGGGCGATCGTTTGCGAACATCGGATCGGGTCACTTGAAGAAGGCAGAATGACGACTGCATCGTGGCTTGCCGCCAATCCGAACAGGTCGAGTTCTGCACGGCGTATGAGCACGGGGCCGCCGGCCGCAGCGACGTCGATACAGGCACGATGAAGAAGCGCCATGTGCCAATCGGTTTCGGACTGCGCGGACCAAGTCCTCAGCTCTGCTCTTGCTGGGTGTCAGTGCATTGCCCTCTTCGGGTGCAAGGAGATTGTCGATGACCTGAGTACAAGCATGTCCGTCGAACTCATAAAACGACGGGAAGACGTCCGAAGCAGCCGCGATGATGCAGTACCCCCGGATTGGACGACCGGAAAGACGGCTCGAGGACGTGAGCCCCGTATCCGGGGTATCGCCTTTGCCCGGTCCGGTGCTGGCCAGATCGGTAACCTCGAGCGAGAACTGCTGGAGTTCATTTCACTCACTGGCTCCGCTGATGGGTGGAACAGCGGAGTACTGGAGTTCATTCGCTGGAGACGTCTCGACGGCTGACTTCAGCGCGACGTTCTCGAACCTGTGGGATGGGTACCTAAGTATCCGCTACGTGGGAATCGGAGGGGAGAGGCGCGTCAAGAGCATTGGGTGGGGACTCTGCCGAGCAGGCCTGGTGCTAGGGAACAAATGAAGGACTTGCTCATGCGTATGGAGATTCAGGAATCAGCGGTAACTGGCGAACCGTTGCCCGAGGATCTGGAGTCGATGATCGAGGCATTCCCCGTTCGTCGCGTGGCCACGGTGTGACGAGTACCCGTAGGCCTTCCCAGTCGTCGTGCAACGCCTCGAGCGCGAGTCGGCTCGGGATGGTCACCTCTGGCGAGGTCCACGGGAGATGGGTGTCTCTTGTCACGCAGGACTCTCCGACTGGGACAATCCGCAAACCAGGGTCGCCCCAGTCTAGCAAGGAAGCCCTTCTTCTCAAGGGTCGGATCCGCGATGTCTTGGCGAGTTCCAGCCCTACCTTCCCGACCTCCCCTCCATCGCCAATACCTCCTCCAGATTACGCTGCGCCTCCTCGAAGTCCGGCCGCGCGGCGAGGGCGCGACGGAATGCGTCCTCGGCCGCGCTGAGGTTGCCGCGTCGGGCGTAGAGCCGGCCGAGCGTATTCGGCGCGACGGGGTCCGTGGAGTCGAGGCGGGTCGCGTCATCGAGGTGACGGATCGCTTCCTCTTCGCGGCCTTCCATCGCGAGGAACACGCCGAGGTTGTAGTGCGCGGGGGCGAGGGTGGGGTCGAGGGTGAGCGCGGACTCGAGGTGCTGGATGCTCTCGCCGAACCGCTGGTCTTCGCCGAACAGCTCGGCCAGGGCGAGGTGCACCTGGGGCTGGCCGGCGTCCTGGTCCAGGGAGGCTTCGTACTCGGCGATGGCGGCGGCGTGGTCGCCTGCCGTCGCGTGGAGGGAGCCGAGCATGGAGTGGGCCCGGGAGCGGTAGTGCGTCACGCGTGGGCCGTCGGACTCGGACCGGAGGGGGGCGGAGACGACGGTCGCGAGTTCGGCGCGCGCTTCGCTCGTGCGGCCGAGGCCGAGGAGCGCGGTGGCGAGCTGGAGCCTGGCCTCCATGTCCTCTGGGTGTCGGTCGACCATCGTCCGGAGGTGGGCTTCGGCGTCCGCGAGCGAGCCGGTGAACATGCTGAGCGAGGCGAGTCGCCAGTCGATGTCGGCGGCATCCACGAGTCCCCAGCGTTGGCGGGCGTGGAGGTGTTGGAAGGCGTTCGAGACGATCTCCTCGCTCGGTCGCTTGCCTTCCGAGACGGCGGCAGTGATCTCGTCGAACGCTTTCGTGCTGCCCACTTCGTGGTAGCGGATGAACGCGCTGTGGAACACGAAGACGAAGAGGAGGAATGCGGCCGTCGCGAAGCCGCGGCCCCAGCGGGTGAGGCGGCCGGACAGTTTGAGCTGGCGGTCGCCGAGCCGGAGGTTGGCGTCGCGGAAGAGCCGAACGGCATAGACCACGATGAGCGCGAGCGTCACGCCGATTCCGAGTGTCATGAGGAACGGGACTAGGGAGTAGAGGCCGCGGAAGATGAGCACGGATGCGATGAAGACGAGCACCATGAGGATCTCTTCGCTCATCGAGAATCCGTAGCGGATCCGGCTCCGGCCTTGGGACCACGACTTGAAGAGTGCGGGCTTCGTCCAGCCGAAGGAGAGGCCTTCGGTGGGGCAGGCGCTCACGCAGTCGAGGTCTTTGAGGCAACCGGGGCTCACCACCTTGCCGAACCGCGCGACTTCCTCGTGCACCTTGATGTGAGAGTCACAGACGGCGGTGCAGTGGCCGCACCCGCTGCAATCGCCCTTGAGAACAATCCGGCCGGGGGCGAAGCGGTCGAGGAATCCGAAGATCACGCCGTAGGGGCAGGCGTAGGTGCAGAAGGAACGGGATCCGAGCACGTAGACGATGAGGAATCCGCAGACGAGCAGGGTGAGGAGGCCGATGGCGGGGCCGGGGAGGTTGCGCCAGAAGTCGGTCGTGACGAAGGAGGCCCACCCTTCGGTGTCGTCGATGACGCGGATCTGGAAGTCCGGCCGCGCGCCGAGAAAGTTCGTCGTCTGGGGCCAGGTGCGGACGATGCCGCGTGCGATCTGTGGCCACACGATCATGTAGAACATCGCGCCGATCGGTACGAGCAGAAGGAGACGGGAGCGGATCGGCTTCGGACGGATGCCGACTTTGCCGAGGAGCCAGGCGCAGAGGTCCTGGAGGGCGAGGAGGTGGCAACCCCACGAGCAGAAGAAGCGGCCGAAGATGCCGGATGCGACGAACGTCGCCGCCATGAGGAGGAAGCCGGCCGTAACGACGCCGAGTTCGAGCGTATACATCACTTCGTGGACTTCGAGCGGCGCGAGCGTCTTGCCCGCGAGCTTCCAGTGCACGATGTGAACGACCATGAGGACGTAGACGAGCGCGAGTGTTCCCGCGCGCCATTTCGCGTACTTGGAGGGCCGAATCTCGTCCGCGTGCTGATGCGGCTGGATCGGCCTGCCGGGGGAGCGCTGTGTCTTTGCCGTGATGGATCCGGGAGTCGTCGCTTGGGTGCGCATGATCAGTGCTCTCTCGTCTCGGGGGAGGTGGAGGAAGGGGTGTCCATGGATGCTCCGCAGTGGGAGGACGGACCGGACGCACTGTGCGAAGCGCGGAAGGGCCCGTGCCGCTTCGAACCACGAATGATCGTAACACGGTGCGGTTCGATTCCGCGGATTCGGGGTTGTCGGCGTCATTAAGACTTCTCTGACGCAGCATCACTTCTGGTTTCGTCGTTGCAACGGCCACCGTTGCGAAGGTGAGCACGCAACTCGATGGGGCGAACGACGCATCGATGCTCTTCGGGAGGCGATGTGCGTACGCCGATGCGCATCCGTTCCACGGCGTCTCCGATGATGCTCGGGGGAACGAACAACTAAGTTGGAAGTCCAACGGTGAGAGTCAGCTAGCATCGATGGCGGAATTCCATGGGGCGTCTTTGCGAGCCCTTTTCTCCGCACCGTTCCCAATCGGACGACCGTGCCCGGCGTCCTCCGCGGAAAGGAACGACGATGTACGCACTCAGGAGCCTCTTCACCGGAACCGTCGTCACCACCCTCGTGCTCCTCATCCCGAGCTCCGAGACGTCGATGGCCGAGAGCCATCCCGAGGAGATCTGGAAGGTGCAGGACGGAAGGATCACCTTCCACCTCGACCAGGATCTCCTCTCCCGCGATGGGATCGAGATGAAGGACGTCCTCGAGATGTCCGACGATCCGAATCATCCAGTGCCGAAGAGTGCGGATCCGGAGTGGTGTGTGGGAGGGTTCCGTGCGGGCAAGGTCGGCCAGCTCGACCTCACCCTGCTCGATGTTTCCGCGGAGGCGCCGGGGTTGTCGTTCGACATCACGGAGGAGTCGGACCTCACCTTCCGCGTGCAGGACGGGATCTTCGTACCCTACGGATTCGTGGACGGAGCGATCCGCGCGGAAGGCGGCGTGACGTTCGTCGCCGCGGAAACGGGCGCCGCGTGGGCGATGCGCGACTTCGCACTCGAGTATCTGCACAATCCGAACGACGGACCGGGCGGAGATCCCGATCCCGAGTTCTTCCGGATCGTGAGCGACCGGGCACCACAGCCGCTCATCCTGAGCCTCCGGAACACGATGACCGCGTTCCTCGCCATGGAGAGCATGCTCGTCCTCGCGCACAACGACGTGGTCGTGAGCGACGAGTGGGCGGCCGCGATGGGACGGCCTGAGCTCGCCGGGCGTCTTCTCGGCGGGATGCAGATCTACGCGATCGTCGAACCGACCGGGCCCACCTCCGTTCCCGACGTGCTCATCGAGCCGAACTTCTTCGATGGAGAAGGCGGAGAGTACCTCGACGTGGCTCTTGGATTCCTCGACTCGATCGACGAAGTCGGGCGGCTCGGCGAGTACCCGAACGGGATCTCCGGGATCACGATGGCGACGACGTCCTGCAACAAGGGCACGGTCGACATCCCGTGGGAAGCGCCCATGGACATGGACCATCCGGGCATCGACATGCAGCTCTACCGGGAGACGGACGTCGGCCTGTACGACAAGTTCGAGATGGTCGGCTACTCCGACATCAAGCACGGGTTCTTCGCCCTCTCGAACAGTCAGTGCGATCCGTGCGTGCACTGGTCCGACGGCAGCTTCCTCGGCGTCGGCTGCTCCGACACCTACGGTGCTTACAACAACTCCGACCGCGCCTGGCTCGCCCCGCGCGATGAGTGGAACCCGTACCTCGGCACCTGGGAGTGCCTCGGCTCCCACTTCGCGGGCGGCGAACCCGACTGCATCCGTCGTCATGCGAGTGAGGGACACAACGAGATCGACCACCGGCTCGCGGTCCGCGACTCGGATCTCGCGAACGCGAACTCGACCTACTACTACGAGTCGATGTACGTCCTGCCCGACGACGTCTTCAAGATGAACAACATCGGTTCCAAGCGCTGTACGATGAGCTGGGATGGTGCGGGTTGGGCCTTCGACACGCCGACGACGGCGAACGACCTGGTCGAAGGACCGGCCGTGCTCCGCTGGGACGCGGACGTCCACACCTGGGCCCAGGTCGGGACGGACGATGGATACGTCATCCTCTCGAGTCAGGCGACCGACCTCGGCGGCGGCATGTACCACTACGAGTACGCGCTCTTCAACTTCGACAGCGATCGGAAGATCCGGTCCATTTCGATTCCGGTCGACATGGCCTCGGTGATCGAGAACATCGAGTACCACGATGGTGACCTCGATCCGGCCAACGACTGGACGGCCACGGAAGCGGGCGGCCTCCTCACCTTCGAGACCGCGACCTATGCCGAGAACCCGGATGCCAACGCGCTCATGTTCCAGTTCCTGTTCAACTTCCGCTTCGATGCGGATGCGCCGCCCGTGGACATGGACGTGACGCTCGGCGTCTTCAAGCCGGGAACGCCGGATGTGGTCGCCGCCGCGAGCCGGGCGCCGGGAGACGCGAGCGCCGTGACCGATCCGGCCTTCGCGACGCGTCTTCTCTATCTGCATCCGAGTCAGCCGAACCCGGTCGAGTTCGAGTCGATGATCCGGTTCGATCTCGGACGCGACGCCCGCGTGCGGCTCGACGTCTTCGACTCCGGTGGACGTCGGGTTCATCGTCTGATCGACGCGCAGATGGAGGCCGGTTCCCACTCCACGATCTGGGACGGCACCGACCTCGCGGGGCGGAAGCTCGGCTCCGGCGTCTACTACTACTTGCTCACCGCGGGCGGGGAGACGGCGACGCAGTCGGTCGTCCTGGTCGAGTAACCCGACATGGGAAACGGGGAAGGCAGAGGGCGATCCCGTTTGTTCCACGGTTCGTTGGAACGAACAGGGCCTACACGGCAGACGGAGCGACGAGAATCCACGCGACGAGAGTTCCTGACGAAGGCCCTCGGGTGGGGACTCGCCGCGGCCATCCTCGATCCACTCGCGCGGTTTGGTGGCGACGGTGTGTCTGCGTGGTTCGGTGCGCCGGGATCGTCCGGGGCGGGCCTCGGTACCGGCTCCGTGGGTGCGTCCGGTTCGCTCGGTGGATCGGGGGCGGCGCTCGCGGCCGGGCCGCTCGACGAACTCCTCGCACGCGCGCCCGTCGCCCGCTACTGGGCGTCCAACGCGCGGGATTCGGACTGTACGGCCTGCCACGCGGAACGGGTCGCGTTCTCTTCGAACTCACCGGAGCATGATGGGTCGACCGTGCGCTGCCTCCTCTGCGCGCACGAATGCGTGCTCCGGCCGAACGAACGTGGACGCTGTCACGTCCGGATCAACGTGGAGGGAGAGCTCCGCACCTTGGTCTACGGACGGCCGATCACGATGCACGTGGACCCGATCGAGAAGGGGCCGTTCTATCACTTCCTCCCCGGCAGCAAGACGCTCACGATGGCGACGGCGGGGTGTCCGCTGAGTTGCAAGTTCTGCCAGAACTGGCAGATCTCCCAGGCCCAGCCCGAGGACCGGAAGGCACCGTTCACGGAAGCAGACGGGATCGTGCACGCCTCGACGGAGCGGAACCTCCGGGTCGTCACGTTCACGTACAACGAGCCCACCGTCTACGTGGAGTACATGACCGACATCGCGCGTGAGGCCCGCGCGAACGGGGTGCGCACCGCCCTCGTCAGCTGCGGGCTCATGAATCCCGAGCCGCTCGCCGAGGTGTGCGAAGTGCTGGACGCGATCAAGATCGACCTCAAGGGGTTCAGTACGGACTTCTACGAGCAGGTCTGCCGGGCCGAACTCGCCCCTGTCCTCCGCACCATCGCTCAGGTTGCGAAGAGCGGCGTGCACCTCGAGATCGTGAACCTCGTCGTCCCCACGCTCAATGACTCGGACGAGATGCTGCGGGAGCTCGCGGACTGGGTGATGGGGGAGGTCGGCCCCGACGTGCCGCTCCACTTCACGCGGTTCTCGCCGGCGTTCCAGCTCCAGAACCTCTCTCCGACGCCGCTCGCGACCCTGGAGCGCGCCCGCGACCTGGCCATGAGCCGCGGACTCCGGTACGTGTACGTCGGCAACGCCCCCGGCCACCCCGGGAACAGCACGTACTGCCCGGACTGCGGGGAGAGAGTGATCCATCGGAACGGCTTCTTCGTTCAGGAGGAGACGCTGGAGGACGGGAAGTGCGGTTCCTGCGGAGCACCGATTCCCGGCGTCTTCAGCTGAGTCCGATGGTTCCGGCACTCGTCGCGGTCGGGTTCCTCTCGTTGCTCGCGCAGGTCGTCCTGATCCGCGAACTCTCGGTCGCGTCCTACGGCAACGATCTCGTCTACACCCTCTCGCTCGGTTGCTGGCTCCTCTGGACCGCGGTCGGTGCGACGTTGGGGGGACGGCGCATCCGGCCGACTCTGGAGCGCGTCTGGGTCCTCTTCCTCGTGCTCGCTCCCGCGCTGCTCGGCAGCGTCGTGTTCCTGCGCGCCGGGCACTTCCTCCTCGGCGGAGTGCGGGGCGCCTACCTACCGTTCCCCTTGCAGCTGCTCTCGATGGCGCTCGCGCTCCTTCCGGTCGGCGTGCTCCTCGGGCTGCTCTTCCAGTGGGCCGCGAGGCTCTACGTGGCGGGGGGACGGACGCTCGCGCGTGCCTACGCGATCGAGAGCGTGGGCGGGATGCTCGGCGGCGTTGCGGGGACGGCACTCCTGGCGTGGGGGGCGTCCGTTCTCTGGCAGGCGATCCTGTGCGGTCTGCTCGCGGTGGTCGTCGGCGTGTTTGTGTCGACGGGGTTCGCGCGTCGCTCCGCCCCGCGTTCCGCGCGCGGTTCCGTTCGTCGTTCTGCTCGACCCTCAGCGCTTGGTGTTCTCGCCGTCCCGGAACGCGATCCGTTCGCTCCGTTCGCAACACAGTCCCGCTCCGCATGGGCGAATCCCCGGAACTACGTCGGCGCCTTCCTCATCGTCGCACTCGGTGTCCTCCTCGCGGTGTCTCCCGCGCTCGATCGCCGGATGACCGCGTGGACGCATCCGGACCTCGTCGCGGCGGCGGACACTCCCTACGGGCGCGTCGCGGTCACCTCCACGTCCGGGCAGACCGTCGTCTACGAGAACAATGCGCTCGCGTACGAGACGGAGGGGACGGGGGCGGAGGAGTTCGTCCACCTCGCCGGGCTCGAAGTGGAGACGCCGCGGAGAGTCCTCATCCTCGGTGGAGGCGCGTCGGGGTTGGTGCGGGAGGCTCTGGCCCATGCCCCGGACGAGGTCGTCCATGTAGACGTGAGCCGCCACTCGATCGATCTCGTCACATCGTTCCTTCCTTCGCCGGACCAGAGCGCCCTCGGAGCGCCGTCCGTGCGGATCGTGATCGACGATCCGCGCCGGTTCCTCGAACGGTCTGGCGCATTCGACTTGATCCTCGTCGGGATGCCCGAACCGGCTTCGGGGCAGAGCGGCCGGTACTACTCGCGCGAGTTCTTCCAGCAGTGCGCGGCGGTTCTCGGCCCCGGCGGCGTGCTCGCGCTCCGGCTGCCGTCGTCCGAGAACCTCTGGACGCGGTACCTGCTCCTCCGTTCGGCCAGCATCCGGAACGCGCTCCGCGCGGTGTTCGGCGACGTACTCTTCCTTCCCGGATCCACCAGCATCGTCCTCGCCTCGAACGGCGGACTGATCCGCGATCCCGCCTTGCTCGCGCGCAGGTTCGAGGAGCGGAGGATCGAGGCGTCGCTCGTCGGGCCGGACTATCTCGCGTATCTCTTCGGGAACGACCGACTGCCTGAGGCCGAGGCGCAGCTCGAAACCGCGCTCGGGACGATGCACACCGACGTTCGCCCGGTAGGCTACGCCTATTCGCAGCTGCTCTGGCTGAGTCAGTTCTTCCCGTCGCTTGCGTCCGTGGAGGTGGGCCGCTTCGAGAGCTGGACGACGAAGAATGCGGTCCTGGTCGGAATTCTCGCCTGGGTGGTGGTCGCGGCTTCGTTCCTCGCGCTGCGGCGACGACGGGCGATGCGGCGTTGGGCCTGGGTCGCCGCGTCCGCTTTCGTCGGCATGGTGCTCGAGAGCGTGCTCATCCTGAACTACCAGGTGCAGCGCGGCATTCTCTACCGGGACCTCGGGCTCCTCCTCACGCTCCTCATGGCCGGCCTCGCGCTCGGGGCCGCGTTCATCGAGCGGTGCACGATGGGGATGGGGAGAGCCGGCTCGGAACTGGCAGACTCGCATCACACGGTTTCGGGACCGCGGCTTGGGTCGCGGCTGGGGTCGCGGCCCCGGATGCGGCTCTGGTTGCCGCTCCGGATGCCGTTCTGGTTGCCGCTTGCCTTTGTTCTCCTTGCCGGACTCGTCGGCGGTCTCATCCAGACCGGGCGAGGCGACCACCTCGCGAGCGTCGGGGGGCTGCTCCTCCTCGTCGGTTTCCTCGTCGGCGCCGTGCTCGCGCACGCCAGCCTCGAAGGCGAGCCGTGCAGGACGCCGTCGTCGGACCGCTCTACGCGGCGGATCTCGTCGGCGGCTCCCTGGGTTCGGTGCTCGCGTCGCTCGTGCTGCTCCCGATGCTCGGGCTCGGGATCACGTCGTGGATCGTCGGCGTGCTGGCCGTGACGACGCTGCTGCTCTCGGGGCGCCGGGCGAGTCTCTAGAACTCCCAGCTGAGGCCGAGCACGGGCAGGAGGCCGAACCAGGTCGTGTCGTCGCGGAAGTACTCGTAGCTTCCGTTGCCATCCGGTACGAGGGCTCCATCCAGTGTGGCGTCGACGTCGTACTTCCGCATGTTCTCGCGGTTGTAGGCGTTGATGACGTGGAGGTACGCCTTGAGCGTGCCGGCCTTGACGGGGAACGTCCGGTTCACGCGCACGTCCATCCGGTGATAGGCCGGGTAGCGGTCGCCCCGGAACTCGTCGTGGGCGGCGGCCATGAAGAGGTCGTCCGGCGGCGGATCGCTGTACTCGTGGTTGGCCACGTACGTGTACGTCGTGAGCGGCCAGCCGGAGTGGTACTGCCACGAGACGTTGATGTGCCAGCGGGACGTGGGACGGTAGTTCATGTCCAGGTAGACGGTGTGGCGCTGATCGAACGGACGCGGCAGTTCCCCGGTGCGCCTCACGAGAAGGCCGTCGTAGCGGATGCTCTCGATCGTCTCGACCGCTTCCGCGAGGGCATAGCTCGCCCACCAGGAGATCTTCCGTCCTTCGTCGTACTCGAGGAAGAACTCGAGCCCGGACGCACGCGCGTCTCCAAACTGGAGAAACACTTCGTCGTTCCTCGCCTCGGGGAACACCTCCCAGGGGTCGCGTAGGTTCTGGTACGCATCGCTGATCCGCGAGATCTGCTTCACGTACCCGTCGATACGCAGGTCGAGGCCGCTCTCGAACGTATGCTCGACTCCGGCGACGTAGTGCTCCGAGAGTTCGGCGGGATCGAACGTGATGGCTCCGTGGTTCACGTCGAGATCGTTCAGGAACGGGCTCTGGTAGTAGTAGCCCCAGGCTCCCCGCAGAGTAGTTCGCTCCCCCAGTGAGTAGGCGACGCCGAGTCGTGGGCTGACGAGGCGATCGCCGGTCCAGGTCGTCTCGTCGTAGCGGCCCCCGGTTTCCAGGTAGAGATGACGGCGCGGGTTCCATCGGGCCGAAACGTAGGCGCCGATCTGATGCCCGTCCGGTTTCGTCTTGATTGCGAGCGCATTCTCGTACGGCCCGATCACGCCCGCGGAGTCCGCCCGCAGGTCGGTCAGGCTGTACTCGTAGTCGTAGTTCGCGCGGGCGCCTTTGAGGTCGAGTCCGGCCCGGAGGGACGCGCGGTCCTGGGGGTCCCAGATCCAGTCCTGCTTGACGCCGTAGAACGTGTAGTCCCGCTTGTCCATCAGTTTGAAGTTCATCCGGTCCGTGTACTCGTCCTTCTCGGAGTCCCCGTTCCGCTCGTGGCTCACGTCGCCGACGTAGGCGAGGATGCGGGAGTAGAGATGGGGCGAGTAGTGCGAGCGGAGCGCGGTCCATGCGTAGACGTTGTCGTACTTCGTGTCGTGGATGTCGTGCGCGTTCTCGGAGATGTCGCGGACTTCGGCCTTGTCGCCCGAGAGCAGGAGGTTGGCGGAGAGCGAGTGCTTGGAGCCGAGCGGTACTTCGAGCTTCCCCATCGCGTCCTGGAAGTAGTGCGTCGTCTCGTCGTCTACGACGGAGAGGACCCGGACCTTGTCGAGAACGCCGCGGCGCGCGGAGAGGAGGTAGGATCCGCCTCCCTCGCGGAGCGGACCGGACGTGTAGAGGCGTGCGTTCATCACGCTGAGGCCGACCGCTGTGTGGCGCTCGTCCCCCGGGTCCTTGGTCCGCATGCTGAAGACGCCGCTCTGACGGTCTCCGTACTCCGCGGAGAAGCCGCCGGTCATGAGGTCGATCCCTTCGATCGTCTCGATGTCGACGATGCTGAAGAGTCCGCCGACGAAGTCCCGTTGATGGAATGGTTCGTAGAGCTCCATGCCGTCGAGCGTCATGAGGACCTCGTCCGACTCGCCGCCCCGCACGGTGAAGCGCGACGAGTAGTCGGTGGAGGCGACACCGGGAAGGCGTGTCGCCGCCCGTGTGATGTCCTCGGCGAACGACATGTTCTCGAGGTCCTCGCGCTTCAGGACCCGGGATCCCTGGAGTCCACCGCCCATGATCGAGTAGCTGCCCGGTGTGACGACGAACTCTCCGAGCGGGATCGCGCTCTGCGTGAGGGCGACGGTGCCGACGTCCTTCTGTGCGCCCTCGGCGAGCGATACTGCGGGCAGGATCCGGACTTCGTACCCGATGAAGGAGAACTGGAGGCGCCACGTGCCGGCCGGGAGGTCCCGCAGGCGGAAGCTGCCGTCCGGGTTCGAGATCCCGCCGAAGCCGGTGTCCACCACCTGGATGTTGACGCCGGAGAGTGGCGCGCCGGTCTCTCCATCGACGACCGTGCCGACGACCGCTGCGGATCCGCCCGGCCCGGCGGACCGAGCGCCGGTGGACTGCGCGGATGCGGTGGTGGAGAAGGTGACGACGCAGGTCACGAGACAGGCGACGAGCGCCCAGAGGAAGTAAGGCCGAAAGCGGTCCATCGGTGCCTCCCAGGTTCAGGCCGGTTGTGGCTCCTGAGAGGATGGACCGCGCAGATGAAAGGAACGTGAGAGCGGGCTATCTCACCCGAACGATCCGGCCGGTTTGGACGGCGCCGGACGGCGTCTGCACACGGACGAACCAGGTGCCCGACTGCGGGGCCTGCCAGTGCACCGATCCCGTGCCGCCGTCGACGAACGTGCGCCAGGACGACTCGAGCCGTCCGGACACGTCGAAGACCGACACGGTGTAGACCCCGGACGTCTCCGCCTGGAACCGGAGTTCCGTCGGGCCGAGCGTCGGGTTGGGGAACGCGTGAACCGGATGCGCGGGACTCGCACCTCCGAAGGGCGAACCGGCGCCGTCCGCGACGTCCGCCGGATCCGACTCTACCGCGCGGAACACGGTGCGGTTGAACCCCACGGTGACGAACCCGCCCGGCACGGCGGCCACATTCTCGTAGCTGGGCCGGAGCGGAATGTCGATCGCGTCCCAGGTGATGCCGCCGTCCCACGTCTCGTAGACCAGGGGCCCGAGTTCGCGGACGTAGCCGTGGAGGTCGTTCTCGAACTCCAGGTTGAAGAAGCCGTCGGTGAGCGGATGGGTCCAGTCGAGTCCGCCGTTCGTCGTGCGGTAGACGCCGCCGAGGCCGGCCGCGACGCCGGTGTTCACGTCCATCCAGTACATGTCGGTGATCTCGTCGTTGCCGAATCCGTTCGGGCCGACGTCGGTCCACGTATCGCCGCCGTCGGTGGTCCGCCAGAGGCCCGCGCCGAAGTTGCCGCCGCCGACGTAGCCGTTCGACGCGTCGACGAAGTAGATCGCGAAGAGGCGGACGTTCGCGGGGACGCCGGTGTTCGCGAGCTCCCAGCTCGCCCCGGAATCGGTGGTGCGGAAGACGTGGTTGATCGAGGAGCCTCCGTAGGTCGCTGCGAAGGCGACGCCGTCGGCGGGCGCGGAGATGGAGACGGCGTCTCCCGCGTAGGTGGGGCTGAGGGAGACGGACTCCCACGTCGCGCCGTCGTCCGTCGAGTGGGAGATTCGGCTCTGGCCGTGCGTGGGCGAGCCGCCGACGAACCAGGTGTCCCCGTGGTTCGCGATCGCCGTGGCGCGGAGGACGCCGGGGTTCGTGGCCGGGGCGAACCAGGTCGCGCCGTAGTCGTCGCTCTGGATCCAGTCGCTTCCCCCGCCTGCGAACATCCGGCCATCGGCGCGTGACTCGACGAGGTCGAGGCTCCAGCGGTAGTCCGCGCCCCGGATCTCGCTGAAGTTCGTCCAGGTGGCGCCGTCGTCCGTGCTGCGGAGGAGGTCTCCGGCTTCCGTCGAAACCAGAACGACTCCCGTGCTGAGCCGGACGAGATCGGTGACGCCGATCACGATCTGATCCTGGTACTGCTGCGTCCAATGTTCTCCGTCGTCCACCGTCTTCCAGATCTCCGCGCCCTCGCCCCGCGTGCCCACCCAGCGGGTGTTCTCGTCGACGAAGAGCGCTTCGTGCTGGTAGATCGGGCCGCTGCCGAACGGGCCGTGTTTGGAGAACCAGGTGGCGCCGCCGTCGGTGGTGCGGAACGTGTCGAAGTCGACGAGGACCCAGCCGTTCATCTCGTCGAGGAAGCGGATGTCCCCGGTGAAGAACGTGGAATCGTCGATGCCGGGAACGGGCGCCCAGGTGGCGCCGCCATCCGTCGTGCGCCTCACGCGGGCAGGGCCCGTGACGTAGCCTCGATCGAGATCCAACCACCACTGGTCCCCGAGCTCCTGGCCACCGAGACCTGCGAGCAGGGTCCAGGTGGCGCCGTCATCGGTGGACCGGTAGATCCGGCCGCCGTCTCCCACCGCGGTGAGCGTGGAGGCGTCGTGACGAAAGAGGTCCCAGACAGTTCCGGTGGACGGGTTCGCGACCGGGGTCCAGGTCGCGCCGCCATCCGTACTCCGGAAGATGCCCGGTGCATCGCCGACCGCGAGGAGGGCGCCCGAGCCGTCGAGGATCACGTCCTCGAGGTCGGGAAGGAACGCTTCGAGATCGGTGAGATCCGTCCAGGTCACGCCACCATCGGTCGTCCGGAGCGTCGTCCCGAAGTCGCCCACGGCCGTTCCCACGAGGTCGTCCTCCATCACGAGCGCGCGGATCGGATTGCCCTGGGGCGTCGGGTTCCCCCAGGAGAACTGGAGCGCGGCGGACGCGTCCTGGGCGGCCGAAAGGGTGATCGCAAGGGTGACGAGAACGGGCAAACGCATGTCGACGGTCTCCGGGTCGGCGGATGTCTTCTGGGTGTGATGGGGAAGAGTGGACCCCTGGCATCAGTCGGCGGACTGGGGCCCATGATACCCGTGGATATCGATAGTAGCGGATGCCGCTGGGGACGCGGGCGCCGACATGGATGCCCGGCGCGGATGCCCACGCTGGCGGCCACGTGGTCGCCCACGCGGATGCTCACGCTGATCTCCGACGCGGATGCCCCGGCTGGCGGCCACGTGGTTATCCTCGCGGATCTCCACTTCGTTGCCACACTGGCCCTTGTCGCGATACCCGCGCCCCATTACTCTTTGGAACCGTGTTTGGACCGCCATACAGCTTCGAGGCGATCGCGAAGTGAAGATCGCCCTCCTGACCACGCAAGAACTGGATGTCGATCCGTTCCCGGACGACGATTGGCCCTGTGATCCCCGCCCTTTCCTGCCGGAAGCCGAGTGGGACGTGATCACGCTCGAGAAGTCCACCTGCGTCGATGTCGTCACCCGTCTCACCAAGAACGGCTACGACCTCTTCTTCAACCTCTGCGACGGCGCGGCCGACGAGGACAAGCCCGGGATCGAGGTGGTGGAGACGCTGGAGGCCGCCAACGTTCCCTTCACCGGCGCGACGTCCGTCTTCTACGAACCGACCCGGGAGCAGATGAAGGATGCGTGTCGCCGTGAGGGTATCGCGACGCCGAAGGGCCTCTTCGCCCGCACGGAGTACGATGTGGACCGCGCCGTCGACTCGCTGCAGTTCCCTCTCTTCGTCAAGCACTACAGCAGCTACGCGAGTGTCGATCTCTCCCGCGCGTCACGAGTCTGCTCCCCGGCCGGGCTCAGACGTCAGGCCCGGAAGATGCTCTCGCGTCACGGAGCGGCCCTCATCGAGGAGTACATCGAGGGTACGGAGTGCACCGTCCTCGTCGCGGAGAATCCGGACGATCCGATGCGGCCCAGGACGTACATCCCGCTCCAGTACGACTTCCCGCCGGGCGAGAGCTTCAAGCACGAGAAGATGAAGTGGGTCGACTACGACCGGATGTCGTCACGTCCGGTCGACGATCCGATTCTCGAGGCCCGACTCCGCGACGAGGCGGCGCGGTTCTTCGTCGCGCTGGGCGGCGCGAGCTTCGGCCGGTGCGACATCCGCGTCGACCGATCGGGGACGCCCTACATGCTCGAGATCAACGCGAACTGTGGCGTCTTCTACCCACCGACGGACCCGGGGAGCGCGGACCTCTGTCTCACCTGGGATCCGGAGGGCCACGTCGGCTTCACACGGCAGATCGTGGAAGCGGCGTTCCGGAGGCATGCCCGGAGGCAGGCCGGAGCACAGGCAGGCGAGCAGGACCCCGGGGACCCGTCGAGAAACGGATCCGCGCATTCCTGACCGGATCGCGTACAATCCCTCCCAGCACCACTCCCATGTCCAGTTCGAGCCAGGCACCGGCCCGCCCGGTCCCGGCTGCGTAGTCGCCGAAGACGGCATCGCCGTGCGGCTCTATCGAGGAGACTAGAGGATGTCGCTCCTGCCTCGCATGCGTCCCGATTTCGTGCTCGACCTCGAAGTGGACGGAGAGCAGGTGCTGGAGACGCTGCGCCGGAAGCTCGCGAAGGACGACGCTCCGTTCGAGGGTCAGGTGCTGAAGGGGCACGCCTGCCTGCGTCTCCCGCCGAAGCGTCGCTCCATGCTCTCCCCCTTCCTCGAGATCGACACGAAGGTCGAGGACGGGAAGGAGGTGATCCACGGGCGCTTCTCTCCCGCACCCAACGTCTGGACCGGGTTCATGGCGCTCTTCGGTACGATCGCCATGCTCGGGCTCGCGGGGACGATCTACGGACTGGCCAAGATCACTCTGGGGGGAGGGCTCCTCTGGCTCCTCTCCGGGCCCGCCGCGATCGCACTCATCGCGTTCGTCTACGGCGCCGCCTTCATCGGGCAGGGGCTGAGTTCGCAGGAGATGTTCGACCTCCGCGCCTACGTCCAGTGCATCGTCCGGGACCTGCAGGACGAGAACTATGACGGATCCGACGAACAGCCCCACCGGCTGCGGGAGCAGCGGGCTTCGGGTGCCATCAGCGCGGAGTAGAGCGCAGCGCGAAGGACTCCGCAGAAGACCTCAGCCTGGAGTCGACTCGAGACGCCGAGACCGACTCAGCACGGAGCGGAACTCGACAGGAGTAGGCCGAAGGCACGAGGCGGCCCTGCCCCTCAGTTCGCCGCGCAGGCGCCGTCAGTTGGCTGCGTAGGCGACGACGACGTGGAGTGCGCCGTTGCAGTTCTCCGTCACCTTCACCTGCTGGCCGGGCTCGAGGTCGTAGTCCATGTCGTTGAGGACCTCGGCCAGTCTCCCGTTCTCGTAACGTACGACGACCGTCGTGTCCGAACACTCGACGACGGTCTGGAGTTCGTTCCTGCATCCCGCGAAGAGGGTCGCGGCGCAGAGGAGCGAGAGGGAGGCGGCGAGACGAACGGGGCGATGCAGCGCACGGTTGAGGGTGGCGAGGAAGCGCCGACGCACACGGTGCAGGGTGGCCGGCCTCCGGATCCAATCCAGTGATACGAGAAGTCGTCTCATGCCGATTGGATCGGCCGTGAAGCAGGACTTCTTGAACCTTCGAGGAAGGGGCCAAACGACGCGGGCGGGCCGAGGGGACGCACGAAGGCGGCAGAACGCGGGGGTAGGACAAAGAAACGAAGCGAACCAACCAGCCCCTAGATAACAAGGGGGCGCGGCCGTCCTCTGACGACCGCGCCCCTACCGCTCGAGCTTCTCTTCGTTCCGTGCTTCGCTCCGTCTTGAAGGCGGAACGTCTGCGGGCCTGCGGCCGTGACGCAGGCCCGAACGCGTCAGCTCAGCGGATCCGGGTGACCTTCTGGATCCTCGCTCCTTCCGAGGTCGAAAGCCGGTAGAAGTAGATGCCGCTCGAGACTTCGAGGCCCCGATCGTCCCGTCCGTTCCAGATCACCTCGTGGCGGCCCGCTTCGAGCTGGCCGTTCACCAGCGTCCGCACACGACGTCCGGAGACGTCGAACACGGCCAGGTCGACCGGCGCAGCGGTCGGCACCATGAACTGGATCTCGGTCCACGACGCCATCGGGTTCGGGCGCGCCGGCTGGAGGGCCAGCATCACCTTTCCTTCGGACTCCGTCACACCGGCGGGATCCTGCGGGAGGAGCCACCGGATCGAGTTCTCGAGGAGCATGTAGCGCACGTTCGCGTCGACCACTGCGTAGTTGAACGCGTAGTAGACGATCCGTCCGTCCCCGTCACTCCCGACCGGCTCGTAGGCGATGAGGCTCGCGTCCGTCGGGTAGCTCGTCCAGGAGCCGACCCGGACGGCGTCGCTCGCCGTGACCATCGCGTCTTGATCGCCGTAGCCGGAGTAGGCACAGGTGATCGGTCCGGTGATGACGTTCGGCTCGCTCACGATCGGATGCGACGGCGTCGCGATCGTGATGTTGCCGCTCGAGTCGTGGTTCCAGCCCGTGATGTGGAGGACGTCCCGCGCGAAGTTCGTGTCACTCCGGTAGTCGTAGCCGACCTCACCACCTTCGATGAGGAGCCGGCCGCCAGCCAGGACGAAGCTCCGGAGCGCGGTCCGGAACGTCGAGTTCGAGAGGGTCTCGGTGTTGTTGCCGCTCGCGACGACGAGGAGGTCGTATCCGCCCCAGCTGCCCGGGTCGGTCGCGTTCATCGTCTCCATCGTCGTGTAGTAGCCGATCTCCGCGAGATCGTTCTGGAGCTCCGCACTCGACTTCGGCCCGGACGGGGCATACCCCGGTTCGAGGACGAGCCCGGTCGCGGGGTCGATCTTGTCCTCGTACATGGAGAGTCCGGCGGTGTCGTCGATGATGAGGAGGTTCGCGAGCGTCCGCTCGAGCGCGAAGTCGAACACGTTCGTCGGCTCCTCGACCGAGATCGGCACCGTCACCGCGATGTGGCGGTCGGACCGCACCTTCGCGATGTAGTCGAAGTACGGGATCGACGTGAAGAAGTACGTACCGTCGACCGGACTCGTGTCGGTCGTGACGTAGAGCTCACCCGTGTCCGTCCGGAACACGTCGACGGTCGCGGCGAGGGGCGAGCCCGAGCCGAGTTCCGTCACCGTGCCGCTGACGAAGCCGGCCGGAGCCGGGATGAGCGGGACGTCGATCGTATTCGCACCGAAGTCCACGAAGATCGGTTCGTCGTAGCCGAGATAGCCGAAGAGGTCGACCGTCATCTGGTACGGGCCGCAGACGATGTCGTCCGGAATCGTGTAGTGGCCGTCCGAAGCGACCACCGTCTGGAAGACCATGTCCGCGCCGTCGTAGCCGCGGACGAGTGCGCCGACCGCGGGGTTCCCGTCGGCGTCGACGTAGCCGCCCAGGGTTCCGAACACCTCGACGACGGGGAAGGTGCGGCGCACGAGGTCGTAGCCCACGACCGCGAGGACGCCTTCCAGCGAGCCCGGTTCGTCGACCGTGATTTCGAGCGAGTTCCCACCGGTGCTCGTCATCCACGTGCCGTTGACGAGCGCGTGGAGCGTGTAGACCGGTTGCGTCGTCGACGCGTGCAGCGTCGCCGGGAGGTGGAGAGGCGCCTGGTTCGAGAGACCGATCTCCGTCGACAGGCTCACGCCCGCGCCGATGAGGACGCCCGCGTCCACCTCGAGCGGATCGCGGAAGAGTTCGTAGGTCGCGGCCGGCTCCTTGCCGACGATGTCGATCGCGGGGCCGTAGTCGTAGAGCACCGTGAGCCGTGCAGTAGCCGGTATCATCGGTCGTGGCGTGTCCGGACTCGTAGAGGAATCCGTCCGCCCAGACCTCGACGCCCGGCTTCGGAGTGACGCCGTCGTACTCGAAGACGCCGACCGTGATCTCGGTCTCCGTGCCGCACTCGATCATGAGCGGATCCATCACGATCTCGGCCGGGATGATGACGTTGAGGTCCGTGATGTACGGTTCCCGGTTCTGCGCCATCACGACGAGACGGCCCGGGCCCGGAGTCGCCGGAGCGATGAGTTCGAGGTCGAGGACCCCGCTCATGTCGACGGTGCCGGCGCCCTTGAGCTCACCGTTCTGCGTGAAGCCGACGTAGCTTCCCGGCGCGGCCTCGATCTGGAACGTGTCCCAGGTCGTGAACACGGTTTCCGGATGGACGACCGGGTTCGCGGACGGGACGCCGAGATAGGTGCAGAGGCTCGGGTCGCCCATGAGGTTGTAGATGTTCCAGTAGTAGGTGATGAGGTTCGAGCCCGCTTCCATCACGGCCAGGTTTCCCGCGAAGATGAGCGCGTCGTTCACGACGTACCACTTCGCCATCTCCTCGCCGTGGTCGTGGAAGAGGCCGTCGTACGCGCCCGTTCCCGTGTCTTCGTATGTCGGGTTGGGAACGACGGTCGAGCGATAGCCCACGCCCCACCAGTAGTCCTCGTCCCAGTAGGTCGAGTTGCTGCCGCCGATGTAGCCGATCGCCCCCTTGTTCGGAACGCGGAGCCAGGTTTCGGCGAAGCACTCGGCCACCTGGAAGGAGCTGGTCAGGCAGCAGTTGCCGACCGCGAGGCAGTACTCGCCGTCGTTCTGGAGACCGCGGACCTGCGTCTGCGAGAACGACGGGTCCGACCACGACGTCTGGCTGCCGTGCGCCGTGTAGTTGATGAACGCGACGCCGTCCGACACGTTCTGGACGATGTCGGCGGAGTGGCTGCCCGAGTTCGGGTAGAGGTAGGTGTAGCTGTAGATGCCATGGGCGGCGTTGAAGTAGGTGTCCGTGCCGTAGTTGATCTGGCCGTTTCCGTGGGTCGGTCCGAACGTTCCGTCCATCCCCGCGATCATCACCACCTCGCCGAGGTAGCTCGGATCCGGCATGGTGAACTGCTCGTACATGAGGGTCTTGTCGAGGATGTTCTGGAGTTCGGTCGGGTTCGTGGCGGAGAAGCGTCCGTAGAGGACGTCCGGACAGAGGTCGCCTTCCATGTCGCAGTACGGGCGGTCGGTTGCGTCGCCCGAGAGCGTCCAGGTCGGCATCTCCGCGATGTCACCGACGAAGAGAACGAAGCTCGGGGCAGGCATCTCCGGGGTCGCGTTCTCGTAGAGACCGTGGAGGTAGGCCTGCACCGACTCCTTCGTCGTGCCCACGTCCGGGTCACCCAGACTCGCCAGGATGACGTGGAACCCGCGCTCCGTCTTCCAGTCGACGAACGGCTGGAGCTGTGCGGCGAAGTCCGGATATGTGACCACGACCATCGTTACGATCGGGTTCACCGGGTTCGGATGATCGTCGTGTGTGCTCCGGTAGCCTTCGATCCGGTCATAGAGCGAATCGAAGAACGGGCTCGCCGTACGGGCCGAGAGCTCGTCACCTGCCACCAGGTCCGCATTCTCGAACCGGATGCTGAGTTCGAGCGACTCGGTCACGATGACCTTCCCCTCGGTGGGGAGGTACTCGACCGGGGACACTTCGAGACGCCCGATGTGGACGGCCCGCATCTGTCCCATGTCCTCGACACGGACGAGATCCCGCGCCACCGCCGGAGCGGTGTACGCCGCAAGGTCGACGACGAACGGCCAGTCGGCCGGGTCGACGTTCTTCGGCATGCTCGGCTGTGCCGGGAAGAGAGGAGCCGTGAGGCCGAAGTCCGCGAGGTCGAGCTCGCGGGTCTGCCGCGAGAGCACGTTCACGACCGGAGTCGCGCCGAACGGCACTTCGATGAGACGGTTCATCATCGGAAGTTCCGGGAGCCCTTCTTCGTGCGAAGCGTGGAACCCTGGGATGACGAGTCGCGTGAACACTCCTTCCGGAGTGGAGACGTTCATCGCCTGGAGCTCTCCCAACTCCATCTGGTAGTGGAGTTCGAGTGGTGCGCTCGAGGTCAGCGTCAGGTGGGTCGTCGCGTTGCTCACATCGAGATCGACGACGTTGACACTGTTGCTACCCGCCGCACCGGCGATCCCGCCGGCCGCGGCAGCCCCATCGGGTGCGGCCCAGGAGACGAAGGTGAACATGAGCGCAGCCGAGACACATATCCGGCTCGCCGTTCCGAGATGTAGGAACCGATGGAAAGAGGTCGAGGGCTTCATTTCGAGCGCCACTCCTTTCGAACGGGATGGGGGATCCCCTCTTGCAGGTACGGAGCCAAAGTTGCAGCGTTTCAAGCGTAGCGAAGGAGGCGAGATACGTACCGTGGCGGTTCCTAATGTCCATCAACGGCGCAGCGTATACGCCTCGTTGGGGTGGAGGCGGACGCCGCGGCGAACGACTCCGCGCTGGCCACGGGACGGTGCGCGTCGCATTGCGTCACGAACCGCAGTAGAATCACGGGCAGAACAAACGTAGTTTGCACGACTACCTGGAGGGATGTATGTCGACTAGGTGGATGACGGCGGCTCTGGACTACATCCCCGAGTGGCTCGAGTTCCAGATGAGGTTCCACGAGCAGCCGGGCTGCTCGGCGGCCTTGGTCCACAAAGGAAAGCTGGTCTGGAAGGCCGCTTATGGCCACGCGAACGCGGGACGCGGCGTTCCGCTCACGACCCGTCACCGTTTCCGCGTCGCTTCCCACTCCAAGACGTTCACGTCCGCCGGATTCCTGAAGCTGAGAGAGCAGGGGAAGGTGCGGCTCGACGATCCGGTGTCGCAGTATCTCTCCGGACTCCACCGGTCGGTGGGCGAGGCGACGATCGGTCAGCTCCTCTCTCACTCCGCCGGAATCGTTCGGGACGGCTTCGACTCCGGGCAGTGGGCGGACCGTCGCCCCTTCCTCTCCGAACGCGAGCTGCTCGCGGACCTCGAAGGCGGTACGACCCTTCCGCCCAGCTCCCGCTTCAAGTACTCGAACCACGGCGATGGACTCGCGGGGCTGGTGCTGGAAGCGATCACGGGCGAGTCCTACGGAACGTGGATCCAGCGCGAGATCGTCGATGCCGCCGGCCTCGGGGAGACGTATCCCGACACGCCGCTGCCGAAGGGTGTGCCGATGGCGAGCGGGCACTCGACGAAGGTCGTCCTCGGCCATCGCCGGATCGTGCCGGGGGACAATCCGACGCACGCGCTCGCGCCCGCGACCGGCTTCGTCAGCACCGCCACCGACCTCGCCACCTTCTTCGCCCACCTCGCGCCGAACGCGCGCCGGAGCATTCTCTCACCGGCCAGTCGGCGGGAGATGGTGAGGAGGCAGTGGACCTCCGAGCACTCGCGTGTCGAGCGCCACTATGGATACGGCACGATCTCCGGGCGGATGGGGGACTGGAACTGGTTCGGGCACAGCGGCGGCTTCCAGGGCTTCATCACGAACACGGCGGTGATTCCGGCGCAGGACCTCTCCCTCTCCATCCTCACGAACGCGGCGGATGGGATGTCAGGTGCCTGGCTGGAGGGAGCCGTCCACGTTCTCCGCGCGTTCCACGAACACGGTGCGCCGACCCGCCGTGCCGCGAGCTGGGGCGGTCGGTGGTGGAGTCTCTGGGGCGCGACCGACTTCATTCCGATGGGGAGCAAGGTCTACGTCGGACATCCGTCACTGCCGAACCCGCTCATGGACGCGGGCGTGATCGAGCCGACCGGCCGCGACACGGGACGGATCGCCCTCGACAACGGCTTCGCGAACCACGGCGAGATGGTCCGGCGCGTACGCAACGCGAAAGGCAACGTCGCCGAGTTCTGGTACGCGGGCGGCAAACTCGTTTCGGAGCGTCGCCTCGCACGCGAGATGGAGACGCGCTACAAGAAGCGGTAGCGCCGCGCGACGGCGCCGGTCGGTGGTAGTGCCGCGTGACGGTACTCCCGGGCGGCGGTACTCGGCGTTGCTCCCGGGCGCCGGTACTGCCGCGCGACGGTACTCCCGTGTGACTCTACTTCGCTTCGAGGATCCGCCCGTTCGGTGGGAGCACGGTGTCGACGTAGGTCTTCGGCTGCGAGACGAACTTGTCCCGGTCGACCTCGCAGCAGAAGAAGAAGAGCTTTCCGTCCCAGATGGCCGCGGGCGTGGTCGCCTGCTTCACGATCGGCTTTCCGGAGATCGGGCTCGTCATCTCCGTACCGTTCTTGACCACGCGACACTCCGCGGGAGTCGCGGCTCGCGCGGCCCCAGGCCCATCCTTGCATCCGGTCGAAGCGAAGAGCAGCGCCGAAAGGCACACGAGTCCCATGAGAGCGAGTGCCCCGAGCGGATTGCGCGAACGGGCCGCCTGGCCCGGCAGGCGACGGAGCTGCGGAGTCGGTGGGATGTGGCTCTGGAGACGCTCGCGGTTCGGGTGCATAGGGGGAATCCTCATCGATCGGCTCGGGGTTCGGTCATGCGCCGACGGGTCTGCTCCCGTGACGCCTTCGGGAAGGGTAGCATCAACCGAGGACGTAGAGCGACGACTCCGAGTCGCCGACGAGACGAGGTGCCACCCGGCGACACCCAGTGACACTCCGCAACACCAACCGGAACTCAGCAACACCGGCGCCACACCCGGTGACACCAAGAGACACCGCTGGCGCCCGGTGACACCAAGCAGGTGCCGGAAGGAGGATTGGTTCATGGACTTCGACCTGACCCACGGAACCGCGGTTCTGGAGCGCACACCCTCCGTTCTCCGCGCGCTTCTCGCCGGCCTTCCGGACGCCTGGACGACGCCGAACGAAGGCGGCGACTCGTGGAGTGCCTGTGATGTCGTCGGCCATCTGATCGACGGCGAAGAGGCGGACTGGATCCCCCGGCTCGAGATCATCCTGGAGCAGGGAGAGAACCGCACCTTCCGGGCGTTCGATCGCCTGCGTCACAAGACGGAGCAGCGCGGTGTGCCGCTGGCGGACCGCCTGGACCGGTTCGAGACGGCGCGCCGGAGCAACCTGGCCCGGCTGAGGGAACTCGCGCTCACCCCGGAGCAGCTGGAACTCGAGGCGGAGCATCCCGCATTGGGGACGGTTACCGCGCGCCAGCTCCTCGCGACCTGGGTCGTGCACGATCTCGGTCATCTCGCGCAGATCAGCCGGGTGATGGCGAAGCAGTACCGCGACGCCGTCGGGCCCTGGCAGGAGTACCTCTCCGTCCTGCATCGGTAAGAGAGAGGGGAGGGCTGCGCGGGTCGGGTTCACGAGAGTTCCAGTGCGGAGCGACCCGTTCGCCTCGCCGGAGTGAGGCCGTGCGTCCTGCGTCAGTGCACGACTACGAACCGGCCGACGACCAGGTCGCCTCGTGGCCGCGGCGCCGGCGTATCCGACGAGGATCGGCTTCCACCGCCTTCGCGCAGCACGAGGAAGTACGACCCCGCCCGGAACTCCCGCGTGTCGACCGCCATCGTCTCGCGGATCCCGAGCGAAACCGGCACGCTCCGGATCTGACGACCGGCGACGTCCACGATGTCGAGCCGGCCGTTGAGGTCGCGTCGCGCTTCGAGAGTGAGCGTACGGGAGACGACGGTCGCGAGAGGCGCGAGTACGACGTCTCGTGCCGAGCGTTCCGGCCCGTCGACCGAAGGCTCGGCGGGGAGCTGCGAGTCCTCGGCTACATCTGCGCTGGAAAGGGTCGTTCTCGCGACCCGGAACCCGGCCGCCTGATACGGGAATCCGGGAGGATCCGCGTCCCGGTTCGCGCAACGCGTGTAGAGACCGGCATAGAAGAACCCTCCCCCACGAAGCACCTTCTTCGCACCGGAGGAAGGTCCGACGGGATCGACGTAGGTACCGCCGGGAAGGTCGCACTGGTGGAAGTCGTTGCACCACTCGGCGGCGTTTCCTCCGACGTCGAGCATTCCGTAGCCGTTCGCGCCTTCGGGTCGCGTCCCGACGGGCGCGGTCCAGAGGCCGCACTCGCCGGTACCGGCGCTGAAGTTCGCGAGGTCACAGGTCGGAAGGTCCTCACCCCATGGATAGCTTCGCTGGTCTCCGGACCGCGCCGCACACTCCCACTCCGCGTCGGTCGGGAGACGGTATCCGAGGGCTCCGTACGGATCGCCGTCGTTGCAGGTCCAGGTCGAGTGGTCGTAGGAGAGGGGGAGTCCCGCCTGGAGGTTCAGCCAGTCGCAGTAGGCCGCGGCACCGTTCCAGGACACCCGCTTCGCCGGGTGCACGGTGGGGTCGTAGCCCTCGGGGTACGCGCCGTTGATAGCCGCCTGGCTCTCTCTGATCTCGAACAGTTCTGTCTGGGGGTCGAACCGGAGTTCCGTCAGGGACGAACTCACGTCGACTAGCAGAGTGCCCGTTCCGAGCAGGTCGACCACGCTCCCGTTCTCGACGGCGACGAGGTTCTCGTCGTAGGCCCATTGCAGGAGTTCCACATAGTCGGCATTCGTGATCTCGCGGATCCCGATCTCGAAACCACGCGTCAACGTGACGTCGCGAATCCCGGTGCCGCAGATCGCGGAGCTGTCGCCCATGACGAACGTGGAGGGCGGAACCGAGACCGTGGCGGGAACGGCGGCATGTGCGGCCGCGCCGGACATCGCGGCCGCTGCGGGAAGGAGCAGAGCAAACATCGCGCCGGCGAAGCACGAGCGACCAGCGGCCGGGGTCGTGACGGTGTTGTAGGTCAAGGCAGCTCCATCGCAGTACGCGTCGAGTTGGTGAGGCACGCCGCGAGTGGCGCCCTCAATCTGCGGCATGGCGGCCGCCGACCGAGACGCGGCCGTGGATCGCATCGAGTGATGGGTGACGTGGGGAAGCTACCGAGAGACGGGGCCCCCGGTCAAACCGAACGGCAGACCGAAGGCCCCCGGGCGTGGAGGTGGTGTGGTGGAGTGGCTACTTCAGTCGGACGATCCGGCTCGACCGACGCTCGCCGTTCACTTCGATCGTGGCGAAGTACGTGCCCGCCGGCGCGGACGCGCCGTGGGTTCCGAGCGAGCCGTCCCACTCGACCCGATGCTCGCCCGCGGTGAGGTGATCGTCGAGCAGGTCCGCGACCCGGCGTCCGGCCGCGTCGAAGAGTGCCAGCCGTACGTCTCCTTCCGTGGCGAGCGCGAAGCGGATCGTCGTCGACGTGACGAACACCGTCGGCTCCGCGCGGAGGGCGATGCCTGTCTCGTCGGGAGCGAGGCCTCCCGGACCGCTCACCGGGTCCATCCATCCGTCTTCCAGGCCGGAGGTGTCGCCGCCGGTGCGGAAGTCGAACTCGGTGAGCGCATTCGCCCGGAGCGTGATCCAGGGAGACCGCGGCTGGGACGGATGGTTCGAGAGCGTCCGCATCCGCCAGCGGTACCGCTCTCCGGCTTCGAGCGTGAAGGCGAGCTCCTGCTCGAGCGCGGATCCGAGTGCACCGGGTGTTCCCGTGTCGACCCACGGACTGAGGAGTGTTCCGACGCCGTCGAACTCTTCGCCGAACCGCTTCACTTCCACTTCGAGCCGGACTTCATCCCTCCCCGCCGCGGAACGTGCCAGACCTTGGGTCACGACCTCGGCCGCATCGGCCCGGAGCGTCGGCGCGATCCGCGTCATTCCGTCCGTCTGCATCTGCTGCGGGAGACGGGCCGCGTTGAGCTCGTAGGCGCGGTCGATGTTGTTGAGCAGGAGGAGCGAGAAGCCTTCGTGCACGTTCGGGTGCTCGGCGCCGGGCGCCCCGATGAGGAGATCGACCGTGCCGTCCGCGTCGACGTCGCCGCACGCGACCGCGCTTCCGAACCACGCGAGCGGGGAACCTCCGTCCCATCCGATCACGCCGCCGGTGAACGGCGCGTGCCAGACGATGATCTGTCCTTCCTCCAGGGTACCGTTCGTCATGTAGGGCCGGCCGAAAACGAGGTCCGAGAGACCATCGTGGTTGATGTCGGCGCCGAGGATGCACGCGCCCGCCTGCGCTCCGACGCCACCTGAGTTGATCGCAGCGAGAGCGGTCGTCTCGATCGTCGTGCCGGTGCTGCGGTAGATGCGTGCGGAGCCGCCGTCCACGGCAGTGCCGTCGAAGAGCGGGGCTCCGATCATGACGTCGCTGTACCCGTCGCCATCGACGTCGCCACCGAAGCTGACGTCGTGTCCGAACCGCATCCCGCTCTGCTCGCCGAACTGAGACCACACTTCGGTCATGTCACCGTTCGACGAACCGGTGAAGACGTGCACCTGCCCCGTCCCTCCGTCATAGCCGGGGGAGCCGATGATGACGTCCGCGTAGCCGTCGGCGTCGATGTCGCCCGCGCCCGAGACGGAGTATCCGCAGTTCGCGTCTTCTCCCGTTCCGTACGTGCGCCAGACGGGAGCGGACAAGGTTCCGTCCGCGCTTCCCAGGTGGAGGTTCGTGCGTCCCTGTCCGACGAAGGTGTCCCGGGCGAGGGGCGCCCCGATGAGGAGGTCGGCGAAGCCGTCCGCGTTCACGTCGCCTGCGTTCGCGACATCGAAGCCGAACTCTTCTCCCTCGCCTTCTCCCCCGAGGACGCGGGAAGGAGAGGCGGGAAGGCCGGCCGCGCTGCCGTCGTAGATGTGGACGCGTCCCGTCTCCGACTCCGTGCCCGGCGCACCGACGACGAGGTCGTCGTATCCGTCGTGGTTCGCGTCGAGTGCGGCCACCGCGATGCCGAACCGCTGCCCGCTCATCGTCCCGAAGGCACTCCAGTCCTCCGCGGTGAACACGCCCGTCTCGGGGCCGTAGTAGACCCAGACGCCGCCTGCGTCGACCGCGGAGCCTGCATCCCAGAACGGAGTCGCGGTGACGAGGTCGTCGAACCCGTCGCCGTCGAAGTCACCGAGTGCGACGGCCGATCCGTAGTACGCGAACTCCTGATCCTTCTCGCCGACCCAGGAGATCGCGTAGGGACGATCGATCCCGCCCGTCCAGATCGCGACCCGTCCTTCGCCGTTCTCGGGGTCGCTCGCGAATGGACCGCCGACGATCACGTCTCCGTAGCCGTCGCCGTCGACGTCACCGGCCGAGCCGAGCGAGTAGCCGAGCTCCGCGAGCGGGAGTTCGCCTTCCGCGACCCAGTCCGGGTCTGCGTTCGGCCCGAACTGTCCGCCGAGGTAGAGGTAGGCGCGGCCTTCGCGGTCGTCCGGCGCCGACACCCAACGGGCGCCGACGAGGAAGTCCGAGTAGCCGTCGCCGTTCACGTCACCCGCGGTGGCGACGCAGTATCCGTACTGCGCGAAGAGGCCGAGTGGATCGTCGCTCCAGTCCGCGGTCGTCGAGACGCCACTCGCCGATCCACGGTAGAGGAAGGCGCGTCCCTCGCCGCCGTTCTGGAAGGGCGATCCGACGAGCAGGTCGGCGTAACCGTCGCCGTTGACGTCGCCCGCGGGGGCGACGCAGCGGCCGAAGCCGTCCAGTCCGTTCGAGACCGTCGTGCTCGCCGTATTCGCGGGGCCGGAAGCGCTCCCGTGATAGACGAAGACGAAGCCGTGGTTCTCGGCGCCGACGGCGACGTCGTCGTAGCCGTCCCCGTTGACGTCGCCGAGCCCCGCGACCGACGTGCCGAAGTTGCCGTCCGCCCACGGATCGAGCTGCGTCCAGTCCGGGTTCGCACTCACGCCGCTCGGGCCGCCGTAGTAGAGGTAGGCCGCGCCGTTCCGGCTCATCGGCACGAACTCGAGGCTCGCGCCCACGATCACGTCGTCGTAGCCGTCCCCGTTGACGTCCCCCGCGCTGGCCACGGACACGCCGTACCCGGTGCCGACACCGCCCTGGGCGGGAAGGGTGAGCATCTGGTCCGCCGTTCCCGACACGCCCGCGGCGCCTCCGAAGTAGAGGAAGGCCGCGCCACGGTACGTGTCGCCGATGTCGTAGTACGGCGTTCCGATGATGAGGTCGCCGATCCCGTCGCCGTTGACGTCGCCCGCCGCGCTCACCGAGAAGCCGAAACGGATGCCGGGGAGTCCGCTGTCGATCGTGGACGGCGCGGACATGCCGGAAGGGCCGCCGTAGTAGACGGACACGCGTCCCTCGTCGACGAAGGTGGCGTCGAAGCCGGTCGCGCCGACGACGACATCGCTGTAGCCGTCGCCGTTGAGGTCACCGGCGGTCGCGACGGAGAATCCGTACTCCGCGCCGGCCTGGTTCCCTTCGTCGGCGAAGGAACCGGTGAGGGTGGCGCTCGCGGTGTGTGGCGCGAGAAACGTCAGAGTCGATGCGACGATGGCGGCGACAGTCGCGACACCGCGGAGACCGAACAGACCGTCGCGGGCTGCGAGACCGTCGCGGTCCACGATTCCGTCGCGGTGGGCGACATCCGCGGACCGCGACACGATCCGGTGCTTCGAGGCGGGGGACATGGAGACCTCCTGTGTGGGCTTGGATTCCGGCCGGGGCGTGTTCCGGCGACTCTGCCGGGAGAACACGCCTCTCGCCCGAAAGCGCACAGGAGGGGCCGGGCGGTCCGGATGAGGCCCCGCGGGGCTCCATCCGGCCACCCGCCGGGGTCAGGGCAGGCGAACGAGGCGGAGCGGAGTGCTCTGCCCGTCGGGAGTCCCCATCGGACGTGCGAAGTAGTTGCCGGCGGGTGCCTTGCGTCCCGCGTCGTCCGTGCCGTCCCAGGTGGCCTGGAAGCCGCCGTCGGTCGATCTCGTGGCGATCGATTTCACCTGGCGACCCGAGGCATCGAAGATCGCGACCCCGCGGACGCTCGTCGACCCGTCGGCGGACGAACTCCCGTCCATGAGCGAACTCCTGCCCGCGACGGAGCTCGGCCCATCGGAAGACGTCGCCTCCGTGAGTGACGTCCCTCCCTCGAGTGAGTTTCCATCCGCGAGTGAGACCAGGATCGTCACGTCCTCACGCGACGGATTCGGCTGCGCGCTCATTCGGAAACGCGCCGTGATCGCGTCGCCCGGGTTCTCCGGGAACGGGCCCTCACCCGGTACGGAGCTGACGTCGTTCGGGACCTGCGCGACCCAGACGTCCTGCTCACCCCGTCGGGAGTCCTGATAGAACGGGTACGCGGTGGTCGCCGTGGCCGCGATGCCGTTGTAGTCGCCGATGAAGTCGAGCGTCGTGTCGTGGGGGAGCACGAC
Organism: Candidatus Eiseniibacteriota bacterium; assembly: GCA_041390305.1. GTDB lineage: Bacteria > Eisenbacteria > RBG-16-71-46 > CAIMUX01 > CAIMUX01 > JACKCR01. The sequence goes on from JAWKQE010000013.1 coordinate 119,704, forward strand.
CGGGAAGCCGGATCCCGTCACACGGACATTCGCTTCGAACGTCGCGCCGCCGTCGAGAGACTTCGCGTAGTAGACGTCGATGTCGCTCGGGTCGTTCCGCCGGTCGTACCAGACGACGTGGGCGACGCCGTTCGGATCGAACGTGACCCAGGGGAACCACTGCGCGCCCGTGCCCGCGTCGTCGTTGACGCGCACGGGTGACGACCAGGTCACGCCGCCGTCGGTCGAACGCACGGCGAGGATGTCGGGGTTCCCGAAGAATTGGTCGTTCCAGACGACGAGGAGATCACCGGTGATCGGGTTCGCCGCGGCCGAGGGGAGGTTGACGATCCGGAATCCGCCGGGGAACGTCGACGGGAGCGGGTTCATCTCGACGATGCCCCGGTCCGGGCTCCAGCTCGCGCCCAGGTTCGTCGAGCGCGACACCCAGAGGCTGTCCTGGAAGCTGTCCCGCCAGAAGACGAAGTAGTCACCGTTCGGCGCGATCACGGGGCAGGCGCCGTTTCCGGCCGTCGAGTTGTTCGAGAGGATCGTGTTCGCGCCGAACGTGAGTCCTCCGTCGAGCGAGCGCGCGGTGCGGATCTTGGCCGGCGAGAATCCGAAGTCGGCCCAACCGACGAGGACTTCGCTTCCCCGGACCGCGATGTACGGCTTGTCGTCGAAGGTGCTGTTGCCGCTCGCGTCGACCGGGCTCGACCAGGTCGCGCCGTCGTCGGTCGAGCGCCGCACGTAGATGTCGACGTCGCTCCCGCCGGGGCCGCCGCTCGCGAGATAGCCGTAGAACCAGACGCCGCCACCGGCGGACTTGACGGCCGGGTCGCTCATCACGGTGTGACCGGAGAGCGCGGTCGATGCCCAGCTGGCGCCGCCGTCGGTCGAACGTCCGACGCCCATGACGAGGGAGGAGGCCGTGTACTGATTCCACCCGGCGATCAGAGTGCTTCCGTCCGCATCGATGCTGGTCTCGTTCTGCGTGTGTCCGTCGTCCGGCCCGAGCCGCTCCTCGGCGAACGGCGATCCGAGAGAGGGCTCGCCTCCGCCGTCTCCACGTTGTGCCGTCTCGTCCGAGCGCCGCGTCGGCACCTCATCCGCCCGTGGTGCCGTTGTCTCGTCCGTCTTCGGCGTCGTCTCCGCATCCGCATCATCGTTCCGGACACCGTCCCGCCAGATCACGTCGAGGGGGAGCCGGTAGCCGAGCTCGTCGCGTGTGCCGGGTTCGATCCGGACTCCCTCCGTCGAGAAGACGGGGCCGACGAGCGGGGGCTGCGTCTTTAGTTCCGCCGGGATCCCCGCCATCCCGCGCGCCGTGGGCGGCGCCGGCGGCCGCTCGCCGCCGATCCGATGGAGGGACCAGGCTCCGAGAGCGATCCCGGCGAGGGCGAGTCCACCCAATCCAAGCGAGAGACGACGACTGCCGGCGCGGCGAGGCTGCCGGGCATCAGGTCCGGTGCGGAGCATCAGGTGCGTTCCTTTCGTAGGACGGAGTAGACGTAGAGATCGTGAGGCTCTTCGCCCTTCACGGTCAACGCCGCTCTCAGCGTCCCTTCCCGGGTCATGGCCGCGCTCTCCGCCACCTTCTGGCTCGCGACGTTCTGGGTGCTGCAGTGCCAGGAGATCCGCTCCCAGTGCCAATCGGCCCACGCCCACTCGAGCAGCGCCGCCAGTACCCGCTTTCCGAATCCGGAACCCGCGCGATCGGCCCGGATCCACATCCCGGCTTCGCACCGCTTCTGCTCGAGAGGCCCTTCCCGGAGATGGAAACCGGTGCCACCCAGTACCTCGGACTCGTCCTTCGAGAAGATCCCGATGATGAAGTCCTCGTGGAGCAGATAGCGGGCGTGGAACTGACGGACCCGCTTCTCCACTGCGGCCGGGTCCTCCTCGGGAACGGCCCAGTACATGAACCGCTTGAGGTGGTCGTAGGACGCGTTGAGCGCCGCGGCGAGTGGGACACCGTCCCCGGGCCGGAACGAGCGGAGTACGAACTCCGATGTCTCCCAACGGTCTGGAGCGAGGAATGCGGATGCATGGTTGCTCTCGGGGCTCGGCATCGGCGCCTCCCTTTCGTCGGTCGGCCCGCCAAGCAGCCGAAACCTGGGGGATGGTGGAACGCAGGGACAAAAAACCTCGACGGAGGTCGAGGCTCGGGCCACAATACCTGCCTTATGCGAGTCCGGAACAGAAAGATCGAGCTCAAGTCCTCCGCCGACCTCGAGGCGATGCGTGTCGTTTGCCGTCTGGCGGCCGACACTCTCTGCAAGGTCGACGGGATCCTCCGTCCCGGGATCACGACGGAAGAGATCAACGCCTTCGTGCACGAAGACACCCTGGCGAAGAATGCGGTGCCGGCTCCGCTCAACTACCGCGGCTTCCCCAAGAGCACCTGCACTTCGATCAACGAAGTGGTGTGCCACGGCATTCCCGGTGCGCGTGTTCTCGAGCCCGGGGACATCATCAACGTCGACATCACCCACATCTTCGACGGCTACTACGGGGATACGAGCGCGACGTTCTACATCGGTGAGCCGAACGACGAGGCCAAGCACGTCGTGGAGGTCTGCCGGCGCTCGCTCGAACTCGGGATGGCCGAGGTCCGCGACGGGGCCAGGCTCGGGGACATCGGCGCGGCGATCCAGGAGTTCGTGGAAGGCCACGGCTGCAGCGTCGTGCGGGACTTCGTCGGGCACGGGATCGGGCGCAAGTTCCACATGGAGCCGATGGTGAGCCATGTCGGAAAGCGCGGGAACGGGCCCAAGCTCAAGACCGGGATGGTCTTCACGATCGAGCCGATGATCAATCTCGGGAAGCCCGACGTGCAGATCCTCGACGACGGTTGGACGGCCGTGACCACGGATCGGTCGCTCTCCGCGCAGTTCGAACACACCATCGTCGTCACCGATACGGGTTGCGAGATCCTCACCGAAAGGAATCGGCCGCTGCTCCAGAGCGAGCGGTACCCGGACTACTTCGGATAGGGGGAAGTGCGCCCCACATGGGCCCACTCCCCGCTTTCGAGACGCCGGTGACAGCGACTCCCGTTGCGATGACTCAGTAACCAGGAAGTTCCCCGTTCATCGATAGGATGTCCTTCATCCATAGGAGCCGGGTACCCATGATTCGCATCGAATCCCTGCATCGATTCTCACTTTGTCTTCCTGTTGCCGAAAGATCCGCCCTCGGAGTCGTCTGCGCGGTGCTGGCGATGATCTCCCTCGGGGTCTCCGCGCCGTGGGCCGCCTCGAATGCGGGCCTCGACGCGCGACTCTCCCAGTACACCTATCCCTATCCGACGAAGACGCTCCGGTTCGACTCCCAGGGCGAGACGCTCGAGATGGCGTACATGGACGTCGCTCCGGCGCAGCCGAACGGACGGTCCGTCCTCCTCCTCCACGGGAAGAACTTCTCGGGCGCCTACTGGGGATCGACGATCGACGCGCTGACCAAGGCGGGATACCGCGTCATCGTTCCCGATCAGGTCGGCTTCGGCAAGTCGACCAAATCGAGGAGCTACCAGTACTCGTTCCAGGCCTTCGCCGACAACACCGCGCACCTTCTGAAGCAGCTCGAAGTGGAGAAGGCGACCGTCGTGGGACACTCGATGGGTGGAATGCTCGCGACCCGTTTCGCGCTCGACCATCCCGAGTTCACCGAGAAGCTCATCCTCGTCAATCCGATCGGGCTCGAGGACTGGAAGCGGAAGGTTCCCTACCGGTCCATCGACGAGTGGCATCGTCGCGAGCTGGGCAAGACGCGCGAAGGCGTGAAGAAGTACATGGAGACGAGCTACTTCGATGGGAAGTGGAAGCCCGAGTACGATCCGCTCGTCGAGATCCAGGCGGGCTGGGCCTCGGGGCCCGACGCCGATCTCATCGCCTGGGTGTCGGCCCTCACCTACGACATGATCTTCACGCAGCCCGTGCTCTACGAGTTTCCGGACGTCGACGTGCCCACGCTCCTCATCATCGGGCAGCGGGACCGGACGGCGCTCGGGAAGGATGCCGTGACGCCCGAGGTCGCGAACACCCTCGGCCGCTATCCCCAGCTCGGGCGCAAGGCAGCCAAGGCGATCCCGGGGGCCGAGATCGTCGAACTCGAAGGCGTCGGCCACGTGCCGCAGTTCGAGGCGTTCGAGGCGTATCGCGACGCCCTGCTCGCATTCCTCGCGAAGTAGCCGGCCTGTCCGGCGGGCCAGTCGCGCCGGGCCTGGCGTGAGCGGCATGAGGCCGTCGTGCTCCTCGTGCCTCTCGGTTTCGCCCTTCGGCAGGAGGCCGGGGCGCTCCGCGCGCCTCTGGGTCTCGCGCTCCGGCGCGAAGCTGCTATACTCCCCGCCGGGAGAGGCAGGCAATTCACCGCGTGGGCGCTCGCCGCGTCCGAGCGCCGAATGCACGGAGAACATGCATGACCTCTACTCGATGGTCGCGCCGCCGATTCCTCCAGAGGACCGGCCAGCTGACAGGCGCGCTCGTTCTGGGGGCCGGAGTCGACGGCCTCCTTCCTTGCTCGGCCCCCAGGGCCAACGCCCCCCTCGTCGCCACGGGACTTCGGCCAAACGGCCCGCCTGCTCTCGGTCTCGATGGCCCCGAACTCGAAGCGGTACTCGCAGAACTCGTCCGGCAGCTCGAACGGAAAGCGCTCTATGCGTCCGCGTTCGCGGAGCATCGCGGAGGGCTCGACGCCCGGACCGAGCGCAACGAACGGTCGCTCGACTTCGACGCCGAGACGCGCGGAGTTGTCTTCCAGGCCTACGATGGCGTGCGCTTCCGGGAGGCGGCGACGGATCGGATGGATGCGGACTCCCTCCGGTCGATCGTGCGCGAACTCGAGAGAGACCTGACGAAGCCCTCCTCGCGAACGGGTGGACCCGACCCTGGCAGCCCGGTCCGTCGGCGTTTCGTGAGTCCCGCCCAGATCGACCCGGACAGCATCCCCACGACGGGATGGCTCGACGTCGCGGAGGACATCCTGGAGCGGGTCCACGCGAGTGATGCGCGCATCGTGAACGCGAGCACGGGGGCCCAACACCGCTGGCGCCGTACGCTCTTCGTCAACCGCACGCGGTCGATCCACCAGACGCTTCACACCATCGGCGTCCGCGCCTTCGCGTTCGCGATGGAGAACGGCAAGCCCGCGCCCGCTTTCATGGCGAGGCGCCGGATCGGCGGCTTCGAGCACACGAGCTTCGACGACGGTGCGATCCGCGAACTCGCCACGATCGTCGACGATCTGCTCCGCTCCGAGCGGATCCCGCCCGGCCAGTACGAAGTCGTGACGTCCCCCGCGATCACGGGGCTCCTGGCCCACGAGTCGTTCGGGCACGGTGTCGAATACGACCAGTTCATCAAGGGCCGCGCCAAGGCCGCGCACTTCCTCGGCAAGAGCGTCGCTCCCGAGATCGTCAGCATCTGGGACGACCCGACCCAGGCGGACGGCAACGGAACGTACTACTACGACGACGAAGGTTGGGAGGCGACTCCCACGGCGATCGTCGAAGGGGGAGTGTTCCGCCGGCCGATCACGGACCTCTTCTCGTCGTTCTCCGGAGACGCGGAGCGGACCGCGAACGGAAGACGGGAGAGCTTCGCGAACAAGGCGTACGCGCGCATGTCGAACACGTACTTCGGGCGCGGTACCTCGCCGGTGGACGAACTCGTCGGTTCTCTCGAAGACGGCATCTACCTCGACGGCTTCCAGTCCGGCATCGAAGACCCGCACGGCTGGGGGATCCAGCTCACCTGCAATCGTGGCTACGAGATCAAGCACGGCGTCCGCACCGGCCGCGTCTTCAGCCCGATCGGAGTCACCGGCTACGTTCCCGACATCCTCGCGTCCATCACGCACGTCGGGAACGACTTCCGTCTCGTCCCGGGGACCTGTGGCAAGGGCCACAAGGAGTTCGTCCCCGTTTCCACCGGCGGCCCGCACCTGCGCTTCACCGCGCAGCTCGGATGAGGGAGGAACCGATGCAGAATCATCATTGGGGACGCCCCGATGGGACCGCCACCTCGTCCGATCAGCCGATGGAAGCGACCTTCCAGATGGTGAAGGACGCACTCCAGCGAAACCGCGAGGTGTCCGCGTGGACGGCGACGCTCACCTCGACCCGGAGCCGGCAGCTCTACCTGATCCGGGAAGACGTCGAGTCGGAGAGATCCTCCCTCGGCCACGCGATCGAAGTGGACGTCCACACCAGAAACGGAAGCGAGCTCGGCCGGGCGTCGTTCTCGCTAGGCCCAGGCGATGAGGGCCGGCTGGAAGAGCTGATGGCGCAGACGCTCGCGGCTGCGAAGAAGTCTTCCGTTCCCGACTACTCCCTCCCCGCGCCCCACGCGCTTCCGGTCGTCGAGACGTCGGACCGTGAGATCGTGGATCATCCGCGTCGCGCCCTGGAGAGGCTGCGCTCGCAGCTCTCGGAAACGCTCGCGTCCCAGGGTAGAGTGAAGAATGCCTCCGCCGAGTTCTTCGTCCACCACGACGTGAGCCGGATGGAGACGTCCACGGGTGTGCTCGCGGACCTCTCCGGGACGCGGTCCACGGCGGAGATCGTCCTCCTCGGCACCGGACGCGGTGGGCGTGAAGCCGAAGTGCAGGGGCTTCGCTACCGGCGGACGGTGGATGGCCTGGACCTCCCACGCTGGGTGACCGGGCTGGCTGAGGAATCCCAGGACGCCGGCGACGCGGAGACGATGTCCACCTGGAAGGGGCCCGTGGTTCTCCGGGCCGACGTGGCGAATGCGTTCTTCCGTCCGGTCGTCCAGCGGATCACGGGCGACACCGTCTACCGGAAGATGAGCCCGTTCGAGATCGGCAGTTCTCTCACGGCGGAGGCGCCGCGTGGGGACAGGCTCGATCTCTCCAGTGACCGCACCCTTCCGTTCGGCGCGGCGACCGCGCCGTGCGATGCCGAGGGCGTGCCTGCCTTCTCCGCGCGCCTCATCGAGGGCGGAACCGTGAAGCGGTTCGTGGCGGATTCCCGCTACGCGCACTATCTCGGGATCGAACCGACCGGGGACTGGAGCAATCTTGTCATCGCGCCGGGACGCCGGAGCGCCGACGACTTCCTGCGAGGGGAGGAGGTTCTCGAGGTCGTCCGGTTTTCGTGGTTCACGCCGAGCTTCGCGACCGGCGACTTCGCGAGCGAGATGCGGCTCGGCTACCTGCACCGAGGAGGCCGGCGACGCCCGATCAAGGGGGGAGCGGTTACGGGCAACGTGTTCGCGAACCTGGAGCACGCGTTCTTCTCGCGGGAGCTGGAGTTCATCGGTGACGGTGAGGTTCCGCGCTACCTGAGGCTGGAGGACGTGGAGGTGGTCGGGAGCTGAGGGACATTCGGGGACGCCGCCGTCCCCGAGCCCTGCGAAGTCTGGTCAGCGCTTCTTTGGAATGACGGCCGCGATCACGAGTCCGAGCGGTCCGAGGAGCGCGCAGGCCAGGAACCATCCGCAGCCCGAGCGACCTTTTGTCGTGGCGATCCACGCTCCCAGGATTCCAGCGGCGAGCCAAAGCGGGATCTCGATCATTCCAAAGTCTCCAGAGATCTTGAGGTCCATGCGCGTACTCCGGAGCCCGATCCGGGCCCGAATGAACTCTACCGCTCTCGCGGCTGGGAATTCACGAGTTAGCTTCGAGCGCCGCCTCCGCGCGGCGCCGCTCGTGATCCAGAGCTTCCTCGCGTTCGACGACGAAAGCCTGCGCGAGCCGCGCGATTTCGGTGGGGAGGCCCCACCACTCCAGCCCCGGTCCGGCCTCGGGACGAAGCCTCTCCGGCGTCCATCCGGTGTGCCGGAGAGCTTCGACCAGGACCTGATACCCGGAGAGGTGCCCCGCCGCGAGGTGATATCCGAGTAGCTCGAGTGCGGACGGCGCGTCAGGGGCCGTCCGGAGCAGCTCCGGCAGCGCCGACGATCCGAACGGCGACTCGGAGGGGATCTCGGCGGGATCGAAGCCGTCGGACGGCTCATCCGCCCTCGGAGTCCCCGTGCTGTCCGCTCCGCTCAGCCGTTCGATGATGCGTCTCCAGTGCTCGAACGCGGCGTCGGATCCGCCGCGGGCGGCCGCGAACGGTTCCGGCATTCCGAGCGGGAGCGTCGCCAGTGCGGCAGGGTCACCCGAGAGGAGCATGCCGTCGGCGGCCGGCCATCGGTTCGTGATGTGGGGGAGCACCGCCTGGAGGTGGGTCTCGTAGAACTTGGCGAGTGGATTGCGGTTCGGAAAGGCCCGGAGGAGCTCGACGAGACTTCCACGGATGCGTGCACCAGCTTGATTCGCCAGGTCTCTCTCTGAAACGTTTGTGTTCACGTTCGGGGGTGGCGCCGGATCCAGGCGCTCTCCATCGACGGCCTCGGCGGGAACTGCGAGCCCGGCACCTTGGGTGAGGTGTGACAGGTCTCCGGTGTCGCTCGCGGGAAGGAAGTCGGTCACCCACACCGAGGCCCGCCGGGCGACTGCCACCAGGAGTTCGTGGTCGTTCGAGGTGGTAGGCACGGGCGCACTCGGTGAGGCCGACCCGAGGGCGTCTCCCACCCCAGCGATGCTTTGGCCATCCAAGTGGTTGGACAAACCAGGGTCGACATAGGGGTGATACAGCACTCCCGCATATGTCAAACGCCGCGCGTTGGACACCATCCCATCGAGCACGAATCGATGGCTCCGCCGCGACCCGTGGTCTGCCGTTATCCGGAGTGGTTCACAGACGAGGAGGGACTGGCCTAGTACACGGGCCCACGCCGCGGCACGTTCCAGGGCCGGATTCCAAAACGTTCGTCTCGAGCGGACCATCCAGTAGGCGACGTAGAGGCCCGGTTTGGTATCTACGCCCGGATTGAGCCGTCTACACCGGGAGGACGGCGGCAATGACGATGGGGGATCAGCAGACGGAGTGTTCATGGTGCCAGCCTGGCCACTGGTCCGCTCGGTCGCAAACATGGGGAGTTGAGGGAATCCCCTCGGTTTTCGCGCCGAGTGCACAGATTTTGGCCTCCGAAGTGTGAATGGTCTCGATTGAGTCGAATGTATACGTTGGCTCGTCAAAAAAAGACGTCGATTCCAACATTTTTGAGCGTCTTTTCATCGCGAAACACGCTTTATTAAGGGGGAGACGCAAGTCTCACGGCGGAGCCGCCCCTCACCCTTTGGACGATCTCGTTCTCCGCCGACAGCACCCGCTCCCCCCAGGGTCGTTTCGATTCTCCGGGCTGCCCGCCGCAGCGGTCCGGATGTCTCCATTTACGGGCCGCAAGCGATTTGGAGGCCGTCGTGTTGCAGGCGATGCATGTCTGGCGAGAGGAGAACAACGTGGCAGACAACAGGGCGCCGGAAATCGGAGTCGTGATCACCGAAGTTCGTGTTTCTCCGAAGAGGCAGGGGCGCCTCCGGGCACTCTGCTCCGTGACGTTTGGAGGAGTGTTCGTCGTGAGGGGGATCAAGGTGATCGAGGGGCCGGATCGGCTCTTCCTCGCCATGCCCTCCCGGAAGGAAGCCGATGGGAAGTACCGGGACGTCTGTCATCCGGTGGCTACCGGGTTCCGGAACGTTCTCGAGAAGAGGGTGATCGACGAGTACCTCAAGAAGATGAAGGAACAGGAGCTGGCCCAGGATGGAAGGGCCGCGATGCTCTGACCGCCAGCCGGTAGTCTCGGAGGGAGAGCCGCACTCCCTCAGCCTTCCGTTCGAGCGTCTCGAACGCCTCTGTCGCCTCGGACCCCTCCGCCCGAGTCTGCGCGTCCGCCGCGTGCCATCGGTCAGCTACCCAGCACGTCCACCACCTCCACCACCCTTTCGAGCTTCGGCTTTCGGCGAAAACGGTTCCTGATCCACCCCGGTGTGTCCTCGATGATGACCGCCGTGGTGGGGAGCAGCACCGACGTCAGGACGGTCGACACCGCGAGCCCTCCCATGATCACGAGCGCCATCGAGTAGTAATAGACCCCGGCGAGCGCCGGCTTCTCCACCCAGATCGGCACGAGTCCGATCAAGGTCGTGAGGGCCGTCATGAGGATCGGACGGATCCGCTCGGATCCACCGACGAGGAGGGCGCGGTTCCGCCTCATCCCACGACGCCGGTACATGTTCACGTGTTCCAGCATCACGATGCCGTTGTTGACCACGATCCCGATGAGCAGGAGGACTCCGACCGCGGCGGGCTGGTCGAAGTCCGTCTTCGTGAGCCAGAGGGTCCAGAGCGCGCCCGAGATCGCGAACGGCAGGGCCACCATGAGCGCCGTCGCCTGACGCGCGGACTCGAAGAGGCCGGCCATTACCGCGAAGATTAGGAGGAGGGCGAGCCCCAGGTTGACCAGGAACTCCCGGGACTGCTGTTCCCGCCGGCTCTCCGTGCGCTGGAAGCTGAAGTCGTAGCCGTAGGGGAAGTCCATGGTCGCGAGAGCGGAGTGGACGAGGGGGAGATAGTCCTCGCGCTTCCCGTCTTCGTACTTTGCGCCGACCCAGACGCTCGTCTGTCGGTCGTCCCGCTGGATCCGCTCCGCGCCCGGGAGGATGCGGAAGTCGGCCAGGGACGCGAGCGGCACGCGCTCTCCCTGGCGGTTGTACAACGGGAGGTTCCGCAGTTCGCTCATCGAGCTGACGTCCTTCTCGCCGAGGAGGAGGCGCATCGGTCGTTCGCCGTCCGCGGTCCGGAAGCGGGGGAGGTTCTGGCCGCGATAGGTGAGCTGGATCACTTCGGCCGGCTGGCGGGGATCGACGCCGTAACGGGCGGTGAGATCCCGGTCGTAGGAGACGACCATCTCCTGTCCGCCTTCCTCCAGGCTCGAGAACGGGTCGACCAGCCCCGGAATCTCTCCGAGCAGCGCCTTGGCCTCTTCCGCGAGCACCGCGAGCACTTCGGAGTCCTCACCGACGAGCTGGAACGCGACCCGCTTGCCCCGGTCCTGTCGCCACATGGGGCCGGCATCCATGATCTCGAGCTTCACGCCCGGGACGTCGGGCAGGTAGGACTTGGTCACGCGGCGCGCCTCGGCGACGTCCTTCTCCGTCGTCTTCCCCTCGGCCATGTAGAGACGGGTCATCGCCCACCGGTCCGACCAGAACGAGTAGATCGACTTGGTCGTAAGCTCTTCCTTGTGTCCGACGAGCACTTCCTCGACCTGGGAAACGACCTCCTGCTTCCGGTCCAGGGTGAGCGGTTCGCTGAACTCGTAGCGGACGCCGACGAACGCTTCGCTCTCGCTCGTGTCGAAGTTGAAGTCGATCTGGCGGGCAGGGAAGTAACCGGACGCGACGACGATGAGACCGGCGATCGGCGTGAGCCAGAGGTGACGGAGCCCGAGCTTGAGGACGCGCCGGTAGCCACGGGCGAAACGGTTCATGAACCGCTCCATGACTCGGTCGAGAGACCTCGAGATCCAGCTCTTCTCGCGGCTTCCCTCTTCGGAGAGGAAGTGGGCGGTGGCGAGCGGGATCAGCGTCTGGCTGATGAAGAGCGACGCGAGGAGCGTGATGCAGACCGTGATGCCGAGCTCGCGCAGGATCACGTTCATCTCGTTCGGCTCGTTGAAGATGAGCGGAAGGAAGACGATCACGGAGGTGAGCGTCGCGGCGATGACAGCCGTCGAGACTTCCTTCGCACCCACGCGGGCCGCGGTGAGACGGTCCTTGCCCCGCTCCTGATGTCGGAACACGTTCTCCATCACCACGACCGCGTTATCGACGAGCATGCCGATGCCGACGATCAGTCCGAGCAGGGAGACGGTGTTGAGCGTCTTCCCCTGAGCCCAGATGAATCCGCACGCGACGATGAGAGAGAAGGGAATGCAGGCGACCGCGACGAGCGTGGAGGAGACGCGACGGAGGAAGACGTAGAGGACGACGCTCGCGAGGATGGCGCCGAAGATGCCGGTGAAGAGGAGGTCAGAGAGCGTGCGTTCGATCTCCCGGCCCTGGTTCTCCCAGATGAGGAAGTTCACGCCCTCGAGCTCCGGATCGTCCGCCATCTCCGCCACCCGCTCCTGCACCTCACGGCAGATCTCCACCGTGTTGGCGGAGGATTCCTTGCTCACGGAGATGCCGATGGCGAAGTCGCCGTCCAGGTGGCGGCCGTACTCGAGTGGCGGTTCTTCATAGGTCACGTCCGCGAGATCCCGGAGACGAAGTCCGTCTGCACGGACGACCAGGTTCTCCACTTCGGAGAGGGACCGGAACGTCCCGACGGTGCGGAGCTGGTGGTTGAGGCCCGGCTCTTCGACCTGACCGAGACTCTGGTCGAAGTTCTGCGTACGAAGCGCACGCGAGACGTCGCGGACGTCGATGCCGTACGCCACGAGGTCGTCGGGCCGGAGGCGGATCCGCACTTCCTTCGGGTTCACGCCGTCGAGCCGGACGGTCGCGACCCCGGGAATCCGTTCGAGCGGCTTCACGATCCGGCGATCGAGGAGGTCGTAGCTCTCGCTGAGGTCACGGGGAGAGGAGAGTCGTCCTTCCAGGATCGGGGAGTCCGACTCCCGGGCGTCCCAGTTCGACGAGATGAGGATCCGTTCCACGTCGTCGGGAAGGTCGCGGCGGACACGGTCGACGGCTTCGCGCACTTCCATCCGGGCGAGGGCGAGGTCCGCCCCCCAGGCGAAGTCGAGGCGGATCCGGCCTTCGTCCGGGTTGCACATCGACCAGAGGCCCTTGAGACCGCTCACGGACCCGAGCGCGTCTTCCATCGGGCGAACGATCGATCGTTCGACCTGGGACGGGGTGGCGTTCGGGTAGGGAACGATGACGAACAGCTCCGGCTCCTGCACCTCCGGGAGGAAGGCGAGGGGGAGTTTGACCAGGGCGACGGCACCGAGCACGAGCAGGCTCACGATGAGCATGAGCATCGAGACGGGCCGGGAGATCGCGATCTCTGGGAGAGTCATGGACGCAGTATGCGGGTCCGGTCCCGTCGCGCTCAAGGCAGGTTGTGGCCGGGAGATTGGTGATCGATCCGCAATCTCCCGGCCACTACCCACGGTTCCCCTGGAACGGACGCGGGGTGCGGGATACGATGCCAAGCCAAGCTCGGGTAAGGTGCAGGCACAGACGGCCGCTTCGGCCGGAGGCAGAGACGCAATGACCGATTCCAAGGCCCAGATCGATCCCGAATTCCTCGCGATCCTGCGCTGTCCGGTGGCCGTTCGCTACACGGACCGCGGAGACGATCCCGGGAAGCTCCGCCTCGTCCACGGATGTTGGCTCGTGAGTGACGATTCGGGTCTCAAGTACCCGATCCAGGACGGGATCCCGATCATGCTGGTCGACGAAGGCCAGAAGTGGAAGGACACCGCCGAGGACCAGCTTCCCGTTCCGCCACCCCAGAGCTGAGGGGACGTAGGCGAGGGGAGGACGGATCCGCTCGCGTCGGTGCTCCAGGCCCGGCGAGTCGGAACGATGCGCTGACGACCGATTCACCCGAGGGAACGACTGCCATGAAAGTGATCGCCGACCTCTGCCTCATTCCGCTCGGAGTGGGTGTCTCCGTCTCCAGCTACATAGCTGCGTGTGAGCGGGTGCTCGACGAGGCCGGGCTCGAGCACGAGCTCCACCCCTACGGGACGAACATCGAGGGAGAGTGGGACCAGGTGTTCGAGGCCATCCGCCGCTGCCACGAGGTGGTCCACGAGATGGGTGCGCCCCGCATCCACACGACCCTCAAGTTCGGCACCCGCACGGACCGGTCCCAGTCGATGGCGGACAAGGTGCGGAGCGTCCGGGAGAAGCAGGGGGAGTAGGTCCCAACCCTGCTCCTTTGAGGTCGCTTCTCGGCCGTGCGCATTGGGGCCCGCTCAGCCGGGCCCTCCTCCTCGGCGGTTCTACTCCTCACGAGCGCTCCTACCTTAGCGGATCGATCGGTTGGTAACTTGGCCGGTCTTCGCCGCCGGTCGCCGGTCGTTCCGCGGCTGGTGGCTGCCCGTGGGTTCCCTAAGTGCCACGCAATCCCCCGCGTGGCCAGGCAGGGCCCGGTGCTATACTCGACGAGCGGCTTTCTCCTCAGAGGGTCGCGCTAGCCCACTCACTGTTCCGTCCGTCAAAGGAAGGAGTCCCCCTTACATGCGACGTCTCTTGCTAGGTGCGTTCGCAACGGCCGGTCTCTGCGCGACCTTGTTCGCGTTCTCCGCCGAAGCGGCCACCCTCCACCCTGCCGTCGAAGCTCAGATCAACAGCGGAAGTTTCGACGAGACGATGAGCGTCCTGGTCTATCTCCAGGAGGCTCCGATCCAGCAACTCAGCGCTGACCTCTCCGCACAGGGTGCGACGCGCAGAGCACGCCACACTGCGATCATCGACGCGCTCCAGGAGCAGCAGCGGACGCAAGACCCGCTGAAGTCCTGGCTCGAGTCCGAGATGCCTTCCGGTAAGGTCGAGGGGTTCACCAGCTACTGGATCATGAACTGCCTCACCGTCGAAGCGTCGAAGGCGACGATCCTCGAGATCGCGAACCGTTCTGAAGTCGAGCGGATCGAGCCGAACTGGCAGGCCGAACTCATGGAGCCGATCCGTGACGATGCCATGCCGATGGACGAACTCGGCCAACGCGGTCAGATGACACGCGGTTCCGGCTTCGTTCCCCCGGGTCTCCGTGCGATCAAGGCGGACCAGGTCTGGTACCAGTTCGGCATCACGGGTGCGGGCCGGATCATCGGCGGACTCGACACCGGTGTCGACGGCAACCACCCGGCCCTCGCGAGCCGTTGGCGCGGTGTGACCGAGCCCTCCTCCGAGTGCTGGCTCGACGTGCTCGGCACGAACACCACCTTCCCGAACGACGGAAACGGTCACGGAACCCACACGATGGGAACGATGACCGGAAACAGCCCGACGACCCTCGATACCGTCGGTGTGGCCTGGGGCGCCAAGTGGATCGCCGCGAACGCGATCAACCAAGGCGTCGGCTCTGGATTCGACAACGACGTCATCCAGTGCTTCCAGTGGTTCATGAACCCGGACGGTGATTCCCAGACCATGGACGACGTGCCGGACGTCGTGCAGAACTCCTGGCGGATCAACGAGAGTTTCGGCGGTGGCTACACCGACTGTGACACCCGTTGGTGGAACGCGATCGACAACTGCGAGGCCGCGGGCGTCGTCGTCGTCTTCTCCGCCGGAAACGAAGGGCCCGCGTCGGGAACGATCGGATCTCCGCCCGACCGCGCCACCACCGAGTACAACGCGTTCTCCGTCGGCGCCGTCGACGCGACGAACTTCAATGCGCCGTACCCGATCGCGAGCTTCTCGAGCCGCGGTCCGACCGGCTGCAACGTTTCGCCCGAACTCAAGATCAAGCCGGAAGTCGTGGCTCCGGGTGTGTCCGTCTACTCGTCGGTCCCCGGCGGCGGCTACAGCAGCGGCTACAGCGGCACCTCGATGGCCGGTCCGCACGTCTCCGGTATCGTTCCGCTTCTCCGTGAGGCGGACCCGAACCTGAGCGTCGACGAGATCAAGCAGATCCTCCTCGAGTCTTCGATCGACTACGGCACTTCCGGCAACGACAACACCTTCGGGTATGGATTCGTGGACGCCCTCGCGGCGGTCGAGTCCGCTCTCGTCGGCTTCGGTACGCTGGAAGGGTTCGTCGGCAACGCCAGCTTCGGCAACGTTCCGATCGCCGGCGCGACGATCACCGTGATCGAGGAAGATCGTTCCTTCGTCACGCAGAACGACGGTACCTACAGCGGCCTCGTGCCTCCGGGAACGTACACGGTCGAAGCGAGCCACCCGTCGTTCGCCTCGCAGCAGTTCCAGGTCGAAGTCCTCGGCGGCCAGTCCAACATCCAGGACTTCTCCCTCACGGACATCGCCGGCCCGACCATCACGAACCTGAGCGACCCGCTCACGACGACAGATGAGGTCGGTCCGTACACGATGACCGCGAACATCAGCGATGCGAGCACGGTCGCCTCGGCCCGCCTCTACTACCGCGTCAACGGTGGTGGTTGGCAGTTCGTGAACATGACCGGGCTCGGCACCTACTCGGGCGACATCCCCGGCCAGGACGCGGGATCGGTCGTCGACTTCTACGTCTGGGCGCAGGACGGCGTTGGTCTCGAGGCCACCTTCCCGGCCGACGCTCCGAACAGCTTCCACTCTCTCTATGTCACGCAGTTCGTCTACGCGTACGACATGGAGTCGAACGACTCCGACTGGTCGCTCTCCGCGGCCGGTGACAACGCGACGACCGGCCTCTGGGTCCGCGCCGATCCGATCGGTACCGACAGCGGTGGCCCGATCCAGAGCGAAGACGATCACACGCCGGCTCCGGGTGTGATGTGCTTCGTGACGGGCAACTCCGGAACCGGTGCCGGTGACGACGACGTCGACAACGGCTGCACCACCCTGACCAGCCCGGTCTTCGACCTGTCGGGCGCGGATCTCGCATTCGTGAGCTACGCCCGCTGGTTCATGATGGGCGGTGCGTCCACGGACGACGTCTTCCAGATCGACGTCTCGAACGACGGCGGTACGAGCTGGCAGTCGCTCGAGACGGTCACGACCTTCGAGGCCGCCTGGAACGTCGTCGGATTCGAGCTCTCGAGCGTCATTGCTCTCACCGACCAGATGCGCTTCCGCTTCATCGCGTGCGACGTCAACACACAGGGCCTCACCGAGTGTGAGATCGACGACTTCGCGATCGAGGCATTCATCCCGACGAACCCGTCCGACGTCGACGACATCCGTCAGACGCCGAAGGTCGCCTCGCTCGAGACGAATGCACCGAACCCGATGAGCACGTCGACGATGCTCCGGTTCAACCTTAGCAACGCGTCCGACGCGGCGCTCACGATCTACGATGCCAGTGGCCGGCTCGTTCGTTCCCTCTGGAACGGCCCGCTCGCTTCCGGCGTCCACCAGCTGAGCTGGGACGGTCGTGACGATCGCGGCACGGAGGTCGAGGCGGGAGTCTACTTCTACCGTCTCGAGGCCGGCGCGTTCACGCAGAGCCGCCGCCTCCTCGTCGTCCGCTAGTCGGCTCGATGTAGCGACCCGGCGCGCCGGGCCGTGAACTCCAAGAACGCCGCTGCTCCCTCCCGGGGGCGGCGGCGTTTCGTTGTCGGCTCCGGGCCAGCCGGGCTTCGTTCAGCCCGCGACTCGGGCCGGGTCTCGGCGTCTCTCTGCCGCGAGCCTCGTCCGTTCCCTCACCTCGTCCGTCCGCTCACCTCCGGGCCTTCCGACTGCGCCTTGCATCTCCAGGCGGCTCCTGTCATCGTCGCGACGATTCCAACCTTCCAGAGGAACAGAATGCCCCGATTCGATTCCAGGATCCGGCGCCGCGGCGTGCAGGTCCCCATCAGATCCCCGCTCGTGCTCGCGCTCGTGGTCGCGCCTCTGCTCGTGCTCATCGGTTGTGCCTCGACCCAAGTGGTGCCGGAAGCCTGGGTCCAGCAGCTGCCCGAACTCGAGGAGGCGGCGAACCGCTCGCCTCAGGATGCCGAGGCATGGACCCAGTACGGGATCGCGGCGGATCTGGCCGGTGAGAGCGAGACGGCGTTGGGTGCGCTCGGCCACGCCTTCGAACTGTCCCCCGGCTCCACCGACGCGGGGCTTCCACTCGCGCGCCTCCTCATCGAGGCCGGAGAACTCGATCGAGCCGACGCTCTCCTCGCGGCACTCGAGCCGCAGAACGACGACCAGGCGCAGCTCCTCCGTTCGGCGCGACTGCGTCTGGACCGGGCCCGCCTCGTCGAGCAGATGCGCGAACTCGCGGGGCGTGAGGCCAGTCTCGACGGTCGCCTCCTGCAGGGCGAGAGCATCGGGGTACTCGATTTCTCGGTGACGGGGGATGCGTCCTACACCGGGCTCGGCAAGGCGCTCACGGCCGTCGTCACGACCGAGCTCTCCCGGCTCCGGGACGTGCGCGTTCTCGAACGCCAGAATCTCCAGGTGCTCGTGGACGAGATCGAACTCGCCGAATCGCAGCAGGCCAGGAAGCCCGAGCAGCCGTCGCTCGATCCCGTCGACTCTCTCCGCGGAGTGCAGCAACGTCTCGCGCTCCTCCGCCCCGATCCCAGCGCGCCGCCGTTCTACCGGTCCGCGGTCGACGGCCTGCCCGGGCCCGGGACGACGAGTGCGGTGCGTGAGTTCCAGGCCCACGCGGGGCTGTCGCCCGATGGGATCCCCGGAGCGCAGACGCAGGCGGCGCTGGAGGAAGCGATCGCACAGCTCTATCAGAGTCCGTCGTCCTCACCTCTACGCGAGCCCGCTCTCCGTTCCGCTCCGCGCGCCGGACGACTCCTCGGCGCGAAGCATCTCCTGGGCGGCGAACTCGCGATCGTCGATGGAGAGGACATCTCGATTCGGAGCCGTGCCGTCGACTCGCGGGACGGTGCTCTCGTTTCGGAGGCGGACCTCACGGCGTCTCTCGACGACTTCCACCGTGTGCCGGGACAGATCGTCCTCGCGACCGCCGATGACCTCACGATTCCGCTCAACGACGAGGAACGTCGCCGGCTCGAGGATCTGCCTCCCGTCACGCGTTCCCTGTCCGCGTTCCTCGCCTTCGGTCGTGGCCTCGAGTACGAGGACCGGGGCCTCTGGCGCGAAGCCGCCGCCGAGTACGAGAACGCACTCCGCCTCGCGCCTGAGTTCGACCTCGCGAGGGAGCGGGTCGAAGTCGTCCGGATCGGATCCGCTTCCTTCGAGCAGAGCCTCCAGCGCACGGTTCGTACCGTCAACGCGACCGTGCGCGCGTCGTCCCGCGCGGTAGAGGAGGCGCTCGGCGCGGTCGGGACGGGAACGAAGGAAGGGTCGAGCCGGGACGACGGCGAAGACGGCTCCCGCGCCGTCCAGACCGACGGAAGCCTTCCCGTCGGCACCGTCGTCGTGAACGGTCAGATTCCGGTGGGGAGGTGAGGGTGAGGATGCACACGGACAATCGCGCCATCGCCGCCATTGCCATCACCGTAGGCGCCATCTCCGCACTCGTGGCTGCCACACTCGTCTCCGTGTTCGACGCGCGCGAAGCGGTGGCCGGTTCGTCCCTCGTCCTCGGCGTTCAGGACCGACGTCTCGACATCGACCTCGATCTCACCGTGGCAGGAGAGTCCGTCCTCGCTCAGTCCGTCGACAACTCGCAGACGAGCCTGCGCGCGACCTACACCTGGGACGTCAACGAGTCGTTCACCGTGGTGGCTACGGGAGGCGGGGCGTCGTCGTATCTCGGCCTCAACGATACGCGGCTCAACGGAGCTACCGACCTTCGGTTCCGCGCCCTCTACCGGCCGGGCGACCGCTTCGTCGTCGGTGTCGGCACGATCGTCCCGATGGGGCTCTACGAACTCTCCGCGAACGAGGTCATCGCCGCGCAGTGGGTCTGGAACCCACGCTCCGGATTCCCCCTCAGCCGGTTCGGCGAAGGGTGGGGATGGGAGTTCACGTCCGCCTACTCGATCCCGATCACTCCGAACGTCTCCGGTGGTGTTGCGGCCGCCTATCTCCATCACGCCGAGTTCGACCTCCTCGGCGAGGACACCGGCCTCTATCGTCTGGGGGGCGAACTCTCCCTCTCCGGTGCCGTCGACTGGCGACTCGGCCACGGCCGGTCACTCCTCCTCCATGGCGCCCTCCGCCACTTCGGCAGCGACGAACTCTCCGGCGCCGAATTCGTGCAGAAAGGCACGCAGTTCTCGGGCGGCGGAACCGCGTATGTCCCCTTCGGTGCGTACTTCCTTCGGTGCGGCGCGAAGGCGAGCTATCAAGGGGACAACACCTTCACGCGGGCCGAAGGCGACACCCTCGCCATCTCCGAGGCCGCCGGGAGCCGGTACGGCCTCGACGTCCGGATCGGACGCGGCACGAGTGACCGCGTCTTCGTCTATCTCGACGGACTCGTCTCGTTCGTCGATGGCACGGACTACGACATTCCCGTGAACGGAACCGTCTTCTCCATCGGCCCTGGATTCGGTTGGCGGATGAACGAGTCGTTCTCGCTCGGCACACGACTCCTGTGGCTGACGAGCTCGAGCGACCCCGTCATCCGCGAGACCGACGCCGGACGGCAGGAGACGACTCTCGACTACACCGGCACCGACGTACTCGTCACTCTGGAGTTCCGCCCATGAGGATGTCTCTTCACTCCGCGACGGTCGCGAGGTCAGTGGCGTCGAAACTGGTCGCGTCGCTCGGGTCGGTCGTTGCATCGAACTTGGTTGCGTCGCTGCGGCCGACTGGTGCGTCGACTTCGGGTGCGTCGCTACGGCTGGCCGTCGCGTCGACTTCGGGCGTGTCGTTCCGGCTGGTCGTCGCGTCGATCGTCCTGCTCGTCGCCATCGGCTGCGGAACCGACTCCACGAAGCCGTCGGTGGAGGCGCCTTCTCTTCGACTCTCGCTCACGAGCACCGAGCGGGAGGATCCGCGCACCTACTCCGTCGGACGGGTCCAGCTCCGCGTCTTCGACGAGGAAGACGTGCTCCTGAACTCCGATATCTTCGAGGTCAGCCGCGAGACCGGCCTCTTCGCGATCGACTTCACCGTACCGGCCGGCCCGAACCGGACGCTCCTCGTCGAACCGCTCGGCTCCGCCGTCCTCCCGGACGGAGGGAAGACGAACTCCGGAGTCGCCCTCCAGGCCATCGTCCCCGGGCTCGACGTGCTCCCGGACGAACTGGTCGAGGTGGACGCGGTGCTCGAACCGTTCATTCCCGACAGCGTCTTCGTGGGCTCCCGGGGCGAGGAACTGGAACTCTTCTGGACCCCGATGGAGATCGCCGAGTCCCACCGGGTCCGGGTCATCGAGGAGGACCTCGCGGGGGACAGTCTCATCGCCCGCCTGGTCGACGTCCCGCGGGACGATCACTGGGGAAGCGTCCTGATCGATCGTCTCCGCTCCTCCGACGCCCCTGGCCCGTTCGTCGGCTTCCAGGTCCAGTCGATCAACGAGTTCGCCGAGAGCGCCTTCTCCGACACCGCCATGTTCAGCCGCTAGGTTGTGGCCGGAAGATTGGGGGTGATGGAGCTTCAAGGTCATTGGAATCAATGAGATAGGAACCTTCTCGGCCCTCCAGTTTCCCCGTCTGCGGAATCACCACAGTAGGTACATGGACCAGAACGGCTTCAGCCAGACGCCGTCCGCAATCATCCGGCCACAACCATCGGGTCACAGATAGGACTTTGGCTGCGAACATATGTTTGGTAGTGTGACGAGCCCACCCAGGTGAGCAGGGGGGAAGAAGGGCTCGACTACCATGCGACGAACGTCCACTCGGATCCTGACCGACCTGATCACGGCCAGCCGGCTGCCCAGCTTCCGGATCGGGGCCGTCGTTCCGCTCGAGGCCCCCGCCCCTGTCTCGGTACCAACGCCTGTACCCGCACCTGCGCCCACACCTGGCCCCAGCCTTCCGGACTCCGAGAACGGCGCTCCTTCGGACTGGAACCTCGATGCACTCACGGGGCGCTTCGTCGAGCTGTCGAGCGCGGGGGCGTCGGTGGCGCTCACGGCGGTCAGCGCTCTCGTGGTGGAGGCGCAGCTCCGGCGTGAGCCGGCGGCGTGGGTCGCGATCGGGGAGTCGACGTTCTATCCGCCGGACCTCGCCGAGGTGGGATGTGATCTCGATGCCCTGCCGGTCGTGCGGGTGCCTGATGCGAGGACGGCGGCGCGGGCGGCCGATCTGCTCCTGCGTTCGGGAGGGTTCCGGCTCGTCGTCATCGATGGGGTCGGAAGTCCGTACGTCCGGACCCGTCGACTCGAGCCGAGCCGGACGCGGTTCTATCCAGGGTACGGCCCCACCTACTCCGACAGCGCGGATCGTCAGGTCGCGGACATGCATGCGGACGCGACGTATCTGGACCGCTTCGGTTCGTCCGCGGACCGCGCTCGTGCGGCTCGCACCGGTTCGTCCGCGGACCGCGCCCGCGACACTCGTCGCTATGTTCCCAACGAAATGAGAAGCCGAGGTTTTTCAGGAGACGCTCTTGCCGACGGGACTCGAGCGTTTCCTCGCTCTGCATCCAATGCGGGTCGTTTCGGCGGTCCTCATCATCGAGAGACCTCGGCTTCCATCCCTTCTGCGGCGCAGACTCGTCTGGCCGGGTTGACCAAGCGCCACCGAGCCGTCCTCGTGTGTGTGACGTACAAAGAACACGGTGCGGCTTCCCTGGGAGCGCTCGTGTCTCTTCGTGGAACGGGCAAGGTCAGGAAGACCTCCTTCGATCGGTTCACCTGGGAGCTCGAGGCGCTGAAGGACAAGCGTCGCGCACCGGGGTGGGAGCATTCGGGGGTGTGTCGTGGTCCAACGGGACTCTTCTGACGGCGCCGCGCGGGTCGCTTGTGTCGCTCTGCCCGCGTTTCCTCTGCAGCTGCTCCTGAAGAAGCATCCGGACTGGCACGGGCTGCCCGCGGCGGTCGTGGATCACGACAAGCCACAGGGGATCCTGCTCTGGGTGAACGAGAGAGCCCGCGCGCACCGGATCCTTCCCGGAATGCGCTATGCGGCCGGGCTTTCGCTGACGCGGGAGCTGCGTGCGGGGGTGATCGGAGAGGAGGAGATCCAGGCAGGGGTCGCCGCACTCGAAACGCGGCTCGGGTTCTACTCTCCCGAGGTCGAACCCTCTCCGTCGGAGCCGGGTGTGTTCTGGATCGGCGCGAACGGTCTCTCGCTCCTCTATCCCTCACTCGTCCGTCTGGCTCGTCTCATCCGGGAGGATCTCGCGCGGGAGAGTTACGAAGCGGACGTCGCCGTCGGATTCTCCCGGTTCGGCACCTATGCCGCGGCGCGGTGTGGTGCGGGGTTCCTGAAACGGCGCTTCGGCGGGGGGGCGGTTGCCGATCGGCGTCCTGCGGTCAGTGCAGTTGCGCGTTCTGCGACGAGCGTGCCGGTCGGTTCGTCTTCTACTTCGCCTTCTGCTTCGTCTGCCGATCCGTCTGCCGCGTCTTCCGGTCCGGCTTCAGGCGACCATGTGCTCGTCTTCCGCAATCCGCGCGCGGAGATCACGGTGGTGCGGCACGTTCCGATCGATCGGCTCGGATTCGAGCCCGATCTCAGGGACACCTTGGCCAAGCTCGCCATCCACGATCTGGGTGGGTTCGCGGACCTTCCGCCGGAAGGGCTGCAGAAGCGGTTCTCTCCCGAGGTGCTGCGCCTCCATCGACTCCTGCGCGGGGAACTCTGGGATCCGCTCCAGCCGAGTCCGATCCACGAGCCGCTTCGGGAACGGTTTCTCTTCGACGATCCGGAGAACGACTGCGAGCGGCTGCTCTCCCAGATCGTCACCATGCTCCAGAACTTCCTCGAGAGGCTGGAACGCTTGGGTGATGAACTCGCTTCGCTCCGGATCGAACTCGTCTTCGAACACGATGGATCCGGAGACCGAACCGACCAGGGTGAGAAGAAGGTGGCGCCGCGGAGAGAGGAGTTCCTCCGTCCGGCCAAGCCGACTCTGGACGAAGAGCAGATCGTGCAGCTCCTCCGTCTGCGTCTCGAGTCGCTCTCGCTGCCTGCCGGAGTGACGGAAGTCGAGTTGGAAGTGCAGAGCGCGCGCGTGGAGCGGGAGCAGCTCGAGCTGTTCGGTGGCGTAGGGCCTCGCGATCTCGAGGCCGCGACCCGTGCGTTCGCCCGGCTGCGGGCAGAGCTCGGGGAGAGTGTCGTCGTGAAGGCGCGTCTCAAGGAGGGGCATCTGCCCGAGGCTCGGTTCGCGTGGGAGCCGATGAAGGCGCAGAGCGAGCCGAACGCCCGCCGCGTGCACCTCCGTCCTCTCGTGCGCAGGTTCCTCGAGTCTCCGTGGGCGCTGCCGTCCCGTCCCCGCCACGAGCCCGACGGGTGGTTGGTCACGGGGATCGAAGGCGGATCGGCGGAGGAGATCCTGGGGCCGTATGTGGTCTCGGGTGGTTGGTGGCATCGCGCGATCCACCGCGAGTACCACTACATCCGTACGGACAAGGGGAAGTGGCTCTGGGTCTACTACGACCGGGAGCGGCGCCGCTGGTACCTCCAGGGCGAGGTGGAGTAACCGCCTAGGCCCGCCCGATTCGCCCCTCCGCATCCATCCGCCTGCTCCCCGGCCGTTCACGCCTCCCCCGGAACGGGCCGGATCTCTCCAGTTCCAGTCCCGAATGTCCGATAACCCTCAGGGGATGACGTACGTTCCGGACGAGGCGAAGGCATGCGCGTTCTGATCGCGGAAGACGATCCGGTCAACCGTCGGCTGCTCGGCCGACTCCTTCCGCAGCTCGGTTTCGACACGGTTTCTGTCGACCGGGGGGATCTCGCTTTGGAGAAGATCCGCTCCGAGAAGCTCCAGCTCGCGGTGGTCGACTGGGTGATGCCGGGGCTCTCCGGGATCGACCTCTGCCGGCGTCTCGAGTCCGAAGGACGGATGGTCTATGTCGTCGTACTGACGGGCCGCGAGTCCCACGCGGACATGCTCGAAGCACTCGAAGCCGGTGCCTCCGACTTCCTGACCAAACCGGTGCGAAGCGTGGACCTCGCCGCGCGGCTCAACGTCGGGAAGAGGGTGATCCAGGTGCACAGTCGTCTCGCCGAGCGATCGCGGGTCGACGCCGTGAACCGACTCGTCGCCGGGATGGCACACGAGATCAACACGCCGATCCAGTTCCTGGGAGACAACCTCCGCTTCCTGGTCGAGGAGACCGGGACGCTTCTCTCCTTCGCATCGAACCTGCAGAACACGGTGGCGGGCATGAGGGCGGGGGGGAAGGAGCTCACTCCGGAGGTGAGGGCACTCATGAGTTCCCTCGCGCTTCTCGATCTCGACTATCTCGTGGAGGAAGTGCCGCGCGCTCTCTCCGAGTCGATTGAAGGAGCGGACCGGGTGGCGGAGATCATTCGGGAACTCCGGGAGTACGACTTCCCGGTGGGAGGATCGAGGGGGACCGCCGACTCCCCTCCGCTCGAAAGAGCGGGTCTGGCCCAGGTGCTCGCTCCGGTCGTGTCCCGGATCCGAAGCCGCATCCCCGACGGGCTCGAGCTCGAAGTCGACGTTCCCGCGTCCCTTCCGGACGTGCAGCTCCATTGCCAGAGCTTCCAGGAGGCGGTGAGGAACCTCCTCGACAATGCCGTGGAGGGGATCCGTACGCTCGAGGATGGAGGCGGAAGCCCCCACCGAATTCGCCTCCTGGCGGAATCTCTGCCCGACGCGGTCGAGCTCTCGGTCGAAGACGACGGGCCGGGAGTCGATTCCGCCGACCAGGAACGGATCTTCGACCCGTTCTTCACCACGAAGTCCCTGGGATCGGGGCCCGGCCTCGGGCTCCACTCGGCGCGGACCATCATCGAAGACATCCACGGCGGCCAGATCCGGATCGATCCGGACTACACGAGAGGTGCGCGCTTTCTCGTCAGTCTTCCCATCTCACGTGATGCGATGCGAGGTGTTTCATGAATCCACCCGAACACGAGGGCAACTCCAGCGCCGACCGTTCCACGCCGACTCCGGAATCGCAGAGGAAGAAGCGCCTCCTCTTCGTCGACGACGAGCCCCGGATCCTGCAGGGGATCAAACGGATGCTCCGTACCCGTCGTCGTGAGTGGGAGGTGGAGACGGCGGAAGGCGGGCGGGAAGCGCTCGAACTCATGGAGGCCAGGCCGGTCGACGTCATCGTCACGGACATGCGGATGCCACAGATGGACGGCGCGGAACTCCTCGTCGCGACGCAGGCACGACATCCGGAGACGATCCGGATCGTGCTCTCCGGCTACGCGGATCGGGATGCGTCCCTCCGCACCATACTCGTCGCGCACCAGTTCGCGAGCAAGCCGTTCTCGGCCGATGAACTCATCGTCACCCTCGATCGGGCCTGTTCGCTCAGCGACCTGATCAAGGACGAGGGGGTTCGGCAGGCCGTGGGGTCGATCGACCTCCTGCCGGAGCCGCCCCAGATCTACCTCGAATGCTCGCGTGTTCTCCGGGAGGACTCGTCCTCGGCCGAACGGATCACCGCGGTGATCCAGAAGGACCCGTCGCTTGCGGCGAAGATCCTCCAGGTGGTGAACTCCGCGTTCTTCGGACTTCCGCAGAAGACCTCGAACCTCGAACGGGCCGTCAACTACCTCGGCACGGAGACGATCCACGGGATCGTGCTCGCGATGGAGGCGCTCCGCGTGGGAACGGCGACGCGGGGCGTTGGGCCGATCTCGCTCTCCGCGGTGACGGCCGCGTCCGTCCTCTCGGCCCAGGTCACGCGTGAGATCCATGCCGGCGACGACGAGCAACAGCACCAGCTCTACACGACGGCGCTGCTCCACGACATCGGCTACCTCACTCTCCTCGAGAACGAGCCGGAGCGCGTCGCCGAGACCGTCGCTATTGCGGACGCCGAGCGAATCCCGTTCGACGAAGCGCGGCGGGTTCTCGGCTGCCCACCTCAGGCCAAGGTCGGAGCCTACCTTCTCGGCGCGTGGGGATTGCCACTCCCGGTCGTCGAAGCCGTTCTCTTCCAGCATGGATGCGATCGTCCGGCGGCGTCGTGTCCATTGACGGGTTGGATCCACTTGGCGGACCGCGCCTGCAAGCAGGCCTACCAGGAGAGCCGAGGCGTGGATGCCTTCACCCGCGTCACGTTCGCGGCGGAGTTCCGCACCATGGCCGGAGCGAAGTGGGATGACCTGTTCGGAAGAGCGCGGGAACTCGCGTCGGTGATGCTGGACGAAGCGGCCTGAGGTCGGAGCCGGAGCGAGAGCGAGAGCGGGAGCCGGAGCGAGAGCGAGATGCCTTGCGGTTGCGGGAGCGGCCGCAACTGGAGACCGCACCTTCGGTCCGACCGGTTCGCGCGGGGCGTCAGGCGGCGGCGCGGCGGGCGGCGTCTCCGTCGATCGGGATCCGGATGATGAAGGTCGTTCCCTCACCCGGACAGGTGAGGAAGTCGATCGAGCCGTGATGCTTGTCGACGACGACGGACCGGGAGATGGCGAGCCCTTGCCCGGTCCCCTTTCCCACTTCCTTCGTCGTGTAGAACGGATCGAAGACGTGGTCGCGTGCCCTTTCGGGAATGCCCATCCCGGTGTCCGAGATCCGGACCTCGGCGAACGCTCCGTCGAGCTTCGTCTTCACGGTGATCTTCCCGTGGGGGCGGATCTTCGATCGGACGGCATCGCCCACCGCCTGTGCGGCGTTGACGATCACGTTGAGGAACACCTGATTGAGCTCCGCGGGTAGGCAGTAGACCGCGGGGAGCGTGGGGTCGAGTTCCAGATCGAGGTCGGCCACGTACTTCCACTCGTTCTTGGAGACGGTGGCGGTGTTCTCGAGCGCACGGTTGATGTCGGTCGGAGTCATCTCCTCGGAGCCGGGGTGGGAGAACTCCTTCATCGCCGCTACGATCCGCGCGATCCTGTTCGAGGCCTTCGAGGGACTGCTGGATGGCCAGCGGCATTTGCTGCGTAGGCGAGAGATCCACCTTGCGAGTTCCCGCTGCGGATCGTCCGCCGTTTGGGGACGCCGGGTCTTCCGGTCTGGGTCCTCGGATCCGCTCCCGGAGCGTCGCCTGAAAACGGACCTGATCTGCGGCAAGACTGATCGGGTGCCTTGTCCAGGTCCCTTGAGTTGCCTCCGTCGATCGCGAGATCCTCGGCGGTCGCGCCGGCTGCGGCGATGCGTCCGGGAGGAAGCCGAGGAGCGGTCGAAGTTCCGCGAAGCCGTCCTGGAGGAAGCGCGTGTTGTCCGTGATGTACTGTCGGCGTGTTGATCTCGTGCGCGATGCCCGCCGCGAGAAGTGATCGACTCGAGCTTCTGCGCCCTGGACGAGCTGGCCCTGGAGCCGCTTCCGCTCGTCCACGTTCCGGATGACCACGACACAGTGGTCGCTGCCCATCGGCACCATCCGCGCCTCGAAGTAGGAGACCTTGGTCCCCTTGGGCGCGAGTTCGTACTCGATCGTCTGGAGGCGGCCGGTCTTTCTGGCTTCCGTCAGGGCCGTTCGGAACAGCTTCGCTACTTCGGGATGAGGAATCCGGTCCATCCGGCGACCGATCAGCATCTGGGGAGGGTGGATCAGGTCCCGATAGGACGATGTCGAGCACGACCGGATCTTCCACGACGAGTCGAGCAGGCAGATGATATCCGGCTGCGCCTGGAGGACGCCGCGGACCTCCTCGTGCGCCTTCAGCAGCTCCTGGGTGCTGAACTCGAGGGATTGTTCGGCCAGTTTCCGATCCGACTCCGCGAACCTCAGGATCTCGTCGATCGCGACGAGGACGCGATGGAGCGACTGGTTCTCCGTGAGGCCATCGTCCAAATGGTCCTCGACGATCTGGCGAAGGGAGGGATGGAGCTCCGCCGACTCCATCAGGCGGCCTCGTCCTTGTCATCCCGGCGGCCGAACCGCTTCTCCTGCGCCGCGAGTCTACGCTCGGCTTCCTGTACCTCCTGCTCCATCTGCTGGACGATGGAGGAGAGGTCGTCGAGGACGCCCCCGATCACGATCGCGCCGCTGTCGTCCTTGACGACACCGCGAAGCCCGCTCGCCCCTTTCCGAAGCTCCTTCACCTCGTCCCGCCGACGACGCATGAGGTCCAGGAGCCGCCGGTTCTCGAGCAGGAGTTCGCGCTGCTGGAGTGCGGCGTGGAGTGCGATGAGGAGTTCGGACTCCTTGCAGGGCTTGGTCAGGAACCGGAAGACGGCGCCCTCGTTGATGGCGCGCATGGCCGTCTCGAAGTCGGCGTAGCCGGTCATGAGGATCCGAAGGACGTCGGGATGGGACTTCCTCACGTACTGGAGGAGTTCGGTGCCGAGCATGCCGGGCATCCGGTCGTCGGCCACGATCACGTCGACGTCTTCCTTCTGGAGTAGCGCGAGCGCGTCCTTTGCGTTCTGGGCGACGAGCACGGAGAACGGCTCGCCCCGGAGTGACCGGCGGAGGCCGGAGAGGAGGTTCGCGTCATCGTCGACGAAGAGGACCTTCATCCGTTCATCCTTCCGTTCCCGTGGCCCGGGAGTCTGGTGGTTCCATGCCTTTGGCGCCGTTCCCGGCACCGTCGACATCGCCTTCGGCGTGCGCATGCTTGTCGTGGATCGGGATGGCCACGGTGAGCGGCTCTCGAATGCCGACCCCGCGGGCGAAGTTCTCGAGGCGCTCGAGGAGGTCGACCGTCGCCGTCTGGCCTCGCGCGACGAGGAGCATTCCGTTCTTCGTCTCGACGGGTTCGACGAACCGGTGGCCCGTTCTCACCTCGTGCAAGGTGACTTCCCGGTAGATCTCCTCGGCGGAGAGACCGCCGAAGAAGCTGGTCAACTGTTCGAGGAGGTTCGGGTCGTAGCGTCCCTCCCGCTGGGAGAGGATCTGGACGGCGTGATCGACGCTCTGCCCCTGGGACTCGAGACGTTCGAGTTCGCAGAGGATGTAGATCACGCGGGCTCCCCAGGGGATGTGTTCGCCTCCCGGGCCCTTGGGTTCTCCCGTTCCGTCGAACCGCTTCCGTGAGTACCGGATGATCGCGCGGACGGTGTCCATGCGGGGGATGTGGGCGAGCACCCGGTCCGGGACGGCGAGGAGCTTGTCGACCATCTCCTGCTCGGCGGGTGCGAGGGACTCCCCGCGGTCGTACTTCGCGATCACCGTGGGGGGGACCGTGACCCAACCGATCTGCGAGAAGAGCGCGGCGACTTCGATCTCCCACCACTCGCGGATGCCGCAATGGACGGAGAAGTCCCGGACGAGTTGACGGAGCCGGGTCGCCCGGCCGAACACCTCCGGGTTGCCGAGGGCGAGCGCGTCGCCCAAGGCGTCGACCGCGCCGTGGAGGGTCTCTTCGAGGATCCGCTTCTCCTCGACGCGGCGGGAGCGGAGGAGTACGGCCTCGTCGAGCACCGAGACGAGCTGGTCACGGGTCGCGGGCTTGGTCAGGAACCGGAAGATCTGTCCCTCGTTCACGGCCTTGAGCGAGGCCTGGAAGTCCGACTGCCCGGAGAGAATGATCCGGACGACGTCCGGGAACCGGGCCCGGGCCAGGGAGCAGAGCGTGGCCCCGTCCATGCCGGGCATCCTCATGTCCGAGACGAGCACGGCGATCTGGGGATCGCTCGCGAGCAGCTCCAGCGCATTTGGGCCAGATTCCGCAGTGATGACGCGGAACCGCCCGCGAAGCTGCCGCCCCAGTCCGGAGAGGATCCGGGGCTCGTCGTCCACGAGGAGAATCGTGTGTTCGGTCGAAGTTTCGGACATAGGCATGGATGTGAAGGCGGCCGACCCTCACGTGTTGAGGATCGGCCGCCAGACGGGCGATCTTGAGGGAACGCGCGCGAGGCTGGGGCGACGGGCCGACGAACGGCGTCGGCCCGTGACGTCATCGGCAGCGCAGCAGAATCCGAAGCAGGGGGGATCGTCTACGCCTCTAGTACGCCTCGTCGACCTTGTACTTCGAGAAGTGCCAGATCGTCGTCGAAACGGTGCTTCCGTTGTCGACTCCTCCCTGATCGTCCCAGGTGGACGTGGTCGGGTCCCACAGATAGATGTGATAGGTCACGTTCGGGTCGTACCCGGACGGCTTGTCCATCGTCAGCGTGCACCCTTCGGCGAACGTCTGCCCGGACGGACCCATCACGACCTCGTCCGCGAGGCTCGACTGATAGAGCATCGTGATCGCGACCGTGGTCGAGAGCGCATCCGCGGGGACGACGAACGTCGAGTTCGGGCCGACGACCGTTCCTCCGGACGATCCGATGTACTCCGTGGAGAGCGACGGACTGTTGTCCGGCGTCTCCGGGACGGAGTAGGGAGCGATGGTGTTGACGCGGCTGTCCTCCTGACATCCCGGGGTCAGGATCGAGGTCGCGGAGAAGAGAAGCAGCGCGAGGAGAGGATAGAAGAAGCGACGAACGAGGTTGGTATTCGACATGGTATACGCCTTTCTCTCCGGAGTGCGGGGCACACCGGGTTCGGGGAGTGATAGGTCACTCATGTCGCGGGAAGGAAGGGACCTGCTTCTGGTCCCGGCGCGGGAGGGGGGGCCGGGAATGTAGGGTTGGTCTATGTGACCATCCTTGGTGAAACTATACAGACATCGATTGCAACCGAGAAACGATTCTTCGAACTATTCTCAGATCGAATCCACGTCCACACACTCGATGAGTCGCGTGAACTCGAGACGACGACGCTCACGCCTCGCGCTCCCGTCCGGAGTTGGGTTCCTTGCCGGAGCGCGTTCCATTCTGCCGTTTCGCCGAGCGCCCTCGCGGGCGACGCGGTGTGGTCTCGGGGCCCGACGGCATCTCGCCGGCTCCGCCAGGTTCGCCTACCGAGTCGTCGGAGACCTTGCCGTTCGTCTTCGCGTCGTCGCTGCCGACTCCGGCCAGTTCGACTTCGCTCAGGTCGTGTCGGGTGATGAGGTTGTACACGGTCATGCGGGCGACTCCCATCTCGGCCGCCATTTTCGACTTGTCCCCCTTGTGCCGCCGGTAGGACTGGATCACGAGCTGGCGCTCGGCGAGGTTCCGCGCCTCCGCGAGTGTGATCGGCGGAGGTGGGAGGATGTCGTCCGTATGGATGCCCGCGCGCTTCTCGACGTCCTGGCGGGTGATCGTCGCCCGTTCTCCGGACGTGAGTGCCGCGATCTCGACCGCGTTCTTCAACTGACGGACGTTTCCCGGCCAGTGATAGCTGCGCATGAGATCGATGGCTTCCGGCGCGACCTCCATCGAGGGGCGGCCGACGGCCCGGAGGAAGTGATTCACGAGCAACGGCACGTCGTCGAGACGGTCACGGAGCGGTGGGATCGGGATCCGGAACTGATCGATCCGCCGGAAGAGGTCTTCGCGGAACCGGCCCTGGCTGCAGAGGCCGCGGAGGCTCCGGTTCGTGGCCGCCACGATCCGGACGTCGGACTTCTGGAGTTCGAGCGAGCCGAGCCGGCGGAACTGTTGATCGTCGAGGAAGCGGAGGAAGTGCTGTTGCACGTCGAGCGACATGTCTCCGATCTCGTCGAGGAAGAGGGTGCCGCCGTGAGCGGCCTCGACGTAGCCGGGGCGATCGACCGCACCGGTGAACGCGCCCCGCACCGTGCCGAAGAGCGTTGCATCGAGGAGTTGCGGCTCGAGCCCAGCGCAGTTGAGGGCGATGAACGGCCCTTCCTTCCGGCGCCCGGAGCCGTTCGCGATCGCCCGGGCGATGAGTTCCTTCCCGGTGCCGCTCTCTCCCTCGATCAGAACCGTGTGGTCGAGTTCCTGGGCCATCGCGACCTGGTGCAGCACCTCGATCCAGACCCGAGACTGTCCGACGAGCTCCTTCGTCCAGTCCCCGAGGCGGGCGAGCGCGACGTCCCGTTCCTTCCGGACGGAATCGGTGCGGCGACGCTCGGCTTCGATGTTTCGAAGGAGTGTCAGCGCCAGCGACGAGAGGAACGCGTAGCCGTGGAGGAGCCGCAGGTATTCGTGGTCTTTCGGCAGGATCTGCTTGCTGTCCAGGTAGAGGACCCCGAACGGCTCCTCTTGGTCCAGGAGCGGGATACAGATCGCGGAGCGGAGTTGCAGTTCGCGGACGCTCTTCGATGACTTCACCTCCGGGACGTCGTTGAGGTCCATGTGAAGGAGTGTCTCCCGTCTCGTGAGGCAGTTCCGGACAATGGTCCGGGACACGGCGGCGTAGTCTTCCTGGTACTTTCCGGCCAGGGGGTCGCGGTGCCGCACGATGTCGAGATCGTCGCCGCTTCTCAGGACGATGAAGACACGTTGGGCCACGCGTAGCGCGACCACCGCGTCGACGATCCGGTCCAGGACTTCGTCCGACGTGGTCGAGTTCGTGAGGTGCTGCGAGAAGTCGAGGAGGAGTTCGAGCAGTCTCTGCTCCCCGACGTCCACCGCTTTGATCCTCCCGATCTCCTGACTGTCGGACTCGTCGAAGCCTGCACGGCGAAACTCAGACATCAGTTCCTCCTCGTTGCGAATCACGGTAGAAAGCCTGGATCGCAGCCGTTCGTTCGAATGCCTCGGCCGCCTGCTGGCTCCCGAAGGACGCGAGGAGACCCTCGACCAGGCGACGGGCATGCCGCCAGGCCTCGGTGGCTCGGTCTTCGGCACCGAGCTTCTCCAGGAAGACGGCCCGGTTCCGGACTGCGCGCCATGCGTAGAGGTGCCAGTCGACCTTCACGAGTTCGTCGTAGTTGACTTCGATCAGGCGTTCGAGGTCCGGCTTGGGCCGACCAGGAAACGAGAGTTCGAGGGTGCAGCTTGCGAGCCGCACCTTCATGGCGCAGCGGTCCGTCGCCGACCTCCAGTGTTCGTCGAGTTCCTTCGCGAGTTCGAGGGCGAACTCCCGGTTTCCGAGATCGACCTCGGCAAGGGCCCAATCTGCGAGTTGGTCCACGAGCTCGCTCTCGCCCAGGTCCGCATCCATCAGCCTTCGGATCCGAGCGCGGCCTGCGCGTAGGTCGCGCGGGAGGAACGCGTGGGCCTCCGCTTCCAGCCACCCTTTGCTGCCGTCGTCCAAGTCGAGATCATCGGGAAAGGGCGGGATCCGTTCTGCCTGCCCGAGCCGGGCGAGCAGGGCGTAGGTGTTGCATCTCGTGGTCTTGTAGCTCTGCTGGTTGGGCGACAATCGGAGGCTCTCGATCGCCCGCTCCGTCAAGCGGAGCGCGCTTCCCAGTCGGCCGCCGTCGAGATCGAGCAGCGCCAGGTTCGTGAGCGACAACGTGTTGTTCCCCCCCTGGGAGCGGAGGCTCGCCCACGTATGTGTCTGGCACGTCTCCATCGCCCCACGTTCGTAGGCCAGGAGTGCTCGATGCTGATGGAAGGCTGGCTCCCAGAGCGGATCGAGGGAATCGGCGGAACAAGTCCGGATGAGCGATGTGTACTCCTCGACGCGGCCGAAGTCCTCGCACATGAGCGCCTGCCTGGCGAGGATGAAGAGTAGCTCTCTCCTCATCGGACTCGGCAGGCGAGGGTCGTCGCCGAATCCGAGTTCGTGCAGGTCGTCACCGATCGCTCTGTGGGAGAGTGGTGCCGCGATGGCCTGATAGAGCGGATCTGCGCCGATGTCGAACCTGTGCAGGGTATGCCACAGATGCGACCAGTGACGGATCCGGTAGAGCAGCCAACCCTGTTCGACCTCCGGCGTGGTCGGGCGGGGACCAGAGAGGTCGGCTATGGAGAGGTTTCGGTCCTGTTCCTTTCGCCCGAGGCCTGCGAGCAGTGCGGCGGCTTCCCGCGTTGCGAGATCCCTTCCCCTCGCGTGATCGCGCAGAGCTTCCAAAGTGGCCGCACTCAATGCGGAACCCGTGCAGTGCCCCGCGAGCACGATGGTGAGGCGCGGTAAGTCGAGGTGCTCGAGGATCCGGAGGGGCGTCTCCGATGCGTTCATCCCGATCGAAAACGCCAGGCCGGCGTCCCTCCAACGCACTTCGTCGAGGAGACGGTGAACCGCGAGCGGGATCATCTCCGTCAGGAGTTCGTCATCCCGGAGGAGCGCCGCGAGTGTCGCGAGGCGATAGGCATCGACACCGGTTCGGTCCAGCCGGGAGCGGCCCGGTTCCGCCGAATGGGGCTCGATCGGCAGGAGTTCCACCGGTCCGGGCCCGTGCTCTCCGACCTCGAAGCGCGAGCGCTTGACCAGGTGCCGCGTGCGTGCCGCCGCGCAATCAGGAGCCGCGCGCAACACCGCCTCCGCCCAGAGTCGCTCGGACACCGCACTCTCGAGTCTTACGAACATCGACTGCGGTGGGATCGGTCCGATTTGGACGTTGAGGTTGAGGTCGAGGTCGCTGTCGGCATCCGCTTCATCCTGATCGAGGAAGGCATCGGGCACATGCCGCAGGAAGTTCGCCGCCGCATCTTCGACCAGGGCGTCGCGGGCCTCGGGTGAGAGTGTCCCCAAGGCGTCCCGACACCAATCTACGTAGCGCTGAGGCGCGCCGGCATCTTCGTAGGAGCGGTCCTGGATCGGGCCGGTATTGAGGAAGTCGCAGACCGGGCCCACCTGGGGGAGGAGTGCCGCCAGGAGCCCGGGGTTTCCGAGGGAGAGACATGCGAGGCGTGCTCCGAGCCGCGTGGATTCGAGCTGGACGGACGCGAGACGGACGAGGTCCGCGTTCGAGAGGAGGCCGACTTCGATTCTGGAGTCCAGCCGGGCGCCTGCGTTTCGGACCTTCGCGTGTCCTACGTCGGTGGTCCGTCCCGCTTCGGCTCGTCCACCTTCGTTTCGCCGATCGAAAGCTCGCGAGTCGCCACGTGGCGCGTCGCCTCCATCCTCGTCCGGCGTCACCGTCTCGAGGGAGATCACCAACCGGTCACCGGATACACGGTCGTATCGCGTGAGGTAGAAGCTCTCGTGACCCGCTCCGTCTGCCGAGTCTGTGGGTTCCACCTGGTTCGGTACCCATCCACGCGTTTCCGCTTCGGCCAGCCAGACGGACAGACAGCGATGGAGCCCGACACCGCGTTCGCCGGAAGCGGTAAAGGTCCACTGCCGTGGCCACGTGCGCGTCGAGGCACCGTTCGCGTCGATTCGCTGCGGATCGCGCCGCTCCGCGTCGGTTCGCGCTGCCACGACCCGTTCCGAGTCGATTCGCTGCGCGTCGACCTGCTCCGCCTCGACCCGGTTCAGCCAATCGAGGAAGAGCCCGTCCTCCCGTTCGCGGGGGAGGGTCGGAAGGGAGACAGGTTGGGCTTCCTTCCAATCGAGCCGGTCGCGCGGCCAGAGCTGATGGAGACGACGCTCCACTTCCCGCGTTCCGTCGGGGCGATGGCGGGGCGTCGACGCGAGCAGGTCGCGGAGGAGGTCTCCCAGGACCACGGGGCTTTCCGACGGGATGCTTGGGTCGCCCTGGAACTGCTGGGCCAGCACCTCCCGAATGGTCTCGCCCTGGAACTGGTGTTCGCCGGTGAGGAGAAAGGACAGGATCGTTCCGAACGAGTAGAGGTCCGAGCGCTCGTCCACGATTCCGTTCCCGATGGCCTCGGGTGCGGAGTACCCCGCCGTGTACATCCGGGCCTCACTCCCGGTGGGCACGCATCCGCCCAGGTCGATGAGCGTGACGCGGGGCGGCGTGAGCGAATTGTCGACGAACACGTGCTCCGGCTTGAGGTCGACGTAGGTGTAGCCGAGCGCATGCACGCGCCGAAGCGCCTCCAGGATGGGGAAGATGACGTCCGGGAGTTCGTGGAGCTTGGGCCGTGGCAGTTCCTCGAGTGAGCGCGCGTTTGCGAGCGCCGTCATCATGAACTCGGTCGAGCGGTACTTCCGGTACGCGACCGGATCCTGCCAGGTCGATCCCGCGAGCCTTCGCGCGAGGATGTACTCCGCACGGAGTTCGTCCGCCTCCGCCACGGTCGACGCGGACTTCACGTAGATCGGCTGCCGGTCGAGGCCGTAGACCTCGATCGCGCCCGTCGGCTCGGTCTCGCTCGTTCCGGTCGATGGCGTTGGCGATGGCGTCTGCGTCGGCGATGTCGGCTGCGCCCGCAGGGTCGATCGCGTTTGCGGGCCGAGCGCCTCGACGGCGGCGTGGTAGTCGGTGAAGAAGCCGTCGATAGCCGGGCTCGCGCGGAAGAGTTCCCGTTCGCGGTTCGTCCGACATCGCGACAACAGGTGGAGGACCGCCTCACGGGCCTCCCGCCAGGCAGCGAGTGCCTCTCGGGCCCGTTGCTGTCGTCCGTAGAGCAGTGCTCGGTTCTTGCACGCGCGCCAGCGATAGAAGTGGAGGTCCCGGTCTTCGAGGTTGCGGTGGGTCGCGGAGACGATCGCTTCGAGATCTGGCGCGGGCTCGCCCGGTGCGGCGAGCTCGAGTACGCACGAGACGAGCCGGATCCTGTCGAGCGCCCGCCCAACGGACTCGCCCGCGACGTCACGCAACTCCGGGAGAAGCGTGTGCGCGAACTCGAAGTGGCCCAAGTCCAGCTCGAGGAGCGCCCAATCCGTCAGGATCTCCGCTCGTTCTCCCGTTCGCAACGGACGGTTCGTGAGCAGTGTGCGCATCGTCCGCCGAGCATCGTCCGTTCGTTCCTGTGCCAGATCGCGACATGCGTGCGCCAGCACCCACATCGACGGCGACGCGGGTGCGAGAACAGCGCCCGGAGGTTCGGCCGACTCATCGGAGTGGACCGAGAAAGTGAGTGTGGGCTCGGCTGGGTCTGCTCCGCGTGCGAACGCATCCATGCGGCCGTACTGACCCATCCGCATGAGGAGCAGCTGGCAGGTCGAGCGGACCCGAGCCGCCCGCCGGGTCGTCCCGGTTTCGAGGAATGCACGGGCCGCGTCGACCAGTTTCGAGGCCTGCCCGAGGTCACCATACTCGAGAGCCGTCGTGGCCGCGTTGGCCGCGTGCATCGCCTCGTCTTCTCGCGCGGCGCGCAACGTCGACCATGCCCAGTGGAGGCATTCCTGCTGTCGACCGGCAGCGAACGCCATCGAGGCCCTCAAGTGATGGAGCGACGTTTCGTCACCCGGTGTCAGCCTGTCTCTCGAGCATCCCGCGGCGCGGGACACGAGTCGGGTCGTGGTCTCGCGGTCGGACCGGAGCCACGCGAGGTGGGCCGCGATCACGAGGTACTTTCGTTCGAGTGGTGGGGGCAGCGCCGGACGGTCTGGGTCGTCCGGTTCGATCCACCCACGTGGCGGTTCCGCGGCCGCGTGCCGCAGGTCGAGGCTCGCCCTGGCGACGGCGCTGACCAGTCGATGCGCAGGGGTCGTCGGGACGGTGAGCTGGTCCAGGGGATCCACGTCCATGGACCGGACGCATGACGCGACGAAGTAGACCCAGATATCTCTCAGCCGAGGCTCGTCCGGGCAGACGCGCAGCAGCGCCCGACACTCATCCTCGCCCTCCGGGAGCGGGCCGAGTAAGGCGAGGATACGTGCCGCTTCCCGCTCCGCAGGGGATCGTCCATGCCCGGGCTCCCGCAGCTTCTCTGTCGTCTCGCCATCCAGGCGGAGCGGGTGGTCACGCAACAGCACGATCGGAGCCAACTCCACGAGATCGATCGAAGAGAGGAAGTGCGTGGGCCGCGAAAGCCGCTGGAGGCCACGGAGGAAGGTGCAGCCGGCGTCGAAGTACCGCTCTTCGCTCGTCAGCCGATCGATGGCTCTGGGTACGAACGTCTCGATCGTGTGGGAGTTGCCGATTCGAATGGCGAGGTCAGCGAGCCGAAGGGGATCGTCGTCCGTGGACCGCGCCTCGAGTACCGGGATGAGTCGTTCGGTTGCGCCGGGGATCGCGCTCGTCAGGGCCTCGGCCCAGAGACGGAGTGATACCGCGCCCATTGCGTCCAACATTCCGCGGTCCGCGAGCGCGGATGCGATCGAGTTCGTGCCGTGGCCCACGGGCGCACCGGGGAGCCAGTGTGCAAGGGCCGCGCGGAAGAGGCCTTCGGCGTCACCTTCGGAAGCGCCGGCGAGCTGGTCCCGGCACCACGCGGTCCAGGCTTCCGGAGCCGCCTCCACGGAACGATCGAGGAGCTCGTCCTCGGCATCCCGCCCCGTGCCGCCACCCGTACCCAATCGCAGGCTCTGCCCGGCTCCTCCGGAGTTTGCCGTCCTTGCGCCACTATCCGTGCCACTCCCTCCGGTGCCGCGATCACTCCAGAGGTAGTCGGTGGTGGGGGAGATCCGCTCCATGGTCGCCGCGAGAAGTGCCGGGCTTCCCAGCGAGGCGCGGGCGAGGGTTCGGCAGAGCGGGTCCGACTCGATGTAGAGGCGCGCGAGTCGTGTCAGCTCACTCTGCTCGGCCAGGGACACTTCGAGCCGCAGCGACTGCGGTCCCTCGCTCCCCAACGAATTCGTCCACTCCCGGAACACGACGAAGTGACGGACGTCGGGTTGCAGCGAGTTCGAGCGGATGCGGCCGATGCGCGTGCGGGGCCCCTCACCGGGCGGGTCACGATCGACGAGCCAACCTTCGGTCTCCGCGATGTCGAGAAGGGTCGTTGCGACCTCCGTGACGCCGATGCCGCGCTCTCCCACGATGTCGATCACCGTCGCCTCGGTGTCCGGATTCCTTCGCGCCCGTGCGGCCTCCTCCTCGAGCGAGTTCAACCAGTCGATGAGGACAGGCTCGACCGTGCGCCGCGGCATCCA
This sequence comes from Candidatus Eiseniibacteriota bacterium, assembly GCA_041390305.1. Taxonomy (GTDB): domain Bacteria; phylum Eisenbacteria; class RBG-16-71-46; order CAIMUX01; family CAIMUX01; genus JACKCR01. The sequence continues at coordinate 158,630 of JAWKQE010000013.1, forward strand.
GGGGAAGCGCACCGGAGGGCGCGCCGGTTCGTTCGTGGACGGCGAGAAGATCCGGTGCAGCGTGCGCTCCACCTCGAGGATGGAGGCGGGCCGGCGCTCCGGCACGGGCTCGAGAAGGGCCGCCACGAGGTGTCCGAGCTGGCTCCGGCCGCCTTCGTCGAGAAAGCCATCCGATGCGAGTCGGCGCGAGAACTCCGCCCGCCATGTCCAGGCCGGTCCCAGAGGCGGAACGGAGCCCGAGACGAGGGTGACGATCAGGGCCCCGACGGAGTAGAGATCCGCTACCGGGAGCACCACCTCGTGGTGCATCGCTTCCGGAGCCGAGTGGTCGAGGAGGCCCCGCCGGGCGCGCGTCCCGCTGGCCACGCACGCGTCCAGCCCCGCGACGGTGACGCGCGGAGGCTGGGCCGATCGGTCCACATACACGCACGCCGGGCTGAGATCCGTCTTCACGTACCCGAGCGCGTGGAGCTGACGCAGTGCCTCCAACACAGGGCCGATCACGACGGGGATCTCTCGGGCCGGGACGGTGGATCCGGGCGCGAGCGGCGTTCCGGACGGAGCCTCCCCCATGAGGACTTCAGTGCGGCCGAACCTTCGATAGGCGTGGGGCCGCGGCCACGGCGCGTTCCGAAGGCGGCAGAGCAGTCGGTACTGGTCCCGCAGGCGGTGGATTTCCGGGATGTCTGTTCCCCGTCCCTCGTTTCGTGTGACTGTGGCCACGATGAGGGGGTGGCGGTCGAGGCTCTGGACCTCGCTCTCGACGTATGGCGCCTTGTCCATGGCCATACTTGTATCATCAATGAGACACGGTCGCGTGTACATAGAATTCAGCGAGGAGTATACGATTTTGGACAGTGTGTATTTGAATTGTGACGGAAGGAGGTGGGAGGAGCTCGGCCCGGGTCAGGGCCAGCGCCGGCGTGGCCGGGTCGGGCGGCGGGTCGCCTCGCCAACTCCACCAGCATGTCGTCTGGGTGGATGTGGAGACATGGATAGGGTACAATCGTTCGCATGCAGGCGCGACGACAACTGACGAGACTCCGGGTCCGGCCCGACGTCCGGTTCGAGGCCCTTCCGCGCACTCCGTCCTCAACCGGAACAAGAACCCGAAGCTCCCCTTCCACTGGACCCTGAATCCGTACCGTGGCTGTGAGTTCGGGTGCCGGTACTGCTACGCGCGGACGACGCACGAGTACCTCGACGTTGCGGGCGAGGACTTCGAGAGGCGGATCTTCGTCAAGCAGGGGGCGGCCGAGATCCTGCGGGCCACTTTGCGGCCGGGTCTCCTGGCGGGGAAGGCCGTGGCGATCGGGACGGCGACGGATCCGTATCAGGCCGCGGAGATCCGGTACGGGGTCACGCGGAGTCTCCTGGAAGTGCTGGCCCAGGCGCCCGACCTGACGCTGGCGATCACGACCAAGAGTCCGCTCGTCGTGCGCGACATCGACCTGCTCACGGAGATCGGGCGCCGGAGGCCGGTGCGCGTGAACATGACGATCACGACGCTGGATGCCGGGCTCGCGCGTGAGATCGAGCACCGCGCGCCGTCACCCCGGCGCCGGCTCGAGGCGGTGCGCCAACTCTCGGAGGCCGGGGTCGAGACCGCGCTCTTCTGCTGCCCGATCCTCCCCGGCCTCACGGACGAAGAGCGCGCGCTACGTGCGCTGCTGCGGGCGGCCCACAGCGCCGGGGCCGCGTTTGCGGTTGGGAGCCTTCTCCATCTCGAGGACGTGCCGAAGCGGGTGTGGTTCCGTTGGCTCGAACGGCGGTATCCCGAGCTCGTCGCCCGCTATCGACGGACCTATGCCGAGGACCGGTACGGAACCCGTGACGAGCGGGAGAGAGTGCACGGTCTCTTCGCGCGTCTCGCGAACGAGGTCGGCTTTCCGGCGTGGATGCCGGTCTCGAGCCGAGAGAAGGAGTTCGTGGGGCGAACGGTAGGAGAGCAGGCGCGCCTGTTCTAGTCGACGCTCCATGCGCCGCGCCGAGCAAACGAGAGAAGCCCCCGCACCTCTCGGCGCGGGGGCTTCTACGTTCGTTCGGAAGCGTCATCGGCGTCGCCGACGACGGCCCCCGAGCTTACTTCTGGAGCGTCAGGCTCCGGGTGGCCTCGTACTCGTTCGCCTGCATCCGGTAGAAGTAGACACCGGAGGCGACGTTCTGGCCGCGGGAGTCCCTGCCGTCCCAGTCGATCACGTGGGCGCCGGCGCCGTAGCTGCCACGCGCGAGCACGGTCACTTCACGTCCGGAGACGTCGAAGATCCGGATGTCGACGTCGGCCTGGGTCGGGACCTGGAACCCGATCGAGACCGGGCCGTTCGACGGGTTCGGAGCGGCGCTCCGGAGCGCGAACGACAGGGCCGCGCCCGTCTCCGGAGAGTCGGACGTGTCCCCGAGGATGCCGAGGATCCGGAAGTCGTCGATACCGGCGTCGACGAACGACGGCGGGTTCTCGTCCGAGCCGATGAACTTGAACTGGAGGCTGCCGGGCGTTCCGACGATCGGCATGAGGTCGATCCGGGCCGTCTCCCAGCCGTCCGTCGAGGTCAGCGTGTTCTCGACGTCCATCCAGGCGCCGCCGTCGTTCCGAACCTGGACGACCCACGGGTCCTGGTTCGCGCCGGAGCCGGTGTTGTTCGAGAACCACTTCGAGTACTTCACGATGAGCTGCGACGCACCGCTCATGTCGTAGACCGGGCTGTAGAGCGTCGTGAATCCGAAGTCGATGTCGCCCTGTCCGGAGAATCCGCCGTCGGGGCCGTTCAGCGTGACCCAGCAGCGGTTGCCCGTGCCGGGGGTCGTGTCCTCGCCGGGAGCGATCGGAGAGCGGACCGGGATCACGTTCTCCCACGGCGTGGCCGTGGCCGTGTCGAGACCCTCGAGGTTCACCGTCCAGCCGCTCGCGCTCTCCATCGCGGTGTAGGTCTGCGCGATGTCGAATGCGAACACGCCGAGGTCCGGAGCGAGGCCCGGGAAGGTGCGCGTGAGGCCGTTGAGGTCAGCCGCCTCGAGGTAGTACTCGATTTCGTCCATGTGCATGAGACCCGGGAGGGTTGCCTCATAGGACGTGCCGCCGACGTTCACGAAGTCCGCCGTCTGCCAGGCGCCGCCGCCGAGGCGGTAGACGATGCGCGCGTAGTCGAGAGCGGCTTCCGTCGACTGGATGTCCGCGTCGAGGACGACGTCGCCTTCGATCTGCTTCGTGCGCTGCGCGATGTGGTCGATGATGACGCCCGCGGTGATGGCCGGGCAGGAGTAGCCGTGGTTCGAGGCCGCCTCACAGTAGATGTCCCAGTGCGGCGTGCCGTTGTCGAGGTTGCCGTCGTCGTCGTTTGCGATGAACGTCGCGAGAACCTGCGCCGGCTGGTTCAACGGGCGGCTGACCTTACGACCGAAGTGCCAGTCGTTCGCCATCTGGAGCGTACCGGCTTCCATGCCGTAGAGGCCCTGGAAGATCTGCATCGCGTCCCAGTGGAAGCCGGCGATGATCTGGCCGTCGTGGTGGATGCTTCCGTTGAGGTCGTCCGGGTAGATGAGCTCGTTGTCCGAGTCACGGATTCCGAGCGTGCAGTTGTTGTTGAAGCCCCGGCCGATGATCGACTCCTGCGTGAGGAGGTTCGCGAGGACGTCGGAGTTGCCTTCGCCCAGGCCCTGGTTGCCCTGGGTGCCGCCGAGGAGCGAGGCCTGGACGCCATGACCATACTCGTGATGGACGACGCCCTGGATCTCACCGGTGTTGGCGCAGCCGCCGCCGGCCTCGTAGAAGTTGATCGTTCCGTTGTAGAACGCATTGCACGTTCCCGAGACGGCGACGTTGGCCGTGATCCGTGTGTTCGTCCGGCTCCAGCCCGCGTCGAAGAGCTCGAAGAAGTCGTGGATGTCGTTGACCGCTTCGTACACGTCACGCTCGTCCTGACGGGCGTTGCCGTCGTTGAACTCGACGGTGAACGGAGTGCCCGGCGTCGCGGTGCCGCTGAACGAGGCATCGGTGCCGCCGCTGACGTTCACGTTGACGTAGTTGCCGAAGAGGGTCGCCGTGACCGTGCGGCTGTCCGTGCCCGCGTAGGGAACGGTCCAGTTGCCGTCCACGTCGCTGACGGTGGTGCCGACGCCCGAGACCTGGACCTGCATGTAGGAGGCGACTTCCGTCGTCTCGCCGTCACAGTAGGTGTTGACCTGGATGCCGGCCTGGGTGTTGCCCTGGAAGTCGAGGAAGTGGACGTCGTTCGTCCGCTGTAGGATGTCACCGCTGTGTGCGTCGACATCGGTGACCCAGATGCCGATCGGATCCGCGGTTTCGACGCGGACGCGCCAGACCAGGTGGTACTCGGCGCTCTCCGGGCCGTTCGGGACCGGGAGGACGAAGAGCTGTGTCTCACCGTCCAGTCCGTCCGTGGCCGGATTGAACGGAGCCGAGATCTGCGCGATCTCTTCCGCCTGGAAGCTGGAGAGGGACGGAGTGGCGTCGAGGTCGATGCCCTTGTAGTAGTCCGCGCCCATGACGAAGACGCGTCCCGTCGACTCGAGGAAGATCGCCTGGGCATGGCCGCCGAGGACGTCGATGCCCTGGTAGGTCTGCTGGAAGTGGACGCCGACCTTGCCCGCGCCGCGCGGGGCACCGTCGAACCGGAGGTTGTTTGCGTCGAGGCTCAGCGCCGACGCGTTCTGCGCGAGGACGGAACGTCCGGCGAACTCAGCCGCCGCTTCCGTCGCCACGGAGAGTCCCGTTTCGTAACCGCTACCGATGACCGAGCTGGCCGACTTCGCGATCGGGTTGTACTCGTAGACGCCCCAGCGTCCTCCGAGCTCTGCGCTCACCCCAGTCGCCGTCGCCTGGCGGGCCTGGTCCACGCTCGGAGACGAGTAGTAGAGCGTCTCGTAGCTCGGGAGCTTGATTTCGTACTGGTCGTTCTGGTGTGTCGAAACGACCGCCGAAGCGACGTTCCATGAGCCACCCACCATCGCCAGGGCGAGGGTGAGCCCGGTCAGCTTCTTCATGGAGAGGGAACCTCCTGTGTACAGTTTGAGTGGGCCAATCCGTCGAAAATCTAATTATAGGGAGTCCCGCTTACCCACCCAAGCCCCATGGTGGTGGATCGGAAAATGTGAAAAATGGCGCATCTTGTTGAGGCACATCTACTTCCTACAAACGCCCGTTCCGTGCGATAGTCGGCCAATCTGTTGTATTCCAGCGGCTTATGTGGCCCCGCCAACGTCGGGGCACATTTTTCGATCCACGACTGCGGTCCATGAACATGGCGTACGTTTGTGTGGTAATCTTCCGGCGCGGACGGAGACCGCATCGGACCGTAAGGCGACCCTGCACGGAGGTAGGGTGCCGCGGAGGTTCCCTACCCGACGAGTGGTGCCATGTGTCCAGCCGGGCTGCCCGCCTACATCCCACTTTGGTGTAAGTCGAATTACTCGTTCCTCGAAGGGGCCAGTCATCCGGAAGAGTTGGTCGAGGAAGCGCAGCGGCTCGGCGTCCGGTCTCTCGCCATCACCGACCGGGATGGGGTGTACGGGCTCGCGCGCGGACACATGCGCGCGGCCGAGTTGGGTTTCCATCTCATCCTCGGGAGCCAGATCACCGTCGACGACGGGTCCCATCTCCTCCTCCTCGCCCAGGATCGTGAAGGGTATGCAAGTCTCTGTGGACTGATCTCGGCGGGGCGTCTGCGCTGCGAGAAGGGGAGGAGCGAAGTCTCCTGGACCGAGATCTGTTCCCGGTCGCGGGGGCTCATCGCGCTCTGGGGAGGGCAGGGATCACTGCTCCAGGCCGACGCGGATCCCCTCTTCGTGGCGCGGGATCTCACTGACGCCTTCGGGGACCGGCTCTACGCACTCGTCACCCGCCACCGCCGGGCCGACGAACCGGTGATCGAAGCGCGGACCCGGGAGCGGGCGGCCCGCTACGGTCTTCCGATCGTGGCCGGGAACGAGGTGCTCTACCACACACCCTCCCGCCGCTGTCTCCAGGACGCGCTCACCTGCATCCGTCATGGCGTCACCCTGGCGACCGCGGGAACGCGGACCAAGCCGAACGCGGAGCACGTCCTCAAATCTCCGCACGGATTCGCCCTCCTCTTCGAGGACGACCTGAGTGCGGTCGCGCGGACGCAGGAGGTGGCGGCGAGATGCACCTTCCGTCTCGACGAGATCCGCTACCGCTATCCCGGAGAGAAGCTCCCGGACGGGACGACGTCGCAGGAATGGCTCCGGCACCTGACCTGGGAAGGGGCGAGGGAGCGGTATCTTCCGGACGTCTCTTCGGGCGAAGAGGAGGTCGCGTGTGGAGTGTATGACGATGCGATCGCCGTTGCACGCGGAGTCGACGACGCGTCTCGAGACGATGCGTCTGATGATGGCGACGTCGACGCACGACTGGACCCCGGTCTCGGTGCCCGCATCGTTCCGTTGCCGCAACGACCGCCTCTGACGCTACAGCCACCGAAGGGGATTCCGGACGACGTCGTGATGCAGGTCGAGAGGGAACTCTCGTTGGTCGAGGAGCTCGACTACGACGGGTACTTCCTCACGATGTGGGAGATCGTCCAGTTCTGTCGCCGTGAGGGGATCCTCTGCCAGGGACGGGGGTCGGCGGCGAACTCCGCGGTGTGCTTCTGCCTCGGGATCACCGCGATCGATCCGGTGCGGATGGGGCTTCTCTTCGAGCGGTTCCTCTCGCGGGAACGGGCGGAGCCTCCGGACATCGACCTCGACATCGAGCACGACCGACGCGAGGAAGTGATCCAGTGGGTCTACCGGAAGTACGGACGGAGCCATGCCGCGATGGTCGCGAACTTCATCCGCTTCCGTACCCGGTCCGCCGTCCGCGAGATCGGAAAGGTGCTGGGGTTTGCGGAAACGGAAGTCGACCGGCTCGCGAAGCTCCTCCCGAACTACGGCGGCATCACCACGGATTCGATCCGTCAGGTGGGGCTCGACGTCGGGAATCCGATGCACCAGCAACTGCTCGCGCTCGTGTTGGAAGTGCAGGACTTTCCGCGTCATCTCTCCATCCACCCGGGAGGATTTCTCCTCGGGCACGAACCGATCGATCGTCTCGTTCCGATCGAGAACGGTGCGATGGACGCGCGCACGGTCATCCAGTGGGACAAGGAAGACATCGAGAATCTGGGGCTCTTCAAGATCGATCTGCTCGGGCTCGGGGCGCTGCGTCAGCTCCATCTCGCGTTCGATCTCATCCGCGCGCACTACGGGCGGCTGCTCTCGATGGCGACGATCCCCGCGGACGACGACCGTACCTACGAGATGATCCGGAGGGCGGACACGGTCGGTGTCTTCCAGATCGAGAGCCGGGCTCAGATGGCGATGCTCCCTCGCCTCCGGCCGAACAACTACTACGACCTCGTCATCGAAGTGAGCATCGTGCGCCCCGGGCCGATCGCCGGGGGGATGGTCCATCCCTACCTGAGGAGACGGAACGGCGAGGAAGAGGTGACGTATCCGCACGCGTGCCTGGAACCGGTGCTGAAGAAGACGCTCGGCGTGCCGCTCTTCCAGGAACAGGTGATGAAACTCGCAGTCGTCGCCGCCGACTACACGCCGGGGGAGGCCGATCGACTGCGGCGGGACATGGCCGCGTGGCGCTCGACGGGACGGATCGATCGTCACCGTGAGCTGCTCGTCACCCGGATGAAGAAGAAGGGGATCGAGGAGGAGTTCGCGCTCCGCGTCTTCGACCAGATCCGTGGGTTCGGGGAGTACGGGTTCCCGGAGAGCCACGCGGCGAGCTTCGCGCTCATCGCCTACGCGACGGCGTGGGTGCGGACGCACTACATCGACGCGTTCACCTGCGCGCTGCTCAACGCGTATCCGATGGGGTTCTACTCTCCCGCCACGATCATCGAGGACGCGCGACGGCACGGCGTGACGGTGTTGCCGCCGGACGTCGCCGTGAGTGGATGGGAGTGCAGTCTCGAACCGATCCCACGCGATCCGTCCGCATCTGGCTCGTCTATCGGCGTCGTTCCTGTTGCCAATCCCTCGGCGGACGGTGCCATGTCCGGCCCTGCCTCGGACATCGATGCTCCCGTCCCCTCTCGGGACGGCGTCGTCTCGCTCCTTCCGAAGTCCGCGGTCCGCCTCGGATTGCGGTACGTGAAGGGGCTGGGTGAGCGGGAGCGGCAAGCGTTCGAGGCGGCGCGTGCGGAGCGGTGCTTCCTGTCCATCGAGGACTTCGCGCAGCGGACACGTCTGGAGGGGAAGGCGCTCTGTCGACTCGCCGAGGCCGGTGCGTTCGGGAGTTTCGAGCCGGAGCGAAGGCAGGCGCTCTGGAAGGTGCGCGCGCTCCACCCGACTCTCGGCGAGGAGTTCGAGGTCGACACAGGGCGCGGCCGGTCGGGGCTCGTGGCGGCGAGTGAACGCGGCAACGGGAGGACGCCTCGGTTCCGTCCGCTCACCGGGCTCGAGGAGATCGCCTGGGACTACGAGACGTCGAGCCTCAGCACGAGGGGGCATCCCCTCGTGCCGTTCCGTGCGGAGCTGGAGGCGATGGGGCTTCCCAACGCGAAGACGCTCAACTCAGGGCGAGGCGGTGCGCGGGTCCGCTTCGCGGGAGTGGTGCTCAACCGGCAGAGGCCGGGCACGGCCGGAGGCGTGACGTTCATGACGCTGGAAGACGAGACGGGGTTCGTCAACCTCGTCATCTGGCAACAGGTCTACGAGCAGTTCCGGCTCGAGGTGAAGACGTCCGCGTTCCTCGGAGTGGAAGGGAAGCTCCAGGTCGAATCGGGCGTCGTCCACCTGATCGCGGACCGCTTCTGGATCCCGCAGCTCACGACGACGGTGCAGTCCGGAGGGAGCCGGGACTTCCACTAGAGGGCGCCGCGCTTCGGGAGCGTCACCGGCCGCGGTCAGTCGACGTCGCGTCTCGGAGCCCAGGGGGAAAGGGGCTTCTCGAACTCGGCCCGTGGTTTGAAGATCGGGTGTCCGGTTTCGCTCCACTTCACCTGGATCTCTCCCGTCTGCATCTCATCGATGTCTTCCGCGGCCTCGAACGCCCCGACGGAGTAGTAGAAACCTCCGAGTCCGATCGAATGGACGAGCATCCGGCGTGGGAACACCGTGCTCGCTTCGGTGACGACACCGAGAGGTCCGCACTCGGGATCCGGATCCTCGTGGTTGATCGTGGGAGGGATCGCTCCTCTCCGCAGGGTGAGCGACGCGGACACGACCTGGAGCATGGACGATCCCGCCCCGTGCTGGCCGAGCATCGACTTCGTCGAGTGGACCCTCAGCGCGCCGATGTGATCCCCGAAGACGCGGGAGATCGCCTGTCCCTCGATCCGGTCGTAGATCCGGGACGAGGATCCATTCGCGCTCACGACTTCCACCTGTTCCGGCTGCCAGCGTGCCTCGCGCAGAGTTCCTTCGAACGCGCGGATGCAGGGACGGAGATCCGTTTCCGGAGTGTCGTGACTGTACTGACGGTTCTGGCCCGCACTACAGACCTGGTAGCCGACCATGCGCGCGTAGATCCGCGCCCTTCTGCTTCGCGCGTGTTCCTCGGACTCCAGGAAGACGGCGGCGGCGCCTTCGCCGATCACGTTCCCGTCGCGTCCTCGATCGAACGGCCGGGAGGCACGGTGCGGTTCGTCGTTGTAGCGCGAGCTGAGAGAGTTCGATGCGTTGAGAGCCGCGATCACTTCGGGGACGACTTCGCAGTCGGTTCCGACGACGAGCATCGCATCCACCGCGCCGGACTGGATCATGCGGAGCGACTGCCCGAGTGCGTCGAGTCCGGAGTTGCAGCCGGAACTGGCCGTCTGGATCGGGCCGCGGATGTTGAAGAACGAGGAGATCACGCATGCCGCCGAGTGATGGAACGCGTGGAACGCCGTGTGGGCGGGGAGTTCGCCCGTGGTGCTGAGCTTCTCGTGGAGGCGGAGGAGCTCCGCCATGTTGCCGATCGAGGTGCCGACGTAGACGCCGAGCCGGTCCGGGTCACAGCCGTCGAGGTCGATCTCCGCGTCGTGGAGGGCGAGGACGGAGGCCGCGAGGCCGAGCTGTACGGCCCGCGGAGTACGCCGACCCATGATCTCGCCCTTGTGCACGAAGTCACCGAGCGAGAACTCCTTCACCTCGGACGCAACCTGGGACGGGGACTCCGGAGCCCGGCACAGAGTGATCGGGCCGAAGCCGGAGCGACCCGCGAGGAGAGCGTCCCAGAATCCGTTCCGGCTGCAGCCGATCGAGCTGATCGGCCCGACTCCCGTGATTACGGCGTTACGGAGTGACACGGATCCTCCTCTATGGGTGGCGGGAGTGCGACGGGATCCCGGCATCCGGGCATCGCCTGCGGCCGAATCAGTGATAGTGACCAGGCGCCCCCCGAGTACCACGCCTGATCGAGTGGTGGAGAGTGAACAATTCTGCCGCTAACAGGCAAGAGTTTCCTGGCCGCCGAAGTGAACGTGCACAACAGCGTGCCAAGTCGATGGCTCAACTACGACGAAACGTCGCGGAGTTTCAGACGCACATCCGCGTGACCGAACAATAGAGGAGACGGAAGCTGATCGCAGCAGTATCCCGAGGAGAGCGAGTCCATGTCGCACACGCCCGGATCTTCGGATCCGATGACCCCGTTCCAGCGACTCATGCGCCGGAAGCGGTTCCTCATTCACAAGAAGCTCCAGTACCAGCTGCTTCTCGGGACGCTTTGGCATGTCATCCTGATCTTCGTCATCGCCGTCGCCATCCTCTTCGTGCCGCTCATGGTGCAGCTCGCCACGAACGACCCGTCGAGCGATACGGCACTGCGGGCAGCGAACCATCTCCTCTATCTCCACGGCCGGTTCTGGCCGACTCTCGTCCTGGTCGCGGTCTTCATTGGACTCGATGCGCTCCGGACCTCGCACAGAATCGCCGGACCGCTCCTCCGCTTCAGCCGGGCTCTCGAGGTAGTACGGGAGGGCCGGATTCCGAAGACCATCGTGCTGCGCGACGGCGATTTCCTGCTCGACGAGTGTGCCCGCATCAACGAGGCGATCGAACTCGCCGAAGCGAGGTCTCTCGAACGCGAGGAAGCGCAGGCGTCGCTTACGGCATCCGCGGAAGCAGTGCGCGAACTCCTGCTCGACTCGCAGACGCCGCTCACTCCGGAGCAGAGAGAGGCGCTCGAAGCCCTCGTCTCCCGCGCGGAAGGAAACGATCGACGTGGGGAGCAGGCGGCATGACGACGGCCCCACGCTTCGACTCCAGCTGCCATCAGACCGGCGCGTTCGCTGTGCCATCGCGAAACGACTCATTGCGTCGTGCGGTCAGTCCGCGTCGGCATTCGAAGGGTTTCACCCTGGTCGAGATGGCGGTCGTCATCGTGATCATCGGGATCCTCGCCACACTCGGCACGAACGCGTATACCTCGATGATCGAACGTGCTCGTGTGGTGCAGGCCATCGGTGACATCCGCGCTATCTCCTACGCCGTGGACGACTACTACATTGGACACGGTGAGTATCCACCGAACTTGGCGGCCGTCGGCCAGGACGACAGGATCGATCCCTGGGGGAACGCCTACGCGTACCAGCGTGTCACCGGAAACGGTGGTGGCACGCGGAAGGACAAGAACCTCGTCCCCATCAACACCGACTACGACCTCTACAGCAAGGGCGCGGACGGGAAGAGTGCGCCGCCGCTCACCGCAAACAGCAGCAAGGACGACGTCGTGCGTGCGGCCAACGGTGGATTCATCGGTTTGGCGGTGAACTACTAGCGCCTTCGCGGACTGGTTGCCGACCGAGGACTACGTGCTGAAGCTTCGCTTGGAAAGAGGTCTGCTACGGAGTCGGGTTGCCAGGCGAGTGTTCATCGTCTTCGTCGGCTGCGCACTCGTTCCGATACTCCTCTTTACTGCCTACTCCCTCGTCCGAGTCGGGAACCAGCTCCGGGACCAGGCGGACCGGCAGCTCCACCGCTCGGTCAAGACGACGGGTATGACGTTGGTCGAACGCCTGGACCTGGCCCAGCAGGATCGTCGGATTGCGGGCGAAGTGCTGCGGAACGTGGATCCGGCGGACATCGAGAGTACGCCTCCCCAGAGTGGCGCCACCGACGACGAGGTCGGGAGCGCGTTGGTCGATCGGCTCGACGTCAATCTGGCCGCCCGACTCGCGGAGCGGTTCATCGACGTCAAGGTGCGCCACCGTTCCGGGCTCGAGAGCCGCGTGCTCGGTGCCTCCTTCTACGGTCCGGAACTCACCACCGGAGACTGGGCGCTGCTGGACGAGGGGCACCCGCTCGTCCGCACCCTCCCGGACCTCGGGGGGGCGTCCCGGGTCGCGATGATCCTTCCCAATGGCGAGTCCGGGGAGGTAATCGTCGGTCGCGTCTCTCCGGCGTTTCTATGGCCGTCGGAAGGATCCGCGACGCTGACGACGATGAGAATCTGCTATGACCCCGAAGGGTCTGTTCTCTTCACGTCCGGCATCGACGGAGAGATCCCCGATCTCGCCCCGCAGGTGCTCACGGGTGAGAACTCCGGTAGGTTCACCTGGCGGAACGAAGGAGAGACGTGGCTCGGCCGCCACTGGCGACTCTTCATGCGGTTCCAGTACGAAGAGGAGTGGATCATCGTCGAGACCGCTCCGGAGTCCGAAGTGCTCGCACCGGTGACGGAGTTCCGCGTCGTCTTCGTGCTCATCTCCATCCTCTCGCTCGCGTTCGTATTGATCCTCAGCTCCATGCAGATCCGGAAGCAGCTCGTTCCGATCGAGACCTTGCAGGCGGCCACGCGGCGGATCGCGCAGGAGCGGTTCGACGAGCGGGTCCGCCTCGAGACGGGTGACGAGTTCGAGGAACTCGGCGAGTCGTTCAACGTGATGGCGGCAGAGCTCCAGAGGAACCTCAGGATGCGGCGCTCGATCATCGACCTCGGCATCGAGCTGACGGCCGAGGGCAACCGAGGCAATCTGCTCCAGGTGCTGCTTCTGGGGACACGTCGAGTGCTCGGCTGCGATGCCTCCGCGGCGGTCGTCCTCTCGAACGAGAACACCGTCGAGGCGTGTGTGGTCCAGGTTGGTACCGAAACGCGGACTCTCGCCAGGAATGAGCTGGAAGGGGTCCTGACCGCCGACCGGCTGGAAGACCGGCACGCGGTGCAGTCGGCCATCGGCCGGCCGGTGCGCGAGCTCCTGGCGCTCGAGCTGAGGGACCACGAAGGCGACCGGATCGGCACGCTCTACGCGATCGATCCGCGTTCCGAAGACGGGGATCCCGTCACGTTCTCGGTCGAGACCTCCCAGCTCGGTCGGCTACTGGCGGCCCAGGCCAGTGCCGCGCTCACCCAGACGCGCCTCCTCGAGGGCTTCAAGGACCTGTTCGATGGTCTCAGCAACCTGATCGCGACCGCAATCGACGAGAAGTCTCCGTATACGTACGGGCACTGTCAACGCGTCCCGATCGCGACCATGATCCTGGCCGACGCCCTCCACCGTACGGAGGAGGGGATGTACGCGGACTTCAAGATGACGCCCGAGCAGAGGTACGAGCTAGAGGTCGCGGCGCTCCTCCACGACTGCGGAAAGGTGACCACTCCGGTGCATGTCGTCGACAAGGCGACCAAGCTCGAGACCATCTTCGATCGGATCCATCTCGTCGCGATGCGGTTCGAGGCCGTGGCCATGGAGCGGAGAGTCGATCGGCTGGAACGTCAGCTCCGGGGCGAGGCGGTTTCCGACCCCGAAGCCGAACGACTCTTCGAGGCGCAGCTCCGCGAAGACTTCGAGTTCCTGGCCCGGAGCAACACGGGTGGAGAGTTCCTTCCCCAGGAAGCGAAGGACCGGATCCGCGAGATCGGGCATCGCTATCACCATGTCGACCTCCATGGGGAACGGAAGCCGATCCTGAGTGAGGACGAGATCGAGAATCTCTCCATCTCGCGCGGAACGCTCAACGACGCGGAGCGCAAGATCATCCAGGATCACGTCGTCTCGTCGATCAAGATGCTCGAGATGCTGCCTTATCCCAAGAACCTGGCGCGTGTTCCTCTCATCGCCGGCGCTCACCACGAGCGGATGGACGGCAAGGGGTACCCGAACGGGATCCACATCGGGGAGCTTCCGCTCGAGGCGCGCGTCCTCGCGTTGGCCGACGTGTTCGAAGCGCTCACGGCCAAGGACCGGCCGTACAAGGACGGCAAGACGCTGAGCGAAGCGCTCCGGATCATGGGTTTCATGAAGAAGGAGGGGCATCTCGACCCCGACCTCTTCGACTTCTTCCTCACCGAAGGCGTCTACCTGGAGTATGCGAACGCGTACCTCTCGCCGAACCAGATCGACGAAGTGGACATCGCGTCGCTGCCGGGCTGCGAGAACCTCGCGCGCAGGGACGCGGCCTAGACCGCAGCGGCCCCTCGATCGGGGCGGTACCTGAACGGGCGGGGCGGTCTGACGTTCGGTTCCTGCGCTTTCGAACAGCGTTTGCCGGACCGTCTCCTCTCCACTGGTTGCGGCGCGCCCTCAGTGCGACAATGCCGCGAGATCTCGGTTCGGTACTCGAATCGGGTGAAGACATGGCCCCCTCGTCCGTGGTTCCCTGGTCTTCGAGTCGGGCGGGGTCCAATCATTCCAGGTCGTCGGGAGGAAACATGCTGGGCGCATACACGGGAGCCTTTCAGAAGTTGCTCGACGATCTCCGTCGTGAGGTCGAGGCGTACTCCGACGAGTCTCGTCTCTGGATCGTCGGCGAGGGGATTGCGAACAGCGGCGGGAATCTCGCGCTCCACGTTCTCGGCAACCTGCAGCACTTCATCGGCGCGGAGCTCGGCCGGACCGGCTACGTTCGGGATCGAGACGCCGAGTTCGCGAACAAGGACGTTCCCCGGGGCGAGATCCTGGCGAAGATCGCCGAGGTCCACGCCATGATCGAGGCCGTGCTCGGTGGAGTTCCGGAGCGCGACCTCGAGATGGAAGTGGCGGCCCCGGCGCTCGGCGGGCCCCAGAGGCTGGACCGTTGGTTGCTCCACCTGGTGTCGCATCTCGCCTACCACCTCGGGCAGATCAACTACCATCGGCGGCTCCTGGACCAATAGCTGTTACGCGCACCGCGCCACGAGCATCCACGGTCGGGAGGACGCTCCGGTCCTTCGGGTGGGAACTTCGCCGCCGCCTCGGGGTGGTGCGCATACTGTTCCCCCGCACATCCGATGAAAGGTGGTTCCCGTGGCTGGTCTCCGCTCGATCCTCTCTGCCCGTCCCCTCCAATTGGACCTGGGCCTGCTCATCGTTCGCGTGGGAGTCGGTCTCAGCATGCTCCTCTTCCATGGGTGGGCGAAGCTGACCGGCGGGCCCGAAAC
>JAWKQE010000014.1:0-169691 GCA_041390305.1 Candidatus Eiseniibacteriota bacterium
CGCCTTCGTCTGCCCCTTCGAGGGTGAGATCGACGTGCGCAAAGTCGTCGACGTGATCGAGCGGCTCAAGGATCTGGGCGTCGACGAGATCTCGATCGGCGACACCATCGGCGCGGCCGTGCCACTCCAGGTCCACCGGCTCCTCGAAGCGCTCGTGCCTGTGCTCCCCCTCGCTGAGACCACGATGCACTTCCACGACACGCGCGGCACCGGCCTCGCCAACGTGCTCGCGTCGCTCGACCACGGAGTCACCGCGTTCGATTCGGCCTCGGGAGGGCTCGGTGGTTGTCCCTTCGCCCCCGGCGCGAGCGGAAACCTCGCCACGGAGGACCTCGTCTACCTGCTCCACGGACTCGGCATCGAGACCGGACTCGATCCGGCCGCACTCCGCCGAGCGTCCGACGTGATCGAATCGGCCCTCGGCGGACGCCTGCCTTCGAGAGTGCGGCGCGCGGGACCCGCCTCGGTGAGTTGGGACGAGCGGCCGGAGTCCTAGACGGTGGGCATCACGCCAATCCGTAGGTGTCATGGAGGCCGGTAGGCATCATTCCGGTCGGCAGGCATGGTTGCCACCAGGCGGCGTCGTGACGATCGCGCGTCGCAATGCTCCGCCGGAACGACTCTACTTCCCGTCCAGGTAGAGCTGTTTCACCTTGCCCCAGGACGTCTCGAGCACAGGAACGGGGCAGTAGCCGATCACACCGTTGATCCCGGTGGCCGCGGGGACGCCCACGATTTCCTCGATGCTGTGCCAGCCTTCGCTGAGTTCGTCCACCCCCGGACCGACATAGGTGACCGCGCTGCGACGAACGGCCGGCTCCTTGGGATCGTCGTCGAACGTATCGAGTGGCACGAGGACGGAACACTCCTCGGTGTCCCAGTTCCCTCGGATCCCGAGCCAGAACCCACCCTGCACGCCGATCGGCATCCGTTCGAAGATGTCCCAGTCTCGGGTCCCGACCGCGGGATAGGGCGCCACGCTGAAGAGCGGAAGGTCGGGAAGGATTCCGAGAACTTGGCCCGGCTCACCATCGGCATCGTCCCAGACATAGAGGTCGATCGAAGTGCGGATGGAAGAATCGAGGCTCGTGATGTGGAGGTAGAGCAGACAGACTGCGCCGGGCTCCCCATTCCTGGTCTCATAGTACTCGGCCACCATGCCCGAGCCCTCTCCGAGCCCCGCCCCCCGCCACATCAGTGCCTTGTCGTAGGCACCATCGCTGTTGTGGACGCCCTGCTGTTCCTCCGTGCAGGTGCAGTGGGCCATGCTCGGTACGGGCTCGCTCACTCCCCCGGTCAGGTCGTAGAGACAGAGTGCGCCGCCGAACCGTTCGGCCGCACTCGACACCCGTGCACCCAACAGCATCGCCGCGGCCGAAATGCATGCAACGACTGCAACGAATGAAGTGGCTGGACTCCGGTAACCGGTCATTTCCGTCTCGATACTCCCTTTTCGCGACTCCGTTCAGGGATCGATTCGCGGCGCGCCCGCAAGTCCATTCGCGGCGCGCTCGCGAGTCCATTTCCCGGCGGCCTTCCCGGAACTCTTCACTCGCTGTCCCGTTCGAGTCCGTTTGGAGGTCCCTTTCGCGGGACTCGTCGTCCGTCCCGCATCCTAGCACCTTCCCCGGTCCACCTCCGGTCGACGATTTCGCTGGACTTTGGTGCCAATCAATTCGATAGTTATCTAACTGATGTCAATGGAACCCGACGACATTCGTCCCAGGTCCACGGAGCCCCACTCCCATCCGATCCCGGCAGTCGTGCCGGATCGGCGGCACCTCGCCAAAGCCCTGGTCATCGCGCTATCGGAGGAGGAATCTCCATGTCTCCCGCCCCAGAGTCACACGACCCCGTCCCGGAAATGGTCGAGTTCTTCAAGGCCCTCGCCGACCCCGCACGGCTCCGCATCGTCGGTCTCCTCGCGGAGGAGAGTCGCTGTGGGCGTGAACTCGCCACCGAACTCGGCCTCAGTCCAGCGACCGTCACGCACCACCTGCGGGGCCTGAAGAAGGTCGGACTCGTTCACGAGGACCGGCAGCCCCCCTACACCTACTTCAGACTGGACCTCGGCCGGATGCAGTCCGTGCTCCGGAACACGATCAAGAAGGACCAGGTGAAGGAACTCGCCACACGGCCGGACGTGTCGGCGGAAGAGAACAAGGTGCTCTCGACCTTCTTCGACGGAGACACCCTCAAGTCGATCCCGGCCCAACGTCGCAAGAAGGAGATGATCTTCGAGGAGCTGTTGCGGCGGCTTCCGGAAGACAGAGAGTGGCCGGAGAAGGAGCTGAGCGACTGGCTGAAGGGGTTCCACTCCGACTTCTGCACCATCCGCCGCGAGTTCATCATGTGCGGGTACATGGAGCGTTCGAAGGGCATCTACGAGCTCACGAGCCGAGGTCGCACCGTGCGCGAGAGTTCGGGGAGCTGAGCCAGCCACGACACACGGCGCACGGCGTGCAACGCACGTTGTCCGTCCCCCCACCAGGTTCATCGACACCGGACCGAAGCGCAGGATCGGTGAAGACCTCGAAGGCCCGAACGTGGTTCACGTTCGGGCCTTTCTCCCTGTGCTCAGCGACGTCGTCGCTCTCGGCTACCGTCTCCAATCCCGTCGTGGCGGATAGTCCGGCGCACGCGCCTCCATCCGCGGCCACCAACGCTCCCGCTCCGCGATCGACATCCGCTCCTGGATGTCCGCCGCCCGTTCGACCAGGCGTGCGAACTCCGCGGCCTCGTCGTCACCCTTCAGGTAGAACGCCAGGTCCCGCGCGTCGCGAACGAGATCCGCGAGCGGCACGTCCTGGGCCCAGTAGCTGTTCCGGAGGACCTCCGCGTACTGCCCCACCACCGCGGCCAGACGGAACCTGAGCGGCGCGCGTCCGAAGCTCTCGGAGAGATCCGCCGTCGAGACGCCACGGGAGATCTCACGTACGACCGGTTCTCCGTGCCGTCCTTCCCGATCGGGAAGCGCGTAGCGGAGCCGCACCGTCGCGAGGTCATACCGGTTCCGCCCGAAGTCGAGGCGACGCTCCCGCCCGTCACCGATCTCCCGTCCGCGGTCACCGCGGAGCTTCACTTCGTAGAGTGCGACCACGCTGTGCCCCGAGCCGATCTCTCCCGCGTCGACGCTGTCGTTGCGGAAGTCCCGGTCGGCCACGTCCCGGTTCTCGAACCCGATCAGCCGATACGCCTCTACCGTCTCCCGGTCGAACTCCACCTGCACCTTGGCGTCCCGCGCAACGGTGAGGAGCGTTCCCGTCAGTTCGCGTACGAGCACCCGTTCCGCCTCGTCGTACTGGTCGACGTAGTAGTAGGCACCATCACCCTGGTCCGCGAGCTGTTCCATCAGGACGTCGTTGTAGTTGCCCATCCCGAAGCCGATCGTCGTGAGATAGATCCCACGATCGGACTCCGTGCGTACGGTCCGGAGGATCGCCTCGGGGCCCGTCCGTCCGACGTTCGCGACGCCGTCCGAGCAGAGAAGGATCCGGTTGATCGCACCCTTCTCGTACATCCGGCCCGCCATCTCGTACCCGAGACGCAGCCCGTCCTCCGCGTTCGTGCTGCCGTTCGGCACGAGCCGCTCGATCGCCCAGTCGATCTCGTCCGCGTTCCTGGCCGACGTCGGCCGGAGCACGACCTCCGCGGTCGATCCGTAGGCCACGAGGGCGACTTCGTCGTCATCCCGGAGTCGATCCACGAGCATGTGGAGCGACTGCCGCACGAGACCGAGCCGGTTCTCTCGCTCCATCGAACCCGACACGTCGACCACGAACGTGAGCCGCGCACTCGGCCGCTCCGACTCGTCCACCGTCCGCGCCTGGAGACCGATCCGGACGAGTTCGAACCCGTCACGGTAGGGCGAGGGGGAACCATCGGCGTAGATCCGGAAGTCTGTGTCGTCGAACTCGGGATAGCCCGGCCCGAAGTAGTTCACGAACTCCTCGACGCGCACCGACGCCGGGTCCGGAAGGTAACCATCGCCGAGATAGCGACGCGCGATCGTGTACGACCCGTTGTCCACGTCGACCGCGAACGTGCTGAGAGGATCCCGGTCCGTCCAGACGAGCGGGTTGGCTCCGTAGTCGCGATACGTGACCGCGTCATAGGGCGCGGCCTTCGGGCTGACTCGGCGCAGTTCGTCGTTCTGCTCGGGTTCCGGCTGAACCGAGAACTGGAACCCATAGAGGGTCGGCGGAGAGAGAAGACTCTCTCCTTCCGTCGACGAGGCCTCATCTGCCGCGCCGGCGCTTTGTGAGCTCCTCCCTCCGGACGGCACAGCCTGACCGGCGGGAGGGCTGGAAGTGCTCGGCCCGATACTCATGCCGTCCGTCCCACTTGGCCGCCCAGTCCGATCGGACTTGTCGTACATCCGCACCTTCGGCTCACCACGTACGCCCTGCCCCGCACCACGGGACGAACTCGTGATCTCGTGAGAGGTCTCGGTGGGCTTGACGTCGACACGCTCCTTCTGCCTCGCGATATCGACCTCGCCGATCGAGCCGAGCGTCGTCTCCTCGACCTGGAACATCACGGCCGCCGGCTCTTCCCCGACCTTCACGTCCGGATGCTCATCCTGGGTGTATCCGATGATGAGCGACCGAACGCTGTAGGTGCCGTCCGGCAGACCGCTGATGCGGAAGCTGCCGTCGTCCTGCGACATCGCTCCCCATTGCGTCCCGGTCACGACGACACTGGCGTAGGGCACCGGCTTTCCGTTCTGGTCCACGACGCGTCCGACGATCTCGTTCGGCTGCGCGTTCAGCTCCCGCAGTAGCACCTGGGTCGTATCAGTCGCAGCCGGCGCCGCCTCGACAGACTCTCGGAGCGATGCCCGAGTGGTCGACTTCCCTTCGCCTTTCTCGGGCGAAGGCCCGGGCGAGGACGCGGTCGGGGCCTGCACTGCAGGCTGTGGGGGCTCGGTCCCCTCGGACTCGAGTTCGTCCGCTGCCACGGCCGTGCGGGCCGGCGAGTTCGCTTTGTTCCCGCCGCCGCCGACAGCGTGGTCTCCCGACTCCGAGGTTCCGATCTTCGCTGACGGCACCGTGTCCGGCGCCGTGGCGGGCGCGGGTTCCGGAGCGGGCGTCTCGGAGACCGCGTCTACCGCCGCCATCCCTTCCACGCCCTCGACATCAGCCGCCGCATCGGTCGCATCGGTCACGTCCGCCGCCTCCACCACCGCCGCGTCCGTCCTGGCAGGCTCCGCCGCGAGCTGCGCCTCGGTGGAGGTGGGCTTCAGTCCGCCCGCTCTCCTCAGCTCTTCGTCGCTCGGAGCCTTGTCCCACATCGTCATCACCATGACGACGGAAGCCGCCGCACCGACCGCCATCGGCGTCCAGATCCGCCAGAGGGGAGAGCTCCGGCGCATCCAACGTGAACTGCCCGCACCCGTACGCGCGGAACTCCCGGCGTCGACGGTCCGCTCCGCGATACGCGACCAGAGTCGCTCCCGCTCCTCCGCGCTCATCCGAGCGCGCCCTTCTTCGAATGTGTTCTTCATAGCCCGAGTCCCTCCGCTCCCGTGGGTTGAGCTTCGAGGGATGAGTGTCCGAGTGCGTCTCTCATCTTCTGCTTGGCCCGTACGTGGTGAACTCGAACGGTGCTCTCCTTGCACCCCAACTCCCGGGAGATCTCCTGAAAGCTGAGTCCTTCCCAGTCGTGGAGGAGGAGCACGGCCCGCTGATTCGTCGAGAGCCGTGACAGCGCCGCTTCTAGCTCACGTGACTCGGAGGAGAACCGGATCCCTTCCACATCGGGCTCCACGCTCGCCGTCCGCTCCGTGATCCCGACCGTTCGCTTGATCTTCTGGAGCGCCGAGCGCTTCCAGTCGGCCGCCAGCCGGATCGCGATCGTTCGAATCCACGCGGAGAGGGGCGCCTCACCTCGGTAGCCATCCAACCGGGTGTAGGCACGAACGTAGGTGTCTTGAAGGAGGTCCATGGCTTCCTGTCGGTCGCCGAGCTGATAGCAGAGGAGGGAGAAGAGCCGGCCTGAAGTGGAGTCGTAGATCGACCGCCAGGCGGCCTCGTCTCCACCAGCGGCCCGTCGCGCCAGTTCTCTGTCCCGTTGAATATCGCTCATGGTTTTGGGTCCTGTCGGCTTCTCGGGTTGCACCCACGGGGACGAAGGACCATAGGGACCTGCTTACAGGAATCTTCGGATCAGAACCGGGCGGACGCTAGGGGACTTTGGGAGAGGATGCGGGGACGTAAGAGGCAGGGTGGTGCGCGGAGGGGCTTCCGGCCAAAAACGCCGAACCGGCCTCGAGCAAGCGGGCGGGCGACCGCTTCTCGTGCCGATTCGAAGACGAGTCGGGATCTCTCGTGCTTACCAGCCTGCGCGGCCGAAGCTGAAGATCACCGTCATGAGACCTACGAACAAGGCTCCACCTGCGATGAACATCTTCGAGACCCTCCTGCTTCGAATGGTTGTCCTAGTCGTTCAAGGCCAGACGACTTTGCGGCAGCCGTCCAGCGGGAGTTCTCACCAGCCTGCGCGGCCGAAGGAGAAGATGATGACGACGAGCGTTGCAATCACAGCACCACCACCAGCGATCATTTGACACCTCCTGTTTGAGCATCGTTCCGCGGGGCCTGTCCCCGCTGACCAGGTAGATGTAATGGCTGTGCCATTTCGGGTCTTTTTTCCCAGGAGGTAGCAATGGTCGTGTATCCGACTGTCGGACTGACCGATACGACGTCGCCTCTCCGGCGATGGGTTTCGCCCAGGGGCAGCCTAGGGTGGTCCAAGTTGTCGCCTATCGACGACGCGACAGTTCAATCGATCACCGAAGCGGCCGCATTACAGCCGTTATCAGTTTTCTGCCATGGACTTGCCTCATAGTGTCAGCCATCTATGACACACACATCGATAGGCACCACTGTCGTGTATCCATTCCACTCTCGACAAACAGCATCCGTCTCGGTCGCTCCACCTCCCGCTCGCCGACGGACAACGCCACCTAGTCCCTTGTGAGCCTTGGAGTTTGTCGTCAGGCGCTTTGGGACTATACTGCCGCGATACATTCGTCCGACCGAGGGAGACTCTTCGATGAAGACCGCCAAACCGCCCCAGACGATCCACTTTCCCGAGATGGAAGCCCGTGTCCTCCGCTTCTGGAAGGAAGGGAAGATCTTCGAGCGGAGCATCGAGGAGAAGGATCCGTCGGCGACCTGGTCGTTCTACGACGGCCCTCCCTTCGCCACCGGACTCCCCCACTACGGCCATCTCCTGCCGGGGACGATCAAGGACGTCGTTCCGCGGTACTGGGCCATGCGTGGCAAGCGGATCGAGCGCCGGTTCGGATGGGACTGCCACGGGCTCCCCGTCGAGTTCGAGATGGAGAAGACACTCGAACTGAACGGACGGAAGGAGATCGAAGAGTACGGCGTCGACCGGTTCAACGAAGCGTGCCGCGGCATCGTCCTCCGCTACACCGCGGAGTGGCGCGAGATCGTCGAGCGGCTCGGCCGTTGGGTCGACTTCGACAACGATTACAAGACGATGACGCCCGAGTTCATGGAGTCGGTCTGGGCCGTCTTCAAGAAGCTCTGGGACAAGGGGCTCATCTACGAGGACAAGAAGGTCCTTCCCTACTCGACTCGGATCACGACGCCGCTCTCGAACTTCGAGGCGAACCTCAACTACCAGGACGTCCAGGATCCGTCCATCACCGTGAAGATGGCGGTGAAGGGAGAGCCGGGCCGGTTCCTCCTCATCTGGACGACGACTCCGTGGACGCTCGCGGCGAACCTCGCGATCGCGGCGCATCCGGACTTCCAGTACGTCGAGATCCGGGAGAAGGAATCGGGCGAACGGTACATCCTGCTCGATAAGCTCCTGGGTTCGCTCTACAAGAAGCAGGGTGCGGACGCCTACGAGGTGCTCGCCCACTTCAAGGGAAGCGACCTCGAAGGGATGGAGTACGAGCAGCTGATCCCGGCGTTCGAGGGAAAGCTGCCCGAAGGTGCGTTCCGCGTTCGCCTCGCCGAGTTCGTGACCGACGACACGGGAACGGGACTCGTCCACATCGCGCCGGGCTTTGGAGAGGACGACTTCACTCTGGGCCGGGCTCACGGGCTCGACCCGCTCGACCACCTCGACGACGAAGGTGTGGTCACTGCCGCGGCCCCGACGCTGAAGGGGCTCTACTTCAAGGACGCGGACAAGGAAGTGATCCGTGACCTCAAAGAGCGCGGACTTCTCTACAAGCAGGAGACGTACGCGCACAGCTACCCGTTCTGCTACCGGTCGGACACGCCTCTCATCTATCGCGCCATCTCGACCTGGTTCGTTCGGGTCACGGAGTTCAAAGAGGAGCTGATCGCGAACAACCAGCAGATCCACTGGGTGCCGGAGCACATCCGGGACGGCCGGTTCGGCAAGTGGCTGGACAACGCCCGCGACTGGGCCATCTCGAGAAACCGCTTCTGGGGGAACCCGATCCCGATCTGGCGCAACGAAGACACGGGCGAGGCGATCTGCATCGGCAGCCGCGCCGAACTCGAGGAGCTGGCGGGTCAGGCCGTTCCCGACATCCACAAGCACTATCTCGATCCGATCGTCATCCGTTCGCCCAAGACCGGCGCGGAACTCCGGCGGATCCCGCACGTCCTCGACTGCTGGTTCGAGTCTGGCTCGATGCCGTACGCCCAGCAGCACTATCCGTTCTCGGTGAACGACGAGGAGTTCGCGGAGATCTTCCCCGCCGAGTTCATCGCCGAAGGACTCGACCAGACCCGTGGTTGGTTCTACACGCTGCTCGTCCTCTCGACGGCGCTCGAGAAGGGACCGGCGTTCCGCAACGTGGTCGTGAACGGGATCGTCCTGGCCGAGGACGGCCGGAAGATGTCGAAGCGCCTCAAGAACTACCCGGACGCCTCAGAGGTGTTCGATCAGTTCGGCGCGGACACGCTTCGGATCTACCTCCTCCAGAGCGGCGCCGTCCGCGGCGAGGATCTGCGCTTCAGCCCCGACGGACTGAAGGAGATGACCCGCAAGGTCCTCATCCCGTTCTGGAACGCGTACTCCTTCTTCGCGACCTACGCGTCGGTGGACGGATGGGATCCGGCCACGGACTACACGGAGACGCGGAGTCACGAACTCGACCGGTGGATCTCGATCAAGCTCGAGACATTGAAGCAGAAGACGCACGAGGAGATGGAGCAGTACCACCTCTCGAAGACGGTACCGCCGCTCCTCGAGTTCATCGACTACCTGACCAACTGGTACATCCGTCGGTCGCGCCGTCGCTTCTGGAAGTCCGAGAACGACGGGGACAAGCGCGAGGCCTACTCGACGCTCTATCGCGTCCTCGTCGACCTCTCCAAGCTCGCGGCACCGTTCATCCCGTTCCTCGCGGAGGAGATCTACTCGAAGCTGCGCCTCGGTCACGCGCTCGCGGCGTGTGACTCCGTGCACCTCGAGAGCTATCCGGAGGCCCGCAGGCTGACCCAGGAGGAACTCGACCTCGAGTACGCGATGGACCTGACGCGCGCGGTC
Source organism: Candidatus Eiseniibacteriota bacterium (assembly GCA_041390305.1). Lineage (GTDB taxonomy): Bacteria > Eisenbacteria > RBG-16-71-46 > CAIMUX01 > CAIMUX01 > JACKCR01. The sequence goes on from JAWKQE010000014.1 coordinate 9,508, forward strand.
GTCGATCTGGGACGGGAGCTCCGCGAGAAGGTGAAGATCAAGAACCGTCAGCCGCTCGCCCGGCTCTACGTCGGCACGGTCCACCCGGATGACAAGGACCGTCTCGCGCCGCTCCTCGGCATCGTCCAGGAGGAGATCAACGTGAAGACGGTGGAGTTCCATCCGTTCGCGGAAATGGCCCACTGGAACGTGAAGCCGAACTTCAAGCTCCTCGGCAAGGAGCTCGGCCCACGCATGAAGGAGTTCCAGAGCGCGGCCCAGCAACTCTCCGACTCTCAGGTCTTCGAGTTGCTCGAGGGCGGAAGCGTCGAGCTGCTGGAGGAGCCGCGATCGAAGGACGCGTTCATGATCGAGCTCCAGCCGAATCAGGCGTTCGATCATCCGTGCCATGCGTCCGGCGCGATCGTCGTCGCGCTCGATACCGATCTCTCGGACGAACTGCGCGAGGAAGGTCTGTCCAGGGAGCTGATCAACCGGGTCCAACGCCTGCGCAAGGACTCCGGATTCGACGTGGACGATCGGGTGCGCGTCACCGTCGCGGCACCGTCCGAACTGCTCGGAGCCTTCGGCCGGTTCCAGGAGCTCATCGAGAGCGAGACGCTCTCTTCCCTCCTCCTCGGCAACGGCGCGGCGGACGCCGATGCGAGCGAAGAGAAGATCGACGGAAGCCAGGTTCGGATCGGCGTTCAGAAGGAAGGCTGAGGAAACGAGACGAAATGACCGTTCACCTCTATCGCGACCGCTTCTTCCTCCGGCACGACGCGGGTCCCGGTCATCCGGAAAACGCACGCCGTGTCGAAGCCGTCATTCGGAGCCTCGAATCGAGCCCGATCGAGGGCGTAGTGGATTGCAGCCCTCCCGCGGCGACCCGGGAGCAGTTGCTTCGCGTGCATCACGAACACCACATCGACCGCGTCGCCGCCACCGACGGCGAAAGGCGGACCTTCCTCGACCCGGACACGTCTACCTGTCCGGACTCCTACCGGGTCGCTCTGCGAGCGGCCGGAGCTTCCGTCCAGTCGACGGAGGACGTGGTGCGCGGAGACGCAAGCGGCGCGTTCGCGCTCGTCCGCCCGCCAGGACATCACGCGGAGTCGAACGAAGCGATGGGATTCTGTCTCTTCAACAACGTGGCCGTGGCCGCGGCTCACGCGATCGAGGAGCTCGGTCTCTCCCGTGTCCTCGTGCTCGATCCGGATGTCCACCACGGCAATGGAACCCAGGAGATCTTCTTTGGGCGGAAGGACGTGCTCTTCGTCTCGAGCCACCGCTACCCGTTCTATCCGGGAACCGGCTGGTTCGACGAGATCGGCGAAGGAGACGGGACGGGCTACACGGTGAACCTGCCGATGCCGCCGCTGTTCACCGACTCCGACGTCGTACACCTCTACTCGGAGCTCGTCGGTCCGATCGTGGAGGAGTTCCGGCCCGAGATCATTCTCGTCTCCGCCGGGTTCGACACATGGCACGAGGATCCACTCGGCATGCTCAAGATGACCGAGGCCGGATACGTCGCGCTCTTCCGCCTCTTCCGGAGCTGGGCCATCCACCACTGCCCGGGACGGATCGTGGCCATCCTCGAAGGCGGCTACGAACCCAAGGGCGTCGTGGCCGGCGTTTGTTCGGCGCTCGAGGTGATGACAGAGCCCGAGGCGAAGACCCTGGCCGGCGTCGCGGACCTCGCTTCGCTCGGCCCGGTCAGTGAGAGCGCGCGGGCCATCGTCGAGAACGCCAGGAGAACGCTCAGCCCACACTGGCCGTTGTTGGAGCCGGCGTAGCGAGAGCTACGCCTCGTCGCGAGAGAATCACCTCGCCCGATCCGCCAGCCCACCGCCCGCGGCCGGTGTCCGGACCGGTCGGTGCCCGCGGCAGTCTCGCGTCAGTCCCGCGGTCACTACGAGCGTCGGTCTCGGGACCGATCCTCGATGTCCTCCGGAGAGTTCGCCGGAAGGAGCGCGAGGCGAACCTCTTCGTCCGCGTCGACCCAGTGCGTGTCGATGGAGCAGAGGAGACGCTGGATTCCGTAGTCACCGTTCGCGAGAGCAGAGTCGACCGCGGCGCGGGCCCCGGCGCGAACGATGAGGAAGAGCCCGGCGAGCCGTCGCGGGTGGGGCGCTGACGTTCGCGCGCCGACGGACCCGGCGAACGAAACGGCGTCCGCCGATTCGGCCGACGCGGTGACCTCCTGCGACTCGGCGAAGGCAACCGCGTCCGCGTGCGGCGCGCGTTCCCCTTCGCGGAGGAGGCGAACGACGACCAAGGGCGTGAGATTCGGGAGGTCACACGCCGCGACGATCAGCGCCTTGCCTCCCGCCAACGCGAGCGCGGTATCGATGCCTCCGAGCGGCCCCCGCCCCCCGCTACGGTCCGGTCGCGAAGGAGGGAGCGGATCGAGGTGGGGCCAGTCCGCCTGGGTCACCTCCCGGCCGAGGACCCAGCATTCTTCGACGAATGGTGCGAGGCAGCCGATGGTTCGCTCGAGCCAGGTGCGCGGGGACGCGTCCACCGTCCAGTTCGGGGCGAGGAGGCGCGCCTTGTCCCGCCCCATTCGAACCGACTCACCGCCTGCCAGAACGGCGGCGACCCTTCCGACGGAGTGCAGGGGGAGGGCCATCTGCCGCCACTTGCTAACGGTGGAACGTACCACTCCGTCCTCCACTCTTCTCGAGGAGGACGACGCTTCGGATCTCGATCCGCTTCTCGACGGCCTTCAGCATGTCGTAGACCGTGAGTGCAGCGACGGCTGCCGCGGTCATCGCTTCCATCTCGACCCCGGTGCGCCCGAACACGGACGCCTCGGCGACGATCGTGATCTCCTCCCCGTCCAGTCGACAGTCCACTCCGACGTGATCGAGCGGGAGAGGATGACAGAGCGGGATGAGTTCGCTCGTCCGCTTCGTTCCCTGGATCCCCGCGATGCGCGCGACCTCGAGGACGTTCCCCTTCGCCACCGTGTTCCGCTCCACCGCGGCGGCGGCAAGTGGGCCGATCCAGACCTTCGCCTCGGCTACGGCTCTCCGCCGGGTCTCGTTCTTCTCGCCGACGTCGACCATCCGAACCCCACCCTTCGGATCGACGTGGGAGAGTTCGCTCTCCCCCGATGAGTCGCCGCGGAACTCGCTCCCGAGGTCACCGTGGGGCCCGCCTCCTGCGTCGTTCTGATCCATCACTCGACCTCCCGTCCGAAGAAGTGGACGAGCACACGATCGCCGCTCTCGACTCGGGTCGCATCCGCGGGAAGGACGACGACGCCCTGTGTTCGTCCCATCGCGACGTAGTCGCCGGAGCCGTGATAGCCGACCGGTGCGACCTCCCGGAATCCACCATCGCCCGCGCCGGTCACTTCGATCGGGACGAAGTGGGTGAGGCCGGCGGGGCGCTCGAGGCCCCGGCCGGCGATACACACTTCCCAGCTCGGGCCGGGGAGCGAAGCGCCCGCACTCGCGCGCAGGAACGGAAGGAGGAACTCCCAAGCTGTCACGAGCACGGAGAACGGATTGCCCGGCAGTCCGAAGGCGACCCGGGTCGCCGCGCCTCGACCCCGCGTTGCGAAGAGGAACGGCTTTCCGGGACGGATCGCGATCCGATGGATGTGAATGCGGAAGCCCGCCTCGCGGAGCGCCGCGGGCACGAAGTCCCGCTCTCCCATCGAAACGCCCCCCGTGAAGACGAGGACGTTCGCTTTCGCTCCTTCGATCCGACGGACGAGCTTTCCGGGATGATCGGGAACGCGGCGCATTCCTACCGACCGAACCGAGCCCGATGCCCCGAGCAGGGACCGGAGAAGTGGACCGTTCGAGTTCCTGATCTGATCCCATCGAGGACGCTCGTGAGGTTCGACGACCTCGTCACCGGTCGCGAGAATCTCTACGTCCGGACGCGGCCGAACCGGCACACGCACGGCACCGACGCCGGCGAGCACGGCCACGTCCTGCGGCCGGAGGCGGACCCCGGCGCGGAGCACCTGATCGCCCTTCTTCGAGTCGGTCGCGCGTGCGGCGATCCCGGGCCTGTCTCCGCCGGCTCTCCCCTTCTCGATCGCGGCGCGGAGCGATGCGAAGTACTCGGGGTCGATCCGCACCGTCCCCTCTTCCGGACTCGTCGTTCGCTCCACCGGGACGACGACATCCGCTCCCGCGGGAACCGGGGAACCGGTCGTGATCGACACCGCGCTTCGTTGCGGAATCTTCTTCTTCCACGGGCTCCCCGCCACGATCCGGGCGACGACGGGATAGTCGCAGACGATCTGTCCGTCTCCGTGCGCCGCGTCCGCCGCGGTCCCGTCCGCTCCGTCTCCGCGATAGGCGACCCGGATCGCGTAGCCGTCGAGCGTCGAGCGATCGAAGGGTGGCACGTCGCGATCGGCGCGGATGTCGCGCGCGAGTACGTAGCCGGTCGCGTCCTCGAGCGCCACCGAGATCGACCGAGGCTTCAGGGCGTGGCCGAGCACGACGGCGCGGGCTTCGTCTGCGGGAAGGAGCGGAGTGGCCCCGGTGGGTGGAAGCGTCATCTGCTTTCTCCTTTCGCTATCCGTTGGGCCGCGTCGAACCGATCGCGTCGTGCACGGTCTGGAGCGCTTCCCACACGGACGCGACTCGGGCGGCGTCGGTGCGCAGGTTTCCGATCGCCGCACGGATCGTGATCCTCCCCCGGAGCCTCGTGTGCGCGAGGAACGCGACCCCACTCGCCGTCACCTGGGCGGCGAGGCGCTCGTTCCGCCGGTCGAGTTCCTCCTCGTCGCATCCGGGCCAGCGGCCGCGGAAGCACACGGTCGAGAAGGGAACAGGGGCGGCGACCTCGAACCTGTCGTCGTCTCGAATCCAGCCGGCGAGGGACTCAGCGAGGCGGCAGTGACTCCGGATCCGCTCCCGGATCCCGTTCACTCCGAACGTTCGGAGCACCCACCAGAGTTTGATGGCGCGGAAACGTCGGCCCAGTTGGAGGCCGTAGTCCATCAGGTTGATCGCGTCGTCCGTCGTGTGGAGGTAGTCCGGTACGAGCTGAAACGCGCGCCGGAGCACGTCCGGGTGCCGGGTGAAGAACGCGGAGGCGTCGATCGGAACGAAGAGCCACTTGTGCGGATTGACGACGTACGAGTCCGCACGATCGAGGCCGCGGAAGAGGTCCCGCATTTCGGGCAGAACCGAGGCGGCCCCGGCATACGCGCCGTCGACGTGGAGCCAGAGCGACTCCCGAGCGCAGATGTCTGCGATCTCGGGAACCGGATCGACGCTGGTCGTGGACGTCGTCCCGATCGTAGCCACGACCGCGAGCGGACGCCATCCCGCGGCCCGGTCTTCGTCGATCCTCTTCGCCAGGACCTCCGCTCGCATCCGGAACTGATCGTCCACCGGGATCTTCACGAAGCCGACCTGGCCGAGGCCGAGACCGATGCAGGCCTTCTCCACGGAGGAGTGCGCCTGCTCCGAACCATAGACGCGGAGCCGTGGATAGCCGGGCGCAGCCAGCCCCTCGTGACGGACGTCCATCCCCTCCGCGGACTCCCGGGCCGCGGCGAGAGCGAGGAAGGTCGACATCGACGCGGTGTCGGTGAGGAGGCCGAACCAGTCGCGTGGTAGGCCCAGCATCTCCCGAAGCCATCCCATCATCGTGAGCTCGACCTCCGTCGTCGAAGGCGAGCTCTTCCAGAGCATCCCGTTCGTGTTGAAGGCCGACGCGACCAGTTCACCCAGGATGCCGGGGCCGGAACCGGTGATCCCGAAGTAGGCGAGGAAGCCGGGATGATTCCAGTGGGTCACGCCCGGAACGACGATGTCATCCAGGTCACGCAGCAAGAGATCGAACGGCTCCGGGTCGTCCGGAGGAGACGCGGGAATCCTCGCGGCGATCTCACCCGGCGCGACGGGCGGAACGACGGGAAGTTCGGGAAGTCTCTCCAGGTAGCGCGCCACCCACTCGATGGCGGCGAGACCCGCCTGCCGGAACTCGTCGGGACTCCAGTCTCCGTATGCATTCGGCTTCGTGATTTCCTTCATGCCCGCATTCTCCAGCTTCTGTCGGGCAAATGCAAAGCCGCCGGAGCAGTGCTGCCCCGGCGGCTTCGTGATCAAGCGATGTGGATCGAGATCAGCCGTTGACCGACTCACCCACGCCCGACGTCATGAGAGCGGTGTGGACGACGGACTCGCAGGCAGTGTCAGCACCGTTGCCACGGACGGACACGACGACGTAGCCCGCACCCTCGGTGTGGCTGAAGGTGAGACCGTTCTGCGCCGCGGTGTTCGTGCAGGAGACGTTGCACATGTTCGAGAGCTTCTCGACGCCGTTGCCGGTGAAGATGTAGTCCACGCCACCCGGCACCGCGACCTTCGTGTACTGCATCCCCTTCGGGAGCTGGTACTGGGCCGTGGTGGTGGAGGTGCAGGCACCGGAGGTCGTGCAGGCGCCGGCGGAAGCGCCCTTGGCGGAGCAGCTACCGGCGGAAGCCTGGGTCATCGTGGCCTTGGAACCGCAGCTGCCGGCGGAAGCCTGGGTCATCGTGGCCTTGGAACCGCAGCTACCGGCGGAAGCCTGGGTCATCGTGGCGTTGGAACCACAGCTGCCAGCGGAAGCCTGCGTCATCGTGGCCTTCGAGCTGCAGCTACCGGCCGACGTGTTCACCGCGCCGTGAACGGAAGAGCAGCTGCCGTTCGAGGTCTGCTGCATGGAAGCACCGCTCGTGCTGCAGCAGCTTCCGTTGCTGGCCTGCTGGGCCGATGTGCAACTACCCGCACCGGCCGTCTGCACGGAGGCGCCCTTCGCGGTGCAGGAAGCACCGTCGACGGAGGCGGACTTGGCAGTACAGGAGGAGGCAGAAGCACTGGTAGTACAGGAGCCGCCGTTGCCGGCGTTGGCGGCCGCGACGGCGAAGCCGACGATGGCGAGCGCCGGAACGGCATAGGAGAGAAGCTTCTTCATGTGTGCGTTCGTCCTTTCATAGGGCCTGGGGGAACCAACCCGGCTGTTCCCGGCGACCTGATGTCCGATCCCTGAAACCTGGTCCCTGGGCAAGACTCCCCGGGTCCCAAACCGAGCCGCCCTCCGGCTGGGGGGCGGCCGCGTAAGCGTATATGCGTATGTCGACCGAGTGTTCCCTTTTTTTGCGTGGAATCTCTCGACAGATCCCGAAAAACCCTCTCCGGGCCGAGGCCCGGCCGTCCCGCTCGGGAGCGGAGACGAGAGCCTTGGCGTCGGCGTCGGGACGTAGGCGTCACAACCGACCGCCTGTCAAATAGTTACGTCACTCTGACGAACCAACGACGGAAAGCCGACGCCCCCAAGCGAGGTGCCCGCCTCACCGGCGGGAGCCGGAGTCGGCCCGGTCCACGGACCGGATCACTACCGGGTCGACCGGGACGTCCTCGCGTCCGTTCACCGCCCTCGTGGGGACGGACTGGATCGCGTCCACGACGTCCATCCCCTCCACGACCCGGCCGAAGACCGCGTAACCGTTACCGTCCTCGGAGGAGGCGAAGTCCAGTCTCGGGTTGTCGACGACGTTGATGAAGAACTGGCAGGTCGCGCTGTCGGGGTCCCCGGTCCGGGCCATCGCGATGGTGGCGCGCTCGTTGCGGAGCCCGTTGTTCGACTCGAGCGGAATCGGTGAGTAGGTGTTCCCCTTCTTCCGCATATCGGCGGTGAACCCGCCTCCCTGGATCATGAACCGCTCGATGACCCGGTGGAAGATCGTCCCGGAGTAGAACCCGGAATCGACGTAGCGGAGGAAGTTCTGCGTGGTTATCGGCGCGCTCTCGGCATCGAGCTCGAGGACGATGTCCCCCAGCGTCGTCGCCACCCGAACCCGGGGATGGGTCTCGTCCGCACTGGCCGACGTCACCGCCGCTCCCAGGACGAGCAGCGCGAGGGCCACGGTCGTGGCGAGGGCACGGTTTCTCAGGACTGTCATCGGATCTCCACTCTGTTCGTCCGCGGGATCCCGGGTGGTTCTCACCTACCCCTCCCACGCTAGCAGACCCCATCAGGGCGGGCAAACGTCACGTCAAACGCCCGATGTGGGTGCCGGTGCCTGCGAGACGAAAGGTTCGGCCTCGCTCCCCTGCTCCCCCAGCACGTACCCCGAAGGCCGGCTGTGGTCCTCGACGGCGAGAGAAGCCCCCGACGGCCGCGGTGGTCCCAACTCCCCCTATTGCCTATCGGCACGTCAGTTGTCGGTCTTCGGGCTCCTGTGTTACCTTCCCGCGGTTGCTCTCCCAAGTATCCGCACACAGCACTGGAAGACGAAGATCGAGGATGGGCACCGAAGACACCTCTATTTCCCGGGCACGAGCACGCGGTCCCATCGGTCACCATCCGCTTCGCGGGCGATTCCGGCGACGGGATGCAGCCGGACGGCCTGCAGTTCACGACCTGACAGCCCTGGCCGGACACGACCTGGCGACACTCCCCCCGATTTCCCAGCGGAGATCCGCGCACCTGCCGGCACCTTCGCCGGAGTGAGCGGATTCCAGATCCGGTTCTCGGGCGACGAAGTGTTCACGCCTGGTGACGATCCGGACGTGCTCGTCGCCATGAATCCGCCGCACTCCGCGCCAAATCGGACGATTCGCTCGGCGGCCTTCTCATCCTGAACGACGACTGTTCAAGCCGAAGGACCTCGACAAGGCTGGTTGCGCCATGATCCGAGAAGACGGAAGTCTCTCGGCGTACCGCGTGATTCCGGTCGAGCTGACCCGGCTCACCCGCGCTGCCGTGGAAGAAGTCGGGATCGACAACCGGAGCGCGGACCGGTGCAAGAACTTCTTCGCGCTCGGGATGATCTACTGGCTCTTCGAACGGAGCATGCAGTACACCGAGGACTGGCTGTCCAAGAAGTTCGCGGACCGGCCCCTCATCTACGACGCGAACCGCCGCGCGCTCCGCGCCGGGTGGGCGTACTGCGAAGCCACCGAGATCTTCGCCGACCGTTACGTCGTCCCCCGCGCGAAGGTGGAGCCGGGCTTCTACCGGAACATCGCGGGCAACACGGCGATCGCGCTCGGACTGGTCGCCGCCGCCCACCGGAGCGGACTCCGTCTCTTCTACGCGTCCTACCCGATCACGCCCGCGAGCGACGTCCTCCACGAGATCGCGAAGCTGAAGGATCACGGAGTGATCAGCTTCCAGGCCGAGGACGAGATCGCGGCCGTGGCCGCGGCACTCGGCGCGAGTTACGCCGGATCGCTCGGCGCGACCTGCACGAGCGGCCCCGGATGGCACTCAAGGCGGAGACGATGGGGCTCGCGACGATGGTCGAACTCCCCATGGTGATCGTGGATGTCCAGCGCGGCGGTCCGTCGACCGGGCTCCCAACGAAGACAGAACAGGCGGACCTCCTCCAGGCGCTCTACGGGCGTCCTTCGGAGACCCCGACGCCGGTTCTCGCCGCCGCCACGCCCGCGGACTGCTTCTGGATGACGTCGAGACGGCGAGGATCGCGGTCGAGTACATGACGCCGGTGGTGCCGCTCTCCGGACGGCTATCTTCGCGAACGGCGCGGAGCCGTGGAAGGTCTCCGGACGTAGACGAGCTTCCCTCGTTCCCCGTGCGCTTCGTGGAAGAGGCGGAGGGCTTCCTCCCCTACGCGCGAAACACGGAGACGCTGGCCCGCGGCTGGGCGATTCCGGGCGTGCCTGGACTCGAGCACCGGGTCGGCGGGCCGGAAAAGCAGGAGATCACCGGAAACGTCAGCTACTCACCCGCGAACCACGAGCGGATGATCCAGCTCCGCGAAGAGAAGATCGCGCGCATCGCCAACTCCATTCCGCTCCAGACCGTGGACGGAGCGGACTCGGGCGAACTCCTGGTCATCGGCTGGGGCAGTACGTACGGCGCGATCACGGCGGCCGTCCGCGCGGCTCGCGCCGAGGGACGTTCCGTGGGTCAGCCGCCCACGTGAAGTACCTGAATCCGTTCCCCCGGAACCTCGGGGAGATCCTCGGTCGCTACGAAGAGATCCTCGTCCCGGAGATGAACCTCGCCAGTTGGCGCAACTTCTCCGCGCGAAGTTCGGCGTGGCGACGGAGTCCCTCACGAAGGTCCAGGGGAAGCCGTTCACCGAAGCCGAGGTGCTCGGCAGGATCAAGGAGATGACCACGCGGGGTACGAAGTCATGAGCACGCTGACGAAGAAAGACTTCCAGTCGGACCAGGAGGTGCGCTGGCGTCCCGGGTGTGGGGACTACGCGATCCTGAGTTCGTTCCAGTCCGTGCTCGCCGATCTCGGAATCCCCAAGGAGAAGTTCGTGGTCGTGTCCGGATCGGCCGCTGCGCCAGCCGCTTCCCGTACTACATGAACACGTATGGATTCCACACCATCCACGGTCGCGCGCCAGCCGTCGCGACGGGCGTCAAGCTCGCGAACCCCGAGCTCTCCGTGTGGGTGGTGAGCGGGGATGGAGATGCGCTCTCGATCGGCGCGTCCCACCTCCTCCACGCGATGCGGCGGCAACATCGACATCAAGGTGTTGATGTTCAACAACCGGATCTACGGACTCACGAAGGGACAGGCGTCCCCCACCGGAACTCGCCAAGCGGACGAAGTCGACGCCGATGGCCTGACCGACGCGCCGTTCAATCCGATGGCGCTGGCGCTCGGCGCGAACGCGACCTTCGTCGCGCGTTCGGTCGACGTGATCGGCGAACACCTGCGCGGCGTGCTACACGCAGCGGCGGCGCACCGCGGAAGCACGTTCGTCGAGATCTTCCAGAACTGCAACATCTTCAACGACAAGGCATGGGTCGCCTGGACGGACCGCGCCGTGCGCGACGACAAGCTCGTCGACCTCGTGCCCGGAGAGCCCGTGGTCTTCGGGGGTGCGGAGAGGCGACGCGGAATCAAGCTGGACGGATTCGACCCGGTGATCGTCGAGTTCGAAGGCGAGCCGCCCGCGGATCTCCTCCGCTGGGATCCCTCGCGACCGGACCCGTCGCTCTCGTTCCTCTTCGCGCACCTGGATCAGTTCCAGGACTTCCCGCTCCCGATCGGCATCTTCCGCCAGATGGGCGCGACGACGTATGAAGACCGCGTGTACGGGCAGCTCGACATCGCAAAGCAGACGAAAGGCCCCGGGGACCTTCAGGCTCTGCTTCGTTCGGGGACGACCTGGACCGTGGAGTGACCGGAGCGGATCCGTCGTCCTTCTCGCGCCAGCGCCAGCTGGTACACGTTTTCGATCCGCCCCGTGATCTGCGCCCAGGAGTAGCGCTCCGCGTACTGCGTACCGCGCGCACCCAGTTCGCACCGTAGGTCCGCGCTCCTGATCAGCGTCTCCAGCCCCTCGGCCCAGCCGTCCACGTCTCCGGCGGCGCCGTCCTACCGGCGTTCGACGGTTCGAGGACGTTCGGTGAAGCCGGGGATGGACGAGGCGAGGACGGGTAGTCCTGGCGGCGAGCGCCTCGAGAAGAACGATCCCGAACGACTTCCGTGCGTGGCCGGCGCGGCGAACATGTCGGCGTGCGTACCTTCTCGTCGCAGCTCGTCGTCCACGGAGCCCAGGAAACGCACCGGAAGACGTCGATGTGCCGCGAGGTCCTCCAACTCACCCGGAGCGGCCTGTCCCCCACGATCCGCAGCTCCCAGGGCGGAAGATCGACCCCGTCCTCGAGGCGCGTGAGTGCATCGAGCAGGACGCGGTGGCCCTTGCGGGGATCGAGCCGGCCCAGGGCGAGGATCCGACCGGGTCCCCTGCACCTGCCGGCCCGCGGGCAAAGACTCCGGATGCCGGACCGTGGGTGGGAACGGGCGCGGTCGATTGGGACGCCGGATCCGACGCCGTGACGCGCGGTGGCCGCCCGGAACCCGGCAGGATCGACTCCGTTCGGGACGAGGTGATACTCGCCGGGGAAGAAGCGGCGGACGTGCTCGCGTGCGGTACGCGAGACGGCGATCCGGCCCGCCAGCCGCGCCGCGATCGGGGCGAGGGCCGGGACGAAGGGCAGGTACCCCCACGAGTGCTTCCCCGCGCTGTGGAAGGTCGCGACCTTCGTCGCGTCGAAGTACGTCACGGCCGCAAGGGGAAGGAGCGGTTCGAACGGCGAGTGCACGTGGACCAGGTCGAACGATCTCCGGTCGAGCCTTGAGAGGCCACGGGCGAGACCCGGCTCCGACACCACCGTCACGCTCGCGCCGTTGAAGGAGAGCGTGCGCGTCGTCCCGACCCGGACGAGGCGCCCGCCGGCCCCCACCAGAGCCTCGGCTCCTTCGGGACGCGGGCGCGGTGACGTGCGCTCCCGCGAAGTCGGCGCATCCGGTTCGCGCCCGGTCAGCACGGTGACCTCGTGGCCGCGGGCCAGAAGAGCGAGCGCGAGATGATGTACGTGCTCTCCTACCCCACCCCGCACGGGGAAATAGGACTGCGTGACGAGTGCGACTCGCAGCACGTTCAAGCTCCGCCTCCCAGATGGTCGTCGCGGAAGAGCAGCCAGTGCTCCGGGGCTTCCCGAACCGTATCGACCAGATAGTCCATGAGACGGGCCTCCCACCGCGCGGCGGCCGCGCGGACGTCTCCCGCATCGCCGTCACCGGAGACCATCAACGGGACGCGGCGGTGGACGTGGAAGGTGCCCGTCACGCTCACACAGTGTTCCCTCCACGCGGTGTCTGTGGCGGCGAGAAGGGCCGCGCCCGAACCCCCGCCGGCCACTTCCCCACCGGCAACGCTTCGGGGCGCGGCGGCGGGAGCGGGAGGCCACTCCCCCGCTCCTTTCGAGCCCGGGCGCGGGACTCCCCTCCGAACGGATCTCCGTCGAGGTGGAGGAGGGCCCTGCCTCCGCTCCGCAGCACCGACGCGAGCGCACGGTGCGCACCCCGGCCGGGGTGAACGACCACCCCCTGCCGTCCGAGCCACCGGACGAGCCACGGGCTCACGACCCGGTGGAGCTGTGTTCCGGCGACGGTGTGGAGGGGCCGGAACGGATCGCCGAGTGCGCGTGCCCCCACGATCCAGTTGCCGCGGTGGACGGAGACGAAGAGCGTGGGGACGGCCTCGCCCGGTCCTTCGGTCTCGAGCCGGTGGCGATGGCCGGAGAGTTCGGCCAGGACCTCGCAGACGAAGCGCCGGTGGCGCCCGACCGCGGCCCGGTGATCCACGCCGTCGGCGCTCCCGAGGACGGCACGGCATGCGGCGGCGTGGCCCTCGGCCCGCCGATTCCACCCGATGTCGCTTCCCAGAACCCTCATCCCCCGATGAAAGGCCGGATTGGCCAATCGCCGCAACCTTCAAGTCGACGAAGGGTTCCGGTTCCAAAACAACCGAACTCACCCTATGCTGTTCGGATGCACCCGATCCAACCACCGACCGCCTCCCGGGGCGCCTCTCCGCGGAGGAATTCGAGACGTATTGCCGGGCTCGCCGGCCGCAGCGGCCTGCTCGCAGCCGTCGCCCTGTCCTGGGCGTCGGTCGCATCCGCAGAGGCGCCGGAACCGGCCGTCCCCCAGCCGGTGGAGCGGATCGCTTCGACCGGCATCCCCGAGTGGACGGAGGTCGAACAGCGGGTCTTCTTGCGGCATCCGGGAACACGCTGGACGCTCTACATCGAAGAGAGCCGGTCCGGCACGGTGGTCTCGGGAGAGAGAGAGGCGCCGATCCGGCAAACGCGGGTGCGGGTCGCGCTCCAGCGTCCCGAGCAAGGCGATGAGGTGGACATCGGATACCTCCAGCACCTCAGCAACATCGAGGTGGCCGTGCTCGAGCCCGGAGATCCCCGTCTCGATGAGCCGCCCGTCGTCAACCTCGACCCGCAGAACCCCTGGCCCAATCCGGCCGGGTGGAGCTTCGTGGACACGCAGGCCAGCGTGGACCTCGACGATGACGATCAGAACGAGCTGTTCCTCCGGTACTACGCCACGATCTCCGATCCCCGCGCGTCCGGCATCCTTCCGATCTCGGCGAACGAGTTCGGGACGCCCCGGATCATGGACCTCGGCGAGTTCGTCTCGCCTGTCCGCACGGACGGACTCCATCTCACCGCCCTCGACTGGCCGGACCGCCGCATGTTCGACCCTGTCTTCCGGGCCGTCTTCCTTCCGGCGGAAGAGTGCCGATTCCTGGCCCAGCTCGGTATCCGCGGCGAACTCGACTGCGACCATTGCTGCGCGCTCCCGATCTACTTGAGGCGTACCGCGAACGACCCCGAGGACCGAATGTTCCATCCGTTCTTCGATCGGGAGAAGCAGGGCGGCGACGTGCTCGATCGGGTGCGCAAGGACATCGGGCTCGTGTCGGCGGGAGAACCGGGCGTCGAACTCACCGCGGCGGAGCAGGCGGCGCTCGCCCGCGCGGCGTTCTTCTTCTACTACTCCGGCTCCGGGATCCAGTCCCGCCTCAATCTCGAGAAGGCGCTCGGCGACCGCGCCGGTGACTACAAGAACGAACTCCTCCTCGACGAGATCGAGGACTACTTCTTGGGGAGGAACTAGAGCGGCGAATGGTCCGGATCCACGCAACTTGGAAGCTCGCACCAGACCGGAGTGACACCGGCCTCTTCTTGTGGGGGGAGTTCCTCGACGAACCGCCCCTGACCGAGGAAGAGCTCGAAGACATCGGTCGGGACCTTCCGTTCACCGTCCCTCCCCGCGGACTCCGCACCTTCCTCCGTGATCTCGCGGACGGGCTGGTCTACGAGTGCTCCGAGGAGGACGAAGCCTGGCTCCTCTGGCCGACGCGACGCGGATTCCCTCTCCTCTCGAACGAAGACGGTGAGACCGACATCGCCCTGGAAAGGTGGCGGGTCGACGGACTCAGGATCCCCCCGCAGGACACGTCGTCGTTCCTTCGGGCGCTCGAGGCCCATCCGCCCGAGGGAATCGAGTTCGGACCGACGCTCGAGTTCTGGAACCACGCGACGAGGTTCGCACTGTCTCTCATCGAGCGGGGACGCTTCCTCCCCACTCTGGTCGAGGAGAACGACTCGGGTCGGCGCGCACTTCGCGCCCACTGGCGTCCCGTCCTCGCCGCGGACGAGGACCGTTCACACCTGAGGAAGCTGGCTGGAATCACGCCCTCGGTCTGTCTCAGCCTGACCCTCGACGGGGAGGTCACCGAAGAGCCGGAGACGACGGAGCCGCGTGTCCTTCTCACCGGATTCCTCGAAACGCTCACCGACGCGACGCTGCGCATGCGCCTCGCGGAGGCAGGATTCCCCGACCGTGGCCGTAGGAACCAGTCCCGATCGGTCGGACTGACCGGGCCCCTCGGCGCCTGGCTTCGTGCCCTCGCCTGGATCGACGACCGGATCGAGAGCCCGCCGCAGTCCCTCGAGGACTTCGCGACCGAAGTGCGGCGGTGGAACCAGACGCTCGTGGATCCGGAAGGAGGAACCTACCAGCTCCTCCTCCAACTCCTGCCGCCGTCGGTCACCGACACACCAGAGTCCGCGGACACGACCGTGTCCGGTGACGCGGCGAAGTCCGGTGACGCGGCGAAGTCCGGTGACGCGGCGAAGTCTGATGACGCGACGGTGTCTGATGACGCGACGGTGTCTGATGACGCGACGAAGGCTGTGGACGCAGCGGCGTCAGCGGACGCGCCAGAATCCAGCGACGCGCCTGGGTCCGCCGACATGGTGAAGGCGAACTCGGCAGAAGCGCCGGCCTCCGCGGTCGGCCCGGCACGCGCGGCGCAAGCAGGTCCGACGGCGTCGCCCGCCCTAGCAGGACCTGGTGGGATCCCGATCGAGAAGTCGCCCTGGAGGGTTCGTCTCTACCTGCAGGCCTGCGACGACCCAGGCCTCCGCGCGCCGGCGAGCGCGGTCTGGGCACATCCCGAAGTGGCGTTTCGCTGGAAGGACCGTCAGTTCCCGTTCGCGCAGGAGAGGCTGCTCGGCTACCTCGATCGCGCCGCCCGGATCTTCCCTCCGCTCCGCCGCGCGCTCGAGGAAGCGGCGCCGACCTCGGCGACGTTGCGCGTCGAAGAGGCGTACCAGTTTCTGATCGAGTCGGCCGGTCCGCTCGAGGAAGCCGGGATCCACGTGGAGTTACCCGGCTGGTGGCAGGGCAGGGCCCGACGCCCCGAACTCCGGCTCTTCCTCCGCCCGGCCGCGTTCCGCGAGGGCGAACCGAGCGGCGCCCCGTCGACACTCCTCGACTACGACTGGGAGGTAGCTCTCGGGGACACCGTGCTCACTCCTGAGCAGTTCCACGAACTGGCGCAGAGCAAGCGTCCCCTCCTCCAGGTCGGAGGCGAGTGGATCGAACTCCGTCCCGAAGACACCGAGATCCTCGATCACGTACTCCAGGACAAGACGAAGCGGCCCCAGCTCACACTCGCCGAAGCACTCCGTCTCGGCCTCGCGGGACAGACGCCACGGGGAACGATTCCGCCGCCGCAGATCCACGCGGAAGGTTGGGTGGCGCAGCTCCTCGCGCAGGTGCAGGGGCGTGCTCTTCCCGAGGCGATCGAAATCGGTGAGGAGTTCCAGGGCTCCCTCCGTCCCTACCAGGAACGCGGACTCGGTTGGCTCGCGTACCTCGAGCGCTTCGGCCTCGGCGGCTGCCTCGCGGACGACATGGGGCTCGGAAAGACGATCCAGCTGATCGGACTCCTCCTCCACGAACGGAGCAACGGGGTCACGACCGGCCCCACCCTCGTCCTCTCCCCCATGTCGGTTGTTGGAAACTGGCAGCGCGAGATCGAGCGGTTCGCGCCGTCACTCACCGTGCTCGTCCATCACGGCATCGACCGGAACCGAGATCAGGAGTTCGTCACTGAAGCCGAGGAGCAGGACGTCGTCGTCTCGACCTACGCGCTCGCGCGGCGGGATCTCGAACACTTCCAGAGAGTGCGTTGGCACCGGATCGTGCTCGACGAAGCGCAGAACATCAAGAACCCGACCACGCAGCAGTCCCGCGCCGTCCGTTCTCTCGAAGCCGCGCGCAGGATCGCACTCACGGGAACACCGCTCGAGAACCGGCTCGCCGAACTCTGGTCGATCTTCGACTTCCTGAACCCAGGGTATCTGGGCTCGCTCCACGAGTTCCGTCGCCGTTTCGCGAAGCCGATCGAGAAGGACCAGGATCCAGAGCGCCGTCACCTCCTCCACCAGCTCACGCGTCCCTTCCTTCTCCGCCGTCTCAAGACCGATCCGGACGTCATTCGGGACCTTCCGGAGAAGCTCGAGATGCGCGTCTTCTGCAACCTCACCGAGGAGCAGGCGTCGCTCTATCAGGCGGTGGTCGAGGACATGATGGGCCGGATCGACACGACCCAGGGAATGGCGCGCCGCGGGCTCATCCTCACCGCGCTCACCCGGCTCAAGCAGATCTGCAACCACCCGCGTCACTATCTCCAGGACGGAAGCGATCTCGCCGGGCGTTCGGGAAAGGTGGAGCGTCTCGCGGAAATGCTCGAAGAGCTCCTCTCGGTCGGCGACCGTGCCCTCTGCTTCACGCAGTTCACGGAGATGGGCTCGCTGCTCGAAGACCACCTCAAGAAGCGACTCGGCGTCGACATCCTCTTCCTCCACGGAGGGACGCCTCAGGCGGAACGCGACCGGATGGTGGCGGAGTTCCAGAGCGGAGAAGGTCCGCCCGTCTTCCTCCTCTCGACGCGCGCCGGCGGAACCGGGCTCAACCTCACGGCCGCGAACCACGTCTTCCACTTCGACCGTTGGTGGAACCCGGCCGTGGAAGATCAAGCGACGGACCGCGCTTTCCGGATCGGTCAGACGCGGAACGTGCAGGTGCACAAGTTCGTCTGCGTCGGCACGCTGGAAGAACGGATCGACAAGATCATCGAAGAGAAGAAGAACCTGGTCGACCTGGTCCTCGCCACGGGCGAGAGCTGGTTGACCGAACTCTCCACCGATCAGCTCCGCGAGGTCCTCCAGCTCTCGCAGGACGCGGTCTCGGTATGACGATGGAGCGCCTTTGAGCGAGAACGACGGAAGACGCGGCGGATCCGTAAGGAGACGGCGGTACGGAACGCGCCACCAGCACCACTCCACCTCGGGCGACCGCCTGACTTCGCGGAGTCGTCGTGGGGTGGTCGGGCGGCACTGGTGGGCCCAGCGTTGGAGCCAGCTCCTGGGCGACACCGCCGCACCGGAGCGTCTCCACCGCGGTCGCGCGCTCGCGCGGGGCGGAAGCGTCTTCCGCTTCCGGATCGAGACGGGGGAAGCCCGGGCCGAGGTCCGTCATTCCCGGACGGAACTGCATGAGGTCGTGATCCGCCACGCTCCCCTCTCCTCCGAGCAGTGGGAGGCTCTGACCGAAGTACTCGTCTCGAAAGCCCTCTACCTCGGGGCACTTCTGGCCGGACGCCTGGAGGAAGACCTTCACGAGCGACTGGTCGCGCGTGGCGTCGAGGTCTTCCCGAGCGAGCTGACCGGAATGGAGATGGAGTGCAGCTGCACGGACCCGATCGCGCCGTGCAGCCACATCGCGGCCGTCTTCTATCTGGTCGCGGAGCGGCTGGACAAGGACCCCTTCCTCCTCTTCCGCTTCCGTGGCCGTCGGCGGGACCTCATCCTGGCCGAGTGCCGAAGGCTACGGTCAGAACACACGCTGGCCGCGCCGAAACTCGGTGGCGACGAGCCGGGCGACGTCGATCTCGGAGAGCCCAACACGACCGGCCTCTCCACGACCCGATACTTCGGCGACCCGGAGGTGATCGCACCCTTCGCCTCCGAGCGTCCGGCGCCGGACGAAGGGCGGCCGGTGCTCGATGAGCTCGGTCCTCCTCCCACCGTCGAACCATCCTCGGTCTCGGATCATGCGCTCCGCGAGGCCTACGAACTCGGGAAGAGCGCGGCGGCCGGTCCTGGCCGGGTGGAGTCACCCGAGGCGGAGTAGTCGTCGCCAGTCCGATGGAGTCGCCTGGGCCGGAGTCGTCGTCGCCAGTCCGATGGAGTCACCGGAAGCGAGAGTCGGGGGGCGGCGGTCCGCGCCTCG
Organism: Candidatus Eiseniibacteriota bacterium; assembly: GCA_041390305.1. Classification (GTDB taxonomy): domain Bacteria; phylum Eisenbacteria; class RBG-16-71-46; order CAIMUX01; family CAIMUX01; genus JACKCR01. Next base: position 28,393 of record JAWKQE010000014.1, read on the forward strand.
GACGGACCCGACGGAACGCGGGGCGCTCGAACGTCAGACGGTGATGGAATTCGAACCGTCGTAGTGCCCGGGGAACTGCGGGTCGGGTCGGACGGCTTCCTCGACGGAGAGCGGCCGTCTCTCTCGGAACGCCTCGACTCGAACCGGACACGGCTCCCAGCTGCAGCGCTCGCAGTAGAGCCTTTCGCACGGCTCGATGTGGAACTCGATCTCACCGTCCGGGCCGAAGGAGCGCATGACTTCGCGTTCGTACTTCTCCGCCCGTGCATGCGCGGTGTGGATGTCCCAGAACTCCGGCACGACCACGTGCGCGTCGACGTGGTGGAACCTGCCCGAGCGGATGATCCGGACGCTGTGCACGTTGATGATCCCGGGAGTGAGATGGGACTCGAACTCGTCGACGAGGGTACGAACGGCGGCATCGTCCTCCTCGTCGAGGAGCGGCCCCAGCGCCTGACGGAGGAGCCCGATTCCGGTCCGCATGAGTTGGAACGAGATGAGGAGCGCACAGAGCGGGTCGATCCACTCCTTCCCCGTCAGCTTCACCAGGCCGAGCGCAACGACGACGGCCGCGCTCGTCCAGAAGTCCGTGAGTACGTGCTTGCCGTCCGCTTCGAGTGCGAGCGACGAGTACCGTCGCCCGGCATAGAGAAGGTAGAAGCCGAGCGCGGCGTTCGCCACTCCCGCGCCGAGCACGATCGCGAGTCCCAGGTCGATCTCACGGATGTCGGGGCCGACCCAGAACGTCCGCACCGCGGCGTACCCGATCAGCACCGCGGCGAAGCTGATCAACCCGCCCTCGAACGCGGCGGACACGAACTCGATCTTCCCGTGTCCGTAGGGATGGTTTCGGTCTCTCGGCTTCTGGGCGAGGCGGATGGCGAAGAGGGCGACGCCGGCGGCGAACACGTTGAGGATGCTCTCGAGGGCGTCCGAGAGGACGGCGGCCGACCCGGTCCAGAGGAAGGCGGCGAACTTGGCGGCCAGGAGGACGAGCGAGACACCCAGGGAGATGTACCCCGCCCGGATCCGTCTCCAGTCGTTCCGATCTGTCGGCGCGCCAGCTTCCATCGGCCGGGATGGTAGCCCGAAATCGGCCCAAGCGATAGCCGCGGGGACGAATCGTCTCGTTCGGAGTCCGCGCCGGTCGAGCAGTGACCGGCGAGGGGTCAAGGGGCCTCCGGGCGAAGCCCCCCGGAGCTAGCCGTCGATGGCCGATCGGCCCGCCTCTCATGGACCAACGACGGCCGTTGTGGACCTGCCAGGCGGGTAGTACGATCGGCTCCGACGCGAGCGGCCCGGCCTCGAAGTTCGAGTCTCCCCAGACCCCAGGAGAGGAGTGACCCTTTGGTCCATCTGATCGAACGCGCCACGAATTTCGGTTTGGGCTCCCTCGCGTCCCGGCCTTTCTCAGGGCCCCCGAACCCTGAGGGTCATCGGCGTCTTCGGGGCGTTCCTCGTCTCCCTCACGTCGCTCTCGCCGGCGTTGGCCGGAGTTCCGAGTCCCGAAGACCTCGCCGCGTTCCGGTCCGATCCGCTCGGCTTCTTCTTCGATCTGAGGGACCAGGACGCGATCGCGTGTGGGCAGGTGCTCCTCACCGACCCGACTCTCGGCGAAGACGAGAAGTTGCGGATGCTGACCGCGCTCGCCGCCATCCACACCGCCGCCGGCCGAACGGATCAGGCGCGGGCCGCCTGTCTCGCGATCCTGGAGCCGGATCCGCGCCGGGACCTCACGAATCCGGCCTACCTCCCGCCTCCGCTCAAGCGTCTCTTCTACCAGCAACGGGATAGTCTCCTCATCGATCGAGACCTCGAGCTGCCGCCCCAGGTGCGCACGATCGCGGTCGGCGACATCACCGCGGCGTCTCTCGTTCCCGGGCCGTACGACCTCAACCGGTTCGCGAAGGGCCTGACCCACATCCTCGTCTCCGATCTCCAGGGCGCAACGCCGATGAAGATCGTCGACCGGCAGAGACTCGGCGTCCTCATGGACGAGATTGGGCTCTCCGACAACAACCACATCCTCGACCCCGCGTACGCGGTGCCCTTCGGGATGCTGTCCGGTGCGCAGTCGTTCCTCTTCGGCAACATCCTCCAGGCGGAGAAGGACCGGATCCGGCTCGACCTCCGTTGGGTCGACACCTCGACGTCGGAGATCCTCCTTTCCGAGGGGATCGAGATGAAGGTCAAGTCGGCGGACGATCTCTTCTCACTCGAGCGGAAGGTACTCGCCGACCTCGTCGTCCCGAAGATGCATCAGGTGCTGCTCGCGGCGGAGGCGGCTCGGAGTGAGGACGAGGACGCGGTGGGAGGCGAGGACGAAGCACCGGTGCCGAGCGAGAAGGAACTCGAGAAGCAGGTGAAGCGGCACATCGACGAGAAGAAGAAGCAGATCGGCAAGGAGTCGGACTACATCGAACTCCTCCTCAGAACCGGCGACGCCCTCATCGCGGAGCAGAACGGCGACCTCGAAGCCGCCCGTGCGGCCTGGGCGGATGTGGAGTCGATGAAGCCAGGCGATGAGGAAGCGAAGTCTCGGTCGTCCGCGCTCGCGGCCCATCTCGAAATCTCCTCGGAGGGAAGATGAAGAGTCAGCGTTCCATGTCGGAAGGAGCCGGCCGGAGCACCCGAGCAAGGCGCGGGGCCATGGCGCCAGCGCTCCCGCTCCTCGTCGCCGCGCTCGCCTGGACCTTGGCGGGCTGCGCCGCGAGCGGGCGATCCCCCGCCGATCAGCTGGTCGACCGTGGGGACTACGACGCCGCGATCCTCGCCTATCAGGCGGACGAGGCGAGGACACCAGACGCTCCGGAGGTGCAGCGGAACTACGGGATCGCCCTCTTCTTCGCGGGACGTCGCGACGAGGCGATCGCAAGGCTGGAACGGGCGAAGGAGCTCGATCCGAACGACGCCCGCACACTCTACTTTCTGGGACGAGCCGCGGAAGAGACGGGCCGGACGGACCTCGCTCTCGCCTCCTACACCGGATATCTCGCCCGCACGAAGCGGGACGCCAAACCGGTACGGGCCAAGGTCCAGGAGCTGGCGGTACGGCAGGCAACCGCGGATGTCGCCTCGGCCCTGGCGCGGGAGAAGGAGCTCGACGCCCGCATGGTGCCCGAGAACACGGTCGCGGTTCCGGAGTTCGAGAACGCACTCCGCGACCAGGAACTCGACGTCCTTCGCTACGGGCTCGCGTCCGTCATGATCACCGACCTCGGCAAGGTCGAGTCACTCCGTGTGCTCGAGCGGCAGCACCTTTCCGTGCTGCTCAGCGAACTCGCACTCGCCTCCCCCGCCTCATCCCAGCCTTCGTCGGCGGATCCGGAGTTCGCACCGATCGAGACGGTCAAAGGAACCAAGCAGCGGCTCGCCGTCCTCCTCCAGCCCGGAACGGGCACCGCCTACTACGGCGGCCCGGCGGACGACGCCCGGGACGCGAAGTTCAAAGATGCCGTCAAGGCATTCCAGCGCGACCAGGGCCTCGGCGTCGACGGTGTCCCCGGCAAGAAGACCTGGGCCGCACTCGACAAGGCGGTTCGTGAAGTCATGGCCGAGGCCTCGGCTCAGCCGGACCGGATCCCGACGATGGTGGAGAAGGCCCGCGTCACCAAGGAGACCGCGCCGCGCGTCGGTACACTCCTCGGGGCCCGGCGTTTCGTGCAGGGGACCTTCGCCCCCGTAGGCGATGACGAGATCCAGCTCGGCGCCTCTCTTCTCGAGATCACGACGGGCGGGGTTCAACCCGCCGGATCTCCGGTCGTCGGCAAGACGGAATCCGTCCTCCGCCTCGAGAAGGATCTGGTCTTCGAGGTGTTGGGTGCGCTCGGCGTCGAAGCGACTCCTGAGGAGCGGCGGGAGATCGAGAAGTTGCCGACGAACAGCTTCCTGGCCTTCATGGCCTACAGTCGCGGGCTCTATCTCGAGGACCTCGGGCGGTCCGAGGACGCCCTAGGCGCCTACCTCGACGCGCTTCGTGCCGATCCCGGGTTTACGGCGGCAAAGGACAAGGAAGCCCTCATGACGGTCACCCCCGACGACGAAGTGCAACTCGATCGCTCCGAAGTTCAGGAGTCTCTCGGTCGGGGTTCCGTCGACACCGCGGACCGGCTCACGCGGACGGCGACATGGAACGGGATCGGACCGGGGCCCGAACAGGACCGCGGCGACGAAACCGATCCCAGCATCACGGACACCGGAAAGGTGGGAGTCGGGACCACGATCATCATCGAGGGCGATCTCCCTGGAGGAACCCGATGACCCGAGCATCCCTTCGGAGCATCCGCACACGTTCGCGAATCTCGACGTCGGGACGTGACCTCGGCCTCGGGCTCCTGGCCGTTCTCCTCGTGGGCACCCTCGATACGGCTCCCGGGGCGCGGGCCGGCGGCGTCGAAGTCATCCGTCTCCCCGCCAGCTATCGCACCTGGGAGATCGACGGACCCGATTCGCTCACCACGACCGTCAGTCAGCTCCACGTCCCCGTCGTCGCATCGATCGGCCTCGGTGAGTCGGTCGACCTGGTGCTCTCGAGCGCCTACGGAAGCAGCACGCTCGAACCGGGCACGCCGGAAGGCACGGCGAGCGCGAGTGACCTCTCGATGAACGGCAACGGAGACGTGAAGGGCCAGGTCTTCTTCCGTCTCCTCGAGAACCGTCTCCTGCTCCAGGCCGGCGTCGGTGTTCCCGCGGGTACGGTGGGCCTCGACACCGAGCAGCTCACGGTCGTCCAGGCACTCGGCAACCCCCTCCTCGGCTTCCGGATGAAGCACTACGGCGAAGGACTCGACCTCTCGGGTGGAGGCGCCTTCGCGCTGCCGCTCGGAACGTCGGTCACGGCGGCCGTCGGCGCGGGGTTCGTCACGCGCGGGGAGTACGAATTCGTGGCCGGTGAGGAGGACTTCAAACCCGGCCAGGAGACGTCCATCTCTGGTGGAGTCGACATCCTGTCCGGCGGTGCGCGCCCGGCCCTCCGCTTCGACGCTTCCTACCGTATGTTCGGAGCCGACCAACTCGGTGGGACCGACATCTTCCAGGAAGGAAATCAGCTGGAGCTGCAGGCGACGACGTCGTTCCGGCCTGGAACTGCCCGCGTCGATCTCACCGGTCGTTACGTGCTGAAGGACGACAACGAGATCCTCGATCCTCCGGGTTCGGACGTCGAGAAGATCGCGATGGACGCGGGATCGGCATTCTTCGCCCAGGCGGAAGCCGGCTTCGAGCTCGGCTCGGCGTTTCTCGGCGCATCGGCCAACCTCACCCGCTTCGACGGCGGAGAGGACACGGACGGCGCGGCGAGTGAAGCCGCCTACACCGGAAGTGCGTTCGGCGTCGGACCGTTCCTCGAGTTCCGTCTCGGAGACAGCGGAGGCCTCCGCCTCGGTGGCCAGTATCTCTCCGGCTCGATCGACGAGCGGACCCTGGCCGACGATACCGTCATCCCATCCTTCGATCTCTCCGGCTTCGATGTCGTCGCGTCCCTGACCTGGGCGCCGGGGCCGAGGTAGCGAACGACACCCAGCAGCCCGAAACACGGAGGTTTCGCATGAGTCCGCACCTCGACTTCTCGTTCGGATTCGGAGGAGAGGGACGCCGGAAGGAGCCCGGGGACCCAGTCCGTATCCTCGTCCTCGGTGACTTCAGCGGACGTGCGTCGCGCGGTGAAACCGCGCCCCTCGCCGCGCGCAAGCCTCGGCGCATCGACCTCGACGAGTTCGACGACGTGTACGCGATGCTCGCTCCGCAGCTTCGCCTCGACGTCACGCCCGGCCTGTCCGTCACACTCACGCCCCGCGAGCCGGACGACCTCCACCCCGACGAGATCTTCTCGCACCTGGATGCCTTCGCCGAGCTGCGTACTCTCCGCGCTCGGCTCGCCGATCCGAAGACGTTTGCCGAAGCAGCACGGAGCCTCGGCGAAGGCGGCGGCCCCGAGACGGCAGCATCGGCGTCAGCGACCGCAGCGCCTTCGGCGCCCGCGGACCCGAACGGGCCTGGCACCACGGGGGCCGGCGCGGACACGGCTCCAGCCGCGGGACCCGGGGACGACGGACTCACCGACTTCCAGCGACTCCTCGGTGGCGGAGGTGGCGGCGGAGCGACAGGCGATGGCACTGCAGGCAGCACGGGGGCCGGCGGCGCGGCCGGTCCGCGTTCCTCGACTTCGCCCGCCGGACGGGTGCGGTCGTGGATCGACGAGTTGGTTGGATCGCACATCGTCCCGGATCGGGATCCGTCGCAAGACCTCTACCTCGTCGCGATCGACGACACGATCGGCGGGCTGCTCCGCAGTGTTCTCCATCATCCCCACTTTCAGGCCCACGAAGCGGCGTGGCGATCTCTCCGCCAACTCGTACAGGACGGCACGGAAGCCGAGTCCCTCGAGGTGTTCCTCCTCGACGCATCTCTTTCCGAGTGGACGGAGGATGCACTCTCCGGAAGCGCACTCGCGACCCTGCTCTCCGCGGACCGGACTCCGGGAGACCCGGCCTGGTCCTGGGTGGTCGTCGACGCGACCGTGGGGAACGACGAGCGTTCCCTCGCGGCGCTCGAGAAGCTCGTATCGTTCGCGGCTTCGGCGGGAACCGCCGTCGCGGGCTCGGCTGCGCCGCGTCTCCTCGGGATCGAGTCCTTCGATGCGAGCCCCGATCCGTCCGGCTGGACCGCACCGGCGGTAGAACTGGGCGAGGCATGGACGGCACTCCGCTCGAACCCCGCGGCGAGCCATCTCGCACTCCTGATGCCGCGCGTTCTGCTTCGCCTCCCCTACGGGAAGGCGACCGAGCCACTCGAGCGGATCGCGTTCGAAGAGATGAGCTCGCGCAGCCCCCACGAACACTACCTCTGGGGGAACGCGGGCTACTCGATCGCGCTCGCGGCCACGCTCGGAGTCGAAGCGGGCCGCGTGCCGGCGTTCGGCCCCCTGGCCTCGCGGGCCGCGCAGCTCGGCTCACTCACCTTGACCGGGCTCCCCGTTCACGTTCTCGCGGACGATGACGGACCGGGGATGAAGGCCTGTGCCGAAACGTTCCTCACGGAGCGCAGTGCGGAGGAACTCGCCGCGCGCGGCTTCACCGCGGTCGTGAGCGTACGCAACTCCGACCGGGCCAAGGTGTGGCGACTGCGGTCGGTAGCGACACAGGACGACTAGGGTCCATGGAACTCCTCACCGGCGAAGGCCGTCACCGATCCCCAGAGTAGAGGGGAGAGATGAGAGGACGATGAGAGTCTCAACGTCGGGGGGTGGTCAGATGCCTCGGAGACTCACTACGCTCTCTCCATGCGAGTTCTGATCGTCGAGGACTATGCGCCCCTCCGCCGTTCCCTCCTTCGCGGTCTCAAGGAGGCCGGGTACGCCGTCGATGCGGTGGAGGACGGCAACGATGGGCTCGAGTACGCCTCGACGGACAGCTATGACGTGGTCGTGCTCGACGTCATGCTTCCCGGGCTCGACGGCTTCGAGGTGCTGAAGGCGCTCCGGAGCCGGAACGTGTCGAGCCGCATCCTCCTGCTCACGGCGCGCGATCAGGTGAAGGACCGCGTGCACGGCCTCGACCTCGGCGCGGACGATTATCTCGTCAAACCGTTCGCGCTCGCGGAACTCCTCGCACGAATCCGCGCCCTGGTGCGCCGGCGACACGAGGCCTCCTCCCCCGTCCTCTCGGTCGGACCTCTCGAGATCGACACGGGTGGGCGCCAGGTGAAACGGGATGGGGAGACGATCGATCTCACGGCCCGCGAGTACAGCATCCTCGAGATCCTCGCGCATCGGGCGGGAAGAATCGTCACCCGGGACGAGATCTACGACGCCATCTACGACTTCCAGGCGGAGCGGAGCAGCAACGTCGTCGACGTCTACATCGGGTACCTGAGGAAGAAGATCGAACGTCCCGGCGAACCGAAGCTGCTCGAAACGAGACGCGGGCTCGGCTACGTACTCGGAGTCCAGGAGTGACTCAGTTCGTCAGGCAGCCTGCGCTCGGCCCCCCAGCCGGAACCTCACGCCATGGAGAGGGCCGGTACCACCCCGCCGCTGCGTCCGGTGGAATCTGGTGCGCTTCCAAACGAAGGGAACCCGCGTGAAGCCGCGCTCGATGTCGCGCGCGCTCGTCCTCGGAAACGCGTTCGGGATCGCACTCGTCCTCCTCGTCGCGGGCGTGGTGCTCGATCGCGGCCTCACCCGCGCACTCCTCGAGGACCTGGACGACTCACTCGAACACGAACTCGCTCTCTTCCTCTCGACGATCAAACTCACACCGGAAGGCGTGGAGACGGACTTCGAAGAGCTGGCCATGCCTCAGTTCGAGGACGAGGAAGGTCCGGGATTCCTCGAACTCCGTCAGTTGGACGGAGAGTTCGTCTACCACTCACCGAGCTGGACCGAAGCGGAGATCGACTGGACGGACCGGACTCCCGTTTCACTCGCGGAGACGGACCCGGTCTCGCGCGGGCTCGCGCCGGCGTCGTTCGAGGTGTCGCCCGGCGGTGACCGCACCCTTCCCGCCCAGCTCCTGGGTCCGGGGCGCGCGTTCTTCGGGCGGACGACGGAGGGAGTCCGCGTGCGCGGACACTCCCGGGCCTTCCACCCGATCGTCGAAGTCGACGCGGAGCTGGATCCGGCAGTGGACCTGCCGACGGATCGCGTCACCCTCATCCTCACCGTCGCCCGCAGCACCGAGAGTATCGACGAGCTCCTCGGCCGGCTCCGCTATCTCCTCCTCCTCGTCGGAACCGCCTCCGGCGTCCTCGCCGTCTTCCTCCTCGCAGGGGTCGTGCGCCGGAGCCTCCGTCCACTCGAGGGGCTCGCCTCAGAGATCCGCTCACTATCAGACCAGGACCTCTCCCGTCGTGTTCCGATCGAGCAGACGCCGATCGAAGTCGAGCCGGTCATCGCGAGGCTGAACGAACTCCTCGCGGCACTGGAGCGATCCTTCGCCCGGGAGCGCCGCTTCTCGCAGGACATCGCGCACGAACTCCGTACTCCCCTGGCCGGGCTCCGGACCTCGTTCGAGGTGACCCTGGGACGAGAGCGAACGGTGGCAGAGCACCGCGAGCAGGTCACAGAAGCACTCGAGATCGTGATCGGACTCCAGGAGGTCGTGCAGACCTTGCTCGACCTCGCACGGCTCGAAGCGGGAGAGACCCATCTCGACCGGACCGCTGTCGATCTCGGGCAGATGGTTCGAACGGCGTGGGCGGGTGTCGCGGAGAGGGCGGCGTCGAGATCGCTCGACGTGTCGATCGAACTCGCAGAGGGCGTCGTCGTCGAGACCGACGCCACTCTCCTTCGGTCCGCGGTTCGAAACCTGCTCGAGAACGCGGTCGAACACGCGGAGAAAGGCGGACGAGTGTTGGTTCACCTTCGTCAGGAGGATGATGCGGCCGTTCTCTCGGTCCGCAACAGCGGCAGCCAGGTGCCTCAGGACGAGGTGCCGAAGCTCTTCGCACGGTTCGCGCGACGCGACAGCGCACGTTCTTCCGCCGGCGGGCACTACGGGCTCGGGCTGGCGCTCGTCCAGGAGATCGCCCAGACCCTGGAGCTGGGCATCGAGGTGCGATCGGAAATCGGCGGAGAGTTCGCCGTACGGCTGACGATTCCCTCATAGCGGCCGCCCGGTGCGCCCGGGCGGCCGAGGATGGTGAGTCCTCCTAGAACTCGTATCCGAATTCGCCGTCCTTCACCGTCACGTGGACGCGCTCCACCGGAGTGCCTTCCAGCATCCGGTTCAGGAACTCGCGGCTCACGGACGGAAGCAGCGTGTTCGTGAGGATCGCGTCGATCATCCGTCCGCCGGACTCGAGCTCCGTGCAGCGCGAGACGATGAGTTCGATCACCGAGTCGTCGTAGGTGAACGGCACCTTGTGGTTCGCCTTCACCCTCTTCTGGATCCGACCCAACTGGAGTCGCGCGATGTTCCCGATCATCTCGTCCGAGAGCGGGTAGTACGGAATCGTCACGATCCGGCCGAGGAGCGCGGCCGGGAACACCTTGAGGAGCGGCTCCCGGAGCGCTTTTGCGATCCCCTCGGGCGACGGCATGAGCTCGGGATCCTTGCACATGCTCATGATGAGGTCCGAGCCGACGTTCGAGGTGAGGAGGATGAGCGTGTTCTTGAAGTCGATCTTCCGCCCTTCCCCGTCCTCCATCTGTCCCTTGTCGAAGACCTGGAAGAAGATCTCGTGCACGTCCGGATGCGCCTTCTCCACCTCGTCGAGGAGCACGACGCTGTAGGGACGACGACGCACCGCTTCAGTGAGGATTCCGCCTTCGCCGTAGCCGACGTAGCCGGGAGGCGCGCCCTTGAGAGTCGAGACGGTGTGGGCTTCCTGGAACTCACTCATGTTGATCGTGATCGTGTTCGCTTCGTCACCGAAGAGCACCTCGGCGAGCGCGAGCGCCGTCTCCGTCTTTCCGACTCCGGAGGGGCCGGCGAGGAGGAAGACTCCGATCGGCTTGTTCGGGTTGTCGAGCTGGGCGCGCGAAGTCTGGATCCGCTTCGCGACCATCTCGATGGCGTGGTCCTGCCCGATGACACGCTGATTCACGATCGGCGCGAGGTTGAGCACGGTCTCGATCTCGTCCTTCACCATCCGGCCGACGGGGATGCCGGTCCAGTCCCCGACCACGGACGCGACCGCCTGAGCGTCCACCGTGGGTAGGATGAGCGGCTCGTCGCCCTGGAGCGCATCGAGCTTCGTCTGGAGTTCCGTGAGTTCCGCGAACCGGGCCTGACGCTCCTCGGACGAGAGTTCCTTCGGCGCCTCGCCTTCCACCGACACGTCGGCCTTCGCGTCTTCGGCGGCCTTCTCGAGTTCGCTCTCGGTGCCCTCGACCTTGCCCGTCACCCCGCGCAGCTGGGCGCGGATCTCCAAGATCTGGTCGACCAGCTCCTTCTCGTTCTTCCACCGCTCCTCGAGGCCGGCGAGCCGTTCCTTCTCGGAAGCGAGGAGCTCGTTGGCGTGGGCTTCCCGTTCCGCCGTGGGGATGCCGACTGCGTTCTCGCGCGCGATGATCTCGAGTTCGGTCTGGAGCGCTTCGATCCTGCGCCGACTGTCCTCGACCTCCGCCGGCACTGCATGCTGACTGATCGCGACGCGCGCCGCGGCCGTATCGAGGAGGCTGACGGACTTGTCCGGGAGCTGCCGGGCCGGGATGTACCGATGCGAGAGACGAACGGACGCCTCGAGCGCTTCGTCGAGGATCTGCACGCGGTGATGCTTCTCGAGTCCGGAGGCGATCCCCCGCATCATGAGGATGCCCTTCTCCTCGGTCGGCTCCGGCACCTGGACGACCTGGAAGCGCCGCGTCAGCGCCGGGTCCTTCTCGATGTGCTTCTTGTACTCGGCCCACGTGGTGGCCGCGATCGTCCGGAGCTGTCCGCGCGCGAGGGCCGGCTTGAGGAGGTTCGCCGCGTCGCCGGTTCCCGCCGCGCCGCCGGCACCGATCAGCGTGTGCGCTTCGTCGACGAAGAGGATGATCGGCTTGGGCGACGCTTGCACTTCCTCGATCACCTGACGGAGCCTCTGCTCGAACTCGCCCTTCATGCTCGCGCCGGCCTGGAGGAGGCCGATGTCGAGCGAGAGGAGACGGACGCCGACGAGCGGCGGAGGCACGTCCCCCTTCGCGATCCGAACGGCGAACCCTTCCACCACCGCGGTCTTGCCGACGCCGGCCTCACCCGTGAGGATCGGATTGTTCTGACGGCGGCGCATGAGGATGTCGACGATCTGCCGGATCTCTTCGTCGCGGCCGACGATGGAGTCGATCTTGCCGGTCTTGGCCTGCTCGGTGAGGTCGTTGCAGAACTGCTTGAGGGCCTCTTCCTTCCCCATCTGCGCCGGCTTCATCGCGCCGCTCGCTTCTCCGGGAACCGCGCCGCCGCCCACCTGGACGCCGTCACGCGAGGCCATGGCGGCTTCGGGAGAGCCGTCTGTGATCTCGTCGAACCTGTCCGTCAGCTGCTCGATCTTGATCTTCTCGAACTGGGACGAGATGGCGAGGAAGTTCTGACGGAGCCCACGGTTCTTCAGCACACCGACGACGAGATGCCCGGTCCGGACCTGCGAGTCGCCGTAGAGGAGCGTCGCCCACATCCACCCTTCCTTCACCGCTTCCTCGACGTGGGAGGAGAGATCGGAGATCGACGTCGAGCCACGTGGGAGCCGATCGAGCGACTCCTGGAGGTCGGCGACGAGACGGGCGGGATCGACCCCGAACGCCTTCACGATCCGGTGGAGGTCCGAGTCCTGGACCTGGAGGATCTGGTGGACCCAGTGCGCGAGCTCGACGTACGGATTCCCGCGCATCTTGCAGAACACCGTGGCCGCCTCGATCGCCCGGTAGCCCAGGCTGTTCAGCTTTCCGAAGAGCTGTGCGCGGTTGATCTCCGCCATGAGAACCGTCTCCTTGTCTTGCGCCCCCAGGGCGCGTCCACGGCAAAACCTAGTCTCGAATCGCGGGACTCTTGGACCCGCCCCCCGTCGCGCGCTCGCGACCGAGGGTTCGTCTGACCTGCTATGTCGTCTGTGCCACCGGGGTGAACCGGGCGCAGTCGTCGTCCTTTTCGAGGGGACGGCTCGCGATCCAGCTCGACCAACCCAGCCGTCCGGACTCACCGAGCCGAAGCGGGGGGACTTCGTCCTTCTCGAGAATCAGGTTCACGTCCCAGAGGAGTTCGTCGCCCACGTAGTTCCGAACGAGGTCGACGAGCCTCTGGAGCCCCTCCGATCCGGGCAGGAACCGCTCGTACACCCGATACGGCATCGGCCCCAGGATGACGCGGAACTTCTGCTGACACTGCCAGACGCGCGCACCGATCGTGGTCGACTGCCCGAGTTGACCGAGACGTCCACCTGGCCCCGGAGGCCCGGCGTCACCCAGCCGCCAGACGGAATCGTCGGGAAGGTAGAGCCACTCCCCGACGAACTCTTCGATCTGGGTCGGAATCTCGAAGAAGCCGCGCAGAATGCTCTCGAGTCCTTCCGCGTTCTTCGTCTGGAGCGCGAAGCGTCCGGCGAAGAAGCGCTTCGCCGAATCGGTCACGGTGTCTCTTCCGAGGAGCGACTTCTGCCCGTAGCCGCAGAGGGCGCCGGCGTACTGCGCGAACCGGTCTTCGCCGGGCCGATCGGCGTTCACGACCGGCTCCCCGTCCGCCCAGGCCCGGTAGAAGAGGGAGAGCATCCGGTGATGGAAGATGTCGGCGAACCGCGCGAGCGTCGGGTCGCTCTCGCTCCGCATGCGTTGTCTCGCGTACTCGGTGAGATGGGTCGGAAGCGGGCCGTTCGGGCCGAAGAGACCGAAGAAGTAGACGAGCAGCTTGGGCGGAATGCCGTGCGCATTCCTCTCCACCCGGGAGAGACTGGCCGGCGCGAAGGCGAGCGTCGGATCCTGCCCGAGCCGGATCGGATCGTCGGCCGGCCGCGTGGAACGGCCGAGGCGCGGGCGATCCGGATGCATCGCCTCGAGCTTCCGGAGCGCCGAGTAGAAACCGTGCCGGTAGGGCTCGGCTTCCAGCGCTTCGAGCCACTCTAGAGCAGCGCTCGTTGTCCGGTCCGTATCGGCCACCTGACGATCTCCCCGCGATCGGTCGTCCGGACGACCGTCTCGGTGAACGAGTTGATGGAAACGTACTTCGCGAAGAACCGGTCGAGAACGGCACCGAGCAGGAACACTCCTGAACCTTCGAACGCCGACTCATCGAGTTGGAGATCGATCTCGAGCCCACGCGCGAAGGAAATCGGCCCCATGCTGGGGATGCGGCGCGTCACGGCGCGGCTCCCGATCGAGCGGACTCCGTCGATCTGCTTCCGCGTGTGCGGTTCACCGAGGTCGACGTAGAGAGCGAGCAGGTCGCGGAGCGACGCGGCGCCGCGGCCCGGCGTGTCCGCGATCGAGAGGTAGTTGAGCGACAGGTGACTCAGGAACCGCCAGATGAGTTCGCCTCCGTAGCGGGCCGGACGTGGCTTGGACGGGCCGGCCAGCACGCGGATCGCCTTCACCGGCGCGCCTGACTCGAGCGAGAAGTCCGTCGTCCCCTGACCGAGCGGCATCTGGAGCGGAAGGTCACGGTTTGTACAGAGCGTCCGCACCGAGAGCTGCTTGAGCTCAGACCGGTAGGGCGCCTCCTTCCCATCCACCAACGCGACCCAGGCCTCGCTGCCGATGTAGCTCGAACGAGGTCCGGTCCGTTTCGCCTTGCTGGACAGTGTGCGGGGCGCGCGGTTCACCGAGAAGTACGCCTGCACCTCACCATAGCGATTCCCGTCCGTGTGGGCGTAGAACGGAAGGAACTCCACTTCGTCCTCGGCCACCGTCCCGTGTCCCATCACGCTCTCGACTCGGAAGACCTCGAAGTCGAGCGGCCGGGTCCGGTCCGGGACCACGTGGTACTCGTGATTCTTCTCGTCGAGGTGGATCCGGTCCGCGCGCTTCGGGAAGAGGTTGATCGCCGGCGTGGCGTGGAGCACGAAGTCACCCGCGTCGATCGCGTTCTCGAGCACGGAGTCGGTCCGGTCGAAGAGGACCAGGACTTCCACCTCGCTCGAGGCACAGCGACGTAGTCCGCGCGAGAGTCCACCGATGTCCACGAAGAGGAACCGCTCCGGGAAGGCGAAATACTCGTGGAGGTAGCGATAGCCGCGGAAGGAACGGTCGACAAACGGCAGGAGCGATTCGTCGTCCTCGAAGCCGACCTGCCGGATCGACGTTGCGGGCGCGACTTCCATCCACGTGACCGGCCGCTCGACCGGCCGCACGACAACGGCCACGGCGGATCCGACGAGCTGTTCGTAGAGCCGGACCGGTGTCGGCCCCCGTCCCCGCAGGTAGACCCGCAGCGCATCCATCTTGATCCGGTCGAACGTGAGACCCGCGGTCGCGCGCAGCTTGAATCGGATACCCGCCTTCACCCGCGTGAGGTCGACGCCGGGAAGGCCGGCCAGGTCTCCGAAGAATCCGACGTACTCCGCCTGCTCCAGTTCCACCGGCCAGAGCGAGGTCGGATGGGCGACCCGGTACTCGCAGGGAGTCTGGTCTCCCTTCCCGATCGAGCTCCGCATCACCGTCCCGCGCTCGACCAGATAGCCTTGCGCGAGCCCACCCTCCGCCAGGTCCGGCTGGAGCTGCACGACCGTCATCGACGGCGTGGGGCAGAGATAGTGCGGATAGAGCATCTCGATGAGATGCTGGGTGAACCGGGGGAACTCCGCGTCGAGGCGGAGCTGGACCCGAGCGGAAAGGAACGCGAACCCCTCCAGGAGTCGCTCTACGTACGGGTCCTGGCACTCGAACCCGTCGAGCGAGAGCCGCGCGGCGATCTTGGGATTCGCCTGCGCGAACTCACCCCCCATCTCACGGAGGTACTGGAGTTCACGGTTGTAGTAGTCGAGCAGTCTCGGGTCCATGTCAGCTGGCAGTCTCCGCAATCGAGATCGCGCCCATCTCCAGGTCGACCTCGGTCTTCAGATAGAGCTGGAGCGGAAGAGGCTGAGCCCAGAGCTCGCCTTCGATCCGAAAGATGATCGCGTTGTGACTCATCCGCTCCCGGTCCACGTCCACCTTCACGACGAGCGACCGCTCGAGGATGCGGGGTTCGAAGACGAGCACGGTATCGCGGATGAGCTTCTCGACCAGTTTGACGTCGACTCCCGACGCCGGGATTCCGGTCAGGTCGATCATGCCGTAGTTGAGCGTGGAGCGCTTGACCTCGGGGAACTCGTCGAGCGACTGGACGGCTTCGAGGTGGCACGCGTTGAGGAGCCAGCCGAGATCCCGAATCACGCTCTCGCGCAGCCGCTCGAGGGAAAGGACACGCCGATCCCTCGACTCCGTCTTCCGCTCCGGCTCGTCGTCGGTCAGACGATCGAGGAGCGACGGCTGCAGGCGTTCTTGCGGAGTGAGCTCGGGCACCCGCTACTCTCCGGCCGGACTCGGTAGAGGGGCGCCTTCCTCGAGCGTATCGAGCGTGACCTCGCGCACCTCCAGCAGCGGGTACTCGCCTCCGTCGGTCGCGAGCATTCGTTGGCCGAGACCCTGGAAGCCCCCCCCCGCCACCTCATCCCAATCGGTCCGTCTCCCCAGCCGGACGGGGCCGTCGGCGCTCTCTTCGGTGCCGGGGTACCGCGACGGAATGAGCCCGACGGTCTCGCCGCCGTTCGACCACGTGAAGTAGGCGGGAGTCCAGACGACGTCCCGGAGGTCCACCGGCTCCTCGATGACGATCTTGTGGATCCGGTGGAACGGCACCCAGTAGTACTTCGCGTTCAGGACGACCTCGAGCATCGGACCGAGCCTGGGATCCGCGTCCGCGATCCAGGCGAAGGCGTCGTCTCCGATCCGTCCGGACGTCGTGGGAGCGAGCCCGAAGGCGCGGTCCCGCGTCTCCTGGGCCTCCGCGTGCTTTCCGGCTGCGGAGAGCGAGAGGGCCTGGACGAGGAGCGCCATCCACTCTTCCGGCTCTCCGAAGAAGAGGGGCGACTTCGTACCCTGGAACACGCCCTTCCGAAGCGCCTCACACTGGACGGCCCCGCGGTAGGTCTGCACCATCGCGAGCGTGGAAGCGTCCATTTCTCCGGCCACCGTGAGCTGGTTGAGGGCCCGATCCCACTGCCCCATCACGGAGAGGAGCTGGAAGAGGAAGACGCGCAGGTCGGAGCGGGCGGGATCGTTTCTCACCTGCTCCTGGAGTTGGGAAAGCGCGTCCTCGACCCGCCCCTCGCGGAGGCTCTGTTCGGCGGTCATGCGTGGGTCTCCTCCCTGGACTCAGGAAGATTGGGGGTCGCGTATCCCTGCTCGGGCGACGCGACCCCCAACTTCGGTTCACTCTCCGTTCGGGGAGTGACTAGAACGCAGGCGTGTTGCCCGGGATGTCCCAGATCATCGGGATGGCGCCGCCGTCGGCGGATCCGTCCTGCTTCTGCGCGGTGTACTCGAACTTCACCTTCGCGAAGTTGAGCGTGACGTTCTCGGTGAGACGATCCTCGCCGGAGCTTCCGCCTGTCGAGCAGGCCGTGATGATCACGTCCTTCATCGAGATGATGAGGTACTCGAGAGGGTTCTTTCCGCCGGCCTTCCGGATCGTGAGCTTCGCGAGCGGCATCTGGCTGCCGTCCGAGCACATCTGCATGAGCACGGGCGACGACTTGTCGATGTACTTGGTCACGGAGAGGTCCTGCATGTTGACCTTGCCGGACCCACCGCCGCCACCGACATGCATCGTGCCGCTCTGGGACATGCCCCAGCTCCAGGCGAGCACGTCGATCTCGCCGCCGTGCTTCGAGTCCTTGGCCTCGCCGACGATATCGCCAATCTTGATGAACATATCTACTGACACGGCTCGTTCCCTTTCTTCACGCGCGATTGCGTGAACATCGCTACCCTAGAGCCCTGACCACGAACGGCCGTCCCGCCGTGGCTACCATGGAGATAGGTGCCAACTCCGACCCACGTATCGTGGCCCCGCGGGTCGGAGTTGCTACTGGATCTAGCCGTTCTTCTGAGAAGGCATCTTCGAGACCAGCCGGAGAGAGACCGTGAGCCCCTCCAGCTGGTAGTGCGGACGCAAGTGGAAGACGGACTTGTAGTAACCCGGGCTCGACGGGTCCTCTTCCACCGTAACCTCTGCTGCCGCAAGAGGCCTCTGCGCCTTGATCTCCTCGGGAGAGTGAGCGGGATCTCCATCGACGTAGTTGAGGATCCAGTTCTGGAGGAACCGCTGCATGTCCTCCCGCTCCTTGAACGACCCCACCTTGTCCCGGACCATCGACTTCAGGTAGTGCGCGAAGCGACAGGTCGCGAACAGGTAGGACAGGTTCACCGCGAGCTTGGCGTTCGCGGTGGCGTCCGGGTCGTCGTACTCCGCCGGCTTCTGCAGGGTCTGCGCCCCGATGAAGGCCGCGAAGTCGGAGTTCTTCCGGTGGACGAGCGGGAGGAAGCCGTTCTTGGAGAGTTCCGCCTCGCGGCGGTCCCCAATCGCGATCTCGGTCGGACACTTCATGTCCACCCCGCCGTCGTCCGTCGGGAAGGTGTGCACCGGGAGCCCCTCGACCGCTCCACCGGACTCGATGCCGCGAATCCGCGAGCACCAGCCGTAGAGCTTGAACGACCGCGTGATGTTCCGCGCCATCGCGTAGGCCGAGTTGGACCAGGTGTAGTTCTTGTGATCCGCGCCCTCGGTGTCTTCCTCGAAGTTGAACTCCTCGACCGGATCGGTCTTGGCGCCATAAGGGAGACGGGAGAGAAAGCGAGGCATGGTCAGTCCGATGTACTTCGCCTCTTCCGAGTCCCGGAGGGACCGCCAGGCGGCGTACTCCGGAGTGGTGAAGATCTTCGTCAGGTCACGCGGATTGGAGAGCTCCTGCCAGGAGTCCATCTGCATCACCGTCGGATCCGCACCCGCGATGAACGGAGCGTGCATGGCCGCCGCGACCTTCGACATCTCGCCCAGCAGCTCCACGTCCGGCGGGCTGTGATCGAAGTGGTAGTCGCCGACGACGCACCCGTAGGGGTTGCCACCGAACTGGTCGTACTCCTCGGTATACATCTTCTTGAAGATCGGGCTCTGGTCCCAGGACGTGCCCTTGAACTTCTTGAGCGTCTTGCCGAGGTCCTTCTTGGAAATGCTCATGACTTTGATCTTGAGCATCTCGTCCGTCTCGGTGTTGTTGACCAGGTAGTGGAGACCACGCCACGAACCTTCCAGCTTCTGGAAGTCTTCGTGATGCATGATCTTGTTCACCTGCTCGGTCAGCTTCTGATCGATCTCGGCGATGATCGCGGAGATCGTCTCGACGACGTCGTCCGAGATGGTCGCCGTATCCTTGAGCAGCTGCTCGGCGAGAATGGAGACGGCGGACTGCACCTCCTCCTTCGCGCGCTCCGACTTCGGCTTGAATTCCTTCTGGAGCAGAGACGCGAACTCACTCGCCTCGATGGTCCCAGCTTGCCCTTGCTGTGCCTCCTTGGCCTCTTCTGCCATGTCGCTTACTCCCCGCTCGAGGGTGCGTCACCCTCCGGTTTCGGTGCCGATGCCAGTGACTGAAGCAGCGCCGGGTCCTTCATGACCTTGGCGATCAGTTCCTCTGCACCCGTCTTGCCGTCCATGTACGTCACGAGGTTGGCGAGCTGGGTCCGGGCTTCGAGGAGCTTGCCCAGCGCTTCGACTTTCCGCGCGACCGCCGCCGGCGAGAAGTCGTCCATGCTCTCGAACGTGAGGTCGACGCTGAGGTTGCCTTCACCGGTGAGCGTGTTCGGGACGGTGAACGCGACGCGCGGCTTGAAGGCCTTGAGTCGCTCGTCGAAGTTGTCGACGTCGATCTCCAGGAACTTCCTGTCTGCGACCGGAGCGAGCGGTTCCGCCGGATTCCCGGACAGGTCCGACATCACTCCCATCACGAACGGGAGCTGGACCTTCTTCTCGGCGCCGTAGGTCTCCAGGTCGTACTCGATCTGCACCCGGGGGGCCCGGTTGCGAGCGATGAACTTCTGGCTGCTATCTGCCAAGGGAATCCCTCCTATTAGTTGACGGAATCAAACGAGGAGGCACACAAGCACCGAAGCTCATATCGGACGGCACTTTGCGGCTCTCGATCAATATCCGTCGGAACCAGTCGTGTCAACACCCCGGATGGTCTCGGCTTCGGGCATCCCACCCGGAGCGAGGTCGGCCAGGATCTCCATGAACGACTTCGAGACCAGTCTCTTCGCCCGCATGAGGAGCAGCGGGACCGGGCTCGAGGGTTCGTTCCGATTGTAGTAGTCGATGATCTTGTCGATCGCGCGGATCACGTCTTCCGGCGTTCGGACTTCTCCGGTCAGCTGCTTGCCGGCCTTTGCGCCGCCGCCCTCACCACCAGCAACGTCACCAACTTCGTCGTCGACCTCCCCCACGCCTCGGCGGGCGAGTTGGGAGTCGAGGACCCCGGACAGGAGTCCGAGGGTCTTCGGTAGCCCAGTCATGTCCGGAGCCTGGCTCGTACCGAGCGTCTCGGTGAGGAACCGATCGATCTCGACCGCCATCTCCTTTGCCTGGCGAACGGCGTCCGCGGTCGCCTGAATCTCCTCGAGTTCGCCATCGAGGAACGCGGCTTCGATCGTGGGCATCTCCGCCACCGGCCCCTCTTCGGGGCGCGGGTAGTCGCCGGTCGCGATCTCGATGTCGCGATAGCCGAACCGGCCCAAGGTGCGCGACTGAACGAGCGGCGCCTTCTTGAGCGACTCGAGCGTCGTCGAGAAGTCGCAGAGAGTCGCAAGCGTGTTCACGCGGAACGTCGGATCGTTGTCGTCGTCCGGATCGAGCTGTGGGTGCACGCACGTCCAGTACTGGGAGAGGAGTCCCTTCACGAGCGCCAACCCGTCACGGAATCCGGTCAGTCCGTCGCGGTGGAGCAGCGAGGACGTGAGATGGACGGCGGCGCGGAGGTCGCGGCTCCGGGAGAGCACGTCCAGCGCCTTCGCGCGGACCTCCTTCCAGTCCGGCTCCTCGGCGGGAACGATCGTATCTCCGAACTGCTGCTCGGCACGTCCCTGGGACGCCCGCTCCATTTCCTGGAACGCAGCATCGTACTCGAGGTTGTCACCGCACGGAGACTCCGGCGAGATCTCAGCGAGCAGTGCATCCAAGTCGAACGAGGCCATGGGCGCAGTTCCTCCTAAAACTCTCCCCCAAAAGGGCATGGGGGCGCGTTCCGTCGCGAGACGGGCTCAGCGTACACCTCTGGCTATCGGCCAGTCTTCCCCCATTCGTTGAGCCGATTCCAAGCAAAAGCCCTGACAATGGGGAGATACCTGAGGTCGTCCACGAACCAGGCTTCCTACTCCCCCATGAAGGAACGGTTTCCCGACTTCTGAAGGGACAACTCCGAAACGCATCGAAACCGCACGAGCTACCGACCGGGGCGCGCGAGCTCCTCTTCGACCCACTCGGGTACCTCGAAGACCACGGTACGGATGAGGATCGGCCCGACCCGGACCGATCCGCTCGCTCCGATCGGCGCGAA
The DNA here is from genome assembly GCA_041390305.1 of Candidatus Eiseniibacteriota bacterium. GTDB lineage: Bacteria > Eisenbacteria > RBG-16-71-46 > CAIMUX01 > CAIMUX01 > JACKCR01. The sequence continues at coordinate 49,387 of JAWKQE010000014.1, forward strand.
CTCGAGCCGTGCGCCCTGCGCCCGATACTCCAGGCCAAGGCAAGAGAAGATGCCCTCCGGACGGACGAGGACTTGCACGGCCGCGTTCCCTGGATCCTCGTGGATCCGTCGCAGGCAGTCGCTCCCCTCGACGCGGAAGGAATACGGTTTGGCGGAATCCCGCAGTTCCACGAGCGGGAGCGTGGTGTCGTTCCCCTCGGACTTGATACGTCCCGCGTCGGCCCAGAGCACGCCGCGGAGAATCCCGGGTCCGGTGAACGGGCCACAGTCCGGCCACATGGACGGACAGACGGGACAATCCGTGACGGAGGGCGGCAACAGGTGACCGTTCTGGCAGAAGCGGAGTGGAAGCGTGGAGCGTCCACACCTCGAGCAGACTTCCTGCCAGGTCGGGTTCACTTCATAGCACTCACTGCACCTCACGCCCCCGCCCCTCCACCGATCGGAAACACCTGGACGCGAGACCGCGCGACCGCCTTTCGGGCCGAACGCTCCTGGTTCTCGAGCAGATTGATCCCGAGGATCAAGGTCTCGGGGCCGGTCACTTCCTGGATCTCCGGGCGGACGTGCCCCTGCCTGACGTGACGGTGGGCGGTTTCGAGGAACACGCCGTTGAGGGAGAAGTCGTAGATCCGGAAACGGCCTTCCGGGAGCATCTCGATGGCGAGATGCTCGCGCGACACCATGCTGTACTCGGGTCCGACGAGCACGTGGCTGTACGTGACCCGCCGAACGCCGCCGTCTCTCACCTTGATCTCGTCGACGTCCTTCTTGCCGATGAAGAGGATGTCACCGTCGAAGAGCGGGTACACCCGCCCGGCCTCACTGGGCGGCTCGGTCGGCTCCCCCGCGGTCGGCGAGTAGATCGCGACGACTCCGAGCAGCGGGCGCACGCTTCCGACGGGCGGATGGAACTCCCCGGTGGCGGACTGCTCCGGCCCGACCTGCGAGAAGTCGGGAACGCCACCCGTGGGAAGGAGCGTTTCGTCGGCGGAATGGTCCGGCGGTGGGATGCGGGTTTCGTCCGAGTGCACGTGACTCCGTTCAGTGCAGGTCCCTGGCACTCATGCGGCGAGGACGTCCACCTGACGTGTCTCGGCCGCATGGTGGAAAGTTGGGACTCGTGACGGGCGAGAGTCTACGTCCTCTCGGGATCGGGAGCAACTGAGTGCGATCGCGTCCGCTTCCGCACGGCCCGTCTCATCGCATGCTTGACCTGCACCAGCGATCATGCTGGAATTCCGGCCGAACCAAGGGGGCGGAAACCAAGTCATTCGCGGACTTACGGGGATCCGCGCTCCTTGCGCTCCCCTTCCGAGTGCCCTACCCCGTGTCGCAGGTTCTATGGATCTCCCCAAGGAGACGCAGTCCACCGTACGACTGCCTCGGATCGGTGTGGGCGGACCGGATGTCCGCCTGAGGCTTCTGCGCGCCGACGAGGCGGGAGAACCCGCGCGTCCTGCCGGCGCGGATCCGTTCGTCGAGGTGTCCGCACCCGACGCGACCTTCCGCGCCTACCTCGCGCACGTCCGCCTCGGTGACACGACCGACTCACGTCCTCTCATCGTCCTGCTGGAAGCGAACGAGCGTCCCGCGGCCCTCGCCAACCAACCGCTCTGGACGTCGAGCCACGTCGCGAGAGCATGGCGTTCCGGATTCGACGCCGTGCGCACGGCTGGTGACGGCCCGGGAATGGCACGGATCGATGCGTCCGCGGGCGACTCCGTCCCCCATCACCCACCGGTCGCCTACTGTCCGATCAGCGACAGCTACGCCGTCCCGTTCTGTCCGAGCTGCAAGGGAGAGCTGTCGACGTGCCGCGACGAGGAGACGCTCCGGCGCGCCGGACTTCCCTCGTTCGAGGCCGGCTCCGATCGATTCCTCTGCTGCGCTTCCTGTCTCGCGGACGACACGCGACCGAACGTCTTCTACACGTACAAGAAGCGGCTGACCGGCACGCCGGCCGCCGGCATCGAGGTGCGTCACCGACACGATCTCTATGCGGATCTCGCCTCACGCGTCGAAGTACAGGACCCGGCGTTCGCGACGCACGGATGCTTCGTCTGCAAGTCGCTCCGGGCCTCGCTGCCGCAGGGCGCGACGCTCGAGCTCGAGCCTCACGACGCCTCGAGGATCTTCCCGCTCGCCTACTACGACTTCGACTACGTGGTCCGCGAAGCGCTCCCGCTCGGCTTCGAGGAAACCGCCTCCCTTCTCGGGGGCGCGTCTTTCCCTGAACTCCTCGAGCACCGCGCCATCCGCCGGAACCTCGCCGCGACCCGGGACGGGAACGCGATCATCCAGAGCCTCACGGGTGACGTCCCCCAGTTCTTCTTCCAGGGAGACCGGACCGGACTCTTCCCGCTCGAGTCGCTCTATCTCAAGCTCGCAGCGTTCGGGGACCTGATCGACGGCGTGCTCAGGCTCACCACGGATGCCGGGCGCCCCCACCTCGCGCTCTCGCCGCATCGCGTGCGCGGTACGCTGCGCGGACGGGACACGCACCTGCCGAGCCGCTGGGGTCTCGCCCTCTGCGTCACGGACGCGCTCTCGACCGCGCCGCTCGCCCGGATCGGGGAGCACGCATTCCCCCAGGAACCGCCGGTCTGGCTCATCCCGGAGCCGCGCGTCGGCGCCTTCCTCCCCGTCCCGATGACGCGCGCAGACCGTGAGCCTCCAGATGCGCCTCGATGCCCGGACGGTCGACCTCCAGGGTGTCGCCGCAACGGCACGGGCCCACCTCTCGGGAACGCTCCAGAGTGAGATCTACACGCAGACCGACCACGGACGGCACGACCGCGTCGTCGTGAGCCTCATCGGCCCCGCGAGTGGACACCGGATCCGCTTCATCGGACGCCGCACCGAGACGTTCGGTGGCGGCTTCGCGTTCTCCGGAATCTCGGGCGATCTCCGCCCCGAAGACGCCGCCGCGCTGAGAACTCCGGGCGCGCTCTCCGGCGTGGCCGCGGAGGTCACGCTCGTCCACCAGTTCGGCTCGCCGAGCGATCTCCTCGCCCTCGGCCTCCTCTTCTTCCGCCTTCTCTTCTGGAACGACCGACAGGACGGGGCCCGCCTCTCGCGGGACCTCCTGCAGCGGATCGCCATGCGTCTGACCGGTCGCGATCGCGGCGAGACGGAGAGCCGGGGCGCGTTCGAGTGGACCGAACTGGCAGAGATCCTGGAGGAAGAGAAGGTCGCGTTCGGCCCGAACACGGTGCTCCACCGGGCGGAGGATCGCGAGACTCACGAGACGCTGCCCCTCTCTCTCTGGAGCGAAGTCTGGCTGGTAGGTCTCAGGATGGCGTCATTCGTTCCGGGTTGGAGCTTCGCGTCCGGCGTGGACGGGTTCGAAGCAAAGGAACCGGGAGCTCCGCTCCAGCGGGCCCGCGATGCCGTTCGTGGCCTCGCCGATCAGGCCCGGGCATCGCTCATCGGCTCCAGTGGACGGAACCGGTACGTGCTGGAGACGGTGCAGGACTTCATGGACGACCTGACCGAAGCGATGAGTCCCAGCCCGCAGGAAGAGCCGGGCCCCGACGAGACGACGCTCGTGTTCGAACGGAGGAAGGGGCGATGACGCCACAGCTCGGCCTGGACGAACGGGACCTCGCCCCCGCCATCGAGGAGATCCGACGGATCCTCGCCTCCGACGAGTATCCGGAGGAGCGTCACCGGAAGGCGGCGATCCGCCGGATTCTGCACGCCTCCGCCGCCGGCCTCGACCAGGACGACCTCCGTCGGTTCATGGAACGGATCCGGGCCCGCTTCCCCGACCGGACGTACGAGTCGTTGACCCTGGCACGCGAGCTCGAAGCCCGGAACCGAGAGCTCGAGGAGGAAAATCGCGCCCTCCGGGAGGAACGAGATTCCCTGAGCGAGCGGCTGCGCGGTACCGACGCGGCCCTGGATAAGCTATGGGGCCGGATGGTGTCGGGAGACGCCGCCGGTGGTCGCGCCATGATCGGAGGTTCGGGCTCCGCCGCGCCGAGACGGCCGGACCTCCTCGAACCCGCATTCGAAGGACTCGGCGCCCTCATCGAGTTCGCACAGAAACTGGAGACCATCGCCGTCGAGGTCGAAAAGTCCCTGGGGCCCAGAGGGGCGCGGCCGATCGACCCGCCGACGATGGCCGAACTCTGGCGTTCGGTGGGACGGAACGAAGGCGACGCGCAGCAGCACCTTTCGCTCATCCGGGAGAAGCTTCGCTATCTGGGCCTCCTTCCGGCGGCAACGGTCGCGGGAGCCAACCAGTCCTGGAAGGGCGGCACCCGGCTCATCCTGGAGCATCTGGATCCGGAGAAGGCCGACGACGCTGTCTCCAAGAAGCTTCCGGTTCTCCGTGACAAAGCGGTGCTGGACGAAGTTCGGAGCCGGTTCCAGGAGTTCTGGAGCCAGCTCGACAAGAACATCACGCACTACTACAGGGGAACCTTCGAGAAGGTCTACGCCGAGAAGATGGAGGAACGTCGATGAGAAGACAGGGAGCGTCTTGGAACCCGACCGCGCTCTTCGTGCTCGCAGCGATCGCCATGTTCGCGCTGAGCGCCTGCGGAGGAGGATCCTACCTCCAGGTCAACCTGCTGCGTGACGCCACCCACGACAAACCGGTCTACGTGGGCGTCTACTATCTGAGTCAGGAGGCGGCGATCGACGGGGCCTCGATCCCGGATCTCATCGACAACCCGGATCAGTTCTCCGACGGCGTCGTGGACAAGCGGGTCCTCCCGGTCTATCCGGGCGAGGTCAAGCCGATCACGATGGAGAACTACGCCCCGGACATCAAGTGGATCGCAGTCGTCGCCGACTTCGGAAGCAGCGCCGAGTGCACGAGAGACAAGAAGCCGGTTCCGCCCGGATCGAAGTTCGCGCTCAACGTGAAGGTCGAGGCGGACTGCATCGAGCTCGAAATCCAGTAGTCCCGTTGCGCGCACGCTGAGCGCCACCCACCACGTCAAGGAGCGACCATGGCGCAGTACCATCGCATACTCTGGAGCGAGGGGCTCTTCATCACCCCCCAACACTTCCAGCAATGGGACCTCTTCCACGAGACACAGCTCGCGGAGCGGATCGCCACCCAATCCCCCTTCCCCTGGGGCGTCTTCTCCCTCGACGTGGATCAGGAGAACCTGGCGCGCGGAACGTTCCGTCTCGTCGGATTCCGCGGCGTGTTCCCGAGTGGGGCGATCGTCCACGTTCCGCAGTTCGACTCGCCGCCCGAGAGCGTTCCGTTCGCCGACGAGTTCGGAATCAAGGCGGATTACCTCGACATCTACCTGAGCCTCCCCGTCCTCCGTGGCGGTTGGCCGAACACGAAGCTGTCCGAGGATGCGACCGGCGGTGAGGAACTCCGCTTCCTGGCCCGCACCGTGAGCGTGCCGGATCAGAACACGGGACGGGACGAGCGCGCGATCCAGCGGGCGGAGCAGCATCTCCAGATCCTTCTCGGCACGCAGATGCGGGACAACTACGAGAGCCTCCACATCGCACGCGTCCAGCGCAGCTCCACGGGCGAGTTCCAGCTCGACGAAGGGTTCGTCCCGCCGCTCCTGGCCGTCGGTGGATCGCCTTTCCTCGTGAAGATGTGCCGTGGAATGCTGGAGCGCCTCTCCTCCCGGTCGAGCGAACTCGGCAGCCGATTCACGGACTCGGGAGTCAACGCGCGCGACATCACGAACGCGAACCTCCGGGCGTTCCTCCAGTTCTTCGCCATCAACGGCGCTCTCCCCCAGCTCGCACACCTTCGCGAGATCGGGTCCCTCCATCCGGAGGTCTTCTACCGGATGTTCGCCGGCCTCGTGGGACAGCTCTGCTCCTTCAACCCGACGAAGTTCCATCCGAGGGACGTCCCGGCCTACAACCACCAGTCGCTCGGGACGGTGTTCAAGCAGCTCCAGTCGATGCTCGAACAGCTGCTCGACATCCGGGAGGTGGCGCAGGGCTACGACGTCATTCCGCTCGCCGCCGGTGCGGACGGCAGGTACACGGCGTCGATCCAGAAGTCGAGCCATCTCGAGCCGAACTCCGTGCTCATCCTTTCGATCGCGGGAGACGCGGTGCCGGAGGCGATGCTCCTCTCCGCCATCACCCGCGTCATCCTCACGTCGCAGGAGCGGGTCGACGAACTCCTGGCACGGAGTCTTCCGGGACTCCCGCTCCGGCATCTCGCGGTGCCGCCGCCGGCCATTCCGCGGAGCCACAACACGTACTACTTCCAGCTCGACAAGGCCGGCCCGCACTGGGAGGCGATCCGGGAGTCGCATGGACTCGGACTCCAGATTCCCGGCGACCTCCGGACGATGCGGTTCGAGCTGCTCGGCCTGAGCGGCGCCTGAACCTGGGCGGGATGGTCCAGGTGACGATGTAGGATGGACCGACGGCATCGCTCGTCGCCGCAGGGAACAGAAATGAGGTGCGGGGCTCTCTCGCCTCCACCGCGTGAGATCCACCAGACTCGGATCACGAAGGGATCACGGAGGATTCTGGTATGACCGACGCAACCCAGACGATGGGACCGGGAGCCGCGATCCGCGGACGGGGCGCCCTGGCCAAAGCCGCCGGGCCGGTTCTCTCGATGCTCTTCGTCCTTCGCCGGACGAACGACCTCGACGGCCTCCGCGACGTGCAGGTCGCGGTGATCTCGCAGATCGAGGAGTTCCGGCGCACGGCGCGGGACCTCGGCATCGGCAGCGGGGACATCGAGGATGCGACCTATGCGATCGCAGCCACGTTCGACGAGACGATGCTGACCCGCCAATGGCACGGCAAGGAGGCCTGGCAGTCGCAGTCGCTCGCACAGAGGTACTGCCAGAACGAGTTCGTCGGCCTCGGCTTCTACGACAAGCTGGCCCAGGTACGGCGCTCGTCGCCCCCACGTCCCGACGTGACGGAGATCTACTTCTATTGCCTCGTCGCCGGCTTTCAGGGCCGTCTCGTGGACAGCCCGAAGGAGCACGCCGACCTCGTCGACGAACTGGCCCGCGAAATCGCGCCTCCGGCGAAGGAACTCGCGCCCAAGGCCTATGCGGAAAAGGGACGGCTCGCCCCGTTCCGGCGCTTCCCCTGGGTGGCGGTGATCCTCACCTGTCTCACCCTCCCCTTCCTCGTCTGGCTCGTCTCCTGGAGCGTGCTCGACGGTAGGGCCGCGAAGATCGTCGAAGAGTTCCACCAGATCACTTTCTAAGACCGAACCGGAGGTCCAGGGATGTTCCTCAGTCTCTTCCTGCGTACGTTGCTTCCGTTCGGTCTTCCGATCGTGATGATCAGCATCGTACTCATGCTCGCGCGGTCGCGGTTCCCGTTCCTCCAGACCATCCCGGTCTGGGTCTTCCTCGTCGCGATCGCTCTCCTCCTCGTCATCTGGGGGCTCGTCCTCTTCCTCAAGTGGCGGAAGGAGCGGGCGGACGCGGCCGCGATCGAGGCGGGCATCCTCGCCACCTCGGCCGCGCCGCAGGCGGACCTCGCGCCGGCACGGCGGGCCGAGCTCGAGCAGCTCCAGAAGGGCATGTCCGAAGCGATCGCCGAACTCAAGGCCGGGCCCCAGGGGAAGAAGGCGCTCTACAACATCCCCTGGTACATGATCATCGGCCCGCCCGCGATCGGGAAGACGACCGCGATCCTGAACTCCGGGCTCAACTTCCCGAACATGACGACGGCCAAGATGCTGCGGGGTCAGGGCGGCACGCGGAACTGCGACTGGTGGTTCAGCTCCGACGCCATCCTCCTCGACACGGCCGGCCGCTACGCCCAGAGCGCGGACCGGGGCGAGACCGAAGAGGAGTGGTTCGGCTTCCTCGACCTGCTCAAGAAGCACCGGAAGAAGAATCCGCTGAACGGTCTCCTCGTCGGGTACAGCTTCGAGACTCTGATCGGCGCGGGCGACGACAAGCTCATCCACGACGCGCGAGAGCTGCGTCAACGGATCGACGAGACGATGACGAAGATCGGGTGGACCTTCCCCGTCTACCTACTCTTCACGAAGGCGGACCTCGTCGCGGGGTTCGCGGACTTCTTCGCGTCCCTCTCGCCTTCGGAGCGGAACCAGGTCCTGGGAGCCTCGTTCCCGATCCCGCTTCCGCACGGACAGAACCCGGCCGCGATCTTCCTCGCCGAGTTCGACGACCTCGTCTCGCGGCTCCGCGAATTCCGCGCGCGTCGCCTCGCACGCAGCAGCACGGCCGAGGACTGGGGAAAGATCTTCATGTTCCCCGAGGAGTTCGCGGCTCTCCGTCCGCGTATCCACCTCTTCCTCGAGACCCTCTTCGAGAAGAACCCGTTCAACGTAGACCAACCGCTCTTCCGCGGAGCCTACATCTCGAGCGGAAAGCAGATGGGTACGCCCCTCGACCTCGTCGTCCGCAACATCCAGGGAATCCTCGGCGGCTTCGGCCAGGCCGACACCATGGAGCAACAGCCGGAGAAGGAGGACGCGTACTTCGTGCGCGACCTCTTCGCCAAACTGCTGAAGAGCGACTCGGACGTCGCGCAGAGGTCCCGATCCGGGGCGAACAAGTGGTTCCGGCTCCAGCTCGTGCTCTCGGGGCTCACGCTCCTCGCCGCGATCATCGCGTCCACGTACGTGCTCATCTCCTACTCGCGCCTGAGCCACCGGATGACGGACGCCCGGCACGCGTTCGAGGAGTTCGAACACAACACCGGGAACCTCGCCCCCGACGTCGCGACCATCGCCGAACTCGACAAGCTCCGCGAGACCGTCGGCGGAAGCTGGCACGCCTGGCCGCTCTCGGTCGCATCGAACGTCCGCGTGGCCGGGAACGAACTCTATCTCGACGCGCTCCGGAAGCGGGTGCTGCGCCCGATCGAGGACGACGTCGCCGACAGCCTCGACGATTCGGACGAACTCGACTCGGACGAGATCCGTCGGTCCCTCCGCGCCGAGCTCCTCATGCTCTATCCGGACCAGCGCGGCGAGATCGGGAACGAGACGGACCTCGCGAACGCGCTCTTCGACTTCCACGTCGACGGAGCCGCGGAGGATCCCGAGCGGCGGCCCGTCTTCGAGGAGATGTGCAAGGACTTCCTCGAGGCCGGAGAACCGCTCCACGAGCCGGACGTCCGGGACCGGGTCGTTCGCCGGGGTGCCCGGTCCCTCCGGAACTCGCACACCGCGCAGGCTTTCTTCGACGGCATCGTCGTCGGCGCGAGCCGCGAACACGAGGACCTCGACCTCACCATGCGCAGCATGGCCGGAGCGACGCAGAACATCCTCCAGAGCGACGAGCGGATCCGCGCCGCCTTCACGAAGGACGGTTGGTCCGCGTACGTCGGTGAGCGGATCGGAAACGTGAGGAGCGTGATCGAGGACGACAACAAGCTCATCGAGCTGGCCAAGGAGTCGCCCTCCGAGACCACGCCCAAGAAGGAAGACCTCGTCGCGCTCTACGTCGAGTCTTTCCCCGCCGAGTGGGCCGAGTTCCTCGAGTCCGTGCGGGTGAAGGAGTACGACAACTGCGAGGATGCCGACGACGACTTCAAGGAGCTCAAGTCACGCAAGGGCTCCCCGATCGTGAAGGTCCTCGAGAAGATGGCCGAGCAGGGCAGCTTCGGTGCGTTGAGCCTCGACGTCAAAGCGGTGGAGAAAGCCGTCGCTCCGGTCGTCGAGTTCATCACGGCCAAGGACGACGAGGACACGCCGTTCGACGACTACCGCAAGTCCCTCGACGATCTCCACGACGACATCGCGGACTGCGCGGAGAAGCCCGACGAACTCGACTACGACACGCGCGCGGGGAGCAAGGCGAAGGAGAAGGTCGAGGACTTCGTGTCCGGCTACGACGGCGACGACCTCCCCGATGCGCTCCAGAAGTTCCTCGAGGCACCGATCGACGAAGCCGACGCCCTCCTCCGCGGCGAACAGAAGAAGGGTGACGCGCGCGCCGTCGACGAGGCCTGGTCTTCCCAGGTCTATGACGACTACAAGAGCGCGATGGCCGGGAACTACCCGTTCGGCTCCGGAAGGTCCGCCTCCGTCAACGGCATCGCGGACATCCTGAAGAGCGGCGGCAAGCTCGACAGCTTCGAGTCGGACATGGAGAAGGAGAAGGCGGCGGTCTCGGGCGGCGTGAAGACCGCGTTCCGGGCCGCGGACGACATCCGGAGGAACCTCGACATCGGATCGGGGGACATCACCGCGATGTTCAACGCGAAGATCCTCGACCCCGTGGTCACTTCGGGCCGCGGCGACGAGACGAAGAAGCTCCTCGACCAGGTCGTCTTCACGGTGAACGGCAAGGAGCTCAAGGGGCGGCCGGCGAACCGGGACTTGGACTTCCGGTGGACGACCAACGCCGAAGATACAGGCTGCTCCCTGGTTCTCCAGCAGACGAGCGCCAGCCGCGTGCTCGGGAAGGTCGAAGGCGAAGACAACGTCTGGAGCCTCTTCCACCTCATCGACCAGGGCAAGGCGAAGCGGGACGGCAACGCGGTGATCGTGACGTGGGAGTTCGAGGACATCGGAATCGCCGTCCCGATCCGGATCACGATGCGCAACGGCGGAGATTGCCCGTTCGTCAAGGGATCGACGTTCCGTAGCTTCAGTCTTCCCTCGAGCGCGCACTAGCTGACAGGACACTGGGCGGAGAGCTCTCCGAAGGAGGATCCGGCGTGAAGCTCGACTCGAACCGATTCGGCTGCTTCGGCAAGCTCCCCGTGAGCCGCGAGTTCCTCGTCGACGGCGCGGGAGAACTGGCGCGGAGTGGATTCGACACGTGGATGGCGGAGGGGCTCGGCCTCGCCAAGATGAGCGTGGGAAGCGACCGGTTCCGGAGCCTGGCGCTCGGCTTCTCCCCTCTCCGCTTCGTCTGGTCGATGCCGGAAGGCACCCGCGCCGCGACAGGAGTCCTCGTCCCGAGCGAGGACGGAGCCGGCCGGATCCATCCGTTCGCGGTCTTCGCGTGGGTCGACCGCGGCGAGAGCGCACCGGACGACCCGACCCACCCCCTCTTCGTCCGTCCGATCCACGACTATCTCGATCAGCTCCTCGCAGAGTGCCGCCGCGCCACCGATCCAGGATCGGTCCTGCAGGTGGTGCGGGGAGCGTCGTTCGCATTCGAACGCTCGGCCCATGACGAGTACGCCGCGTTCGTGCGCACCCGTTCGCTCGACGCGCTCTTCCGCGAACTCGACACCTCCCTGGAAGTGCCCGGCCTGGTCGGCGCACTGCGGGAGCAGCTCGTTCAGGCACTCCACGAGAGCGTGAGCTACCTCCGGGGACGGCCTGCGATCGACATCCGACTCGGCGTCCGCTGCCCGCTCGCGCCGAGCCTCGGCGCCACCTACCAGGTGTCCGTCTGGATCGACCTCATCCGGCGGATCTTCGGCACCGCCGTCCCCGGACCGTGCAGCTTCTGGCCGCATCCGGGCGCGACGGAGTCTCCGGGCAGCGTGCGGCCGCCTGCCCTCGGCCCGGGATCGTTTCACTTCTTCTTCTCCCGGCCCGCCTCGGCGCAGTGGATCTCACTCTTCGATCCCGAGGCGAGTCTCGAGACGATCAGTGCGATCGAGCAGCCCTATGCCGGCGATCCGGGCGACCGCATGTCTCCCGAGCTGAGAAACGTCATGCGCTCGCCCACCGCGACCCTCTCCGACCTCCTGGACCGGGTCCGCGGCTGACAGACCCAGCGCCGCCAACTTGACACACCCGGCGGGAAGCCCGATCGTCCCTCGGAAGGTCTCGCGGGGCGAAGACCTCCCATCGTGAAGCACAGGTAACACGGGGGACGAGTGCAGCTTCCCAATCGGCTCGGCGGATTCGAACTGACCCAGCGCCTCGGTTCCGGCGCCATGGGCACGGTCTATTCCGCGATCCAGAGCGCGCTCGGCCGGCGCGTCGTCGTGAAGACCCTCCATCCGCATCTCATGGAGGATCCGGACCTCATCGCGCGCTTCCACCGGGAAGCCCGTCACGCCGCGGCCCTCCAGCACCCGAATACGGTTCAGGTCTACGACTTCGGTCTCGACGGCGACATCCACTACATCGCGATGGAGTTCGTCGACGGCCTCGATCTCAAGCAGATCCTCTCGCTCCTCGGCCCGTTCCCGAGCGAGATCGTCACGCTCGTGCTCCGCGACATCTGCCGCGGGATGGAGGCCGCGCACGGACGGGACCTCGTCCACCGTGACATCAAGCCCGCGAACCTCATGATCACGCGGAGCGGTGTGGTCAAGGTGATGGACTTCGGGCTGGCCCGGGAGACGGCGGAGAGCAGCACGCTCACCCGCCACGGCTCCGTCATGGGCTCGGCCGCCTACATGTCGCCCGAGCAGGCGCAGGGCCTCCCCGTCGACCATCGCACCGACGTCTTTTCCACCGGCCTCGTCGGCTACGAGATCGCGAGCAACGTGCGCGCCTTCCCCGGCGAGAACTACGCCGCGGTACTGCGCGCCGTCGTCTTCGACGCGATGGAGCCACTGGAACGCCACCGGGAAGGACTCCCGTCCGAGCTCTACGACGTCATCCGCTCGATGACGACGAAGGAGCTGAACGAGCGCTGTCCGTCCATGTCCACGGCGCGGGACGCTCTCGAGTCCCTCGCCCAGCGAATGGGACTCCGCGGCGAGGACCGGATCCTCGCGGACTTCGTGCGCCGCGCGGACGAAGCCGCCGGGACCGGCAGGCAGACGCCCAGCCGCCCGGCCGGCTCCGACGCCACCGCCGCGGCCCCCCGGACGTCCGGAGCATCCGAAGAAACGGCCGTCGCCCCGGGGACCCGGATCGGCGGCGGGACGCAGACGGACTCGGTCGGCGCGGGTGAGGAGACCGCCGGACACGGCGGCGCTCCCGGGCCGGACGCCACCACGGCGGCACCCGGGACCCACGTTGGCGCCGGAGCAGACGCGACGTCCGGCACGGCGGTAGGCACTGGCGGGCGGACCGGCGGGACCGGCGACGGCTCGCGCCCCGGCGGAACGGGCTCCGGCGGCGCGGGTGGAACGGCGTACGGCGCCGCAAGTGGCAGCCACCCCGGCACCGGCCCCGTCGGCGGTCCGGGCACCGGCGGAACGGGCTCCGGCGGCGTCGGAGCAGGTACCGGCGCAACCGCAACCGGCGCCAACGACGGCACTTCCGGCGGCGGGTTCCCCCGCGCGGCCATCTGGGCGGTCGTCGCCATCGTGCTCCTGGCCGGAGGTTTCTTCGGCTGGAAGGCAACTCGGAAGGCTCCCGAGCCGATACGTGTTCCGACAGCGTGCTGCTTCGATGATGGAACCTGCCGCCTGCTCTCGGAGTCCGAGTGCCTGGCGGCCGGCGGATCGACGCAGCCGTCGGAATCGTGTGACCCGAACCCGTGTCCGCAGCCGACCGGAGCCTGCTGCCTCGCGGACGGCTCCTGTCACGAGTGGACCGAGGAGGAGTGCCGGCGGAGAAACGGGGAGTTCGATGGAGACGGGACGACGTGCGCGGACGTCACGTGTGCCGAGCCGGAAGGGGCATGCTGCTTCGAGGACGGCACCTGCCGCGTGCGTAGCGAAGGCCGTTGTGATCGCGAGGGCGGAGAGTTCCAGGGTGTCGACTCGTCCTGCGAGCCGAATCCCTGTCGCGAACCGGATCCGACCGGCGCTTGTTGCACCGGTGAGGTCTGTACCGTGGTGACGAAGGCCGAATGCACGGACGGTGGAGGCACGTACAAGGGAGACGGGGTGGCCTGCGGCAGCAGCACCTGCGCCCAGTCACCACCGCGACCGGACGGAGCGATGTTCACGATCGCAACGGCCCCGTGGATGATGGTCTCGATCGATGGAGGAGCGTATCAGGCACCGGAGAACCGGACTTTCCGGCAGAGACTCACCTTCGGACGACACAGCTTCCGCGTCCAGAGCACCGAGGCCGGGATCGATACGACGTTCGTGGTCGACGTGAAGGCGGATGATCCGGGGATGATCCTCCTCAACATGCGCGACTGTCGATGTGTGCGAAAGATGAAGCCCTAACCAGGCCCGGACGCCGGTTTGCAGTGCACCGACGCGAGGGAAACGACCCGAGAACGGACGGAGACCCAACATGAACGGAACCCAAGTGAAACTGCTGGCGGCGACGGCGGTCCTCGCCGGTGTCCTCTCCCCCGTCCCGAGCATCGGGAGTCCGGGAGAAGACTCCGCCTGTGACGCCTACTGGAACCTCCAGTACGACCGCGCGATCGAACTCGCACAGGCCATCATCGCGTCGAGCGCCGCGGAGCAGGACAAGATCTCGGCCTACCAGTGCAAGGCGTGCTCTCACGTCGAGCGGAAACAGTTCGACCCGGCCAAGGACACCATCGCGGGCATGCTCTCCTTCGACCCGACGTCCCGCTTCTCGCCGGACACGACCTATCCCCCGGCCGTCATCGAGCTGTACAACGCGGTCCGGGACAGCCTCTACCCGGGCACGACCGACATCAACACCGTCGCGGTCGGTGACTTCGAGGACAACTCGATCTTCCAGGGGAAGTTCGGCGATCTCGACTTCTCGCTCTTCCAGCGCGCCCTGATCCACACGATCAACGCGGATCTGGCCGAAGCGACCGACCTCAAGCTCGTCGACCGCCAGCGGATCGAACAGATCACGCAGGAGCTGAAGCTGAACCAGTCCGGCTTCGTGAATCCGGAGCAGTCGGTCAAGGCCGGCGAACTCCTCGGCGCGCAGAGCTTCATTTTCGGCCAGTACATGATCCTCTCGAAGGACAAGGTCCGGATCGACGCCCGTGTCGTGCGCACCGCCACCGGCGAGATCGTCCTGACGAAGCAGGTGACGGGCGACTTCTCCGGAAACCCCGAGAAGTTCCTCGAGCTCGAGAAGAACCTCGTCATCGCGCTGGCCGAAGGAATCGACAAGATCCGGAGCAGTGGCGGAACGGAAAGCGACCTCAGGGACAAGGCCCAGGCCTACTTCGAGCAGAAGGACGACGGAATCGAGGGGCGGAAGGGCTACGTCGAGAGCAAGTTCCTCGAGGCCGAGGCCCTGAGCCTCGAAGACAAGGGGAAGTTCGCCGAAGCCCAGAGCGTCTGGAAGCAGGTGCTGGACGCCGATCCGGAGAACGCCGTGGCACCCGTTCGCATCCGGGTCCTCGACACGCTTCTCCAAGGCTAGTAGCATTCGCCCATGACCCGTGAACAGATCGAACAACGACTGACACAGATGGTCAGCTGCGCTGGCTGAGCCTCCAAGCTCGCTCCGGAGGATCTGGAGCAGGTTCTGGCCGGTGTCCGGCGCACCCATCACCCCGACGTGATCGTCGGCCTCGAAAAGGCCGACGATGCGGGCGTATTCCGTCTATCCGAGGACCTCGCGATCATCCAGACGGTCGACTACTTCACACCGATCGTGGACGACCCGTTCGACTACGGCGCGATCGCCGCGGCGAACAGCCTGAGCGACGTCTACGCGATGGGCGGCGTCCCGCTCACCGCGATGAACGTGGTCGGGTTCCCGCGTAGCGTCCTCCCCCTCCCCATCCTCACGGAGCTCCTCAAGGGCGGGCAGGAGGTGATCGACGAAGCCGGGGTCGCACTCGTCGGTGGACATTCGGTCAAGGCGCCGGAAATGTTCTACGGGCTCTCCGTGACCGGACGTGTACACCCGGACCGCGTCGTCACGAACTCGGGCGCGCGCCCTGAGGACGTCCTCCTCCTCACGAAGCCGCTCGGCACCGGCATCCTCACGACCGCGCTCAAGAACGATCGTCTTCCCGCGGACAAGCTCCGTATGGTCACGGCCCATATGCGTCGGCTGAACCGCGTCGCGTCGGAGGCGATGGTCGCGTGCGGCGCGCACGCCTGCACGGACGTCACCGGTTTCGGCCTCCTCGGCCATCTCTTCGAGATGACGTCGAACAGCGGAGTCGACGCCTACGTGTACGTGGAGAGCGTCCCGCTCCTCGACACCGTGCTCGAGCACGTCGCGGCCGGGGACAAACCGGGGGGCCTGGGCGCGAACCGGAAGTACCTCTCCGAGCGGATCTCCGTCTCCGAGCACTGCGATCAGGACCACGCCGACGTGCTCTTCGACCCGCAGACCTCGGGTGGACTTCTCGTCGCACTCCCCAAGGAGCGGGTCGACGAGTTCCAGGAGATGATGGAAGCGGCCGGAGAGACGAGTGCCGTGATCGGTGAGATCCGTCCGGGGACGGGGACGGTGCAGGTCCTTCCGTAAGCATCGCCGGACGCTCTCCTCACTGACCCCGCCCAACCAGACGCCGGCCCCCCGGATCGTCCCCAGGCATCCGCACCCGACGCGCACCGAGCCCGTTCCTCAACCTCACTCTGCCCCCCGCAGCGCGCCATTCGAGAACTTCCTGAAAAACTCAGCAACCTTGCCGCTCGGGATTCGTAGTGAAAGGGCAGGAAGGCAAATCAGTCCTCGGGTCTGGTCCGCCGCACTGCCGGGAGGCGCGCCGCCCATCTCCTTCCTCCGGGACAAACGTAACTCGACCAGGAGGTTCCGACGATGGCTCCCTCTTCTCGCCGAGCTGGTGCTCTTCCTCTCCTCATGGCGCTCCTCGGAGTGGTCTTCCTGTTCGCACACAGGTAGGGTGCGGCCGAAGCGCATCCAATGGAGACTCCGATCCTGGCCAACTCCAAGGACACGGCCGCCGAAACCAAGTCCGCGTCCGACGACGGCACGGCCACTGCGGCCGGCAGCGCTGGAGTAGCTGCCGGCGCCGACTCCGATACCGCCGACTCCGCCGCCGACGCCGACAGCACGAAGGCCGAAGGCAAGAGCTGGAAGGACAAGCTCTTCGGCCGCGGTGGAGACAGGCGAAGAGACGATCCGCTTCCGGTGGAGACCGCCCGCGTCGAACGCCGCGACATCCCGACCTTCTCTCGTCTACGGCCACGCTCGAACCGGAGAAGCAGGCGACCGTCCTCTCCAAGATCAGTGGGCAGGTCAAGATCCTGGTCGAAGAAGGCGACTGGGTCGAGAAGGACGCGGTGCTGGCGGAACTCGACGGAGCGCAGCAGCGGGTCGGGCTCGAAGCCGCGGCCAAGGCCCACGGTCTGGGGCTCGAACTCGAACGGGTCCGCGCACTCCACGATCAGGACTCATGAGCGACAAGCAGCTGAACGACGCGCAGGCGGCGTTCGATCAGGCCGAAGCGGCGAGAAAGTCGAACGAGCTGCTCGTCCAGTACACGCGGGTGCGTGCGCCGTTCTCGGACAGGTCTCGTCCCGCCGCGTGGATCCGGGCCCAGAACGTCGATGTCGGCCGGGAACTCTTCGACATCGTCGACCGGACGCCCCTCCTCGCGCGCATCTCTTCCCCGAGCACAACGTCCAGGGTCTCGCCGCGGGACGGGAGATCTGGGTGGAGACGGACCAGGACGAGGCCAGCGGCACGATCGACCTTCCGGGCGAAGTGCTTCGGATCGCGCCGGTCGTCGACACGCGCACCGGAACGGTCAAGGTCACCTGCCAGTTCGCCGATGAAGGGGCGCGCTGGTCCGTCCAGGCTCGTCCGCGTGAAGGTGCAGACGGGAGTCCACGAGGACGTCCTCTCCATCCCAGAAGCGTGCCCTCGTGCCGGAAGCGCCGAGACCTTCGTCTTCCGGACCGAGGCCGACTCCGTGCTCAAGGTTCCGATCGAGACAGGCTTCACCGACGCGGACTTCGTCGAAGTGGTCGAAGGCCTCGCAGGGGGGACCGGATCGTGACGGTGGGACATGGAGGCCTCAAGCCGGTAGCAAGATCGACGACCTCACGTCTGCCCGTACGAGGTGATCAATGAAACTCGTCGAAGGCGCGATGACGCGTCCGTCACGGTCGTCATGCTCCACGACCATGGCCGTGGTCTTCGGGCTCGTCTCGCTCGGCCGCCTGCCGCAGAACCTCCTGCCGGACATCTCCTACCCCACCCTCACGGTGCGGACGGAGTATCCCGACGCGGCCCCGGCCGAAGTCGAGAAGCTCGTGACCGAGCCGCTCGAGGAGTCGGTGTCCGTCGTGCGCGGACTGCGTGGACTCCGGTCCTCCTCCCGTTCCGGTGCATCCGAGATCGTGCTCGAGTTCGGGTGGAAGACGGACATGGACTACGCATCGCTCGACGTGCGGGAGAAGATCGACACGGTCCGTCTTCCCGATGATGCGGCCGCTCCGGTTCTCCTCCGCTACGACCCCACGCTCGATCCCGTCCTTCGGATCGGACTGTCGGGCGGAAGCGATCCGGTCACGCTCCGGGAAGTCGCGGACCGGATGGTGAAGAAGGATCTCGAGTCCCTCCTCGGAGTCGCCTCGGTCCGGATCCAGGGCGGGCTCGAGGAGGAGATCCAGGTAGAGGTCGATGAAGGCAAGATCGCGAAGCTCGGCGTGCCGATCTCGACCGTGGGGCAGTTCCTGGGAGAGCAGAACCTCAACGCCGCGGGTGGCCGGCTCCGTGATCGTGACTCGGAGTTCCTCGTCCGTACGCTCAACGAGTTCGATGACCTCAGCGACCTCGGCGAGACCGTGCTCTTCGAAGAGGACGGCCGGCGGATCGCGCTGGAAGACGTCGCCACCATCCAGCGGGGATTCAAAGAGCGCGACGTGATCACGCGGGTGGCCGGGAAGGAATCGGTAGAACTCGCCGTCTACAAGGAAGGCGACGCGAACACGGTCCAGGTCGCCCATGCCGTTCGGAACCGTCTGGAGCAGCTGAAGAGTCGGCTCCCGGAGAACGTCGATACCGCCATCCTGGCCGACCAGTCCGTCTTCATCGAGCAGTCCGTGAACGAAGTGCGTTCCAACGCGATCGTCGGCGGCCTCCTCGCCGTCCTCGTGCTCTTTCTCTTCCTCAAGCAGAGAAAGCCGACCGCGATCGTCGGCGTAACGATCCCGATCTCGATCCTCGCGACGTTCTTCGTCATGCAGCAGCTCGGCGTGTCGCTCAACATCATGTCCCTGGGCGGCCTCGCGCTCGGAGTCGGCATGCTCGTCGACAACGCGATCGTCGTGCTGGAGGCGATCCACCGGCACCGTCTGGACGGCAAGGACGTCTGGGAAGCCACGCGGGACGGAGCGAACGAAGTCTCGCGCGCCGTCATCGCATCCACGCTCACCACCGTTGCGGTCTTCCTTCCGATCGTCTTCGTGGAAGGGATCGCCGGACAGATCTTCCGCGACCAGGCCCTCACCGTGACCGCATCGCTCGTCGTCTCGCTCATCGTCGCCCTCACCCTGATCCCGATGCTCTCCGCCTTCGGCGCGCGTCCCGACGGACTGCCGGTACCCATGGGAGACTCCAGCGGCTCGCCGGGGTCCGCTGCTCCCGTGGGCGCCGGCGCCCTCGCCTCCGCCGACGCCGCGACTTCGATCCCCTCCGGCGCGCCCCTGGCCAGAGGCCGCATGGCCCGGGTGCGTCGCGTTTTCCGGCCGGTCCTCCGTGTTCTCGCCTTCGTCCCACGGTGGATCGGTCGGACCGTCTTCGTCCTCCTTCCCGGGGGGCTTCTCTTCGTGCTCCGGAAGGTCTCGGCGTTTCTCACCTGGGCCTTCACGTGGCTCCTTCGTCCGATCGGGCGCCTCTTCGACCGGATGTGGGATCGCGTCGACGTCACCTACCCGAATCTCCTGACGCGCGCCGTGAAGCGGCCGGGGCTCACCCTCACCTGGGCACTCGTCCCGATCGTGGCGGCCGTTCTCCTCTTCCCGCGGCTCGGTATCGATCTCGTTCCGCAGTTCGTCCAGGGACGGTTCAGCTTCGAACTCGAGCTTCCGCCCGGCACGCCGCTCTGGAAGATGGAGTCCGCGGTTCACGACCTCGAAGAGAAACTCGCGGCCGACGATCGGATCGCTCTCTTCTACACGACGATCGGCGAGAGCCCGGACCTCGGCTCGGGTTCCGCGGAGCGAAGGGAGAACGTCGCCCGACTCGACGTCTCGATCACGCGCCCGGACGATCCGGCCTTGGAAGACGCGGTGGTGAGTTCGATCCGCGATCACCTCGAGAAGGAGACGGAGTTCCGCCACACCTTCTCACGTCCCAGCTACTTCAGCTTCCGCACACCGGTCGAGGTGCACGTCTTCGGATACGACCTCGCCGAACTCCAGACGTACGGCGACGAACTCGTCACCGAGCTCAGCCGGGTCCCGGGCTTCGAGGACGTGCGTTCGAGCGTGGAGGAAGGAAGCCCCGAACTCCAGGTCGTCTTCGATCGGGAGCGGATGGCCTCGTTCGACCTCGACCTCGCGACCGTCTCCCAGACGCTCCGGAACAAGATCCGGGGCGACGTCGCCACGCGCTACAAGGAGCGGGACAAGCAGCTCGACATCCTGGTGAGAACCGCGGATGCGCGTACGCTCGATATCTCGCAGGTAGGCGGACTCCTCATCAGTCAGGTCGACGGAATCCCCGTGCCCCTCAGCACCGTGGCCGACGTCCAGATCGGTCGGGGTCCTTCCGAGATCACGCGGATCGACCAGCAACGTGCCGCCGTCATCCGGGCCAACCTCTCGGGACGGGACCTCGGCTCGGCGACCCGGGCGATCGAAGGCATCGTCGCGAAGAATCCGCCGCCGTCGTCGCTCGCGGTCTCTCTCAGCGGACAGAACGACGAGGTGAAGGACTCGTACAAGAGCCTCGTCCTCGCCGTAGCACTCGCGATCTTCATGGTCTACATGGTGATGGCGAGCCAGTTCGAGTCGTTCCTCCATCCGCTCGTGATCCTGCTCACCGTTCCGCTCGGAATGGTCGGTGTGATCTTCGCGCTCGGCATCACGGGCACGTCGATCAGCGTGGTCGTTCTGATCGGCGTGGTGATGCTGACCGGCATCGTCGTGAACAACGCGATCGTCCTGGTCGACTTCATCAACCAGCGGCGACGTCAGGGACTCGAGAAGCTGGAGGCGATCCGGGATGCCGCGCGCGCGCGGCTCCGTCCGATCCTCATGACGACGACCACGACCGTACTGGGGCTCCTCCCGATGGCGCTCGGTCTCGGGGAAGGCGCGGAGATCCGCGCTCCCATGGCCGTGGCCGTCATCGGCGGACTCCTCTTCGCGACGGTCCTCACCCTCTTCCTCATCCCGACGGTCTATGCCGCCGTCGATCGGGGAGCGTGATCGATGCGTATCTCGGAGAACGCAATCCGTCGGCCCGTCACGGTCATCGTCCTCACCGCCGCGCTCCTCGTGCTGGGCGGCGTGAGCTTCACGCGGCTGAAGCTCGACTTCCTGCCCCAGGTGGACTTCCCCTTCGTCGGCGTGCAGGTGCCGTATCCGAACGCGGTCCCCGCACAGGTGGAGCGGGACATCACCCGCCCGATCGAGGAGATCCTCTCCACCCTCGGCGGGGTGAAAGAAACGTTCAGCTACTCCTCCGCGGATGGCGCCTTCATCGGTGTCGAGTTCGACTACGGACGGAACATCGATGTTCTCCGCATGGAAGTGAAGGAGCGGATGGAGAAGGTCCGTCCGCTCCTTCCAGCGGACATCCTCCCCTACGACATCTTCACGTTCAACTCGAACGACATCCCGATCCTGGTCGGGCGGATCAGCTCCCGGGGAATGGACCTCTCGAACTCCTACGACCTCCTGGAACGCCGCGTCATCAACCCGATCTCGCGGGTCGAGGGCGTCGGTAGAGTCGTGGTCGACGGGATCGCGCCCAAGGACGTGACGATCTATCTCCTCCTCGACCAGCTCCTCGCCCACTCGGTCGACGTGTCCCGTCTCTTCCAGCTCCTCGAGCGGAACAACATCGACCTCACGCTCGGCGACGTACGGGACGGGCAGAACCGGATGGCCGTGCGGGCGCTCGGACAGCTTCGTTCGATCGAGGACCTCGAGGCGATCCAGGTGAACGACGCCGGCGTCCGGCTCTCGGACGTCGCGGAGATCGTCTACGCGGAGCCGGTGCCGAACTACTACCGGCGGATCAACGGTGAGTCCGCCGTCGCCTTCGAGATCCAGAAGGCGTCGGGCGCGAACATCGTCGACGTCTCCCGGCGGGTCGAACACGTGCTGGAGGACATCCGGCAGGACCCCGCGCTCTCGGGCGTGGACGTCGTCCTCTTCTTCGACCAGGCCGACGAGATCACGGCGTCGCTCAAGGGGCTCCTCCAGTCTGGGCTCTTCGGATCGCTTCTCGCGATCGCGATCCTCCTCGTCTTCCTCCGGAACTTCCGTTCGACCGCGGTGGTCGGTGCGGCCATTCCGATCTCCGTGGTCGGCGCGTGCGTCTACCTCTTCCTCGCGAACCGAACGCTCAACGTCCTCACGATGATGGGGCTGATGCTCGCGGTCGGCATGCTGGTCGACAATGCGATCGTGGTCCTCGAGTCGATCCACCGGAGACAGGAGAAGGGCGAAGCGCCGCGGCAGGCCGCCGAGCGGGGAAGCCGGGAAGTCGCGGTGGCGGTCACGGCGTCGACCCTAACGTCCGTCATCGTGTTCGCTCCGATCGTGTTCGGCAAGGGCAACGAACTCGTGGTCTGGCTCTCGGAGGTCGGGATCACCATCTCGGTGACGCTCGTCTTCTCGCTCCTCGTCTGTCTGACCCTGGTTCCACTCCTGGCCGCGCGGATGGGCCAGATCGGAACACACCAGGAGTTCGGCTTCCTGACCCGGCTACGGAACGGATACCTAAGGACCCTCGGCTGGACGCTCCGCCATCCGAAGAAGACCGCCTTCCTCTTCGTGCCGCTCGCGCTCCTCATCACCGCGGTCACGGTCAAGGTGAGCGGGTTCGGCCCCGACGACTCGGGCGACAAGGGGATCAAGCAGGACAACCTCTACCTCCGCCTCGAATTCCCGGACAACGCAAACGTGACCCGCGTGGAGCACTATGTCGACGAAATCGAGCCGTTCCTCCTCGCGAAGCGGGATTCGCTCGGCATCGAGTCGGTCTACACGTTCTACCAGAGCAACTACGCGGCCATGGGCCTCTTCTTCCGGGACGGCACCGAGGTGAGCGAAGAACGGATCCGGGACCTCCGGACCTGGCTCCGCGAGAACATGCCGACCGTCGCGGGTGTGAAGTACAACTTCGGCCGCGACGATCAGAGCCAGGGGCCGGGCGCGAAGCAGCTCGCGATCACCCTCTTCGGCGAGGACTCGATCTCCTCGGCGAGATCGGTGCGGAAGTGCGGCGTCGTCTCGCCCTCCTGCCCGACCTGAAGGACGTCGAGACCGATCTCGCCGACGGCGGCGACGAGATCCGCGTCCGGATCGATCCGGCCCGGGCCGGCCGGTTCGGGGTCCGCTCCCAGAACATCGCGGAGATCCTCGGCCTCACCTTCCGCGGCGTGCCGCTCAAGAAGATCCAGTCCGCCGACCGTGAGATCGACCTCGGGATCGTGCTCGAGCCGTCGGACCGAAGGAGCGTAGAACAGCTCGCGGAAATGCCGGTCCACTTCGAGGACGGGCGATCCGTCCGGCTTGGACAGATCGCGAGCTTCGAGTTCGCGAAGGGGCCCGACACGATCCAGCGAAGGCAGCAGCAGGCCTCCCTCACCGTCCGAGGCGCGTACGAAGGCGAGGAGTTCGACGACGTGGTCGACCAGGCGCGCGCACTCATGTCGGCCGTCCAGCTTCCGGCCGGATACAGCTGGTCCTTCGGACGGGAGATGCAGCGGACGCAGGAGCAGCAGAGTCAGATGGGAACGAACGTGCTCCTCGCGCTCTTCTGCGTGTATCTCGTGATGGCGGCGCTCTTCGAGTCGTTCCTCCATCCGCTCGTGATCATGATCTGCGTCCCCTTCGCACTGCTCGGCGTGATCTGGACGCTCCTCCTCACCGGGACGCCGCTCAACCTCCTCGCCATGATCGGGGTGATCATTCTGATCGGCGTGGTCGTGAACAACGGAATCGTCCTCCTGGATCACGTCAACGGGCTCCGGCGGGTCGGCTTCTCGAGAGAGGACGCGATCCGCGAGGGATGCCGCGACCGGTTCCGCCCGATCCTCATGACCGCGTCGACGACCGTGCTCGGGCTCGTCCCGCTCGCGTTCGGAACGGCGGCGATCGGAGACGGGTACTACTACCCGCTGGCCCGGGCCGTGATGGGCGGACTGACGGCGAGCACGGTCCTCACCCTTCTCCTGCTCCCCACGTTCTACGTGTTGGCGGAGGACGGAGTGGCCCGGTTCAAGCTGACGATCCGCTGGGGACTCGGCCGGGCTCCGCTTCCGTGGCGGGCACCCAGGCCGATCGTGGCCGACGCCCGCTCGCGTTCAGTGTGAGCTCTCGTCGAGGAGACGGATCATCTCGGCCGCGGTGAACTCGGGAAGGGTGATCCGGGTGAGGTTTCCCGAGAGTGCCGCGATGTCCGGTCGGGACGGCTCCCAGAGCGAGAGCGCGACACTGAAGTCGTCCGGTTCCTTGTCCATCGTATCGTTCGGGTCCCACGTCGCCTGCGGTCCGTAGGCCAGGAAGACGTCGTAGGCGTCCCCGTTGGAGGGGAGGTCGAGCATCCGCCCGAACGCGCGGGTGGAGCGGCCGGAATCGTCGAAGTAGTGGTGGATGCGCGGCGACGCGTACTCCTTCGCCCGCTCCGCGCACCGGACCTCGGTGTCGGTAGGAGACACCGAACCCCAGATGATGAAGATCTCGCCGTCGTTCTGTTCGGCCCAGGGCCGGAGGCCGTCGTAGATCCGGCCGACGTGCTCGAGGCAGCTTCCGCACGTGGGCGCCACCACCGCGACCACGCGCCGCTGTCCGTAGTGGTCCTCGAAGTCCTTCCGCAGCGGCTGGAGTGCGAGGTTGAGCGTCTTGTAGCTGCTCTTGTCCCAGGCGTCCCCGTCCGATCCACCGCATCCGACGGACCCCACGAGCAGGGCCCAGGCGAGCAGGACGGAGAGCCCGAATACCCCACGGAACGGGGAGAGACCGGTCGACAGACGGTGGAGCAGGCGCATCGAATCCTCCGAGTTGACTTCCCATCCCGGCCCCTTCGCTCGGGACCAGATCCAGCGTTCGGATCCAAAGGCTAGCAGACCTGCGTCCGTCTCGCTGGAAATGCCCTCCGTCGCGAGGCGTTGCCCTGGAAAGGAGGAACCGTCACACTCCTCCCTTCGCGGACCGGGCGCAGCGGGGCCCATTCCGCCTCCAACTGGGCTGAGGAGACGAAGACTCTCACATGACCGAAACGATCTCACCTCCGGCCACGGCCACGGGCGGCATCCGGAACCTCGAGGCGATGGGGAGCTTCATCAAGATCTCCCACACCCTCTTCTCGCTTCCCCTCGTCTTCGCCGGCCTCTTCGTCGGCGCGCAGGGGTGGCCCGACCTCCGGACCACCGTCCTCGCGCTCGTGGCGGCGGCGGGCGCGCGGACCTCGGCCATGGCCCTCAACCGGATCATCGACCGGAGGATCGACGCCCTCAACGCCCGCACCCGCGTCCGGGAGCTGCCGTCAGGGCGGCTCTCCCTCTCCCACGCCTGGATGGTGACGCTCTTCGGCGGCGTGCTCTACCTGGCGGCGGCCTGGGCCCTCGGCCCGTTCATCCTCGCCATCTCACCGATCCCGCTCGTCGTGTTCGTGGCCTATCCGTACCTCAAGCGGTTCACGCCACTCTGCCACTTTGGAGTCGGGATCGCGCTCGGGCTCTCCCCCTGGGCCGGCTGGCTCGCTGTTCGCCAGACCTGGAGCGGCTCCGAGGAGATCCTGCCACTCGCCATCTTCGGGGTGCTCTGGGTGGCCGGGTTCGACATCATCTACGCGACGCTCGACACGGAGTTCGACCGCGCCCACGGCGTCCACTCCATCCCAGCCCGCCTCGGCAAGCACGGGGCGATCCGCGTCTCGGGCTGGGTGCACGTGTTCGCGTGGCTCGCCCTGGCGCTCCTCTGGCTCAGGAGCGGTTGGACGGCCTGGGCGCTCCTACCGCTCTCCGCGGTCGCCCTGACGCTCTACATGGAGCACCGGATGGCGGAGAATGTGGAGCTCGCCTTCTTCAATCTCAACATCGTGGTCGGATTCGTCGTCCTCGCCTTCGTGTCGATGGGAGTGTTCTGGCCCTAGGAGGCTGCGGACGACAAGGAGTGATCATGCGCATCCTCGTGGGAATCTCGGGAGCCTCGGGCGCCGTCTTCGCGGTCGACTTCCTGAAGCGCTGCCCCGGAGAGAAGTACCTCGTCGTCTCCGACTGGGGAAAGGCGCTCCTCAAGGACGAGCTCGACATGAGCTACAAGGACCTCGCGCCCTACGTCGAAGCGACTTTCCGGGACAACGACCTCGCCGCGCCGTTCTCCTCGGGAACGAACCGGTACGATGCGTACATCATCCTGCCGTGCAGCGCCTCGACCCTGGCCAAGATCGCGTTCGGGATCGGGGACACGTTGATCACGCGCTCCGCCCAGGTGGCGCTGAAGGAACGGATGCGTCTCATCCTCTGTGTCCGGGAGACGCCGCTCTCCACCGGCATGCTCGAGAACGCGCTCAAGGTGTCGCGCGAGGGCGCGATCATTGCGCCGGTCATGCCGCCCTTCTATCACCGCCCGGAGACGATCGAGGAGATGGTGGCGGGGTATACGAAGAAGCTGCTTCCGCTCGTCGGCGCGAATGCCGGGCCCGGATGGCGTGCCGACCTTCTCGGGTCCGGGGATGCGTCCGGGTCGGGACGCGGATCGTTCGGAGGCAGGCCCACCGAGGATCCAGGCGACGAACCGAGACCGCGCATCGAGTACGACCCGGACTCCACCATGCACGAGATGGAGTAGGAGCGCGCGAGGTCGAAGCTACTTGGGAACGTCGCTCCGTCTCGCTCCGGGCCGTCCCGGCACGTCGTCGATCCGGTTGACGAGCTGGAACGTCCCGGCCACGGCATCGAGGTCGAAGACGTGCCAGTAGACGCCTGCTCCTTCTGTGGGAACCGTCACCGCGGTGAGCCGTTCGTTCTCCTTGTACAGCTCGACCCGCGCGCCACTTCCCGCGATCGGCGGGTCGGTGGAGTAGTTGTGGACGAAGAACGAGTAGGTCCCCTCCACGTTCTGGCCGATCGTCACCGTCTCCGGGCCGAAGCTGTCCTGATCGTCCGCGTCGAGTCGCGCGAACGGCACCTCCGTCTCGCTCCCGAGGAATCCGTAGAACACCTCGTACGACACACCGTCGATCAGCGGCGTCCTGAGGTGGGCGTCGAGATCGGCCGGCGTCTCGCCCCAGGTGAGGACGATCCGGTAGCCACCGACGGCCGGCGGGCTCAGCGCGACCGTGACCGGCGTCGTACTGCCGGCGAGGATCGTGACGTCCCGACTCGCGGTCACGTACCCCTCGAGGGAGACGGTGAGCGTCCACGTTCCCGGCAGCAGCCCCTCGAAGCTCGCGAGGCCCATTTCGTCCGTCCTCGTCGAGAGATCCCCCAGCCGGGCCGTCGCACCGGAAAGGGGCTCGCTCGTACGCGCGTCGACGACGGTGAGGGTGAGTTGCCCGACCCCGGAGTCGAGTCCGGCCGAACGCTCCTCGCTGAACGCGCTCGTCCGACCATCCGCCAGTACGGACTGGACCCGGTAGGACCGCGCCTCGAGGTCCGGGTCGAACTCGAAGAAGAGTCCGAACGACGTCGTCAGGGTGTCGGAACTCGACCCGTTCCTCGTTTCCCGCACCCGATAGGAGCTCGCCCCCGATACACCGGTCCAGGACACGAACGCCCCGCCCGATTGCTCCTGGATCGTCACGAGGGGAACGACGTCCTCGAGAACCACCTCGATGTAGGCCTCGGTCGCCTCTTCTTCGACCATACCGAATCCCGACCCCGTGAAGAGGAGACCCGCGCTGCTCTCGACTCCGTCGGTTTCCCGCGTCCCCGAAGCGTCGACGTCGACCTGGTAGTACGCCATCGGGTCGTCCGGCCGAACGGAGAGCTCCAGGCGATAGCGGGTATCGGACGGCCCCACCTCGATGGTGGTTTCGTCCTCGAGCACGGGCATCTCCTCGGCGAGGGAGAACGCCCGCGCGGACATCTCGCGGATCGAGAAGGACGTCACGGGGCGGGCCGAGCCGGTCGCCGCCTCGGGAAAGACGACGCGGACCGAGAGCGGGCGGTCGGATGGCCCCGCGGGTCCGGGAGTGCCGTCTCCACAGCCCGACACGCCCACGAGCGCGATCGAGAGCATGGTGAAGACGAGGCGCAGGACCGTGGACCTCTGCATGTGGAACCCCTCCCACCTTCATCGGATTCGGGATGAGACGCCGGGTACGACCCAGCGGCCCGAGTTTCGATCCGGTCCCGGTTCGGCCCGGTCTTCGACCCGGGACCGGGTACCGGATCCGGCCGGACTCGACTCGGATTCGGCTCGGGTGTGGCCCGGATACCGTGCAATCAGCGTGAACGGGTTCGAGCATAGCCTGGGCCCCACCCGAGGGCAACGCACGCCGGGATCCTGCCTCGCGCCTCCAGATTCCGACACGGCGCGAACCTCCGTAGTAGACTCTCGGATCCGTGACACGGCTTCGGGTCCAGGGCCGGGCGGAGACCCGACCGGCGGAGACCGTGGGATCGTTCGGCCCCGCGGAACGGAGAAGGCGGCGGACCCAGAGGATGGACAAGGCGGCGGGAAGAGCAGGCACCAGAACCAGGGACGGGGAGACGTCATGGCGAAGTACATGAACCTCGGGGAGTTCGTCGAGCATCTGGACCGGAACGGCGAACTGGCCCGGGTGACGGTTCCAGTGAGCCCCCGCTTCGAGATCGCCGAGATCATCGACCGGGTCTGCCACGCCTACGGCCCCGCCGTCCTCTTCGAGAACGTCGAAGGCTACGAGTTCCCCGTCGTCGCGAACCTGCTCGGCTCGGAGCGCCGGATCCGTCTCCTCCTCGATCGCGACCCGCGGGAGATGGGCGAACTGGTGGCGGGCGCGATGGAGAAGCTGCAGCCGCCGAAGCCGAAGGCACTCTGGGAAAGCCGCGGCTTCTTCGCCCGCGCCATGAAGGCGCGGATGAAGAACGTGGGCGGCGGCCCGTGCCAGGAGGTCGTGCGCGAACCCGAACTCAGCCGTCTCCCGATCCTCACCTCATGGCCACTCGACGGTGGGCCGTTCATCACCTGGCCGATGGCGCTGACCCAGCATCCGGAAACGGGCGGACGGAACCTCGGCACCTACCGGATGCACGTGTTCGACGACCGGACGACCGGGATGCACATGCAGATCCAGAAGGGCGGCGGTTTCCACTACGGCATCGCGGAGGCGAAGGGCGAGTCCCTCCCGATGTGCGTCCTCATCGGCGGCGATCCCGTCCTCATGCTCGCTTCGATCGCGCCGCTCCCCGAGAACGTGGACGAACTCGCGTTCGCAGCGTTCCTCCGCGGCGAGCCGATGCCGATGGTCCAGGCGAAGAGCGTCCCGATGCGCGTTCCGGCCATCGCGGAGTTCGTGCTCGAAGGCCGTGTCCCGCCCGAGGAACGGCGGATGGAAGGACCGTTCGGGGATCACTTCGGGCACTACTCGCATGCGCACGAGTTCCCCGTCTTCCATCTCGAGAAGATCACGCACCGGAAGAACGCGATCTTCCCGGTCTCGGTGGTGGGGCAGCCTCCCCAGGAGGATCGCTACATCGGAGACGTCCTCCAGGACATGATGGTGCCGATGGCGAAGATGATGCACCCGGAGATCCAGGACCTCTGGGCGTTCTACGAAGCCGGCTTCCACAACCTCCTCGCCATTTCGGTACGGGAACGGTACGAGAAGGAAGCGATGAAGGCCGCGTTCGGGCTCCTCGGGACGGGGCAGGTGTCGCTCAGCAAGATCGTCGTCACGGTCGGGCCGGACGTGGACTGCCGGAAGGCGTCCGAAGTGTTCCGAGCCGTCGGGCGTCACTTCCTTCCGGAGGAGGACTTCACCCTCCTCAGCAAGACCGCGCTCGACACGCTCGACTTCACGTCCTACCAGATGAACCTGGGGTCGAAGATGATCCTCGACGCGACTCCGAAGGCACGACGCGCCCCCCGTACGCCGCTCGATCCATCGAAGCTCCCGGACCTCCGCGACCTCGACTCCCGGATCGTCCGCCAGCTCTGGTACGCGGAGAGCGTTCTTCTCGTCCAGCTGGAAGGGCGCACTCCGGGTAGGAAGATCCTGGAGCGGCTCCTCTCCGACGAGGTACAGTCCGCAGCATCCATTCTCTCGCAGGTACCGATCCTCGCCGTGGTGAGCGAGGATGTGCGGCTGGATGACGAGTGCCACCTGGTGTGGGGGCTCCTCACCCGGTTCGACGCGGCGAGGGACGTGCTCTTCGCCGAGTCGAAGCTGGTCGGCGCGGCCCCCGTCCATCGCGGCACGCTCGGCATCGACGCGACCTGGAAGGAAGGCTATCCGGAGCCGGTCCGCTGCTCGGACGAAACGGAGCAGTTGGTCGACTCGAAGTGGGCGAGCTACGGACTCTAGGGCGAAATGAACACCGTCATCCAGATCGACCAGCTCTCCAAGTCCTATGTCGTGCCGGTCCGGGGCGCGGGTGTGCGCGCGAGCATTGCGAGCCTCGTCAGGCGGAAGACGCGGACGGTCGAGGCAGTGAAGGAGATCTCGCTCTCCGTGGACGCGGGAGAGATCGTCGGATTCCTCGGCCCGAACGGCGCGGGCAAGACGACGACACTCAAGATGCTCTCCGGGCTCCTCCACCCCACCTCCGGCACCGCGTCCGTCCTCGGGTTCGAGCCGTGGAAGCGGAACAACGGATTCCTCGAGCAGATCACGCTCGTGATGGGGCAGCGGAACCAGCTCATCTGGGACATCCCGGTCATCGATTCGTTCGATCGGAATCGGGTCATCTACCGTCTCACGCGCGACGAGTACCGGCAGCGCCTGGACGAGCTCGTGGAGCTGCTCGAGCTGAGCGAACTCCTCAGCAAGCCGGTCCGGAACCTCTCCCTGGGCGAGCGGATGAAGTGTGAGGTCGCCGCGGCGCTCCTCCACCACCCGCGCATCCTCTTCCTCGACGAGCCGACCCTGGGGCTCGACGTCTCGATGCAGCGGCGTCTCCGTTCCTTCATCGAGCAGTACAACAAGCGGACGGGCGCGACCGTGCTCCTCACGTCCCACTACATGGCGGACGTCGTGGCACTCTGCCCCCGCGTCGTCGTCATCCATCACGGTGTGCTCCTCTTCGATGGAAAGCTCGCCGACCTGGTCCGGAAGTTCTCCGCCCAGAAGACGCTCGTACTCGAGCTGGAGGAAGGGCAGGAGGATCTCTCCCGGTTCGGCCAGGTGGTGTCGCAGGAGGGGAGCCGCGCGACGATCCGCGTGCCGAAGCAGGACACGGCGGAAGTGACGGCGCGAATCCTCCGCGAACTCAAGGTGCAGGACCTCAACGTCGCCGACCCTCCGATCGACGAGATCATCGACCAGGTCTTCAGCGGCGGAATGGCGTGACGGGAATGCACTGGCTCCGCGCGCTCAAGGCCTATCCGGCCTTCCTCCGCATCTCGCTCCTCTCGAACCTCCAGTACCGCGCCTCGGGGGCGATCTGGATGATCGGCTCGGTCCTGGAACCGGTCGTCTACCTCACGGTCTGGTCGACGGTCGCGCGGTCGCACGGCGGATCGGTCGGTGGCTACACGCCGGAAGAGTTTGCGGCCTACTACATGATGCTCCTCCTCGTGAATCACATGACGTTCACCTGGGTGATGCACGAGTTCCAGTACCGGATCCAGTACGGCCAGCTCTCGTTCGCGCTCCTCCGCCCCATCCACCCGATCCACGAGGACATCGCACTCAACGTCTCCTTCAAGGCCGTCCAACTCGCCGTGATCCTCCCCGCGGTGATCCTCCTCAGCATCGCGTTCCACCCGAAGTTCGACGTCGAGCCCAGCTCGATTGCGCTCTTCCTCCCCGCCCTCGCGATGGGCTTCCTCCTCCGGTTCCTCGTCGAGTGGACCTTGGCCCTGGCCGCGTTCTGGACGACCAGGGTGTCCGCGATCAACCAGTCCTACTTCTCCGTGCAGATGCTGCTCTCCGGGCGGGTCGCGCCGATCGCACTCCTCCCCACCTGGGTCGCGACGGCGGCGGGGTTTCTCCCCTTCTACTACGCGAGCGGCTTCCCCGTGGACGTCGCGCTCGGGCACCTCACCCGGGAAGAGGTGCTGCGGGGCTATGGCATCCAGCTCGTCTGGATCACCGTGGCCGGCGTCGTCATCTCGCTGGTCTGGAAGCACTCGGCGCGGAAGTTCACGGCGGTGGGTTCGTGAACGCCCTTCGTCTGCTCGTGGTCTACTTCCGGATCGGCCTCCTCGGGGACGCGCAGTACCGCGTGAACTTCCTCTTCCAGCTCCTCGAGACGGGACTCGGGATGGGAAGCGTGCTCGCCGCGATCTGGGTCGTCTTCTCGCAGACGGACTCGCTCGGAGGCTGGAAGCCGGCGGAGCTGACCGCACTCATCGGCATCTACTTCATCGTGCTCGGTTCGATCAACGTGATGGTCGCTCCCAGTCTCCAGAAGTTCATGGAAGACATCGTGACCGGGAACTTCGACTACACGCTGACGAAGCCGGCCGACGCACAGGTCCTGGTCAGCGTCTCCGAGGTGCGGATCTGGAGACTTGCGGACGTCCTCCTCGGCGTCGCCGCGTTGATCGTCTCGATCGTGCGCGAGTCGATGGCGGTGGGATGGCTCGAGGGCGGCAAGTTCCTCCTCGCCCTCATCGCGGGCGCGGTCATGGTCTACAGCTTCTGGATCGTGCTCGCCACGCTCGCCTTCTGGTTCATCCGCGTCGAGAACATCCTCCAGATCTTCTGGGCCATGTACACCGCCGGCCGCTGGCCGGTCGGGCTCTACCCCGGTTGGCTCAAGTGGACGCTCACGCTCGTCGTCCCGGTCGCATTTGCAGTCACGGTGCCGGCGGAGGCGGTGTCGGGACGCGCGAGCGGCATGTCGCTCCTCGGCGCGCTCGGCCTCGCCTGCGTGCTGTTTGCGTTCTCACGTTGGTTCTGGCGGATCGGCATCCAGAAGTACGCGGGCGCGTCGTCCTAGCAGGCCGCGGAATAGGCCCGAAGGGGTGTTCTCAGCAGCCTGCCAGGTGGCCGGCCCTACACCCGGCGTGTAGGATGCCTGGTTCCGGCCGAACCCATGACAACCACTGCCCTGCGAGAGGAGTGCCCCATGACGAGACCTTGGGAAGACCACTACCGTGCCGAGGAGACCCCCTGGGATTCCGGACGGCCCGAGCCGCTCTTCGAGCAGGCGATCACGGCTGCGGTGCTCCCGAAAGGTCGGCTCCTCGAGATCGGTTGCGGGACCGGTGCGAACGCCCGGCTCTTCTCCCAGGCCGGCTACGACGTCGTCGCCGTCGACCTCTCCCCGACCGCGATCGAGAAGGCGCGCGCACATCCGGACGCCGACGGAATCGAGTTCGTCGTGCGGGACATCATGGCGGACGGACTACCGGAGGGACCGTTCGACGCGGTCATCGATCGAGGATGCTTCCACGTGTTCGAGGAGGCCGCGGAGCACAGCCGCTTCGCGGCCCTGGTCGCGGGCGCGCTCCGAGTCGGCGGCTGCTGGCTCTCCCTCATCGGAAGCACGGAAGGCCCGGCCCGTGAGACGGGGCCTCCCAGACGGACCGCTCGTGAGGTGCTCCTCGCCATCGAACCGGAACTCGAACTCGTCCATCTCCGGGCCGACCACTTCGCGAGAGAGGACCGTCCCGCCATCTGGTGGTGCCTCTCGAGGAAGCGGGACGTCCCGGCGCAGCCGTCTTCGAGGCGGTGAGGGGTTGGTGCGGATTCTGGACGCCTAGAAACTCCGAAGGCGGGCGCTCCTCTTACGAGCGGAGCGGCCCACGTACGTACCGTCCCACTACAGGTATACGTGCTTGATCCTTCCGATCGTCGACTCGATCACCGAAGTGGGACGGCTGTCGATCCGGATGTCCCGCCACTCCACGATCTTCCAGGTCGGCTCTCCGCCAATCGTGTGATCGTCGTCGATGGAGAAGAAGAACAATGCGCGATCGCCCTGGACCAGGAAGACGACGTTGTCGGTCGGATCCGCGGGATTCCGGGACTCCATCTCGAAGTTGACGCTGGTGACCAGGACCTTCTTCCACGAGAGGTCGACGCCCTCGCCGTCCTCCTCGGTCACGTCCTCGAGCGGACCTATCATGAACGCCAGTCCGATCCGGAAGACGTCGTTCGATGTGAATGCGTTCCGCGACCATTGGGCTTCCGCACCGAAGTTCCAGTACTCGGGAAGATCGTCGTCTCCCTCCACGTCCACCGGGTCGAAGCGGAAGGTGAACGCCTCCTCATCGAACAGCTTCTCGTACTCGGCGGAGTCCTTCGCCTCCATCGCGGTGATCAGGTTGGCGAGCAGATTCTCTGCCGACGTCGCCGGGAGATACGGGGATTCGACAGGATCCGGCGAAACCGAATCGTCATCGCACCCGGCAACGGACAGGCCGACGAGAATGGAGAGGCAGAAGAGAAGAGAAAGCCCTGGTCGGCGGTGTCGGAACATGAATCCGTCCTCCTTCGCTCGTTGCGAGCATCCACGCCTGGAACCGAAGCGCGCTACCGGAGCAGCACGAGTTTCTGGGACAGGGTCTCCCTCGTCCTTCCCGATCCGTCCTCCGACGTGACGAGGAGGAGATACGTGCCGGCCGGAGCCGGGATGCCTTCATCGGTCATCCGGTTCCAAGTGAGCGTCCCGGCGCTACCGGAAACCGCGTCCGCCGCCGACCAGATCCGTCGCCCGTTGACGTCGACGACCGTGAACCGCGTCGTCCCCGTTCCCGGTCTCTGATACCGGATCGAGATGTCGCCGGAGCCTGGGTTCGGTGTCGCGAGCACGGTCAGACGATCCGCGCCGAGTCCTCCCGCCGCGGTGTCTACCTCGTTCCGGATGCCTGCCCGGAGCGAGGCGTCCGCCACGTCCGGCGCGCCCAGCCCGGTTCGTGACTCCGCGCAGGGGTCACCGTTGCAGAGCACTCCATAGCCCAGGAACTCGCCACCGAGTGACCCAACGCATTCCGCTTCGGTCGCCACCTGGCAGCTACCGTCGACGAGGCAACACGCGCCGTACAGATCCTCGTCGCGGCTGTTGTAGAAGCGCCAGAACGCGGGGACCGTCTCGAGGAACTCGTGCGTTCCCCGTATCTGCGTCCACGTGGCATAGAGAACGTCGGCCGCCGGGCCCCAGGGCCGCGGATCAGGTCGTTTTCATCTCCGTAGATCAGGTCGCCGTTGTAGGTGTCCCCATGAGGAACGGGTACTCACGGCCACCGTTCTCTCCGGGCTGGAGCTGGAAGGATCCCGAAGTGGTTCGCCGGCTTCTCCGGGGTCTCCATCTCGACGAAGCAGACGTTGAGCCGCCTCGGATGGTCCGGGTCATCCACGTCCCAGACGGAGCGGGAAGTCGCCGGCTCCGGCAGCGCTGCAGTATCGAGGTCCCTTCGGTAGGTCTGACAGGTCGTCCACTGCGACTCGTCGGAGTCGAACCGGATGTACCACGTTCGGGACGTCCACAGGGTCGACCGTCGAACCGAAGAACTCGGTTCCGTACCCGAGGCCACCATTGAATGCGCTGAGTCCGGCATCGACCCAGGTGAGCCAGCGTTCGTCCGGTTCCCAGAGGCCAGACGATGCCGAAGCACGGGCTCGGATCGCACGTGGAGCCGAGGCCCTGGAACGAGCCGGTACACTCGGTGAACTCCGCGATCTCACAGACGACTCCGTGACAACATGCGCCGGTCCGGACGGCCGGAGGGCAGATTCCCGGCTCACAGACGGAGCCGTCTCCGAGGTAGGTGCCCTCGCACTCGACTTCGAGCCCGATGAGGCAGCCGTCGTAGTTCATGCAGCAGGCGCCCCGCGGCCATCCGCAGT
This sequence comes from Candidatus Eiseniibacteriota bacterium, assembly GCA_041390305.1. Taxonomy (GTDB): domain Bacteria; phylum Eisenbacteria; class RBG-16-71-46; order CAIMUX01; family CAIMUX01; genus JACKCR01. The sequence goes on from JAWKQE010000014.1 coordinate 85,100, forward strand.
CCGATTGGGAACATGTCGTACCGTACACAAAGCGCCCAATGCATGCCGAGGACGGCACCACCGCACAGCGCCCGCCCTCGAAGCAGCAGGCTCCGTCCGCGTCGTCCCATGCGTAACGGAAGTGCTCCCCCGCGATCCAGGCGCGTCCCCCGAACAATCCGAGGCTCGACTCCACGTCCCCCCCCTGCCCGACGACGACCGCGATCGCCACGGTCTGCGATTCTCCGGGAGCCATGTCGAACGGCCCGACGGAGAGCAGGATCCTCTTGTCGCCGGGAACGTCGTCATTCCACCCGGACTCGAACGGTTCCCCGGGGGCCATGAACGTCGTGATCTCTCCGGTCGTCGGGTCGACGATCGGCGATCCGTCGGTGTGAAGACCGCGCATGAGGTTGTAGGTCTGGTCAGGGCTGCGTGGATCTTCTCCGTTCGCGTAGAAGACGAATGCCGACAGCGGCAGGTTGCGATAGTCCGGCACTTCCTCCCCGCTCACGTAGGCGATGTCCCCCGGCGACGGAACGATCGGGCCCTGCACGAGGCGGAACCCGACTACCGGTGGTTGGTCTGCGTAGTCGAAGTCCCAACCGTCGTTGTAGACGAATCCTGTTCCCGACTCGGGGGAACACCCGGCCAGGTCGTCGCCAGAATCACCGAGGTCTGGATCCGCCCAGAACGTCACGTGCGTGTCGTGGAACGCCTGTCCACTCCGGTTCGTGATCTTCCATTGGAGGAAGATGACGCTGTGGTCGACGTAGTCACCGTCGCCGGCGAAGCCGATCTGCTGCACCTCCACTCCAAGCGGATCCGTTCCCCCCGCATCGTTGTAGTGTTTGGCCGGATCGGCGTCGTGGAAGACGGCGAAGCTGGTCACGTCTCCGAGGAAGCGAGGGGAACCGCCCACCGTGACGGGAGCCCCATCTTCCACCGGCCACTCCAGGTAGTCGGGATCGATTCGGTTCCCGCGCTCGACGTCGTAGACCCGCCAATGCGGATCGGAGGTCCAGTTCGGGTCCCAACTCCCGTGCTCGTCGAGCGACCCCCCAACGTATTCGGTCGAGTACTCCGCGACCGCGACTCTCGGCTCGGCCTCATCGCCGACCCGTGCCGCGATCCAGAGCCCGCCGGCGTAGAGCGCACCGAGCTGACTCGCGGCCGGAAAGATCAGACCGGGCGCGGAGTTCAACTGGTCGTGACCGAACCAGCCGACGTTCGTCAGCATCATCTTGATGTTGTTCGCTTCCATCCACGCGCGATCGTCCCATCGCAACCGCGCATCGATTCCCGGGCGTTCGCTCAGTCGCGACTGAGCATCGACTCCCGCGCGTTCGCCCACTCGCAACTGGGCATCGACTCCCGCGCGTTCGCCCACTCGCAACTGAGCATCGACTCCCGCGGTCCAGTCCACCTCGGGCCGCTCGCCGACCTCGCCGCCTCCGGCCCATGTCTCGCCATCGAACCCTCGATAAGGTGCGATCCCGAGTCCCTTCGGACTGGCGTGTGCCGTTCCTTCTCCCCCGTCGAGTCCGTGGCCAACACCTGGGGGCGCGGCATGGAGGGGACCGACGAGGGAAGCTGACGATACGGCGACGAGGAGCAGGGAGAGGCGCGTCTTCCGGCTGTGTGACATAAGGTCTCCGTTGAGTTCGAGGCTCGCATGTCCGTCCCGAGGTGCCCGCTGGGAGCGCCTCGACGAATGGAGAAGGCATGGAGTGATCACGTGAGACTCTGCGAGTGAGGGGGGCTCACTCCGGGTACGCGGGGCGAAGAGGGGCACCCCGAGTGCAGATGCTAGCACACCCGACTTCGGCGTTGGAATCCGGCTGTTCTCCCGGGCCGAGGACAAGGTGGTCCCTCCCTGCAGACGTGGGCTCCGTCGACCGGAACCGGAGCGCATCACAGAAAGATGCTCTTGATGCCTCCAAACGACTTCTCTTCCACGAGAGAGGGGCGCCCCTCGATCCGGATGTCCCGCCACTCGACGATCTTCCAGGTCGGCTCTCCGCCAATGGTGTGTTCCTCGTCGATGGCGAAGAAGAACTGCGCCCGATCTCCCTGGACGAGGAAGATCACGTTGTCGGTCGGATCCGCCGGATTCTTCATCTCAATCTCCAGGTGAACGCTCGTGACCATCATCTTCTTCCACGAGAGGTCCACGAACTCGCCGTCCTCCGGGGCCACGTCCTGGAGCGGCCCCTTGTCGAACTCGAGAGAGATGCGCAGGACGTCGGTCGACTCGAAGGCGTTCCGCGACCACTGGGCTTCTCCATCGAAGCCCCAGAACTCGGGGAGGTTGTTGTTCTCTCCCTCGAGATCCACCGGATCGAAGCGGAACTTGAACTCCTCCTCATCGAACAGCTTCTCGTACTCGGAGGAGTTCCTCGCCTCCATCGCCGTGATCAGGTTGTCCAGGAGATTCGCCGCGGAGGTCGCGGGGAGATATGGAGACACGATGGGGTCCGGGGAGACCGAGTCGTCATCGCATCCGGGACCGACGAGGCCGACGCAAAGACACAGGCAGAAGAGGAGACCGGAAACCTGGAGGCGTTGGCGGATCATGGCTACATCCTTCCTCGCTCGTCACGAGCGTCCTACGTTCAGCGTGTCGGCGCAGGAGACGGCTGCCGGCCTAGAGGAACCACTTCGATCGCGGCGAAGGTGTGGTCCTCAGTGAGCAGGGGGCGCAGCCCAACCCGGATGTCCCGCCACTCGACGATCTTCCAGGTCGGCGCACCGTTCGTCAGATGCGTCTCGTCGATCGCGAAGAAGAAGAGGCCGCGGTCACCCTGGACCAAGAGGTGGATCGGGTCGTTCGGATCGGACGGATTCTCGACGATGATCTCGAGGTGGACACCCGTGATCGTCATCTTCTTCCAGGTGAGGTCGACGAACTCCCCGTCGCCTTCGGTGACGTCCAACACCTCTCCCAGGTCGAACTCGAGCCGGATGCTTCGGACGTCAGGCGACTCGAACGCATTCTTCGCCCAGGTGTACTCGACAGGCCAGTCCCAGAACTCGGGAAGGCCGGGATCGTCGCCGAGGTCGACCGGATCGATCCGGAAGGTGAACTCGGTTTGATCGAAGAGGGCCGCGTATCCGTCCAGGTCCCTCGACTCGAGTGCGGTGATGAAGTTGGCCATCAGACTCTGCGCAGACGTCGCGGAGAGGTACGGAGACTCCGGCTCGGGAGCCGTGACATCGTCGCCGCCGCATCCTGCTCCGAGGATGGAGAGCCCGACCAGTGTGAGGAGCCCGGCCCTCACCTGCCGGAACACGGGCCGGAGGAGTCGCTCGCGGAAGGTCGGACGGTTGGAGGCGGAGGGCCTGGGTCGCTGTGCGTACATGGAGGTGCCTCTCGTGCTCGTGCGGGCATTTCGTTGCCTGGGAGTCGACGACCGGAAGGAGGCGGCCCGGTCGGGCGTCCAGCAGCCACGTCGGGGGGGCGCGTGGCTTGGATCGATCGTACCCCTTCGGCAGGTGCCGCGGAAACCCCGCTACGGGAACCCCCTACGCCCCGGAACCGTCCTCGACACGCCCGCACCCGGTCCCCTAGACTTCCAGGTTCCGTGCCGACCCGCACGCATGGGCCGTACGTAGTCTGGCCCTCCGGCCGCCCCCTCGCAGGAAGCGTCGGGGCCGAGCGGAGCTCGGGGAGACGCACGGCATCGTCGCCGTGTCCGGCCCCTCGGAGGGCCCGATGGCCGCGGCCTCACGCGAACTAGTACGACAGGAGTACGAAGAGCCGATGTCCGACCCGATGGAGTACGCCGACACCGCCACCGCCGTGGACCCGCCCCGCCCGACCCGCGGAGCGCGGAGCCACATGCCCACGGCGCCCGCCGGCCCCGAGGCGTTCGTCCTCCCCAGATCACGCTCCGGACGACTGACCGATCCGGGATTCCGGGACCCGGCCCTCGAAACGATCGCGAAGAAGCTCGCGCGCGGCGAGCGGCTGGACAGGACCGACGGACTCGCCATGCTCGCGACGCCGGACGTGAACGGACTCGCGACGCTCGCCGATCGCCGGAAGACGGAGCTCTGGGGCGACCAGGTCTTCTTCGTCTTCAACCGGCAGATCAATCCGACGAACGCGTGCGTCCTCGACTGCAAGTTCTGTGACTACGCACTCCGCCCGTCCAACCCGGACCACTACGCGATGACGATCGACGACATCCTCGGGCGGATCACGCCCGAGCTGCGCGAGATCCACATCGTGAGCGGGCTCCACCACCGGTGGAAGTTCGAGTACTACGTCGACATCATCCGGCAGATCCGCCTCGCCTTTCCGAAGATCCAGATCAAGGCCTGGACCGCCGTCGAGATCGACTTCTTCGCCAAGATCTCGAAGAAGTCGATCGAGGAGGTGTTCGAGATCCTGATCGACGCCGGGCTCAACTCGATGCCGGGCGGTGGAGCGGAGGTGTTCAGCGAACGCGTCCGTCAGGAGCTCTTCCGCCACAAGATCGGCGCAGACGAGTGGCTGAACGTCCACCGGATCGCGCACCAGATGGGGATCCCCACGAACTCGACCATCCTCTACGGACACATCGAGACGATGGAGGAGCGGGTCGACCACATGCTGCGGCTCAGGGAGCTGGAGGACGAAGCCCCCGGCTTCCTCGCCTTCATCCCGCTCGAGTTCCAGCTCGGCTACTCGAACCTGCGCGAGCGGAGTGCGTCCGCCGTCGACGGCCTCCGGACCGTCGCCGCGGCCCGGCTCCTCCTCGACAACATCCCGCACATCAAGGCCTACTGGGTCATGCTCGGCGAGGAGACCGCTTCCATCGCCCTCAACTTCGGCGCCTCCGACATGGACGGGACGATCCTCGAGGAGAAGATCGCCCACGCCGCCAAGGCCGAGAGCCCGATCGGGGTGGCGAGGGACCGTCTCCTCCACCTCATCTGGGAAGCGGGAAAGCTCCCCGTGGAGCGGGACGCGGTCTACAATGTCGTCCGGCGCTACCCGAAGGAGAGTTGAGTCTTGAAGAGTTCGCCCGGACCCGGCGACACGTCTCGGCCCTGGACCCAGCCCGGCCCCTCCGATTCGCATGCCCGCGGACCGAGAGTCGCGCGCATCCCCTATCTCAACGCGTACCCATTCTACGTCCGTTGGGAGGAGCTGGAGGAGCGCGGCTGGAGTTCGATCACCATGCCTCCACGCCAGCTCGGCGTGTCCATGGAACGAGGCGACGTCGACGCGGGGCTCATGGCCGTCTGTGACCTCATCCGGCTCGAGGCGGAGTTCGAGCCCGTCCTCCTGACCGGCCCGTCCGGCATCTCTTCCCTCGGCATCGCGAACCAGGACCGGGTCGACTCCGTGCTCCTCTTCGTGCGGGCCGACGACAGCGATCGCACGCTCGGCGGACGTCGACCGAGCCTCTCCCTCTCGCCCGAGAACAAGGACCTCCTCGAGAGCGCGGTCATCGGAGTAACGGGCGAGAGCTCGACTTCGTTCCGTCTCCTCCGTCTGCTCCTCGAGGTGCGTCACAAGATCCGGCCGACCTACCGCCGGAAGGATCTCTCGCATGTGCTGGAGCCGGACCTCGCCGCCGTCCTCGTGATCGGCGACCTCGCGCTCCGCTGGCGCTACAGCCCTCCCCCCGGCTGGGTGCAGGTGATGGACCTGGCCCGGGAGTGGCGCGAATGGACGGGGCGTCCGTTCGTCTTCGCGCGCTGGGCCGTGCGCCGGGCGCTCCCCGAGCGGGTGAAGCTCGACTTCGCGAGGTTCCTCGAGAGCTCGCTCGCCGACGGACTCGGGCAGCTCGGGGAGATCGCGGCGCGGACGGACATCGGCGTCGAACCGGATCACGTCCGCGCCTATCTCGAGAACCTGACCTACCGGCTCGGCCCGCAGGAGCTGGAAGCGGAGTCGCGGTTCCGGGAGCTCCTCTCCGATCACGGCATCGTCTGTAGCGCGGAGTAGAGGGTCGGCCGGCACGCGCGGTGGCCCCATCCGACGAGTCGCGTCGGCTAGAACGCGCGGTAGAGGACCCACCCGCCGAGCAGCATCGTCAGGATCCCGATCATGAGCCTCAGCAGACGCTCCCGTGCCTTCCGAATCGCGAAGACCGAGAGCGGAACGGAGAGCAGGGCGCCCGTCGCCATCGGCAGGAAGAGATGCGTCTCGATGTAGCCACCCTTGGCCAGAAAGAGCGCGACCCCGAACGCGCAGGTGAACGCCTCCGCGAACGACGTGATCCCGACCGCGGCTCTCCCCTCGACGCCGCTCAGGATCTGCCCACTCGTGACGAGGGGCCCGTATCCCCCGCCGCTCATCGCCTTGTTGAACGCCGCCACGACCGAGAGGAGAAGCATCTTCCAGCTCCGGTACACGAGGAGCCGGTTGTGGTGGAGCACGACGAACAGTCCTGCGAGCGCGATGATGGCGCCGACAACTGCCTTCAGCACGTGGGCCGGCAGATGGAAGGAGAGGAACACGCCTGCGGACACTCCGACCACGCTTCCTCCGGCGAGAAGGAGCGCGCGGGTGAGGTCGGTCCCCCGGGGCCTGAGATCTACGTTGCGGATCTCGTTGTGGAAGAACGACGCCGCCAGTCCGCTCAGCAGCTCCGAGAAGAGGACGGTCGGTACGATGTCGGAGAGCGGATACCCGAGCGCGAGGAGCGCGGGCGTCAGGATGGTGCCGTAGCCCATGCCGAGTCCGCTGTCGACGAGCTCACAGAGGAAGCAAATGGAGAGAACCAGGACGACGCGGGACGCCGGACCGACCTCTCCCCGGGCGAGGAACGCCAGGAAGAGGACAACGACGAGACCCGACCAGATGAGAGCCTTGCCCCGATAACCCATCGTGCGAGGCCTCCCGACCTCGATAGGCCAAGAGCACGATTGTACCAAAGCCGGTCGCCCGGAGCCGGGTTCCTTTCGAACAGCTGCGTCCCTGGGAGACGGGACGTGAATTCGGCACGCAACCCGGCACCGGATTCGGCCGGATAGATAATGGGCACACCGCTCGTCGCCGTGGTTTGACACTTGCCCGAGTCGGGGATAGGCTGACGCGGGTGTGTCCATGGATTGGATCGCGGCAGGTGCACAGCTTTGATATGCGCATCTACCGCTAGGACTTAGGAGGTCCGGATGAAGTCATTTCTGAGATCGGCCCTGGCGCTCTCAGCGCGCTCGTTGGCTGAACGCTTCGGCTCAGCTCGAGGCGAACCTGGGGGCACTCGAGGACGAGAACGCCAAGGGCCATCTGACGCCGCTCGAGCGCGCTCGCCTCGACCCTCAACTCTTCGATTTTCACGACCGCGAACGTTGGGACGGACGTCTTCTCGGCCCACCTCCAGGTGAACGTCATGGGCGTGACGTTCGACGACGCGGACCGCACGTACACGCCGAGCGATCCGGTCGGGTTCGAGAGCACGGAGTCCGTGGATGCGCCGACCGTCATCGGCGGCACCGATGCGGTGATCCAGCAGGGCCAGAACGGCACCGTCCTCTATCACCCGGGCGGATTCGACCTCGAGAACTTCACCGTCGCTTCGCCTCAACTCGAAGTGAGCGGGTTCTTCGGATCGCGCGCCCTCGTCCGCTGGATCTCGATCGATCTCGGCGACGCCGACCTCGGTAGCCTCGAGCTGTTCGGCCTGGGCGTCCAGCACTCGATCAGCCAGTACATGGTCGAGCCGCCCCTCGACCTCGCCGTCGGTGTCTTCTGGCAGTCCTTCAAGATCGGCGATGGGCTCGTCGACGCGGACGCGCTCCAGGTGATGGCGATGGGCTCGAAGAAGTTCAACGTGATCGAGCCGTACGTCGGCGTCGGCTTCGACATGTTCGACATGCAGAGCGAGTACACGGACGACACGTCGGGAGAGAACATCGAGGTCGACTTCGACCCCGAGAACAACTTCCACCTGACAGCCGGTGCGCGCCTCGATCTCCGGTTCCTGCAGATCCACGGTGAGTTCAACGTTGCTGCCGAGACGGGCGTCGCCGCCGGTCTCGCGTTCGGCTACTGAGAGCGGGAGGTCCAACGATGAAGAAGATGATTCTGCCTCTGGCCGCGCTCTGCGTCGGCAACCTCCTCCTCTCCGGGGCGGGCTGTCCGCTCATCCCGAGCATCGAGGAGAAGACGGTCGAACTGGCCGTCGGAAGCTCGCTCACGCTCGAGTTCCACGCCCAGGGCTCGGAGAACGTCCTCGGCGGGACGGAGACGTTCGAGCTCGACGACGAGATCGACCTCGCGCAGGTGGTGGAGGATGCCGGCGTCGACATCAGTGACGTCCACGACATCGCGTTCGTCGGGATCGCGTACCGGGTCACGAACCCGGATCCGAATCCGAACCGCCGGATCGAGCAGGTCGACATCAGCCTCTCCCGCAACGGCGGACCGCAGAACCTCGAGATCGTCTCCGGGTTCGAGGACGAGGCCGGAACCGCCTACGACTTCCGGACCCTGGATCTCAGCGGTGCGGACGCCAACGCAGCGGTCGCGATGATCAACGCGATGCTCGACGACCTCCTCCTCGAGGCCCAGGGCGGCAATGCCCAGGGCGAACTCGCGGGCTCGGCCACCTGGAGCGGCGTCTCCAGCCCGACCGGCGAGAACACGAACTTCGACTGGGAGATCCGTCTCGACATCTCGATCGTCGGCGAAGTGACGCTCGACCTTCCGGAATGACCTACATCGACCGGGGCGGCGCCTCCCATGGCCCGCCCTCGGCTCCTGTCCCAAGCGAACGGGCCGGTTCCCCACGGAGCCGGCCCGTTCTGCTACCCTCACGCGTCCCGCCCGTGGGAGATGAACTGAGCGGACCGCTTGGAGCGGCCAGGGAGACGAAGGAAGCGATGCCCGTGAGCGACGGAACGACACAGACGGCCCCGAGCCTCGACCAGATCGCCGCGAAGATCGCGGCCGGAACCCGCCTCGGGCGCGAGGACGGAATCTACCTCCTGACGGACGCCCCCCTCCCCGACCTCGGCAAACTCGCGCAGGACGTCCGATCGGGGAAGACTCCGGCGGATGAAGTGACGTTCGTGATCGACTCGAACCCGAACTACACGAACGTCTGCGTCACCGACTGCGCGTTCTGCGCGTTCTACCGGAAGCCGGGTCAGGACGGCGGCTACACGCTCACCGTCGAGCAGGTGATGGAGAAGGTCGGGAACGCCTCCCGGGACGGCGCGACCACCGTCCTCCTCCAGGGCGGACACAATCCGGAGATCCCGTTCGAGTTCTACCTGGAGCTCGTGCGCGAATGCCGCAGTCGCTATCCCGACGTGACGCCGCACTTCTTCACGGCGTCCGAGATCCACATGATGGCCGAGGTCTCCGGGCTCACGACCCGTGGCGTCCTCGAGAAGCTGTGGGAGGCCGGGCAGCGGACCCTGCCGGGCGGAGGCGCCGAGGTGCTCTCCGATCGCGTGCGGAAGAAGGTGGCCGCGAAGAAGGGCGGCGTGGACACCTGGCTCCAGGTGCACCGCGAAGCCCACGAGCTCGGCATGAAGTCCACCGCCACGATGATGTACGGCCACATCGAGACCGAAGACGACCTCGTCGAGCATTGGGAACACATCCGCACGCTCCAGGACCTGCACGGCGGGTTCACCGCCTTCGTGCCGTGGTCCTACAAGCGCGGGAACACGCCGATGGAGAAGTACGTCGAAGAGTCCGGCCGGAAGCCCGCGGGCGCCGCGCAGTATCTCCGGATCCTCGCCGCGTCCCGTCTCTTCCTCGACAACTTCAACCACATCCAGGCGACCTGGTTCAGCGAGGGAAAGAAGACCGGACAGATCGCCCTCCACTACGGTGCGGACGACTTCGGAGGCACGCTCTTCGAGGAGAACGTCCACCTCGCGACCGGGCACGACAACCACACCACGGTGGAAGAGACGAAGCTCCTCATCCAGGAAGCCGGCTTCGTCCCCGTGCAGCGCACGACGCTGTACGAAAGGCTCCGCCGGTTCGAGGGAACGGGCGGAGCCTCTGCGTCTGCAGTTGGGACGGCGTTCCGGGGAGCGAGGTGAGACGCCCCTAGTGCGCTAGTTCCGGTACTTCCCCTTCACCTCGCCCCACGACGATTCTTCCACCGGATCGGGCCAGCAGGGGTTCGGGTCGCACGGAACGTCATCACCGAGATAGAAGCCCAGCATCTCACCGCACTCGTCCTCCGTAACGAAGAAGCACTCCGCGAAGTCGTTACAACATGCACCGAGACTCGGGCAGAAGCACGGATTCGGATCGCAGACGGTCCCCGCGCCCAGCCAATCGCCCTCGCACTCGAGGAAGGTCAGGACCTCACAGGTGCAGTCGATGTAGCAGCACGCTCCCGGAGCGTCGTCGATGAAGGGGCAGGGAAGGATGCCGGAGGTGTCGAACCCGAAGGCCCCGAGGTCGGCGATCGGATCGAGGTTCGAGGGAACGTCGTCGTCCGCGAAGAACGCACCCTGGGAGGGGTGGGGCGCGAGACTCAGCAGCTGCGGGTTCCCATAGTAGTTGTAGGCCGCCAGCCAGTAGACGTCGGTCAGATACCCCGTCTGCGGCGAAGCCCAGGTCACCGCCGTGCCGGCCCCCGAGTCAGGCCAGTCGTTCGTCGGGAGCTCGAAGTCGCCGCAGGCCCCCGTGGCGAGGATGACGACATCGTTCTCGTCGTAGTTCCAACCGAACACGACCCCGGAGAGCCGCGGATTCGCAAACGTGCTGAAGGCAGCCATCACGTTCAGGACCACGGTCTCGGCTCCGTGGGTCTCCACCAAGCCGTTCAGGCAGTCGTCGAGTCCCGCGGCACCACAGTAGTCCTCCGTGCCGGCGCCGCCATCGAGACACTGAATGACCCCGTCCGCCAGGACGATGATCAGGCTTCCGTGGGCGTTCGGGCCGGCCAGGGCGGGAGCCCCGAGCACGCAGCACATTCCAATAGCCAGGAGAGTCTTCTTCACGGTGTCCTCCTCCCAGATTAGGGAGTCCTGCCCGTGGGGTCCGCGTCGAGAGGGGCGACGGCGGCAAGGTTTCCCGACGGGTGGGACGTCAGAACGGATCGGTTCAGGCGTCGGTCGAAGGCGGATCGAGTATATCTGCCGCGGCGGGCGGCGGTCCAGCCACCTTCGCCAGCCCCGTCCTCGGCTCTGCCTCCACCTCCACCTCTGGCTGGGGCTCTCCCTCGGGCTCGGGCTCGGGCTCGGGCTCGGGCTCTACCTCTTCCTCCACCCTCTGCCTCCGTCCCGGCTTCCACCTCCACATCAGCCCGGTCCTCCCCCGGTAGCGCGTCCCACGGTGGGAAGGTAGGATCCCCCCGAACAGGAGGCCCCGATGAACTCGATCCGAGATGAGATCCTCGCCAACAACGCGCGCTTCGCGGACACCTTTGCGGGTGCCGAAGGGCTGGATGCCCGCCCCCGGAAGCACATTGCGGTCCTGACGTGCAAAGACTGCCGCCTCGACCCGAAGAAGTTCCTCGGGCTCGAAGACGGCGACGCCCACATCATCCGGAACGGCGGCGGGCGCGCGAGCGACGACGCGATCCGGTCGCTCATCGTCTCGTACAAGTTCCTCGGGACCCGGGAGTGGTTCGTCATCCACCACACCGAATGTGGCATGGCCACCCTCACCGACGAGCAGATCTCGATCCTGCTCGAAGAGAGCCTCGAGCCGGCGGAGCGGATCGACGGAGTCTGGGTGAATCCGCGGCCGGGTGGCGGGTCTCCGGAGGGCCGCCACGTGCGCTGGCTCACGATCGACATTCCCGAAGGTGCGGTCTATCACGACGTCGCGCGGATCCGGCACCATCCGCTCGTCCCCAAGTGGATCCGGATCCACGGCTTCATCTACGACGTGAAGACGGGGCGACTCACCGAGGTGCCCGCGGCGACGGAAGTGGGCATGCCGACCGTCGACCCGGACCGGCCCCACCTCTGATCGAGGGGGCCGGACGGTACTGGCGGGCCCTGGGGAACGCCTTCGCCCAACCGCGGTAGAAGCAGCTGGCAGTCAAGGAAGACGACCGGTGCAGACGACGATCACGCAACACATCAACGAGTACTTCGTCTCGGCTCCGCGCGGTAGAGATCGGCGCGATTTCGGTGGTCTCCGCGCTCGTCGTCGCGGTCCTCGACTTTCTCATCGGATACGAGATCTCCTTCACGATCCTCTACATCGTGCCCGTCTCCCTCGCCGCCTGGTACGGCGGAAGGCGACGGATGGGGATCCTGATCGCACTCGCATGCGCGGGTCTCTGGCTGGGCACGGACCTCACGGCCGGCCACCCCTACACCCGGGCTGGATTCGTCTACTGGAACGCGGCCGTCCACCTGGGGTTCTTCCTCGCGATCTCACTCCTCGTCTCGACGCTCCGCTCGAGACTCGACGCGGAGTCACGCCTCGCCCGAACGGATGCACTGACCGGGCTCGCGAACGCGCGAGCGATCCGCGACGCGGCGGATAGCGTGTTCGAACTCTGTCAACGGCTGGAACTGCCCGTTGCCATCGCATTCATCGACCTCGATCACTTCAAGCTCGTGAACGACCGCTTCGGACACGCCGAGGGTGACCGGGCCCTCGTGATGGTGAGTTCGGTGCTGCGCGGCTGCCTCCGGCGAACCGACATCGTGGGCCGGCTGGGAGGAGACGAGTTCGTGCTCATCCTGCCCAACACGGGCACCGAGCAGGCCGAGGCAGTGATGGCCAAGGTGCACGACCGACTCCAGATCAGCGCGCGGACGCACGGTTGGCCGCTCGGATTCAGCATCGGCGTGAGCGTTCATCCGGATCCACCCTTGGACGCTGCGGGGGCGATTCAGATGGCGGACGCGCTGGCGTACGAGGCGAAGAACTCGGGAAAGAACCGGATCATCGTCCGCGAGGAGCCTCCGCCGGAGCCTCCGTCCGGCGCCGACCGTCGCCGCCCGAGGGACGACGACGACGAGCGCTGGGAGGAGTGGTATCAGGCCTGATCAGGCCTGATCAGACCAGGACGAGTTCGTCGATCGCCGGAACGATTCCGGCCTTCGCGCCACGCCCCAGGCGCATGCGGAGAGCGGCTTCGCCTTTGTCGCCCATGTCGACGGTCCAGTCGTTGACGTACATCCCGACGAACCGGTCGCCGAGCTTCATGTCGAGGCCGCGGCCGTAGTCGAGTGCGTAGGTCATCGCGGCTTCGTGGTGTTCCCGCGCAAACTCGATCGACCGGCGGAGCGCGCGCGTGCAGGCGGCACCGACGTCGCGGCCCAGATCCTTCCGCACCACGTCGAGGCCGAGGGGAAGCGGAAGACCGGTCTCCTCCTGCCACATCACGCCGAGGTCCGCGATCTTCTCCACGCCGTCCGCCTTGTACGTGAGCTGGCCCTCGTGGATGAGGACACCGGCGTCGACCTTTCCGGTCCGGACCGCTTCCTGGATCTGGTCGAAGAACACGGGCACGGGCTCGTGATCGGGCAGGTAGAGCTGGAAGACGAGGTTCGCCGTCGTCATCTTGCCGGGGATCGCGATCCGCTTGCCCCGGAGGTCGGCCAGGCTGCACGGCTCCCGCGTCACCACGATCGGCCCGTATCCGTCTCCCATCGAGACGCCGGTCCGCATCACGTAGTACTTGTCGGCCACGTGCGGGTAGGTGTGAGCGGAGATCGCGGTGATCTCGAGTTCCCCGCGGAGCGCGCGCTCGTTGAGGGACTGGATGTCCTCGAGCAGGTGCCCGACCTTCCAGCGCTGGAGCATTCCCTTCCCTTGGTCAGGGACGTCCACGTGAACCGCGTCCTCCGCGAATCCATAGAACATGTACGCGTCGTCCGGGTCCGGACTGTGTCCGAAGGTCAGCGTTCCTCTGTCGACGATCTCCACCTTGTCTCCTTCCGTCTGCTCGAACCCGTCAGCGTGGCGGGTTCACGACCCCACGCAGGGATCGCAACACACCGAGCGCACGTGCTCCGGCGCTCCTCACTGCGGGTCTCACACCTTCATTGACCAACCGCGGTCTTCCACTCCGCCCGGCCGCGGAGTGGTTCCAGATCCGGATCCGTCTCCGCCTGCTTGGATAGACTCGGATCGAGCCGGATGGCCCACCCGAGATAGTGATACGCGCGTTCTTCGTTCCCCGCCCGCGAGTAGTAGCACGCGAGGTGGTAGTAGGGACCGCCCGAGTCGGGATCCAGTTCGGCGGCGCGCTCGCCACGTCGGATCGCTTCCTCGAACCGGCCCTCCTCCACGAGGGTGTAGCCCTCGGTGATCATCCGATTCGGCAGCCAGGTCTCGTAGATCCGACGGAGCTCCGCGAAGGGATCGGGATGATCGTCGACCCGGATGTCGCAGAGGACGTCGTTGAATCCGCCGTAGCCCTGCCCGGTCGCGACGAGGAGGAGCGCCGCCGATTGACGCCCACGACTGTCCCCACCCGCTGACTCCCCCGCTTCGAGCGCGAGGAGGAGGCGATCACCGATGTACTGGCCTTCCGTCCCGAGGAAGGAGTCGACCATCCGGTCGACGACCTCGGGGCCGGTGAGGATGTTGCCCTGCGCCGCGTAGCCGGGGCCGGAACGGCCGCCTGCCCAGGCCATGCACTCGGTCCCGGTGTAGGTCGCGCTCCGTCCGTCCGCGTCGACGACGCCGACCTGACGCGAGTCCCGACCCGGATCGTTCTCCAGCAGGATCTCGAGCGCCTGATCCGGGCTCGCCCCAGCTTCCAGCAGTTCGAGTCCGCGTGGACCGAACGTCGTGTTGCAGAACGCCTGCGTCGCGACCGCACCCACATCACCCCGTCCCCAGGGACGACCGGAACCGACCGCGAAGAACTTCGACGCGACGATCACGCCGGCGATCCCGGCCGCCGTGTCACACGCGACGAAGGAGAACGTGGCAACGGGCGGCAGGTCGGTGCCGCCGTCGGACGTCGCCGGATCGGTGGGGTGCGGGGACACCGCGGCAGAGGACGGAACCGAGGGGACGAGCAGGGTCGCGGCCGCAAGGCCGAGCGCCAGAGTGGCGGATCCAGCCACACCGAGTCCACGCGTAGACCGGTCTCCCATCCGGCCTCTGCCGGCGCCGCCCGAGTTCTCAATCGTCACGTGTCCCTCCTCTCGGCCCCTTGGAAAGGGAATCTGTCGGGCTCTCGGCCCGACAGATCGGGAGTCTACCGGAGGCAGGAGGAGGGGTCGACAGTGTTGCCGCTGGCACGCGGCCCCGCCCCGGATCCACCGTCCCTGCCCTGCCCGCCGTCCCTGCCCTGCCTGCCGCGCCGACCCAGCCTGCCGCGCCGACCCAGCCTGCCGCGCCTACCCCTGCCTGCCGCGCCTGCCGTCGGCGGCGGGCCGGTCGGAGGGGAGCAACGCCCGAAACCGCCGGCCCCGTTGTCTTTCCCGGCGGTTTCAGGCAGATTCTGTGGGGTCGAGCACAGTGCGGAGTCTACCGGGGGCCGCCGCTCGATCCGGGGGCGACGCCCAGGTTCTTCGCTGCGCCATGATCGACATCGCAGTGCCATGTCCTTCATGCTGAGAGAGTTACCAACTTCGCTCCTCGAAGGCACGGGACCTGGTAGCGGGTCCCGTCCGAGGCGAGCCACACGAGTAGGGCGGGACGTGCGGATCATCATCGTCTGTCAGGAAACCGTGCTGGTGGAGGGGATCCGTTGTCTTCTCAGCGAGTTCGGCGACCGGATCGAGATCGTGGGAACGACCGCGAGCGGACACGAAGGAATCGATCTCGCGCGCCAGGAGTCTCCGGACGTTGCGATCGTCGGGCTGGCTCTGGCCGACCTCAACGGCGTCGACGCGACGTCCGCCCTCCTCTCCGCGCACCCGGCGCTCCGTGTGCTGATCCTCGCCGCGAACCCGAAGGAAGAGCCGCTCCAGGAAGTCCTGGCCGCGGGGGCTCGCGGGTACATCACGACGCAGAGCACGTCCGAGGAGTTGGCCCACGCACTCGAGATCCTGGCGAACGGAAAGGCCTATCTCTCGCCCGACACGACGGACGTCCTCCTCGGGCAGCAGTTCGGAGGAGAGCCGCGCGCGGAGGATCCGGTGTTCACGCGACTCACGCCCCGAGAGCGCGAAGTGCTCCAGCTCCTCGCGAACGGCTCGGGGACGAAGGAGGTCGCCCACGAACTCGGCATCAGTTCCAAGACCGTCGACACCCACCGGCGGCACATCATGGAGAAGCTCGAGACGGACAACGTGCCGGACCTGGTCCGCCACGCCATCCGGGCGGGCCTCTCTCCGCTCGAAGCCGCCGGCGACTGAGCTGATGGACGACACCGGATCAGCATCTGACTGATGGCGACACCCGCTGTGAGTCCCCTAGACTTCGTCCCTTCCTACGGTGCGTAGGCTCGAGCGAGTGGGGCGTGCATCTACGGGGTTGAGTAGAGGAGAACCGTGAGAAGCAGGTATCCGCTCATCCTCCTCGTCGCGGAGGGGGATGAAGATGAACAGACGAGATGGACCCGGGTGGCGAAGGCCCAGGAGGACTCCCTCCACGTGCATTTCGTGTCGAGTGGCGAGGAGATCCTCCAGTACCTGAGGCGCGAGGGGAGATTTGCCGGCCCAGTCGCCGCACCGCACCTGCTGCTGATGAGCTGGGCGGGGTCGACCCCGGGAACGAAGGAGGCACTTCGGGCGATGAAACTCGACCCTCGGCTCAAGTTCCTGCCGACGATCGTCCTCGTGGAGAACGGCGCAGCCGTCGACATGGCCGAAGCCTACCTCCTCGGAGCCGCCTCCTGCTGCGCGGCACCGAAGACGGATGAAGCAGCGTCCGAGTTCCTCGCCGCCGTCCGCAGCTTCTGGGGCGAGTTCGTCCGGTTTCCGATCGTACTCTGAGGCTCACCGGGCCGGCGGAGGACTCCCGCTTCTCGCGGCATCCATCGCCCCCTCCGGAAGGCGGCGCGTGCGTCCGCCCGCCCAGAGAGCCGCCAGGAGCGACAGGAGGCTACCGGCGGCGAGAGCGACCTGAGGGCTGAACCGAGTGGCGAGACCACCCGCGAAGAGGCTCCCGATCGGTGTGCTCCCGGCGAAGATGCTCACGTAGACGCTCATGACGCGCCCACGCAGTTCGTCCGGCGAAGTACGTTGGATCGTGGTGTTCGCGGTCGCCGTCATCCAGATCATGCAGAACCCGATGACGAGGAGGTTGAGCGCCGCCAGCCAAACGGAAGGGAACCAGGGCGAGAAGGCGAAGACGAGTCCCAGGACCGAGAAGCCGATCGCACCGCGCACCATGGTCGGAACCGGGTCGAGGCGGGAGAAGAACGCGACCGTGAGCGCGGCGATGAGCGATCCGATCCCGAAGGACGACATGAGCAGCCCGAACCCTTCCGCGCCGATCGCGAACTGGTCGCGCGCCATTCCCGGTAGGAGCACGTTGTAGTTGAGACCGAACGTGGCGACGACCCCGATGAGCACGATCGGAATCTGGACGACGGGCGTCTTCCGGATGTACCCGACGCCTTCCGCGAGCCCCCGACGCACCCCCTCCTTCGCGCGCTCCGTCCCCCGATGAAGGTCGGCCGGACGCATGGCCAGGAGCGCGAGGATCACGCCGAGGAAGGAGATGCCGTTGAGGAGAAAGGCGAACTCCGTCCCGAGCCGGGCGATCAGGAGCCCCGCGATCGCGGGGCCGACGATCCGGGCGAGGTTGAAGGCGGACGTGTTGAGCGCAATCGCGTTCATCACGTCGGTGCGGCCGACGAGTTCGATCGTGAACGACTGGCGGGTCGGCATGTCCACGACATTGACGAAGCCTAAGACCGCGGCCAGCGCCATGACCTGCCACGCTTCGACCAGCCCCCGGAACTGGAGGAACGCGAGCGTGAGTGCCTGGACGGCCGCGAGCGACTGCGTGATGAGGAGCACCCGCCGCTTGTCGAACCGGTCCGCGAAGAGCCCGCCTATCATCCCGAAGAGCAGGACGGGAAGGAACTGCATCGCGAAGACCATACCGACCTGGAAGGTGGAGTCGGTGAGTTCGAGGATGAGCCAGGACTGCGCAACGGACTGCATCCAGCCGCCCATGAGGCTCACGATCGACCCGAACCAGTAGAGCCGGTAGTTGCGGTGGGACAATGCGGCGAAACCAGACCGCATCGCCCGAAATCGGCGCGAACCCGGACTACTCGCCTCCGCCCTCAGGCCGTCCTCCTCTCGAGGATCCGGAAGGTCGCTTCCACCGCGTCCTCGATCGGGACCCGCGACGTGTTGAAGACGATGTCGTAGTTGGCGGGGTCTCTCCACTCGAGCCCGAAGTTGTGCTTGATGTAGCGGGCCCGCTCGCGATCCGCTTCGTCCACCCGATCCCCGGCGTCCTCGAGGGAGAGGGAGTAGCGCTCCGCGATCCGCCCGAGCCGGTCGGACCGACTCGCGACCAGTCGAACATGGAGCGCGGTGGCGTGATCGCGAAGGACGAACGCACCGCCTCTCCCCACGATCACCGCGTTCCCGGAGCGAGCCTCCTCGAGTACGACCTCACGTACCGTGGCCGCGACACGCTCGGGCGACGGAGCGTCGACGTAGACTCCGCTCGCGATCGGCCCCGGGGACACGCTCTCGGGGTTCGCGGACTGCATGGCGCGGAGGAGTCTCAGGATGAGGCTCTCGCTCCGCTCGTCCCAGCGCTCCACGACCTCGGCCGGACAGCGCATCCGGCGCGCGACCTCCTCGACCAGGCTCGCATCGGCGAAGTCCGCCCCGATCCGGGCCGCGAGGCTCCTCCCGAAGACGTAGCCACCCGAACCGTACTCGCGAGAGACTGTGACGATCGGCATGGTTTCTCCCCGCACGCTCCCCGTGCGCACCTGGGTGTGACCCGCAACCGGTGTGGGCGACGGCCCGGCGTCGCGTCGCGCTGCCGGTGCACCCACGGACCGCCCCCTCCATCCATCCCGGGGACGGTTGAATCATAGACGAGAAGGGGCCATCATCGCGGCCATGGAACGCTACGATCTCGTCGTGATTGGGTCCGGCCCGGCCGGACAACGTGCCGCCGTCCAGGCCGCGAAGCTCGAGAAGCGAGTCGCCATCGTGGAGAAGAAGCGCCTCATGGGCGGCGTCTGCCTCCACACGGGAACGATTCCGTCCAAGACGTTTCGGGAAGCCGTCGTCCAGCTGACCGCGCATCAGCAGGCCGGGGTCGCGTTCAGCATCCAGCCGATCGCGGCCGAGTCGACGATGACCGACGTCCTCACGCGGTGCCACCACGTCATCGGGCGCGAGATGGACGTCCTCGCCCACCAGATGCGCCGCAATCGGATCACGCTCCTGGCCGGTACGGCGAGCTTCCTCTCCCCCCATCGCCTCGTCGTCGATGCGGACGACCAGAAGGTGGAGGTCGAAGCGGACAAGGTGGTGATCGCGGTCGGTACGACCCCCGCGCGTCCGAACGGGGTCGAACTCGACGGGAGGTCCGTCATCGACTCGGACGGCGTCCTCGGGCTCGCGGCCCTCCCCCGCACTCTCACCGTGGTCGGGGCCGGCGTGATCGGCGCGGAGTACGCCTCCATGTTCGCCGCGCTCGGAGTCGAGGTGACCGTGATCGACAAGCGCGACACCCTCCTCCCGTTCCTCGATCGGGAGATCGCGGACGCGCTCACGTACCAGATGCGGAACGCGAACGTCACCTTCCGTTTCGGCGAGGAAGTGGCATCCGTCCACGTGCGGGAGGACGGAGACGCGGAAGCCGTCCTCGCTTCCAGCAAGCGCGTCGTCTCGGACGTCCTCCTCTACTCGATCGGACGGGTCGGGAACGTGGGGAAGCTCGGGTTGGACGCTGCCGGAATCACCGCCGATTCCCGCGGCCGGATCCAGGTGAACGAGAACTACGAGACGGAAACGCCCGGGATCTATGCCGTCGGCGACGTGATCGGCTTCCCCTCCCTGGCCGCGACCTCGATGTATCAGGGACGCCACGCGGCCTGCCACGCATTCGGCGTCGACGTGACCGCGCTCCCCCACCTCTTCCCGTACGGCATCTATTCGATCCCCGAGATCTCCATGGTCGGGAAGACGGAGCAGGAGCTGACGAAGGAAGGTGTGCCCTACGAGTTCGGGGTGGCGCGGTACCGGGAGATCGCCCGCGGCGCGATCCTCGGCGACGATACCGGCCTCCTCAAACTCCTCTTCCACGCGGAGACCCGGGACATCCTCGGCGTTCACATCATCGGCACCGGCGCGACCGAGCTCGTCCACATCGGGCAAACCGCGATGGCACTCGGCGGAACCATCGACTTCTTCGTCCAGAACGTGTTCAACTACCCGACCTTCGCCGAGTGCTACAAGGTCGCGGCGCTCGACGGCTACAACAAGGTCGGGCCGCGTCCGTCGGACCCGCCGCACCCAGGCGCATGATCCAGAAGACCGACCTCCCGATCTCCTACGACGACGTCCGCCTCGCGTGGCAGCACGTAGGCCCACATCTCGAGCCGACCCCGCTGCGCCGGTATCCGCTGCTCGACGAACTCGTGGGCGGAACCGTCTTCGTGAAGCACGAGAACCTCCAGCCGACCCACGCATTCAAGGTACGGAACGCTTTCTCGGCACTCGGACAGCTCGCCCCGGACGCGCGTCGACGCGGCGTCATTGCGGCGACCCGTGGCAATCATGGGCTCGGGCTCTGCTACGCCGGCCAGGCCCTCGGCATCGGCGTCACGATCTGCGTGCCGCACGGAAACAACCCCGAGAAGAACGCCGCGATCCGCTCCTTCGGCGCGAGGCTCTTCGAGCAAGGGCGGGACTACGACGAGACGCTCGAGTTCACGAAGGCACTCGCGGCCCGGGAGGGCCTCCACACGGTGCACTCGACGAACGACCGAACGGTCATTGCGGGCGCGGGTACCCTCACGGACGAGATCCTCGCGCAACTCACCGCGTCGGCACTCGGAGGCGACGAGCTCGCGCGCGTGAGGTCGGGACGCGCCGCACCTGGCCCGATGGAGAAGCCGCTTCCGCTCGACCTCCTCGTCGTTGCCGTGGGCGGCGGGTCACAGGCCGTCGGCGCTCTGACCATCCTCGCCGAACGCATGCCGGAGCTCGAGGTTTGGGGCGTCCAGGCGGCGAACGCACCCGCGCAGCAGAAGAGCTGGGAAGCGGGAAGGAACGTGACCACCGAGAGCGCCGACACGATCGCGGACGGTCTCGCCACCCGCACTTCGTACGAACTGACCCGGCCCGCGCTTCGCGCCGGGCTTTCCCGGTTCCTCCTCGTCAGCGAAGCCGAACTCCGGAACGCGATCCGCGTCTTCCTCGACACGGCCCGCACGCTTTCCGAACCGGCGGGCGCGGCCGGGCTCGCCGGCCTCCTCCAGTGCCAAGGGGAGCTCCGGGGCAGGCGGGTTGCCGTCATCCTCTCCGGAGCGAACATCGACCGTGCTACACTCGGCGCCGCACTCGCGGAGTGAGCGCCCGGCGGACCGCCGCGTCCGCCGATACGTCCGAGTGTACAAGGCGCCCGACTACGAGAGAGGACAGCGTACGACCGGCGCCTCCTCGCCGAGAAGGACACGACATGGCGACCCTTCGGAATCTCCTCGCGGCAATTGCCGTGAGTGCCATGATCTCCTCTGCCCCGAGCTCGGCGGCCGTCACCGGTTGGGAGCAGCTTCTCTCGATCGACGCATCGGTGGAGGCGGTCCTGGGCGACGGAACGACGCTCGTCGGCACGGTGGAAGCGTTCGATGCCGACACGCTCACCCTCGCGACCACACGGTTCGGCACGCTCGTCCTCAGCCGGTCCGAGGTGAAGTCCCTCCGAGTCGATCCGCCATCCGCGGCGGACGATCCCAGTTCGGCATCCGACGGAGAGACATCCACGGGAGGTACGGCGCCCGGAGCTCCACCGGAAGAGCCGGGCCGGGCCGAAGAGAATCACCCTGTCGGGTCAGCCGTCGACACCGTTCCACCCGCCGCTTCGCCGACCGAACCGGCCACGGCAGCCGGATCAGAGGCGGTCGAGGCGGCGACGGCCGCCACCTCAGAGTCAGCGACAGACGGAACCACGCGGCAGCGGCGCTATGAGAACGGGTGGTACGTCGATCCGGACTACAACTCGCTCCTCCTCGTCCCCACGTCCGAGACCCTGCCCGTCGGAGACTCCTACTACCGAAACTTCGAACTCCTCTTCAACAACGCGGGGTTCTCGCTCACGGACGACGTCAACCTGAGCTTCATGGCCGCGTTCCCGGTGACGTCGGACTTCACCGTCTTCGGGGCGGGCGCGAAGTTCCGGATCGTCCGGCGGGACGAGGTCGGGATCGGATTGGCGCTGGCCGGCAGCATCAACGTCGCGGGGAGTGAAACCGTGGGTGCGCTCTCTGCGATCACGAGCATCGGCGACAAGAAACAGAGCATGTCGCTCGCCTTCAACGTCGGCATGGCCAACGGCGAGGCGGCGACCTTCATCCTGGCCGGACTCGACGCACAGTTCGCGCCCCGCGCGAAGCTGCTCGCCGAGTACGGAAACTCCACCGAGCACCACTTCGACGACGGCTTCTACGGCATCGTCAACGTCGGAATCCGCGTCTTCTGGGACTCGACGAGCTTCACCATCACGGGGCTCCGCCCGCTCGCGTCGGACCTCGAGAGCTTCATTGCCTTCCCGCTCGTGAGCTTCTCCGCCCACTTCTGAGAGAGGGCCTGAGGCGGCGTCCAGGCCCCGAGACGCCACCGAACGACGACGCGTTCCGTGCGGCGGTGATGAGCCTCCGCGCCCAGGTCTAGTTCTGCACGCGGACGACCCGAGCGCTCCCCCAGAGGTTTCCGTCGCGACTCGCCCAGCGCAGGAAGTACGTGCCGTGGGCGAGGCGGTCCACGCCGTCCACGCCCTCGAATGCGGCCCGCGTCGATCCCGCCTGGAGCGCTACGTGCCGATCGGCAACGATCCGTCCCGCAACGTCCACCAGAGAGAGCACACCTTCCGTCTCGCCTTCCGGTGCCCTCAGCTCGACTTCGATCCGGGTCGCAAACGGATTCGCGCTCAGCAGCGTCAGTCCGCCTTCCCGGAGCGACCCGACCGCGTTCCCGGGCACGTCCGACGTGACCGGAACGTCGATCTGATAGGTCGAGCGCGCGTGCGTGAACGCGGTGAGAGTGCGCGTGCTCTCGTGGAAGTGGAGGTCGTGGATCACACAAACGGGGAGACCCGCGCCGAAGGGAAGCCAGCTCCCTCCCGCATCGTGGCTCACGTACACGCCGACGTCGACGCCCGCGAAGATCCGGTTCCCGTTCTCCGGGTCGATCGCGATCGCGTTCACAGGGGCGTCCGGCAGCGGGGCTCCGGATCCCGCGGCGTCGATCGACGTCCAACTCGCGCCGGCATCCGTCGTGCGGTAGAGATGCGGAGTCGACTCGCCCCACCGGTAGCCGGAGAACGCCACGTACGCGATCTGGTCGTCGTCCGGATCCACGGCCACCCGCGTCACCCAGCGCTCCGGAAGTCCCGTATCGATCCGGGTCCAGCTCCCGCCTTCGTTGTCCGTCGTCCAGACCCGACCATCCGAGGTGCCGACGTAGATCCGCTCGAAGTTCGAGTTGGCAACGGCGACGGTCGTGATCGTGTGGTTGGCGTCGTTCGTCCCGTCCGTGAGGTCGGGCGAGATCGGCACCCAGCTCGTCGCCGTGTTCGAACGCCAGAGGCGATACGTACCGTAGTAGCGTGCATCGGGCACGCTGGGCGCGCCCACGTGCGGAGTCGACCAGTTCCGACGTTCACTGGACGGAATCCCTCCCGTCGCGCCGTTCCAACTCCCCCCGTCGTTCGAGGAGTAGTAGAGGTTCCCATACTGGTACTCGACCCAGATCCGGCTCGAGTTCGTCGGATCGACGAACGGATAGAACCCGTCGCCACCGAAGAGTTCGACCCAGTCGTCGTCCGATCCGGTCGTCGTGCGGTTCGTGCCGTTGTCCTGTGCACCCGCATAGATCCGATCGACGTTCTGCGCGTCGACCGTACCTGCGTAGAACTGTGTGATCGGGAGCGTTTCCACGTGGGTCCAGGTGCCACCGTCGTTGTTCGAGAGATACACGCCGCCATCCCCGACCAGGACCTGGCGCGCCGCGTTGTTCGGATCGATCCAGAGATCGTGGTGGTCGACGTGGGCGCCGAACCAGCGCTGGCTCCAGGATCCGCCCGCATTCGTGGTGCGGTAGAGGTCGAGGCCGTACGCGTAGACGTCGTTCGGGTCGGTCGGGCTCACCTCGACGTTTCCGAAGTACCAGCCGTAGGACGAGAAGACATCGGTGAGCCCGTTGTCGTTTACCTGGGTCCAGCTCGTACCGCTGTTCGTCGACCGGTAGAGACCGAGGAAGTACCCGGGATCGTCCGCGTAGATCGCATAGACGATGTTGGGAGAGCTGGGCGCGACGGAGAGTCCGATCCGCCCCACGTTCGTACCGCTCGGGAGGCCGTTCGTCAGCTCGGCCCAGCTGTCTCCTCCATCGGTGGTGCGATAGACGCCGCTCGTCAGACCTCCCACCTTCCTCCTCGACGGACCGCGCAGCCGCTCCCAGGCCGCCGCGTAGATCCGGTTCGGATCGCTCGGGTCGATCTCGAGATCGACGACCGAGGTGGAGTCGCTCACGAAGAGCACACGCTCCCAGTCGAGACCGGCGTTCGTGGACCGATAGACGCCGCGCTCCGGCCCCGGGAGCCAGAGGCTGCCGAGCACGGCGACATAGAGCCGGGACGGATCGGTCGGATCGACCACGATCCTGCCGATGTGTTCGCTCGATTCGAGCCCACGGTGCTCCCAGGTGTCGCCCGAGTTCGTGGAGTGGTAGATCCCGTTGCCGGCAAAGGAATCCCCGCTCGCGTTCGCTTCGCCCGTCCCCACCCAGACTTCGTTCGGGTCGGTCGGGCCGAGCGTGATCGCGCCGACGGAGAGCACGCCCACGTCGTCGAAGACCGGCTCCCAACTCGCGCCGGCGTCGAGAGAACGGAAGACGCCTCCCGCCGCGATCCCACCGAAGAACCGGTTCGGCTCGGCCGGATGAGCAGCGATCGCAGTCAGGCGACCACCGATATTGATCGGGCCGACGGACGTCCAGGTGTCGACGCCACGGTTCGCTCCTGGCGAAGAGCCTGACGTCCCGAAAGCACGGACCCGATCCAGGCGTGCCTGCTCGATCGCCGCCAGGGGCGCGGCCGCCGCGTAGTCCCGATGCGGGAATGCACGTTGATCGTGGAACCAATCGTTCGGCAGGTATCCCGCCTTCTTGCCGGTCAGGAACTGGCCGGATTCGGGGTCAGTGTCCACATGTGGGTGCGGGTGAAGCCATGACGCTCCGACCCACGCCACGGCCAGAGCCCCGAGAGCGAGGGCGCCGACGGCGCCGAACGTCGTGATCCGCGAACGGGCAGGAGCAGAATCGGGCGAGTGGTGGCCATTTCGATTGATGAGCACGGGTTGTTCCTCCTCGGAGGAGTATACGTGTTTTGCCCGCCCGAACCGCCCGACTGGGTTCCTTAGAGGGAGTTTCGCGCCCTGGCCCAATCGGGTAGCATGGGACCTCGTTGAATGGCGATCCGAGTCGCTGCCGATACGGAGATGAGACTATGAAGAGACCTCTCGCTTTCTGGATCCTGGCACTGTTCCTCTTCCAGCTGGTCGCGCCCACTTGGATCCTCGCGCAGACCGCGTCCAAGTTCGAGGTCACGGTGAGTGCCAACTCCCTCAACGTGCGCTCGGGCCCGGGAACCGACTTCGGCGTCATCGATTCCGTGAAGAAGGGCGATCAGGTCATCGGCCTGCGTGAGGAGTCGGGCTGGGTCCAGGTCGAGCTCCCCGCCGGAACGATCGGATGGGTCTCGAGCAAACACGTCACGATCGGCGAAGCGATCACGGAGCCCGAGACTCCCGCCGTCCCGGTGCAGCCGACCGAACCGATTCAGCGAGAGCGACAGATGGATGCGATCCAGCCGAAGTCCCAGGGCGGGGGCTTCGGTGGCGTGCTCAAGTGGACGACGCTCATCGGCGCCGTCGCCCTGGGTGGACTCGCGTACCACGAGAAGACGCAGGGAGACGACACCTACGACGAGTACGAAGCGGCGGCGATGATGGATCCGCCCGACACCGAACTTGCGGATCAGAAGTGGAACGAGACGGCGGACCACGACGACAAGGCGCAGCTCTACGGAATCGTCGCCGGCGGTCTCTTCGGCCTCTTCCTCCTCCAGCAGTTCGTATTCACGGGCGGCGGAGACTCGGCGGACCTCCAGCGCCCGAACGAGCTTCCGGTCGGCCTCGCCTTCAACCCGAAGAACGGTGAAGTCCGCGCGAACCTGATCCAGGTCCACTTCTAGGAATCGGCTCCTTGAAGCCGCCCCTCTTCGAGACCTCTCTCGCCGACCTGCGGGAGAGGTTTCTCGTTCGTGGCGAGCCCTGCTCCCCGCAGACCCTCGGCCGACTCCGTCAGGACCCGCGCAAGGGCGTGCAGACGCTCGCCGAGCAGCTCGCGCGTCGGGCCGCCCGCGACCGCGCGGAGACACGGCGGATGGACGACCTCCTCGCCTTCGAACGCGAGCGGTGGAACGCGGGCATCGTCCGGATCGCGGGAACGGACGAAGTCGGCGTCGGCCCCCTGGCGGGACCGGTCGTCGCCGCCGCCGTCATCCTGCCCAAGGACGCCCGGATCGAAGGCGTCAACGACTCGAAACAGCTCCGGCCCGAGCAACGGGAAGCGCTGTCTCTCGAGATCCGGGAGCGAGCCGTCACGTTCGCGTTCGGCGAAGCGAGCCTCGAGGAGATCGAGCGGATCAACATCCGGAACGCGGGCTTCCTCGCGATGAGGCGCGCGCTCGAAGCGCTCTCCCCCGAACCCGAACTCGTCGTGATCGACGCCCATCGTCTCGATGGGCTGCCCTGGCCGCAGGAACCGGTCATCAAAGCCGACGCGTCGATCCACTGCGTCGCGTGCGCCTCCGTACTCGCCAAGGTGCACCGCGACGCCCACATGGTGGAGATGGACCGTCTCTACCCCGGATACGGGTTTGCGGAGCACAAGGGCTACGGCTGTCCCTCTCACCTCGAGGCGCTGAAGCGGCTCGGCCCCTCACCGATCCACCGGGCGGGTTTCCACTGGGCCGGGCGCCAGCTCAGCCTCTTCGGTGATTGACGCCGCCGTCCGCCGAATCTCTTCGAATCGCATGTGATGCGCGTCGGGTGCTCGGGTCTACCCCTGGGACGACAACTCCAGGAGGTAGTCCATGCGTACGAACGATCCCCACCCCGGACTCCGTCCGTTTCTGCCCGCCGCCATCGTCCTCGTGGCGGCGTTCGTCTACTGCTTCTTTCCCGCGTGGGGACCGCACACCGGCGCATGCCTCCGTTTCGTTCCGTCCGCTGAAGGCGGGCCGCAGAGCGGACCGCAGAGCGCAGCCGGACTCCAGAGGCGCAAGCGGGCCGGACGAGCTCGCGGGTGGACCTCCGATTGCGGGCCGGAGCCCGGCACGCCATCGAAGCACGTGAGTACGAGGTATCGCCGGAGGGAACCGGTCTTGGAGCCCGGAACCGGCACAGAACCTACGCATGCACTTCGCGTCCACCGGCCTCGAGGTTCGTCCCCACAGAGCGACGCGGCTCGCAGACCTGGCGGACGGAGTCGATCGGCCGACACGGCGCTGACGCCGCTCGCGGCGGTCGCGCCTCGTCCCGACGCCCACCGAGTCGAGTACGAGCGTCCGGCGCTGCTCGAGTGGTACGAGAACCGTCCGGACGGAGTCGAGCAAGGGATTCCGGATCGACGCACGCCCGTCGGGCGACGGCGATCTTCGGATCGAAGGACGCCGGGACGGCGATCTCACGGCAGAGTTTGCACCGGGAGACGAGGCCGTCGGTTTCGTCTCCGGTTCCGGCGTCCGTGTGCTCCAGTACGGCGGCCTTCACGTCACGGACGCGACCGGCGCCACGCTCCCGTCCTCGCTCGGTCGAAGACGACACCGTCACACTTCCATCGATGACGGGAACGCGGTCTACCCGATCCTCGTCGACCTGGTCCTCACCACGCCCGACTGGACGTGGAGTCCAACTACACGGGAGCCAGCGTCGGCTGGACTGTCGCGACGGCAGGAGACGTGAACGGCGATGGATACAGCGACCTCCTGGTCGGGACGCCACGGTACGACGGCGGTTCGGTGGAAGAAGGCGCGGTCTACCTCTCTTACGGCGGCCCCGACGGCCCCGCGACGGCCCCGCCTGGGCGATCGAACCGACCTCGCCAACGCCTGGCTCGGGTACTCGATCTCGACGGCGGGAGACGTGAACGGAGACGGATACGACGACATCCTCGTCGGCGCCCCTCACTTCGACCTCGGCGAGTTCGCGGAGGGCATCGCGGTCCTCTTCTACGGCTCGGCCTCGGGCCCCGCGCACACCGCGGACTGGTACTACCAGTCGAACCAGGCATCCGCCTACTTCGGAGACTCCGTCGCCTACCTCGGCGACGTGAACCGCGATGGCTACGACGACATCGCCGTCGGCGCGTATCGCTACTCGAACGGGCAGTCGAACGAAGGGCGGGTCTACGCGTTCTACGGCTCCGCAACGGGGATCCCCACCACGCCGAGCTGGACGGCCGAGGTGAACCAGGCCGGCTGCTACTGCGGATCCGCCGCCGCGGCGACGAACGCGGACGGATACGCGGACCATCGTCGGAGCATCGAACTACATCACCGGGAGCACGATCGGCGCCGCCTTCCTCTACCACGGAACGGCGAGCGGTCTCTCCGGCCCGAACCGGATCCTCTCTTACGGCGACGACGACACCTTCATGACTGCGTCGCGGGCGCGGGCGACGTGGACGGAGACGGCTACGCCGACGTCCTGGTCGGCGCGCCGAACTACGACATCGGCCTCTACACCGGCAAGGCGTTCTGAGTCCGGGATCGTCCACCGGCGTGACGGCCGATCCGGTCTGGGAGTACGAGGGCGAGAGCACGTACGCACACTTCGGCGCGACGCTCGGCACCGCGGGCGACGTGAACGGCGACGGCTATGCCGACGTGATCGTCGGCGCCGATGAGTACTTCGGGAGATCTCGAAGAAGAAGGGCCTACCTCTTCTATGGTCACTTCACCGGCCTCTCCGCGGAACCCGCCTGGAGGACGGAAGGCAACATCGCCTTCGCGTCCTTCGGAACCTCCGTCGCCACGGCGGGAGACCTGAACGGCGACGGATTCAGCGACCTCGTCGTCGGCGCGCCGTATGCGACGAACGGACAGTCGAGCGAAGGGATGTTCACGTCTACTTCGGCTCGAGACGGATTCCCGGACCAGCCCCCGGCTGGGTCACCGAGGCGAACCGGACCCACACCCACTACGGCTACTCCGTCGCCGGCGCGGGCGACATCAACGGAGACGGCCCGACGACGTCCTCGGGCGCCCCGCAGTTCGACAACGGCGAGGCTTTCGAGGGCGCGGCCTTCCTCTTCCTCGGGTCTGAAGTCGGTCTCAACGCCATCCCTTCCTGGTATGCGGAAGGCGCACCAGGAGAACGCGTCCTCGGCTGCTCCGTCGCGGGCGCGGGACGTCAACGGGGACGGCCTCGAAGACATCCTGATCGGCGCGGACAACTACACGCACCTGGCCACGCGCGAGGAGCCGCCTTC
Source organism: Candidatus Eiseniibacteriota bacterium (assembly GCA_041390305.1). GTDB lineage: Bacteria > Eisenbacteria > RBG-16-71-46 > CAIMUX01 > CAIMUX01 > JACKCR01. The sequence continues at coordinate 114,623 of JAWKQE010000014.1, forward strand.
CTTCTGGCACGGCTCCGCTACTGGAGCGCCGGCCGGCGGACCGGTCGGGAGCTTCGCCACGGCGGACTGGAAGACGTATTGCGGCCAGATGGAGGCGGGCTACGGATTCTCGATCGTCCGCCGGGGACGTCACCGGGGACGGCCTCGCCGACGTCATCGCCGGTGCCTCTATGGCTACGACAACGGCCAGACCGACGAAGGCGCGGCGTACGTCTACCTCGGCACAGAGGCAGGTCTCTCCACGACCCTGCAACTGGTTCCACGACTGTGACCACGCGGACGCGTACTACGGAGTCTCCGTCGCGTCGGCGGGGGACTTCAACGGGGACGGACTGAGTGACGTCATCGTCGGTGCACTGAGATACGACCACCCGACCGTGGGAGAAGGTGCAGCGTTCGTCTACCTCGGCTCACCCACCGGCGTGCTGCCGAGCGTTCTACTGGTACGCCGAGAGCAACGAGGGAGAACGGCAACCTCGATACTCGGTCGCCGGTGCCGGAGACATCGACGGCGACGGGATCGGCGACGTCGTCGTCGGCGCACCGGAAATGGACGCACCCGCGGTCGACGGCGGTCGCGCGTTCGTCTGGTACGGCGCGAACCCCGCGCCACCCAACGGAAACCCGACGAACGCGGCGTGGTCCGCGGGCCGGAACGAGCTCGGCGCCTGGTTCGGCCGGAGTGTCGCGGCCGCGGGAGACGTCAACAACGACGGATACGCCGACACTCATCGGCGCGCCCCTCGACACCGCGCCGGGGAGTGCGTACGAAGCGGAAGGCACCGGTGTTCGTCTACCTCGGCTCGGCTGACGGGATCGGGGTCGGCGCCGCGGACTGGTACGGATCGGGAACGAGCGACGGTTCGCGTTACGGATGGGGCGTCGCCTGCGCGGGCGACGTGAACGGCGACGGTGCGAGCGACATCATCGTCGGAGGCCATCGCGCGAACAACGGACAGGCCGAAGAAGGACGAGCCTATCTCTACTACGGCAACGGCGGCCGCGGCCTCGCCCGGCTCCCCCGCCAGTGGGAGACCGACCTCTCGCAGCCGATCGCCCCGCTCGGCCGCTCGAACGAGCCGGACGAGTTCGGCATCCTCGCACGGCTCCGTACACCGGAAGGACGCGGCGTCGCGCGTCTCGTCACGGAAGTGGAGCCTGCCTCGGGTTCCTTCGACGGACTCGGCACGTCCGAAGGGGCGTGGCGGCGGACCTCGGTTCCGACGGCGAACGGAGGCAGTTACGTACTCGAAGGCCAGGTCGTGCCGGGCCTCGCGAGCGGCACGCTCTACAAATGGCGTTTGCGGTTCGAGTCGAGGAACCCGTTCTTCCCCCTTTCCCCCTGGCTCCATCTCTCGTCCAACGGCGAAACGGAACCTGACCTCCGTACGTTCGGAGTCCCGTCCTACGTGGGTGACGACACGGAGGGTGACGGAGGCGCCAACGCGTCCGGGCTCGCGCTCGGAGCGCCTTCGCCCAATCCGTTCCGTGCGGCAACCCGCATCGCCTGGAGCCTGTCGTCGCAGGGCGAAGTTCTCCTCACGGTGCACGACGTGACCGGCCGTCGCGTCCGCACGCTCGTGGACGGATCGGCGGAAGCCGGCGCATGGACCACGGAGTGGAACGGAGAGGACGAGAGCGGACGCTCCGTCCCCGCGGGCGTGTACTGGGTCCGTCTGCGCAGAGGCTCGGCGACGGACGACACGAAGGTCGTCCGGCTCGATTGAAGCGACGATCGCCCCGCCGGGGCGTGCTCGACGCACACCGGTGGTTCGAGTCGACGCCCCCCGATCGGCCCTCCCCCGCCCATGGGGAGGGCCGATCCGCGCCCCACGGGCGGAGCCGATCCCCGCCGCACGGGAGGAGCCCGTCCGCGCCGCTTGGGTGGAGCCCGCTTCTCCCACGTCACCCAGCCTGGTACAGTCGCCGGTCCTTCACCCCCGGAAGGGGTGGAGCGACGAGGAGGCCGTACGCGCGTGTCCCAAGCATTCCAAGCACATCTCGCGAGCGAACTCGCCCGGATCAAGGACGCGAGTTCCTACAAGACGGAGCGTGTTCTCCACTCGCCGCAATCGGCCCACGTCGCACTGGGTTCCGGCGAGGCCCTCAACCTGTGCGCGAACAACTACCTCGGTCTCTCGAGCCATCCGGCCCTCATCGAGGCGGCAAAGGCAGGCCTCGAGCGATGGGGCTTCGGCCTCTCCTCCGTCCGTTTCATCTGCGGAACACAGGACGTGCACAAGCAGCTCGAAGCGGCCATCTCCCGGTTCATGGGCTACGAGGACACGATCCTCTTCGGCTCCTGCTTCGACGCGAACGGCGCGCTCTTCGAGGCGATCCTCGGCCCGGAGGACGCGGTCCTCTCCGACGCACTCAACCACGCCTCGATCATCGACGGGATCCGGCTCTCGAAGGCACAGCGCTTCCGGTACGCACACTCCGACATGGCCGACCTCGAGATGCAGCTGAAGGAAGCGTCCGGCGCCCGTCACCGACTCATCTTCACGGACGGGGTCTTCTCCATGGACGGAGACGTCGCGAAGCTCGATGAGATCTGTGCGCTCGCGGAGCGCTACGACGCCATCGTCGGCGTCGACGACTGCCACGCCACCGGCGTTCTGGGTGAGACGGGCCGCGGCTCGGGAGAAGCGAAGGGCGTCCGCGACCGGATCGCGGTCGTCACCGGAACCCTGGGCAAGGCGCTCGGCGGCGCTTCGGGAGGCTACGTCACCGGCCGTCGCGAGATCGTCGAGATCCTCCGGCAGCGCGGCCGTCCCTACCTCTTCTCGAACGCACTCATGCCGGCGATCGCACATGCGTCGATCCGCGCGTTCGAGTTGGTCGACCAGAGTCCTGAACTCCTGCGCACGCTTCGGGAGAATGCCGCCTACTTCCGCAGTGGACTCACCGACGCGGGATTCCGAATGCCGGCGGGCGACACCCCGATCGTCCCGATCCTGATCGGCGACGCCGGGAAGACGCAGGCCATGGCGGAGGCGATGCTCACGGAAGGGATCTACGTGATCGGATTCAGCTACCCGGTCGTCCCCGTCGGACAGGACCGGATCCGGACGCAGATGTCGGCCGCCCACTCCCGCGAGGACCTGGACCGGGCAATCGACGCATTCACCCGAGTCGGCAGGCGGCTCGGAATCATCAGCGGCGTGTAGCGCAGAGCGCAGTGCCAAGCAGGGTCCGAAGCGCAATGCCGAGTCTGGTGGCGAACAGGGTCCGGAGCACAATCCCGAGCACGGACCAATGTGCGACACGCGGCCGGTTCCCGACCTACGAGGAGACGAGATGAGCGACCACTTCCCCCTCCACGTGGACATCGAGCCCCGCTTCCGCGACACGGACGCGATGGGACACGTGAACAACGCGGTCTACGTGACCTACCTCGAAGTGGCCCGGCAGGAGTACTGGCGTCGGTTCTGGACCACCGGCTACTCGACCGTCCCGTTCGTGATGGCACGGATCGAACTCGACCTCCGGAGTCCCGTGAAGCTCGGTGAAGTCGTGCGCGTCGAACTCCGCACGGACTGGATCAGCCGGAGTTCCTTCGGCATGAGCTACCGGCTCACCGAGACGACGACGGGCCGCCTCGTGGCCGAAGCCAGGACCGTCGCCGTGACATTCGACTACGAAACCGAAACGTCGATGCCGGTGCCGGAGGAGATCCGGCGGCACTTCGTCGAGATCGAAGGACGCGAGCTGCCCGGAAAGCCGGCGTAGCGGCGGTGATCAGGCCTTCTCCCCCGCGTACCGACGAACGTACTCGAAGTCGATCGGCTTCCCCTTGATCCCCTTGGAGGGCGGAGCGAGCCAGTTCGCCATCTTCCCGACTTCCATCACCGGCGCCATGAGCGACGCGACGTACTGCTGGTCGGCATCCGACGGCAGCCAGCCGCTCTTTCTCGCGTCGTAGTCCTGACGCGAGAGGATCCTTCCGTCCGGTGCGATCGGCATGTCCTGGAAGACACCGATCTTCCGGTTGAATCCGACGGAAGGCAGCGTGAGCGTGAAGTCGATCCCCGCGGACTCGATCGCCCGGTTCCACTTGTCGACGCCGCGCTGGCAGTCCTCGGCATAGCTGTCGCGAAGGACGGTGTTGAGCGCGTTCCGCATCGGAACGTGCTCGTCCACGATGTCGTCCGTACCCGGCTTCGGCACCACGTACATGTCTTCCAGGATGACGTGGTTCTCGTACTTCTTCATTTCGTAGGCGCGGCCCTTGAGCCCGGCGCCGAAGTACGCGGCCGCATTGCTGGAGACCTCGCCGCCGAAGAGGTCGAGCGAGGTCGAGAACCAGAAGTTGAGATAGCGCTGCACGAGCGGGAGGTCGATGCCGCCGAGCGCACGCACGTCTTCGGTCTTGGACTCCTTCATGAGTTCACAGGCCCGCTGGACGACGCGGAGGACGCCCGTCTCGCCCACGAACATGTGGTGCGCTTCCTCGGTCAGCATGAAGCGGGTGGTCCGCGCGAGCGGGTCGAACCCGGACTCGGCGAGAGAGAGGAGCTGGAACTTGCCGTCCCGGTCCGTGAAGTAGGTGAACATGAAGAAGTGGAGCCAGTCCGAGATCGGCTCGTTGAACGCGGAGAGGATGCGCGGCTTGTCCGGATTGCCGCTGTTCCGGAAGAGGAGCGCTTCGGCCTCCTCCCTCCCGTCCCGTCCGAAGTAGTTGTGGAGGAGGTAGACCATCGCCCAGAGGTGACGGCCTTCTTCCACGTTCACCTGGAACAGGTTCCGGAGGTCGTAGAGCGACGGGCAGGTGTGACCGAGCAGACGCTGCTGTTCGACGGACGCGGGCTCCGTGTCCCCCTGCGTGACGATGAGCCGCTTGAGTGCGTTCCGGTGCTCGCCCGGCACCTGCTGCCAGGCAGGCTCGTCCGCGACGTCACCGAAGCCGATGGTCCGTCCCTCGACCGGATCCGCGAGGAAGATGCCCCAGCGGTAATCGGGCATCTTCACGTAGTCGAAGTGCGCCCAGCCGTCCGAGTCCGCGGAGATCGCCGTGCGGAGATAGATGTCGTCCAGCTGGAAGCCCTCGGGGCCCATGTTGACCCACCAGTTGAGGAAGTTCGGCTGCCACTTCTCGAGGGCGCGCTGGAGCTTCCGGTCCCGCTGGAGGTTTACGTTGTTCGGGATCTTGTCGTAGTGGTCGACTGTGCTCACTGTCTTCTCCGTACGTCGAATCGCCTCGGGAGCGTGTTCCGCCCGAGCCGGGGGCGTGCGGATTTCGCCCCGCGAGGTTTCGCTGGCGGGCCCGATTCCCTCAGGCCGCGGTATGGTCGTCCTTACGAAGGCGTATTGTCGGGGAATCGAGACCGTCCCGCCAGGGGAATCGGGCGGTGCGAACGGATGTTCCTAGAAGAGCGGAACGGCCAGATCGCAGCGGACACCGAGAGCGGTCCGGCGAAGCACGGCGGTTCCCAAACGGCGCTCGCCGGGGAGAGTCGATGAGCACGAAAGACGATCTGGAAACGCGGGTGACACAGCTGGAGGAGATCTCGTCCCATCAGGAGCAGCTCCTTCGAGAACTCGATCGCGCCGTCTACGAAATGCGGACGGAACTCGACCGGTTGGAGAAGCTCTCCCGCCGACAGCAGGACCGGATCGAGTCTCTCTCGCGCGCGGCAGCCGGTGACGAAGCCCCGGTCGACGACCCACCGCCACACTACTGAAACAGATCGCCCTCGGCTCACGACGGTTCCCGCCCGTCGCACTCGGCAGTGAAGCCGAGGGGCTGTTGTCACGACGTCGGGTCCGTCTACTCCCTCGTCGAGCGACCGGACGAGTTCAGGCGCACCGAGGGGTGGTGGACCGGAAGCCAGCAACTCTTCGGCCCCTTCCGATCGGACGCACCGCCGGACGAACTCGAATCGACTGAGTTGTATCCGCCAGACGCGTCGCCTCGGCCAAGTTCCGACCAATAGACCCCGAAACAACGCTTTAGAGAAAAATCACTGGTTTGGGAAACCCCAAGGTGATCCACTCCGCCAGATACGGAATCGCGTCCTAGGTGAACAATCGTCCGGTTGTTCCGAGGGGCGCGGACGGGGCGCATCACGGGTCGCGGGGAGTCTGGAGGGATTCCGGATCGCCACCCGAGAAGGAACTCACCTCAACGATGACCAACGGCAGCTACTGGCTAGGCACCCTCGCGACGATTCTCATGGCATCCTCGGTCCAAGCATCCGACCCAACCGCCGTCCCCGCCTTCTTCACTCGGGACGCCTCGAACTGGACCTTCGAAGAAGGCTCAGGCCACCCCGAACGAGATCCCGACCTCCCCTGGCAGGTCCATGTCCTCTCGGACCAGGTCGTGTCCGAGAACGGGCTCTTCTACTCGATCTTCGAGGGAATGGGAGAAACGAGCAGCTCGGACGAGGGACAGAGACGCCTCAGTATCGCGACCAGTCCCGACGGGCTCACGAACTGGACGCAGCACATCGACGAAACCGTGATCGAGTTCGAGGGACAACGGCAGGGCGACGACTACGGCGCGATGTCGCCCGCGCTCGGTATCAATCCTGACGGGTCGCTCGCGAAGTACGACGGAGAGTGGATCCTCCTCTTCGCCAACTACGACGGCATCGACTGCGAGATCCAGTGGATGACATCGGCCGACGGCATCCGCTGGACCGAACGGGGTTCGACCGGGCTCGACCAGGGACCCACCGGTTCCGGTGACCGGGGCGAAATCTGGCCGACGAGTCTCATCCGCGACGTCGACGGAACCTGGTACCTGTTCTATCACGGCGGCGGGAACCAGGCCCGCACCATCGGCGTCGCCACCGGCACGAACCCGAAGTCTCTGACGCCCTACAACGGAAACCGCGCCATCCTCGAGCCGACGGAGAGTTGGGAAGATGGATCCGTCCATCAGGCCCAGGTCATCAAAGACCAGACGGGCTGGCTCATGGTCTACACCAACACGGAGAAGGAACACCTGGGATCAGCGAGGTCGAGTGACCTCCTTGAGTGGCAGAAGGAAGGGATCTTCCACTCCGAGATGTTCAAGAACTTCGGATGCCTCACCGCGGTCGACAACGGCGACGGCACCGTGACGTGGCGCGACTACGGCCGCAGGGAGTACGACGACGGAGGCCCGGGCCTCCTCTTCGCGACCGTCCCCAGAGCCGATGACGACGAGCCGAGCGAATTCCCCATCTCGGATCTGGTCGTGGCCAGCGGAGAAACCTACCGAGTGACGACGATGGCCGTCGGCCGCCCGGTGTACACGGATCGCTCCTACACCTACACCGAGGCTCCGGGCCACTTCGTGGAGCGAACGCTGATTCAGACCGCGAACGACGACAAGCGATCGGACGCATCCGACTCGGACTTCCTGAGCTTCGACTTGGAGGAGGCGGGATACGTCTACGTGATCTACTCCCCGATCAACGCCACACTGCACGAGCGGTGGCTGCGTCCCGTTCGGGGCTGGTCTTCCGTAGCCGACTTCGTCGACACCTCCACCCCGCCGGAAGAACAGAGTGGCCGCGACGTGCGGCGCAAGTTCTTCGACGGGCCCGGTCGTGTCGAACTGGGTGGCAACGGAGGGTCGTCCGGATCCAACATGTATGCGGTTCTGGTCATCACACTCTCCGACAACCAGCTCCCGATCGTCGATCAGCCCCAGGATCTGTTCATCCCTCGCAATTCCAAAGCGGAGTGGACTCTCGGATACTCGGACCCCGACGGCCCCGGCCCGTACAACGTGACCTCGTCACGCTACCCCGAGCACGGAACGATCTCGATCGTAGGTGGGAACTTGGAGGAGACGGACGGATTCTTCCGGATCCGGTACGTGCCGGATTGGGGATTCACCGGCTCGGACGAGTTCGACGTGAAGCTCTCCGATTCCATCGAGCAGACGCTGCGGACGTTCCGGATCACGATCCAGTAGAACCCAGACACCGACCGTGAGGGCGCGGCCCGCCCTCGCGGCCCGCCCCACGATCGCGGTCCTACGTCCGCTTCCAGTCGAACTCCGCCCGCGCGGGCTTGCCGTAGAGCGTGAGCGCGCCCTTCTCCCCGGTCGAGTTGGGGCGGGTGAAGATCCAGTTCTGCCAGGCGGAGAGGCGGCCGAAGATCTTGGTCGCCATCGTCTCGGGACCAGGGCAGCGGAGGTTGGCCTCCATCCCGGTGAGCGCGTCGGGCGAGAGCGACACGCGCTCCTCGATCGCGATCCGGATCTCGTCCTCCCAGTCGATGTCGTCCGGGATGAACGTGACGAGACCGGCGTCCTCCGCCCCTTCGGGGTCGAACGACTCGCCGATCTGGCCCCGCAGCTCTTCCGCGCGACCCGGTGCGCCGTAGAATCGCGTCCCGAGGCGCGTCAGGCCCTGCCAGGTGAGGAACCCTCGGAACGCACCGTCGTCACCGGCACCGGAAGCGCCCTCGGCCGGGAAGTTCATCGCGCTGAGCGAGATCTCCACCGGCTGATCGGGATCGTCCAGCATGTAGCTCCGGTCCGCGGCGAGCGCGAGTTCGAGCAGGCTTCCCGCGAAGCAAGACCCAGGCTCGATCACCGCGAAGAGTGACCGGGCCGTGATGTCGTAGCGTCGGAGCACGCGCCCCATCTGGAAGACGACCTCGCGTACGAAGTAGTCCTCGCCGCGCGCGGCGAGAAGGGCGTCGTCGATCGCGCGCACCCGGTCGGAGTCGCCCTCCGTCTCGACGAGGAGGAGGCCGACCTCCGGGAAGTTGAAGCGAAGGTGGAGGAGGGCATCGTCGAGTTCCCGGAACGCGCGCCACGCCCAGAGGTCGTTCCCCTTCGCGCGCATGCCCGCGGCGTCCAGCGGCTCGCCCTCAGGCGGCCCCTGCATGACGAGCGTCGCGACCCGCTGCTCGTGGTCGATCTCGACCCGGACGAACCGGTGTTCGATCGCATCATCCGTGTAGTTCCCGCCCAGCGGCGCGATCGCGATCGGCGCCCCGGAGTCGTCTCGCGACGACCCGGCCGCGAGCGACTCCACCGCGCTCTTCACCGATGCATCGAACTTGCTGCGCGGATGGACCTCGTCGACCAGATTCCACTTCGCGGCGCGTTCGCCGCGGATCCCCTCCGCCACGGTGGAGAAGACGTCGGCGAGATCCCGCCGCACCTTCCGTTTGTCGACCACGCGGGTGAGTCCGCCCGTACCGGGCAGCACGCCGAGAAGCGGCGTTTCGGGAAGGGAGACGGCCGCGTTGCCGTCGTCGACGAGGAAGATCTTCTCGCAGGCGAGCGCCAGCTCGTACCCACCCCCCGCGCAGATCCCGTTCACCGCGCAGAGCGTCCGCACGCCGATCTCGTCCACCATCTCCTCGAGATAGAGACGTGTCTCGTTCGTGTACTTGCAGAAGTTGACCTTGAAGCCGTGGGACGAGCTGCCGAGCATGAAGATGTTGGCGCCCGAGCAGAAGATCCGGTCCTTTGCGCTCTCGACGAGGAGCGCCTTCACTTCCGGGTGCTCGAAGCGGATCCGCTGGATCGCGTCGGCCAGCTCGATGTCGACTCCGAGGTCGTAGGAGTTGAGTTTCAGCACGTAGCCCGGATGGAGCGGCTGATCCTCCTGGACGTTCATCCGGAGGGTGGCCACGTTCCCCTCGAAGGAGAGCTGCCAGTGCTTGTAGCGGGACGGTTCGGTTTCGAAGAGTATGCGTTCCATTCGGGGGATTCTGCCGGGAATCGGGGCCGGTTTCACCCGCGAAATTGCCATCTCCCCGGCGCGGGACCGGGAAGCTACGCTCTCACCCGGCCGTGGGCCGCCACACTTCGACCAGGAGACTCTTCGTGACCGGCATTCCGTTCGACCCAGACGCGCCAGGGACCGGCGACGGCATCTTCGGGCTTCCGCACACCGCGGAGGAGGCGGACGTCGTCCTCCTCGCCATCCCCTGGGAGGCCACGGTCTCCTACGGTTCCGGCGCGCACCACGGCCCCGAGGCGATCCGGACCGCGAGCCAGCAGGTCGACCTGTTCGATCTCGAGAACGGCCGGTTCTACGAGCGTGGCATCCACCTCCTTCCCTCACCGCCCGAAGTGGAGAGCCAGAGCGAAGAGGCCCGGCGTCTCGTGAAGAAGATCCTCCGCGACACGGATGGGGCCGGGCTCCCCGAGTCCGAGCCCGGCACGAAGCTGGCGGAACGGCTCGCCCGCGTGAACGAACTCGGGTCCTGGCTCAACGAGTACGTCGCCCGGGAGTGTGACGCGTGGCGCGTGAAAGGGAAGTTGGTCGGGCTCGTGGGAGGCGATCACTCCTCTCCTTTCGGTGCCATGGAGAGTGCGGCCCGCGCGCATGGTGAGTTCGGCGTCCTCCAGATCGACGCCCACGCGGACCTCCGGCCCGCTTTCATGGGGTTCGAGTGGTCCCACGCGTCGATCTTCCACAACGTCCTGGCCCGGATTCCCGAAGTGACGAAGCTCGTCCAGGTCGGCATCCGCGACCTCGGGAACAACGAGGTCGCGCAGATCGAGGGCGCCCCGGACCGGATCCGTACGTACTTCGACCTCGAGATCCAGAGCCGTCTCGCCGACGGCGTCACCTGGAGCGACATCCGGAAGGCGATCGTGGACACCCTTCCGGAGCAGGTCTACGTGTCGTTCGACATCGACGGCCTCGATCCGTCCCTCTGCCCGAACACAGGGACTCCCGTGCCGGGAGGACTCTCGTTCTTCCAGGCGTCGAGCCTGATCGCCGAAGTGACGAACTCCGGAAGGCGGATCATCGGCTTCGATCTCTGTGAAGTCGCGCCGTCACCCGAAGGCGACTCCGAGTGGGACGCGAACGTGGGCGCGCGAATCCTCTACAAGATGATCGGCCACGCACTCCGGAACCGCTGAGCCGAAGCCCTACGGACCCTTCCGCTCCGGGACGCACGGGATCACGTGCCGCTCCGCGCGGCCGAGCGCGTCCCACACGAGATCGTCCATCGGTCCAAGCGCGTCTTCCGCACGTGCGACGTCCTCGGGACGAACGTGCGTCTCGGGATTCTGCGGCATGAGGAACGCGCAGCAGTCCTCGTAGGGCTGGGTGGAGATGTCATAGGTCCCGATCCGTCTCGCCATCCGGATGATCTCTTCCTTCCCCGTCGCCACGAGCGGCCGCAGGATCGGAAGGGTGGCCGCCCCCTGGGTCACGGAGAGGTTCTCCACCGTCTGGCTCGCGACCTGACCGATCGAGTCCCCCGTCACGAGGGCGCGCGCGCCGACCTTGGCCGCGACCTTCTCCGCCAACCGGATCATCCACCTCCGGTAGAGGACGACTCGGATCGAACTCTGCGCCTCGACCGCGATCTTGCGTTGGATCTCCGCGAGCGGAACCAGGTAGAGCTCGGACTTGGGCTGATAGGGCGCGAGCTGCCGTACGAGATCGAGCGTCAGGTCGACCGACGCCCGCTTCGTATACGGCATGCTGTGAAAGTGGACATAGATCACGCGGCAGCCCCGCGCGAGGATCCGGTACGACGCCACCGGGCTGTCGATGCCGGAGCTGAGGAGCGACACCACGCGCGCGGACGCGCCGACCGGCAGCCCCCGCTGCCCTTCCTCCCGTTCGCCGTAGAGGAGGATGCTGTCCGGGAGCACCTCGACGCCGACGGTGAGATCGGCATTGCGGATATCGACTCCGAGGCCCGTGCGCGCGCCGATCGCCGCTCCGATCCGCCGGTTGATCTCGGGAGACGGGATCGGAAAGGACTTGTCCCCGCGCCTCGTATCGACGGCGAAAGTGCGGATGGCGGCTCCCCCGGCGAGTGCGCGCTCGACGAGCCGACACGCCTCCTGCTCCAGTCGATCGAGAGGACGTCCCGGAATCCGTTCCGCGAACGAGAAGGTGGCGATTCCCATCACCGCTCCGAGACGCGCGCTCAGCTCGCTCCGGAGGTCATCGTCCAGGGGCGCGGCCAGTTCGACGAAGATCCGCGCGTGCCGGCTCTGCACGTTCGCGATGGGAAGCCCGACCAGCGCCCGGCGCAGATTCCGCCGAAGCACGCCGACGAAGAAGCTGCGGTTCTTCCCCTTCGTCCCGAGTTCCGCGTAGTGGACGACGACCAGCCCTTTCGTGGCGTCTCCGCCCGAGGCGGTCACTTCCGCCCCGACTGGGACCGGGACCGAAGCGGGATCGGCGTCCGGTCGTAGAGCGCCGCAAACTCCGCGAGACGGCGCGCGTCACCTGGATGGAGCGCGTCGCCCGACATCCGCCAGTTCCAGTTGTCGCGCGACGTCCCGGGCCGGTTCATCCGCGCCGCCTTCCCGAGGCCGAGAACATCCTGCACCGGGAGCACGAGCGTGTTCGCGACCGACGCATACGCCGCGCGAATGAGATCCCAGTGGAACGACTCGCCGTCGGAGTCGAGATAGGCCAGCGCCGTTCGCCTCTCGCTCCGGATGTCGCGGATCTTGTGCCGCTCGTTGTCCGGAGCGTCCTGTTCGAACCACTCCATCATCGTCTTGTTGTCGTGCGTGCCGGTGTAGAGGACGCACTCGCGGGGCAGGTTGTGCGGGAGGTTCAGGTTGGTCGGCTTTCCATCCCACGCGAACTGGAGGAGCCGCATCCCGGGGAATCCGCAGTCGTCCCGCAGCCGTTCGACTTCGGGCGTGACGAGTCCGAGGTCTTCCGCGATGAGACGGGTCGGCCCCAGCTTCCGCTCCAGGGCCGCGAAGAGCGCATGCCCAGGGCCGGGGCGCCAACGGCCGCGCCGCGCGGTCTTCGCACTCGCGGGGACGACCCAACCGCGGTGGAAGCCGATGAAGTGGTCGAGACGGACGTTGTCGAAGAGTGAGAGCGTGCGTTCGAACCGCGAGACCCACCAGGAGAAGTCCTGCTTCGCGTGCCGCTCCCAGAGGTAGGTCGGGTTGCCCCAGAGCTGCCCGTTCCGGTTGAAGTAGTCCGGCGGAACGCCCGCGACGGTCTTCGGGCGCTCGTTCTTCCCGAGGTCGAAGAGCCTCGGATGGGACCAGACGTCGGCGCTCTCGAGCGCGACGTAGATCGGGACGTCGCCGATGAGGAGCACCTCCCGTTCCCGCGCGGCCTTCCGCAGCTCCTTCCACTGACGGTCGAAGACGAGCTGCAGGAAGAGGTGGAACCAGATCCGGTCCAGGTGCGTCTTCCGCGCTTCCTTCAGCGAGGCCGCCTTGCGTGAGCGGAGCCCCTCGTCCCAACGGGTCCAGCTCCGCCCGCGATGGACGTCCTTGAGCGCGGCGAAGAGCGCGTGATCTTCGGCCCAGTGGCCCTCCGCCTCCCGGAACGTCTCGATCCGGTGGCGCCAGCGAGGCGAGGCCCAGGCCCTCTCGAAGGCGAGGCGGAGCCGGGGAAGCCGGTACGCCCACACGCTCCGGAGGTCGACGCGCTCACCGTCATCCTTCCTCTTGGCGCGCCGGCCCGCGCCGAAGGGCGGAATCTCGTCGGGACGGAGGAGCCCATCGTCGCAGAGGGAGACGAGCGAGATGAGGGCCGGACTTCCGGCAAACGCGGATGTAGCGTCATAGGGGGACGAGGACCGCCCCGGAGGCCCGATCGGGAGCATCTGCCACGAGCCGAGACGGGCCGCGGCCAGGAACTCGAGGAAGAGGTGGGCATCGGGACCCAGGTCCCCTGCTCCGTGCGGCCCCGGGAGCGAAGTCGGATGGAGGAGCAGTCCCGCTGTGCGTCGGCTGAATAGATCCATGGCGCCGAAGCCTAGCACCGAGATTGGCCGGACGGTAGAGAGCGCGGCGGCTCCCGCCGGACATCTTCCTGGGGCGACGCCCCTTCCGACGGCGGTCCGTTATCATAAGGGATTCCCGAATGATGATGTTTCCAACATCAGCGTACCTGGACAGACACTATCCTACCCCTTAGTCTGAGGTTTCTGCTCAAGCCCTGGAGGGACCACGCCATGCAAGAGATCCGTGATCTAGTCAGAGCCGCGGCGGAGAAGGCCCGCCAAGAGACGAGTGAAGAGCCCGAACCCAAGTTCACCGGTACGGTCGAGTTCCCGGTCGACTGTGCGGTCGGTCGTGGCCTGGAAGGTGCGATCGCCACCGACACGAAGATCGGCTACGTGAACGGAACCAAAGGCTGGTTGGTGTACCGCGGTTTCGAGATCTTCGATCTCGCTCAGTACTCGACGTTCGAAGAGACGTCGTACCTTCTCCTCTACGGCAAGCTCCCCACGAGCAGCGAACTCGCTGCGTTCGACAAGAAGCTGAAGGATTACCGAAACGTTCCGGCGAGCGTGATCCAGGTCCTGAAAGAGATGCCGATCAAGGATACCCATCCGATGTCGGCGCTCCGGACCGCGGTGTCCTTCCTCGGAAACCTCGACGGCACGGCCGACGACACATCGGTCGAAGCCGAGCGAGAGGTTTCGATCAAGCTGATCGGCCTCTTCCCCGCCCTGGCCGGCGCCGTCGCCCGCCTGCGTAAGGGAGAGGAGCCCGTTCCGCCGAAGAAGGAACACACCCTCGCCCAGACGCTGCTCTACACCATGACGGGGAAGGAGCCGGACGAACTCAACGCACGGCTCATGGACATCAACCTGATCCTCCACGCGGATCACGGGATGAACGCGTCCACCTTCACGACCATGGTCTGCAACTCCTCGCTCTCGGACATGTACGGTTCCGTCGTCGCCGGTATCGCGAGCCTCAAGGGCCCGCTCCACGGCGGCGCGAACGAGCAGGTCCTCTACACGCTCGAGGAGATCGGCAGCGAAGGGAACGTCGAAGCCTGGTACGAGAAGGCCCGGGCCGAGAAGCGGAAGATCATGGGTATGGGTCACCGGGTCTACAAGGCCTACGACCCGCGCGCCCGGATCCTGGGACCGCTCGCCGCCGCGCTCTGTGAGGATCATCCGGAAGTCGCCGAGATCTACAAGATCGCGGTGAAGCTCGAGAAGATCGTCACGGACCAGCTCGGCGCCGAGAAGAAGATCTTCCCGAACGTCGACTACTACTCGGGCATCGTCTACCGCGCGATGGGCATCGAGACCGCCATGTTCACGCCGATCTTCGCCGTGAGCCGGGTGAGCGGATGGACCGCGCGCGCTCTCGAGTACCTCGAGACGAACCGGATCTTCCGCCCTCGGGCGATCTACACCGGCCCCGTGGCCGCGGAGTACGTACCGGTCGAAAAGCGCTAGTCGGATCCTGACGGGACGCGCCCGCACAGCCGCGCCCCGTCGCCCCGATCCGTCAGGCATGAGCGAGCGAAGGAGTGTCGGGTGACCGGCGCTCCTTCCTCGTTTCCACCCCCACACCTCACGCGACATCCGCAAGCGGAACGGCTAGGATCCCCCTTCGTGATCCGAGCCGACCAAATCGCGGCGGCCCTCGCCCATCACCGCGCTGACCGCAATCGGCCGAGTCGCGTCCAGTCGATCCCTGGAGCTTCGGAGGAACGAACGTGACCGAGACCAACGGTGAGAGCCGGCTGGCGACCGTCCAGCTCCTCCTCCCCGACCTCCGGGAAGCCATCGGCGTAGACCCGGCATCCGCGGCCGGGCTGTTCGAGGAGCTCCATCCGGCCGACGGCGTCGATCTCATCTCGGCCCTCGAGGACGAGGAGATCCTGACCCTCTTCACGAACCTCCCACCCGCCGACACGGCGACGCTGACCGCGTTCATGGAGGCGTCCACCGCGTACGAGCTCCTCCGGCAGCTGCCCTCGGAACTCGTCGCGGACATCCTGGAGGAGATGGATCCGGACGACGGCGCCGAGCTTCTCGCGGAGTTCGAGGACGACGAGCAGGCGCAGGTCCTCTCCCAGATGGAGAAGGAGGACCGCGAGGAGACCGAAGCGCTCCTCGCACACGAAGAGGAAACAGCCGGACGTCTCATGACGCCGCACTTCGTGACCGTTCCGATCGAAGGAACGGCTGCGACGGCGATCGAACGCGCGCGGGCCGGAGCGCGCGAAGAGTGGAGCATGCACTCCCTCTACGTGGTCGACGAGGCGCAGATCCTTCGTGGGCGTGTCACGCTCATGGAAGTGCTGGCGGCCGAACCGGACGCGAAGATCGCGGACCTCATGGACACGGACCCGCCCAAGGTCTACGTCGACACGGATCAGGAGGAGGTGGCTCGCGTCGTCTCGAAGTACGACCTCATCGCCGTCCCCGTGCTCGAGCGGAGCGGCGCCCTCGCCGGCATCATCACGGTCGACGACATGGTCGACATCCTGATCGAAGAAGGTACCGAGGACGCCCATCGACTCGGCGCCGTCGAGCCACTCGACAACCCCTACTTCTCGACCGGCTTCTGGGAGATGGCGTGGAAGCGGGGGATGTGGCTCTGCCTCCTCTTCTTCGTCACCATGTTCACCGGTACCGTGCTCCAGCACTCGTCCGACATGCTGACGCACACGCTCAACCTGATCCTCTTCGTGCCGCTCGTGATCGCCTCGGGAGGAAACTCGGGCGCGCAGTCGGCCACTCTCGTCACCCGCGCACTCGCCACGGGCGAAGTGCGGGTCGGGAACGCCATCCGCGTCGCCGGCCGGGAGATCGGGATGGGGCTCTCCCTCGGCTTCGTACTCGCGACCCTGGGCTTCGCGCGGGCACTCCTCTGGGACACGGGCGACCGCGTCGCGTGGATCGTCGCGATCACCCTCATCTGCGTCTGCACGTGGGGAGCGCTCCTCGGCTCGATGCTGCCGCTGCTCCTCAAGAAGGCGGGAATCGATCCGGCGATCGCATCGTCGCCGTTCGTCGCATCGATGGTCGACGTGTCGGGGATCCTGCTCTACATGGCGGTCGCCCACGCCATCCTTCACGTTCCGTGATCACAGTCCGCCAGCGGTGAGAGGCCACCAGGAGGCGACCCAATCCGGCCGCCTCCCTGGGTTCAGCCACCTACTCTCGGAAGCTGCTCTTCAGCGTGCCCCAGGTCGTACCCACCGTCGGCGTGGGGTTGCACGGGTTCGGGTCGCACCCCGTACCGTCACCCTGATAGGCGCCGTCGTCCGCCTCACAACCGTCCACCGATTCGAGAACGCAGTCGCCACTCGAGAGGCAGCACGCCCCCACCACCTCGGGGATCCGATATGGATTGCTACCGGACGCGCCGTTGAGTCCCATCGAGCCGCGGTTCTGGAGCGGGATCTCATCGAGAACGGCCGGGATGGAGTCGTCCGCGAACGCGGCCCCGTCCGCTCCGGCTGGAAAGTCGGCGATCTGAATGGCCATCTCGCCGCCGTAGTAGGAGTAGGCCGCGAACCAGTAGACCGGAAACCCCGTTCGCGCGACAGGCTGCTCGAACGTGACCGCCGTACCCGAACCCAGGTACTCGGGCCATCCGTCGGAGAACACCTCGAAGGCTCCACATTTGCCGTGGCCGACGAAGACCGGAGTCTGATCCACGGGCCACGAGAGCCCGAACTGGACAGCAGAGACGCGCGGACAGGATGAAGGCGGAAACGCGGCAATGGCCCAGAAGACGCTGACGTCGGTGCCTCGATTCGAGGTCGGGTTCAGGCCGACGAGCGTCTGGGCGCAATCGAAGTGGTCGTCTGTACAGTCCGGGTCGGCCGTGCACACCGATCCGAGCAGATCACAGTAGGCACTTGGACCGTCCGAAGTGTAGACGACAGAGTCGTCGGTATGGAGGAGTAGGTATCCGTCGGCGTTCTGCCCCGCAACCGCGGGGAACGAAGTGACCGCGAGGAGAGTGGAGAGAACGAAGACGGGACTCAGCCCGAGCGAATCGCGCAGTTTCGTAACTCGCATTGACTACCTCGATGGGTTTTAGACCAACCGTTGTGGATCCCGACAGAGAGCGGTCAAGCGAAACAGGGTCTCCGCGACGCAGCGCACGAGCAACACGGCACATCGGTCGCGAGGTGCCCGTGGTTCTTGTGTCTGCGGGTCGTGGTGGAGAGGAAGGACACCACGTTCCGGAAGGGGTATGAGGGCACCATACACGAGTCCCCGGGCGAACAGAAAGCGTGAAAGCAGCAACCTTCGGACAGTGTGCTGTGCGCCCGGCACACGGCAGTAACGCCGGCGCGCTCGGCGGGGAGCTTCGTCTTCGCCAACGGAACTCGGGGGAAAGAGAACGACGACCCCAGGCAGGGCCGTCGTCTCGCAATACTCATTCGCGCGCCCGGCTCCCAGAGGCTTGGGCGCGCACGCGGAACCGGAAGAAGCCTACTTCTCTTCCTTGAAGAGGACGTGCTTGCGGATCACCGGATCGTACTTCCGGAGCTGCATCCGGTCCGGATGCTTCCGCTTGTTCTTCTCGGTGTGGTACTGGTACGGGCTCTCCGTACTCTTCATCTTGATGTGGATGCGATCACCCTTGGCCGCCATGGCTCCTCCTCGTTCACCCTACTTTCGGCAACAGTCCAAGATAGATGGAGGAAACCCTCCCGAGAGATCAAGCCCGTTCGAGACTCAGAGCGTGAACTCGAAGTTCCGCAACAAGATACCAGGCACCCGATGACTGCCGGAGGACCGTCCCCCGTAGGTATCGGAGACGACCAGGAACTCGGGCTCCGAGGTCAGGTCCTGGAGCTCGGACCCGAGCACCCGGTAGGCCGACTCGTCGAATCGCATCACCTTCACCGGTGCGACGATCTCGCCGTCCTCGACCCAGAAGGTCGCGAACCGGGTCATCCCGGTCATCCGGCAGGCCGTCCGGTCGGAGAAGTTCATGTACCAGAGATTGTTCACGTAGAGCCCGGTACCGAGCTCCCGAAGGACGTCCGACGGAGCCAATCCGCCGGGGGCGAGGTCGAGCGAGATCGGCGACTCCCATGCTCCGGCGTTCACGGCGGCACCGAACTCCTTGGAGGAGCGCGGCGACACGAGCGGGTCCCTGAACTTCCCGTCCTCGACCAACACGACCTCGTCCGGCCGGAGATACCCCTCGCTCTGGAAGCCCGGAGCGATCCCGCCCCGCGTGTTCTCCCGAAGCGTGACCCGCGGATCGAGGGACAGCTCGCCCTCACTCAGCCTCAGCAGGTTCGACTGCTTCGTGCGATGCGCGCGGAGACCGAAGGCCCCCCAGCTCATCGTGTCGAGGAACTCCTGCACGGCGGCGGGCGCGAGGTAGACGCGGTACTTACCGGGAGCCACGGTACGCGGCTCCCGCTTCATGATCTCGAGCTGCGCGCGCGTCGACTCCATGATCTGGCGAAACCGCGCCGAGTCCCACTCGAAGCCGGAGTAGGACGCCTTCACGGCCCGGTCCTCGACGTGGAAGAGACTCCAGTCGAGGAGGAAGCTGTGACGTTCCTCCCAGTTCCGCTGGCCGAGCGAGTTCGCGAATCCGAACCGCATCGGCCCGCACGCGAGGGATCCGACGAAGTCGAGTCCGGCCGCGGTCTCTTCGACGTCGCGGAGCACGGTATCGGGATCGGGTAGACGGTTCTCGTCGGACCGGTCCGTCGAGTGCACTTCCTCCGAGTAGAGAACGAACGGGTCCGCGGGCACGACGCCGAGCCGCTCCCGGAGAGTGTCGATCGCCGCCCGGCAGCGCGCGTCGTCCGCCTCCACGTCGCCCGTGATCGAGACGATCGTGGCGCAGGACCGATCTCCGCGGATCAGGTTGAGGTTCATGTACGCCTGGTCCACCGTGCCGCACTGGCGGATCCGTCCCCCGTTCCAGCGGACGAAGTCCGAGGTCTCCTGGTCGAGGTTCGCGAGGAGCACCTCGTCCTTCTGGAGCTCCTTCGATCGACGGTCGACGAGGTCGAAGAACTGTTCCTTCATCTCACTCCCCCCCGAAGACGTCGACGTTGGTGAAGAGGCAGGTGGGCGCGGCGTGTCCCGCACGCGCAGTCTGGCTCGGCTCGCCCTTTCCGCAGTTCGGCGTCCCGAGCACCATGAACGTCGACTCGTTGCCGACCGCCGCCAGGCTCCGCCAGAAGGTGGCGGAGATGCCGCGGTAGTTCGGCTTCCGGACGAGATGGGTGAGCTTCCCGTTCTCGATCCTTCTCCCCCACTCGCACCCGAACTGGAACTTGTTCCTCGAGTCGTCGATCGACCAGCTCGTATTCGTCTTCATGTACACGCCGTCCTCGACGCGAGCGATCATCTCGCCCAGCGTCGCGTCACCCGGCTCGAGGTTGACGTTCGCCATCCGGTCGATCGGGGGACGGGTCCAGCCGTTCGCGCGCGAGCAGGCGACGCCGGGAACGCCGGCGCGCTGCTGCGAGATGTGTCCACCCAGCGCGCGCTCCAGGATCCCGTTCCGGATGAGGAACTCCCGCGTCGCGGTGAGCCCTTCGTCGTCGAACCCGTAGCTCGCGAACTCCTCGGTCCGGGTCGGGTCGTACGTGATGTTGAGGAGATCCGAGCCGTAGCGGTAGCTGCCGAACATGTCCGGCGTGACGAAGCTCCGGCCCGCGTAGTTCCGTTCGTCGCCGAGGATCCGGTCGAGCTCGAGCGGATGGCCGATCGACTCGTGGACCTGGAGGATGACCTGATCCGGATCGAGGACGACATCCATGTTCCCCGTCGGACAGTCCGGCGCGGAGAGGAGCTCGAGTACTTCGTCTCTCAGCTCGGGCCCGATCGTGTCGAGCCCGCACTCCGACACCACCTCGTATCCGCCCTGTCGGCAGTACCCGCGTCCCCCGAGCGAGCGGGACAGCGTCTGTCCGTCCGCGTGTGCCGTGACCGCGATCGAAGGAACGATGTGATCGAAGCTCTGTTCGACCCGTCCCCCATCGTTCGTCAGGTAGAGGGTCTCGCGGTGGACGTAGGAGATCGACACGTCGCGCTGGACGATCCGCGGATCGCCGCCCACCCGCGCACACTCCTCGCGCAGGAGCGAGATCTTGTCGGAGAGCGGCACCGAGGCCCAGGGAGTCCGGACCGGCGTCGTGTAGTTCCCCTTCGGATGGGGCATGACGATCTTGGAGAAGTCGGTCACCGTCCGCCCGCGCGAACTGGCGGCCCAGGTGCGGGCGCGATCGACCGCCTTCGCGAGGCCTCCCGACGTGAGGTCGGCCGTCGCGGCGTATCCGACTCCCCCACCGTCCACCACCGTGATCATCGCCCCCACGTCACTACTGCTCCGCACGGGGAGCACGATGTCGTCGCGGACGTAGAGAAACTCCTGGGCTTCGTTCTCGAGCCTCAGCGAACAGAACTCCACATCCGGAAGGACCTCCCGGAATCGGGCTTCCAGATCCACTGCATCCTCCTTGGCTACCTCGATCGATGGGACCCGCGGGAGAGGGGGGGCTGGCGGGTTTCGGTTCCGGAGAGAGTAGTCGACCCTGGAGTGAGAATCGACCCCCGTGGTGGTGGGGCGTGGAGGCGTAGGCGTGCGGGAGACGCGTCCCAAGGCCGCGTGGCGGCCGCTCCGGGGACTGGCCGGTCTACTGCTCGCCGGCACCCGGCAGGGAGAGAAGGCTCCGGGAGCGATCGTGCCAGTGGGACAGGCTCGCCACCTGGCCCTCGCTGAGCGACTCCTCCCGCTCATGCGGTTCGGGTACCCGGTAGTACCGCTTGCAGCGTCCGGCCGGAACACAGCAGACGGTTCCGTCGGCCGTGCGCACGTCGACCGCGCCTTCCAGCACGGAGATGCAGGTCTTCTCGTCGTCGGCGAGCACGGCAAAGGTGGTCCCGTGCACTTCCACGTCCGCGTCCGGCGCGACGATCCGGAGCGTCGAGCCGGGAAAGCGGGGGCCGGTCACGCAGGTCGCCATTCCGGTCCGGACCTCCGCCGTGTAGAGACGACCGTCCCGCGTCGTCGGCAGCGTCAGATCCGTTCGGGGCCGAGCTCGAGCGCGTAGAAACCGTCGTGCACGAGTTCCAGGACGAGGTTTCCCTCCGTCCGCACCCGTGCGCCGGACGCGAGCCGCTTCGAGAGTGCCTCGTCGGGCGAGACCGCGGAATCGTCCACGAACACCGCCCCGTACCCGGAGACGGCCGCGACCTGCCACGCCTTGTCCGCTCCCGGCCGGAAGAGGGTGAAGACGACCAGGATGATCGCAGCCGCGGCGAGCGTACCGAAGAGCGGCTGGATCCAGGACGCGCGCCGGCGCATGGCGGTCGGCGCCCCAACCGACTCCGCGTCGGCGTCGAGCGGAGGCGGAGACGCGACCCGATCCAAGTCCACATCCTGAGCTCCGTGAACAGGGTCCAGGCCACCGGAAGCGAAGAGGTCGCCGATCCGGCTTCGGAACTCGGCCGGCGCGGGCACGTCACGCAGGGACCGGACCGCCTCCCGGGCCGCCTGCTCCTCCGCGCTCATCCGCTCGTCTTCTCGATTCTTTGCCAAGACTTCAGCCCTTCAGCTTCTTCGCCAGCTCCGCCAGCGCGCGAGAGTACCGCTTCCTTGCCGCCACGTGGGAGATGCCGGTCATCTCCGCCACTGCTTCGTGCCCGAGCCCTTGGTAGTCGTGCAGGATGATCGCGGCCCGGAGCGGCTCCGCGAGCGATTGAATCGCCGCCTGGACCGAGGCTTCCCGCGAACTCACTTCGTACGACTCGGCCGGATCCGGTGACGACACCGCAAGACGCGTCCCCACTTCCGGCTTGTCCTCGATAGATACGGTTCGGGTCGAGAGTTTGTGAGCCCCCGATCTCCAGATTTCACGACAGGTATTGTAAGGGATAGCGTTGAGCCAATATCGAGGATCTCTCAGGATCCAGTCGATGTGCCGCGCGGTGGACTTTGAAGAAGACGTCCTGGGTCACGTCCTCCGCGAGGGACTCCCCGACGAGCCGGAAGGCGAGGCTGTGCACCATGTCGAGGTAGTGTTCGGAAGAACTCGCGGAGCGCCGCCGGCTCGCGGCTCTTCACCCCGGCCAGGACCTCTCGCGACGGAGGCTCGAGCCCTCGGGGGGCGGATTCCATCGAGTCTTTCTGTTCGGGGCTCAGTGCCAAGCAGTCTCCGGACCCAGTGCGGCCGGAAGATGCCGTGGAGGCATCCGGCCACGCCGAGCGAAACTCATCACGTATCGGGCCGACGCGAGGCGCGTCCGCCCGGCCCCCTGTCCACTAGCCTATGATCCAGGAGACACCTGTCGCAACCGCTGGAGGTTCGATGCCCATTCCCCACGACGGTTCCAACCGGGACGTCGGCACAGGAGCCACCGATCCGCTCCTCCGCTACCGGGGCCGCTTCCCGATCCTGGACTCCTGCTGCTACCTCGTGAGCCACTCGCTCGGCGCGATGCCGCGGGAAGCCCGCGACGGCCTCCTCCGCTACGCCGACGAATGGGACGCCCGTGGCGTCCGGGCCTGGCGGGAGGGATGGTGGGACCTGCCGCTCGCCTTCGGGGATCAGCTCGCTCCCCTCCTCGGCGCGGAGGACGGAACGATCTGCATGCAGCCGAACGCGACGCTCGCGAGCGCGATCCTCCTCTCGGCCCTGGACTTCGCGGGAAACGAGCGACAGGTGCCCGCAACCGGAGCACGGAACCGGATCGTCACGACGGACCTCGACTTCCCGTCGATGCTCTACCTCTACGACTCGATCGAACTCCCCGGAAGCGAGGTCGTCCGCGTCCCGACCCACGACGGACTCACGATCGACCCGGAGGAACTGATCGCGAACATCGACGAACGAACGAGACTCGTCGCGCTCTCGCACGTCGTCTTCCGCACGTCGTTCCTCCATGACGTCGGGCGGATCACGAGGCACGCCCACGCCGTGGGCGCGAGCGTGCTGCTCGACCTCTACCACTCGGCGGGTGTGGTGCCGTTCTCGCTGACGGAGCTCCAAGTCGACTTCGCCGTCGGTGGAAACCTCAAGTTCCTGCTCGGCGGGCCCGGCGTCGCGTTCCTCTACGTGAGACGTGACCTCCAGGACTCGCTCGTCCCCCGGACGACGGGATGGATGGCGCACGCGGATCCGTTCGGGTTCCATCTGCCTCCGATCGAGCACGCCACGGGAATGGCCCGCTTCCTCCACGGAACGCCGGCCATCCCCGCCCTTCGCGCAGCCGAGCCGGGCCTCGCCATCGTGAAGGAAGTCGGGGTGCACGCGATCCGAGAGAAGAGCCTCCGGCTCACGCGGATCATCCTCGATCACGCCCGCGCCGCAGGGTGGGCCGTCCGTACCCCGGAGGAGGATGCCAGGCGCGGCGGCGTCGTCGGCCTGGAACCTGCCCACGCCTACGAGGTGTCACAGTGCCTCCTCGATCGTGGCGTCGTCATCGACTACCGTCCCGGCGGCGGGATCCGGATGGCCCCGCACTTCTACAACACCGAGACCGAGACCCGTCGGGCACTCGACGAGATCGGCGACATCCTGGAGAGCGGTGCGTGGCGAACGTACGAGTCCACGGAACGGGAACGGGTCACGTGAAGGATGAGGAGTGGCGAAGGATGAGGAGTGACGAGCAAGTGAGGATCCACGACATCAGCCGTCCGCTCTCCCCCGCAACCGCACCCTGGCCGGGGGACCAGCCGTTCGAGCTCGAATGGGCCCTTCGGATCGGTCACGGAGAAGTCGTCAACCTGTCCTCGTTCCGGATGAGCCCGCACGTGGGTACCCACACCGACGCTCCGCTCCACGTCGAGGACGGCGGAGGAGCGAGCGACACCCTCGCGCTCGCGGCGTACTTCGGCCCCGCCCGCGTCCTCCAGGTCGAGGTCGGTCCCGATCACCTCATCGGCCCGGGCTGTCTCGAAGGGATCGACATCGCGGCAACGCCCCGCATCCTCTTCCGCACGGGAACGGACCCGGACCCGACCCGATTCCCGGAGACGTTCGCGGCCTTCGCACCCGAAACGTGCCGGCGCCTCGCGGCCGAGGGCGCCGTCCTGGTCGGAATCGACACGCCGAGCGTCGACCCCGCGGACTCGAAGACGCTGGACGCACACCAAGCGCTGCTCGCCGGAAAGCTCCACTGGATCGAGAACCTGGACCTCTCGAGCGTCGCCCCGGGCATCTATGAGCTCGCGGCCTTTCCGCTCGCGATCGTCGGCGCCTGTGCCGCTCCCGTCCGCGCCGTGCTCATCGAGCGCTGACGCCGGGAGAAGACCGGGCGCCGTCACCCGTGCCGGCGCCGCGACGCGGCGGGACGCGGGCGCCGACGGCGCCCGAGCCCGCCACGATGGAGGAGCCCCCGCCGGACCAGAGCCGGCCGTGGACGCCGTTCAGTGGCAGTTGCAGAGTCGGCCGAGCGCGTCCGACGGAACGCCGTCCAGCGGTGGGCCGGCCGGCAGTTCCCGTGCACGCGGCGCGATCTCGGCCAGCGTCCGCGCGTCGTAGAGCCGCCCGCCGACCATCGTGTAGCGGACGTTCTCCGACCGGCGGAGATCCGCGAGGAGATCGCCCTCCACCACGATGAGGTCCGCGAGCATGCCGGGGCCGAGCGAACCGACCGCTCCATCCAACCCGAGCGCCTTCGCGCCCATCCAGGTGGCCGCCCGGAGCGCCTGGTACGGCGTCATCCCGCCCTGCTCGAACATCCAGAGTTCCCAGTGCACCCCCAGCCCCTGGAGTTGGCCATGCGCTCCGATCTCGGTGAGTCCACCCCGACGGACGTTCTCCGCCGCGGTCTTCGCGAGCTCGAAGTGGTAGAGCTCCTCGTCCGGCACGAGCGTGCGCCGACGCGAGCGCGGGTCGACGACGCTGCGCGGGACGAACTGGAGCAGCCGCTCGTTCTCCCAGACGTTCGTCTCCTGGTACCAGTAGTTCTCGCCCCAGTTGCCCCCGTAGCCGACGATCAGTGTCGGCGTGTAGGCAGTGCCGTGCGCGAGCAGGCGGAGTTCGGGATCGTAGAGCGGCGCGATCGGGATCGAATGTTCGAGCGTCGTGTGCCCGTCGATCAGGTGGGTGAGGTTGTGATGGAAGGTCGAGCCGCCCTCCGGAACGACGAGCATCCCGAGTTCGTGTCCCGCCTTCACCACCATCTGCCGCTGCTCCCGCCGCGGTTGGTTGTAGCTCTTGACGCTGAACGCTCCCCAGGCGCGCGTGCGCTCGAGAGCGTCCTTTGCGTCCTGGTAGGAGTCGATCACGGTCTTGAAGCCGCCGTCCGCGCCGTAGAGGATCGTGCCGGTGCTGAAGATCCGAGGGCCGAGCAGCCTTCCGGACCGAACCCGTTCGGCCGACCCGAAGATCATCTGGGTGTCGTTGCTCGGGTCGTGCGTCGTGGTCACACCGAAGGCGAGGTTTGCGAGAAACGCCCAGTTCTGTTCGGCATGGATCCCCGAGTTGCTCGATCCCGTGTGCGCGTGGGCATCGATCAGCCCAGGGAGCACGGTCGTCCCGGCCACGTCGATCACGGTCGCGCTCACCGGTACCGGAACCTCCGCCCTCGTCCCAACCGCCGCGATCCTTCCGCCCAGCACGTGGACGACGCCGTCTTCGATCACGAGTTCGTCGTTCGACGTCATCGGCAGTACGCGTCCGCCGACCAGGTAGAGGTCGGTGTTCGGAACGTCGACCGGTTCGTCCCACCCGAGGGAGAACGACGTGAGCCCCGCCCGGTCACGCCAGTCGGACTCGTCGTCTGACTCGTCGTCGGACGACGCGCCGCCTTCGGCATTCTCGGGCGTTTCGACGTAGAGTTCCGCGACGGCCTGTTCGTGCAGCTCCGGCCCGAGGGACCAACGCACCCGCGTACCGTCTTCCGACCACGTCAGGTAGGTCCCCGCCGGTCCGCCGAGCGCGCGCACCGGGAGGGAGTTCATCGAAGGTGACACGTCGATCGACCGAGCCGAGAGAGGGAACGGCACGACGTACGTCTTCCAGAGTTCCTCGAACGCAAGCCAGTTCTCGTCCGGCGAGAGTGCGAAGTCCTGGGCGTAGGTCGAGGTCGCATGGACCCGGCGATCGGATCCGAGGAGATCGACACTCACGAGCGCCGACTTCTCCCCCTCACCGGACTGGAGGAAGAGCCGCGTACCGTCCCGCGAGAAGCGGGGCTTCGTCCCCTCGCGCGTGACGAGGCGGCCGTTCGTCGCCGCGGCGTCGCGCTTCGGTAGGTCGTAGAGGTAGACGCCGGGCTCCTCGTCCCAGACGAAGCCGCGGTACCCGTCCCCGCCGACGCGCTCCACCACGAGCCGCCGTCCGTCGTTCGAGAGCCGTGCCGACGCATAGTGCCCGGGGCGCGAGACGAGCTCCACCGACTTCCCGCCCCCGATCGGGACGGACCGGACCCGTCCCCCGGTCACGTCGTCCCACGTCGTATAGATCACGGTCCGGCCGTCCCGAGAAATGGCCGGCGCGAGTTCGAGTTCGGACTCCTGTTTCGTCAGGCGAACCACAGGGCCGAGGATGGCAACGCGACCTTCCGCCGGGCCGACGCCGTCGCCCTTCACCGCACTCACGCTATCTCCCTCCGTAGGGCGGACGCCATCTCCCTCCGTATTCCGTGGGACCGAACGCACGACCTTCCGCATGTAGAGTTTGCCGAGCGCTTCGAAC
Source organism: Candidatus Eiseniibacteriota bacterium (assembly GCA_041390305.1). GTDB lineage: Bacteria > Eisenbacteria > RBG-16-71-46 > CAIMUX01 > CAIMUX01 > JACKCR01. The sequence continues at coordinate 141,931 of JAWKQE010000014.1, forward strand.
ACGACGGACTTCCCGTCCGGCGCGAGCTGCGGCCAGCGAATGACGCGAACCGGAAACGTGTCGCCGCCGAGATCCTGCGCGAAGCGGAGCGTCTCCAGAACGGGCTGACGGACAGGGGCACGGAACGGAATCATCTCCGCCTCTCCGGTGGCAACGTCGAGCCTCCAGATCTTTCCCCGCGCCCAGAGCACGATCGACGTCCCGTCGGGAGTCCAGTCGAACGCGGGGTAGACGCCGAAGATGGCCCAGGTCTCCTGCTGATCCCGGCTGAGCCCATCCCAGAGTGGACGGATGCTCCCGGTCGCGATGTCGAAGAGCTCGAGCACCGATTTCGCGCGTTCCCGCCGCACGAACGCAATCGACTTCCCGTCCGGGCTCGGCGTCGGCCGAACCGCGCCGCCCGGCACACGGATCAGGTTCCTCACCTCGCCGGTCTCGAGCTCGAGCCGCCGGATCACATAGATCGTTCCGTTCGGATCCTTGTTGTACTGGAAGGACGAACCACCCGACATGTCCTCGGACCAGTAGAGGTATCGACCGTCGGGCGAGAAGACCGGTTCGCCCGCGTCCTGCTGGTCGTTCTTCCGCTCCGTGAGCTGGACGCCGCCACCACCACCGGGGACGCGATACATCCACATCTCGCCCGCGCCGAGGCTCCGGTAGCTCGTGAAGTGCTTCCGCGCGACCACGTACTCGCCGGAAGGATGCCAGGTCGGCGAGTTGAGGAGCCGGAAGGTCTCCTTGGTCAGCGCTTCCCGCCCGGTCCCATCCGCGTTCATGGTCCAGATGTTGTCACCACCGCCTCGATCGCTCGTGAACGCGATCCGGGTTCCGTCGGGAGACCAGCGCGGCTGCGTCTCGTGCGAGAGTCCGCGGGAAATCGGCGCCGCATCCCCACCCTCGATCGGCAGGGTGTAGATGTCACCCATCAGATCGAAGACGATCCGGTCGCCGGAAGGGTGGACGTCGATCGAGATCCACGTGCCCTCTTCCGCCGTGAAAGAGAGAGTATCGGCAGGGACTCCGGGCGACTCGACATCCCACGAGTCCGCCTCCTTCCCCGCGACGGTACCAGAGATCCCCGCACACACACCGAGCAGCAGCGAAAGCGCCGCGACGCGTCTCATCGGAATCCTCCTCGAAGGCCACGAGCCACGCCTGCCGCGAACACGCAGGCGGCAACCAGAACGGGCGCGGCGGAAGCGCTCTCGCAGGCCGCGCCGGGCGATTCTCGGCGAAGTAGAGGCCGTCTATTCGATCGGATGGGCAGGAGTCACGACGCCACGGCACTCGCCGAACCCGACCCGGTAGCCATCTCCCTCGGCCCACCCGCGCAGGATGAGCTCATCCCCGTCGAGAAGGAACTTCCGCTCCTCTCCCGACGGGAGCGCCAGCGGCTCCGAGCCGCGCCACGTGAGCTCCAGGAGGGACCCTCGCTCGTCCTTCTCCGGGCCGCTGATCGTGCCCGAAGCGAAGAGATCCCCTGGACGCGTGTTGCATCCGGTCACGGTGTGATGGGCGAGCTGCTGACAGACGTTCCAGTACATGTAGCGGAAGTTCGACCGCGAGATCCGCGCCGGCTCCGTCATCTTCGGGGTGCAGAGGAGGACGTCGAGCACGATGTCGTACGACCAGTCTCCCGTGCTCTTCAGGTAGGGCAGCGGCTCGGGATCCTGTGTCGGGCCCGGCTTCCGGAACGGCTCCAGCGCCTCCATCGTCACGATCCAGGGGGAGATGGTGGTCGCGAAGTTCTTGGCCAGGAACGGACCGAGCGGCTGGTACTCCCACTTCTGGATGTCCCGTGCGCTCCAGTCGTTCACGAGCACCATGCCGAAGAGATGACGATGCGCGTCTCCCACCGCGATCGGGTCGCCGAGCGTCGAGCCCGGACCGACGAACACGCCCATCTCGAGTTCGAAGTCGAGGAGACGGGACGGGCCGAAGGAAGGCGACTCCGCGTCGTCCGCTTTCGTCTGCCCCGAAGGCCGCCGCACCGGAGTCCCCGACACGACGACCGAACTCGCACGGCCGTGATACGCGACCGGGAGATGGAGCCAGTTCGGCATGAGCGCATTCTCTTTGCCGCGGAACATGATGCCGACGTTCGTCGCGTGCTCGCGCGAAGAGTAGAAGTCAGTGTAGTCGCCGATCGTGATGGGAAGGAGCAGCTCACAGTCCGCGGCCGGGAGAAGGGCTCTCTGTCTCAGCGCGCCGTCGTCCCGCAGACGGGGGTTGTCGTCGCGGAGCAGCTCCGAGAGCGTCCTCCGTACCGCACTCCACGCCTCCTGACCGAGCGCCGCGAACCCGTTGAGGTCCGGCCGCGAGAAGACGCCGTTCTCCCCACGCACCTCGCCTGCGCACGGCGTCCCGTCGAAGATGCCGGCCGTCGCGAGGATCGAGAGATCGACGATGAAGTCGCCGATCGCGACGCCGGCGCGCGGACGCGCGTCCGCACCGGATCCGCGGGGACGGAACACGCCGAACGGCAGGTTCTGGATCGGGAAGTCGGACTCTGCCTCCACGGGAACGAAGGAACGGAGCTTGGGATCGTGAGTCTCATTCAGCTGGGTCATCGAATCTCCTCTGGATGACTCGGGAGCCCCAAACGTGTGTAGCGGGACGCCATCCGGTAGATCTCGGGTCGGTTTCAGAGCCAACCGAGCGCGCGCAGATCCTCGCACGGCTCGGAGAAGCTGCAGCTGCCGTAGGAAGCCACCTGCCCCGACCGGAGCTCGCGTATCCGCTCCGTGCCGAGAGTGTGTCCTTCCCAGGTGAGTGCCTCGCCCGTCCATTGGAAGCTCTCCGCGCGTCGCTCCGCCAGGAGCGCGCGGAGTTCCGTCCCGGCGAGCCCGGCAGACGCGAAGAGTGCACCCGCAAAAACGTTGATGAAACCATGCATCTCCACGTCCAGCGGGCCGGGGTGATGACGGATCGGGTGGTGGAGCCCCGCGGTCGCCTTGAAGGGAACCGCGCGCCGACGGCTCGCCTCGATGAACGCGGCGACTTCGTCGACGGACGGAAAGGCGGGAGCGGTGACGCCCCCGCAGCGGACTTCATGCCGAAGTTCGGGCCACTCGCGTCCTCGCGAACGCGCGCGAGTGCGTCCGCGGTGTTGGCCAGCATCGCGCTCCAGCCGGCCCCCCGGGCCGGCTCGACGAAGACGTCCATCTGCCTCTCCCCGACTTCCGCGGCAAGCGTCTCCACCCACTCGCGCGTCGCGCCCGGATCGAGCGCGACGGAAGACGGCAGTCGGATCTCGATCCCGGAGACGCCCACGACGTCGCCCTCCCCCATGAACGCCTCGATCGCCGCGAAGTCCTCGCGCAGGGACGCTGCCAGCACGTCGACCTCACCGCCGCGCGGAAGCACGACGAAACGCCACGGCCCGTGCCCGCCGGTGAAGGAATCACGCCGCTCCGCGAGATCGCCGAGGCGGCCGACCGGAACGATGAAGTCCCCGAGCATCCACGCGTCGTCACTCCCGCGGTGGGATCCGTACTCGCGAAGCGCGGAGTCGAGGTCCAGTTCGGCCGGAGGAAAGAGACCGGCATAACCGATCAGCCCTTCCACGAGGGCACGGAGGGATGCCTGCATGTTCCTGAACGCCTCCCTGGCTACTCGGTCTCGACGAAGCGGCGGGCGAACTGGACGAACCGGTAGACGTCCCGGAACGTGCTGGCGAGCCCGACCGAAACCCGCACCGCACCGGTGCTCTTCCCGTCCACGCACATCCGGAAGTCCTGCACGGTGAAACTCCCTGCTTCCACGATGTGCGGCTGGGTGAAGCACCCGACGAGTTCGTTCTTCGAGATGTCGAGCGCGACCTCTCCCCCACCCGGATTGCAGAAGCAGCCCGTCCGGAGCGAGATGTTGTCCCGCGCCGCCTCCTGCTCGACCCGAAGGTGGTCGATCACCTCGCCGTTCGGGCCGTAGAAGTTCATGGTGACGGTACCCCCGCGGTGGTCGGTGGTGCAGGGGCCGTAGATGCGGGTGAGGGGGCGGCCGTTCTTCCAGCGGATCTTGGGAAGTTCGTGAAGGAGCCAGTCGGTGAGACAACAACATCGTTCGTGGATCGTGTCCATCCCGACCGAATCGAGGTAGTCGAGCCCGATCTCGACCGCCGGAATGTTGAGGTAGTTGAGCGTCCCGTCCTCGAACGCGGCCTCCCCTTCGGCCATATAGAACCGGTCCCCCTGGACCGACGCGACCGTGATCGTGCCCCCGGAGAACCAGGGGCGATGGAGCTTGGCCAACTTCGATCGCTTCGCGACCAGGGCACCGATCCCCGTCGGGTAACCGAACATCTTGTAGAAAGAGAGCGAGACGAAGTCCGGTTGGTGGACGGAGAGGTCGAGGGTGTTCGTCGGAACGAAGGCCGCCCCATCGAGGAGGACATCCCAACCCTCGCGCTGCGCCTCCCCGATCCATTCGAGCGGGTGCTGGACGCCCGAGAAGTTCGACTGGGCCGGATAGGCGAAGAGGTCGTTCTTCCCACCCTTCCGCTCCGTGATGTAGCGGCGGAACTCCGCCTTCGGCGTGCGCATGTTCGGGAGGCCGAGCGGGATGTAGGAGATCTCCGCGCCCCTCGCCCGCGCGTACTCACGGATGCCGTTCACCGAGTTGTGGTTGTCGAACGTCATCAGGTAGTGGCTGCCTTGGCAGAAGGGATAGCTCTCCCCGACGAGCTTCAGGGCATGGGACGCATTCGACGTGAAGATCACCGCGTAGTCGGACGGGCTCGCGTGGAAGAAGTCGAGCACGCGCTTCCGGGCCCGCTCGCACATCTCGGTCATGAGCGACGAGGTCGGATTGTGGGAGTGCGGATTCCCGAAGACGTGGTGGTTCAGGAGATCGTGGTGCCGCCGGATCTGTGACTCCGCGTAGAGACCGCCTCCGGTGTAGTCCAGGTACGCATGTTCGGCCGCGTCCAGACGCGCAAAGTCGCGCTCACGGAGCTCGTCGCAGGCTTGGGTGGTCGCGTACTCGGGATGGGTGTCCCGGAAGTCGGCCTCGGCTTGATCGAAGGCGGTCTCGTCGAGCTGGACGGTCATGCGCACTCCTCGTCGTCCTCGGGTTTCGGGCGGAAAGCCCCAGGAGGGGCCCCGACCGAGGAGTCTAGCGGAACGGGAAAGAAGACCCAACTGACGACGGAGCACGGCTGCGTCTTCAAACCCTGTTGGGCCGTCCTCGTGCGGGTCCGCAAAATGACCCACGCCCAGAAGTTCCAGTGTCGTTGGAGGATCCAAACACGGCAACGGACATCCCAGGATTCCTCTGAAGCGGCGCGCGAGCGGGGCCGAACTACTCCCTCGAACCAAATCTCGACGAATCGTCTCCATGAAGAGAGGAAACTGACCCATGAACAGACGTCTCCTGCCGGCACTCGGCCTCGTCGGATCACTCGCGTTCTTCGGTTGTGCGGAGAAGGAGACGGAGAGCCCGATGGGCCCCGGTGGCGGAATCCTCACGACCGTCGACGACCCCTGCGGAGAGGTCACCAGCGTCCGGCTTCTCGCCGGCCAGACCATCGACGTCGGGACCGTGACCGTCGAGAACGACGGAGTGGAGCTCTGCGTCACGTATCAGACCAGCGGTGACTGGCTGCTCTACGAGACCCACCTCGACATCCGGCTCGAGCTAGGAGACGTTCCCCAGACGAAGTCCGGGAATCCGAAGGTCGGGAAGTTCGCGCACTCCCACGACCTCTCCGGCGTGACGTCCGACGAGTACTGCTTCTCCCTCTCCGAGCTCGGATACACTTCCGGCATGAACCTGGTCGTGGCTGCCCACGGAGTCGTCGAGCGCGTCGTCGATGGACAGAGCGTCCAGGAAGAGACCGCATGGGGCGAAGGTCCGGAGTTCCCCGGGAACAGCTGGGCCATGTACCTCGGCCACACCGTTCAGGAGTGCAACGAGGACCCGCCGTTCGAAGAGGGTGACTTCACGACCCACACCCAGGGTGAGTGGGGCGGCGAGTGCCTCGACCCGAGCGACCCCTCGTGCTACCTCATCGACCACTGGTTCGACTGCCTGAGCGACGGCGAATCCGCCACGCTCGTGATCGGCTGTCTCGAGCTCGGTGGAGAGACGATCACGTTCAACACGCCGGAGTCCCTCATCGACTACCTGCCGATCTTCGGTTCGTCCCAGGCGCTGGTCGACAGCTACTACGACCCGCAGCTGATCGAGGACGAGGAAGGCAGCTTCTGGCAGGGCGGCGAAGGTGGCGAACTGGTCGGACAGATCGTCGCGCTCCAGCTCAACATCGCATTCGACTCCTGTGACCCGGACTTCGGCGTCAGCGAAGCCTCGTTCGGCGAACTCCTCGTCTGCGCCGAAGACAGCCCGTTCTTCGGCTCGACGGTCGAGGCCGTCCTCGCCGAGGCCAACAGCGCCATCGGCGGCTGCGGAAGCGTCTACACGTACGAGGAGCTGACGGCAGCCCTCGCCGCGATCAACGAGACCTTCGTTCCTGGTGAGCCGGTCGGAAGCTACGTCTGCACCGGCGGCGGGGAACCCGAGTAAGCGAGAGTCACTCTCGAAGCCGTACTCGGGCACGATGGAGACGGGGGGCAGCTCGCATGAGCTGTCCCCCGTTTCGTTCGGGTCGTTGCGGAGGTCCTGGGGATCCGGAGCCGGCGACTCGAGAGCAAGGGCCGCCTGGCTCGTCGACGGGCGGAACTCACTCCCTAGGGAGCGAAGGGGTAGCCTTCCTTCTCGGCGACGTAGCCACCCAGCTTCCGGCTCGCGTCCACCAGATTCGGCGGCTCCCGACGAAGCAGCTTCTTCAGCATCGAGAGAGAGCTCCGGAGTTCCTCACCCTCGTGGCTCGCCGACAGCACTGCCTTCGCGTTCCGCTCGCAGAGGGCGAACCCCTCGTCCACCGCGAGCTGGACCGCGGCGACCCGGGCCGCCTGATCGGCTTCACCGCGCAGTGTCCCCACCTTGAGCGTCCGGAGGAGTGCGCTCTCCATCGCGTAGACCTGGATCGTCATGTCAGAGAGCCAGGCGATGATCTCCTGCTGGTTCTGGAGACCCATGGTGCTTCTGCGCCGCCACCGGAAGCGAAGAGCGTCATCTTCTTGCAGAGCGCGATCGCTTCGCGCGCAGCCTCCGCGCCGAGGAACCCTCGGGGGGTTCGCCCCGCCCGCGCCGCTCCATGAGCTCACCTGTCAGCGTCTTGATCGCACCCATGAGGGGGAGCTGACCCTTCATCGCGCGGCTCATGAGGGTGCCGGTGATGATGAGTCGGTTGACTTCGCTCGTGCCTTCCCAGATCCGGTTGATCCGGGCGTCGCGGTACATCCTCTCCACCGGATACTCGGCGATGAACCCGTACCCGCCGTGGACCTGGACCATCTCGTCGACCACCCAGTCGAGCGCTTCGGAGCCGTAGACCTTGTTGATCGAACACTCGACGGCGAGCTCCTTGAGCGCCTCGACCGTCGGCTCGGCCGGGTCCATCTCCGCGGCTTCGGGGCGGGACTTGATCTCGTCCGCGAGGTCGTCGATCACTCCGGAAGCACGATAGAACATCGACTCGGCACAGTAGATCCGCATTGCGGAGCCGGCGAGCTTCTGCCGGATGAGGCCGAACGTGCTGAGCGGCTTCCCGAACTGCTCGCGCTGGGTCGAGTAGACCGCACCTTCACGAAGCGCGAGCTTCGCGCCACCGAGCGCAGCCGGGGCGAGCTTGAGTCGCCCGATGTTGAGGACGTTGAACGCGATCCGGTGACCCTTCCCCACCTCGCCGAGGATGTTCTCCTTCGGCACCTCGACGCTCTCGAGGATGAGGCTCCGGGTCGAAGAGCCCTTGAGGCCCATCTTCGGCTCCTCGGCCCCGGTCGAGAGGCCGGGCGTGCCCTTCTCGATGAGGAAGCAGGTGAACTGCTCCCCATCCACCTTCGCGAAGGTGATGAAGAGATCCGCGAACCCGGCGTTCGTGATGAACTGTTTCGTGCCGTTGAGCACGTAGACGCCCTTGGCCTCGTCCCACACCGCCGTCGTCCGCGCGGAGAGCGCGTCGGACCCGGAGCCGGGCTCGGTCAGCGCATAGGCAGTCAGGATCTCCCCGCTCGTGATGCCTTCGAGGTACTTCGCACGCTGCGCCTCGGACCCGAAATAGACGACGGGAAGTCCGCCGATCCCGCACTGGACGATCGCCGCAACACCGGCCGCACCCGATGACCCGAGCCATTCGGCCACCTGCATCGCGACCTTCTTGCTCGCGCCGAGCCCTTCGAGCTCCTCGGGCACGTCCATGAGGAAGAGGCCGAGCTCGCCGAGCTGCTGGAGTAGACCCGTGATGATCCCGAGGTCCTTCTGCGTGTCGATCTCCTCGCGGAGCGGGTAGATCTTCTCGCGGCAGAACCGTCCGATCGCTTCGCCGAAGGCACGTTCCTCCTCGGAGAGGAACTCCGGGGCGAAGAAGCTGTCGAGCGCCGGCTCCTCGAGGAGGAACTGTCCGCTCTGAATGCCGGCTGCGGACGGGGCGTGAGGTTCCTTGGCCGCTGAACTGGTGCTCATCTCTCGTCTCCTTATCGGGCCAGGTTCTCGAAGAGACCGGCCGCGCCCATTCCGCCTCCGACGCACATGCTGACGATCCCGTAGCGCGCGCCGCGTCGACGCATTTCGTGGAGCAACGTCGCCGTGAGTTTGGCACCGGTCGCTCCGAGCGGATGTCCCAGCGCGATTGCGCCGCCGTTCACGTTGACCTTGTCGTCGGGAATCCCGAGCGCCCGCGCCACATAGACCGCCTGGCTCGCGAACGCTTCGTTGATCTCGAAGAGGTCCACGTCCTCGATCGCAACCTGTACCTTGTCCAGGAGCTTCGGAATCGCCGCCACCGGGCCGATCCCCATGATTTCCGGCGCGACGCCCGCGACCTGGTAGCCAACGAGGCGGGCCAATGGTGTCAGGCCGAGTGCCTCCGCCTTTGCACGCGTCATGAGCAGGGTCGCGGCGGCTCCATCCGAAGTCTGGGAGCTGTTCCCCGCCGTCACCGACCCTCCGAGCCGGAAGGCCGGGCGGAGTTTGGCCAGTGCTTCCATCGACGTGTCCGCACGTGGCCCCTCGTCCACCGAGACCACCGTCTCCTTCACCTCGACCTTGCCGTTCTTGCCGGGTGACTTGCTCTTCACGGTGACGGGAACGATCTCTTCGTCGAACCGGTGAGCCGCCTGGGCCGCGATCGCCTTCTGGTGGCTCTGGAACGCGAAGGCGTCCTGCTCCTCCCGCGAGACCTCGAACTGGACGGCGACGTTCTCCGCCGTGAACCCCATGCCGAGGTACGCGTCCGGAAGCTCGCGCACGAGGTCCGGATTGGGCGAAAACGCGAACCCTTCCATCGGGACGAGGCTCATCGACTCCGTCCCGCCCGCCAGTACGACCTCCGCCTGCCCGGTCACGATCCGGTCACACGACTGTGCGATGGTCTGGAGACCGCTCGAGCAGAACCGGTTCACCGTCATCCCCGGCACGTCGAACGGGAACCCGGCGCGGAGAAGCGCGAGTCGCGCCACGTTGAGCCCCTGTGGACCCTCCGGAATCGCGCACCCGAGCACGACGTCATCGATCTTTCCTGGCTCGAGCCCCGGTGCCTTCGCGACCAGCGCCCGCAGGACCGTCGCGGCGAGGTCATCCGGACGGGTCTCGCGGAACGCCCCGCGAAAGGCCTTCCCGACCGGCGTCCTCAGTGCCTCAACGATGACCGGTTCGTTCTCTTTGGACATCCTCGATCCCTTCTCTAGCGTCCCGTATCCTGCTTGCGCCTGATTCCTTCGCCCCGCGTCCCTGGGCTTCGTCCGTCGCCCGGCCCCCTGGCCTCGGCATCGGCATCCTCGGCCCGCGCTCTAGTTCCGGAGCGGCTTCCCCGTCTTGAGGATGTGCTCCATCCGGGCCAGGGTCCGGTTGTCTTCGCAGAGAGCGAGGAACGCCTCACGCTCGAGGTCGAGCAGATACTGTTCGCTCACGCGCGTGCCGGCGGACACTTCGCCTCCGCACAGCACCCAGGCGAGCTTGTCCCCCAGCACGTGGTCGTACTCGGTGATGTAACCGCTCGCCCGCATGTTGTGGAGGCCGGCCCGGATCTTTGCGAGGCCGGGTTCGCCCACGACCCGAATGTCCTCGAGTGGACGTCCGGCATCGAATCCGGCGATGTCCAGCGCGAGTACGTTCTGCTTCGCTTCGTAGATCCGGTGGTCCCGGTTCAGCACGACGACGTCGTCGTTCGCGAGGTAGCCGAGATCCTTCGCCTCGACGCCGCTCGTCGCGACCTTGGCCATGCCGACCGTTTCGAAAGCACGACGCAGGAACGGGAAGAGGTCGACATCGACTCCGTCCGGAACGGAGAGATGGACGCGTCGCACCCATTCCTTGCATCCACCGCCCGCGGGAATGACACCGGCGCCGAGTTCGACGAGGCCGATGTACGTCTCCGCATCCGCGACGACCCGGTTCGCCGCGAGCGTGACTTCGCATCCACCGCCCAGGGTCAGCCCGTGTGGAGCGACCACGACCGGGCGACTGCTGTAGCGGATCCGCTGGTTGACGTTCTGGAAGCGGCGGACCATCCAGTCGACGTCGTCGTAGTTCTCGTCGTCGATCTCGTTGAGGATGAGGAGGAGGTTCGCGCCGACGGAGAAGTTGTCTGCCTCGTTCGCGATGACGAGCCCCCGCCAGCTCTCCTCGACGATCCCGACGCTCTTCTCGATCGCCTCGATGAGGCCGGGACCGATCGTGTTCATCTTCGTGTGGAACTCGAGACAGGCGACGTCGTCACCGAGATCCACGAGCGAAGCGTCCGCGCTTTCCCAGACGACGCCCCGCGACGCCCGGTCCGCCGAGCTGCTCGCCGTGCCCGCCGCTTTGAGGTCATCGAGCCGGAGCACCTTCGCCCCGAACGGGACCGGCTTCATCGACCCGCCTGCGTTCGCGGAACCCCAGTCGAAGTAGAGCGGCGTGCCACCCTCGCGTCCGTAGAACCGTCCCCCGTTCGCGAGGACGGCCTGCACGAGCGGCGGGAGTTCCGCGCCCTCCTTCTCCATCCGGCGACTGGACGCTTCGACTCCGATCGCATCCCAGATCTCGAACGGACCCATCTCCCAGCCGAAGCCCCAGCGGAGCGCGCGGTCGACGTTGACGATGTCGTCCGAGATCTCCGGAAGCCGTCCGGCCGCGTAGAGGAGTGTCTGGGAGAGGTTCTCCCAGAGGAACGCGCCGCCCCGATCCTTCGCCTTCATGAACGAGACGAGACGGTCGCCCAGGTTCTCCAGGTTCTTGCCGATCTCGAGCGACGGAATTGCGACCTTGCCCTGCGGCACGTGCTCCATCGATGCGGGATCGAGCATCAGGATCTCGGACTTGCCGTCCGCGCCCTTGGCCTTCTTGTAGAAACCGGCCCCGGCCTTCTCGCCGAGCCACTTCTTCTCCAGCATCCCCTGGACGAACGCGGGCGGCACGAAGAGATCCCGCGCCGGGTCGTCCGGGAGGCTGTCGTACATGTTCTTCGAAACGTGGAGGAGCGTGTCGAGCCCGACCAGGTCCGCGGTCCGGAAGGTCGCGCTCTTGGGCCGACCGATCGCCTTGCCGGTCAGTCTGTCGACTTCCGCGATCGTGTACTGCTTCTCCACCATCAGCTTCACGGCGTGGAGGAGACCGAAGGTCCCGATCCGGTTCGCGATGAAGTTCGGGGTGTCCTTCGCGTGGACGACGCCCTTCCCGAGCACGTCCTCGCCGAACGCGGCCATCCGCGCGTAGACCGCGGGGTCGGTCAGCGGACCAGGCACGAGCTCGAGGAGGTGCAGATAGCGCGGCGGATTGAAGAAGTGCGTGACGAGGAATCGGGATCGGAGCGCTTCCGGCAGGCAGTCGGAGAGCGACTGCACGGAGAGGCCGGAGGTGTTGCTCGAGAGAATCGCGTGGTCCGCGACGTGCGGCGCGATCCTTTCGTAGAGCGAGCGTTTGATGTCCAGGTTCTCGACGACCGCCTCGACGATCCAGTCGACGTTCGCGAGCGCTCCCGCGTCGTCGTCGAAGTTCCCGGGGCGCACGAGGGAACGCAGGCGCGGGCTGAAGAACGACGCGGGCTTCGCCTTGAGCGCTCGTTCGAGTCCACGGATCGCGAACCGGTTCGCGAGGCGAGGATCCCCCGGACCGATCCCCTGTTTGGCATCGAGTTCGTCCGGCTCGGTGGACTTCATGTCGAGAAGGAGGCAGGGGATTCCGGCGTTCGCCAGGTGCGCCGCGATCGCGGCTCCCATCACTCCGGCCCCCAAAACCGCCGCGCTGCCGATCGGCTTCTCCTTGGTCACGTCAGGCTCCTTCCGCGTGCCGTCGACTTCGTCCGCGGTCTGGGTCATTCCGCCCCAGACAGGCTTCTCGGCCGGGCAGACGAAGTCGTCCTTGCGACGGGTGGAGTCCATCGGGTGCCGAGGCGGCCGCCGCTTGCGCGCGCTCGGCCTCCCTCAGCTGGCGGGGCTCTCAGCCCGTCGGCTTCCCTTCCCTATCGGCTTCCTGCTTCGCGATCTCCTCATCCCGCAGCGTTCTACGGAGAAGTTTCAACACGGAGCTACGCGGCAACTCGTCCCGGAACTCGACCAGACGAGGGATCTTGTAGGACGCCAGATTCTCGCGGCAGTAGGCAGTAACTTCCTCCGCAGACAGGCTCCGTCCGGGATGAAGGACGATGAACGCTTTCACCGTCTCGCCCCGCCGTGGATCAGGAACCCCGATCGTGCAGGACTCGAGGACGTCCGGGTGCATGGACAGCACCTGATCGATCTCGTCGGGGTAGATGTTGTAGCCGGACGCGAGGATCATGTCCTTCTTCCGCCCGACGATCCGGAAGTAGCCCTCGTCGTCCATGACCGCGAGGTCTCCAGTCTTGAACCAACCGTCCGTGCCGAACGCCTCGGCGGTCTCGTCGTCCCGGTTCCAGTATCCGGGCATCACCTGCGGACCGCGGATCCAGACCTCGCCGACATCACCCACGGGAACGTCGTCGGTTCCCGTTTCCACGTCGACCAATCGAACATCGGTGTTCGGAATCGGGATCCCGATCGTCCCGATCTTCCGCTTCCCCTTGATCGGGTTCACGGTAGCGACCGGAGACGTCTCCGTCAGCCCATATCCTTCGAGCAACACCGTTCCCGTGAGGCGTTCGAACTCCTGCTGGATGTCGAGCGGCATCGGCGCGGAGCCCGAAAAGCTGTAGTGGATCGAGCGGAGGTCCTTCTTCTCGATCCCAGGGAACCGGTTGATCGACCCGAACATCGCCGGCACGGCGGGAAGGAGCGTGACCTTTCGCGCGACCAACGTCTTCACGACCGAAGCGATGTCTCTCGGATTCGCGACGAGCGCCATCTCCGCCGCGATGTAGGTGGAGAGACACGCGACGACGGTCACGCCGAAGATGTGGAAGAACGGCAGCGCACCGAGGAGCACCTCCTCTCCGTCCTTCATCGCCGAGAACCACTGCCGGATCTGCTGCGTGTTGTAGGAGAGGTTCCGCTGGGTCAGCATCGCCGCCTTCGAGACTCCGGTCGTCCCACCGGTGTACTGGAGGAGCGCCAGGTCGTCCATTTCGATGTCGACGTGCGGAGGCGTCGGAGGCGTCCCGTCGACCAGCGGCCGGAAGTGATGGGATCCCCGGGCCCGGCTCGATCTTCGCGATGAGCGGAGGTTCCGCCCTCTTCAGCTTGAGCGGCGCGAGCTGTTTGAGCGGGAACCGGAGGTACTCGGGAGCCGACGCGATGATGTACTCGCGCACCGGAAGCTGTTCCCGGATCCCCCGGAGCTTCTGGTCGTAGATGAAGTCCGCGACGATCGCGTGCTCGCAACCCGCGTCGATCCATTGGTGCTCGATCTCCCGGGGCACATAGAGCGGATTCGTCATCACGGCCTGCGCGCCGAGCCGCTGGACGGCGAAGAAGGAGATCACCGACTGGGGTGTATTCGGGAGCTGCACGGCCACCCGAGAGTTCTTCTCGACCCCGAGCTGGGAGAGGGCTGTCGCGAGCCGGTCGACCTTGTCCGACAGCTCGGCGTAGGTCATCACCATGTTGAGGAAGGAGAGCGCCGGCCGGTGCCCGAAGTTCCTGGCCGCGTTGGTGACGAAATCGCGCAGGGTCAGCTCCCGGAAGTGAACCTCCGGTGAGACCTCGGGATCATACGCCTGATGCCAGACCCGGCTTTCCAACCCGCTGGACCTCCTCTACCCGACCCGCCGGCTTCCGTCTCACCAGAGTATCGGCCAGAACCGGGTCTGATGTCAGGGAGAAGATCGTCGGTGGACGGCGCGCCCCATCCGCGTCAACCCGCGACTCGTGACGAACGTCGACGAGCCGGCGCTACCTTACGATTCGGACGCTCCCCGTCGCGGTGCCCAGCGCTCCGGTCCATCGGAAGTAGACGATGCCCGATGGAACGTCACGCCCCGCGGCATCCCGGCCGTCCCACGAGACCGTTCGGCCCGTCGGATCGTTCGTCGTGAGACGCCGCAACCGTCGGCCATCTGGGGCGAGGATCTCGATGACCGTGGACGCCTGGCGCGAGGATGACGGGACGGTCATCGCGGACGATCCCTCGAGAGTCAAGCGCACCGGTCCGAACGCCGGATTCGGGACGGACTGGAGGCGTAGCACGCTTCGGGGTATCCCGACCACGTCGGGCAGCGCGGCCGGAGCGCAGGGACGACCGAAGACGTAGAGCGCCTCGTCGTCGGACACGTAGACGCGGTCACCTGCCCCCGCGACACCGAGAACACCACCTCCCGCGGGAGGCACGCCGCCAAACTCGTACTCGACCCCGCCCGACACGTCGAACGAGTGGAACCCACCGGCCCACGAGTAGAGAGAGCCACCCGGTTCGGCGTAGAGACCGCCGGAGGCGAATCCGGAGGCCCCCTCCTCGTCGACCAATGCCAAGTTCGACGCATTCCGTCGAGACAGGAACGTGCGACCTCCGAGAAACAGAGACCCATCCGCCACGAGCATCGCGCCGGGCCGATCGATTCCGTGGATCGGTGCATCGGCTCTGAACACGGGATTCTCGGGATCGGAGACGTCGTATCGAAAGAGCGTGATGTTCCCCTCGAACTCGTCCGTGAAGTAGACGTCCATT
Organism: Candidatus Eiseniibacteriota bacterium; assembly: GCA_041390305.1. Classification (GTDB taxonomy): domain Bacteria; phylum Eisenbacteria; class RBG-16-71-46; order CAIMUX01; family CAIMUX01; genus JACKCR01. The sequence continues at coordinate 157,051 of JAWKQE010000014.1, forward strand.
CCGTTCGCCGTGGTAATGCCCTCGGGAGAAAAACCTGGCAGCTCCGCAACGCCGAGGACGGTGGGCGAGGATGGATCGCTCACGTCGAGCGTCGTCAGCTCGGTGAAGTCGACGGTGTAGACACGACTGCCCGCCGCAATGACCTGCGATCCGAACGAACCCGAAACGCTCCCCACGACCACCGGATCGTACGGATCCGAGAGATCGACGACATCGAACCCACCCTGGCGGCTGAGGTACGCGTACCCGTTCGCGACCGCGAGCGTACGTGTGGTCGGGAACGTGAGCGAGGTGACTTCGACCGGAGCCCACGGATCCGTGACGAGAAGGACTTACCGCACTCGGGAAACGGGCGCCAGGAACTCGTTCCCTCCGACATCGAAGGTGTGGAGATCCGGGCTCCGGCCCACGCGGAAACGCTGCGAGTGGCGCAGCGTTCGTTCCGGAGTTCAACCGCAGCGCTTGAAGACGGCTTCCCCCAGCTACGTACGCAACGCCGTCGAGGAATGCAGCCCCGCCGAGACTCGCATCGGGAAACGCGCCTCTCCGTTCGAGCTGGCTCGGGTCCGTCGCATCCACCCAGACGAGGAGTCCGTTCACACTGACGCCCAGATGGTCACCGAGGACCTCGATGCTCCCCGCCCTCCCCGTGTCGAGGAAATCGAGTTGTTGCGGGGCCCCCGGCGTCGATACGTCGAAGCTGACGACTCCGCCGGGATCGGTGGTCGCGAAGAGCGTGTTCCCCCTCACCGCCAGCCGTTTCACCTCTCCGGGCAAACCCGACACTTGTGCAACGAAGACCGGACTGGCCGGCACGCTCACATCGTAGACGTCGATGGCGGAGACGTACCCCCCAACGTAGAGATACGAGCCCGACACAGCGACCGATTGCGCGTCCACCGTCAGCGAGCCGACCGCCGTAGGGTCGGATGGATCCGAGACGTCGACGACCAGAAGTCCGCTCGATTGCGTGATGTAGAGAAAATCGCCGGACTTCGCGACCTGCCCCACGAACCCGAGGAACGCGGACCCAACCGCATCGATGGAGCCGTCCGTTCCGACGAAGTAGATGCCGAGCTCGCTGCTCCCGACCGCGTACGCAAACGCACCGTCGGAGATCAGATCACCGTACTGCGTACCGGAGGCCCGATCTATCTGGACCAAGCTCCCGGGATCGACGACGGCAAAGGAGTAGACCCAACCATCGGTCGCCCCGAGCACGTACCCGCGGGCCTCCGTGGCTAGGTTGAAAGCGTCATACGAGCCTTCTCCGAACGGTGGGTAGTGCGTGTAGTCGATTCCAGACAGCCACTCGACGTGGCCATCGGTACCGTCGCACGCCGCGGTCGCAGTAGCCGGCGGAGAAACCGTGAGGACAGTGAAGGCGAGAAACGCGAGCGCGACTCGCACAGCAATGGGGTAGACCTTCCGGAGCATAGGTTCCCTCCCGGTTCAGGATACTCTGAGGGGCTTCGACAGGACAGGGTCGTGCGGGAGGGGGAACCGCGCACCGAGACGGTAACAGAAGTGCCGGCGCCAGACCACGGGAGGAGCCCGCGTCCTCGGTCGAAGTCACGCTCCCTAGGCCGATTCGGATGGCTGGACCGAACCGACGAAGTGAGGGCACCGTGCATCCCTACCCGGTGTCACTCCGTCATCGAAGTTGGAGAGAGGAAACCCCCACCCGGTTTTCCGATCGAAGCTCGGGAGAGTCCCGGCGATCCAAGGGCTGAGCCGACGCTGCGCGTGTGTGGCTGAGCCGCCGGGCTCGCAACTGCCAAACGTTCCCCAGGCTCCCGCCGATTCGCAGGGCCAGGACAACTGTGTCACCTCTGCGCTCGCCGGCCGGGGACGGTCACTCCACAACGTCAACCGGGTGCCCGCCGACCGGAAGCAGCTCCTCCACAGTGGCAGCTCGCCGCGCGGCAAGCCGCCGCAACGATTCCGAAACGTCACCTCGCCACTCGGCGGGCGGCGGCAGCAGGTCAACAACGTAACCTCGGCGCCCACTGAACGGGGTCAATGGGGCAGAGGTGTCACCGGCGGGCCTGCCGACCGCGACTACGGGGTCAGAAGTGTTGCCTCGGGATCCGTCGACCGGAGGTGCCGATTCCACACTTTCACTGGGGAGCCCGTCGACCGGAGGTACCGATTCCACACTTTCACCGGGGGGCTCGCCGAGCGGAGCCAGCGACTTCGGAGTTTCACCGGGGGGCCCGCCAAGCGGCGACGGCGATTCCATAGTCTCACCGGGAGACCCGCCGACCGGTGGTAGCGATTCGACAGTGTCGCCCAAGGCGCCGCTGACCCGCCGCGGCGGTTCGACAATGCAACCCAAGGCGTCGCCGCTCCGCTGGAATCCGGCTTGACACTACTCGTTTGCACGCGGATCCTTCCCCTACGTACCGTTCATTGCGGCGGTCCTCCCTCTCCCGGGTTCCTCCGGGCCCCGCGTTTCCCCAACGGCGCTGGCCAGGCCAGTCCACGAGGTAACGCATATGTTTCAACGTCTCCTGAGTGTGTGCTCTCGTTTCCCCCGCTTCACGGCACGCGGGCACGCGTCGGCTCTGCACCGCGGCCAGACTTCGCTCCGCGCTGCGGCATTGCGATACGTCGCAGCCCTGCTCTCCGCCACGTTGCTCTCCGCGTGCGGCTTCTCCGACGATCCCCGTGAGCTCTCGAGTCCTTCCACGACGGCAGTGCAGGGCGGCGAGGAAACGGGGCCTCACGCCCGCCTACTCCTCCCGAGCCTACCGGGTCGGTTCGTGGTCGGGCCTCCACGCGTCCACTGCCGGTGGGACGCGTTCGATCAGGCTGGAGGACTCGGCACCTCTGCGATTCGCCCCACGGCATTCGAGTACAAGCTGGTCGAGACCGAGTCCATCTCCAACAACGGGATCATCTCGGCGTTGGAGAGCGGTACCAACCTGCTGGGGTCAGGAGGCGACGATCCGACCGGCTGGATCCGAGTGCCGGCTTCGATCCGAGACCGGAGCTTCGACGTGGGACCCGATACCCCGCCTCTTGTCGCCTTTGGGGTGAGGGCCGTCGATGACCAAGGTGTTCCGGAGTCCGTGGAGCCGGGCACGAACGCCGTTGCCCTCCACGTCGACGACACGCCTCCACAGGTGGAGCTGACCATCACGCAGCCGGAAACGGGTCTCGAGGCTTCGTTCGATCGGTCCACGACGACGTGGGAGGTCAGCGTGCCGCCTGAGTTCGACCTCCAGCTCGACTGGCAGGTGGATGCGTCTGGCCATGGGGCTCCCCCGGGGCCGACCGACTATGCCCTCGATCTCGTCGATCCCGACCTCGAGGACGCGCGCAGCCCGAATGGAATCGGAGGATGGATCGGATGGGCAAGACGCGACGGACTCGATGCACCGTTCCGCTTCTCCCGTGAGGAGGCCGGAACCGAGCACATGCTCTACATCCGGGCACGGGACGCATTCGAAGCGCCTGAGAACGAGCTGCGCGTGACCGTGCGTATCCACGTCCTGCCGATTCACCTCGATCGATTCGCGCTCGTGGTGGACGACACGAAGTTCGTAGGGCCGAGCGACTCTGCCCACGATGCCTACATCGACGAGTTCGTGGCGACACGACTCCACGAACTCGGCCCGGTCGACGTCTACAACGTGTACGGCGATCCCGAAGGGTCCAGTCCACGCGCCATCGGTATCGAACAGCTCGGCCACTACCGGGTCGTGCTCTGGCACGCGGCCGTGGGTACGGCTGCCAACTCCGGGCTCGGCCGTTCCCAGGAGGCCCTCGCCCAGTACCTCGCGGGAGGCGGACGCATCTTCTTCGTGGGTGGTCGGCTCAGCAGCCTCTCTCTCGGCGACTTCTTCTACCCGAAGGCGCCCCTGCCCGAAGCCGGAGAGGGAACCTTCACCTTGGACTCGTTCGTGTGGCGCAAACTCCGGTATCAGGACGAAGTGGTCGGAATCCCGACGAACGGTACACGACGGGTGAAGGAAGCATCCGGGATCATCGGATGCCGTTCTCTCTCCGCGGAGTTCCCCACCCTGGAACTGGACCCATCGAAGTGGGATCCCTGGGTGGAGGAGGATGGGTACTACCGAGGCGGAATCGCGGACTGGGAGGGTGTCCTGAAGGACTCGCCGGCTCAGGAGCCTCCCGCTGGCTTCGAGCCGATGTACGCACCGGATACGTTCGACCACTCACTCTGCTGTGGCGACGTCACCCCACTGTACGAAGAGGCCGTGATGGCACACCGCTACGAGTCGCCTCTCCCGCCGGGGAGCGTCGGCTACCAGGGCCGAACCGTCGTGTTCAACTTCCAACCGTGGTACTTCGAGTCGGAGGGGGTCGCTGAAGCCTGCCGCCTTGCCGTCGACTGGATCGTCGACGGACTGGGCTCGCCCCGCGAAACGAACCTGTCGCCCACGGCAGTCGCAACGAACGACCGGGGTCTCGGACTGGGACGCACCGAGCGCTAGACGGACATTGGTAGGGGAGTCGGGAAGACTCGGTCGAACCGAGCCCCGATCGCGCCGACCGGAAACGAGAGCGGGGCAGCGATAGAGTGCTGCCCCGTTCTCTCCCACCGGGTCCTTCTCTGGCGCGTCACGATCCAGGCGGGGACGGTCGAATCGCGCCGCCTCGCCCTATCCGAGCAGACCCTGCACGGTCTCGCGCTCGTTCTGGAGCTCCGCGATCGACTTCTGGAACTTCTCCTTGCCGAAGTCGGAGAAGTCGAGGCCCTTGACCACGTCGTACGTCCCGTCGCCCTTGCAGGTGACCGGAACGGAGCAGAGGAGGCCTTCGGGGATGCCATAGGTGCCGTCCGAGACGACCGCCATGCTCGTCCACTCGCCCTTCGGCGTGCCCTGGTAGAGATAGCGGGCGTGATCGAGCGCAGAGCTGGCGGCCGACATCGCGGACGACTTGCCGCGCGCGTCGATGATCGCCTTGCCGCGCTCCTGGACCGTCGGGATGAACGTGTCCTTCATCCAGGCCTCGTCGCCGATCACTTCCGGCGCCGGCTTGCCGCCGATCGTGCAGTGGCGCCAGTCCGGGAACTGCGTGTTCGAGTGGTTGCCCCAGATGATGACGTTCTTCACGTCGGTCGAGTGCACACCGGCCTTGGCCGCGAGCTGGCATGGCCCGGTTGTGGTCGAGCTGCGTCATCGCGGTCCAGCGGTCCGCCGGGATCGACGTTGTTCATCGCGATCAGACAGTTCGTGTTGCAGGGGTTTCCGACCACGACGACCCGGACGTCCTTCGACGCGACCTTCGCGATCGCCTGGCCCTGTCCGGTGAAGATCGGGCCGTTGTCGAGGAGGAGATCCTTCCGCTCCATGCCGGCCGTACGCGGCTTGCTCCCGACGAGCAGAGCGAGGTCCACGCCTTCGAACGCTTCTTCGAGCTTGTCGGTGCAGACGATCCCCTTGAGGAGCGGGAAGGCGCAGTCGTCCAGCTCCATCGCGACTCCCTTGAGCGCCTGGAGGGCGGGACCGAGCTCGAGACACTGGAGGATGACTTCGACGTTGGGGCCGAACACCTCGCCCGCCGCGATCCGCGGTACCAGGCTGTAGCCGATCTGCCCGGCGGCTCCAGTGACGGCAACTCTCTTGACCATGGTTCAGCTCCCCTTTCTCGGGACGGTGAGTCTCCCCGGACGAAACGCCCAGTATGGCACGGAGGGTTATCCCGTGGGGCGAACCGACGCAATCGGGAGTTTCCGAAACCGCTCGATCGCCCCCGCCGGCGATCGGATCGACGTTCCAACCAGCTGGCCCGGCCCGTGTTCGGGTCGTCCTGAGCCCCCCACTGCACCGGCCGACCGACCACGGTGGGGCACTCTCGCCGTCCCGCGAGCGAAAACGGCGCCGGTGTCCCTGACACCGAGCGCCGTCTTCTCGAGGCCGAACCCGAACTCCGGGATCAGTACTCCTGGACCTGGACCCGCTTCTGGAAGTCGTCCTCGGAGAGCGAGCCGTTCGCGGCGGCACGCAGGTCGGAGATCTTGACGACCATCTCGAGTGTGCGGATGTCGCGATCCCAGAAGAGGTCGTCGTCACCGAGGCACGCAACCACCGTCACCGTCTCGTTCGCACCGATCGACTCCATGGTGTCGCCGAAGTCGTAGAGGAGGTCGAAGACTTCCTGCTTCCCGCGCTCGAAGAGGCGTTCCTCGCGATCGACGTAACGGTCCTTGCGGGAGTCGCTCTTGTCGTCGTCTCGATCACGGTCACGATCACGGCGATCCCGCCGGTCCCGCCAGTCGTCGTCGTCCCACCAGCCGATGTTGAAGCGGAGCTTCCGCCCCCAGTCGCGATCGACGAGCGAGGCCTGGAACGTGTAGATCACTCCGTGGCCGGGCACGTAGTACCCACGCGTGATGTCCCGTCCTGGGACGAGCCAGTTCGGGGAATCGATCAGCATGTCGTCCATGACCCGCTCGAACATCCGGATCTCGCGCTGCGCCTTCTTGCTCGGCGGGTCGGCCTGCGCGACTCCGAGCGAGAGGACGAGGAGTCCGGTTACGGCGAGCGCGACGAACGCTCCCACCCAGTTCCAGCGTCGATCCCAACGGCGTCCCGCCCGCGGCGCCTGGTCATTCGTCATCGTGTTCCGCTCCATCTGATGCCTCCTCCTTCTGGGTCGTCCGACCGGCGACCTAGACGCGGCAGTTCGTCTGTCCGGTCGGCCCTGGTCTTGCATCCACTCGGGAGGACGGGCTTCCCGCGCGGGCCGTTCAAAGCCGCCGCTCGAATCGGAGCCCTTTCCGGTATACTGGGGAATCGCCCACTTGCAGCCCGGACCCGGCGGTACCGGGGAATCAGAGAGGAATCAGATGTCAGAGCCCCGTCTCCTTCCCACTCCCCGGAGGTGCGCCGCCACCACCTTCGGCAGCCTCGGAACCCGTGTCCTGGCGACCCTGGGCGCGGCCGCGCTCACCGCGCTCGCCGTGACGCCCGCATCCGCCATCCGTGTGGCCAGCTACAACTTGCTGAACTACACGAGCGGCCGCGAGGCCCAGTTCCGGGTCTCCCTCGGCTACATGGACGTGGACGTTCTCTTCGTGGAGGAGATCCTCTCCCAGGCCGCCGTCGACCAGTTCCGGACGCAGGTTCTGGAGGTGCTGAACCCGGGCGAGTGGGCGGCCGCTCCGTTCGTGAACGGACCGGACACGGACTCGGGGATGTTCTACCGGACGTCCAAGGTGCAGTTCGTGGACCATGTCGTCATCTCGACGGCGCTCCGGGACATCGACGAGTACACCTTCCGGCCCGTCGGCTACGACGACTCCTCCGCCAACATCCGGGGCTATGTCGTCCACCTCAAGGCCAGCCAGGGCTCGACCGAGGAGCAGCAGAGGCTGGCCGAAGTCCAGCTCATGCGCGCCCGCATGGAGACCTTCCCGGCCGGGCAGAACTACTTCATCACCGGTGACTTCAACATCTACACGAGCACCGAGCCGGCCTACGCCTACATGCTGAGCACGACGCCCGGCACCGCCGGTGTCGTTCAGGACCCGATCGCGGCGCCCGGGAACTGGCATAACAACGGATCGTTCGCGTCGATCCACACCCAGTCCCCCCGCACGACCCAGTTCGGCGGCGGCGCGAACGGGGGACTCGACGACCGGTTCGACATGCTCCTCGTGTCGCCGAGTTCGATGGACGGCGAAGGATGGGACTGCCTCCCCACGACCTACCGCGCAGTCGGTCAGGACGGCCTCCATTTCAACCTCGCCGTCATCGACAATCCGCCGAATCAGGACGTGCCGCAGGAGGTGGCCCAGGCCCTTCACGATGGTTCGGACCATCTCCCCCTCATGGTCGACTTCCAGGTGCCGCCGATCCTCGAAACGGTGACGGACATCGCGCTCGGGCCGGTCTTCGTCGGCGGCAGCGCAGAGACCATCGTTCCCGTCTCGAACGCCGCCGCGGCTCCGGCCGATGAGCTCGACTACTTCTTCGTCGGCGCCACCGGATTCGTCGTCCCCGCCGGGAGCTTCACGGCCGAGGCCGAGGAGACGCCGAATCAGCACATCGTGAGCCTCGACACCGGCACGGCCGCGCTCTACGCGGACGCGATCCAGATCGTCACCGACGACCCGGACGAGGAGACGCGCTACGTCGCGGCCACGGGAGCCGTCTTCCGCCACGCCGTTCCGAGCCTGGCGGGCGATGCACCCGTCACCGAAGGCACGATCGACTTCGGCACCCAGGCCCCGGGGCCGTTCCCGTCGCAGGACGCCGTCGTCTTCAACCTGGACTACGACGCGATCCAGGGACTGCTGGACGTCTACGATGCGGAGCTCACGGGAGACCCTCGCTTCGCGTTCTCCACTCCGTTCGACGCCCGGCAGATCGGTGACACTCCGGAGGCCTGGAGCCTCGAGTTCGACGGAGTCGGCGCGCCCTTCGGCGTCTACGAGGCGACGCTCGTCCTCCACACCCGCGATCAGCAGGACATCCCAGGCGCACTCGGCCGGCCCGACCTCGCGATCGCCCTCGTGGCCGAGGTGAGCGACGCCGCGGACGTCTACACACCGGCCGAACAGTTCGTGACGAGACTCCACGGCATCGAGCCGAACCCGTTCGCCCACGGCACGGATGTGGTCTTCTCGCTCGCGCAGCCGAGTCGGGTGAGCCTCGCCGTGTACGACGCCGGCGGACGCGCTCTCCGGGTCCTGGCCGGAGACACCATGGCTGCGGGCGAGCACCGGATCGAGTGGGACGGTCGGGACGACCTCGGACGTGAACTCGGCGCGGGGATCTACTTCCTCCGTCTCACGACCCCCGCGGGTGGAGAGACGAAGCACGTCGTGAAGATCCGCTAGCGGGAAACGGTCGCGATCGAAGATCTCGACGAGTCAGATACGAGGACGGCTCCCTCCGCCGAGCGCGGAAGGAGCCGTTCTCACATCACCGCGGAGCCAAGGCCGCCCCTGGTGGCGGTGGGAAGATCGGGGCGTGACGATCGGGGCTGACGGTCCTGTGGCGACGACTCCGCCGCAATGATCACGGCGCAATGATCACGGCCTGACGACGAACGACTCGTAGCTCTCTATCACGTCCATCCGTCCACCCGGGAAGTTCACGGTCTGCGTTCGCCGCACCGGCAGCCAGGTCTCCGCGTCCAGCCAGAGCGTCGCGCTACCGGCCGGAGTGCCGGCGACTTCGATCGCGAACTCGATCCCACGCAGGACATGGCCCCCCTCGCGGAGCTCTCCCGTCCACTCGAAGTCCTTCGTGACGACCCAGGTGTCGACGCCCCCGTTCTGGTGGTCCGGCGGCCCGTTCTCCATCATGCCCTCCGCATCCGCGTTCCGAGGAACCCACGTCGACAACGCGATCAGGCAGGACCCGAGGATCGCCCGACGTCGCCGCCCCCTTCCGGCGCCGCCGTCTCCACCCGAACGGACACCTCCGGTCACGCCGACACCTCCTTCCGCAGGCCTTTCTCGTCCAAGGCAACCCGCGCGCGGATGACGTTGGACGCCAGCGTCGTGAGGAACTCCTCGGCCATGTCGAAGTGATCCTCCAGAATGTCGAGGTACGCGTTCGATTCGGACCGGAACGTGACGAGGTCCGTCTCCGCCGTCGCGGTGTACCAGCGTGGTTCTCTCGCCTGAGACTCCAGGTTGCCGACCGGATAGCCCACGGTGGACCGGAAGACGCGCCCGTCCGGGAGCCGGCAATGGACGGACCCACGGATCACGAAGTGCGCGAACCCCGAAGGTTCCCACGCGCGCCAGAGCACCGTGCCCGCCGGGATCCTGCATTCCTCGAGCGTACGCGAGAACTCGATGATCGCGTCGAGGCTCGCGCGCTTGAACACGCCGGTTCCGCGCATGGCGATGAGCCGCTCGACCAATTCGATCGGCCGGTCGGCCGGAATCGAAGGCGGATCCACGACGCCAGAGAGCACGGTACCGTCCGTGATCATCTGCCGGTAGACCAGGAGCTCAGACGCGACCTCGCGCATCGTCGGGACGAAGATCGCGAACCTGTCCTCCAGGATGTCCCAGAAGATGTCCCGCTCGAGCTCGAGTGCGGCGACGTCGGATTCCGCCACGCAGTGTTGTTCCAGCTCCTGCCCCGCGAGGAGAGAGATGAACCCGACGGATCCCCCACCCTGGACCGACGCGGGTTCCGGGCCACGGCCCTCGACGCGGACACTTCCGTCGACGATGAGGTAGGCGAGGTCCTTGCCCTCGCCGCTTCCGATGAGTGTTTCGCCGGAACGGAAGGAGACCTCGCGCACGTTCTGCCCGAGCAGAAGCACTTCGTCCATCGGGAGCTGTTCGAACGCGGCAACGCTCCGCAGATACCGGAGGCGCTCCAACGGACCGACGAAGTGCATCTTCGCCGGTGCGGCCCCACCCGAATGACCGCGCCGTCCCCACCGCCTCACGCCGTCACCTCCATCCGCTCGAGCGCGAACTCGACCGAACGGGAAACCAACCGGTCCCGGTCGGACGGCAGCGAAACCAGCTCCGGAGAGAGACCGGGAAGCGGCAGCTCTCCGGCGTGGTACGCGACCAGGCAGCGGATTCCCGTTTCGTCGATCTCGAGCAGCTCACGGAGCAGCGCCTCGTAGGTCGTGCTCCGGGACGTGTAGAAACCACGCGCCCGGGAGAGGATCTCGCGAGGGCCGAGATCCTCCAGGAGGAGCAGGAGCGGCTCCCGGAGCGGCGGATCGAGGACGTTCTCCAACAACTCCCGTGCGCCCGCGCGCTTCTGCTTCGCATCACTCTCGATCCCACGGTGCATCTCGCGGAAGTCCTCACCGAGCCCACGGTACGCCACACCGAGCAGGCGGAAGACGTGTTCCACGGAAGTCCGATGCTTCTGCACGAGCAGGGCGACGAGCAGCTCCTGCGCACTCGTTCGCGTCTTCGGATCGCGATCGCTCTCCGCACGCACCTGGATCTCGTAGTCGAGGAACCGGTATGCGGTCCGGAGCTTCGCCAAAGTGACGGCGAACAGCACACGCGAGTCGAACTCGAGTTCTGGTCGGGTATAGCTCAGCGTTCCGAGCGCGCGAAGGATCTTGTGTTCGACGACGGGATCGGACTCGTCGGCGAGCGCGCCCAGGAGCGCATCGACCGCCTCCTGGTTCTCGAAGCGGTGGATCGACCTCGGAACATGCTTCCGGACCTTCGGATCCAGCCATCGGTTGTCGAGCGCGTTCCGGAGCTGGAGCAGCGCCTCCGAACCGATCGCCACGAGCGTACGGCGGGCGGGAAGCCTGAGGTCGCGCTCCGGGAGCATCGCGATGAGAGACGGAACGTACGCGGGGCTCCGGATCTCCCGCATCGCTTCGGCAACCGCCTGCCGCGCGTCGAGGCTCGGACTCTTCGCGAGGTGGATGAGGGCTTGGTCGAAGCGCTGACTCGGGGAGAAGCGGATGGCACGCGCGAGGGCCAGGTGGACGGCCTCGTTGCCCGAAGCGGCTTCCCGTTCCACCGAGCGCAGGGCATCGTCTCCATCCAGGAACGTCGCCTGCCCCACCCAGGCGGCTGCGCGGACGACCGGAGACGGATCGCGCTCGAACTCCAGCGTGAGGGAGGGATCCGGCTCGAGCCAGAGCCTCGCGCGGAGCGCCGATGCGCGGATCTCCGGCACCTCGTTCGAGAGGAGGCGGTCGAGGAGCGGCAGGATGTCCTGCCGGCCCGCTTCCGCGAAGAGATCCAGGGCACGCAGCACGACCGCGGTGCTCGGGTGATACAGGATGAGCCCGGGCACGAGATCGAGGCGTGACTTCTCCGCGAAGAGGTCGACGGCCGCGAGTACCTCCCCGTCGTCCGCGCTGCTGAGCGAACGGAGAAGGGACTCGAGCGACGCGAGGTCCATCTGCGGATATCCGAGACGACTCGAGTGCGACCCTTCCATGAGCGAGCGGCGGAAGAGGTCGAGGTAGTGCGGCAGGATCGACCGTGCCGCCCACATCCACCCGATCGTCCCCGCGACGATCAGCCCGGCCACGAGGAGAAGCGGCTCCGGGAACGCAACCACCCCAAGGATCACGAGAGACGCCAGCGCCTGCCCCCCGCGCTGACCGAGCACGTCGAGGAGCCCCTTCACCGCAACACGCCGGGTCGACGAGATCGGCACGAAGAGCATCTCGCTCGAAGTGCGGTGGAGTGAGTAGCGGAGCGTACCGTCGAGCCCCTTGAGGGCGTAGGCCGCCGCGATCCCGAGACCGGAGAGGAACACCCCCGCACCAACGAGGACGAGGCCGGGGAGGATCGAGAGCAGGTGGTCGATCTTGACGCGACGTACGAGCGGCACCAGATAGCGGACGACGGCGAGCTGGGCCACGAGGGAGAGGAGGTTGAAAACCAGGTAGGCGCGGGCGAAGAAGCCGCCCAGGGACTCCGCGGGGACCTCGCGCGCCACCGTCGCTTTGAAGAGGTAGTCGACGAGCGTGAACGAGACCGTCGAGAGCAGGAGGAGGATGCCGACACGACGGAGGTAGGGATCGGCGTGGATGAGCGAGAAGGTCCTTCGCATCCGGTACTCCGACCGGACCGGATCACGCGGATCGGAGGGGGCCGCCGGACTCGCGGCCGACGTCAGAGCCGAGACCCCGGCCCCGGACGCCCGCGACGCCGAAGCCGCGGCGTCCACCGAGGACCCGTCCGAAGCAGCCCCGAC
>JAWKQE010000015.1:0-157035 GCA_041390305.1 Candidatus Eiseniibacteriota bacterium
TTCAGGATCACGAACTGATGGCGGCTCGCACACGAAATTCCTGACAGGCCCGGCCCCGGCTGGTCGAACGGGCGCCTCGAGGCTGTCGTCCCGGACCTGCGGTCTGGAGCCCCGCAGCACCAGTCCACGCGGACGACACTCGCCTCGCGACGCCCGTCCCGAACCTACCTCAGGCGGAGCACCCGCGCCGCCCGCTCATATCCCTCGGTCCGCATCCGGTACCAGTAGAGACCGCTCGGTACGTCATGTCCGGCGTCGTCTCTCCCGTCCCAGGTGACGGACTGGAGCCCCGCTTCGGCTTTCCCGTCGATCAGTCTCCGTACCTGGCGTCCCTGTGCATCGAAGACCGTGATCTCGACGTCCTGGGAGTTCGCGAGCTGGAAGGAGATCTCGGTCGTCTCGGGGAAGGGACTCGGCCGGGCCGCGTAGAGGGCGGTCGTGGCCGGACCGCCTGGCGCGTCGTGCACGTCGGTGTTGGAGAAGTCCGCGAGCCAGGCAAGCGCACTCCCGAGTTCGCTCACGACCGCCTGCACGATCTCTTCGTGCGTCGGCTCACAGCCGCCTCCGCTCTCCAGCGCCATGCGGTGCCAGGAGACTCCGTCGAGCACGGCTCTCCAGGCCTCTGGTTGTAGCGGCACGTGGGTGGCGATCTGCTCGAAGTCGACCGGATCACCGACTGCGTCCTGGTAGCTCCGGTTTCCGACACCGTCGCCGACGGCGCCGAGCACGTCGTAGTCCGCGATCGGACACTCGTCCCCGTACACGCGGTGCTCGTACGGCCCCCCGTACTCGGTTCCGTACTCCGCGCCCTCGGGCACGGTGATCGGAATGCAGACCCGATCGTCCCCGGTCCAGTCCCGGTAGGAGTCCGACACGAGCGAGGCCCCGAGCTTGGCCAGGAACGACGGACGGACCGCCGCGATCCTCGACGCAATCCCGTCACCACTCACGAGGAGCCCCTGGCGCTCCGAGACGGCGTAGCCCAGCCACCAGGAGAGAAAATCGAAGTCCTCCGGCCACATGAGGTAGTCGCCGGCCTTGCGGGAGCCCGTATTGAGGATGATCGTCTGGTAGCGGATGAGGTCGCGCGCGCTGGCACCGTTGTTTCCGAAGTTTCTGCGCTCCAGCGGCGCCTTCCAGATCGAGTTCGGGTCCCCATAATCGTACCGGTCGTACCAGACGCCGAGCTGCGCGAGCGCTTCCTCGATGTACGACTGCGCGTCGGCCTCGTCGGCATCTATGTAGAGTACCGACGGCCACTCGTAGTGCGAACCGACCTTGCGGACACGGGGAAGGATCTCGAACTCGAGGAAGTTACCGCCGGCGGTATCCGGAAGGATGTACCGGTACTCCGGCGTGCCCACGTAGTTCGCGGTCACGAAGTACTCGATCTGGGTTCCCGCCTGGAAGAGCCCGTCCGGGAGGATCTCGTTTGCAGAGGCGAGCTCCCCGGCGCCGGCGTCGAAGTCGTCATCGTCCTCTCGGAAGTAGGAGCAGAACTTGTACGGAAACGGCAGGGTACCCTGTTGGCAGGAGTCCATATAGGCCCACGCGAATCCGATCGGGCCGTCCCCGGCGAGTTCAGAGTCGATGGCGACACCATCCGCCACCCGATCGCGCCATGCCTCGTATTCAGTCGACGCGTAGGGCGACACATTGGAGACGCGGAACCACAGCTTCGTCTCCCACGATGATGTTGCGGAGCCTGGGCGAGGCCCCTCGACGACGAGGGAATCTCCCAGGATGATCGGCGGGGTGGTCCCGAACCCGTGGACGTTTCGCGACACGTCGGCGTTCCCTTCGTCATAGATCTGAGTACCTTGCGGGTAGCCGTCCTGGAACCGCGTCCCGTCCGCGAAGGAGATCAACGGAGCGGCCGGGGTGCTGCTGACCCGGAACCGGACGTTGTCGACGAGCGGGCTGGCGTTCGTGACTCCCGTGCAGTCCTCCGGAGGAATGCCGAAGGCATCGCAGGAGGAGAACACCTCGTAGACGAACTTCACCTGCTCTGCGTCCTGCGGGAGAGGGTTGTCCACCGCGGAGGCATTCAGCACGAGCCGGTCACAGATCGGGTCGGGGACGAAGAAGAACGAGTAGATGCCCGTTCGTGGGGACCAACCGATCTCCCCCGTCTCCTCGCAGACCCAAGGGAAATAGTACGCACCGGCGCGATAGAACACACCGTTGGAGCGGGGCAGGTCGGCGAACTGATCCCACTCGATCTCCACCAGTAGGTTCTCCTCCGGAGGGAACGCGGGGATGGCGTCGTTCAGGAGATCGACGATCGGAGAGATCGCCATCTCGTGCTGGCCCGTCGGATGTGTGCCGCCGATACCGGCACCATCGTGGATTTCGAGCACGTTCCCGGAGAGACCGCACCCGCAGAACTCCGGGAGCATGTAGCCAGAGAGGGGCGCCGTCCCGAGCAGGACCCCGACCCCGGGAGTGGGCTCGGCGCTCCATCCTTCGAGGTCCGATTCGAACCCGAAGAGGACCGTGTCGGAGCCGGCCGGACCGACGTGGTCGAGACGGACGTCATCGACGGCCAGGGCGCCGTACTCGGTGGGAGCGAGGCCGTCTTCGTCCGACCAGGTGCCATCCGACGTCATGGCGAAGATGATCTGGAACTCCGACTCTCCATGAAAGTCCGCAGCCGTGAGAGTGAGGGAATCCTCGAGGCCTACGGGTGGACTCACGGGGTGGTCCGGGGCGAGTCCGCCCTGCGCAGTGAACCGCCTGAGTTCCGTTTCCTCCCCGGACGGCAGGGTGCGAAGGTAGACCAGGGAGTAATCGTAGTCCTCCTCGACGTCGTAGAAGTGGACCCAGGAGAGGATGACATCGCTCGTGCCGTCCCAGGTGAACGCGGGACTGACGAAGCGTTGCCGCCAGTCGTTTCCGTACCCAACGCCACCGACCCAACACTGGGCCAGGGCTTCGGATCCGAAATCACCGATCCAGGCCGAGCCCTGCCCGCGAAGAACCGGCGCGGCGACGAGGTTGAACGGATCGGCGTTCCAGGTCGCCCCGTCGATGAAGCGGCCGTGGACTTCCTCCTGTTCGGTCAGGTCGTCGGACGTCCATCCCTCCAGGGGATCCGGACTGCCGTGATCGAACGTCCAGGTCTCGCCGAGGACCGCGAACCCATCGTCATCGACGAAGCCCAAGTACAAGGTGTCACCCGGCGCACGCGCCGCGGAGAGTGCCCGGCCATCGTCGCTCGATACTCGTCCGGATTCGGCGACCGACTCGGACGGAGCCGGCACGAGCGGTTCCACGACGAGCGACGTGGATCGTGCGTGAGCAACGTGGAGCATCGAAAGGAGCAGCAGCGAGGAGGCGGAGGCGGCGACAGAGAAAACGAAAGGCCACTGGAGACTTGGCATCGTTCTCATGGTTCCCCCCAAGCGACCGGCCAAGCCGGTCGGTCCGGTGTTTGCCGGGCGCCCGACGTTCCTCTGAGCGTGGGCGCTCTGCCGAGGAAGGCGCGGCTGTCTTCGGCTGAAGACGGCAACGTCGTGGCCTTGCCACGACGGGGGGACCGATGGCATCGTGCCACGCCCGATTCTCGGGGCGCAACCGGATTCAGCCACTCGTGATATGATCGTTGCTCGGCCCCGTGGCCGCGACTCGAATGCCGGACCCACAACGGAGACACCTCATGCTGACTTCCGAGCTACGTTCCGGAGGATCCGCCGGATCCCCCGCCGGCCAGACCACTCCCACACACCTGCTGCGTGGTTTGCCCCAATCCGCCCCGTCCGCCAGAGTCGTCGCACGCGGTTTCGCCGGCCTGCTCGCCGCCTCCGCCGCCTTTACCGCCCTCACCCTCCCTCAGCCCGCGCTGGCCGAGTGGGACGTCGACGGGATCGAGGAACTCCTCCCTCGTGAGGAGTCGCCGCGGGACTACGAGATGTGGCGTGGACGCGAAGACGAGCTCGCACGTCTCCAGTCCCTCCGCGTCGCCGACCCGCCGCCGATGGCGCCGATCCGGAACTGCGCGGAATGGGAGCCGCTCACCGGTGTCCTGATCCGGTATCCACTCGGACTCCCGTACAACCTCATCCGTGACCTCGACGATCACCTCACGGTCCACGTGGTCGTTTCGAGCGGAAACCTGGCCGCGGCGCAGTCGAACTTCACGAACCAGGGCGTGGACATGAACCAGGTCGAGTGGCTGGTCAAGCCGAACGACTCGATCTGGACGCGCGACTACGGTCCATGGTTCGTCTTCGATGGCGAGAACAACCTCGGCATCATCGACCACACCTACAACCGCCCGGCGCGGCCGAACGACAACCTGATTCCGGTCGAGTTCGCGAACCAGCAGGGGATCCCGGTCTACAGCCACGACATGTACCACACGGGTGGCAACTACATGACGGACGGCTTCCACGTCAGCTCGTCGACCGCGCTCGTCTACAACGAAGCCGCGTCCCACAACGGCATGACATCCGCTCAGGTCGATCAGCTCATGTTCGACTACTACGGGATCGAGAACTACGAGGTGCTCGACTACATCGAGCCGACCGGAATCCACCACATCGACACGTGGGCCAAGTTCCTCGACGAAGAGACGGTGCTCGTGAAGGAGGTCTGGTCGACGCACGTCAGCTACAACAACCTCAACCAGCGGGCGACCCTGCTCGCCTCGCTCCCCGCATCCACGGGCCGGAACTACGACGTCCACCGGGTCTACTGCTACAACCTCGGCAACGGCACCCCGGCGTCGTACACGAACAGCCTCATCGCAAACGAGCGGGTCTACGTTCCGCTCTTCGGCAACGCGACGTACGACGCCGACGCGATCGCCGCCTACGAAGCCGCCATGCCGGGCTATGACGTGCGCGGGTACACCTACAGCGGTTGGCTCTCCGACGACGCGCTCCACTGCCGCACGAAGGGCGTGATGGACATCGGCATGCTGCGGGTCGAGCACGTCTCCGTGGAGGGTCCGCAGGAAGGTGACGTCACGATCGACGCATTCGCCCAGACCCACGGTGGCCACACCATCACGAACGCCGAGATCGTCTACCGTCAGGATGGCGGCTCGTGGACCACGTCCGTCCTGAGCCCGGTCGGAGGTGGGGACTACACCGGCACGATCCCGGCCCCCGCCGGCGTGACCACCACCGACTACTACGTCCACTTCGAGGACAGCTCTGGACGCGAGGAAGGGATGCCGCGCTCGGAGCCCGCCGGTTGGTACTCGTTCGATCACTCCCCCGATCCGTCGAGCGTGCCCGGAGGCTCAGATGTCGTGTCGATCGGACGGGACGCCGAGCTCCTGCCGAACTTCCCGAACCCGTTCCCCGAAGCGACCACCTTCCGGTTCGACCTCGCGTACGCCGACCAGGCCGAGCTCCTCGTCTTCGACGCCCAGGGACGTCTCATCCGCACGCTCTTCCGCGGCGAGGCCGCGGCGGGGCGCAACGAGATCGAATGGAACGGAAAGGACGATCGAGGACGCGACGTACCGTCCGGTGTCTACTACTATCGCCTCCGCGCCGCAGGCCTCCAGTACACGAGGCCGGCGCAGATCACGAGGTAACCAGGCGGGCTCGGGGTACGTCCCCAACCGCGTCCGTGGCCGAGTCGCGTCCTACCGCACGTGTGCGCGGGACGCACCGGGCCGAGAGGTGGAGAGTGAACGAGTACTTGATCCTGACGGTGATCGCGGACGATCGTCCCGGTCTCGTCGACACGCTGTCCCGCACGATCGCAGAACACGACGGTAGCTGGCTCGAGAGCCGGATGTCCCGGCTCGCCGGCAAGTTCGCCGGAGTCCTCCGGATCGAAGTGGCGAGTGAGCGGAGCGATGCGCTGGAAGCCGCGCTCCACGCACTGTCGTCAGAAGGCTTCCACCTCCAACTCGAACGCAGCCCGGACCCCGGCGCGGTCGAGGCGCCGCGCGAACTCATTCTCGAGGTCGTCGGGCATGACCGCCCGGGGATCGTCGCGGCCCTCTCCCGCACCCTCGCGGTGCACCGAGTCAACGTCGAGTCCCTCGAGACGGAGCGGAAGAACGCCGCGATGTCCGGCGAGAGCCTCTTCCAGGCGAAGGCCCGGATCCACATGCCCGCGGACCTCGATGAGGAGCAGTTGCGCCGTGCGCTCGAGGCGATCGCGGGCGATCTGATGGTCGACCTCAGGATGGGGGCGGAAGCGAAGCCGGCCTGAAGCGCTGACTCCCGCACCAGACGGGAGAGCCCCGGCATCCTCAGGGGGTGTCCTCCAGGCTCACCTCGTCCCCGATCGCGACCGAACCGGGCTCCACCGTGGTGCCGTACACGCCCAGGCACCCTCCGCGATCCTGCGCAACGGTTCGCAGGATGCTCGGGTTCCGTTCTCCCGACACCGGGTCGACGGTGATGACGACACACCGCCCGTCCCGCTTGTCGACCCGCATCCGGAATCCACCGACGCGGAGAATGCTCCCGACCCACCTGTCTTCTTCGAACGGCTCACCCGACTTCAGGTCGACGAGCACGTTCGGGCGGAACCGATCGACCTCGAGGAAAAGGCCGACCTCCCCGCCGAGCCGCTCGATGGTCTGCGTCGAAGTGACCGAGAGCGGGAACGTATCGAAGACCCCGCGTGACTGCCGGATCACGCGAACGGGCAGCGGCGTCAGCTCCGCGGCCAAGGCAGGGTCCGTCACGTCCAGGACGGCACCCTTCGGTGTCCGCACGATGGTGGGCGAAACGTCAGGGCGCTCCGGATCGAGGAACGAAGGCCGGAAGTGGCTCATGTCCGCACGGTCGCGAATGGTCAGCCATGGGAATCCGCTCTCCGGCTTGTCGCTGCGGACGAACGCCCAGCGCCGATCTCCCACGAGGCCGTGCCACCCGACCTGGACGTCCTGCAATGCTTCCGCGGCCATCGACTTCACGGGGTATCGCCAGAGACCGACGACGCTTCCAACAACCTGACCGTCCCGGGTACGGAAAGTGGGCATGGGTACCTCTCATGAGGCGCCCTTTCCAAACCCACACGCCATCGAGCGTGACGGACAGGGTCCGCTGCAGCGCCTCTCGACGGACGGGAGGCCGCACGGCGCGGCCTCGAAACAGCCAGAATGACTACAGTCGGACGCCTCCCTAGTCAAGTGAGACGGCGTGCACACGACAAACAGGGGCACGGGACGACCAGCGGGGGGAACCGCGAAACGTCTTTGGATGCCGACGCCACCGGCAGCTTCGGATGTTGTACACTCGCCGCGCCTGCAGAGAGCATCCCACGCCCCCGCGGCACAAGCGGCGGGCGTCTCCGCAATCGAGTTGGACCGCCGCAACACCGGTCTCTGGAGAATCATCCATGAGAGTCCGCCCCTTCGGCCACTCCGCGCCGTACGTCCCGTCGCCCGTCACGTCGTCCCTCGCGTCTCTGTCCGGTCGCGGACGTCCTGATCGGCGATCGATCCGCAGCGCGAGGCGAGTCCTGCCGTTCCCCTCTTCGGGATGGCTCGTTCTTCTCGGAGCCTTCCTCGTGCTCGCCCTCTGTCCGGGCCGGGCGCACGCCGTCGACAAGGACGTCGCCAAGGCGGCCGAGCGCGCATTCAATGAGGAGCCCCGCGCCGTCCGGGCCGGGCTCGAGATCGCGCCGATCACCTGGATCGAGTTGGATGGAAGTCTCTACTGCTACTCCGTCCCCAGGCGCCTCCTCCGGATGGGACGGCAGGGGTCGACGTTCCGGATCGACTCGATCAAGTACGAGCGGGGCCACCTCGAACTGCGGATGGAGTCGACATCAGGAACCCGCCTCGATCTCCGTGTCTTCGACAGCGCGAACGACGAAGAGGACGACCTGAGCCAGGTCCTCGTCAGCATCGTCCTCCCCACCGTGCTCTCCACCGTCTTCGAGTTCCAGAGTGACGCCTCCCCGGATCCGATCACGGTGAACACGGAGAGTGACCTCATTCATCTGACGGGGTGCAACCATCTTCCGGCGCCCGGAAGCCGTCGGTCGTTCGCGTCGCTCCCGGCCGCGGAGGCGCTCGGGTTCGTCCCCTGCTCGATCTGCTTCACGGACGCCGTCGCAGTCGACCTTCCGGGGTACGTGACGATCCGGAAGGAAGCCCTGGAGAACGCCCGCCTCTACGAGATGGCGTTCCCGCTCGTCCAGGACGAGACCGTCCAGTCCCGCGTCCAGGAGACCGGGGAGTCCCTGCTCGAAGCGCTCCCTTTCGAGGGGCTCGGGTTCGACTACCGTTTCCGCGTCGTCGAGTCGTCGATCGCGAACGCCATCTCGTTCCCCACCGGGCTGGTCTACGTGACGTCCTCGCTCTACCGCGCGCTCGAGAGTCCGCGCGAACTCGAAGCCGTCCTCGCACACGAGATCGCGCACTGTGAACTCCACTACAACGAAGACGCGGAGAACCCGGAGAGCGAAGCCGCCGCCATGAGAACGACTCTCACCGAGCGGTACGCGGACCGCAGACGCCGGGAAACCGAGTCGGACGTCGCAGCGGCCGCTCTTCTGGTACTGGCCCATCCCGGCGACGATCCCCTCTACCCAATCCAGCGCGTCCTTCGGAAGCTCCAGTACGCCTCCTACGAGGTTCCGACGGACGAAGCGCAATGGAACTCGACCCACGCCACCACGTCGGAACGGCTCTCGCTCTTCCATCCGACTGCGTTCGAGGCTCTCCCCCCGGATCGACGCTACCTCGGCGTGAACGAGGCCGGAGAGACGCTCGTCGAGGTCGTACCGGTCGCGATCACCCACCGACACGTCGACACCGCCAGCACCTGGACTTCGGCGCGGTACCGAGACACTTCACTGGTCGTTCTGTTCGTACACCTGGGCGAGGCCGCCGAGCCTGAGAACAAGGTCGAGGGACAAGCGGTACGGGAGAGCGGCACGAGAGTCGCCTGGGGCTCTGCGAAGTACCTTTCCGCCCTCGAACCCGGCCGTTCCGGGATTCAGGTCGCCCCGTTCGTCTCGAACATCGAGCGGGGAGATATCACGGACTTCGAGTTGAAGTTCGAAGGCGTCGAGGAGTGGCAGACGGAAGAGGTGGGCCCGTGAGAACGCTGGGTACCGACTCATGTGGTGCAGCACCGGGAACCGCAACGCGGATCGAGGTGCGGGGTTCAAGGCCCGGTGAAGCCCAACGCCTCGAACGCCGCGGGCTCGACCCACCCCCGCGTGCCGGCCAGGACGAGTTCGATCGCCAGCACCTCGATCCTCGTCCAACCGTCCTCGCCGGTGTGCCAACGGACGGCAACCGAATCGGCATCGATCTGCTCGGGAGTGACGGACACCGTCTCGGGGTTGGCCGCATCGCGGGTCGGCAGGTATGAAATCGGGATCGGTTTCGACCGATCGTCCCCATAGAACTGACCGCGGTAGTACGCGGGAACGACGAAACTGCTGTCGGGGCCCGCATCCTCGGGAACGACGTGCACGAAGCGGAGGGTGGAGCCATCCCGCACCGCACGTAACGGTGCGCTGAAGGAGACGCAACCTTGGAGCCCCCACGCCTCGGCTGCGTCACCGTCTTCTCCGGGACGCCATCCCACGTCCGTCCAGTCGCTCAGCGCGAGCACGGAGTCCACAATGCCGTCCCGGTCGTTCCCACGAAGCAGCACGTACCGCGTCTGCTCGTCGGCATCCGGGTAACTCGGCGAGCAGTAGGCCGACACCTGTGCGACCCAGTTCTCCCGCCAGGGTTGCACGAAGGCGTAGACGTCATCACTCCAGTATCCGCCTCGGCCGTCACACGGGATCGGCTCTCGGATCAGTTCGCCGTGGCGGGCGGAAACGATCCGGTACTCACGAAACGTCGAGTCACTCCAATCGACCTGCGGCGGCCCCCAGAGCCCGTCGATCGTGATCTCGTCTGTGTCCGTGACCTCCTTCCGGCCGGGCGGAATGCTGTGGGGACGGTCGAGGAGGGGTTTCCAGAAGCCGGGAGCGCTCCTGGCATCGACGTTGGATGTGCGTGCCGCTTCTTCACTCGACGCCCCGCTCGCGCTGGCGACCTCGTCCTGCGAGGCCGCGAGGAGAATCGACTGGGCAGTGTTCCAGAAGCCCGGAGCGGAAAGCAGCAGCGTGACGAGTGCCGACAGGCAGGAGATCCCGAGACCCGTCATCCTTCTCCCCCCTGGTGACGCGTGTCGCGGAGCGGATCCCGCTCTCGATGCCGACTCCGCCCTCGCCGACACCGCCCGCGCCGCGCGGCGCACCCCGGCGAATCGGAGCGTCGCTAGTCCTGCTCGCCATCCTTCGAGGGAAGGAGGATCTTCGGCTGCTTCTTCCGACGGTAGAGGAGCATCGTGCCGCCCACCAGTCCGACGACCTGCGAGTCCGAGCGTTCGTCGATCTCGCGCGCGATCGCCTTCCGGTCGACTTCACCCGGTTCGAGAATCTTGAGCTTGATGAGCTCGTTCCCACGCTGGGCCTGGTCGATGGCGCGGAAGACGGCGTCCGTCAGACCTTCCTGGCCGATCATGACGGACGGGCGCATCTGATTGCCGAGCGACCGGAGGTGTCGCTTGTCCTTCCCCGTGAGGCCGAATCGATTCGGCGCCGTGTTCGCGCTCTCGCTCATTGGCCTGGCGTCCTGGGGCGCATGTTCTGGATCTCCTGGTCGATGAAGAAGAGACCGCGGTCATCGGATCCGATCAGCGCCATCCGGTCGAGGATGGCCTGGAAGAGCGCTTCCTCTTCCACCTGTTCGCCGACGAACCACTGGAGGAAGTTGAACGTCGCGAAGTCCTTCTCGGAGAGTGCGTGCTCGGCCATCGCGTGGATGGACGCAGTCACCTTCTTCTCGTGGTCGAGACCGGACCGGAACACCTGGACGAGGTCGTCGAACTTGTGGCGCGGCGCGTCGAGTGCACCCATCACGACCATCTCCCCGCGTTCGTGCACGAAGTCGATCATCTTCCGCATGTGGTCGAGTTCCTCCTCCGCCTGCTGCTTGAGGAAGAGCGCGCACCCGAGGAGCCCCTTCGACTCACACCATGCGCTCATCTGCCGATACTGATTCGACGAGAACAGCTCCATGTCGATCTGCGAGTTGAACATGTCGAGCATCGCCTGGCTGGGCATGGGAGACCTCCTTGCGCGGGTTGCGGCAACCGGACCGGGTGCCGGGACCCGTGATTATGGCGATTCGGGGACGGCGTTCCAGTGAAACCGGATCCCGTAGGCAGATTCCTCTACCGCCGCTCCACCTGCAACTCTCCCCGCCGCCCTACCTGAGGCCCTGCCTGCGGCTTCACACGCCGCCCTACTCGCAACCGTACTTGAGCCGGAGGACGGACGCCGCGGGCCGACCGCCACTCCGTTCCACTCCCACGGCGATCGCGACGACGAAGAAGTCGTCGTACTCGATCGGGTAGAGGTTCTGGAGGTCGAGCTGGGTCAGCCCTTCCAGGATCGGCACGATGGTGTCGCTGTGTGCGGAAACGACCGAGACCGGTCGCTCCATCTCGAGGACCTGCGCGGCCATGCCGTAGGGATCGTCGGAGTCGTGGACGTCGACGAGCAACCCCAGCTCCTCGGCCAACGGCTCGAGCGTCCGCTGGGTCCGGATGAGTTCGGTACCGATGAGCAGCGTCGGATCGGCGGCCAGGAGCATCCGCTTGAGGTCTTGGGCCCGCTTCTGCCCTTCCTCGGTGAGCGGAGGATCCTTCTCCGGTTGCGACGCCTTCTCCGCGTGACGGACGACGATCACCCACCGGATCGAGCCATGGGGATCGATCGTCCAGGCCGGCTTCCCTGTCTTCGCGTGGGCGTCCGGACGGGGATCCAGTAGCAGCGGCGGAACGGCGTCGCGATCCGGGTCCTGGATCTGCGCCCGATCGGCGTCAACGGCCTGCGAACCGGAGCCTATGGACTGCGACTCCGTCGGCTGGGAGCGCGCCGACTGCACGATCCCGACCCACACCGCAAGCACCACCACCGTGGCCACGGCCAGGGCCCGCCCGCGCGTCGAGGACCGCGCGGCGAGTCCGGACAACCCCGACACTCGCTGGCCTCCGAGCGTTCGCTGCCTGCCGGTTCCGTTCGTTTCCGCCCGCATATCTCTCACCCTTCTCTCCGGTGTACGTCGCGAAAGGCCCACACCGATACCCTTCCACTCCCTGGTCGTTCCACCATTCTCGTCGGGCACGATTCGGGGCCTCGGGACGCGCGGAGTCCGCTCCCTCACAGCGACAGGATCCCACGCCCGGGCGTCTCTCGCTACGTCCGGAGTGCAATGGGTTGCAACACGAACGGGCGACGACACTGACGGGCGTGCTTGCGACGACACCGGCGACCGATTCGGAGAGTCGCGGTCGGCTCCCTGAGATTGGCCCTGAAGAAACCTCACTCCACCTGGCGGACCTGGACCCCGTTTCTCGGTGGTGAGAGGGAATGGGGCTGTCGGCCACCACTTCGAGGTCTGGGCCGATACTCCTGTGGACCTAGGAGTGGGTCAGCTCCGCAGCGAGCCAGGCACGAAGGAACGACCACTTTCTCTCGACGGTACGGGAGGAGACACCCAGGACCTCGGCGATCTCCGGGTTGGCGAGACCGACGAAGAAGCGGAGCATGACGATCTGATGGCCGACGGAGTCTTCGGCTTCGAGCCGCTCGAGACATCGATCGAGAGCGAGGACTTCGTCGGGGTCCGCTTCGATCGCGACACCGACATCCTCGAGGTCGACGCGCCGGAGTCCGCCGCCGTGACGGACGGCAGCACGGCGCCGGGAGTCCTCGACGAGGATGTCGTGCATGGCCCGGGCCGCGGCGAAGAAGAAATGGGACCTCGCCTGCCAACCGTCGGGTTCCCGGTCGAACACGCGGAGATAGGCCTCATGGACGAGCACACTCGAAGTGAGAGAGTCGCCCCGGGCCTTCTGCCGACGCTTGTGGGCCGCGATCCGGCGCAGCTCGCCATAGAGGAGCGGCACGATCTTCCGTGCCGCATCCTCGTCCCCCCCGGCCGTGAGGTTCAGGAGCTGGGTCAGCTCGGCCGGGTTCGGCTCGGCCGGGTTCGGCTCGGCCTGGTTCGCTTCCGTCGGGCGCGGTCCAGGCGGGCCCGGGTCCGGCGCGTCGGAGTCTGGCGGACTCGGCTCGGGCGAGTTCGGCTTTGGTGCCTCTCCGGTCATGCGCTCCCGTCTTCCAGCCGCTACTGTTCGGACATCGCACGTGTCGGTTACGGATACGAAGATCATACGACAAGCAAGGGACCCGGACGGGGCCCCATTGAAGGGTCGGCGGGTCGATGAATCTCTCTGAGCTGGAAACGCTGTTTCATCACGTCGCCGAGGTGGCCCCTGCGGAACGAGCACGTCTGCTCGCCGAACTCTCGAGCCGGGACCCGAAGTCCGCAGCGCTGCTCCGCAGGATGCTGGAAGCGGAGGACGGGCCGGAAGGCTACGTGAAGTGGACGCTGCCCCCTGCCGGCGGACCGGCTGGAGTGGCGACGGCCCCGGACGACGTCGGAACCGGAGCCGATGGAGCGGCGACCCTGCCCCCCGGCGCCGCGGCGCAGCGAACGTTCCGTCCCGGGACGGTGATCGCGAAGCGGTACCGGACCGAAGCGTTCGTCGCCGCCGGCGGGATGGGCGAAGTCTATCGGGTCCACGACATGGAGCTCGATGCGACCCTCGCCCTCAAGACGATCCGTCCGGACCTCGCAAGTGATCCGTCCTTCCTCACGCGGCTCAAGCAGGAAGTCCTTCTGGCCCGCGCGGTGAAAGCACCCCACGTGTGCCGGGTCTTCGACTTCGGACGGGACGAGACCACGGGCGCGACGTTCCTCACGATGGAGTACTTGGAAGGCGAGTCGTTGGCGGAGCTGATCCGGCGACGAGGGCGGCTTCACCCGGAGCTCACGCGAACGCTCGCCCGTCAGATGGCAGGTGCGCTTGACGCCGCGCACGCGGCCGGGATCGTTCACCGGGACTTCAAAGCGCAGAACGTGCTCCTCGTCCCCTCGAAAGGGTCGCTTCGCGCCGTCGTCACCGACTTCGGGCTCGCGGTGCCCGTTGCGCTCGACGCGCCCCGAACGGAGGACGAGGCGCCCCTGGGCGCTGCGGGCACGCCGGCCTACATGGCCCCCGAACACATACGCACCGGGGTCGCGGGGCCATCGAGCGATGTGTATGCACTCGGGGTCGTCCTCTATCAGATGTGCACGGGCTCCCTCCCCTTCCACTTCGACACGCCGACGGAGACGCTCCGCGCGCACCTCGAGCGTACCCCCGAGCCGCCGTCGTCTCTCGTCGCCCTCGATCCCGCATGGGACGCAGCGATCCTTCGCGCTCTGGCCAAGGATCCCGACGATCGATTCCACACGGCGGGAGAACTCGCCGATGCACTCCTGGAACCCGGAGCCGCGAACCGGACGGGGGCGTCTGCTGTCGACTCCGGCGCGCCCTCGTCGAGAGGCCGGGGTCCACTCACCCTGTCCGCGCCTACAGGGCGGTTCTTCGGCAGGGCTCGAGAACTCTTCGCCCTCCGTCGACTGGAGGAGCCCGTCGAGAGTCCCCGTTCGCTCGAGGAAGTCGCACCGGAAGGGGGGCAGGACACGCCGCCGCGATGCGTCACACTCGTCGGCATCGCGGGAATCGGGAAGAGTCGACTCGCGCGCCAATATGTCTGGGAACGCCGAAGCATCTGGGCGGGACGATCCGCCTACGTCGATTTCGAGGCTGGAGAGACGAGTGGCGGAGCCGAGGATCGTGTCGCCGTTCTTCAGGCTGCGCTGGAGGCCGCGTTGGACGCAGGTCTGGGCGCAGATGAGGGCACAGGTCGGGGCGCCGCTTTCGACGCAGCTCTCGGCAGCGACGCAGGGAACGATGCGCATCCACTCCCGACCCTCGTCGTCCTCGACGGGATCGATCGTCTGGACGCGGACCAGCGCAACGCCGTTCTCGAGCGCACACGTCGGCTGGGACCACTCGTTCTTCTCGCGACTTCCCGGGAGGCGCTCGGAGTTCCTCTCGAGGAGACGATCCTCGTCGGCTCCCTCGATCCGGACACGGACGCCGCGGACATGATCGAGGACCGACTCACGTCCGCGGCGGACGCCTCCGGCGTGAGCCCAACCGGATCGGGGACCTCACACACATCCGGAACGGGGCGCAGAAAACGCGGGCAGACGAACGAGATCGACCGGGGTCACCTCGTCGGAATCGCGGAGCGCGTCGCGGGGATCCCCCGCGCGCTCGAACTCGCGGCGGAACGGATGAGGCTCCTCAGTCCCGAGCAGCTCCACCGAAGGCTCGAAGGTGGCCTCTCCGTGCTTCGCGGACCCCGGCGGAGAGGTACGGCGCCGAGCGCGGACCCGACGAGTACCTGGGAGGAGTACGTCGCGGAGTGGCAGCGCAACCGGTGAGCGATCTCCGGTCGTCGGACGGAGCGCCGCCAGCGGCGTGCGGAAGAGTCCCTGCGGGTCTCTTTCGACGATAGGTCGATCGAAGCCGGCTGAGCGTCGGCGTGCTAGGCGTCGGCGTACTAGGCGTCACCCTCGAGCGCCGCGATCCGATCTCTGAGATCCGCCACCTGTAGGGTCAGCCCGGTCTCCGCATCGTGTGACTTCGCCAGCACGGACTCCGCTTCGGCGAGCGCACCACGCGCGGCACTCACGTTTCCGTTCTCGAGTTCGTAGCTCGCGCGCAGGCAGCAGACCTGACCGACTCCGCGGTAGCGTTCGAGTTCACGATGCACCCGCTCGCACTCCTCGAAGTAGCGGCGCGCCGCGGAGCGGTCTCCCGAGGCCGATGCGTTCGAGCCGAGGACGGCGAGAGTCGTACACTCCCCGGGACGGTCCTCGATCTCTCGTTGGATCTCGAGCGCCGACTCGAGAAAGGCCCGGGCGTCCTCGAAGCGCCCGAGTCTTGCCGAAAGCGCTCCCAGTGATCCGAGCGTCGTCCCTTCCAGGTGTCGCTCCGAAACCTCACGGGCGATCACGAGTGCGCCTTCGTAGGCCGCGCGCGCGGCGCCGAAGTCTCTCCGATCCTCGTGGAGCGCACCCAGCGAGCCCAGGGTGAGGCACTCGGTCCGCCGGTTGCCGAGTTCGCGGTGCCGCGCGAGGGCGGCCTCCGCGACCTGCTCCGCCTTGTCGAGGAGCCCCTTCTCCCGGTAGAGCGTGACGAGGTTCGTGAGTGCGTTTCCCTCGCCCGTCCTGTCGTCGAGTTCGCGCATGATGGCGAGGGCCTGTTCGTTGTAGGCGAGCGATTCTTCGGGACGGGAGAGGTCCCCCATCAGGTTGCCGAGGTTGCAGAGGATGAGCCCTTCGAGCCGCCGGTCCCGCAACTCCCGGACGATCTCGAGCCCGGCTTCGAACGACTGCGCGGCCTCTTCCAACCGTCCCTGGATCGCGAGGAGATTCGCGAGGTTCGTATGGATGATCGCCTCGCTCCGCCTCTCGCCGGCAGCCTGTTGGATCTCGAGTGCCCGCCGGAAGCAGTCGTGCGCCTCGGCGATCCTCCCGGAGTGTCGATAGACGACGGCGAGACTTCCGAGCTGTGTCCCCTCATAGAGCACGAGCCCCAGTTCACGACTGAGCGCGATCGCGCCCTCGTAGTGCGCGGCTGCCTGGTCGAGGCGGCCCGAGACACGTTCGGAGTCCGCCAGCGCGTTGAGGCAGATCATCCGGTCTCTCGGAGCCGTGCAGGCATCCAGGACCTCCTCGCCGAGACGAACGGACGCGGAGTAGGGACCCAATTGGATGAAGACGACACTCGCGGCACGGAAGTTCGCCGCGGCGATCGCACCGTCCCCACGGGCGGCCGCGCGACGGGAGGCGGCGACGAGGTTGTCGATCTCGAGGTGGAGTTCGCCCATGGTCCGCACCAATCGACCGGTGCCCCCCTTCACGAGTTCCTGGTCCTCGGACACACGCCGGAAGTAGTCGCCGTGTCGGGCCTCGGCCTCCCGCCGGCCCTCCAGCTTCTCCCCGGCGTACTCGTGCACCGTCATGAGCATCGAGAAGCGCGGCTGGCCGAAGCGGGCCTCCGTCAGGAGCCAGCTCTTGTCGACGAGGGACTCGATCGCGCCCAGGACGTCCACGTCCGGGGCGGCCGCGTCTTCCTCGCCGAGGGGACCGACGACCTCCTCGGCCGCCTCGAGCGTGAATCCGCCCTGGAAGACGGAGAGCTGCGCCAGTGCCGACCGCTCCCAAGGCTCGAGCAGGTCCCACGACCAATCGAGCGTCGACCGGAGCGTGGACTGGCGTTCCGTCGGGCCGCCGGACATGATCGCGAACCGTTCGCCGAGACGCTCCCGGAGCTGTTCGAGGGTGAGGACGCGGAGGCGCGCGGCCGCCATCTCGATCGCGAGCGGAAGTCCGTCCAGCTGGCGCACGATCTCCTCGGCCAGCGCACGGTTCGAGTCGTCGATCCGGAAGGACGGCGCGGCCAGGCGCGCGCGGGTCTCGAGGAGTTCGATGCCTTGGTTCGCCGGATCTAGTGGCAGGACGGCGAGTACCCGTTCCTCCGGGAGCTGGAGTCGTTCGCGAGTCGTGACGAGAAAGGCCACGCTCTGCGTGCTGTCGAGCCAGGTTTGGAGAACGTGCGAAGCCTGGTCGACGACCTGCTCGAAGTTGTCGAGGATGACGAGGCGGCGGCCGGACTCGGACGCCAGGAGCCCTCCCAGCCGCCGCACAGGTTCGTCTCGACCGAGCGTCACCCCGAGCGAACGGGCCACGGCCCGGCACGCCGCGACTTCGTCACGCGCTTCCGACAGGTCACAGAAGAACACGCCGCCCGGCCAATGGTGGAGACGGCTCCAGCCGTACTTCCGCGCGAGACGCGTCTTCCCCAGTCCTCCGGTCCCGAGAAGGGAGAGGAGGCGCGTCGGGTCCGCGTGCGGAGCACCTTCCAGGTGCGTCGCGACCTCGCGGAGCTCCGCCTCCCGCCCGACGAACGGGTCGCGCTCGGGCGGGATCGAATGCGCGACATCTCCGAACTCCGCGAGCCTCCCCTCGAGAGAGAGCACGACTTCAGCCGACGTTCCGAACCGCCGCGTGGGATCGGTGGAGAGAAGCCGAAGGATCGTGGACTCCCAGTGATCGTCCACCTCGGCGATCTCTTTCGGTGACGGCGGCGGCGCCTCGAGTCGCGCGCGGGCGGTCTCGAGAGCAGAGGCGCGCCGGAACGGAAGCACACCGGTGCACATCTCGAAGAGCACGACCCCGAGCGAGTAGCGGTCGCTCGCCGGCCCGAGAGCCGCGCGATTCTCCACCTGCTCGGGCGACATGTAGGCGGGCGTCCCGACGACTCCGGTCCCCGCAACATCGGACTCCCCGCCGCCGGTCCCGGCGCGATCAGTCCCCGTGCCGTCCGCCGCCGTGGGCAGCTCGGCCAACGCAGTCGCGAGCCCGAAGTCGGTCACGACGACGCGATCGCCCCCGTCCCCGGATGCACGCGGGACGAGACGGACGCTCCTGCTCCCGAAACCCCGGTGGAGAATGCCGGCGTCGTGAGCCGCATCGAGAGCGGACGCCATCTGTGCAACGAGCGGAAGCGCCACGGAAGACGTGAGCGCTCCGCCTCTCGCGATCCGGTCGGCCAAGGTGTCCCCGCCAAAGAACTCCATCGTGAGGAAGTGCGTGTGCGAGGACGGATCGAATCCGATGTCGAAGATCCGGCAGACGTTCGGATGGGAGACGGACCGCGCGAGGAGGACCTCCCGTTTGAGCCGCCGCATCCTCTCGGGTTGGGACGCGACGTGCGCCCCGACCGTTTCGAGCGCGACCGTCACTTCGAGTTCGCGATCGAACGCCCGATAGACGGGTCCCATTGTGCCCGACGCGACATGGGATTCGATCTCGTAGCGACCCGCGAGAACCGTGCCCCGCGCGAACGGCGCTGCGCAGTCCGCGGGGCGCAGGTCGTCCGAAGTCGGAGGTTGGTCACTCGGACCCGAGATCTCGGGGACCCGGTCGCCCGTGCGAAAGTCATCAGCAGATGGGGGCATGGGACGATTGTGAAGAAGTGCGCATCTCAGAACAACTGTCGGATGAACGGCTGCTTCACCACGCTCGCGCGAACTTCGGCCTCGTGATCCGCGACGTCACGAGTGACGGCACCTTCCGGCACATGGGCTTCTCTTCCCGCGAGACCGACTCGTTCGATTTCGAGTGTCCGATCTGGCCGTCCCCCGCGCCGGGGCCACGACTTCGGATCGAACAGCCCGTACCGACGCAGAAGATGTCGTGGGGACAGATCAAGAGCATCTACGTCTCCGAGGCAGCGCGGTAGGACGCATGGAGATCGCGGGGGCGCAGTCGATGGCGCCCCGCGTCGGTTGACGTTCCGCGCGACCTCGCGTCGGACGCCCCTGCCCGCACACACCATCGACTGTTTCAACAACGAACGCATCTGCGGTCGATCGTACCCGCACGTCAGCCCCCCCCTGCCTCACCCGGTCTAAAGGACCCGCCGAAGTGGGCCGCAAAGGATGGCAACACCTTTGCGCAACCGCAGGTTGCATGCTCGACAAACGGAATCGGACAGGCGGACAGAATGACCCGGAATCCCGACCCCACTCCCAAGAGCCGGATTGGACTCACCACGTCTCTCATCCTCGTCATGTCAGGCGTTCTCGGTGCCGTTGCCACCCTGGTCATTCTCTGGAACGCCCGGATGGTCGACGCGGAGAACGAGACCGCGGCGAGGCTCCTCGCCATCTCCATCTCCGACGCGATCCAGTCGTTCGGCGAAGTCGGGGAGATGGACGGCCTCGCGACCCTGGTCGAGGCCCTCAACGAGCAGGAAGAGATCGGTTCCGTCGAGGCGATCCGCGGGCCCAACACCGAAGCCGACTTCGGAGAGCGGGAAGGCAGTGCGCCACGGGACGACCTCCAACGCGCAGTCCTCGCGAGCGGGAAGTTCGAGCGTGCCGTCGACAAGGCGACGAATCATCTCCGGTTCGTCCAGCCGATTCTGAATGCCGAGACGTGTCAGGAGTGCCACACCTCGGCCCCTCCCGGAGCGCCACTCGGCGTCGCCGACGTCGTGATCAGCACCGCCAGTGCGGCCCACGCGAAGAATCAGTTCGCCCTCGTCGTCGGATCTGTGTTCTTCGTCGCCTCCGTCCTCTGCTCCCTCCTCCTCATGATGATCGTGAAGGTCAAGGTGGTGCGGCCGATCGAGAGCTTCGCCGGAAGGCTCGACCGGCAGGCGAAGGAGCTCACCGTCTCCGCCCGCGACATGAACATCAGCTCGGAACGGTTCGCGGACGGCGCCTCCCGGCAGGCCGCGGCTCTCGAACAGACTTCCGCGGCGCTCCATCAGACGAAGGAGATGATCCACGAGAACTCGCAGCACGCGAACGAGGCGGAGCGGGAGATCATCGCGGCGAAGTCGGTTGCGGAAGAGGGCGGCCGGATCATCGGCGACCTCAACAAGGCGATGGGGGCGATCAGTGACTCCTCGTCCAAGATCGGCGCGATCAACCGTCTGATCGAAGAGGTGGCGTTCCAGACCAACCTCCTCGCGCTCAACGCGGCCGTCGAAGCCGCTCGGGCCGGAGACCACGGCAAGGGATTCGCGGTCGTCGCGGGCGAAGTCCGTGGGTTGGCGCAACGGGCAAGCGAAGCTTCCAAGGACACATCCGAACTCGTCCAGATCTCCGTGGACAACGTCAAGGGCGGCGTTCACGTCTCCCACCAGGTCGACGAGAAGATGACTCAGATCGTGGAGGACGTGGCGACGATGTCCCGCCTCATGAACGCGATCGCGGATGCGTCGCGCCAGCAGTCCGAGCGGATGGAGGAGATCAACAGCGCCATGTCCGACATGGACTCGGTGACGCAGGAGAACGCGGGCGCGGCCCAACGCGCCGCCGACGCCGCCGCGCGGCTCCAGAGCCACGCGGCCACGGTCGAGGACATGGTGCAGCAGCTGATGGGTCTCGTCGCCGCGAGCTAGCGAAGCACCACGCTCAGGCTGATCGTGTTGTGGAAGACGTCGTCGAGCCCTTCCGCCTGGGGCGTCCGGGAATGATCGTACTGGAAGCGGGCGGTCCGGAGAGGGCCTCCCGGGAACGGGAATGTGAATCCGAGCCCGACGCCCTCGGTTCCGTCGACGATCGCCCCCTCCTTGTCCTCGATGTGGCCACGGCGGAGCGAGACGACGTTGAGGAGGGTCACCTCGACACCCCAGTACCGGATGTCCTCGCTCCCCAGACTGGACGATGCGTTCTCCACACTCGCAACGGCCTGGATCACTGGCCCCAACGGTTCGACCCGGCCGAGAGAACCGTCTATCGCGACACCGAGGTGGGTGGTCCTCCCCAACGGATCGGATTCGTCCTGGTCGTCGTAGTCGACCTCGCGGTCAAACACGTTCTTCACCATGAGACCTCCCCGCAACCGGAGAAAGGAGTCCCTCACCCACGGTGACTCTCCCGTGTAGTCGAGCGGAAACAGATAGCTGGCCAACGCTCCGAGATCGAAGTCCCAGGTCGACCCAGTCTCCCGTCGCTCGTCCTCGGAGGCCCATGTGGGGTAGAGATCGACGGAGAACCACTTCGCGTTCACCCCCACACCGAGCCGGAAGGGCCCGGTTCTTCCTGTCACCGTGGGGGCCAAGTCGACTCCGGCACCGAGCAGGATCGTCTTCTCCGAACTCTCGTTGCTCCCGCCAACGAAGAAGTCCGACTCCCCATAGTTCAGGTCGGTGAGATGAAACCCTAGCCCCACCCCTCGGTGGCTTCCGGCGATCCCGTAGCTGTGGCTCCAGACATCGGGCGCGAGGTCGGGAACCAACTGCATCGCGGACCAGGGCGACAGCGAGACTGACGATTGCAGCCCCAGGCCACCAGGGTTCCACCAAGTGGCGTTCGGCCCCTCTGCGATGGCCGTGAAGGCCCGACCCATGCCCTGGGCGCGCGCGTTCGGCGTCATGTGCTGAGACTGCGCACCGGACGTCGTCTGGCCGACACTGGTACCCGGAGGGGCCGAGAACAGGACCGCCAGGGACACGGCAACAGCGAACTGGTGTGCCGAGCACACACGCTTGTAGAACCGGAGGCAGGTCACCGCGTACAACATCCATCATTCTCCTTTGGTCACACGGCCCGCCGGTCCGTTTGGGCGCCGAGGATACGACGACCACTGTCTGTGGTCGAGCGGTTCGTCCGAACGCCTGCTTGTGGCAAGATGTGCGAGGCAGGGTCCACAGACGCGCCCGAGCGAAACGCTCGGGGGCACGCCTACGGTGCGCCTTGGGCCGGCCAGGGACGGAAGGCGGAGAGAAGGAGCAGTCGGAATGGGACAGCACGAGAAGCGAATCGGGGAACAGCGGACAAGCGTTGTCGACTTTCGGACACTCATGCCCATCCACCCTGCAACTAGCGGGCCAGAGTGTCAGCCATCACTCTTGCGCAGCCCCGTCCTCCCGAAGCCGGGCTGGCCGGCGCCTTGGATCAGCGCCCTGTCGCACCTTCTCCTCCTCTCCCTTCTAGCCCTGGCCTCGTTCGTTCTCTTCGCGTCGACCGCGTGCCTGGCGGAACCGGTCCGGCTCGAGCAACTCGAGGACAGCCTCGTCGCCTTCCAGAAGGACGCGCAGGATGCGTACGATCGCGGCGACTACGCGGCTTCCGTCTCCGCGTACGAAGAGATCCTGGACACGCTCGACCTGGCCCTCTTCCCGGACCGCGCGGCTGGTCTCCTCTACAACTTCGCGTGCAGCGCCGCACTCGCGAAGCGTCCCGAGCTCGCGCTCCACGCCCTCGAGATGGCGTCCGCGGCCGGCTGGCGGAACCTCGACCACCTCGCGCGGGACCCGGACCTGGACAGTCTCCGTGACACGCCCGCGTACGCTGCGCTCGTCGCCCAGATGGAACGAGACGCGGCCCTCGAGGCCCGCGCCTGGGGTAGCCCGTCGCTCGAGACGCCGTACCAGGAAGACCTCTCGACGGAGGAGAAGGTCGCGGGACTCTCCCGTCTCTGGATGGAGGCCAAGCTCAACTTCGCGTTCTTCGATCAGGTGCCGGACCTCGACTGGGACGCCGAGTACCTCGCCACGCTTCCGCGGGTCATGAAGAGCCGCTCGACGAAGGAGTACTACCGGATCCTCTCCGCGCTCGTGGCCAAGCTCGAGGACGGACACACGGGAGTCGTCTACCCGAGAGAACTCTTCGAGCAGGTCTACTCGAAGCCGCCGGTGCGAACCTCACTGATCGAGGGGCAGGTCCTCGTGACCGGGATCATGAATCCGGATGTCACCGGGCTCGCGGTGGGAGACGAGGTCGTCTCCATCGACGGAGTGCCGGTGAAGACGTACGCGGAGGAGCAGATCCGGCCCTACGTCTGCGCCTCCACCCCCCAGGACCGGGACAACCGCACCTACGACTACGAACTCCTCCTCGGCCCGAGCGGAAGATCCGTACAGCTGGGCGTGCGCGAAGGAGACGGCACCACACGGACGGTCGTCCTCGATCGCGGCATGGAGTGGAAGCACGACCGGCCGCTCGTCGAGCACGAACTGCTCGGGGACGGCATCGGCTACCTCGCCATCCACACCTTCGCCGGGGATGCGCCGGTCGACTCCCTCGTCTCCCTCGCCATGACCGAACTCCGCGGCGCACGGGCCCTGGTGATCGACATCCGCGAGAACGGCGGAGGCAACAGCGGCTGGTGGGTGATGGAGCACCTCGTCGACGAGTACGAACTCACCGTCTGGTCGACGCGTCAGTATCGTGCCGCCTTCCGCGCCTGGGGACGCGCCCAGCCGTGGTACGAGAGCAGTCCGACGAGTCGTCGCACAGCCGACCCGTCCCGCATCTTCGGCGGGCCGGTCGTCCTCCTCACGAGCCCCCGGACGTTCTCCGCGGCCGAAGACTTCGCTGCGGTGTTCAAGTGGTCCGGCCGCGGCGAGGTGGTGGGAGAGCCGACCGGAGGAAGCACCGGACAGCCGCTCTTCTTCCGTCTCCCCGGAGGCGGCTCGGCCCGGATCTGTACGAAGCGGGACACCTACCCCGACGGGTCCGAGTTCGTCGGCTACGGCGTACAGCCAGACGTCGTCGTCCATCCGACGATCAAGGGATGTCGAAGCGGGAAGGACGTGGTGCTCGAGGCGGCCGTGAAGCTGCTGAAGTAGCGCGGCCATTGCAGTGACGCGCAGTCCGGCGGAGCGCGGCGATCGCAGCAGCTCGCAGGTGCGGCGGAGCGCGGCGATCGCAGTGATCCCCAGGTCCGGCATCTCGCCCCCCACGTGATCACTGGTACCGGAACGTCTTCCTCGCGAGCGTGAAGCAGACGACTCCGAACGCGGCGAGCAGGCCGAGTGGGAGCGTGATTCCGTCCCAGGACGCGCCGAAGTTCATGAGCCGGTGCATGCCGTACATCGCCCAACCGGTCGGAAGCAGCCAGGCCACCCGCTGCATCGTCTCGGGAACCACCTCGATCGGCCACCAGCATCCGCCGAGCGCGCCGAACACGTTCGCCGCGAGCACGCCGAACCCGACCACCTGACCACGCGTCCGCGCGAGGTTGCCGAAGAGGAGCGAGAGCGCGGACATCGCCGTTCCGTAGACGGCGAGGAGCACCAGGATCTCCGGTAGACGTCCGCCCCAGTCCACGCGCAGTAAGGTTCCGACGAGGAGCGCGAATGCGACCTGCACGATCCCCATGGTCACGCGCGCGATGAGCTTCGAGACGAGCACCTCGCTCCGCGAGACCGGCGCCGAGGCGAGTCGCCGGAGGAGCCCCTCCTCCCGCTCGACCACGAGGAAGACTCCCCCAGTGGTGAGGAGCACGAGCAGAACGAACATGACGAGGATGCCCGGCACCGACTGTTGGAAGCCCTCCGGAATCTTCGGCGCCGGACCCGCGGAAGAGACGTCGAGCTGGATCTGTCGTGGCCGCGTGCGCACTTCGAGGAGCGCGGTGGCGAGGGCGGAGTCGTCGAGGGCGGTACGGGCGGAATCGGTGACCGACGAGTCGGCTGCCGCGTCGGCGGCAGAATCGACGCTGCCGCCGACCTTGGAATCACCGGCCGCAGCGTCGGTATCCGACGCCCTGCCGACTCCGAGCCCCTTCTCTTCCGCCTGTACGACGATGAAGTCTCCCAGCGTGAGGAACAGCGCGCGCTGCATCCGCACCTTGTCGAGGGTCGCGTTCTCCGAAGCCTCGCCCTTTCGGAACCACTCGATTTCCTGCTTCTCGCCCCGCAGTGCACCCTCCGTGAACCCTCTCGGGATCCGGAGCTGGCGGCGATACCCGGCGAGTGTCGAGTCCGCGTCGACCCGATCGATCTCGTAGCCCAGAGAGTCGACGCGCGCGAGGAAGGACGCCGCGAGCGCGCCGCCGTCCTCGTCGACCACGCCGATGTGCGGTTCGCCGCCCCCACCCGAGGACCCGCTCATCTTGCCGATGAGGACCATGAAGAGCACCGGCATGATGAACATCCAGAGGATCGACTCACGATGTCGGATCATCATCCGGAGGTCGAACGCGGCCAGAGTGCGCAGATTCCGCCACTCCATCGCCTACTCCCCCAGGAACCGGCGTCGACACTGACGCGTGGTGAGCATGACGAAAGCGAGGCCGAGCGCGAGACAGAAGAGCGCAGACCCCAGAACCGCCGGCACGGAGGCAGAACCGAAGAGGATGCCTTTGACGACACCTAGGGCGCGGCCGTTCGGCGTCCACTCGCCGATCGCGCGGAGCACGGGCGGCATCGACTCGAGTGGGAAGAGGCTTCCACCCAGGAGGATGAGCGGCATCACGACGAGGTTCATGAGGAGCGATCCACCGTTCTCCGTCTTCGCGGCGACCGAGAGGAGCTGGAGTCCCGCGAGGAACGCGAATCCGACGACCGCGAGATAGAGCGAGGCGAGATGGATCCAGTTCATCTCGAGCCGAAGGAGGTAGCGTCCCACGACGAAGAGCAGTTCGAACACGACGAGAAACAGAATCGTGCCCGCGAGAGCCTTGGCCAGCACCCAGGCCCCGATGCCGTCGCTCGAAACGACCGTTCGCTGGAAGGTGGCGAGCTTCTGTTCCTCCCAGAGGTCGGACGCGACCGCCTGCCCGATGAAGAGCATCGCCATGAGCACGATGCCCGGGAAGAAGAGCGCGAAGTAGTCGACGTCCTTCGTGGCCGTGCCGGAGGCTGCGGCACTCGTCCCCTCGCCATTCGGCTCTGCGGCACTCGCCCCCTCGCGATTCGGCGCTGTCGGATTCGGCGCTGTGGGATTCGATGCCGCCGCGATCCGCTCCTCCGCGTCCTCCCCATCCACCAGCCCGAGCACCGGCGGGAAGAGCGACGCACCGATCCCCTCCATCGACTCCCGCACCGTCGACGAGATCCCGAGCACGGTGGAGTCCGCGGGACCCTGGTTCTGGTCGATCGTCCCCATGATGAGATCGATCGGAGAGGCGAGCACGGACCGGAGCACGGATCCGCCGTCGGCCAGGAAGTCGATCGTCTCCTCCGCGATGCGGGGAAGGATCTGTTCGCCCGGATTCTGCACGAGGGTGAGGTGCGTCTCCCGCCCGCGCAGATAGGCATCACCGAATCCGGCCGGGATGAAGAGGGAGGCGGACACCTTCCCTTCCGCAACGAGCCGCCGCGCTTCCGCCGAATCGACGACCGTGGTCTCGTAGAGGTCGGCGAGTTGTCCGTCCGAGAACGCGCCGCGCACGAACTGGCTCACGAGCGACCCGTCCTGATCCGCGATCGCGAGACGAACATGCACTTCGGGAGTCCCGCTGCCGCCGAACGCGAGCTTCATGAGCACGGCGATCGCGAGTGGGATCGCGGCCCAGAGAAGGATCTGGAGAGGATCGCGCGCGAACCGGCGGAGGTCCTTCTCGATCATCCGAAGGAGCGTCCGGATCACTCCCGGAGTTCCTTCCCCGTGAGGTGGAGGAAGAGGCGTTCGAGGCTCGGCTCGGGCACGGATTGCCGCTGGATCGCGTCTCCCGCCCGCGCCAGAAGCCCCTCGAGATCGCCTTCCGCGATGATCCTGCCGTCGTCGATGATGGCGAAGTCGTCGCAGAGGCCTTCGGCCTCGCCCATGTAGTGCGTCGTGTAGAGGACGGCACACCCCGCCGCGGCACGCTCGCGGATGAGTTCCAGGATGTGTCCACGACTCTGCGGATCGACGCCCACGGTCGGTTCGTCGAGGAGCACGACCTTGGGCTCGTGGACGAGGCCGATCGCGAGGTTGAGACGCCGCTTCATTCCGCCCGAGAAGGCCTTCACCGGCTCCTTCGCGCGGTCCGCGAGGCCGACCCGCGCGAGGATCGACTCGACCTTGTCCTCCAGGTCCTTTCCGGAGAGCCCCTGGATGCTCCCCCAGTACCGAAGGTTCTCGCGTGCCGAGATCTCGAGATAGATCGCGAGCTCCTGCGGGACGACGCCGAGCGACCGCTTCGCCTCCCGCGCATCGGTGACGACATCGTGCCCCGCAACCCGGATCGTTCCGGCGGTGGGTTTCAGGAGCCCTGAGATGCAGGAGATCGTCGTGGTCTTCCCCGCGCCGTTGGGACCGAGGAGCCCGAAGATGCGTCCGGGCTCCACGCGGAATGCGATTCCGTCCACGGCGACGCGGTCTCCGTAGAGCTTACGGAGACCTTGGACTTCGATCACGCGACCTCCCTGTCGATGACTTGCGCGCGCCCGAGAACCGCCGGTGAACGCGGTATGTTCCCAAACCGCGCCCACATTGTGGGCGCCATCCACAGCCCGGCGCTCGGCCCGCCTACCGCGCGCCGAGCACCCACCCTGCCAACACAGCTACCGCGCCAGCACGACCCTCCGCGACTGCGCACGGCCGTCCTCGTCCGCGAGACGGAGGAAGTACACGCCGGACGGCATCGGCTGCCCGCTCGCGTTCTCTCCGTTCCACTCCACCCGGTGCTCCCCACTGCCCATGACACCGGACGCGAGCGCCGTCACGAACCGGCCGGCCGCGTCGACGACCGAGAGTTCGACCGATTGCGCTTCCGGAAGGACGAAGGCGAGTTCGAACGCCGCCGTCGACGGGTTCGGCTGCGCCTGCCCGAGGTGGATGCCGGTGATCCGTTCGACTGCCGGGACGCTCGACGGATCCGCCGCCGGCGGCACGAAGCCGTACTGGTTCGTGTTCCAGTCGTCGTGGAAGAGCGTGCCCCAGTCGATCGTCGAGGCGTCGTAGGGAAGGCCGAGATCCCAGACCGCGACCTGACCGTTCAGCATCGTGTAGGCGAGATCCAGGTCTCCGTCCGGTTCGACGTCACCCAGCTCGGGGCTGTTCGGGCCGCTGCCACCCGGCACGACGATCGGGAAGTCCGTCACGACCGACCCGTCGAGGTTGTAGCCGAGGATCTCGCCGGGGCCGGAGTTCGTCCCGACCGCGACTTCGAGCGTCGCGTCGAGGTCGAAGTTCGCGAGGATGGCCGAGCCTTCCATGTTCGCGTCTCCGAGGGTCGGCCAGCCCGGAAGCACGGCGCCGGTGTGGTCCCAGCCGTAGAACGTGGGCGCGTCGCTGATCTTTCCGGCGACGAAGACTTCGAGGTCGCCGTCGTCGTCCATGTCTCCGAGGACCGGACAGCCGTAGGTCTGCGCGCTCGGGAACTGGACCGGGAAGCCGGTGACCGCCGAGCCGTCACCGTGGAACGCGTGCACCTGCGTGAAGTTGCCGAAGTTGTATCCGACGCAGAGCACTTCGCGCGAGCCGTCGTTGTCGATGTCTCCGATCGAGGGCGCCGCGTAGGAAGCGGAGAGCCCGTACGTGACCGGGAACCCCGGGGTCGCCGTGCCGTCGATCTGGAAGCTCTCGAGCACGCTCGAGCGCTGAACAAAAATCTCCGGGACGTCGTCGCCCGTGACGTCACCAACCGCGAGCGTCGCGACGATCGTGCTGCCGACCGTGACCGGGAAGCCGGTCACCGGCGTTCCGTCCGCGTGCCAGGCGCTGACCCGGTTGCCACCGCCGACCAGGACCTCGGGCGAACCGTCGCCGTCGAGGTCGTACACGACCGGCGAGAGGAAGCCGAACGAGAGGTTCGACGTCTGCGGCCATCCGGCGAGCGGAGTGCCGTCGTGATGGAGGATCTTGAGCGAACCGGACTTCACGTTGGCCAGGATCTCGAGGTCGCCGTCACCATCCAAGTCCGCGGCCGCGGCCTTTCCCTGGATCTGGTTCTCGAACGTCACCGGCCAACCGGGCAGCAGGGTGCCGTCGTGGTCCCAGACGCGCAGCTTGTTGTCCGTCGACCCGGCGATCACTTCCAGGTCCCCGTTGCCGTCGACATCGGCGAGCACGACGCCCACCGGGGAGAACGGGTTCGTGAACCCCATGGTCTGGGGCCATCCAGGAAGGAGACCCGCACTCCGGTTCTGGATCGGTGCGGGTGACGTCGCGGGATCCGCGGTGACGACCTCCCCCGCACCGGCCGGACGTCCCCAGCCGTACAGGGCCGAGCCCTCCACCGGGGAGGTGTCCGTGATCGCGGCGTACACCGAACTCAGTGAGAACAAGCAAGGGACGACACCGATCGCGAGGGCGATGCCGACCCTCGGGATCAAGCCGAGCGGATTCCTCGGCACCGTCGGGTCTGTCATTGCTACGGAGGAACGAAGATGCATCGAGCGGGGATTCATGAGTGGCCTCCTGAGTGGAGAGAAAGGCGCGAGGAACGACAGCACAGTCTACGCCAGTCCAGCCCACCCGGGAAACCCTCACGCGATGGGCGGGAAGAACTCCAGAACCGGGTGGAGCGACTCGCTCCGCACGATCTCGTCGACCACCGCCTCGAGCTTCGGCGTCTTGGGATTGAAGCCGACGCTGAACCCGGCGGCCGTGGCGACGGCGACGTCGTTCTCGTGATCGCCGACGAACGCGCACTGTTCGAGCGAGAGGTGGAACCGCTTCGCTAGGGACTCGAGCGCCCGCGCCTTCCCTTCCATGTCGTAGCGCGTCGCTTCCCAGCCCTTGAGCTTCCCCTCGCGATCGAAGAGGACCTTGTTCGTGTAGATCGCCTCGAACGGATGCTCGGGAAAGAACTCCTCGATGACGAGGTCGAGGGTGCCGGAGATGACCGCGAGCTTGTAGCCGCGCGCCTTTAGCTCCGCCAGCACTTCGTGCGCACCGGGAATGAGACGGAGCTGCCGCACTTCCTCCGCCATCTCCCTGCGGTGCGCCCCCGCCGTGATCCAGTCCGACACGTCCATCCGGACCCACGCGTCGTAGTCGAACTTCCCGTCCATGAAGTCGAAGTAGCGCTGGTCGGACACCGCGAGATCCCCGAGGAAGCGGCGGTTGAGGAGCTGCCAGATGACGAGACGTTCCGGGTGCTCGACCAGGGTGCCATCGACATCGAACGCAATGAGGCGGATCACGAGTGGCGCTCCTTCTGGGACATGGGCGACTTGCGAGTGGACTTGGGAGCAGGTGCTTTGCGGGCCGGCGACTTGCGCGTGGGCTTGGGAGCAGGCGGTTTGGGAGCCGGCTTGGACGGTGCCTCTTCGAGAGGCTCCGCCTTCGACAGACGACGAAGCTGCGTCAGGTCGCGCTTGTGGCCGTCCCCTTGGGTCGGCGTCTCGACGACCATGGGGACGGAACGGAAGTCCGGATCGCGGAGGAAGAATCCGAACGGCTCGGGACCGATCTCGCCCTTCCCGATGTTCTCGTGCCGATCCTTCCGCGATGCGAACGGCTGCTTCGAGTCGTTGAGATGGAAGAGGTCGATCGACCCGAGCCCGATCGTCCGCGCGAGATCGTTCTTCAGAGAAGCGTAGGCGTCCTCGGTCCGGAAGTCGTAGCCCGCCGCGAAGAGATGGCAGGTGTCGATGCAGACCCGTAGCCGGTCCGGGCGCCCAAGGGCGTCGAGGAGGAACTGGAGGTGCGCGAGGTCGAACCCGAGGTTACTCCCCTGCCCCGCCGTGTTCTCGGCGAGAAGCCGCGTCCGATAGCCGGCCGTCTGTTCGAGACAGAACCGGAGCGCGTCCGCGATCGACTCGAGCCCCGCAGTCTCTCCACGTCCCAGGTGCGATCCCGGGTGGAAGACGAGCCGGGGAATGCCGAGCGCCTCGCATCGCTCGATCTCTTCGAGGAACGCATCGATCGACTTCTTCCGGAGCTCCGGGTCCACCGACGCCAGGTTGATCAGGTAGGAGTCGTGGACCGCGAGTTCGAACGGACCGAGTTCCGCGAAGACCTCGTGGAACCGGCGCACCGCCGCCGGATCGAGCGGCTTGGCGCGCCACTGGCTTCCCGGCTTCGTGAAGATCTGCGCCGCGCCCGCACCGAGGGCATCCGCGGCCTCGAGGGCACGGTGGAACCCACCCGCGATCGACACGTGGGCACCGAGGAAGGGATGCCACCCCTTGGCGTCTGCGTTTCGTTTGCGCCGCTCGAACGCGGCGGAGGATGTGGGCACGGCGAACCCTTCCTTGCGGAGACGACTTCTTGCGCCACGACCGGGCGCGGCGCGCGGGGGGTACGAACCGGGGAGTCTAGCGGATCGTGGCGCGAGGAACGACTGCGTTCGCTACGCCGCACCGGTCACCCGAGGGAGAGCCATGGAGTGACCGGAGTGGCTCGTGCTGTCCATCCATGCGTGCGGACCGGCTCCAATCTCGCGGACGCGAAAGGTCGGGCAAACACCGGTCCCTTGCGAGCACACGAACCCGTTTCCGTTCGCTGGCCGATCGCAAGAGGTCAACGCTGGACGAGGCCCGTGGAATGAGGGCAGTCATGATGAGGACGACGAGCGGTACAGCGACTGAGTCGCGGAGTGATCCGGAAAGGAAGCACCGAAAGGAAAGGGTACGGACCGGCACTGCACTCGTGCCGGAGTGCCGCGTCCCCTGAGGCGCGGTGTTTGTACAACGGAATGTACTCACACTGACGTTCGTTGTCCGTCGGGTGCAAGGCCGCAAGGCGCGCACCTGAGCACGCGTCGGTTCGTCGGTGTGGACGATGTGATCACGAATCGCCTAGAATCATGGATGTGTTGCGCCCACGAGGGACGCCTTGGCCAACGGCACCGAGGTTCGGCCGAAAGTCAGGAGGTGTATCATGCGAGCACCAAGCACCCAGCACCCAACACCCAACCACCTTGTAGAGCTTCAGCGATGGCGGTTCCTACTCTCCCGTCTCTCCCTGGGAGTCTCCTTCCTGTGCGTCTTCGGAGCTGACCCCGGGATGGCCGCGTTCGGAGCGGTCGAGAGCGAGTCGGCCTATCGGCCGGGCGAGGCCATCGTTCACTTCGTACCGGGCGTCATCGACATCCCCGCCGATCCGGGACGGATGCGGATCGACTACGAGGAAGGCCTGGTTCTCGACGAGGCGTTGCGCCAACTCCTCACCAGTATCGGCACGGTCGAGTTCAAACTCGTCTCGAGAGGCTGGCGC
The DNA here is from genome assembly GCA_041390305.1 of Candidatus Eiseniibacteriota bacterium. Taxonomy (GTDB): domain Bacteria; phylum Eisenbacteria; class RBG-16-71-46; order CAIMUX01; family CAIMUX01; genus JACKCR01. The sequence goes on from JAWKQE010000015.1 coordinate 32,299, forward strand.
AAGATCACGGCCTGGGAACGCTTTGAGGACTTCGTGCCACTACAGAGGGCCAGCTTCCGAGATTGGTATGTCGTCCGATTCTCCGAGGTCCATTCGGTCGAGTCCGTGCTCGAGGCACTTCGTAGGGACGCCCGGGTCGTTTCGGCCGAGGTCAATGCGCTCGGCGAGACCCCCTACTGGCCGTCGGATCCGGGGCTCTGCACGGCGACGTGTGCGGAACCCTACCAATGGAATCTAAAGAACGTCGGCGGAACCGTGAACTGCGTTCCCTGCTCCACTGGGTTCGACATCGGAATGGAAGAGGCGTGGAACGTCCAGTCGGTCTGCAACGTCAAGGTTGCGGATCTGGACTTCGGCGCGGACTCCGACCACCCCGATCTCGCGGCCAACCTGGACTCCTTTCTGGGATGGAACTTTGAGGACGACAGTGCCGACTGGGAGGATCGCGATGGACACGGTACGGCGGTAGCGGGGATCGTCGGCGCGCTTCACAACAACCAGGGGATCGCTGGCATCTGCGGGAATCCCAATCCAAACACGTCCCTCAAGGTCGTCGTGCCGGTGAAGATCTTCCCGGATCCGCCAGACCACGGCGCTGACGCTTCCGTCGCCATCGACGCTCTCGACTACTGCGCCTCCCACTATCCGACGATTCCGATCGTACTGACAGAGGTGGACTTCCCTGGGTCGGAACTACACGATCCGACCGGGATGCGAAACGCAATGTTCAACGCCTTTGCCACGGGACTCCTGCTGGTTTCGGCTGGCGGGAACTCGGGGGGCGCCTCCAGCCCTCCGCACTACCCCGCTTGGTTCCGCCACACGAACCTAGGAGTGACGGCGATCGGGTGCGACGCCAGTCGCGACGACATTTACGCGGACGGGAGCTGGATCGACATCACAGCTCCGTCTGCCGCGAATTGAGCCTCCCCCGCTTCCGTGGACACCCCAACTGGCGCGATACTGCGCTGGGAGGAAGCCATGGCGAAGCGGAAGCGACGGAAGTTTACGGATGAGTTCAAGGCCGACGCGGTCAAGCTCGTACGCGAGGGCGGCCGGAGCGTCTGGCAGGTCGCGAAGGACTTGGATCTGACGGAGACCTCTCTGCGCGAGTGGGTCCGTCGGGCGGAGATCGAGGACGGGAAGGGTCCAGCGGATGCCCTGACGCAGGCGGAGCGGGAGGAGCTGACCCGGCTCCGACGCGAGAACAAGCGGCTGCAGATGGAGCGCGAGATCCTAAAGAAAGCGGCGGCCTTCTTCGCCAAGGAGAGCGAATGAAGTTCGCGTTCATCCAGGAGGAGAAGGCCAACTACCCGGTGCGCGTTCTCTGTGACGTTCTCGAGGTTTCGAGGAGCGGGTTCTACGCGTCGCTGGACAGGAAGCCCTCTGCGCGTGCTCAGGCGAACGAGACCCTTCTCGAAGAGATCCGAGTGGCTCACAAGAAGAGTCGAGGAACCTACGGAAGCCCGCGGATCCATCACGGCCTGAAGAAGAAGCGACCGAGCTTGGGGAAGAACCGGATCGCTCGCCTGATGCGGGAAGACGAGATCGTCGGGCGAAAGCGGAAGAAGTTCTGCCTCACGACCGACTCGAACCACGACTTTCCTGTCGCCGAGAACCTGCTCGATCGTCGGTTCGAGGCGACCGCACCGAACACGGTGTGGGTGAGCGACATCACCTACATCCGGACCGGCGAGGGCTGGCTCTACCTGGCAACGATCCTGGATCTGTTCTCTCGTCGGATCGTCGGGTACGCGATGAGCTCGTCGATCGATCGCACTCTCGTTCTGGCCGCGCTGGACAACGCCCTCGCGAGCCGGAGTCTGCCGAACGAGCTGCTCTTCCACTCGGACCGAGGTAGCCAGTATGCGAGCGATGACTTCCGGAGAAACTTCGATCGTCCGGAATCACTTGCAGCATGAGTCGACGCGGGAACTGCTGGGACAACGCAGTGGCGGAGAGCTTCTTTGGTACACTGAAGAGCGAGACGGAAGAGGAGTACGAGACACGACTCGAGGCGAGTACCTCGATCACCGACTACATCGACAACTTCTACAATCTGGAGAGAATGCACTCGTCCCTCGACTATCTCAGCCCGATCGAGTACGAACTCAAGCACCTGATGGGTCAGATGACCTCATAACCCTGGTGTCCATCAAAGCGGGGGAAGGCCAAATCGACGCGGTTCGGCGATCGCTCCCATCCCCCAGATCATGACTACGGCGATTGGGGGTGGCTACTCGGGAACATCCGGTGATCCGTGCAAGCTGAACTATTTCAGTGGAACCTCTGCGGCCATGCCTCATGTGGCCGGTACGGCTGCCCTCTTCCTGAGCCACACAGACTATGCCACGAATGAGGACATCAGCGAGGTGTTGCTCCGAACCGCGAAGCCACTGGGGAGCCCTCTGAAGTTCGGACGCGGTTTCCTTCAGGCCGGTGACGCCCTCGAACTGATCGACGCACGTGCGCTCGTCCATGATTCCACGGCAACGATTGGCTCATCGACCATCGTCGACTCCTGCCGGGTGCAGAAGTTCCGTAACATCCGGCTTGCGGCGGCGGTTCCAGGCTCGCCCAACTTCATGGGAGAGACCTACCAGACCGTTCCTGCACACCTGCATCGCTACGAGACAACGGTCACTCTGGACGAGCACCTGGACTCGGGTGCATCCATCGAAGCGTGGGTTCGAGGCCTCCAGTCAATCGCTGCCCGGGACACCCTCGACTACGATGGGTACTTCGAACCCTACGTTGGTGAGGTCGATTCCATCGGCTGGAACACCGTGCGTCTCCGTGGCTACACCTACGAGGTGCTGAACGCAACGTGCGACGCCACCCTGGGGTGGTATCCCCTCAAACTCCCCCTCGCTCCCCAATCCAGCTTCACCGTGTTTTCCTACTCCTACCTTGCCGCCGACACGACGAGCGCCCGCGGACTCCCTGGTCCGCGATCCACCGTTTCCAACCGGGTCGCATTCGTCGGCTCCACTGCCGGTCGGATCGTGTTCGAATCGAACGACGCGCACCTGGCGAAGCTCCTGATCTTCGATGCTGGCGGGCGGAGGTTGGCGACCGTCGCCGAGCACCGGTCGTCTGGGACCGAGGGCAGGCACGTCGACTGGGCTGGTGTGGACGACAGCGGACGAACACTCCCAAGCGGTCACTACTTCGGAAGATTGGAGGTTGGCGATGAGGCCATTCCGGTTCGTTTCGTCGTCGTCAGGTGAGGAGTTCAGTGCGTCCGCGATCGGCGACGCCGCAACTCACCGTGTCGTACTCGCCACCCTGGTACTGATGGTAGTCCTCACGTCGTCAATCATTCCCGGAGCTGCCAGGGCGCAGGCCACCGAGTTCTGCTTCGGTTCCGCCGAGCTGCGGGAAGGCCGTACTCTTGCGGTTCTGGGCGAAACTTGGACCTTCGACCACGGAGGGCCCGACGCCTTCGAAGGGTGGACGGGCACGAAGCCGTGGGGACCGGTCGATCGGGAAGTGATCGGCTGGGCACACCTCGACGACTTCGCGGACGACGGGCTCCCTCCCGGGATGCCGATCATCGACGGTGAGGGGATGCTCTGGTGCGGAGTGCACGAGGCAACGGCGGACTCCCTCTGCTATATCTGCGGAATGGGGTACGGAGAGGGATGGTCCCAGCAGATGGTGAGCCCGCCGCTCCACTATAGCAGCGGTGCAGTGACCCTCAGCTTCGAGTACTGGAGAGCCCTAGGGGTAGGGCTGGTGTGGTCACTCGGGTACGCCGGGTGTATCGTCCGACGGGAGAGCGCAAGCTTCGGTGGTAGTCCCGACGCTCCGATCGAGTACGAGTTTACGATCCCGGCGTCCGAGTTCGCGGACTGCCCAGCGGACTCGTTTCTCCTCAGTGTGGCTGTCGCCGGTTCCTCGCCGGGTGACTCGGACTGCACGTATGACACCCAGTACGGTGCCTTTGGTGTGGACAATGTGGTCCTGTCAGGTGGCGTTTCCTCGACATTCGACTTCTGAAGGTGGGCCGCAGGGATGGGCGTTTGGTGGGCTGTTCGACAATGGAAACTACGGTCCTCCCGGGGTCCACGTCGGGCCTCGCGATCTCGGCTCCTACCCTGCAGGCTACGACCAATGGCTGGACTGTCCGCTTGAAGGCAACGTTCTCGGCTACCACAACGTCGAGGGTGGCTTCTCCTACTACTTCCGGACTTCGCGTACACGCCGGTGATCGATCTCACCGAACTGTATCTCCTCACCCTCGAGGATCTCACGCTCCGACTCGATCAGCTCCAGGACTACGACCTTCCGTACTACGATCCGGGGATCCATCGTTGGACACGCGTCCGGTTCTATCCCGACACTTGCTCCGTGACTGGCAGAGTCCAGTGGAGTGAGTGGCACCTCACAGACCTTGAGAGTCTCGGGGCGTGGCCGCCTGCGAGGGCGTGGTCGTTCCTTTGCTCGAGGACATCCATACAGGGGAGCCAGTGTTCACATCGGTCCCGGACTCCTTCAGGTGGGTATCGAGATCGAGGTCTGTCGAGGTTGCGGTATCGGCGATGATGACCCGTCCAACGTTACACCGTTCTTCGACAACCTCCAGGTGTGCGTCACGGGTGCTTCGTTGTCGGGTGTCGAGTCAGGACCGCCGGTTCTGGCAGGCGACGGGTGGCTAACGTTCGTAGGCCCGAATCCCCTGGGTACGACGTCGGCTCTTCACCTCCGGCTGGGCGCAACAGGCCCCGTGGAGGTAACGATCTTTGCGCCTTCCGGCCGGCGGGTATCTGCCTTCCGACAGGAGGTACTCGCTCCCGGGGAGGTCACCGTTCCGATCGGTGAGCTCCTGGAGTCGCCGGGCCGGCCAATCCCAAGCGGCTCGTATCTCCTTCAGGTCCGGGCGGGAGGCCTGTCCGCGTCGCGGAAGGTCGTGATCGCGCGGTGACGCAGCCGCCGAAGGTGTATGCCGGGTCTCGCTTGCACTTCCGTTGGGGTCGGATGCGAAGGTGATCGACGTGACCGGCCGAATGCGCGTGACCCTCCAGGGAAACGGCACAGGGATCGTCGACTGGGACTTGACCGACAGCCGTGGAGCTCGCCTCGAGAGTGGAGTGTTCTGGGTCACGAGTGGGAACCGGCGCGCTCGCATCGTCGTCGTGATACAGGACTGACCTTCAACCGACGACCGAACTCCACCGTTCGAAACGAGGAGACGGATGACCACCGGCCACCCGTCTCCTCTCGAGGAAGGTCGAGATCCAACGCACTCTGCCTGCCGGGGCGTTCTTGCGTGCGACCTCTCCCCTCCGGCTTGGGGCGGCCCGGAAAAAAACGGGGCTCCTCAAGGTCGATAGTGCAGCTTCCCTCCACTCACGTGGCCGCTCCGCTCGTACCGGTAGAAGTAGACGCCGGACGAACTCCCGGTTGGCGGCAGGAACGTCCGCGAGTGGAGGCCGCGGGAGAAAACTTCGTTCGCGAGCCGGGAGACGCGTCGACCCGCCAGGTCGAAGACGTCGAGCGTGACCCAGGCGTCCTCGGCGAGGGAGAAGGTGAGTTCGGTCATCGAGTCGAACGGATTCGGGCGCGCAACGGCCTGGTCGACTCCCCAGGGATGGTGCGATCCGTTCCCTAGGCCACCGGAGTCGGGCCCGGAGCCTGAGCCGTCCGAACCGTCGCCCGAACCGGGCTCGACCGACGACGCCGTCTGCCCTTCCGTCAGGACGAGATGCTGGTCCACCGCAACGGCGGCGAACCGGTCGACGGTGCCGCTCGGCCAGTCGATCCAGAGTTCATCGACCGTGGTCGCGGCACCGAGACCGAAGTGGAGTTCGAGGTTCTGTCCGCAGTAGCCGTTCTGGCCCTCGACGACGCGGACCTGGGTGACGACGCCGTCCCCGAGGTTCGCGACGGCACGGACCTTCGCCCCGATGCCGGAGCCGTTCGACTCGGTGCCGACGAGCCGGAGCGTGAGCCAGTGATTCCCGTTGGATTCGTCGTTCCGGTAGAGCGCGTTGTTCTCGGACTCACCGAACGTCCGGGCCTGGAAGATGTCGAGATCGCCGTCCCGGTCGTAGTCGCCCCACGCGAACCCGTACGTGTAACCGAGGTCCGTGACGAGCGGGATGTCGGCTACGCGGACGAAGGAGAGGCTCCCCGTCTCCCGGAGCTGATTCGTGAAGAGACGGTTCGTCTTGGCCGCACCGCCGTAGGACGCGGTGGTGAAGAGGTCCAGGTCCCCGTCGTTGTCGTAGTCCCCCCAACCGCTACAGGCCTCGAACCCGCCGCTCGTCACGAGGACGTCGGTCGTGTTGCGGGTGAACGTCCCATCTCCGTCGTTGAGGAAGAGAAAGTCGTTCTGGTTCCCCCAGTTTCCGACGTAGGCATCGAGGTCGCCGTCGTTGTCGATGTCGCCCCAGCTCGCGGTCCAGGAGCTTCCCGCCGTGCTCACGATCGGATCGCCCGACACCGGAGTGAAGGTGCCGTCGCCTTCGTTGCGGTAGAGGTTCTGGAGTTGGTTCGACTCGTTGACGACGAAGAGATCCTGATCGCCGTCATCATCGTAGTCGACCCAGTTGACTCCGCGGGTCGTACGCGGATCGGTCGTGACGTTCGGGATGTCCACCTGCGTGAACGAGCCCGCGCCGTCGTTGTGGTAGAGGAGGTTCGGGACGAGACCGCTCTGGCCGCTGTTCGCTACGTAGAGGTCGAGCCAACCGTCGCCATCGTAGTCGCCCCAGGAGCACGTCTCGGAGTAGGTGCCGATGTTCGCCTGCGGCTCGGTCGTGTTCTTGACGAAACCGCCCGCGCCGTCGCCGAGGTAGAAGAGGTTGAGGTCGCCGTACCACGTCACGACCATCGCATCGAGATCCCCGTCGTTGTCGATGTCACCGAAGCTCGCGCCGTCCGCCTTCGCGAGGTCCTGCACGATCGGATCGCTCGTCACCTTCGTGAACGTCCAGTTCGGCGCGCCGTCGTTGAGATAGAGGAACGCCGCCTCCCCGTCCTCGTGCCCGTTCGTGACGAACAGGTCGAGGTCGCCGTCCGCGTCCACGTCGACCCAGTTGACGCTCCGCGACGCCCCGAGGTCGTTCACGTGCGGACCGTCCGTGATCCGGGTGAACGACTGGGCATGCGCGGCGGCCACAGCCAGCGTCGACACGAGTGCAGCGTTGACCGCCAGTGTGAGCACGGAGGACAACACAGCCTCCACGACGGACGTCCCGCCGGGGCAGAAGGGTCTTTCAGTCTCGGTCATTCGGTTCGCCTCCCGTTTGTGGGCATCTCGTCCACCCCGGTCGAGACTCACCATAGGACGAAGCCGCGACAGAGAAAGCGGGGTGCGACGAGCGACCCGGATCGTGCGGTGAGTGGCGGGAGTAGGAGGCTCAAACGGAGCGGTGAGTCACCACGGAGAAGGAGAGGCAGGACGGGCAACGCGGGAACGGTCCAGACTTCCGGCATGGCAGCGTAGCGATCCGCCGAGGTCAGACCAGGCGACAGACCGGCGACGATTGCGGTATCGTGGACACCTCGCGGCGAGTCTCCCGCGAAGGTCCCGAGTCCCGCAGCCGCAAAGCGCCGGACGGCGTCGTTCGTCCCGTGCGTCGGAGGTGAGCGATGACGAACCCATCCGTCCCCGAAGGAATCGCGAAGGCACGAGCCGGTGCCAACCCCGCCGTCGTCTGCCGCCTACCGTCCGGCTGGGTGCTGCTCGGGGACAGCCAGTTTCTCCCCGGATACTGTATGCTCTATGCCGACCCGGTGGCGGAGAGCCTCAACACGATCAGCGGCTGGGAGAGAGCGCAGTTCCTCGAGGACCTCAGCCTCGTCGGGGACGCCGTCCTCTCCGTGACGAGCGCGCGCCGGATGAACTACTCGATCCTCGGCAACGTCCTTCCCGTCCTCCATGGCCACGCGTTCCCCCGCTACGACACGGAGGACGAGGCGTTCCGCACCGGACCAATCTGGCTCTACCCCGACGCGAAGCGCAACGAACGCCCCTTCGACCCCGTGAGGGACGCGCCGCTCATGAAGCGGATCCACGACAGGCTGGTGGAACTCGAAGCCAAGGTCGCGGGGCAGACCTACCCCTGGCAGGTCGTGCTCGGACTCGCGCCGAAGACGGAGTGAGGAAGACGCCAAGCCGACGCGGCCGCACCTACCACATCCACGTTGGATGTGATCTGCAGCGTAACGCCGCCGGGTGCGGCGCTACGTCGCAATCGAGCACACACCAACCGCCGCCGCTACTCCGTCCTTCCGACCAGGAGCCGCGCCGCGTCACTCCGCGCGCGGGTGACGTCGCGCACCACGGCGGCGCGGGCGTCCGCAAAGCCGTCGCCCTCCGCGACCAGCCAGACGCCGACGACGGTCTCGCTTCCTCCCGGTTCGATCGTGAACGGTCCGCTCGAGATGATGCCGCGGACGTCGCGCGGTGGATCGTCGATCCAGCCGGTTCCGGTGGCGGGATCTCCGTCCACCGCGAAGAGCGTCTCCGTCTGCGTCGACGGATCGATCATCGGTTCGCCGAGGTTCGTGAGTCCACGCAGGGTCCAGTACACCTGGGTCGGGCCGGACACGTTCGTCTCGCCGTAGAGATCGTGCGCGTTCTTCCACATGAGGCGGTGGGAGGTCACGCCGTGAGCGGGAACTCCCTCGGTCGGCGTGCTGACGAATGCGAATGCGGACATCCACTGCGGCTGGTCCATGCCCCACTCTCCGGCGTAGGTGACGGTGATCCCCTCGTCCCGGAGATACATGGTCCGGTTCCCTCCGACGCCGCCCTGCCCGAACGTGAGGTCGGAGTCCGAATAGAGCGCGACATAGACATCCTCCCACGTCTCCGTGGACGCATTGTGGATGTCGTAGCGAAGGAAGAGCACGTTGTCGAGCTCCTCGTCCGCGAAGCCAAAGAGGCTCATCCCGATCTCGATCCCCTCGAGCGGCAGTCCCACGGCTCCGGACAGCTGGCCGTCGGTCGCGGTGCGGAGCGCGGACCAGACCATCCTGTCCCCGTAGAGCACCGGCTCGCCGTTCCCGTTCGTGGGATAGCCCGCCGCGATCGGCCACTCGATCTCGTCGTTGGCGAGGTGGTCGGGCGTCACGACGTAGGGGCCGATCGGCGACTCACCGACCATGCTCGAGTAGTTGCTCCAGCGGTCGCTTCCGGTCCAGGAGAGGTTCGCGTGGGGGAAACCACCGACGTTTGCGCCGATCCAGAGGGAGGCGAGGAAGATCGAGTAGCACTCCCGGTCGATCCGGCGTCCCTCGGTGAGCAGTCCCCGCCGGTCGACTTCCACGTGGAGGTCCGCGACTTCGAGGACCGCGAGCTCCTCTGCCACCAGGTCAGGCGGCCCCGGCGGGTCCGGCGCTGCGGGATCGTCGTCGCCGCATCCGATCCAGAGGAGGCTGGAGAGCGGGAGAACCCACCGGACGGCGCAGGTCCGCGGCGATCGGGCCGCGCGTTGGCCTGACTGATCGAAGCTACGTGCGTGCGTGTGGAACGTACGGGAGCCGGAGGAGGCGGTGCGGTGAACCATCGTCGTCTCCTTTGCTCGGCGGGAGGGGAACGCGAGCTATCTGTAGTGCAGCGGCCGTCCGCAGTCTACACCCGGGATCCTGCCGTGTAGATCGCGGATCACGACACCCGGTCCGGATCCCGCGATGGATCGGCTCGGCGGTGCACTCCACTCCCAAGACCGATCCGCTCCATCGATCCATCCGCAATCTCCCGGCCACAACCTGGTATCCTCCCTCCTCGCTCGGAGCCGTACACCGGATTGGACACAGGAAGACATGGACGATCACGTCTTGGAACACGCCGCCCTCGCCCTGAGGAAGCGTCTCGTCTCCCCACTGCGCGTCGAGGGAACGGACCGGATGGGCGAACGCGCCTTCGCGCTCGTCGTCGACGACGGCGGACGGCGGTCCCGTCTCGTCCTCGACGTCGACCCCGCGCACGCCACCCTCCACCTGGAGCCGGTGCCGAAGCGTGAAGAGTGGCGCGGTGGATTCGGTCAGCGGCTCCGCGGCGCGTTCCTGGTCGATGCACGGTTCGTCCCCGGGGATCGCCGGGTCGAACTCGACCTCGCGGTCCGCACGATTCAGCCGACGTTCCGGATCGAAGCCGCGTGGCATGGCCGAGGTGGCAACCTCTGGCTCCTCGACCTCGGCGGACCCGGGAGTCGGCCCGGCACCAGCCCCACGACACCGAGAGTGCTGGAGAGACTCGTCGACATCGGCCCCGCGCCCGACGAAGAGTGGACGGAGACGACGCCGCCCGAGGACGACGGTCTCACAGCCGGCGACCTCGCGGCGCATCTCGCCCGCTTCCCGCTCCGCCGCTGGGTGCGCGAACTCGCGAAGCGGCTCAGGATCTCGAGGCCGGCGGCTTGGCAGGCGCTCCACGACGCGCTGACGAACACTACGGATCCGTCGATGCCAACGTCGGCACCGCTGGCGAACGCTGCCGATCCGTCGACGACCGCAGCAGACGTCGATTGGGAACGAGTGCTCGGCCGCACACAGGCGGGAGCCACGTCGAGCCACGCCTACCGGCTCTCCCCCTCCGCGCGGCTCTCGTTGCGCACCGCCGCATTCTCCGCATCCGAACTCGGTCTGCCCGAAGCCTGGGTCTCGATCGGCGCGCTCCCGGCGTTCGCCGCACACGAGGTGGACCGAGCCGAAGGCGCCGCCGATCCCAAGGAAGACGCAGGACGTCTCTTCTGGCTCCTCTCCCGCACCTATCGGCACCTGACGCGCGTCCAGGCGGACACGAAACGTCGTCAGGCGTACGAGACGCGGGTTCGAAACGAACGACGCCGGATCGAGCGGATCGGGGAGAGTCTTCGAAGCGAACTCTCGGACGAAGAAGGCCCGATGCTGCGGACGTGGGGCGAAGCGATCCTCTCCCACCTCCACCAGGTGAAGAAGGGCGACACCCTCCTCACCTGCCCGAACCTGCACGACCCGGACGGTCCCGAACTCTCCATCCCTCTCGACCCGGCCCGATCCGCGACCGACGTCGCGGAGTCGTACTTCAAGAGAGCGAGACGTTGGCAGAAGGGCAAGGAGATGCGTGAGACGCGGCTCGGTCACGTCGAACGCGCACTCGCCGGACTCGACGCGTTCGAGCAGGAGCTGTCGGCGCGCACTGCCGACGCTGCGCAGCCAGACGCCGAGCCCAATACCGACTCGGCCGCGCTTCCAACTCACGACGAGGTCGAAGCACGCCTCAAAGAAGCGATCGGCCCCTTCTACAAAGGCCCGCAGCCCGACCCGGCCGCCGGACTCGCCGGCGCGCGTCCATCCGGCCAGGGCGCCGGAGGCGGCTCCAGGGGCCGAGGCGGAAAGGGCGACCTGTCCGGCGCAGGCGGGGCGGGTTCGGGTACCGCAGGCGGCGGCTCGGACGGTACCGGCGATTCGTCCGGCCGAGAGACCCGCGGCCCATCGAACCAATCGGGACGTGGCTCCTCAGGCCGCGCACAGAACGCCGCGTCCCAACGCGGAGGCGGCACCCAAGGCAGCGCCTCCGGCCCCGGCGGCAAGCGCGGCAGAGACGACTCGAAGTTCCGCCCCCGCACCTACACGACGTCGGACGGCTGGACCGTGATCGTCGGACGCACGAACGTCGAGAACGACTACGTCACCATGAAGGTGGCGAAGCAGGACGACTACTGGTTCCACGCCCACGGCGTCCCCGGAAGCCACGTCGTCCTGAAGCGCGACGGCCGGAAGGACAACCCGAGCCGGAAGACGATCGAAGAGGCAGCAGCGATCGCCGCCTTCTACAGCAAAGCCCGCAACTCCGGCCGCGCCCCCGTGATCTACACGCTCAAGAAGTACGTGACCAAGCCGCGGAAGGCGAAGGCCGGTCTCGTCATGTGTACGCGGGAGACGTCGATCATGGTCAAGCCGATGAACCCCGAGCCGGAGACGCCGCCGGAGTGGGAGGACTAGAGCTAGAGGAACGGGCACGCGAAGGCGCGGGCCGATATCAGGATGCGCCGCCACCCGTTCGGAGGACGCACTGGGTCTCACTTCGACTCTCACTTCGACTCTCCCCCCGAGCTCACCCCCTCTCCCCTCCGCACATCCAACGTTGGATGTCGCCGCACGAAGCGTTACGCTCACCACGGAGTCGACACCGCGTGGAAGTAGGTCGATAGACCCCGGGGACGCCGAACCCAACAGAAGCCCGCAGCCTGCCCTGCGCGGGGCGTTTGGAGGCACGGTGCGCCGAAGCCTGATCCCAACGATCGCAGCGACCTCATCGGTCGCAGCCTCGACTGCATTCCTGTCGCTCGTCTGCAGCATGGGATGCAGCGACCAACCCACTCCCCCCACGGACCCGAGCACATCGAGCGCGTGGCAGCTGCTCGGGACCCGCACAACCGAGATCCCAGTAGCGCTGGCCGGCTATCGGAGCCAGATCATGGCCGCGTTCCGCACAGTCCCGTCAGGAGAAGAGCTGGACTCCGGGAGCGGGGGCGAGGCGGGCCTCGACTCCGCTGTCAGCGTTCGTGGTTTGACAGAGGGCATCTGGACTCCGCTCGGTGGGACACTGTCCGGCACCGTCAGGGATATGGTCGAGTTCCAGGGCTCGCTCTGGGTGGGAGGCGATCTCTACGAGTCGGCGGGTACACCGCTCAACGGGCTCGTGCGATGGGACGGCGCCGAGTGGCGACCGGAAGGTCCCGCCCACCCCAGCGATCCTGACCTCTCGCTCATGGTGTCCGGCCTCCTGGTCCGCGAAGACGGATTGGTCGTCGCCACGGTTTCCGGATGGCTCGACGGTGACTGCCGAGTCGCCGAAATCACGGGCGGCGACTACGTCTCCAACCGGGTCGACGTCCGGACTTCCATGCTGGTCGACTGGAACGGTTCCGTAGTGGTCGGCGGCTCGTCTGCCGGCGACGTGCTCTGCAGCGACAGCCCGAGGATCCTCCGGCGAATCGAGGACTCCTGGTCTCCGTTCGACGCGGGCTGGTACGACACCGAGCCCTGCTACTACGTCGGGTCGGGAACGGTCTGGTCGGAAACACTCGTCCTCACCGGAGGCCATCTGCCCGGCAGTGACGTCGCATCGGTTCATACGTGGGACGGTGTGACGTGGGGAAACCTCGGCAGCTGGATTCCCGCCACCGACGTGAGGGCGTTCGGGGATCGTCTCCTCGCCTGGTCGGACCGCGCTGTGTTCGAGTGGGACGGCGCGACGTGGCACGACCTGGGTGGACCTACGCCAGGCTCGATCACGGACGTCCTCGTGCAGGATGGAGCGGTGGTGATCTGCGGAAGACATGACCTGGGCGGCGGGTATGTCGCCGTGCAGTCTCCCTGACGGATCGATCGGGCGGTCCCGGAGTCGAGTCCTGCGCCGAATCCTGAGCCGAGTCCCTGAGCGGAGTCTCAGAGCCGAGTCTCAGCGCCGACTCTCAGCGCTGAGACTCCCGAATGCAGCCCGAGCCTGGTTCCAGGGCCCACCATCCAGTGCTACAGTTCCAGGTGTCGACTTCTCGGGAGGTATGAATGCGGACTGCATCGGCCATCCTGTTCCTGTCCCTGCTTCTCCTGGCCTCCGCCGGACGATCCCTCGCCGCACCGAGCTACACGGCGGAGCTCTCGGGTTCCAACGTCGTCCCCCCGACCGAGAGCGCCGCGACGGCCCACCTCGAGCTGGTCGGCTACTGTGACGAGTCCGGGGCCGACTCGACGTCGATCTTCTTCAACGTCTGGCAGGTCGGGGTCGGAGAGGCGAGGATCGTGTATCTTGCGCACGGCGCTCCGGAGACAAACGGACCGACGTTGTACACGCTCGTCTCCGGTCAATTCTGGCTCGCAAGTGGAACGGTGAGAGTGGCGCCAGAACACTGCGAATGGCTCAACGCGGGCGAACTCTACATCGTCATCACGAGCTTCCGCTATCCGGACGGGGAGGTCCGCGCCCAGGTCATCCCCACCCCGTCGCCTGTGCTCCCGCAGACCTGGGGACGGGTGAAGTCGGTGTTCCGTGGCCCACCCGAACGCTGAGCGCCACCGCCTGGTCCGGATCGTCTTCGCCGCCGAACTCGTCCTCTTCCTCGGAGCCGTGCTCGCCTACCGGTTCTTTGGACACCGGATCGTCGAGGATGCCTACGGGCAACGGTCCTTCGGCGTTCTCAACCACGCATTCGAGGGTCGCGACTCTGCCCCCGTCGGACTCTACCTGGCACTCACCGATCAGCTGGTAGCGAACCTCACCGCGTATGCGCTCCTCTTCCTCGCAGCGCAGGTCGTCTTCTTCCTGCTGTGGCGTTCGTCCCGGAAGCGGCGGCTGCAGGCCGACGGGCAGGTCGGGCGCGACGTTCCGCGTCGGACCGATGCAGATGGTCGGGACGGAGAGCGCCGATCCTGGAACCACACCGGTCGAGCCGACGTGGCGGATACCTCCACCGATGAGGGCTCGGCTCCCGAACCGCCCCCCCTCTCCCGCGCGAAGCGGATCGTGTTCACGTCGATCGTCCTCCTCCTCCCGATCCTCGTCGTGACCATCCCCTACGCCTGGCGCTACGCAGACTACATGCGCCACCTCGAGAAGCCCGCGGGCCTCGAAGACGGCACCTACGTACCGCCCGCGATGCCGGGCCTGACCCCAGAGCAGCTCCTCCAGGTCGGCAAGGCCCACAAGGAAGACGCGCCGAACCACTCCTACCTCCGGCACGCCGCAGACAAGGCCGAGGGGACGGTACGGATCGGTGTCTTCGGTGGTTCCTTCACGCTCGGCGAGGAAGCCGCCCTGGAGCACGACGTCTCGACCCACCTCGAGCGGCTCCTGGAGGAAGCCGGCGTCGGCGAGGTCGAGGTCGTCAACTTCGGCGTGAGCGGGTTCGGGATGTCGCAGGCGGCGCTCCTCTGGGAGTACATCGGGAAACGCTACGAACTCGACTACGTGATCTTCATGCCGCTCTTCTTCCACCTCCGCCGGGACAACTCCTTCCTCCACACGGACCACCACTACGGGCCGATCCACGGGCTCTACGTCACGGAAGGCGACACCGCTCGTTACGTACCGATCGTGGGCAATGACCGTCTGGACTCCTGCCGCCGCTACTTCAGCCCGTTCCAGCCACTCCGGTACTGGCGCTACGACACGCGCGTCCCGATGCTCTTCCGTCCGCTCATGCCTTCCCCGCTCGGACGGCGAGGCAATCCGTTCTACTACCAGGACGACGAGGACGCCGGGACCGTCGAGATGTACAGGGCGCTCTTTCGGAAGATCGCGTCGGAGTGCGGTCAGCTCATCGTCTTCACCGACCCGACTCTTCGTCCCCGGCTGGAGGGCATTCAGAGCGAAGCCACTCGGAGTGAAGGTCGCCAGAGTGAGGGGACGCGGAGTGAGGGTGGCCGGCGTAAAGGCACCCATGGCGGAGGTGCCCAGGGTGGCCAGATCCACCTCATGGAAACGCGGCTCGACGACTTCCGCGACGCGAGTTCCTCGCTTTACCGGGCTCCGCTCGACCATCCGAGCGGCATCGGATACGAGGTCTACGCGACCGAGATGGCCCACCTGCTGCTGGGCCGGGAACGGCCGACCTACCGGATCCTCGAAGTCGGGGACCGGATCCCGGCCGCCCAGGTCGCCGACACGCTCTCCGAACTCGGCGGGCTCTCCGCGATGACGAACGTGAAGCTCGCGGTCGAAGGCTCGCCGGTCGGCGAGTTCCGAAGGCGCGCGAACGGTGCTCCCGGTCGATGGGGACGTGTCGGGCACGCCGTCGACTTCCGAGAGGAAGGGATCCGGAGCATCGCGGCATACCTGGGGGAAGACACGCGCGTCTTCGTCCCTCTCCCCTTTCCTCTCCATGCAGGCGAGTCGATCGACGTCGTCTGGCAGAACGCGGGAGGGACGACACGCGTCCCGATCGGCGAGGTGACGACGGGCGCCGGTCTCGTCGGTCAGCTCGATGTCGACTGGACGAAGCTCGACGGACGGAGTGCAACGGACGGGAGTCGCACCGCCGACGGCATCACGGCGGCAAACGGGGGCTCGTCTCCCGCCTCCTGGTACGGACGGATCGATGAGGACGACGAATTCGGCGTGATCGAGATGATGTCGGACCAGGATCTGGGTGGCTTCCATCTCGAGATCGGCGGCAAAGTCGCACTCGTGGGCGAGCCGAGAGAGCTGGGCCGCAGCCTACTTTCCCGCCCGGTCCGCGCGCTGCTGCTCGGACATCCCTGGACGCGAAGCCAGATCCGGCTCCGTCCGGTCGTGTCCGGCCTCCTCTACTTCCGCGGAGTCTTGGGTGACTACGTCGATGTCGCGTCACTCGAGCACGAGGAAGGGATGGTCGACCTGCGGTTCACGGGCCCCGAGGGCGAGATCCACGAGATTCCGCTCCTTCCCTACCGGGTGAAGACGGTGCCGGGACCTCGATACGAACCGCGTTACGGGGCGGCGGTGTCCACCAGGTAGGAAGTGTCGTCGAACGGTCCCGGCGTGAGGGCACCGACGAGGCCGGGCGTGCCCGCGAGCGCCGGCCAGGCTACGCGCTGGCCAGACTCTTGAAACGGATGAGCTGAGGCCCGAGGCGATCGTCCGCGGGCATGAAGCGCTCGAGGAGCGGGAAGCCGTCGAGCTGTCTCCGGCGGAGGTTGAGGCGTTGACGGCTGAGTACCGCCGCGGAAAAGCCGAGTTCCTTCAGGACTTCGATCGTCTCGGCATTGAAGTGCTTCCGCTCACCGAAGGGGACCGAGAAGACCCGGCTCCGCCCGATGCCCGGAATCCCGTCGAGGGTCGCTTCCGTTCGGAGAATCTCTTCCCGCTGCTGCTCCTTCGTCAACGACGAGAGCACGTAGTGATGGTGCGAGTGGTTCCCGTAGGTGACGAGCGGGTCGTGGATGAATCCATCGGGCCGGTCCACCGTCGGGGGCCGGAGCGCGGTGAGCGCGCCCTTCGAATCGAGGAAGCGGGTGATGGCCGCGTCCACGGCGGCGCTGTCGTTCCTGGGATCCTTCGTGTACTTGTAGAAGGACAGATCGGGGATCTTCATCCCGGCCGGGAGCTCGGCTTCGCACTCCTCGACCCAGTCATTGCTGATGACGATCCGGACCTTGTCTCTCCAGAGGACTTCGCCGTCGAGGGAAGAACCGTTGACGAAGATCGTGAAGGGGATGCCCTCTTCGATGAGGAGCCCGGCGACGTGTTCGTGGACGCTCCGGTAGGCATCATCGAAGGTGACCGCAGCCAGCCCGTGGTGCTTGTCGGCCGTGACGAGTTCGTCGATCGGAACGAAGCGGACGTACTGCCGAAGATACCGGGTGTGCTCGATCAGCTGCTGCGGGGTGACGTTGTGCAACCCACCGCCCAGCTCCGGCGGCACTTCCGGGTAACTTCCGTGGTAGAGAAGTACGGGTGTCCAAAGTCGAAGCAGGCGATCCATGACCTCTCCGGGGTCGTCATCGGGAGCACTGGCCCACTGGGATCCATCGTCCGCCCGCCGAGGCTTCTTTAGTTGCACCCCCCCTCCCGCGCCGGGGGGCCATCCCGTGCGATCGGGGTTGAGAAAGCTGGACGGAAGAGGCAGCTTGTCCGAAGGGGAGCAGGGAACCTGGGTTCATCCCGTCCCACTGGGGAACGAATGCGCATCATCTACATCGCAGACTCCATCGTACCTTCGAAAGCCGCCAATAGTGTCCACGTCATGAAGATGAGTGCCGCCCTGGCGGCGCTCGGAAACGATGTGACGCTCGTGGTGCGCCGGATCCCCAGCCGCGAACTCGCCATCGACGGGAGCCCTTTCGCCTTCTACGGGGTGCCCTCCAGCTTCACGTTGGAGAAGCTCGATCCCTGGCCGATCTTCGCGACCAAAGCGACCTTCGCGGTCCAGGCCGCCCGCCTGGCCCGCCGAAGGGCCGCGGACCTGGTCTTCTCCCGGTCTCTGGCCGCGAGCGCGTTTTCCGCCCGGCTCGGGATCCCCGTCATCTACGAGTCGCACACCCCGGAACGAGAAGGGAACAGTCGCCGACTGTACGGGTGGCTGTCGCGCTCCCCTCAGCTTAGGACCCACGTCGTCATCACGGAAGCACTCAAAGCCCACTATGTCGAGGAGCGGGGCGTCCCGGGCTCCCGGATCTTCGTGGCCCCGGACGGCGCGGACCCGGTGAGAGAGGCCTCTGCGGCGCAGGTCGCCGGAGCCGGAAGACCTACGGACGCGAGCGGGACCGCCGAGAGCCTCACGTCCCAGGGCGAGGCGGATCGCGGCCTTGTGACTGACGGCTCCGCTCCCGAAGGCCCCGCGTCGGCAGACCGCCGTCTCCGGATCGGCTACGTCGGCCATCTCTACGAGGGGCGCGGCATCGACCTCATCCTCGAGTTGGCGCGTCGTCTTCCCGAGGCGGAGTTCCATCTCGTCGGCGGGACCGACGAAGACGTCGCGAGGTGGTCGCCGGAGGCCGAGTCGGCGGGCAACGTCCGGCTGCACGGCTTTCTGCCGCCCTCGCGGCTCGACGCCTATCGGCAGTCGTTCGACATTCTCCTCGCCCCGTACGCACGGTCGGTGGCCGTCTCGGGTGGAGGAGGTCTCGACACGGTCAAGTGGATGTCCCCGCTCAAGCTCTTCGAGTACATGGCGGCGGGAAAGGCGATCGTCGCCTCCCACCTCCCGGCGATCGAAGAGGTGGTCGAGGATGGAGTGAACGCATTGCTCGCGGCCCCCGGAGATCCGGACGACTGGGAAGCGAAGCTTCGCGCGTTGCTGCACGACGCGGCACGAAGAGAGCGGCTCGGAGCCTCCGCGTTGGAACTGTTCCTCGAGAAGTACACGTGGGAGAAGCGGGCCGAGCGGATCCTGGAAGCGGCGCGCCGGACCGAGTAGACGATCAGCGCATGGACCGATCGCGTATCGCGGGAGGGCCGCGCGTGTCGACGGAGGCGCGCCTCGGCAGACCGTAGACGGACGAGCTAGCGGGCGCCGTCCGGACCGAGCCGAAGAACGCGGGTCACGCCGTCGGGAGCGAGAAACGCCTCGGTGTCCTGGGCCGCCAGAAACGCCTTCATCTCGTCCGGCAGATGCACGGCCGGACCGTCCGCGATCTCGACCGGATAGACGATCCAGACGACCCGTCCCTCCTCCGACTGCTCCCGCAGATAGTCCTCGAGCTCCTCCTGCGTCGAGTAGACGGGGATGCGGAGATACCAGTCCTCCGTCGCGCCCGACTCGGTGGTCGCGTAGACGGAGTGGAGGCTGTTGATCCGCACGTCGCTCTCGACTCCGTAGGCCCAGAGCTCCACCGGATCCTTTGCGACGAGCACATCCCCGGGGGCCATGTTCTCCTCGAGGTAGCGCGCCGTTCCCCTCCAGTCGTAGCGGTAGTGCGAGACGAGGTCGGGGTCCTGGAGCTGCGGACGTCCGTACCCGGAGATGACCTGCGTCGCCCGGTAGGCTTCCACCGGATCGAACTGACCGGAGACGAGAAGCCCCACGCCGAGGACGACGAGACTCCATCGCCCACCAGAGCCACCTGCGCCGTATGCACGACCGTCGGCCACCGCATCCCCGCTCGCTCGGTCGCTGCCCACGCGATCCCTGTCCGCAGGGCCACCGCCGACGCGATCTCCGCCCAGGCGGTCCGCAAGCGCACGCGCCAGGTCCGCGACGACGACGGCGAAGAGCACCACCGAGAGCCCGTTCAGGAAGAACGTGTAACGATCGATGACATAGGGCGACTGGAAGAGCCCGATGACCAGAAGCAGTCCGAACACGAGTGCGGCGAGGAAGAAGCGACCATCGTCACGCTGCGACAGCACGCGCCGGAAGTAGACGGCCGCCCCGATCGCGGAGGCGCCGACCAGGACCGGATGGTGGAGGAAGAAGAGTCGATAGAACGGAACGGGGATCGCGAAGAAGAGACGGAGGAACCCGCGGTCCGCGAGTCCTCCCATTCCTTCGGCCAAGAACTGCCCCGCGAAGAATCCGAACACCGCGAAGGCACCGGAGACGACGAGAGCCACACCGAACCCCGGACGGCCGAGTCTGCCCCAGAGGAGTAGTCCCAGAGCCGCGGCCAGGATGAGCTGGTTCGCCGCCAGCGCGGCCAGGAAGAGGAGCGCGAGAACCCCGATCACGGCGATCCGGAACGGCGCGGAGAGCAGGAAACGAGAGAGCCCGCCCGACTCCGCTTCAGATCGAACCTCCGGGCGCCCGAATGAGAGGGTCCGCTTCACGCCCCACCCCAGAACACCGGCGGCAAGAAGGAGTCCGACCAGCGCAGCCGCACCGGCAACGGGATCGGAAGCGAGCCACTCACCGAGCAGGAAACGTGAGTGGTTGAGGGTGATCGGAGGAAGGAAGCCGAGAGACAGCGTCGCCGATTCCGAGCCGGCGGCCACGACGAGATCGAGCCCCCCCTCCCCCACGTTTCGTGCCGCCCGCTGCCAGTGCCGAAAGACGAACATCGCGAGAACGACTGTGGCGGTGCCGCCAATGCTCCAGACGACGCGACGGGGACGCCAACGGATCATGTGCGGGAGCCAGAAGAGGACGGCCGTCATCGTCCCGATCTGATGGATCGGCACGGCGAACGCCGCGACCACACAGGCCGCGATCCGGCTCTTCCGTCCGTCCGCGAACACACCCCGATGCACGAGGTAGGTGGCGCTGAGGAACACAGCTCCGAGCAACGCATACATCCGGGCCATGCGGGCATAGTGCTGATCCCACGGGGAGAAGGCGAGCATGGCCGCCGCCACGAGCCCCGCGCCCGGGCCGGCCAGGCTCCGCGCGTAGAGGAAGGACACGACCACACTGAGGCACGACGCGAGGACGCTCGGGAATCGCAGCGCGGCCTCTCCGGATCCGAAAGCCGAGGAGAATCCGGCGACCAGATACGAGTAGAGCGCGCCGCGTGTGTAGGCCTCACCGGAGGGAAGGAGCGGCCAACCGGTGTCCCGGATCGACTTCGTGACGAGTGCGGTCAGGTCTTCGTCGATCCAGAAGCCGAGCGCATCCAGCTGCCAGCACCGCATGACGAAGGCGGCGATGAGAATCGCCCCCAGGGCGATCATCTGCGTGCGGAAGCTCACCATCTACTCCGCGCGCTGCGCGTCCTCGGCCTCGAGAAGAGGAACGAGCTCGCCGGCTACGATCTCCGCCAGTCGCTTCGAGCCTTCCGGATTGAGATGGATGTAGTCGTGGAACCACTCCCCGTGTCCGTTCATCTCGGCGGCGCCCGCGAAACACGGCACTCCCTTCGCCCCGGCCACCTCCTCCAAGGTGCGGTCGCAGACCGCGAACGCCTCGACGAGGGCGTCGTGGGTCAGGCGGTGGTACTTGTAGTTGATCCGGCCCCGGTCTTCCTCGGAGTTCGCCTCCGTGATGAGGCGGGCCTGGGTCACGAGCACCGGTACCGTGCCCGCGTTCAGCGCGGCGTCGACGAAGGTCGCGACGTTGAGCCGGAACTGCCGCGGTCCGGCGTCCCCGAACTCGGACTTCAGCGGACTCTCTTCGGTCCGGCCTTCGAGATCCGCACCGAGCGACCGCTTGTAGTGGCGATCGCGGAGCCGCACGTAGAGCTGTGAGGTTTCGCAGAGAAACCGGTCGAGACCGTTCTGGTAGTTGAGACGCGGATCCTCAGTGTCGTTGTAGGCTCCGTAGTGATGGAGCAGGCTCTCGTCCGACTTGAAGTACTTGAGGTCGTTCCAGGTGTTGTAGAGCAGCACGAAGTCGGGGTCGAGGAGATACCCTTCGGCATAGAAGCGCCCCAGACAGTCGAACGAGGCGTGCCCGGGGATCCCGGCGTTGATGACTTCCACTTCCGGGTGCCCCATTTCGTGGAGCGCCACCTCGAGCTGACGCGGCCAGTCCTCCCCCTCCGAAGCCGCGATGTCGAAGACCGCCGATCCTCCGTAGACGACGATCCGGACCGTGCCCTCGGGCTTCTCCCACTCGAAGTCCGGACCGCGGTACCCGTGGTTGTCGATCCGGTAGACCTGTCCCTCTTCCGGCCCCGGAATCTCTCGCGGGCCGGGCTGGAAGCAGTGGCGGGCCACTGCTGTCCCCTTGTAGGGCAGCGTCTCCGCCTTCCGAGTCTCCGGCGTCACGTGCCCTGACTTGGAGAGAACCCGCACTGCGATCTCTCCGCAGAGGACCGCGAGGACGAAGGGCAGACCCAGTCCGAGCACGATCATCCAACGCTTGGCCCGGCCGGAGAGCACGACCGGCGCGCCCCCGCCCTCCCGACCGGAATCCGGTGGCGTCGAACTCGTTCCGGTCATCTCGCGTCCCCCATGTCGCCCGTCGCTTTCGCTGCCACCACTCCGTCCATCGGGTGCGGCTCCCGCAGCCTCTTCCTCGCGTAGAAGAGTCCGAGGATCTGGAAGAAGAGTCCTCCGATGACGAACCGGGTGGCCGACACTCCCGTCGCCCCCGACGACCCCGCGAGGAGGCAGAAGCCGATCACCGAGAGCACGTTCGTCACCGTCGCGGCGAGCAGCAGGTAGCGGACCGCCCCCATGGCGTGGAAGAGCGGGCGCTGCCAGGAAGTCGCAACCCAGGTTGCCATGAGTCCGAACATGAGCTGCGCCGCGGGAACGGCCGGGTCGAATTCCATCCCCACGACGTAGTGGATGAAAGGCCAGCAGAGCGGAATGGCGAGAAGGACGGCCGCGCCCAGCGGCACGCTCATTCCCAGCACGTACTTCTTGAGGATTCGGCGCAGGTCCGCCGCGTCTCCCTCGGCCCATGCCTTGGCCAGTCGCGGATAGAGCACGGATTCGAGAGGTGCCACCACCATTCCGACCACGCCGGTCATCCGCTTCGCGAGTCCGTAGAAGCCGGCTTCAGTCGGGCCGGCGAAGTAGCCCAGGATGTTCATGTCGGCCTGCTTGCTCGCCACGTTGACGAGCTCGGTGAGCTCGGTGAAGGCGAGAAAGCGGAAGATCTCACGCAGCTTTCCCCGGAGCGCGTGGAACGGCGCGGAGACCCAACTCGCGCCCCACGTCTTCCGCACGGCCCCGGACGCAACGACGAGGAGGGCCACACCCGTCACCACGAGTTCGGCCATCCGTCCGTAGATGACGCCCTCGATTCCCCAGCCGGTCAGGACCAGCCCGAGGACCGCCACGACTCCGACGGCCTTGGCCACGAGCTGGACCACCGCCATCGCCTGAAAGCGTCCACACACGCCGAGGACGGACTGTGAGGTTCCGGAAAACGATTTCGGAATCAGCGCGGTGGAGTAGATGACGATGAGGGCCGCGTACTCATGAGCATGGACCACCTTCGCGGCCGCCCAGGAAGAGACGAGAGCGACGAGCCCCAGAGTCAGGAACGCGATGCCGAGATCGACGCTGTACCCCAACCGGGTCATGGCCCGCACACGGCCCGGGGCGCCGGCCGAATCGAACTCGGTGATGTACTTGACCGCGGCCGCACTCGTCCGCGCGTCGAGGAGACTGAACATCATGGTCGGCACACTGATGATGAGGAGCGCGACTCCGTACTGCTCCGGCCCGAGCACCCGGGCCACGACCAGCCCCTGTACGAACGCCGCGACCGACGCGAGCAGTTGGCCTCCGGCCAGGACGCCCGCGTCCTTCGCAAAACGGGAACGGATACCCCGCCGGAGCGTTCCGAGCAGGCTTCCGATTCCGGTGTCCTCGGGAGTCGGCGAAGGGTTCACGCCGTCCACCGACCGAGGTTCTTGCGCAGCTTCTTTCGCACGACGTCCCACACCGTGCGGCGGCCTTGGCCCCGCAGGAGTGGAACGAAGTCCTCGCCGATGCGCGCGAGCGCAAACGGATCACCGCCTTGGAAGTTCGTCACCCTGCCCGCCACGCGGCCCCAGTGATTGCTTTCGTAGCCCAGGTCCCGGGAGATCAGCATCGCATCCCGGCTTCCGATCCCCCAGGGATAGGCCAGATGCGTGACCTTCTTTCCGGGGATCTCCGCCTCGATCTTCGCCTTCGTCTCCTCCAGGTCCCGGCGGATGGCGCCGAGGCGCTGCTCCCTCGACTCCGGCTCCGACTCGACCCGCGTCTTCCACATGCTCTTCCGGCGGCCCTCCTCGACCCGGCGATCGAGCTTCTCCTGCCAGCCGGCCGACTCGAAGAACTTCTCGGCGCCGTTCTCGGCCACGAAGTTCGCGCAGAGTTCGCGAAGCCCGGGATCGTCGGGAACGAGGCGGGAGTCCGACATGCGAGGCGCGGCTGCATAGACGGGGAGTCCGAGACGAGGAACGATCCGATAGGCGGAACGACGCTCCTCCCACATCGTGAGCCGGTTCGGATGTACGGAACGGATGAGCTTTGGATGGACGTAGCCCAGAACCCGCGTGTCCGTGAAGACGAGGTTGTGGCTCAGCGTGTGGGCCTGGAAGTCGAGGACTCCGCTCGCATCCATCGTCCGCACTTCCTGCCACGTCGCGAGCGGCTCGGCGCTCGCGTCGCGGGACTCCACGTCCTCGATCGTGGCCCGTCCGGCCCACACGTCCTCGAGCGTCGGTCCGACGTCGTCACCGTCACGGATCAAGCCGGGGATGAGGAAGACGACCGCGTGCATCCCATACTTCTCGAGCAAAGGCCACGCCACGGACCAGACCTGCCCCATCCCGTCGTCGAAGGTGAGGAGGAGGCTCTTCGCCGCTTCCGGCGGCACGCCGTTCTTCTGGAAGTCCAGGTACTCATCGCAGGTGAGCGTGCGGTACCCGTTCTCCGCGAGGAAGCGCAGCAGCGCCTCGAACGGTTCGGCCCGCACGGAGTGGAATCCGAAGATCGGCGGCAGCTCTCCGCGGCCCGGCGTCCGCCCGTAGACCGGAGCGGGATACCGCTGGAGCGCGAGGTCGAGTGCGACCTGCCCCGCCGCCTTCCCGGATTCGAATCGGCTCTCAAACAGCAAGAGCGGCCTCCGCACCCGAGTGGGCCTCGGCCAGGAGCCGCACGACCTTGTCGACGTTGACTTCGCGCGCGTAGATGCGCTCGGCGTCTTCGCGCGCGGCCTTGGCGATGCGCACGCGTTGCACTTCGTCTTCGTAGAGCTCGGAGAGGAGCCGCAGGAGCCGGTCTTCATCGCCGGCCGGATGTGTGCGGCCGTTACGACCGTCTTCGAGAATGTCGAGCACTCCGCCCACGGCGGACGCGACGCAGGGAAGCCCCGAGGCCATCGCTTCGATCAGCGAGTTCGGCATCGCTTCACTGTCGGACGGCAGCAGGAAGAGGTCTGCCGCCTGGAGGTACTCCGCCACGTTCGTCGTGTACCCCGTGAAGGTGACGTCGGCCTCGAGAGAGTGATCGCGCACGAACTCCCGGAGCTCCGCTTCGCACGAGGTGGCCTGTTGTCCGCCCCCGCCCACGAGGACGAGGTGGACCGCAGGACCTGAAGGGCGGGACGCCTGCGCGACCGATCCATTCCCGCGAGCTTCCCACTCCGAGGTCCGCCGCTCCACCCAACGCTTCCAGACGCGGAGGAGCATCTCCAGCCCCTTTCCGCGATTGAGCTTCCCCGTATAGACGCAGAGGAAACGGTCCACGGGCAGTTCCAGCTTCGCGCGGACGCGTGCGCGCGTGTCGCCATCCACCGGCCGGTACACCGTCACGTCGGTGCCGTTCGGAATCCACTCGATCCGCGCCGGATCCACGCCGCACGCGACGTACTCCTCGCGGACGACCTGACTCACCGCGAGGAAGCGATCCGCCTTCCGGAGGACGCGGTTCCTGGCGCCGACGAAGAGACGCATCCAACCCGGCACGGGCCGGCCGTCCCGAGCGAGATACCCTCCCGACATTTCGCCGCAGCTCGCCATTCGAAGGACACACCTCCTTCCGAACATGGACGCGGCCAGGACCCCGACGACGCCGAGCGTTCGAATCCCCGAAACGAGGATGACGTCGTAGCGATCACGCAGCGCGAAGAGCCGAAACAGCGACGGCACCATCATCAGGTACTTGCCGGACCGGTTCTTTCCACGCGGCCAGACACGGGACACCGGGATCCCGTCGACGTCTTCCCGGGCCAGGGCATCGGCCGGCCGCCGTTGCGTGACGACCTGGCACTCGAGCCCGCGTTCGGACAGAGCGCGCATCAGGAGGCGCATCTGCGTCTCGCCGCCGCCCACGACCGGGAAGTAGCCCCCGATCAGAAGGCAGACGCGGAGGTTCGAAACGGGACCCTGCTGCGACGGACTCTCTCCTTGTGTCGGCCGCGGCCCGCGACCATCTGGACGCCAGCGACCCTGCTCAACCCAGACGACGCCCCGGACAACAATATAGGTAGGAAGTTCGGCTCGCCGCGCGAATCCTCCACAACCGTTACCAAATACCAATCAACACGTTGGGTCGCCACCAGAAACCGCCACGCCCAGTCCGGGGTTCGCGGGTGCTGGGTCTTCCCGCCCCAAAACCAAGGGAACCGGCCCGAGCGACCGAAACCCGTGAATAGACGTCGTTTGTGGCCTCGAGATACCCGCCCGGCCGAGATCACATGCCAGCCGGAACGGTTCGGGGTAGAGTCGGGCGGCCGAGACCGGATCAACCAGAAGGACCCTCATGCCGAAGAGCCCAGCGCCAGAGACTCCCGTCCGTGTCCTCATCGGGAACGACCACCTGGGCTATGGAGACGCGCTCCACGGCGTCGGCCGCTACCTGCTCAACATCACCACGAGCTTCGATCGAAGCCGGGTCCATCCCGTCCCGGTCATCCTTCGGCCCGAACCGCGTCTCTCCCGGTTCTTCGAGGAGCGCGGCATCCAGGTCCGCTGCCTCGGACGGTCCAAGAACGACCCGCGGGCCCTCACCGACCTCATCCGGATCATCCGCGAGGAGAAGATCGAGGTCGTCCACGTCCAGGCGTTCAAGGCGGATACCCTGGGACGGATCGCGGGACGGGTCACGGGCGTACCGACCATCCTCCACGGACGCGACCGGATCGCCGAGCGCAACCTCCCGATGCTCGTCCTCGATCGGCTCCTCGGCCCCCAGACCCGGCACGCACTCGCGGTGAGCGAGACGGTGCGTCAGTACCTCCACCGGGAACGCTACATCCCGATCGAGAACATCGACGTCTTCTATCACGGCGTCGACCTCTCCGTCTTCGCCGGTGACCGTCCGGGCGACCGGGAACGCGTGCGCACACAGTACTCCCTCGCGGACGGCGCCATCGTCGCGGGAACGTCGATCCGGCTCCATCCGTCGAAGGGGCACACGTATCTCCTGGACGGAGTCGCCGACGTGGTGAAGACCCACCCGGAGTTCCACCTCCTCATCGCGAACGAAGGCCCGGAAGAGCCCGCCCTGCGCGCGCAGATCGAGCGACTCGGGCTCGCGAAGCACGTCACGCTGACGGGATCGGTGAAGGACGTCCGCGCCTTCCTCTCCGCGCTCGATATCTTCGTCATGCCGTCGCTCTCGGAAGGCTTCCCGAACTCGATGCTCGAAGCGATGGCGATGAGCCGCCCGGTCGTCGCGACCTCCGTCGACGGCATGGGCGAGATGCTCACGGACGGCGAGAACGCCCTCGTCGTACCCGCCGCGGACGGACCCGCGCTCGGGAGCGCGCTGCTCCGGCTCTGCGGCGACGAGGAACTGCGCCGGGCGTTGTCGGCGGCGAGCCTTCAGTTCGCCGAGAACCTCTCCATCGAGCGGACGGTCGAGCGGTTGACGGAGATCTACCACCGCGTCGCACGCGCGGGGCAGCGTGCGGGAACGGCAGAGGCGGTGCGGGCTTCGCGCTAGGGCGGAGCCGGCCGCACATGGCCACTGCAGCGTGTGGTGGGTACCCGATGCTGGCCGTGCCAGGCCGCTGCCGCGTGTGGTCGGTACCCGATGCTGGCCTTACGAGGCCGCGACAGCGTGTAATGGGCACCCGATGCTGCACGTGCGAGACCGCGGCAGCGTGTAGTGCGTACCCAATGCTGGACGCACGAGACCGCGACAGCGTGTGGTGGGTTCCCGATGCTGGCCGTACGAGACCGCGACAGCGTGTAGTGCGTACCCGATGCTGGCCGTACGAGACCGCGACAGCGTGTAGTGAGTCCCCGGTGCTGGGCTGACGTCGAACACGACGACCTGCGTCCACGGTGGTTGCTGTGGAGGATCAACTCGCGCGCAGAGTGTGCGTACCCTGATGACGACGAGCATCGGACACAGCACGGTCTCGTCCCGCCCAATGCCCGCAGAGACTCGGGCGATGCCGCGTGTGTGCCTCCCGCGATGTCGCGCAGCTTCACGCGTGGAGCAGATCTGCGATCGCTTGGGACGATCACCCGGCCCCAACACAGCGAGTCTGCGTCACCGCACGCCGGCCGACATCCGGCGGGGCGGAATGCGGTGACGCCGAAGTCTGGACCGGCGCACACGTAGACGTGACGCGGCAGGGGGCATGCCGGCGTCATCCCCGAACGGCGAGCACCTCTTCCGCGTGATCCAACGCACGGATCGCCTCGTACTCGCGACCCATGAGCTTGCTCAGCTTGTAGTGCAGCGTCTGCAGGGTCGGGATGTCCCAGTCGAAGGAACCGACCTCGTCCGACAGATCGAGGAACGGCACCGCGTGTTCGTCGCGCGCCCTGGAGTACGCGGCCATCGCCTCCGGCGTTCCCTCCAGCACGGCTCTCGCCAGGAACTCGGCGTCCCGGAGCGCATCGGTCATTCCGTGGGCGGTGAGCGGGTCCCGGAAGAAGCCTGCATCTCCCACCAGCGCCCATCCCGGTCCGTAGGCTTCCCGGAGATGGCCCGGGAGCCCGGCGAACGGGTGGAGGTTCGTCGCGAGTTCCGCGCCGGCGACACGGCTCGCGAGCTCCGGATCCGCTGCTTCGAGCGCCTCCATGAAGACGGCGTCGAGCCCGACCTCGCGGTGCCGACGGAACGTCTCCGGACGAACCGCGACGAAGATGCAGGTGAGACCGTCGTTCGTGGGGATCGCGCCGGCCGACGCCTCGGGTGCGTAGTACCAGTGCGTGCCGTCGAGCTCGAGACCGCGCCAGTACCCGTAGATGCAGGCGCTGGGACGATCGCCCGACCGCAGTGTCTTCGCTCCAACCGCGCGCGCGACCCGGGAGCGGATCCCGTCGGCACCGATCACGAGGTCAGCGGACACGCGGCGCACCGTCCGCTCCCCATCCCTGTACTGCACTCCGGTGACGCGGCCGTCGGCATCGGTGAGGAGCTCTTCCACCTGGCAGCCGTGGCGCACCTCGGCGCCTGCTTCCCGCGCAGCGTCCACGAGAACGGAATCGAACACGGTCCGGCGCGGGGCGACGAGCCCCTCCACCCCGTCCTTCGGCTGGATGTCGAGGGGGATCACGTCGCTCTTCTCGGGAGCGTGGTAGTGGAACGTGGTGCGGCGAATGACGGGCGTCCCCGCGTCGAGGATCCGGTCGAGGATCCCCCAACGCTCGAGCTGGAGGACGCCGGGCCGCATGAGCGCGTGGGTCGACGTCGTGTCGCTACCCGGAGCGCTCTTGTCGAGAACGAGCACCCTGCGCCCACCTCGCGCGAGGAGCATCGCGGTGGCGGCACCGGCGAGACGGGCTCCGACGATGACGACGTCGTAGCGCGACGAGAGGTTCGGTCGGGTCTTCATGGCGAGGTCCTCACGGGTTGGGTTTCGGTCGGAGTACGGTTGGTCGGTGCTCGGTCGTCAGGGCTCGGTCGTCAGGGCTCGGTCTGCGTACGGTCAGTCGGATCCATTCGCCGATCGCGTCGCTCGGTTCGGCTCCGTCTATCCCGCCACGGCCAGGGTTTGGCAGCCCAGGCGCTGGGCCATGTGCGCGGCGAGTTCCTCTGCGTCCTGGCCCACGCCGTCGAGGAAGGTCGAGTTGCGGCGACGCTGGAAAGGAAGGCCGAGTGCGTAGAGCCCGGCGACGGGGGTGATGCCGCCGTCGTGTTCCAGTTCTCCGCGCGCGTCGAGGACGGGCATCTGGAGCCAGGGGTACTCCCGGCGATAGCCCGTGGCCCAGAGAACGGTTTCGATCCCCTCGGCCCGGAGGTCGAGCTGGGTCGGAGCTTCGTCGAGCTCGATCGAGTCGGGCCGTGCATCGAGCGGGAACGCCCCTTCGAGGCCGCGCGCCGCGAGGAACCGGTCCACGCGGTCGAGCTGGCGGGTCATCTTCCTGTCCGCGTGCCGGACGGACTGGGCGAGGTCATCCGCGAAGCAGGCGTGACGACCGAGGAGACCGGAGAGTCGTCCCACGACCCTCACCCCCATGCGCGCGAGGACTCCGAGATCGAGGCTCCGGTGATCTTCAGTGCCCACGAGCTGGAGCGAGGGCTGATTCCGGGACCGGCCGAGATCGTTCACCTCGTCCGTGGTCTCTCGGGTGACACCAAGAGCGTCGAGCCAGTAGAGGATGTCGCGACCCCGGTAGTTCCGGGGGAGTCGCGTGTGCTGCCCCACCGCGATCGTGACCGCCCTCCCCGAGCGTGCGATCTCCGCGGCGAGCTGGAGTCCGGTGGCGGACGCGCCGACGACGAGCACTCCACCCGGACCGAGCTGGCCCGGGTTGCGGTAGCGAGTCGGCACGACCTGCTCGATGCGGGGGTCGAGCGAGGCGGCCATGGTCGGGACGTTGGGCCGGGCGCAGGCACCGGTCGCGAGGACGACGTTGCCAGCGTCCCACGCTCCGTCGCTCGTCCGCACCTCGAAGCCATCTTCCTGGGGCTCGATCGCCTCGACGGCGACGCCGGTGCGAACGGGAGCGGAGAAGGAGCTGCGATAGTCTTCCAGGTAAGAGATCACTTCCGCCTTCGTCATGAAGCCGTCGGCGTCCGGGCCGCGGTACGAGAAACCGGGGAGCCGGCTCTGCCAGCGCGGCGTGAGCATGCGGAGCGAGTCCCAGCGCTCGTTCCGCCAGCGCTGTCCGACCTCTCCACGCTCGAGGACGACATGGTCGATCCCGCGGCGGTTCAGGCAGTGGCTCATGGCGAGACCCGCCTGCCCCCCTCCCACGATGACGACGTCCTTCCGCTTCATGACGATCTCCTTGGAAAGCGTGGGTCCCCCGGCCGGAACCGATCCCGGATCCGGCCGAAGGACCGCGTTGGCATTCATCCGGCGTTCACCGTGATGGAGATGGGCAGCCCGTTGGTCAGGACGTCGTAGACTGCGGAGCGCTTCCGCGACTGCTCGACGATCTGCTCGAGCTTCTCGGCCGGAGCGTCGCCCGTGATCCGGAAGTTGACGCGCATCTCCTGGAAACCGTTCCGAACCTCCTTGGAGAGCCCGAGGAGACCCTGGAGATCGATGTCGCCTTCGATCGAGGACTGGACCGACTCGAGCCGGACGCCGCGCGCCGACGCGATGTTGCCGATCCCGGACGTGAGGCAGGAAAGGAGCGCGTGGAGGAGGAACTCGGGCGGGCTGGGGGCGTTGTCCTGGCCCACGAGGACCGCGGGGTGATCAGCGTCGTACACGAACTCCTTCTGGTGGGCCTGCTCGCCACCCGCGCCACTGTAGGAATGGATCGACGTGCGGCTGTGGGTGCCCCGCTCCCAGCGGTTCGTGGCCCGGAACTGGAACTTCGCGAGCTCGGGCTGGGCGCCCACGGCGTTGATCGTGGCGAGGAGCGTCGGGGTATCCACACCGTTCATCGGCTCCGGCATCTTCTTCTCGGTCGTCGTCGTCATGGCTCTCTTCTCCCTTGTCGTTTCGGTCTGGTTTGGGTCGTTGAGTCTTCTGTCTGCGTCTCGATTCGCACGACCGCCTGGTCGCTTCTGTATGGGCATACGGAGGAGGAGGAGATGGACTGCCACGAAATCTGCGGGTGAAGACGATTTCAGCGGGAGTGCCCCCCCGCCGGAGGCCGGACCGTGCGGAGTCCGTTGCGGAGCAATGCGATACGTGGGGGTAGACGCTCCCGAGCAGGGCGCACGGGCCGCTCGGGCATTCACTCTTGAGAAACGGCCGAGTGCGGCCGATGGGTGGATGATGGCCGATCTGTCGGCGCGGGAGACCGGGTATCTCGGTTGCGCGCAGGTCCGGATGAGGGAAGCACCGAGGGAGGAAGCGTGGATCGAGATTCGAGTTCCCCCTCGGCACCGTCCCCAGCCGAGACGAGCGTTCACCTCCAGGCGCTGATCGACAGCACCTCGCAGTTCGTCATCTTCTCTCTCGATCGAGAGTACCGATACACTGCCTTCAACCAGCGGCACAGGCAGGAAATGTCCAAGGTCTGGAGCGCGGAGATCGAGATCGGGCGCTCGATCCTCGCGTACATGACCAACCCGGAGCTGCGGGCGCTCGCAAAGCAGAGCATCGACCGGGCCCTCGCGGGGGAGACCTTCTCGGAGACGAACCTCCAGCCCGATCTCCACATCCACTACGAGTTCTTCTGGAGACCGATCATCCAGTCCGACGGGACCATTACAGGCGTCACCGCCTTCATCTGTGACGTCTCCGAGGTCAGGAAGACCCTGAGTCGGTTCAGCATCCAGAAGGCCGCGCTCGAGTCCGCCACGAGCTCTGTCGTGATCACGGATGCGAAGGGGACGATCGAGTGGGTGAACCCGGCGTTCTGTCAGATCACCGGCTATGCCAACGACGAGGTCGTGGGACAGAACCCCCGCATTCTCAAGTCGGGGAAGCTGAGCGATGAGGTCTACGCCGAGATGTGGAGGACGATCTCGTCAGGTGGAACCTGGCGGGGGGAGCTGATCAACCGCCGAAAGGACGGCAGCCTCTACACCGAAGAGGCGACCGTCACGCCGGTGACCGACGAGCGCGGTACGATCACCCACTACGTCGGCTTCAAGCGAGACATCTCCGTACTCAAGAAGAGCCTCGAGGACCTGGAAGCGGCGCAGGCACTCCTCGAAGAGAAGAATCGCAGGCTGGACGAGGCTCTCGTCGCCGCCCAAGCGGCGGCGGAGGCCAAGGATGCCTTCCTCGCGAACATGAGCCATGAACTCCGTACGCCGATGAATGGGGTCATCGGTATGGCCAGCCTCCTTCGCGAGACCGAGCCTCTGACCGAGCTGCAGAAGGACCATGTCGAGACGATCCGGGCCAGCGGTCAGACTCTGCTCGCTCTGATCAGCGACATCCTGGACTTCTCGAAGATCGAGTCGGATCACATGATGCTCGAGGAAACGTCCGTGGACCTCCACGACTTCATCGAGGAGACGCTCGAAGCTCTCGCTCCGATCGCTTGGGAGAAGCGGCTCGATCTCTGCGTCGACATCGATTCCGCGGTGCCTTCCGCGATCGTGTGCGATCCGATTCGACTGCGCCAGGTCATCACCAATCTGGTCGGGAACGCCATCAAGTTCACGGAGCTGGGCGAGGTCGTCGTCACGGTGGAGTGCTTGCCGGGGAAGGAAGAGCATCGGCTCTCCTTCGGCGTGCGGGACACCGGAGTCGGAATCCCTCCCGACATCGCCGACCGTCTCTTCGAGCCCTTCCGCCAGGGCGACTCGTCGACGACGCGACTCTATGGGGGAACCGGACTCGGGTTGGCCATCAGCCAGAGACTCGTCGGACTCATGGGGGGACGGATCACGATCCAATCGGAACCCGGCGTCGGCTCCTTGTTCTCGTTCGACATCCGCGTCACCCCGGCTTCGGACTCCCTGGCGTTCCCTGACCCGCCGGAGTGCCTGAGGGGCCGGAACGCATGGATCGTGGACGACAGAGAGGCAAGCCGCCGAACGCTCTCCCGCCACCTCGAGTCGTTCGGATGCAGCGCGCTCTCCTTCGACTCCGCAGCGGCGGCACTCCAGGCGCTCGAGACCCACGACCCACCGGATCTGGTGTTGGTCGATCTGTTCATGCCTGAGATCGATGGGCTCGAGCTCATCGGCAGGCTTCGTCGCCACGACCAGCTACTCGGCTCGAGCCAGGTGATCCCGACGATCCTCCTCCACTCCGGCGGAGCCGAATCCGACCGTCGCCTCCCCAAAGCAGACCAGGCCACGGCGGTCCTCTCGAAGCCGGGTTCGCCGCCGCCTGCTCCTGGAGGCGGCCACGATGGCCTGCCGCCAGCGCGAAGGGACCGAACCGAGGGACTCGGCGCCCACGAGCCGTCTGACAGACTCGGAACGGATGGCGGATCGCCATCCCCACCGGATCCTCCTCGTCGAGGACAACCCGGTGAACCGGAAGGTCGCACTTCGTATCCTCGCGCATCTGGGGTACGAAGCCGACGTCGCCGTGAACGGTGCCGAAGCCATCGAGGCCTGTCGCTCCGGCAGCTACGACCTCGTCCTCATGGACGTTCAGATGCCGGTGGTCGACGGGCTCGCCGCGACCCGGGCGGTCCGGGCGTTGCCGGGGATCCAGCCGAAGATCTTCGCCATGACCGCAAACGCGATGGAAGGCGACCGCGAGCGCTGCCTCGCCGCAGGGATGGACGACTACATCGCCAAGCCGGTTCGGATCGAGGACATCCGGCGCGCCGTCGCAGCCTAGAATCTCTCGTGGCTAGCGCGCCACGACCAGCTTCTCCGAAACCGTGTCCCCGCCCGCGCTCATCCGCACGAAGTAGACCCCTGCACGGAGGCCAGAGGTGTCGAGAGGCATGGAGTCGACGCGGGCCTCGCGCTCGCCACGGAAGAGCGTCCGCACCCGCCGTCCCACCGTGTCGTAGAGAGCGAGGTCGACCTCGCCCTCGGTGCGGAGCCCGAAGCGAACGTAAGCCCCGCCGTTCGAGGTCGCCGGATTCTGGAGGACCCGCATCGTGAGCGGCGTGAGGGCTTCTGCCGTTGCGTCGTCACCGATTGCGCTCGGGTCGACTTCGGTGAGGTCGAGCTCCCACATCCCGCGGCCGTACGTGCCCACGCGGAGATACCCCTCGGGGTGCCACCGGAGATCGGTGCAGACGACATGAGGGAGCCCCACGTTGAGAGGAACCCAGGCCTCTCCCCCATCGAAACTCACGTAGACGCCGAGATCCGTCCCGACGTAGACGCGATCAGGGTCGTCTCGGTCGAAGACGACGGTATTGCAGGGCTCCCCGGGCAGGTTGTGGGTGGAGTCGACCCAGTTCTGGCCACCGTCGGTCGTCCTCAGCACCTTGCTCACCGCCGGGCTGTAGGAACTCACGGTGACGAACATCACGTCCGGGTCGTTCGGGTGCATCGCGATGTCCGAGAGCGCATTCGCGACGGGCAGGGACGCGACCTGGACAAACGTCTCCCCATGGTCGTCCGATACGAAGACGTTAGACGCATCGCACACGGCGAGGTGATCGCGCTGCCCCCAGCACTGGGCGATCGCCCGGCCTGCACTGATACCCGGTGCGGACACGGAGTACCAGGGCTGGCCTCCGGTCGTCGTCTTGTACACATGGAGCCCATGGACGGTCCAGAGCGTCTGGTCGTCGCCATAGTCCATGTGCGTGGGAGTCGCCCACGGGCCGGGTTCGGCGATGCCGTCGTTCGCAGACACGAAGGTGGCGCCGCCGTCCGTGCTCCGGTAGTGCTCCCCGAACTGGATCTGCGCCCAGACGATGTCGTCGTCGGTCGACCCGACCTCACACTGGAATCCATCACCGCCCAGGATCGGGTCGAACGCGGCGCTACCGGTGTAACGCAGCGTCCCGTTCCCCTGACTCCCTCCCAGGGCCAGTCCGAGATCGAGAGCGGAGTGGTTGATGGCAGCGAGCTGAAGTGTGACGAGACTCGAGTTACGGGGTGCAAACGTCGCTCCTCCGTCTTCCGAGAAGTAGGAGCCAACATCACTGCCGAACCAGAAGACGCCATCGTCGGACGGATCGATCGCGATCGCATGGTGCGTCGCGGGAACGTTGGTCGCGCACTCTGTCCAGGTCGCCCCGCCGTCGGTCGAGTGGTAGCACGCGTTGCCGTTGCTGAAGACGACGTCCGGGTCCTGCGGGTCCACCGCGATGGCGAGGGCCTGCCAGCCCTCCGTACCGTCCTGCGTCGAGCGAAGGGACCAGCTGTCTCCGCCGTCCGTACTCCGATAGATCTCCTTGTCGCTCCCGCGGAGAACCGCCCAGTAGACGACGTTCGGGTCCACCTGGGTCGTCGCGAGACGGGAGTTGAAGATCGAGTCCGTGGGAAGACCTCCGCCGAGGAGCGTCCAGGTCAGTCCGTCGTCGGTGGAGCGGTGGACTCCGTCGTCGGTCAGCGACTGCGCACACGCGAAGTAGGTGCCGGCCGAACCAGGCATCTGCTTCACATCCTTCCACTGACCCGTCGTCATCACCTCCACCCAGGTCGCTCCGTGATCCGTCGAGCGGAAGAGACCGTTGTCCGCCGCGCAGAGGAGCG
The DNA here is from genome assembly GCA_041390305.1 of Candidatus Eiseniibacteriota bacterium. GTDB lineage: Bacteria > Eisenbacteria > RBG-16-71-46 > CAIMUX01 > CAIMUX01 > JACKCR01. Next base: position 68,477 of record JAWKQE010000015.1, read on the forward strand.
TGCCCGTCACCTCGTTGTACTCCAGCTCGAAGACGTCACGCCCCTCCGCCATGTCGTAGCTGAGGCCGGTGAGTTCCCAACTCTCGCCTCCGTCCCACGACTCGAGGACACCGACGCCGTGAACGAAGTCGCCTCCCCACCCTTCACCCGTGCCGATCCACATGTGGTTCGGCTCCGCCGCATCGATCTCGATCGCGCTCACCGCCAGCGACGGAAGGTCGTCCGTCAGAGGAGCCCAGCTCGCGCCGCGATCCGTCGACTTCCAGAGTCCCCCGCTCGCACTGCCGGTGAACACCAGGTTGGGGTTCGTGGGATGCACTTCGATCGCGAGCGTCCGGCCCGCGACGTTCGTCGGGCCCAGGTTGAACCAGGTCGGGAGAGTGGACCGGTCTTGGGTCGACTCCATCTCGCGGAGACTCTCCCAGGCGGACAGACGCGCACCGGGGATGGAATCGCCGTCACCGAGGCGTACCGCCGGGCCGGCGGGATTGGACAGCACGGAGCCGGCGAGAAGAGGTGTGGCAAGGAAGACCGCAACGGTTGAGACGATCGAACGGTGCCGAGACATTCGTAAGGCCTCCATTCGGGAGTGAGTAGGAGGATGCAAGCGGACGTAAACAACGTAGCAGAAGACGGCGCGGCAAGGGAACCTACACAGAGTATCGCCGACGGCACGGTGGTCGAAACGCCGAGGGCGAGAGCGCGAGGAGTGCAGGAACGAGGAGCGAGACACATGTCGCCATGGTGACACTCGCGGATAGCGTGGAGTTCATCGTGGAGGAGTAGCCTGCGCGTACTGGCAGCCTCGGCGGTGCCCGGACGTCAGCTAGCGGTCGGTTCGCGCATCGGAAAGGGCCTCCATGAAGACTGAAATCGGAATCACGACATCCCAATCCTCCGCACAGCCTCGCGCGTTTGGACTCGACACGGCGTTCCCATCCTCCATGCGCCTGAGCGAGAAAATGGTGTTGGCGAACTGCCAACCTTCGCCGTCGCGGCTGCAGAACACCGTGACGGTTTGCCCGACCGCGGCTTCCGGAGCCTGAGCGGTCTCCGGATACATTGCGAACACGGTGTCGGCGGGCGAGAGCTGGATATCCGTGCGATTCGACAGAACTGCATCGACGACGAGATCGATGCCGCCGGTCCCTTTGACGTTGCTGTACAGCCCTCGGGGAGGTGGCGTGCTGCCGGCCACGGTGGCTCGGAGGACCAGGTCCGCGTGCTTCGCCAGGTTCTCGGGGCGGCCTTGGGCAACGACGCCCATGATCTCCTCGCGAGTAGCACTCCAGGCGGTCGGCGTGACTCCGGCCATACGTGCCCAACGGGACACGAACTCACCGTTCTGGACCGGGCCTCCAGCCAAGGAGTGCCGTTTGTTCGAGAGTTCTCCATTGCACCGATAGAGAAAGCAGAGTTCCGGAACTCCCGGAGCCACGCGCGACTCGCTCACCAACGAGCCCCAGAACCGCACGTCGTCGCCGACGCCCGGGCCGTCGCTCTTCAGGATCTCGAGGATCCGCCCTCGCACTCTTCGGCGTTCCCGAACCCGAGGTCTGCGACTCTTCCGGTCGGTCGGCCTGATCACGGCGATGATCACAGATGCCTCGACTGCGGACAGGCGCGAGATCTTCTCTCCGAGCGGAGTGAATCTTCGGCGATCTGCGTCCCGATGGCGTGCGTAGTGCAGAAGAGAGGCAGCGAGGACAACGAGGAGGCGGTGTGAGGACGCCGCGTTGACGGCGTAAGTCGGGCCGGATCATGGTTGACCTCAGGGAATCTGAACGCCGAGACAGATCGTATCATGGGAGAGTCGGCCTGCTCCCTCTCGCCGGCTCGCAGCACTCGGCGCCACGGAGGAGCGCTTGCAAGCGGGAGCTCGCCGGAGGCGCTGAACTCGTAGACTCGGATGCTTTGCACTCGAGTCTCAGCGCTGAGACTGAACGCACGCTCTGAAATGGCCGTTTCGTCGTTTCGCCGCCCCCTCCCTCTTCTTCTTCACCGCTCTCTGCCTCTGCCTACCTCCGCCTCCTTCTTTCACCCGTCTCTCGCCCCTTCCCTCGCCTCCCCCATCCGTGTACCCTAGCACGGGGTTGACAGAGGACATTCGATGAAGATCCGCCAGTCACTCCCTGCCCAACATTTCTTCTGCCTCGCTCTCCGACATCGCATTCCTGCTCCTCGTCTTCTTCATTGCGACGACCATCTTTCCCACCGAGAAGGCTCGTTGCTTCTGCCCGCGGTGGCGGAAAGATCATTCCTCGCACTCAGGTAGTCGTTCTCTCGATCGAGGACGATGGTCTGGTGCTGTGGGATGACGTCTCGATCTCGGTGGAGGCACTCAGCGAGCGTGTGGAGGAGCGGCTTCTCGCAAAGCCGAAGAGCGTGTTCCTGAGATCGAGTCGGAGCCGGAGGCACCTTACGGGGCGTTCGTGGATGTTCTGGATGAGGTGAAGCCGTAGGCGCGGAGCGGATCTCGATCCGGAAGCCAAAGGACTGAGCACGACACCACAGTACGCGGTGGGCGTGGCGGAGATCGGACCTCGATCTGGAAGCCACAGGACCGGTTGAGTAGGACGCGCGCTCCGTCGGCCCGCATCACCCCCTGTACTCCGGAACCTACTTCACCACTCCGCTCGCTTCGAGCTGGGTCAGGATAGAGAGCAACGCGTTAACAACTGCGCATACGGCGCGACGGCCTCATCGGCCAGCACCTTCCGGTAGAGGTCGGCGGCTGGCTGGATCTGCCGCTGCGCCAGGAGTACATCCGCGCGGAGGAGATCCACTGAGGCCCACCAGTCCGGTCGGGCACCTTCCTTCACGAGCTGCGGCACGGCGGAACGACGCTCCGCACCGAGCGAGAAGAGTGTTCCGGCCCGCAGCTCGGGCGGGGAACCCTTGCGGACCTTCCGGAGGATCTCCTGGAGCTGGAGACGCGACTCGTCGATCCGACCCATCGTGTGGAGGAGATACGCAGCGCTCTCGCGCGCGGAGACGAGATCGGGCTCGGCTTCGATGGCGGCGGCGTACTCGCGCACGGCGTCCTCGGACCGGCCCTGCACTTCGTTCAGCTGGCCGAGGTTCTGATGGCCGATGCCGCTGGTGGGATCGAGCCGGACGCCGCGCTCGAGGTAGGTACGCGCTTCGTCCAGCTTTCCCTGCCGCGCAAGGAGCGTCCCGAGGTTGACGTTCGCCTTGGCGAGGTTGGGATCGATCTCGAGCGCCTCTCGGTATCCTTCCATCGCGCCGGCCGTGTTCCCCGACTTCTCGGCGATGACGGCCTGACGGAAGACGTATTGCCCGTCGGCCGCACCTGCGACGATCCCAGTCGGCGCGAACGCGGACGCGAGACCGAGGACGCAGCTGCGGATCGCAAAGAACGACCGCAGGGCCAGACAGGAGCGGCCCCACCGGAGCCACCCGTAGCGGAAGCACCGGTTGCGGAAGAGGAGGCTCCACCGGCGGCCTTGGCGGCGCTTCCCGCGCGACCCCGCACGATGTACCAGAACTCCGCCAGTCCGCCGGCCGTGAGCACGACCATCCACGGGACGATCGGCATCCGGAACCGCGCGGTCACGAAGAACACCGCGACGCCGAGAGCGAGAAGCAGCCCCGACGCGAGGAGCCAGCGCGCGACCGGATCGCGTCGACAGAAGAGAAGCGCACCGAGCGCCGCGCCGAAGACGAGCACGGCCATGCCAGGCAGCGGCACGCGCAGAAGCGGCGCGTAACGCGACTCGTACGGGAACGATTCCACCTGCGGGATCTCGTAGTTCGTGAAGAAGAACCCGAGCTTGCGGAGGAAGAGCGACACCGTGCGTCCGGGATCCTTCGCCATCTCCGCGGTCGCCTTGCGCCACCAGAACCGGTCGGCCCCACGACGATCGACGACGATGGTCGGATCGCCGCCGGAGCCGGCGTCCTCGCCGTTCGTGCTCATCTCGGCGCCGCCGGAACCAACACCCTGTGCCCCGGCCGCGCCATCCGACGTTCGGCCCGGGGCACCGCCCGACGCGCCGCCTGCCGCCCGTTCCGCCTGCAGCATCCTCATGGCGAGACGCATCCCGAGGAGGTCCCGGTTCTCTTCCATCCCCGACGGGCGCACGTACGCGCCGTTCGCTTCGGGTCCGTTGCCGATGTAGAGGTTGATCCCACCATTCAGCGCGACGAGCGACGGCGCGCCCTTGGACGCGTTGTAGACGAACGTCACGCTGAGCGGGAGCGCGAGACCGAGGAGGAGCCAGGCCATCCCGAGCCACGCGGACTTCGCCTCGTCCGCCGGGACCCGCCAGAACGGGCGCCGGTCCCCGAGGCCGCGCGCCGCGCTCCCACGGCCGCGTGCCCCATCACCTCCCGAAGGGGCCAGGCCGAACGCGATGAGCGGAAGGAGAAGCGCGAGCGTGACGGGCTGAGCCCAGACGAGAAGGCCGAGCGCGAGCCCGGTGCCGATCCGGCCCGCGACACCGGCGTCTCCCGTCACGACCCGGTAGCCGAGCGCGAGGACGAGCGCGGAGAGTCCGAGCACCCAGGACGGCGGAAGAAGGACACCTGTGTAGAAGATCGCGGGGCCGTAGATGCCGAGGAGGACACCCGCGATCCACGCGGCCACCGCGCCCTTCCACTTCCCGGCGACCCACGCGACACACACCGTCGCGAGCACGGCCGGAACCAGGTGTGCGAAGAGCGCCCGCACCGGATCAGCGCCTAGGACCCGGTACGCGATCGAGAGCACGACCGGGAAGAACGGCGCCTGCCCGAGAGGCTCGCCTCCGAACGGCGGCGCCTCCACGATGCGGCGGGCCCACGTGTCATAGATCTCGAGATCGAGGCCGAGCTTGCGCCAGAACGGATTGTCGGTCGTCGTGAGGTAGACGATCCGGAGGATCAGCGTGAGGAGGGCGGACACACCGATCGGCAGGACGAGGCCCCGCGTGCTCGTGCCCTTGGCCCGGCCCGCTCGGGACGTCGTCTGACCATGCTTCTGGGCGTTTGTCTGACCCTGCGTCTGGCCGGGCGTCTGCCCCTTGCGGTTCGTACGTCCCTTGCGCTTCTCGTCTTTCAACTCGGGTCTCGCTCCTCGTACGTCGGCCTCGCGGCTGCCGGTCACCGGATCCGGCGAAGGGTACCTGACTCGACGTTGCCGTCGTAGAGGTAGACGGCACGATCTGGGTAGAGGTCGGCCAGGCGCTGGTTCTCGGCGCCGAAGTCATTGGCATAGATCACGGGCGCGTCGGCGAGGTTCGGTTCCTGGAAAGCGAACCCACATCCGTACTGGAGGTATCGCAGAGTCGGATGATCCACCTTGGGCTCGGCGAACCTGGTGAAGACGAGCGCAGGCAGCTCGGCATCGCGCTCCACGATCTCATGGAGGGCAGGGCCGACTCCCCAGAACGACGGGCCGAAGTACTGGAAGTAGCTGGCCGCACGAAGAGGCGACCCCGCCGGCGCCCCTCGCAGCGGCGCGGGCGGTTCGAAGAGCAGAGGCCACCGGGTCGCGAGCCCGATCGCGGTCGGAATCACGATGAGGAGCACGGGGACGATGAGTCGGAGTAGGTGTGCGCCGGTCGGCTTGGTGGCTTCCCTGCCCGCCGGCGTGTCGTCGTGCTTTCCGGCGTGCTTGCCGTTGGGCTTCCCGACCGACGCGGCCGACGGTCGACCTGCGACCCCAAACCTTCCACCGACGAGCGTCCCCACCCGCACCAATCCCCAGGCGGACAGGAGCAGGATCGGACCGAGCGCTTCGTACGCGTAGCGCGGCCCGAAGCAGAGGTCCGAGTACCAGTAGAAGACGTGTACGCCGAGGAGTGAGACGGGAAACGAGAGGAGCCAGAGTCGCCTCGCAAAGAACGTCCCCGGAAGGAGCCCGAGCACGAGCGGCCAGAGCGACGTGACCGGCCACTCGAAGAGACGGCCGTTCAGCGCTCCCACCTGCGCACCGAGCTGACTCAACCCGCGCGCGAACGTGTGCGGGGGCTGTCCCCAGCTTCCCTTACCGAATCCGATTCCGTGCGACGGCCCGTAGAGCACTTCGTACCCGAAGAGCGTGGGCGACCCGTTCGTCGCGGCGTTGTAGGCGAAGAGGAGGAGCACTCCCAACGCCCCCGTCCCGAGGAACGCGCCCCAGGCCGTCCACGAGACCTTCGCGGTGTCGTGCTTCGCCTCCCGTGCCGCTCCCAGCCCCGTACCCGCCCCACGTCTCATCCCCGTGAACATCGTCCACACCGCGTGCAGCACGATCGGGAGCGCGACGCCGAACGCAGAGAACGGCCTCGCCAGCAACGCCACCGCGAGCCCCAAGCCGCCGAGAATCGCGGAGGCAAGCGCGCCGGTCCGAAGGAGGCGCACGTACCCGTAGAGTCCCCAGGTGGCCGCCGCGAGCGCGGTCGGATGGGACATGAACTCGGCGGACATGAGGAGGAAGAACGGCGATACGAGGGCAAGGATCCCGGCGATCCGCCCCACCAGCCGACCTTGGCCGCCGCCGAAGAGCTCCGATCCGAGGAGTACGACGGCGGCGACGAAGAGTCCGCCCATGAGCGGATCGATGATCCACGGCGCGCCGATGAGGAGACCGAGCATGAGAGCCGCCGGGTGGCCGGGGGGATACTGCGAGTACCAGTGACCGCCATCCAGGATGACATGGTGGTACTGGAAGAACTGCGGAAGCGCGGGCGCGGGGGCACGGAGCATCCCGTCCGCGAAGATGCGCGCCTGGAAGAGCTGCGCGATCGAGTCCTGCACGTGCGGCATGGCCGCGAAGACACGGTGGGAAAGCACCGAGGCGATGACGAACGCGACGAGGCCGAGTCCGAATGCCCAGACGAGCTGGGTGCGGTCCGCTCCGAGCGGTTCGGAGCCGTCAGGCGGGGCGTGTCTCACCGGGCGGGAGGACCGGGCTCACCGCCCGACCGGTCGCCCGGCACATCGTCCGACTCGTCACCGGACCCACTATCCTCCGCGTCCGACGGGGCGGCGTTGAGGAGCCGGCCGGCGACGCGAACGTCGCCGTTCCTCTGCGTCCACTGCTGCTGGTCCGCATACTCGAGGAGCGGCACTCCCTGCTTCCGCGAAACTCCGAGGATCTCCTTGAGGTCCGCCACCGTCATCTCGGACCGGCTCTCGAAGTAGCTCTGGAGCCGCTCCTTGAGGTCGCGCGCAAACCGGCCGTGGACGAGGATCTCGGACGGAAGACGGACCGCGTCGCCACTCGTGAGAAGGAGCGTCAACATCTCGGGCGCGAGCTTGTCCGACTGGTAGGGGAAGAGGAACGAGCGCTGCGTCGGCCCCGAGTAGCCGGCCGCCTCGAGCTCACCGAGCATCTTCGCGCGCATCTCCTTCATCGGAGGCGTGAGCTTGAGATCCGGGCCGGAGCGACGCACACGATCGCCGCTCGCAAAGAGGCGTCCGGCTTCGATCTCGAGACGGATCCACGCTTCCACCGTCTCGGGGTGGGCTGCCTTCTTGAGCCGACTCTTGAGTTCGCTCTTCTGCGGGCCGAAGCGGAGCCGGAACTGTTTCTCGTGTTCGAGGATCGCTTCCTCGAGCGCACGCCCGACCTCGGCGAACGGTTCCTCGGCCACGAGCCGGGTGCGTCCGACGCGGAGGAGTCGCCCTTCGTCCACGAGCTGTTCGACCGACGTCTGGATCTCGTCCGGGGGCTGTCCGAGCTGTTGCGTCAGCTCGGAGAGGGCGAGGCCCTGTCCCCCGCGCGTCTTGATCACGTCGTGGACGCGGTCTTCCTGCGTGCCTTCCTCGGCCATCCGGAGGGCGTCGAGGTCTTCCGCCCGGTAGCGGCGACGTCTCGACTCGGAGACGTCGATCACCCGGCCACCGCCGAGCGTGTGCATCGGCGAGAAACTACGCACCACGAACCGGTCGCCGCGTTCGGCCAGGGCCGGCGCTTCGAGCTGGATCTGCGCGAGGCAGGACTCGCCTGCATTCAGCTCCTCGCTCTCGAGAAGGAGGATCCGTCCCATCACTTCGCTCGCGCCGAGGTAGAACCGGATCCGCATCCGGTTCTGGACCGGACGCCGGAGTTCCTGAATCGCCTCGAACCGTACGTCCAGCTTCATGACGGGATCGAGCGCGTCGCCCTTGACGAGCCAGTCGCCCCGGCCGGCGCGATCACGCGGCACGTTGTGGAGACAGACCGCGACGCGCTGTCCGGGCGTCGCCTCCTCCACCGATGCCTTGTGCACTTCGAGCGCCTTGATCCGCGTCTCGATCCCGCGCGGCTGGAGGCCGACAGGATCGCCGACGCGGAGCGGACCGCCCCAGAGCGTTCCGGTCACCACGGTCCCGAAGCCTTCCATGGTGAATACGCGGTCGACGGGGAGCCGGGTGAACCGTCCGCGCTTCCGCACCTCGAGGCTGGCGAGGACGCGGTCGACCTCGGCCCGGAGGTCGTCCATCCCCTGCCCGGTGAACGAGGAGACCGGAACGATCCTGGCCCCGGCGAGGGATGTCTTGGCGAGGTAGTCCTCGACGTCGGTGCGCGCGAGTTCCAACCACTCGGGATCGACCAGGTCCACCTTCGTCAGGGCGACCACGCCCTGGTGGACGCCGAGGAGCTGGATGATGTCGAGGTGTTCCCGGGTCTGGGGCATGACGCCTTCGTCCGCCGCGATGACGAGGAGGATGAGGTCGATGCCGCCCGCGCCCGCGAGCATGTTGCGGATGAACCGCTCGTGCCCCGGAACGTCGACCACGCCGCAGCGTGTGCCGGAGGGCAGGGTGAGGGAGGCGAACCCGAGTTCGATCGAGATGCCCCGCTTCTTCTCTTCCTTCAGCCGATCCGTATCGACCCCGGTGAGCGCCCGAATGAGCTGCGTCTTCCCGTGGTCGATGTGTCCGGCGGTACCGATGATCGCTGCGCGTGTCGACATGGAACCGGGAGGGTAGCAGAAGGCCCCATCCCGCATGAACCCGGTTCGCGGGGTGGGAAGGAGGCGCCGGGGCGGGGTCACACGCCTCCAGACTCGCCTTCACCTCCTTCCCTGGATGAGTTAGCGTCCCTCGGACGCCGAGGAGCCGCAGAGAGCTTTGCGACGAGGAGAGATGCCATGAGTCCCGGGACGACGCGCGGCGAAGCAGGGCAGGCATCGTCGCCGCCCACCGCTCGGCACCGCTCCCGCCGCGCCCTTCGGCCGACCCGCCGCACCCGGACCCTCGCGCTCCTCTTCGTCCTCATCGGCACCGCCGTCTCGATCGCGCGCGTCCTCGTCTCCGACATGACCGATGCCTCTGCGATCAGTGGCGACTCGGTCTACTACGACCTCGGGGGACGGGGGGTGGCCTCGCTCCTCAGCCGGCCGTTCAGCTCCCTCGCCCGGATCGCGAAGGGCGACTTCTCACCGGGGGAGCGCGCCGAGCTCGGGCTCGAGAAGCGGTACAACGGGGGCCTCCTTCGCTCCCCGACCTATTGCACGTTCCTCGGCACGATCTACCTCCTCGGGGGAAACCGGGTCCGGCTCGTCGGGGTCGCGCAGTCCCTCCTCTTCGGACTGGTCGTCGGACTCACGTTCCTCATCGCGCGGAGCTACCTCAGCGAGCGATGGTCGGCCGTGACGGCACTCGCGGTGGTGACGTACTCGTCTTTCTTCACCTACGTGCCGCTCCTCCTGACCGAAACGCTCGCACTCTTCCTCGTCACCTCGGCCGTCGCGCTCGTCAGGCCGGTGCTGCGGAGGGAGAAACCGGCGTGGGCGCTCGCACTCGGCGTGGTGGCGGCGCTCCTCGCGCTCTGCCGGGTCACGTTCCAGTGGATGATCCTGGTCCTGCTCGTGTTCCTCGTCGTCGAGGCGATGAGACGGCGCACCCGGGTCTTCCGAAGGAAGCCCCTCTACTTCGCCCTCGGCGCCGCGGCCGTCCTCGGACCCTGGCTCGCGTTCTCCGCGCGTGTCTACGGCGAACCGCTACTCGCCGCGCCGATGAGTGACGAGACGGCCTACACGCTCTTCCGCGGCAACTACGTCCCCGAGGACGGCTGGGAGAACGATGGGATCGGGGACTCCTGGGGGCCGGAGTTCCTCGCGGCAAAGGCAGCCTTTCCGACGCCGGAAGAGTGGCGACGCGGCGAAGTCCACCTGGATGCGTTCCGCCGTACCGTCCGGGCCTACCCGAAGCGGTTCGCCGTTCTCATGGTGCGAAAGGCGCATCGGCTCTGGTTCCGTCCGGCCGAGAGATGGGAGACGGACCTGGGCTTCGCCCGGCTCCCGGGGGAGACGCGGTGGCATCAGGGGATCGTCGTCCTCGCGCTCCTCGGGCTCGGATTCACGTTCCGCGCCGCACGACGCCTCTGGTATGTCCCGGCGCTCCTCGCCTACATCACGGCCGTCCACGCGGCATCGCACGTGGAGAACCGGTTCACCGTTCCGTTCATGCCGGTCGTCATCATCCTGGCGGTAGCGTTCCTCGCCTATCTGTTCCGGAAGCGGCAAACGCTCGGGCGACTCTTCCGCACACGGCGTTTCGTGGTCGGACTCGGGGTCGCCCTCCTCTCGTCCGCGCTCGCCGGGTTCGGGAGTGTGGGTCGCCTGCAGGCGCTCTTCCCTTCCACGCCGGCGGAGCCGCTCCACACGGTGTCGATCCTGCTCGCCCTGATCGCCACCCTCGCCTGGGCCGCCCCCCTCTTCTTCCTCCACCGGACCGGAACGTCGCGGGCCCGGGCGCTCACGGCCGCGATCCTGCCGCTGGTGCTCCTCGGCTTCGCGAGGGCCGGAGCGGAGTTCGGCGATCCGGCCTGGCGCGAGTGGAGCTGCACGCTCGACTCACCGGAGCAGAAGGCGGTCCAGGTGCTGTTCCTTCCGACGAACATCGCCTGGCGTCACATCACCGAGGCGGCCATCCAGGTGGACATGCTCGCGCCCCTCGGCTCGCGCACCCCCGTCTACGTCACCGTGAACGGCAGGCGGATCGAGGCCTACCCGAACGGCCTCGAGGTGGACGACTCCAAGTTCGTCTTCACGGACGGGGTGCCTCCCGATCGGAGGACGCGGGTTCTCGATCGGCTCGCGGGCGCGGTCGACGAGATGAGCCTCCCCGAGGGCGCGGGACTCGAATCGATCCGGCAGTGGTTCCGCATTCCGATCGACGTATCGGAGGTCGCGGGACGCACCCGGGTGCGGATCGAAGTCGGAGTGAACCCCGCGCCCGGTGACCGTTCGGGTATCCAGGTTTTCGGTGACTACCCGACGCCGCAAACCGGGAGCACGTCCGCACAGGTGACCGAGTACTTCGGCCCCCCCCTCACGCGCACGCAGTTCCAGGTCTCGTCGTTCAAGTTCCGAATGATGGCCCCGGACCGGATCGCGGCCGACTACCGGCTCTACCAGACGCAGAAGCTGAGGAGCGAACGGGTCGTCGCGACCCGAGTGGACGACGGCAGGGAGTCGTTCGACCTCTCACCCGCAGCGGGACTCCAATCCGGCCAGTACCGGATCCGCCTCGATCTGACCCTCCAGGGCGGACACTACTTCGTGAGGGCCGAGGGCAAGCCGGTCGGTGTGGCCTGGAAGACCGATCCCGAGCCCGGCCTCGAACGGGTCGCGGGCGATCACCTGCGCAGGATCCAGTGCCAGAAGTACGTCTACGTCGACGGTCACGCGGTGTTCTGATCCCGGTTCGCAGGTATCAAGTGCGCCCCCTCCGGACTCTGCTGTAGCGAACGCACCCGGCGGCCGCGCTGGCGTCGACGAACAAATCGGGCGGCCGCGTCGGCGGTGGCCCACACGCCCGGCAGCCGCGCGGGCGGTAGTGAACGACACCGGGCGGCCACGATCGCGGTGGCGAACACCAGCGATCGGTCCCCGGTCCCCAGAGGAAGGACGTCCCGATGCGCACGCTCCGAACGCTCTCGCTCCTCGGCCTCACGGCCGCGGTCCTCGTCGTCGCCGAGCATGGCACGACCACACCGTCCCTCGCGGTGGAGACCGCCACGGACCGGAGTGCGGCAGTCTCAGGCGACGCGGCCGGCGGACTCCACCCACTCCAGGTGCTGCGGACCGAGGTGTCCGGGACGGAAGCGGAAGTCCTCGCGAAACTGCGGCAGGCCGTCGAGGAGAGCGGACTCCGCGTCATGAGCGAACTCCACCAGACGAAGGCGCTCGCGACCGCGGGAGCGACCGTGCAGTCGGAAACGTTCTTCGTGGGAAACCCCGAGGTTGGGAAGCACCTCTTCGCGATCGAGCCGGGAGCCGGGGTAGTGCTGCCGATGCGGATGAACGTCTACGTGGACGCCGCCGGTCAGACGACGATCGCGTACATCCCGCCGTCGACCGAACTCGCCGCGTTCGGGAATCCGGAGCTCGACCGGGCCGCGCAGAAACTCGACGCCAAGCTCGCCGGGATCGTCAGCGCCGTCGGCCGCTGAGGTCGGGGAAGTCCACGGGTTCGTGACGGGGACTAGCTGGGCTGGCGAATCCGCGATCTCCCGACCACACCCAAAGCAAGACGCCGCGAGAGGCTACCCTCCCGCGGCGTCCGCGATGCTGAACCGAGTCAGAGACTACCGGTAGCTGTTCTTGATCCGGCCCCAGGTCGACTCCTCGGTCGGAACGATCGGCTCCTCGTACTCGTAGTTCACCGTCACGTCGCAGGACGCGGAGGTCGCGAACTGGAGGATCAGGTTTCCGGCACCGGAACCGGTCGACGCACCGATCGCGCTCGCGGGGAGGTCGATCGTGCCGTTGCCGGTGAAGAGCGCGAGGTCGGCCGGGTTCATCGTCGTGCTCGACTCCGTGTCATCACCGCTCAGGCCTTCGTAGGTCCGGCCCGAGTCGCCACCGAAGTCGATCACGCCGTCGAACGCGAGGACGTTGTCGTTCGTGGCAACGAGCGGCAGAACCGTCACGAGGGACGTGAGGTCCGGGCGCTGGAGATCGATCTCGGCCGCGAGGTTCATCGTGACGGTCGCAGGCGACGCGTCGAGGCTCTCGAACTTGGCCGAGCCTTCGACGTGGCCGGAGAGCTCGAAGGTGACGCTGAGGAGCGTCCCGAGCACCGGGTCGAACTGCGGGAAGGAAACCGTGCCGTTCCAGTTCGTCGCGCCGAGCGCGATCGTGTCGCTGTACTGGACGTTCACGATATCGGCGCTGGCGGCACCGGCCAAAGCCAGGGCGCCGGCGACCATCGGGAGCAATAGCAGTCTCTTCATCGATGTCGTCCTCATAGTGGTAAGGGTCGGGGCTCCGCGGCAGAGCCTTACGAAATCAGACGCGTAGAACGCGTGCGGAGAGTGTCACGGTATTTTGTGGACGCGTCAATCTCGTTCTCACAGCCTCCGTCGAACCGGACAGAGACCCCGAGAGACGCCCAATCCACACACCCACATACCATTACAGTCGGCACTTCACACGACACATTGATCTGAAAGGGTACTCCGGGGCCGCCATCGGTCGTACGGAGCCGGGGAAGCCGTCGCCGTGTGCGACGCCGACGTGCCGGCTAGCGCCCCCCTTGGTAGCCCGCCCGGGCCACCGCGTCCGCGTAGAGGGAGAGGAGTTCCGTACGCTGGACCGACCCGAGGAGGCGCATTTCGCTCAGCGAGTTCACGACCGGAATGTTCCGGAGTTCGCTCTCCAGGACGCGGGCGAGCGCGTCGGAGAGGAGGAGGTCCGGCGTGAGACAGGGCGGCGGCGGACGCATCACGTCGTAGGCGATCACGGCCGGGTACTCGTCGCCCGTCTGGAGGAACTCCTTGAGGTCCTGGAGTGCGACCACGCCGGTGAGCCGATGCTGCTCGTCGACCACCGGGAGAAAGTTGTTCGAGCTGGAGAGGAACCGCTTCGCGATCCCCCGGAGTGGCTCCTTCTCCTCGACCGGAGGGATCGGCGCCCTCATGAGGTCGCCCACCGACCGTTCCATGGCGGAGGCCGAGGACGCCGCGCGCGCCACCGCAACGTCGCGCAGGCGCTGGGTCTCGGCGTAGATCGAACGTGGGTGGATCCGTCGGGAGACGACCGCCGAGACGACACACCCGAGCATGACCGCCGGCATGAGCGAGTAGTTGAGCGAGATCTCGAAGATCATGATGACGGCTAGGAAGGGAGACTGGGTCGTCGCCGAGAGCATGCTACCCATCCCGACGAGCGCGAAGGCAGCGGTCGGCAGCGACTCGAGAAAGCCGAAGTGGTGGAGCACGGTCCCGAAGAGGCTCCCAGCCGCCGTCCCGAGGAAGAGAGTCGGCGTGAAGACGCCACCGACGGCGCCGGAACCGACCGTGAGGAGCGTCGCGATCGCCTTCGCGAAGAAGAGCCCGAGCAGCGCGAGCACGACGTAGTGACCGTCGAGGATCCGGTTCGCTGCCACGTAGCCGTTCCCCCACACCTCCGGAAACTGGATCGCGATCACGCCGACGAGCAGTCCGCCCAGCGCCATCCGGAGGAAGAAAGGCAGCCGGATCTTCGCGAAGAGAGCCTCCGCCCCGAGCAGCGACTTCATGAACAGCGCACCCAGCGCCCCCGAGAACAGCCCCACGACGACGAAGAGCGGGAGGACGAAGACCGGCGTCACCTCGATCGCCGGGATCTGGTAGAGCGGCTCCATCCCGAAGAAGCCGCGCGACACGACGCAGGCCACGGCCGAGGCGAGCACGAGCGGCCCGAACGACGTGGCCGAGAAGTTGCCGAGGACGATCATGGCCGCAAAGACGGCGCCCCCGATCGGGGCGTTGTAGGGCGCCGCGATCCCGGCGGCCGCGCCGCACGCGGTGAGGAGGCGAAGCCGATAGGGCAAAGGAGTCGAGAGCTGCCCGAGCTGGGACGCGAGCATGGCGGAGAGCTGCGTGATCGCGCCTTCCCGCCCGATCGAACCACCGGACACGACCGAGAAGAGAGACGAGAACGTCTTGACGAGCCCGGCCCGGAAGGAGAGGCGGCCATCCCCCACCGCGACCGCCTCGAGCAGGTTTCCACCGCGCTTGGGAGCGAACCTCAGCCCGAGGTAGAGAATGAGTCCGGCGACCAGCGCGCCGACCGTCGTCACGACCACGCGCTGTTCGGGCGGAAGGAGCTCCGCCACCTCGACCGGATCTCCTTCGTGCCGGAGGAAGAGCCAGGTGAGGGAGTCCGTCCCGCGCGAGAAGGCGAGGTTGACGAGCCCACCGATGGCTCCAACCACCGCCGCGAAGAGAAGGTGGACGACCTCCTCGCTGAACCGGAAACGCTCGCGGATCCGAAGCGCCCGGCGCCAATGGCGACGGACGACACGGCGTACCCGGATCGGGACCCGGGCCCATCTCGGCTTGTCAGGTCGGGACTTCGTCACTGCGCACGCCTTCGGAATCCTTGGCTACGGTGTCACGTCGCGTGACCCTACACCGGCGCGTGCCCAATTGGGAGCCGGAGCCTCGAACACGACGCGCGCCCCGGTCACCGGATGCGTGAACTCGATCCGCGCCGCGTGAAGGCACATCGGCGGGTCGGTCGGCGTGAGGGAGGGGTCGTTCCCCAGCTTGCCGCCCAGCAGGTAGACAGGATCGCCGACCACGGGGAATCCAGCGCTCCAGAGGTGGGCCCGGATCTGATTCGTACGCCCGGTGATCGGAGCGGCTTCGAGGAGGGTCATCCCGTTCTCGGAGGACGAGGTCCCCACGGATGCCGGAACGTCGGCGCCGGCCGGAGCGTTCGCGTTGGTGGCGGCGTTCGCACTCGCCAATTCACTCGCGAAGGTCTCCACGACGCGGAACTCCGTCCGGGCCGGGAGTCCGTTCGGATCGATGCCTCGGGCCCCGGCCTCGATCGGTGACGTCCCGATCGGCTCGTCGACGATGAACTCGGCCTCCGGCGGCGTCCCGTGAACCAGCACCAGGTAGTGCTTCCGCACCTCTCCCCGCTCGAACTGCGGCTGGAGCTGCGACGCGACGGCGCGGGTTCGGCTCAGCACCATCACGCCGGTCGTGTTCGCGTCGAGCCGGTGCGCGGGCCGGAGCTTCTCCGAGCTGTAGACCTCGTGGAGGAGGTAAGTCAGCGAGTTCCGGTTGAACCGGCCGCTCGGATGGACGGGCAGTGGCGCGGGCTTCTCGAGCACGACGATCGACGCATCTTCGTGGAGGATCCGGATGGCGCCGCTCACGTCCGGCTCCACCGTCTCCGGAGTCCGGTAGACGAGCACGTTCCCGGCCCGGAGCACCGTGTCGGGCGTGAGGGTCGGCGGATCGGACTCGCGCGAGCCCTCCATCCGGAGAGCGCCGGACTCGATCGCGGCGCGCCACTCCGCCTCCGTCGTCGTGACCCGCATCGAAAGCAGGAAGTCGAGGAGACGCATCCCGTCGCACCGCCCGGGAATCCGGATCGGCCGATGGTTCTCGTAGGGAACGCTCCCCGGGAGATGCGACGCGAGGTCACGGAAGCGCCGGTTCCTCCGCACGACGCGGTCCGCCCAGCGCTCTTCCTCCGGCTTCCAGCAGTGAGGACAGGTCACGCCTTCCGAGAACTTCTCCGACGCCTGGTCCTCCGGCGTCAGGGTCGCGTGACACGCGAAGCAGCAGGCGGTCCCCGTCTCCTCGAGGTTCGGCGCGAGAGCCACCCGCTTGTCGAAGACGAAGCACTCCCCCGTCCAGTGATCGCCACCGCACTGCTCGAAGTAGTCGAGGATGCCGCCGTCGAGTTGATAGACGTCGCGGAACCCGGCCCGTTCGAGCAGCGGCGCGGCCTTCTCGCAGCGGATCCCGCCCGTGCAGAAGGTGACGAGGGTCGCATCCTTGTAGTCGTCCGGGATCTGACCCAAGGCGGCCGGGAAATGACGGAAGTCCTCGAGTTCGAGTCCGAGTGCCCCCTGGAATGTGCCCAGGCGATACTCGAACGTGTTCCGGACGTCGAGAATGCGGAGCTTCTCGCCGCGGTCGAGCCGGGCCTTGAACTCGGCCGGGCTCATGCGGGGAGAGGTGTACGCCGCAGGATCGATCCCCTCCACGCCGAACGCGATGATCTCCTTCTTGACCTTGACCAGCATCCGGTTGTGCGGGACGTGCGAACTGAAGCTCTCCTTCACCCTGAGGTCCTGGAAGCGCTCGTCCGCACGGAGGACGGAGAGGAGCCGGTCCACGGCCGCACGCGTTCCCGCGAGGAAGAGGTTGATCCCTTCCGCGCTGAGGAGAATGGTGCCGCGAAGATCGAGTTCCCGGGAGAGACTCAGAAGCGCCGACTTCCGCTCCTCCAGACGATCGAGGGAGACGAACTTGTAGGCCGCGATGTTGACGATTTCGGTCATGGACGGATCCCGTGTGTAACGACGTCAGCCCCTCCCGGATGCGGAGGAGGCGCAAAGCTATCACAGCAGGTTTGTCGGGGGGCAGTCCGGAGCAGGTGCCCGTTGCCGGGATGCGGCCACTCCCCCATACTGCACGTGCCGGGTGGGAGACGCAGTGATGACGCCACGAAACCTCGCCCCACCCGTGCTCCTCGCTCTCCTCGTTGTCTGCACGTCGCTCGCGAACGCTTCGGGCGGACCGCGGCCCGACACCACCGA
This sequence comes from Candidatus Eiseniibacteriota bacterium, assembly GCA_041390305.1. Taxonomy (GTDB): domain Bacteria; phylum Eisenbacteria; class RBG-16-71-46; order CAIMUX01; family CAIMUX01; genus JACKCR01. Next base: position 85,943 of record JAWKQE010000015.1, read on the forward strand.
ATCCGGCAGCACGCTCCTCGCATTCTGGAACCGTTCCGATGCCGTCGTCTGCGAAGCGACTCTCGTCGAGGTGCGACCCTACCTCCAGAAGGAACCAGGTGTCGTCCGGTCCGGGATGCCGGACACCCTGCACTTCTCGAACGTCCGTGCATACAAGGGCGACGCGCGCGACGGGGAGATGGTGCTCTCGGACTCGGGACGACAGCTGGAGCCGTACCTCGGCCGGGAGTTCCTCGTCCTCGGAAGCAAGGGCCGTTCCGCGAGTGCCCCGACGTGGGCGAAGCGGGGACGCCCTCTGGCACCGACGGAGTTCGTTCGCTCCGAGCAGATGGCGTTGGGCCTCCTCCGCGAGAACCCGACGCCGACGGAGTTCGCCAACGCGTACGGCACCGCTCTGATCGAACTCCTCCCCTCTCTCGATCCTGTCGGCGACGGTGGAGGGACGGGCGACGGAGGAGGGACTGGCGACGGTGGAGGGACGGGCGACGGCCGGGACACGGAGGCGACTTGGCGCCGGGAGGAGTATCGACGCACGGTAACCGAAGCCATGGCCGCCTACTCCCACTCGTCCCGCTCCGTCCGGGCGGGACTCGAGGCGTGCCTCCGCCGCGAACTCGACGATCCGGACCGAACCGAGGTCGTGCTCTTCCAGGTAGCAGACGCGGCGAGGACCGACTCACGCGTGCTCGGGGACTGGCTGCAGCGGCTCCTCGCGGATCCCGCCGCCCATGTACGGAAGGAAACGGCCCGCGCACTGATCCGGTCCAGCATGACCCAGAAGGAGCCGTATCGATCCGCCGTCCGGAGCCTCGTCGGCGATCCGGACGTCGAGGTAGCGGGTGCGGCGCTGCACGCCTATGGGTCCCTCGCCGTGCCGAAGGAAGACGGCGCGTCCGCGCGCAACCTCCTCTACTCCATCGCGGCGGATCGGGACTCCCCCCTCCGCGCGGACGCCGCGAGTGCGATGTCCTCCTGGAGCTCCGTGCTGGACGAGCGGATCCTCCTTCTCTTCCTCCGCGACGCGGACCCCGAGGTCCGGCGTCCCTTCCTCTCCCGTCTTCCCGCCTCTCTCGGAGACTCACTCTCCGTCGAGGTGCTCGGTTGGCTCGACCTGCCGGAACGTCACGAAGATGCGATCGCGGTTCTCGAGAGGCACACCTGCCAGAGTCTCTACCTCCGAGCCCACATCGCGGACTGGCTGCCGCCGCTGAGCCCCGAGGACGCGTCCAGGATCGTGCGGTCGGAGTTCCGTTCCTGCGGCGAGGAGATGGTCCCCTTCCTGGGTGGCCTCTCTCCCGAGGTCGTCTCCGCCGCGCTCTCTGCCGAGTTGCGCCGAACCTCGGAGAACCCCGGTTCCATACGTCTCGAGTGGCAGATCCGGACCGGACTCGCCTCGGGCGATCCGGCCGAACGGATCCGCGCGCTCACCCGCTGTCCCAACGCGAACCCCGCGGAACTCCGGGTCGATCCGTTCGTCCAGGCGCTCGAAGATCCGATCCCGGAAGTACGTAGCTTCGCGCTCGACGCGATCGGCAAGCTGGGTGTCCCGTGGACGACGAGCGCCTTGCCTCACTTGGACGCAGTGGTCGCCCACGATCCGCACCTGGCGGACCGCGTCCAGGAAATCCGGGAGGACGCCTACGGAACGGAGACGGCACCGGACGGGCGATCGATCCACGTGCGAAGCGGCACGCGGAAGCACGTGCGTCACTGAAACAGCTACGCGTCTCCGCGGGCACGCACCGAAGCGACCCTCTCGAGCACGTTCGCAACGAGCGCCGTCCACCCGGTCTGATGGCTCGCGCCGAGTCCCTTCCCCGTCTCCGCGTGGAAGTACTCGTGGAAGAGAACGTGCCCTTCCTCACCGGCAAGACTCGAACCCGCCATGGACGGACGCCGTCCCTCGGCGTCACGTAGGAAGAGCCGCGCGAGTCGGCGCTCGATCTCCTCGGCCGCCTCCAGCAGCGTCACTTCCTGCCCGGAACCGGTCGGGAGTTCGATGCGGAACTCGTCGCCGTAGAAGTGATGGTGCCGCTTCAGCGCCTCGATCAGTAGATAGTTCAGCGGGATCCAGACGGGGCCCCTCCAGTTCGAGTTTCCGCCGAAGAGACCACTGTCCGACTCACCGGGCACGTAGCGGACTTCGTAGGAGTTGCCGTCCAGGTCGAGTCGGTACGGGTTCGTCTCGTGATGCTTCGAGAGCGAGCGGATGCCGAAAGGCGAGAGGAACTCCCCTTCGTCGAACACGTAGCGGAGCACGCGGACGAGTCGCTCCCGGCTCGGAATCGCGAGGAGACGCGCCTCGCCCTCGCCGCCACGGTTGAGGCAGGCCATGCTCTCGGCCGCCTTGGGATGGTTGCGAAGGAACCACTCGAGCCGTTTCTGGAAGAGCGGGACCCGCTCGAGCCGGCCGGCCTGGAGAGACTCCGCGGCGAAGAGCGGAATGATGCCGACCATGGAGCGAACGCGCATCGGCTCGCTGCCGCCGTCCGCGTGGAGGCGGTCGTAGTAGAAGCCGTCCTCGTCGTCCCAGAGTCCGTCCCCGCCGATCTCGTTCATGGCGCGGGCGATGGCGAGGAAGTGGTCGAAGAACTTGAGCGCGACGCCTTCGTAGACGGAGTCCTCCACCGCGAGTTCCAACGCGATCGCGAGCATCGTGCTCGCATAGAACGCCATCCACGACGTGGCGTCGGCTTGCTCGAGCTTGCCGACCCCGGGGATCGGACGGGACCGGTCGAACACTCCGATGTTGTCGAGTCCGAGGAATCCGCCGGAGAAGAGGTTGTTGCCGTCACTGTCTTCCTGGTTGATCCACCAGGTGAAGTTGATGAGGCATTTCTGGAAGATGGTGGCGAGAAACTCGCGGTCCTCTCCCCGCCCCTGGTCCCTCGAGAGTTCATAGACGCGCCAACCCGCCCACGCGACGAGCGGGGGGTTCGCATCGTCGAACGAAAACTCGTACGCGGGCACCTCTCCATTCGGGTGCATGTACCACTCGCGGCAGAGGAGGAGGACCTGCCGCTTCGCGAACTCCGGATCGATCCGAACGGTGGCGACGGCGTGGAACGCGAGGTCCCACGCCGCGAACCATGGATACTCCCAGTTGTCCGGCATGGAGAGGACGTCCTGAGCCCAGAAGTGACGCCACCGCGCGTTGCGGCTCGCCGCGTGTCCCTCGGGCGGTGGAGGAAGTGTCGGGTCCCCGTCGAGCCAGTGCTCGACGATGTAGTGATAGAACTGACGGGACCAGAGGAGACCGGCGTCGGCCCGGCGCACGACCAGCCGTTCGTCGCCCGAGAGGCCGGACATCCGGTGCCCGGCGTAGAACTCGTCCGCTTCACGCTTCCGCTGTTCGAGAACGTTGCCGAAGTCGGCGCCGAGGGAGTCAGAGGCGAGGGAGCCAGAGGCAGGAGCGTCGGCGGACGTCGCGCCCCGGAGGCGGAGCCTCACCGTCTCCGCACTGCCGGCTGCGATCGAGAGCCGGAACCACGCCGCGGCCTTCGTGCCCTCGTGGTTGGGATTCGTCGCGTTCTCCTCACCGTCGACGACGCGGTGGTGGAACGCATCCTTGAGGAACGGCGCGGTGTTCGCGACCCCATAGAGTCTCCGGACGTTCGTCTCGTTGTCCGTGAAGAGGAACTGCGGAGGCGTGCCGTTCGGGCCAACCGCGTCGAGTTGGTATGCGCCAAAGTCCGGTAGTTCTGCAGCCAGTCGTCCCTCGGCGACCTGTGCGATCCGCCCTTTCGCCCAGTACCCACTTCCCTCCCGTCCCCAGGCCCAGGTGTTCCGCAGCCAGAGCGTCGGCAGGAGGTGGACCTCGGCTTCCTCCGGACCGCGGTTCCTGCACGTGATCTGGATCAGCACGTCTTCCGGCCCGGCCTTGGCGTACTCGACGACGATGTCGAAGTAGCGGCCACCCTCGAGGACACCGGTGTCCTCGAGTTCGAACTCGGGGTCCTGTCGGCTTCGCTTTGCGCTCTCGCCGAGGAGTCTATCGTACGGGTACTCCCGCTGCGGATAGCGGTAGAGCGCGGAGAGGTAGGACGACGTGGGCGTCGCGTCGAGGTACTCGTAGACCTCCTTCACGTCCTCTCCGTGATTGCCCTCCGGACCGCTGAGGCCAAAGAACCGCTCCTTCAGGATCGGGTCGCGTCCGTTCCAAACCGTGAGCGCGAAGCAGAGGCGACAGTCCCGGTCCGAGATCCCGAAGATGCCGTCCTCGCCCCACCGGTAGACGCGGCTCCGGGCGTGCTCGTGCGGGAAGTAGCCCCACACGTCCCCGTTCTCGGAGTAATCCTCGCGGACGGTGCCCCATTGACGCTCGGAGAGGTAGGGCCCCCACTTCCGCCAATCGACGGCGCCGCGGGCGTCCTCGTCCAGCCGCCGGTGTTCGGCTCCCCATTCACGCTCTTCTACCGGCTGCTTGCTCATACTCCTCGTTCCGTCGATCCCGCCCGCGCCTGTCCGACTCCCGGTGCCTGGTACCCGGTGTCTTGTAACCGCCGCCTCCACGCGAAGTCCACGCCGCAGGTGCCCGGCCGTCCGCGCACCGGTCACGTTCCACCGCTCACTCGCCCGCGAACGTGACGACCTGCTTGATCCCCGCGCTCTTCCCGAGGAGGAGTGACTCGGCGTCCTCAGGAGCGTAGCGGCCGGTGATGAGCGATGTCACCGCATCGGGCCACTTCTCGAAGAAGCGTGTCAGATCCTGAACGGCATTCTCGAAGGCACGGCGGCCCGCGTTCACCGTCCCGTAGATGAGCTGGTTCTGGAGGACGAGGTTCCGCATGAGGAGGTCCGCGTCGACTTCGATCGGCGCCTTCCGACTCGGCACGCCGGTGAAGATGAAGATCCCGTTGATCCCGAGCACCTCGAGCGATTGGAACGCGACGTGAGACACCCCGGTCGCTTCGTAGACGAGGTCGATGTTGCCCGCACGCTTCCCGAGATCCGCGATCGACGCGTCTCCGGCAGAGACGTAGTGAGCGCCCACGGACTCGACCCACTTCCCCTTGAAGCTGTCCGCGGGTTCGAGGGAGTAGACCCAGGTGTCGAATCCGCGGAGGAGAAGGGCGAGCGTGCCGAGTAGGCCGACGGGGCCCGCGCCGAGCACGAGCGCCGTGCCGGCGTGGATCGCATCTTCACTCAACCAGGGAAGGCGGTCCTGCACGTCGACCACCTCGAGGAGTGCCTTCTCCGCGATCGTCAACGGCTCGACGAGCACGCCGACAGAACGGAGCGAGGCGGGAACCACGTGCATGTAGCGTTGATCATCGACCACCCGTTCGGTCATGAATCCGTGCAGTCCGTTGATCCCGCGCTCCGTGAACTCTCCCGTCACGCAGAAGTCAGGATGTCCGTTCCTGCAGGCCGGACAGTCGAGCCGCGAACAAGGCCGGCGCACCATCGTGACGACGAGGTCCCCCGGCTTGACGCGCTTCACATCCGGACCGATCTCGACGACCTCGCCGAGCGACTCGTGGCCGATGACGAGATAGTCCGATCCCGGCGGTGGGGTCCCGTACTCGAAGCGGGCGATCTCCCGATCGGTGCCGCAGACTCCGATGTCGAGCATGCGCAGGAGGACGTCCTCCGGCTGTTCCAGCTTCGGCTCCGGGTGATCGATCACTCGAACCGACCGCTCCTTCGGTACGACCGCAACCGCTCTCATCTTCCCCTCCTCGGTCCGCACGCGCTCCGGCCCGGGGCGGGGTGCGTCCCGACCAGAAGCCCGGCGCGGGCTGGGCCTCGTTGTCACGTTTCCTGGCGGGCAACCCACAGGAACGCGCCGAGTGGAGCGGTGGTTCCACAGAGTTCGGGTGACATACCACAGCGGTCGAGCCGCCGGCGAGATCGAGTGGATCGTGAGTCCCGCGGACGGGATCGTGAGGATCTCCGATGCCTGTCGCCGACAATGGAGGCGCCGCGCGGGACCAGGCTCCGCTGCCCGACGCCGATCATCACCCGTAGCCGTCGCGGTTCGACCGGATGATGGACGTCCGGAACTCCACCGGCTCGCCGGTGCGACTCGTAGTAACTGATGTCGCGCCCTTCGTCGAGGACGTTCAAGCGCACAGGAGATGCGCGCGTTCCCGAAACGGAACCGATGTTCGCGTTCAGCAGAGTCGTGGCGTCGGCGCGCACGGAGTCGTCCTCGATGAGCGCATACGGCACCCAGGTGCCGCAGCCGAACCGTTGCGAACAAACCGGTGGGGTCGTTCCAGGTGATCCCGCCGGCCACCACGTTCTCGAGCGCCCCGGGCACGTGATCCTCACCGGCCGCGACGTCCTCGAAGTTCGCGTGGCTGAAAGCGACATCGAGGTCCACCGTGAGTTCGTCCAGGATCCGGTAAACGTTGTTCCACTCGACGCCGTATCGCTCGCTCGCGTCGCTCGCTTCCGTCCCCCCACCATCACCGACGTAGAGGAGTTCGGAGTCGAGGGCCAGGTACCAGAGCGCCACCGACGACCGAAGCCCTTCCGTCGGTGAGACACGGAGACCCAGTTCGCCGCCCTTCGACCGGACGAGGGGATCGACCGACTCGGCGGGGTCGCCGCTCGCGGGGTCGATCCGGATCGTCGTGCCACGCGCGTCGTTGCTGTGGAAACCGAGCCCCCCGCTGAGATACGCCTCGGCGTGGCCGCTGAGGCCATAGATGAGGCTTACCTTCGGACTCGCGATCGCGGCGGACTCGTTGCCCGAGTTCTCCGCGAGGAGGGCGTCTTCCACGTCGAAGTGGAACGCATCGACACGGAGCCCCAGCTGCGTTCGGAAGCGTGGGTGCCATCTCGACGTGAGCGATGCATAGGCGCCCCCCGCGAGTTCCACGACTTCATCCTCGCGGACGGTGTCGAGGCGCACCCGGTCCTCGGTGTGATAGAGCGCGACCTTGGAGATGAAGTCGTTCCGTGACGTGAGGCCCGCTTCGAAGAGGTGGCTCCTGCCGAACCGTTCGAGCGGAACGACTCCGGTCACTCCGACTCCCACGACGACTCGGTCATCCGCCTGGAGGAGTTGGTCACCCTCGTCCGGATGCTCGAGGTAGTACGTGAAGTTCGAGTAGAGCCGGAGGCCGTACTCGACCGCGTACGCGCGGGCCTCGAGCGAGCGCCCTTCGTGCGCCCGATGCCAGGTGCCGAGGAGGCTGTAGCGGTGCGACCTGCCGCCGAGGGTGGGATCGATGTAGCCAAACCGGTCGATCCTCCCGGACTCCACGGCGCGGAGCGGCACCTGATCGGTCGCGTTCCACTCGTTGTCGTATCCGAGTGCGAGCAGGGAGAGTGTCCCCCCCGCCCAACCGACGGTGTACCTGGCGAGCCCGCTCGACTTCTTGAGGTCCTGCTCGAGATCCCACGGACCGTCGTAGCCCTTGAACTCGAACCCGACGAGCGCGACGCCCGTGCCCACGTGCTGGGAGGCCGCGCCCACCGCGCGCCGGAAGCGGTCCTTCCCGCCCTCGAACTGGAAGAACGACCGCGGCACATCGCGTCTCAGCACGATATGTGTGCCCCCTGAACTCGCGAAGTCGCCCAGCTCCGGGTGGAAGACCCCCTTGCGATAGTCGATCCGTTCGACCAGCTCCGGAATGAGGAAGTTGACGTCCGTATAGCCGTGGCCGTGACCGTGGGCCGGGAGGTTGATCGGCATCCCCTCGACGTCGGTGGCGAAGTCCGTCCCATGGTCGAGATTGAATCCGCGGAGGAACATCTGGTTCCCCTTCCCATCCCCGCTGTGCTGCGTCTGGATGAGTCCGGGAACGGTCTCGAGGAGTTCGCCTTCGCGCAGGATCGGACGCACCTCGAAGTCTTCCCGACCGACCGTGCCCTCGGACGCTGTGGACGCGACTCCGATGAGGTCGTCGAGGCGGCCCTGCACTTCGAGCGTGTCCGCGAACTCGTAGGTTTTGAGTGAGTCCGGCGGAAGCACCGGGATCGCGCCGGGGAAGCCGTGCGGGCCATCGTGCGCATCGGCGGCGCCGCAGAGGAGAACGACGGTGGCGACGAACGCCAGGAGCGTCGTCGTCCGAGATTGGACGGATTCGAATCGAGACAGCATCAGCTGAGTCTACCGGACCTGCTTCCCACGACCTACGCACCGAATCTCATAGCCGACCTGCGATGACATCGATACCTGTTCACACGTGCTTTCATGGTGGCGCCTTGGCGGCTCTCCGCCGATATGGGACACTAAGGATTGGTGGAGTTCTGCTCCGCCTGGACTCGGGGGGGCCGAGTCTCGTCGAGAAGACTGCTTCCACCACCTGACCTGCCGGGAGGGAGCGATGACTGCTGTCCACGAATCTTCACTGTGGCGGCCTCTGGCTTTCGGGATCGCCACGGCACTCGCCGTCGTCTCGACCGGATGTGCCGACCTCGATAGCGAGACGAATCCACTCACGCCGGATCGAAACGCAACGGACCTGCCGTGGAACGCGACGTCCATCCTGGATGAACTGCTCGGCGAGCAGCTGATCGAGGTCGCACCCGGCGGACACCTCACGTACTTCATGATGCCGTCGGCGGAACAGCTCAGTCAGATCCCGCAGGACCCGCAGAACCCGCTCACGCCGGAGAAGGTGGAGCTGGGTCGGCTGCTCTACCACGAGACCTGTCTCGGGGTGGACAACGTCCGCGACGAAGGCTACGAGACCTACTCCTGTTCGTCCTGCCACTTCGCCCAGGCGGGTTTCCAGGCCAACCGTCCGCAGGGCATCTCCGAGGGTGGCGTCGGTTTCGGCGCCGCGGGCGAGGGACGCGAGTTCAATCCCGACTACCTCGTCGGACCGGAGTTCCCGGACGTCCAACCGATCCGCACGCCGAGCTCGATGAACGCGGCCTACCAGGAGCTCATGCTCTGGAACGGCCAGTTCGGTGGTGTCGGCGACAACCTCGGAACCGAGGAGTACTGGCAGGAAGGCACGCCGCTCGAGTCGAACCGGCTCGGTCTCCATGGACTCGAGACGCAGGCCCACGCCGGCCTCGCCGTCCACCGGATGGGCGACATCGACCTCTCCCGGATCATGGAACTCCCCGAGTACATGGAGCGGTTCGCCGCCGCCTTCCCGGGAGACCCGGAGCCGGTGAACCGGTACAACGCGGCCATGGCGATCGCGGCGTTCGAGCGAACGCTTCTCGCGAACCGGTCGCCGTTCCAGCTCTGGCTCAAGGGTGACCTGCGTGCGCTTCGCCCGAGGGAGAAGCGGGGCGCGATCCTCTTCTTCGGCGACGCAAAGTGCTACCTCTGCCACACCGGGCCCGCTCTCAGCTCGATGACGTTCCACGCCCTCGGCATGAACGACCTCGATGGAACCTTCGACCCGTCCCGGGTCTTCCTCGGCGCCTCCGGTGGCACGGTGCCGAACGATGTCCGTCAGGGCCGTGGCGGGTTCACCCGCCAGAGCGAGGACATGTTCAAGTTCAAGACTCCGCAGCTCTACAACCTGCTCGACAGCCCGTTCTATGGACACGGCTCGAGCTTCGGTTCGGTGCGCGCGGTGGTCGAGTACAAGAACGCGGGGATGCCCGAGAACGGGCTCGTCCCGAGCGGACAGATCGCCGAGGAGTTCCATCCTCTCGGCCTCACCGACGAACAGATCGACGATCTCGTCGCCTTCCTCGAAGGTGGTCTCTACGACGCGGACCTCATGAGGTACGCGCCGCTCGAGATCCTCTCGGGGAACTGTTTCCCGAACAACGATCCGCAATCTCGTCACGACCTCGGTTGCGACCCGCTGCCGCTGCCGTTGCCGGACGACACACGTCATCTCGCCGACGCGGGAGACGGAATGAGGCACTGACGCGACGAAGGCAGTAGGGCAGAGAACTCCTCTGCTCGGCGCCCTGGGATTCCTCGTCACCCTAGTCATCGCTGGACCGGGCCTCCTCGGCTCGGTCCAGGTCGCTTCCGCGAGTGATCCGAGAGGGGCCGGGCCGGGTCCGAGCCGCGGTCCGAGCGAAGCCCAACGGAGCTTCCTCGCCCGGATCGACTCTCTCGGATCGGTGGATGAGCACGCGCTCTCGCTGGACCTGGTCCGGAGCGAACTCCCCTCCGCCCGCGCACGCGCGGACAGCCTCTTCCTCCTCCCCCTCCTCCTTCGCGAAGGTCATATCGAAGCGTTCTTCGGAAACGCGATGCAGGCGGAGAGTTCCCTGCGAGAGGCGAAGCACCTCGCGGTCGCGCTGGCGGACTCGGCTGCTCTGACTTCGTCGACCCGGTGGCTCGCGGTCGCGATCGGCGCGCAGGGACGGATGGAGGAGGCGCAACTGGAGTGCGAGGAACTCCTCCGGCTCGCACGGCTGCGGGGAGATCTCCGGCACGAAGCCTGGGCTCACGTCGGACTGGCCTGGAACTCCGAGATCAGCGGCGACTGGCACGACGCGGAGATCGAGTACGAGCAGGCCGTCAACGCCTTCGCGGAAGCCGGCGACGCGTTCGGCGAGTGCTGGGCGCGGAACGGACTCGGTGCGGTCCAGACCGTCCTCGGTGAGTTCGACCTCTCGCGGGAGACGCTCGAAGCGGCGGTGAGGCAAGCGAAGGGAGTCGGGTACACGCTCGCCGAAGCGTTCGCCCGCACGAACCTCGGCCGCCTCGAGTGGAGCTTCGGCGACCCGAGCGAGGCGGAGGCGCAGTTCCGTCGACTCGCGGCGCTCCACCGCGCGGCGGGAAGCGCACGCGAAGCAGTCGTCCTCGAACTCGAAGTCGCGCGCTGGGAGTGGACGCTCGGGCGCATGCGGCTCGCGTCGGCCCGGATCGAGTCCCTCCTCACGGCCTGCCGGGAGAAGAACTGGCTCGACTACGAAGGCAAGGTGCTCCGCCACCTCGCCGACCTCCGCGTCCTCCAGTCTCGGAACGAAGACGCGGTGGCGCTCTACCGGGAAGCGCTCGCACTCGAGTCGTCGATCGCCGCCGACGACCGGATCGAGTGCATCCTCGGTTGGAGCGACGCCCTCGCTGCGGACGGAGATCCCGAAGCGGGGCTCGCCATCCTGGATCGGCATCGGGAGGAGCTGACGGAGATCACGCACGGCGAGTTCGCCCTCGAGTTCGCGGAACGGCGTGGACGTCGCCTGCTCGAACTCGGCCGGCCCGAACAGGCAACACGCGTCCTGCACCCGGCGGAGCAGATCGCGGACAGCCTCGGCCTCGCCCGCCTCAGGGTCCCGCTCGAGGCCGAACTCGCGCAGGCTCATCGCGAACTGGGACACGCCGACTCCGCGCTGGCCCACCTTCGTTCCGCGCGCGAAGCGTGGCGGGAGGAACGGAGTGTCCCCAAGGATCCCGAGTGGCGCGAGGAACGGGGAGCGACGGGCCGACTCGTCTACACGGACCTCGCGGACCTTCTCCTCGATCGTCCGGTCTCACTCCCGAGTGGAGAGCGGACAAAGGCCGCGTACGCCGCCGTCCGGGAGTTCAAGGCACGGACGCTCCTCGAACGACGCCTCGGCCCCGCTCGCGCCGTGACGGTCGGGGCCGGAACCGACGCCACCCAGCTGCACCCGGGAGAACTCCTCCTCGACTACTACCTCGGCCCTCGGCTCAGCCTCCTCTTCGTCGTGAGCGCCGAGCGTGTCGAGGCACACCGGCTGCCTCCCGAAGACGAGCTCGCGGGAAGGGCGCACCTACTCGGACAGATCCTCGCCACACCGCCGGGACCAGGCGGACACGAGCGCTCGGCGCAGACGCTCGAGATGGCACTCGGGGCATTCCGGACACTCTTCCCGGAAGCGGCGCGTGCCCGGATCGCGAATGCGGACCGCGTGCTCTACTCGGCGGACGGCCCGCTCCACCTCCTACCGCTTCCCCTCATTTGGGAGGCAGCCGCGACGCCTTCGGATCTCGCCGGCGACCGGATCGAGTCGGCTGCCGAGTGGTGCTCGATCCCGAGCGCGGATCTCCTCGCGGAACTCCGGAACGAGCGCGAGGACGCATCGCCTCATGGATGCTCCGTGCTGGCCTTTTCCGCGAGCGGGGACGCGTACCTCCCCGGTGCCCGAAGCGAAGTCGACTGGCTCGAGCGTTCCTTCCAGGCCGTCGACCGCGGGTTCGCGACGGAGTGCGTCCTCGCGGAGAGCGGAGAGCGAAACGACGCGGACGCGCGGGACGACGCGGACGGCCAAGGGCGAGGGACTCACGACGGCGGGCCAGGGCCCAACCTCTCCGTGTCCGATCGACTCGCCTCCTGGCGGGAGTACGACGTCATCCACATCGCGTCGCACGCACACACCTACGACGAAGCACCGTGGCGCTCCACGATCGACTGCGGCGCGGGCTCCGGCCTGCCGGAGATCCGGGCCGACGAGATCGCGAACTCGCGGCTCGGTGCCAGACTCGCCGTCCTCTCCTCCTGCCGTTCCGTGGGAGGGCGTTCGCTCACGGGCGAGGGCGTCCAGGGGCTGTCCTCCGCGTTCCTCGCCGCCCGGGTCCCCGTGGTCGTCGCCACCCTCTGGCCCGTCGACGACGCTTCCGCGGCGGTCCTGATGCGCCACTTCTACGAGGGTCTGGAGCGCGGCGAAACCGTCGCTGGCGCACTGGATCGCGCGCGGACCGCGGTGAGAGGCGCCGAGGGAACGGAGTCCCCGTTCTACTGGGCCGGGTACGTCGCGATCGGAGACGGCGCCGTCCGGGTCCCCCTCGAACGCCGCCCGACCTACGCACGGTGGGCTCGGACCTCGCGCGGGTTCGCCACCGCTCACGTCCCGATTCTCGTGGCCCTCGCCTGCTGGACCCTCCTCGTCGTCGTCGTTCTCCGGATTCGCACGAAAACCACGTGACGGGAGCCGTTTCCGGGGGTCATCCCAAGGGATGGAACACCGGTGTGAACGAGAAGCGGTCCGTTCGTCCCCGCGGGATCCTCGCTCGGTGCCCCGAGCATCGGGACGACTCCGGGGGACGAGAAGTCGGACCCGGGACGTGCAGTCCAAGGAGAACGCAGCCCGGCGCGTCGGGGATCGAGTAGACTCGATGCGACGCCCAGCGGTCGCCACCTCGGCGCCGCGCCGCAACAGGCTCCTGGTTCCGGAGCCTCGAACCGGAGCGCTCCTCTTGGACCGTTCGCCCGATCCAACCCAGCTCACCGACGACGAACTCGTCCGGCGAGCACAGACGGACCCCGAAGGGCCGGCCGGCCGCGCTGCAGCCTCGGTTCTGCTGGGTCGCTATCAGGAGCGGGTCTTCGTGTGGTGCTACCGCCACCTCCGCGATCGCGAGAAGTCCCTCGAGGTGTCCCAGGACGTGCTCATGCGCGCCTACAAGCACCTCGGGACCTTCAAAGCGGAAGGGGCTTTCGGAGCGTGGATCTTCACGATCACCCGGAACCGCTGCCGCAGTGCACTCCGGCTCCCGGCCTGGCTCCGCGACGAGTCGATCGACCCGGACATGATCGAGTCCGAGCGGCCGTCCCCCGAGGAAGTGGAAGTGCAGGCGACGACCATGGAGCAGCTGATGGGGCTGATCGAGACGAGACTGGAGCCGCTCGAGCAGGAAGCGCTCTGGCTCAGGTGCGGGGAAGGCATGCCGGTCGACGAGATCACGCGCACGCTCCGGATCGAGGAGCGCTCCGGCGCCCGCTCCGTCCTCCAGAGGGCCCGGAGGAAGCTCCGCGCCGAACTGACCTCGCGGAACCGCGGCCCGGACGCGGAGTTTCCCCGCGCGATGTCTCGTCCGATCCAGGCAGGCGTCTCGAGAGAGGAGGGGCTCCAATGAGCAGCCTCTGTCCGACCGTCGAAGAACTCGTCCGGATGGCGGCGTTTCCCGGTGGGGACTCGAGGCGTCGGCACCTGGACGCGTGCCCGAAGTGCAGGTCGACGCTCGCTTCCTATCGATCGTTCGAGTCGCCCCGGCAGGGACTGGACGATCTCGGACTGGACGAGGCCGAACTCGCGGGCGCAAACCGAGAACTCTCCGCATTCCTCGCATCGAGCCTGGGAAGCCCACCCCTCCCTTCTCGCCCTAGGGACGCGGCCGCCTCCCCCAGCGAACCCAGCTTCGTCGGCCGCGTCCTGGCTGCGCTCCGCCTCCATCCGATCCGGTTCCTAGTCCCCGCGACCGCTGCACTCGCCGCTGTCGTGCTCGTGTTCGAACTCGGCGGCCCGGATGCGGACATGCGCCTTCGGAACGGGGAGCCGCCCGCCGGCATCGAGGCGACCCTCACGCCCACGGGCGCGGACACGTTCGATCTCGTCTGGACCGAGACCGAGCCCGGGCTCGTCTACTCACTCGTCCTCTACGGCGCGGACCTGGAAGAGAAGGTTCGGTTCCCGCTCGGGACGAAGGAGAAGCGAACACTCCACTGGAGCGATCTCTTCGAGGGGGCCGAGCCGGATGCCGCGCTCTGGCAGCTCGTCGCGACACGCCAGGGTGAGGAAGTCCTTTCGAGCGCGGTGTCGCCGATCCCGGATCGGAAGTAGATCCCGGGTGGCCGGTTGATTCCGGATCGACTGTACACACCGGATCGAAGACAGATCCAAGGTCGAGGTCGACCGCGGATCGGAAGCAACAGAAAGCGGGACCCGAGAGCCCCGCTACTGCTCCAAACCGACCGCGCCCCGAAACCGTGGACTACGCGGCGCGACGGTAGGAGGAATCGGGTGCCGCCTCGAGTTCGCTGATCATCTCGTATGCGATCTCGTAGGCCGCACGGAGAGCCGAGCTCCCGGTGTCCTGGCCCAATGCACCTGCGTCCATCGTCTTCGCCCACTTCTCCATCCCCGGGTCGTACGGGATGGTGCCGCGGACGCGGACTTCGAGCCCCAGGAACTTCATGCAGACTTCGCGGATGAGTTCGCCGACCTTGTGCTCCTTGTGGTCGCGCGCCATGTTCACCACGAGCTCCAGGTGCAGATCCTCGATCGCCGCACGCACTTCTTCGAGAGCTTCGGGGGCGCCGATCGACACCTCCTCCAGCACCTCGTCGACCGACTGCGGGATCGGCTCGTCGCTCGTCGCACTGACGTCGAAGAGGCCCTTCAGCTGGGTCCGGCGCAGGGCACGGCTGATCCGGCGATAGAACGCGGCCTTGATGAATCCGTACGCGTTCTGGATCGACGTCGGCTGCGGCGTCATCACGACGAGCTTCCGCGGGCAGGCGAGGAAGAGATCGAGCGTGTTGAGACTCGTCCCCGCTCCCAGGTCGACCAGGAGAACGTCCGTCTCGAGGTTCTGCATGGCCCGGAGGATCCGGCTCTTCTGGGCGAAGTTCGGATTCGCGAGCGCGGGCACCTCGCTGCCGCCGGCGAGGAGTTTGACTCCCTGCATCGACGTCGGCAGGAGGATGTCATCGAGTGTGTCGACGCGCTTCAGGATGAAGTCGTCGAGGTTCTTCTGGGGTATGCGCATCCCGAGCATGGTGTGGAGGTTCGCCCCACCCAGGTCCCCGTCCATCAGGATCGCTTGGCGCTTGAGCCTACCCAGCCAGTAGGCCAGAGAGATCGCGACCAGGCTCTTGCCCACGCCGCCTTTCCCCCCTCCGACTGCCCACGTGACCTTGGAGAGCTCTCCGATTACGCCTTCTTGCTGTCCGACTCCCACAGACTCCATAGGTACTGCACGTCGCCTTTCCCTGGACTAAGTAGCTCTTCAACGCTGGAGAGGAACTCCGGCGGCGGATCCTCGAACTTGAGACCGAGTCGGCACAGCTGCCCGTGCGTCTCACTCGTCTCCTGATCGACCCACCGGATCGTGGCCAACGTGACCATCGGGTCCTTCTGGTCCGGCTTCCGGAGCTCGAGGCGCACGCGGCTGCCCTTGAGCGCGGCGCCGGCCATCCGGCCGAACCGATCGCGCACCTGGACACCGGCACCGGTGTCAGATAGGTCCTGGAGTTCCGCGGAGACCCGGGAAAGCCCGGTCTTCTCGCGGATCGGACCTACGAAAACGACGTTGCAGGACAGCTCGAGGCGACGCCGCGACTGCTTGCGCGCACCTGCCGGGCGGAGGGCCCCCGCGACGCGGGTGGTCGAGAGCCAGACGAGGGCGAGGCCATCGGGGACGCGCTGGTCACCGACGTCGTCGGCCCGGCTCACGATCCAGGACGCCGAACCGTGGTTGACCTTGGTGCCGTCACAGGGCGCGAACGCGAGCGTGTCCTTCTGGATGACCGACCAGGCGAGCCTGGCGCGCTGTGTGCCGAGGAACTCGCGGGGCAGCGGATCGGTCGACAGTTCCTCCTCGGAGAGGTCGAGCGCTTCGGAGAGGAGGGAAAGGAGTTCGGCCGTCGGGCCCCATGCCCCACCGGCGATCTTGAGGAGCGACAGTGCGCGAAGATACGCACCGGCCGAGAGCAGCTCGCGGAAGAGGTCCGCGAACTCGTCTGCGTCGATCTCGTCGCTCAGACATTCCCCGGGGAAGGGCATCCGATCGGGATACTCGTCGTCCTCGGGAAGAATCCGGTCGAGCAGGGCGCGGCTGTAGCAACCCTCGAGAATCTCGCGCAACTGAAGTAGATCGAGGTTCATGCGGTGCTCTCAGTTGTCTCGGGTCGAGCGGCGGTAGACCGAGGGCGCTCCTCGATTCCCAGCGAACGCATTCACTTCTGGATTCGGCCTCTAAATGGAGAAACTTGAGTTCGCGGCGGAGACACCGTGGGCTTTCCCCACCTATGGGCCAATTGGCGGAGCAGCCGCCCGGAGCCCGGCCCCCCGTGGGTGGATTGACCCAGTCGCGCGCCGTCATTGACTGTGAGGAAGGCACTTCCGTACCCTGAAGTACCGCACGGAGAAGGCGTCGTCTCTGGCGACACGGCGCCCTGCCATTGGCCCCCTGAAGCGCGCGCCCTGCGCTTCGACGAAGAGGAGAGACCATGCGTTTCTGGCTACCCACTCGTTCTCGGGAGACATCGTCCGGGGTCCGGGGCTCACGCCTCGCCCTCGTCACGTCGCTTCTCGGATTCGGCACCGCCCTTCTGCTCGCCTCCGGCCTCGCCCAGGCAACGAGTCTCGAGCTCGAGGGAACCGCCGATCTCACCGAGAAGTCCAACACCATCGTCACCGGCCGGGTCGTTTCGACCGAGGCCCGGATGAAGGAAGAGCACCAGTTCATCTACACCTACGTCACCATCGAGGTGGACGACGTGCTGAAGGGGAACACCGCGGAGGTGGGCAGCACGATCGTTCTCGAGGAGCTGGGTGGCCGGGTGGGACCATGGATCCATCAGGTCCACGCCGTGCCGCACTACGAGGCCGGCGAACGCGTCCTCGCCTTCCTCGAGGATCGGGAGGGCGGACTCTTCCGCACCTACGGAATGATCCAGGGCAAGTTCCGCTTCGAGCCCAACACCCGCACCGGCGAAGAGATGCTGACCCGTCCCGCCGAGTGGACGGACGCGTACTTCGCCGCTTCCGCCATCCCCCGCGACCTCACGGTCGTCCGGGCGGACGGAAGCTACGCCGCCGAGCCACTCGTCAGCGCGATTCGTGACTGGGTCGCCCAACACTAACCACACCGGTCCGGCGGAGGCGGAAACGTCTCGCGCCCGAGAGAGGTACGAAATGAAGAAGAACACTCTCGCTCGCATCGGGACCGGGGTGGCCGTGGCCACGGCCCTGTCCCTCACCCTGGGCGACCTGGCCCGGGGATACGTCCGCATCGACGTCGACACGAACCGGGACACCGCGTGGATCGGGCCCGACGTGCCCGTGCCGTGGTCGCTCAACACCTCGATCGACGACAACTCGATCTCGAACGAGTTCGAAATCCTGCGTGAGAGCTTCAACGTCTGGCAGAACCACGTCGCGAATCTCGACGTGCAGTTCCAGGAGGGCGCGAGCACGACCTTCTGCGGGCTCTCCCAGAACGGCGTGAACCACCTCTCGATGGAAGACTGCTTCAGCCAGTGCACGGGTTCGTGCCTCGCCGTCACGTCGACCATTCTCTATGCCGTCGGCGACGGATTCTGGAACACGAACACGGTGAGCGACTCGCTCCTCCTCGCTCGTCAGGAGTCCGACATCACCTGGTCGGCGACCCGGAACTGGGACGACTACCGGGATTGGCCCCCGTGCTCGAACGCGTTCGACCTCTGGGGCGTCACCATCCACGAGATGGGGCACTTCATCGGACTCGGCCACTCTGCGCTCGGTTCGGCCACGATGTTCGCCTCGATCGCGCCCTGCGACTCGACGAAGGCGAGCCTCTCGACGGACGACAAACGGGGTGCTCGAACGCTCTACCGGACGGGGACGCGGGTGGCCGCGACGACCATGGAAGCCGGTCAGGCGCTCCTCACCGTGACGAACAAGGGGAACGTCGGGTTCACCGGCTCGGGCGGGAAGATCGGCGAGTCGTTCCGCTGGGCGCCCCTCGGTGCGGCCGAGCACGTCTACGAGGCGTCGTTCGCGCTCGGAACGGTGAACGGCCCGGTCTCGGACAACTACCGGGTGGAGTCGGCCGGGCTCCCGGGCGGTGACGCCGACTTCCAGCAGGCCTCCCCGCTCGTCATCGACGGCACGCCCGAGTACACCGACCAGGAAGCGACGGCCGTGTTCGACGACTCGCGCGCCGAGAACCCGTACGGTGTCGACGTGACCGCGAACTACTTCGCGGACAACGACGCGCCGAACGACGACTTCGTCATCTGCGAGTACGTGATCACGAACAACAGTGGCTCGGCGATCAACAACCTCCGCGGAGCCATCTTCGCGGACGTCGACTTCAACGCTCAGTACAGCCTCAACAGCGTCTCCTACGACGCCGCGAACGACCTCGCCTACGTGACGACTCCGAACACGGGCGCGGCCTTCGGGATCGCGGTGCTGAACGTGGAAGGCGCGGTCGCGATGCGGGCCCTGGCCAACCTGACCGACGACCCGACCGACGCGAACAAGACGGCTTGGCTTTCCGGTGGCTTCGGCACGACCAGCGCCGGCCCGGCCGACATCGCCCTCATGATCGCGACCGGCGATTTCGATCTCGCCAACGGTGAGACCGGCTACGCGGCGTTCGCGTTCCTCGGCGGATCCAGCCTCGCGGACCTCCAGGCCAACGCCCAGGCCGCGCAGACCCTCTACCAGACCGTGATCCACGGCGATCCGTCTGCGGTGGACGATCCGCTCGAGGGGCATCCCGCGATTCCGCTCGCACTCGAACAGAACAGCCCGAACCCGTTCCAGGACAGCACCCGTCTCGAGTACCAGCTGAACGCGGAAGGTCCCGTGCAGCTCGACGTGGTCGATGCCTCGGGCCGACTCGTCCGGAACCTGATCGACGAGGTACAGACGAAGGGCCACTACACCGTGACCTTCGACGGCCTGGATCAGGCCGGTCGCCAGCTCCCCGCCGGCGTCTACTTCACGCGTCTCCGCACGCACGCAGGCGGCGAGACCCGGAAGATGCATCTGATCCGATGAGCGGAAGTCGTAGGGGGGCGACCGACCGGACCGAGGTCCTGGCCAGCCGCCCCCTTCCCGCAACCAAGAGACCGTCCCAACCGTCGGGGAGGGGCTCCCGCTTCCACCTCCCCCGTCTCACTCCAAGAAGCGCGAAACGATCGGGATTGAACCCAGGTTTTTTTTGTCTGCGCCTTTTTTCTCCGGCCGGCTGCCTGCACCTGCGTGTCTTGCCCCAACCGATGCCCGACAGCGACCCCGGCTCCGGGATTCCTGCTCCGCGGCGATCCGGCTCGACCGGTCCCTCGGGAGTCGGAGAGGCCGGATCCTTGAGGGTCCGGAATCGGGTCTGCTAGACTCGACGTTCACCTTTGAACCGTACGCAAGTCCTCCCCGGCCCGCTGGACCCATGGAGAATCGATGAACATCCTCGGCATCTCGGCCTTCTATCACGACAGCGCGGCCTGCCTGGTCCGTGATGGGGAGGTCGTCGGAGCCGCTCAGGAGGAGCGGTTCACCCGGAAGAAGCACGACTTCGGCTTCCCGACCCACGCCGCGGAGTACTGCCTCGAAGCCGGGGGAATCCGGGCCCAGGATCTGGACCTGGTCGCGTTCTACGACAAGCCGCTCCTCAAGTTCGACCGGCTCCTCGAGACCTACTTCGCGTTCGCGCCGCGGGGGTTCACGTCGTTCCTCCAGGCCATGCCGATCTGGACCCGGCAGAAGCTTTTCCTGGCCGACATCATCAAGAAGAGCCTCGACTACAAGGGGAAGATCCTCTACCCGGAGCACCACGAGTCCCACGCCGCGTCCGCGTTCTTCCCGTCCCCGTTCGAGGAGGCCGCGTTCCTCACCACCGACGGCGTCGGCGAGTGGACGACGACGAGCTACGGCGTCGGCAGAGGCAACCGGGTCGAGATCCAGGGCGACATCCAGTTCCCACACTCTCTCGGCATGCTCTACTCCGCGTTCACCTACTACACGGGGTTCCGGGTCAACTCGGGCGAGTACAAGGTGATGGGGCTCGCCCCCTACGGCGAACCGAAGTACGTCGACACGATCCTCCAGCACCTCATGGACGTGAAGGAGGACGGCTCCTTCCGGCTCGACATGAAGTACTTCGACTACTGCACGGGCATGAAGATGACGAACGGCGAGTTCGACCGTCTCTTCGGCGGCCCGGCCCGGAAGCCGGAGTCACAGCTCACCCAGCGGGAGATGGACCTCGCAGCGTCCGTCCAGGTGGTGACCGAGATCGTCATGCTCAAGATGGCGCGCCACGTGAGGAACGTGACCGGTCAGCGGAATCTCTGCCTGGCGGGAGGCGTCGCCCTCAACTGTGTTGCGAACGGAAAGATCCTCCGCGAAGGCATCTTCGACGACATCTGGATCCAACCGGCGGCAGGTGACGCCGGTGGAGCCCTCGGCTGCGCCCTCTCCGCGTGGCACCACTACGTGGAGAAGGACCGGATGCCGTTCCCCGGACCGTTGCACCCGGCCCCCGCGGCCAGACAGCCGGTTGGTGTGGGAGCCGAAGCCGCGCCGCCCAGCCCCGCCTCGTCAGGAAGCGCGTCGTCTCCGCATGGCAGGAAGACGCCGCACGACCGGCAGCGTGGGTCCTACCTCGGCCCCGCGTTCTCGGACGAGCAGATCCAGACGTTCCTCGACCAGGTGGGCGCGAAGTACGAGCGCTACGGCGACGACGAAGTGATCGAGCGGACCGCGGACATCCTCGCGGCCGAGAACGTGGTCGGTTGGTTCCAGGGGCGGATGGAGTTCGGCCCGCGCGCACTCGGGAACCGCTCGATCATCGGCGACTCCCGCTCCCGTTCCATGCAGACGACGATGAACCTCAAGATCAAGTTTCGGGAGTCGTTCCGGCCGTTCGCACCGAGCGTGCTCGAGGAGTCGATCTCGGACTGGTTCGAGATCGATCGCCCCAGCCCCTATATGCTCCTCGTGGCCGACGTGAAGGAGGAGCACCGGCTCCCCTCCCGGCCGGCACGGAAGCGCTCTTCGGAATCGACAAGCTCAAGGTCGTCCGGTCGACCGTGCCCTCGATCACGCACGTAGACTACTCGGCGCGGATCCAGTCC
The DNA here is from genome assembly GCA_041390305.1 of Candidatus Eiseniibacteriota bacterium. Classification (GTDB taxonomy): domain Bacteria; phylum Eisenbacteria; class RBG-16-71-46; order CAIMUX01; family CAIMUX01; genus JACKCR01. Next base: position 107,359 of record JAWKQE010000015.1, read on the forward strand.
GTCTCGAAGGACACGAACCCGCGCTACCACGCGCTCATCTCGGCCTTCCACGAACGGACCGGCTGTCCGGTCGTCGTGAACACGTCTTTCAACGTCCGCGGCGAACCGATCGTCTGCACGCCGAAGGACGCCTACACCTGTTTCATGCGGACCGACATGGACTACCTCGTCCTCGGCAACTACGTCCTCGCGAAGCCGGATCAACCGCCGCTCCGGGACGACATCGACTGGAAGACCGAGTTCCAGCTCGACTAGCGGAACGAACTGCAGACACGAACGCAGGCACCAAGCGGCGCCCGACAGGGCTGACAGTGACGAAACGGGGGCAGGAATGGAGATGACGACGGGGAGAGCGACACGGAAGGAACTCCGCGAGTTCGGCCTCGTGGTGGGAGCGGCGTTCACCATCGTCGGCCTCCTGCTCTGGTGGCGACACGGGGTCCAGCCGTGGGTCTTCTTCGGGATCACGGGGTTCCTCGTGCTCTTCGGTCTCGTCGCGCCCGAGATCCTCCGCCCGTTCCAGTGGTTCTGGATGAAGCTCGCCCACGTCCTCGGGTGGGTGATGAACCGCGTGCTGCTCGGCGCGATCTTCTACGTCGTCTTCACGTTCGTGGCCACGGTGATGCGGATGATCGGACGCGACGCGCTCCACCGGAAGATCGACCGGGAGGCCCCCTCCTACTGGCGGATCCGGACCGAAGGGCCCCCGCCCAAGGAGCGCTACGAGCGTCAGTTCTAGCCTGGATTCGTCGACATTCACCGGCTGAGAGCGCCTGCGGCTCGCGCGATCGCACGAGCCTCGGGGCCGTGCTCGCCGGTTGGCGTCCGCCCACGAACCTCGCGGATCTTCCGCGGCCCCCCATGCGCAGGCGCTATACTCCGCCGGGCCCCCGAACCAGGGGCCGGAGGAGGCAGCACATGGCCGACGTCGAGCGGATGTTCATCGGAATCGCCGGGATGATCGGAGCCGGGAAGTCCACCCTCGCGACGTCCCTCGGGAAGCACCTCGGGATCGACGTCTACTACGAGCCGGTCGAGGACAACGAGTACCTCGAGGACTTCTACCGGGACACGCCCCGCTACGCCTTCGCCACCCAGATCTACCTTCTCAACAAGCGGTTCGCCCAGCATCAGGAGATCATCTGGAGAGGCCGGTCAGCGGTCCAGGACCGTACGATCTACGAGGACTCGATCTTCGCGAAGATGCTGGCGCAGACCGGGCTCATGGACGAGCGCGACTACCGCACGTACATCGAGCTCTTCCGCAACATGAGCAACTTCATGTGCAAACCCAACGTAATCATCTATTTGGACGTTTCACCGGAGAAGTCGCTCGAACGGATCCGGTCCCGAGCCCGGGGCATGGAGACGGGGATCACGCTGGACTACCTACGGGCCCTGTACCGGGGATACGAGGAGTTCATCGGGGATGTGTCGCGGGTGATTCCGGTGATCTCGGTGGACTACGACCGGTTCGCGACGGCGGAAGAGATGGCGAGCGTGATCGAGAAGAACTTCCAGGAACACAGCTTCCTCAAGCAAGCAGTCAGGTTCGACGCCCCCATCTGATCCGAACTGGCCAGGGGAGGACACCTCCAGATGGAGGCGCCGAACCGGGAAGGATCAGCAGCTACCGTCCATCAGACCGTTGCCGCCGTTGGAACCATGGGAGCCACCGCTTCCGCCGGAGCCACCACCGTTGTCACCGCCGTTCCCGTTGCCACCGCCGTTATCGCCGTTCCCGCCGTTGCCACCGTTCCCGCCGTTGTCGTTGCCACCCGAGCCACCGTTTCCGTAGCCGCCCGGGGTTCCGTCTGCATCGAGGATGTCCTCGTAGCGGTCGAGGGTGAGGTACTGAGGCTCGTAGACGACGCCGAACATGGACTCGAGGGTCGCGACGAAGCTGCGGAGGTGATTCTCCGAGCCGCGCATGAGGCTCGAGTAAGCCGAGTCGAGGTTGTCGTGGTCACTGCGAACGAGCACCTCTTCGAGGTCCAGAATGTCGACCTCTTCGATGATGCAGCCGACGATCAGGGCGTCCTGGGCCGACGTCGTCCCGAGCGCCACGAGTTGGTCGTAGAGGTCCTGGAGACCGGAGTCCGTGAAGACGCCGGCAGGGTTGTCACCGACCGGATCCTCGAGACCGTAGACGTCGACCATCTGGAGCATCGTGTCCATGTGCCGCTGCTCGCTGTTCGAGATCTGGTCGTGGACAGCGACGCCCCACTCGTCGTAGAGGAGGTCGTACACGTCCCGCGCGAGCTTCTCCTCTTCCCGCATGTGGAGGAGATCGAGTGTCTCCTCGTTGCTGAGCGGCGTGATCACGGGAGTGATGTCGGGGCGCGCCGTCTCCAGGGCCGTGCCGTCGGCCGTGTCGATCGACGTCGGTGAGTCACTGCAGGCCGCAGCCAGGACGAGGAGCGGTGCGATTCCGGTGAGGAGAGGTAGGCGCTTCATTCGGATGACCTCCTGTGTGAGACCCTGCCGGTCCACGGTGGGGCCCCGGGTCGGGCCTCCTCGAATGACCAGCGTTCTGTCCGGAGTAATGTCATCGCCGTGCCAACTTGAGGCCCGTGACCGACGAACATCGACAACCTATATGCGCGGCAACACATTGCCCCGATTTGTTCACGTAGAATCGACATCGTCACGGGGCCCGTGTGGACCGGCCGTGTCGCATGAACCTGCGGAGGAAGCGGGGTCGCTCGCAGTTCTCTCCGAGGGCGAGGAACCCGAGGTCGGAGCCTTCAGAACGGGGCCTCGAGCCCTGGCGTCCGGCGCCACGACCTCCCGCCGGAACGTCCGCCCGGAAGCCTCGTGTGGTGAGCGCGTCTAGAGCCCGGCGAGGGAGTGGAGCTCGCGGTAGAGCTCGAGGTACGCATCGGCCATCGTCTCCGCGGTGAACCACCGAGACCTCTCGACCGCCGCCGCGGACAGCGCTTCGTACGCAGGCGGAGAGAGGAGCTCCTGGACGGTCCGGGCCAGGCCCGCGTCATCTCCGGCGTCGAACTGCGGCATGGACGACCCGACCACGTCCGAAAGGCCTGGGACCCTCGACGCGACGACCGGCAGCCCCGACGCCATCGCCTCCACCGCGACGAGACCGAACCCCTCCCAGTGCGAGGACTGGACATAGAGGTCGACGCTCCCGAGCAGCTGGGGCATCTCCTCCGCCGGCACCGGAGCACGGAACTCGACCCGCTCTCCCAGGCCGAGTGTCCGGACCAGCGCCTCGGCGTCGCGCCGTAGCGGCCCCTCCCCCACGAGAAGCAGTCGGACTCTTTCCGGGAGACGTCCGAGCGCGCGGATGAGCGTGGCCTGATCCTTCTGCGGCACGAAGCGGGCGATCATGGCGACCATCACCTCGCCATCTCCCAGCGAGCGCGGCGTTCCGGAGAAGCGGTCCAATCGGATGCCGTTCGGGATCACCGTCATGGGCGGCCCACCCGCGCCGAGCCAGCGCGAGAGCGACCGCTCCGTCGCCTCACTGATGCAGACGACCCGGTCGTACCGCCGATAGACGAACCGGTCGAACAGGCGGAACGTCTCGCTGTCCATCCTCCGGTTCCAGGTGTTGTGCTCCGTGAAGAGCCTCGGCCCCGGAATCAGCGTGGCGAGGTAGAGCGACGGGAAGAGGTGGACATGGGTCACGTCGTGCTGGTGCACGAGACGGGAAACGTCCCGGGTTCGGGGAGGCATCGTCCGGATCGCGACCTGCTCGACCCCGGCCACCCTCAGCTCCGCGGCCACGGCCGGCGCCACGGGGTGGAGGGTCAGGACGGATGTCGTCACCCGTCCTGCGTGCAGCGCGACCAAGTCCCGCACGATCCGCTGGGCTCCGCCGTCTGACTCGAGATCGTTGATGACGTGGAGCACTCTCAGCAAGACGCCGCCCATCCTCGTGCTGGTTCTTCTGGCCCCCGCGGACTTCGCCGCACGAAGGGGAGTCTATCGCCGATCGAGGGCCATCGCGCCGACAGAAGCGGTAAGCTCTCCGGGTTCGTCGACAGCGTCCACCCTGATCGTCCTCGTTCGCATGACCGCGAAGGAGTGCCGGCGTCCACCTTCGAGGCAGGCGATTCGAGACATGCCACACCGCGTCCTCCACATCCTCTCCCAGCGTCCGTCCCGCACCGGGAGTGGGGTGACCCTGGACTCGATCGTCCGCTGCGCCGCAGAGCGAGGGTGGGACCAGCGGGCGATCGTGGGCACGCCGGCCGACGAACCGCTCCCGTCCGTGGGGACGCTCCCAGGGGACCGGGTCCACCCGCTCGTCTTCGGCACGGACGCGTTCCCGCTCGGGCTCCCCGGCATGAGTGACGTGATGCCGTATCCCTCGAGGCGGTTCTCCTCCCTCTCACCGGAAGAGGTAGAGCGCTACCTCGGTGCGTTCACGTCCCACGTCCGATCCGTGCTCGCAGCCGCCAGACCGGACGTCATCCACAGCCATCACGTCTGGCTCCTCAGCTCGACCCTGCGGGATCTCGCGCCCGACGTGCCGATCGTCACGCACTGCCACGGCACCGGACTGCGTCAGATGGAGCTCTGCCCACACCTCCGCGAACGCGTCGCGTCGGGGTGCGCCCGGAACGACGCCTTCTGCGTCCTGCACGAGGAGCACGCGAGGCGGCTCACGGAAGTCCTCGGAGTGACTCGGGACCGGATCCATGTAGTCGGAGCCGGATACCGGGAGGACATCTTCCACCTGAGTGGCGCGCCGGAAGGAGGAGCGCAGATGACGGCGCCGGACGCAGGGCGGCCGAAGGCCGGGGTGCCGAAGCCAGAAGCGACGAAAGCGCAGACATCCGGCCGGGCGCTTCCGCGGAATGACCGCCCCGCACTCGTCTTCGCCGGGAAGTTCAGCCACGCAAAGGGACTCCCCTCCCTGCTCGATGCCGTCGACCTTCTCGCCCCCGACTTCCCGGATCTCGTCCTCCACGTCGCCGGCGACGGCAGCGGCGCGGAGGCGGAAGAGCTGCGCGCCCGGATGGCCGGGATGGCGCCACGCGTGGAGATGCACGGCATGCTCGACCAACCCGGACTCGCGGACCTGCTCCGCCGGTCGCATGTCTTCGTGCTGCCGTCGATGTACGAGGGGCTGCCGTTGGTGCTCGTGGAAGCGGCGGCGTGCGGTTGTGACCTCGTCGCGACGGCACTCCCCGGCGTCGTGCAGGATCTCGCTCCGGCTCTCGGCGAGCAGCTGATCATGGTCCCCCTGCCGCCCATGCAGTCGGTCGACGTTCCCGACGCCGCGGCGCTGCCGCAGTTCGCCACGGATCTCGCATCGGCGCTCGGCCACGTCCTCGGCCGACCTGATCGCGGCACGCACCCGGACCTCGCACGTTTCCGTTGGTCGGCCGTCGCGGACCGGGTCGAGCGCGTCTGGCGCTCGCTCCTCTAGACTCGCGATCCTTCCGGCGTCCTGCACCCGGCGTCCGGCCTGCGACTTCCAGGAACCGTGATCCTCGCCTCCTGCGAGCGAAGCCGCTATCCTCCGTGGGCTCGCACGACCGAACGCCGCCCCCGTCACGGCTTCGGAGCGTACGGGCGGAATGCGCGACCGACACGACGGGTCCCGGAAGATCGCCATGACCGACCTCGCCAAGCTCTCCCCGTCCGAGTTCTGCACGTTCCTCACCGAGCACGGGATCGACCGGTTCTACTTCGTCCGCCGAGATCTCGCGGACGGGCCCACATCCTCTGCCACGTCGTCCGCGACACCCGGCACTTCGCCGCTCGTCGCGTCGCACCCGGTGCTCCAGCCTCTGGCGGACCTCCTCGGGAACGACTCCCGCGACTTCGATGCCCACGAAGGAGTCTTCGTCCAGGTCGCGCCCGAAACCGGGGTTCTCCAGGGCGCGTTCGTCCACCGCACCTGCCGCGGACAGGCCGCCGGTGGCGTCCGCCTCTGGACCTACGACACGGTCCTCGACTATCTCCGCGACGGCCTCCGGCTCGGCAAAGGCATGACGCAGAAGAACGCGCTCGCCGGGCTCTGGTGGGGCGGCGGCAAGGGCGTGATGGCGCGGAACTCCGGCGCGGCCGCGTCCAGGCCGACGGACGCGATCCGCACCCGCGTCTACGAAGAGTACGGCGAGCTCATGACGAGCCTCCGCGGCTGCTACGTCACAGCCGAAGACGTCGGCACGGGCCCGGACGACATGGCCGCGATCTTCACCCAGACCCGTTTCACGACCTGCATACCGCCCACTCTCGGCGGCAGCGGCAACCCCTCGGCCCCGACCGCGCTCGGCGTCGTCCGCGGCATGGAAGCGGCGCTCGAGCATCTCGGCCTCGGCACGCTCCAGGGCAAGACCGTCGCCGTGCAGGGGCTGGGCCACGTCGGCGAGCCGCTCCTCGGCTACCTCCACGAACGGAAGGTCGGTCGCGTCATCGGCACCGACATCGACCCCAGCCGCGAGGCCGCGCTCCGGAGCCTCTTCCCGAACCTCGACCTCTCCGTGCGCGTCGTGGAGCGAGGCGACTGTTCCCTCTTCTCCGAGCCCGCGGACATCCTCTCCCCCAACGCCACCGGCGCCGTCCTGGGAGAGCGTACGATCCCGACGATCGCGGCAAAGATCGTCTGCGGCGCGGCCAACAACCAGCTCGAGGATCCCGCCAAGGACGACGCCAGGCTCGCCGAGCGCGGCATCCTCTATCTCCCCGACTTCCTCGTCAACCGGATGGGGATCGTCAACTGCGCGGACGAGCAGTTCGGCTACGTGGACGAGGACCCGTCGTTCCTCCGCCACCTCGGCACGGAGTGGGACAACAGCATCTTCAACCTCTCACTCCGCGTGCTGAAGGAAGCCGAGGCGAGCGGACGCACGCCGCACCGGGTCGCGGTCGGACTCGCGGACGAGAGATCGTTCGAGATCCATCCGATCTCCGGGCACCGTGGCAAGGAGATCGTGCGCGCGCTCGCCCGCGGCGGCTGGGCGCGCTGAGGTCAGTCGTCGGCCGCGCCGTAGATCACGAAGTACTGCTCGGGCAGGAACTCGTGCACCTGGATCGGCCCGAGTCCCGCGGACGCCATCGCATCGTCGATGACCTGCCGATCGATCTGTTGCGCCGGAGGCGGGCCCCAGGGCCGCTCCTCCCACGGCTTCGGACGGTAGTCGACGACGGCAATCCGCCCGCCCGGAGCGAGCCCTTTGCGCAGCTTGCCCGCATAGTCCGGAAGGTCCTGCACGTAATGGAGCACGTCGACGAGAAGGATCAGGTCTGCGGCGCCCTCCGGTAGTTCTGGATCTTCGCGCCCCACCTTGCGCAGCGCTACGTTGTCCAGCCGTTCCCAGGCGAGGCGCCGCTCCAGGTAGTCGAGCATCTCCTGCGCCGCGTCGTGCGCCCGCACCGTTCCCGTGTCGCCAACGGCCTTGGCGATCCGGACCGTGAAGTACCCAGAACCCGGCCCCACCTCCGCAACGCGCATGCCCGGCTTCAGCTCGAGCGCGGGGACGACTTCCTCCGGCTTCTGGAACCCTTCGCGTTCCTCGTGGTCGAGCATGAGCCGGTATCCGTTCGCCCACGCCCCGCGCATGAACCGGACGAAGCTCGGCCCTTCACGGTACGCGTCGAACGCTTCGTCTTCGCGGAGCCGCTTCACGTCCCAGAACCCGGCCCCGACGGCGCGATAGAGCCAGGCGTACGCGTCGACTTCCTGGCCGCGGAGGGCGTGGAGACGGGCGACGTCATAGAGTGCGTCCGTGTGCGCGGCGGCCGTTTCCTCCACCAACTCCTTGGCCCGGGTGAGGGCGTCCTCGTCGTGCCGTGGTGCGTTCATCTAGGCATCCTCCGAGGCCCGGGGCCCGACATCGAGTCCGACGGACCTCATGAGTTCGAGTGCATTGCTCTTCGAAACGACTCCCCTTCGGAGCCGGTAGTCGAACCGCATCCGGCCGTCTTCCAGTTCATCCTGGAAGTGGACGTTCTCGGCCCGTCCGCGGAGACGCCCCACCATCTCGGTGAGCGCGAGATCGTGCGTCGTGATCACTCCGACCGCACCGCGGTCGACGAGTGTCTGCATCACCGCCTCGACTCCGATCCGCCGGTCGTGCGAGTTCGTCCCCTGGAGAATCTCGTCGACGAGGAAGAGGACGTCGCTCCCCTCCTCCGTCCGCTCGACGATCTGGCGGAGACGCTTCACTTCCGCATAGAAGTGCGACACGCCCTCCTGGATCGAGTCCATGACCCGGATGGAGGCACCGACCCGGAGCGGACTGAGTTCGATCCGGCGACACCGGACGGGCGCGCCGGCCTGGGCGAGGACGACGCCGATCCCGAGCGTCCGGAGGAACGTGCTCTTGCCCGACATGTTCGACCCGCTCACGACCAGGAGATCCGGCCCGGTGCTCCCGCCCAGTCTCACGTCGTTGTGCACGCACGCGTCGCCCGGAAGGAGCGGGTGGCCGATCGACTCGGCCTCGAGAAAGGAGACCGCCGCACCCTCGGCCGCGCCTCGGACCGTCGCGAACACGTCCGTCGGCCGCTCGTAGGCGTATCCCGCGAGCGACGAGATCGCCTCGAGGTCCCCGAGCGCGTCGAGCCAGGCGCGGGCCTTTCCGCCGACGCGCGTCCGCCAGTCGTCGAGCGCGAACCCGACGATGAAGTCGAGCATGAGGACGAAGGAGATCGGAGCGAAGAGGCTGTTCCGCTTCGCCTCGAAGACGTCGAAGAGCCGCCCGAGCCGGCGGATCCAGACAGAGGGCGGTTGTCCTTCACTCTCCAGTCGGTCGCGTACACGCGTGAGCCAGCCACAACGGACCGGCTGTTGCTCGAACCGCCCGAGCACCGTGGCGAGGAGCTGGAGTTCCCCGTGGGCGTCCTCGAGGTCCGCGGTCGACGCGTCGAGCCGCCTCTGGAAGCGAAGACGTAGGCCGAGCTGCGCCATGAGTGAGATGACGAAGGGGCTCCAGCCCCACCCCAGCCGAAGCGCCCCGACCAGCGAGACCAACGCAAGCGCGACGAGACCGTAGACGGCCACACGGAGCAAAGCGCCCGAGACCGCCGGCGGCGTCTCCGCCCAGCGGACGAACGCATCGGGATCTCCGCGAAGTTCGAGCTCCTCGCCCTCGAGTGCGATGCTCTCGCGGAGATCGAGTTCCGGACGGAGTTCGTCCCCCGCCTCCTGTCTCGCGCGGATCTCCGCCGGGTCGGCGGGTGCGAGGAGCCAACCGGCCAAGGTGCGCTCGCCGAACCGTGTCCGCGCGAGGGAGAGCCGTTGGAACAGAGAGCCCGGCCCGAAGAGGTCGAGATCGATGGCGTACGGGTGGCGTGGAGAGGCGTACTCCCGGCCTTCCGGCCCCACTCCGACCCAGCGGTCGTCGAGCCGCGCGATCGCGAGTTCGTAGTAGCGTACGGCACGCTGCGCCCGCACCAACTTCTGCGCGACGAACTCGTGGAAGATGAACAAGGCGAGGAAGGCCGCGGGCGGAAGGCTCGCGACCCAGAGCGGCCACTTCGGAGACCCGAAGACGAGCCAGAGCGAGACGAGGAAGAGTCCGAAGACGAGCAGACGGAGATTCGACAAGGTTCCGTAGAGACGCTCGACGCGCGCCGTCTCCTCAGCCCGCAAACCGAGCCTCGACTCGTATTCCTCGCGCGGCGACACTTTCCACCTCCCACGGATCGTTTGACGGACCGAGGAACGAAGTCGTTCGAATCCGCGGCTTGGGCCTCGATTCTTTTTTACGAGAGGGAGGTTCCCGGATTCCGGTCGGGAGGTCAAACTCTCCGAAGCGAGTTGCGAGGATCGGAAGGGAACATCATGTCGTCTGGCCACGCTTCCGGCTCACGCCGCGGATCCCCACGCCCGGGAGTCGGCGGAGCGGGAATCCTCCTCGCGGCCCTTGTCGCCGCTCTCCTCGCATCCTTCGGGGTCTTCGAAACGCCGGTGGTGGTGGCCGGAGACGACCCGTCGCCCTCCCGGGGACGGGAAGTCCGTGAGTCCGCACTCGACGACTCCACCGCGTTCGAGCTCCTGCGCCGCCTGGCCCGGGAAGACACGCTCGGCGTCCCCGAGATCGACTACATCTACGGATCCTGGATCGAGGTCGAAGACCAGAGGCCGACGCTCGAAGACATCCTCCACTGGTGCATCGAGAACGAGAAGCACCGGCTCGACGAGGTCGAGAACGTCTCCTTCCGGCGGCGCGTCCGCGTCCTCCAACTCTACGAACCCGAGAAGGACGACGGCGAGTTCGAGATGGAGGAGTCCGTCTTCCAGGTCTACGCCCGCCCCCCCGACCAGATGGTGGCGGTGAAGCTCGGCGAACGGACCTACGAGAGCAAGGAGAAGGAGGGTGACGTCCAAACCGAAGTGCGCGTGACGACAGCCAATCGGGAACTCGCGAGCCTCCCCTTCTTCTTCGAGCAGCTCTCCGAGTACGACTTCACCATCACGGAGCGCCGTTTCCTGGGAGACCGGATCCTCTACCGGATCGAGTTCTCCCCCCACAGTGAGTTCGCGGCCCTCCCGACGGGTTCGTTCCTCGTCGACACGGGCGACTACCAGATCCTGCGCGCGGAGTTCTCGCTCACGGAAAACGTCCCCTACCCCGTCTTCCTCGAGTCCGTCGACCGCGTCGACATCCAACGTCGGAAGACCGGAGGCGTCTGGTGGATCGACCGGACGGACGTGGAGGTGACGCTTCGAGACGTCCCCTTCCTCGGCATGCCCCAGAAGGTCCAGATGGAGATGCAGATCGAGGATCTCGAGGTCAACACCGTCATCCCCGACTCCGTGTGGATGCTGCCGGGAGACGAGTGATGCGCGCGCGTCCGGCACCCGCGCTCCGGTGCACCGTCTGGTGCGCCCTCTTCTGGCTCGTCTGCTCCATGGCCGGCTCGCCTCACTCTGCCGCCGCAGAGGCAAACGATGCGGATGCCGCTGCGCCGACGCCGTCCGGTGCCCCGGCGGCAGCGAGCGAACCGACGACATCGGACACCGATGCGCTCCCCGCTCGGAGTGATGCACCCAAGCACTCCCGATCCCGCTCGACCGTGCCTCCACCACCCTCGGGGCTCGACGCCGTGCTCGACAGTCTCCGCGCGACTTCGGCTGCCTCCAGCCGGTGGGACGAGTTCCTCACCTCGACCGATTGGGACAGCACACAGTCGGTCTGGGTCCCCGATCCCACGTCGACGCCGCGCCGGAACCCGATCACTCGGTTCCACCTCGATGGATCTCCCCGCCTCCGGTACGACAAGGTCGAAGGCATCACGCCCGGAGTCGGCGTGACCCTGCAGTGGGCTCGCCGTCCCGGCCTTCGCGTGGAAGGTGGGATGGACCGGGCTACAGCGCCGGGGCGCTGGGCGGGAGAGGTCACTGCTTCGATCCAAAGTGACGCACGGGAAGCAGGCGGACCACTCATCGCGTCGAGAACACGTCACGGAGGAGGCGGGCCGGAGAGTATGGAGAATCCGTTCGCCCGCGGACGGAGACGGGGTTCCTGGCGCGCGTACGTCGGCTACGCGGAGCGGGCCCTGCCCTTCGGAAGTGAGCGCCCGATCCGGAACGGATTCCAGGCGGCGCTCCTCTCCATCGACTCCCAGAGCTACCTCTGGCGGGAGGAACGGATCCTCGGGCTCACGCCCCCGACGCCGAGCCGGATCCGACTGGAGTTCGCGTACACCGAACGGAAGGACCGAAGCGCGGCCGTCGCGCTCGATCCCCTCTGGAACACCGACCCGCGCTCGTGGACGGGGGCCGTAGTCGACCCCGTCGAGACGCACGGTCTCCTCGCAAGGACGACGGTGTACCTCGGCTTCCTCCGCTCCCTCGAGGTCACGGCTCGGGCCGGCGCTTTCGGCGGCACGCTCGGAGGCGACCGCGAGTTCTATCCGATTGGATTCGAAGTGCGGAGATCGTTCCGTCCCCCGGGCGCCGAGCGTCTCACCACGGAGCTCTGGGGTACGGCCGTCCTCGGACGTCCACCCGTACAGGAGTGGGCGGACTTGGGAGGCAGCTCGAGCCTGCGCGCACACCGTCCACACGAACAGGTGGGACGCGCCTCGACCCTCCTCCGCCTCGACTACGAGCTGGGCATCGACGTCCTGAAGCGGATCCACTTCCCGTTCTCGAGGCAGCTCCGTCTCCAGCCCGTCCTCTTCGTGGACACAGGAGCCGCCTGGGGCGATGCAGACTGGACGAAGCGCGAGGACGTGCGCGGCCCCAGGAGCGCGGAGTGGAGAACCGACTTCGGCATCGGACTCCAGCGCCGGATGGGCTACCCCGGCCTCCTCGACCGACTGCGGATCGACTTCGCGTTCCGTACGGACCGCAGCGAAGATCGATTCCTCACGACGGTGCGGCTCTTCCCGTGAGGCCGCACCGGCCGCGACGCGGCTGACGTCGGCCGAAGGCCGCAGCGCACGAGCCCTCGCGGCTGCGCCGTCAGTGCCAGGGGAACTCTCGACCCGTTGCCGGGCGCGTCCGTCGTCCGCGCGTTCGCTGGCCCGCGCGCTCAGTCGTCCGCGGGTGCCTTCTCCGCGCGCCAGGTTTCGTGGACGAAGAGCCAACGCAGACGTTCGCGGCTCACCGCCGTTCCCGGCCGCACCTCGAAGAGCACGCTCGAGAGCCGCGAGGTCACGCCGTCCTCCGTCTCCTGCCACTCTTCGTACGTGGCCAGAAAACGCGAGTCGGAGAGGTCCCGGAGACGGACGAACCTCACCCAGATCCGGAAGGTCTCGCCCGCTTTGCTGCCGTGCGCATCTCGGATCTCCGTGATGACGTCGTCCCGTTCCGAGCTGACACCGTCGGGATCGATCATCGAGAACGACGGCCCGAGCGCCCGCTCCACGCGTTCGAATCGGGCCGCTTCGTTCGGGATCTCGCCGAGGAACCACTCCTGGAAGAAGACGTGGAGATCATCGATCTCCTCACGGACGGCCGTGGTCCAGGCGAGCCTCAGGGAACGCTTCCCGGTCACGGCTCCTCCCTGTGGACGGAGTCCGGTGAGAATGCCGGCAGACAGACGGCGATGTACTCCGCCCCTTCCGGCTCGGGCGTGCTGTAGCGGACGCGCTCCCCGGCGTGGGCGATGACCGCCTGTCCCTCCCGCACCTCGAGGACGCCGCCGTCGTGCTCGACCCGGAGCATGCCGCGGAGCACCAGGGTGAACTCGTCGAAGTCGGGCTTCTGCGCGGGCTCGACCCAACCGGACGGACTCCGCATCCGGGCGATGCTGAGCGACTCCGTCTTCGAGTTGACGCGCCCGACGAACTCCTCGATCTCCTTGGGTTTCGTCCCGACGGCGGGCACTCGGGTGGGGCCGGAAACGAAGGTCGGCATCGGGTTCCTCCTCGCTCGGAACGACCGGGGTCCAGACTGATTCCCGGGCAGTGTAGCCGAACCTGGATAGGTCTCAACGTCTGCCGGCGGGTTCCCGATCTCTTTCCTGGGGACCGCCTGGGCCCGGGGCGATCCGCCATGCCCGGCCCGAGGCCCCCTCCGCTGACAGGCGCCGCAGGACGAGGAGCGAGGATGAATCACGAGAAGAAGCTGGGCGAGATCCTGGTCGAGAACGGGCTCGTCACCGAAGCTCAGCTCGACGAGATCGTGGCCTACCAGAGGTCCCATCCCGGGGAGCCCCTCGGCCAGATCTGCATCGACCGCCACTTCGTCACCCGGGACGACATGCAGGGCCTCCTCCGCACCTACCGGAAGCGGCTCCCGCTCGGCGAGATGCTGATCCGATCGGGTGACATCGACCAGGCGCAGCTCGCGGCGGCGCGCCAGATCCAGGACGCGCGCGGAGTTCGGTTGGGAGACGCGCTCACCGAACTCGACATGATCGACGACGTGAGGCTCTGTGAGGCCCTGGCCCGCCAGTTCAACCTCCCCGTCGTCTCCCTCGAAACGCTGGCGCCGCCGGCGCGCGTTCGTGGCCTCATCAATCCGAAGTACGCGGCCCAGCACCAGATGGTGCCGATCTCGCTCCTCGGCTCGCGGCTCACGGTCGCGATGGCGGATCCGAACCTCCTCCACTGCGCGAACGAGCTCTCCGCGCTGACGGGGTTCCCGGTCGACGTCGTCCTCTCGCCCCGAAGCCACGTCTACGCGTTCTACCGGAAGCTCTACGGCAAGGAGCCGTCCAAGGAGCTCGCGCGCGGCACACGCACCGAGCGTCTCGGGCTCGAGCAGGACGAGTCCGCCGCGGGCGAGACCCTCGACATCGGAACGAGCGACGATCCCTGGGCCGAACCGGAAGAGGCCGAATCCGCCTCCCTCCTCGGCCAGGCGGAAGCCGGCATCGAGGTGCTGGAGACGGACGTCGCGCCGCAGCTCCGGGACTTCGAGAACGTCCGCACCGCGGAAGACAGCCCGGTCGTCCAGATCCTCGTCCAGACGGTGATCTCCCGCGCCCTCGCGCTCGGTGCGAGCGACATCCATCTCGAGCGTGGGCCGAACGGCGCCGGCCTGAGGCTCCGGATCGACGGCGTCCTCCACCGGTATCGTCTCGACGACCTCGATGCGCCGTTCCAGGGCAACTACCGGTCCGTGGTGGCGAGGTTCAAGATCCTCGCGCAGATGGACATCACCGAGAAGCGGCGTCCCCAGGACGGCAGCTACCGGATGCTCATCCGCCGGAACGGAAAGCTCTCGAACGTGGACTTCCGCATCTCGACCGTACCGGGACGTTTCGGCGAAGGGATGGTCATCCGCCTCCTGGACCAGAGACGCGCACCCCGCTCGCTCGAGAGCCTCGGCATGACGCCCCATGTGCGGCGTGCATTCGTCGGCGCGCTCGCGCGCCCGAGCGGGATCCTTCTCGTGACCGGGCCAACCGGTTCGGGCAAGAGTTCGACGCTCTACGCGGCGCTCCGCACGCTGGCGTCTCCCAAGCTCAAGATCCTCACCGCGGAAGACCCGATCGAGTACACGCATCCCGGTATCTTCCAGACCGAAGTGAACTCCGACATCGGAAACACGTTCGCGCGCTACCTCCGGAGCTTCCTCCGGCAGGACCCGGATGTCATCATGGTCGGAGAGATCCGCGACAGCGAGACGGCGGAGATGGCGCTGCGCGCCGCACAGACCGGCCACCTCCTCCTCAGCACGCTCCACTCGATCGACTCGACTGCAACCGTGCAGCGACTCCTCGACCTCGAGATGGAGCCGAACAGCATCGCGTCGTCCCTCAACGCCGTGCTCGCACAGAGGCTCATCCGTCGTGTCTGCAGCGCATGCGTCGAGAGCTATGTCCCGAGCGACGAAGTCCTGGCGGAGTGGTTCTCCGGAGGCGCACCGCAAGTGGACTGGAAACGCGGCCGCGGCTGCACGCGCTGCAACCAGACCGGATACTCAGGACGTGACGCGATCACGGAGTTCTGGGTCCCGACGCCCGAGGAACAGATCCTGATCAACAAGCGGACCGAGTCCGATGCCCTCAGGGAGAGCGCGCTCGATCACACTTCGAGCCTGGCCGAGGACGCTCTTCTCAAGTCGATGCGTGGAGCCACGACGCTGGAAGAGGCGATGCGCGTCGTCCCGTTCGAGGACATCCGGAGGACACGCGAGCGCGGGCCTTCCCGCGTTCTCGCGGAGTTCCGGAGTTCGGAGCCGAAGACAGAAGCGGCCTAGCGGATGTAGCGGTCCGCAGCGGCGAACCGCGGCGGCGCACCGGTGGCGCACCGCCGTGGCGCACCGCCGTGGCGAACGGAAGCGACCTGGCGGCTACGGACCCTCTTCCGTGAACCGTTCGATTTCGGCGCCGAGAGTGGAGAGTCGCTCCTCGATCCGCTCGTAGCCTCGGTCGATGTGGTAGACGCGATGAACGACCGTCTCTCCTTCCGCGACGAGGCCGCCCAGAACCATGGCGCAGGAAGCACGAAGATCGGTCGAGAGGACGTTCGCGCCCGTCAGCCTCGGTACGCCGGTGACTCGGGCGACGGGGCCGTCGAGCTTGATGTTCGCGCCGAGACGCTGCAGCTCCGGCACGTGGCTGAACCGGTCCGAGTAGATCGTCTCCTTCACGACGCCGGTTCCCTCGGCGACACAGAGCAGCGCCATGAAGATCGCCTGGAGGTCGGTCGGGAAGCCCGGATAGACCTGGGTGGTGAGGTCGATGGCGCGGAGCCGCTCGGGACCGACCACTTCGAGCGAGCGCCCCTCGACTTCGATCCCCACGCCCATGTCGTGCAGCCTGTCGAACACGATCGCCATCTGGTCGGGACGGACGCCTTCGAGGTGCGCGCGTCCCCCGGTGATCGCGATCGCCGCCATGATCGTTCCCGTCTCGATCCGGTCCGGGATGTTCTCGAACTCGACGGGGTGGAGTTCCTCGACTCCGTCGATCGCGATCGTGGTCGTCCCCTGCCCCTCGATCTTCGCACCCGCCGCGACGAGGAAGTCCGCGAGCGCGGTGATCTCGGGCTCCCGCGCGGCGTTCTCGATCACCGTTCGTCCCTTGGCCAGAACCGCGGCCATGAGGACGTTCCCAGTCGCGCCCACGCTCGAGACGTCGAAGGAGATGTGCGCGCCGCGAAGCCCTCCCTTCGGCGCCTCCGCCACGACATAGCCCTGCTCGAGCGACACCTTGGCGCCGAGCAGCTCCATTCCGCGCAGGTGGAGGTCGACGGGACGAGGTCCCCACGCGCATCCGCCCGGAAGCGAGACGCGCGCCTTTCCGAGCCGGGCGAGGAGCGGGCCGAGCACGTAGATCGACGCACGCATCCGCCGCACCATGTCCCACGGAGCTTCGTGCGACGTGAGTTCGGTCGCGTCGACGTGAAAGCAGTGGTCTTCGTACCCTGCCACCGCGCCGAGGTGCTCCAACACCTTCTGCATGGTGACGACGTCGCGCAGGTGCGGCACGCGGCGGAGAAAGATGCGACCGGGAATGAGGAGCGCGGCCGCGAGGATGGGAAGCGCTGCGTTCTTGGAACCACCGACGGTGGTGGTGCCTCGGAGGGTCCTACCTCCACGTATCCGGAATGCGTCCATGTCGGTCCTTTCGGGCGGCGGGTGAGAGGGTGGGGATCGTAGCGCGCCCGCGCCTGGCTACCAAGGGGAGAGCGACCCGTCTCTACGTGCGATGACACCCCGCGGCCGCCCCGTGAGGTCCCGATATCGTTCCAGCACCTGGAATCCGTTCCGCTCCAGCAGAGCCGCGACCCGGTCGACCTGATCGAGTGCGAGCTCGAACGCGAGGAGCCCGCCCGGCCGGAGCAAACGTCGCGCCGCCTCGACGATCCTCGTGACGAAGACGAGTCCGTCCGGGCCGCCATCGAGCGCGAGCCGAGGCTCGTGATCCCGCACTTCGGGAGCGAGCGTCTCGACCTCGTGCGTCGGGATGTAGGGAGGGTTCGAGACGATGACGTCGATCGACGGCGCCGGCGCGTCGCCGCCACCTGCAGAGGACC
The DNA here is from genome assembly GCA_041390305.1 of Candidatus Eiseniibacteriota bacterium. GTDB lineage: Bacteria > Eisenbacteria > RBG-16-71-46 > CAIMUX01 > CAIMUX01 > JACKCR01. The sequence goes on from JAWKQE010000015.1 coordinate 124,723, forward strand.
GGTTCGTAGACGCGACCGCGTCGAGGAGGTCCCCTCGCACGAAGCAGACACGGCGGTCCGCGGAGAGGCTCCGCTCCCGGTTGATCAAGGCCCACCGCAACGCCTGCTCGGACCGGTCTACGCCAAGGCCGCCGAACTCCGGGAACCGGTGAAGGAGAGCGAGGAGGATCGCGCCACTCCCCGTCCCGACGTCGACGAGGAGCGGTGTTGCCGGGGAGCCGCCCTTCGGCAGCTCCGGAATGCGCGCAGTCAGCCGCTCCACCAGTACCTCGGTCTCCGGGCGCGGGATCAGCACCCCGGGCCCCACTTCGAGCTCGAGTTCACAGAACGGCACCGTCCCGAGGAGGTACTGGAGCGGCTCGTGCGCCTCTCGCCGGGTCAGGAACGACTCCAAGCGATCGGTCGCTTCCGGACTCAGGGGCAGGGAGAAGTCGAGTAGGAGGAAGGCACGCGCGTCGAGACCCAGGGCAGCCCGGAGGAGCTCCCGGGCCTCGAGTTCGGGAGCGTCGGACCCGATCGCCTCTACGCGTGAACGGGCGTCCTGCCAGGCGTCACGAACGGTGCGGGCCACGGCGGGACGCCTTCGGCCGGCACGGGGACGCCTCAAGCCGGGCCGGGCGGTTCCTCACGCCTTCGAGACCTCGGCCGCGAGCCTGGCCTCCGAGTCCGCCAACCGCAGGGCCTGGATCAGGGCGAGGATGTCGCCCTCCATCGTCACCGGCAGATTGTAGAGCGTGAGATTGATCCGGTGATCGGTGACGCGTCCCTGGGGGAAGTTGTACGTGCGGATCTTGGCACTTCGGTCCCCCGTCGACACCATGGACCGACGCACCGCGGCGGTCTCCTCTTCCTGCTTCTGACGTTCGAAATCGAGAAGCCGGGCCATGAGGATCTTCATCGCCTTGTTCTTGTTCTTGAGCTGGCTCCGTTCGTCCTGGCACTGCACGACGATGCCGCTCGGCAGGTGCTTGATCCGCACCGCGGAGTCCGTCGTGTTGACCGACTGCCCTCCCGGGCCGGACGAGCGGAACACGTCGATCTTGAGGTCCTTCTCTTCGATGTCGACGTCGACCTCTTCGGCTTCGGGAAGGACGGCGACGCTCACCGCGGACGTGTGGATCCGCCCCTGGGCCTCGGTTGCCGGAACGCGTTGGACTCGGTGGACACCGCTCTCGAACTTGAACGTGCCGTACGCTTCCTCGCCGTGCACGGCGAAGATCATCTCCTTGAGGCCGCCGATCTCGTTCTGGCTCGAGTCCATCTCCTCGATCTTGTACCCCTGCGCCTCGGCGAACTTGACGTACATCCGGTAGAGGTCGCGGGCGAAGAGCGTCGCTTCGTCGCCGCCCGTCCCCGCCCGAATTTCGACGATCGCATCCCGGTCGTCGGCCGGGTCACGCGGGGTGAGGAGCAGCTTCAGCTCCTGTTCGGACGCTTCCGCCGCCTCGCGCGCTTCCGGAAGCTCGAGTTCCGCCATCTCGCGAAGTTCGGCGTCGTCTCCCTCCAGCGCCTCTTCCAGCTCGGAAACGTTGTTCAGCGCACGCTCGTGCACGTTCATCGCCGCGAGGATCGCGTCGAGGCGGTTCCGTTCGCGACCGAGCCGCTTCATCTCCCGGGCGTCGCCCAGGACCTTGGGATCGACGAGCTCGGTGTTGATCTCGTCGAGACGCCCCGCGAGCTGTGACTTGTTCTTCAGCAGGTCGATCATGCTTCCTCGCCGACTTCAAAAAAGGGACGGGCCCCGGTGGGGTTACCGCCGGGGCCCGCTCATTGGGACTGCGTCGCTAACGCTGGGCCGAAATCCTGGCCGGCTCCGCCGTCCTCGCACCTTCATGAACGAAGGCAGTGGCCGGGCGCAGAGCCCGTCCGGACGGGTGGCAGGACGAACAGATCTCGACTCGGAAGTCCGACCTTACGGTCGAGCGCGTACGGAAAGAGTTCCCGCACGCGCAGCGTACAGTGATATCGAAGTACTCCGGCTGGCTACTCCCCCATGACATCGATTTCACGCTCCTCGGGTTCGGAAATCAACGGTCTCCTCGGGACTGGAAGAGAATACCGCAGGTCCTCACGGGCGGAAAGTCGTTCGCCAACGTCCTCCTAACCGATTTGGGAACAGCCCGATACGGAAACGGGGAGCGGAACTCTCCCGTCGGCGACGTCGGTAACTCAGGGAAAACCCCTGGTTTTTGGGCCTTCCGATCCGTCAAGGGAACGAAAAAGGAGTATGCATTCTTCTGATTCCAACTAGAAGTGACGTCGATAGAACAGTTCCAGAAGACAGCCTGACGAAAGAGGTTAGCGCCGTCTCCCGGCTACGGACCGTGACGGGGCCCCGCGGGCTCGCGTCCCTTCCGGAAAGGAGGGGCCCCGAACCAGGTACACGGATCCCGAAATCCACGAGAAAGCCCACCTCCGAGGAGGTGGGCCCACTTCGTGGCACTCACGACCGAGACGGCACGCCACTGGGGACGCACCGGACCTAAGGCCGCTACGCGTTCATCGACTCGAGGAACTTCTTGTTCGTCTTGGTCGCGCTCATCTTGTCGACGAGGAATTCCATCGCTTCGACCGAGTTCATCTCGGAGAGGAACTTCCGGAGGATCCAGATCTTCCGGAGATCGGCCTCGCCGAGGAGAAGCTCCTCCTTGCGCGTGCCCGAGCGATTGATGTCGATCGCCGGGAAGATCCGCTTGTCGGACAGCTTCCGGTCGAGCACGAGCTCCATGTTGCCCGTTCCCTTGAACTCTTCGAAGATGACGTCGTCCATGCGCGAACCGGTCTCGATGAGCGCAGTCGCCATGATGGTGAGCGACCCGCCCTCTTCGATGTTCCGCGCCGCGCCGAAGAACCGCTTCGGACGGTGCAGCGCGTTCGCGTCGACACCTCCCGAGAGGATCTTCCCCGAGTGCGGGACGACCGTGTTGTACGCACGCGCGAGACGGGTGATCGAGTCGAGGAGGATCACCACGTCGCGCTGATGCTCGACGAGACGACGCGCCTTCTCGATGACCATCTCCGCGACCTGGACGTGACGCTCGGCCGGCTCGTCGAACGTCGAAGCCACGACCTCGGCGTCGACCGACCGGTCCATGTCCGTCACTTCTTCCGGACGCTCGTCGATGAGGAGGACGATGAGCACGACTTCCGGATGGTTCTCCGTGATCGCGTTCGCGATCTTCTGGAGGATGATCGTCTTACCCGCCTTGGGCGGAGACACGATGAGACCGCGCTGTCCCTTCCCCACCGGAGCGAGGAGGTCGATGATGCGGGTCGAGAGATCGCGCGCCTTCGTCTCGAGAACGAGCTTCTCGAGCGGATAGAGCGGCGTGAGGTTGTCGAAGAGCGTCTTCTCCTTCGCGACCTCGGGCGGCTCGAAGTTCACGGCCTCGACGCGAAGGAGCGCGAAGTAGCGTTCCCCTTCCTTCGGCGGACGGACCTGGCCCTGGATCGTGTCTCCCGTACGCAGATCGAACCGCTTGATCTGCGAAGGCGAGACGTAGATGTCGTCCGGGCTCGGAAGATAGTTGTAGTCCGTGGAGCGGAGGAAGCCGTAGCCCTCGGGAAGGATCTCGAGGACACCTGTGGAGAAGATGAGACCACTCTTGTTGGTCTGCGCCTCCAGGATCTTGAAGATCAGCTCCTGCTTGCGGATTCCGGCGATCCCTTCGATCTCGAGCTCGTGCGCGACCTTCATCAGTTCGGGCACGGTCTTGCGCTTCATCACGCTGATGTCGAGGGAGCCTGCGTCGGTCGACTTGGGTACGCGACCGCCTTCTTGCTGTTCTTCTTCGGGAATCTCAGTCTGCTTGGGCATAACTCTCAATAGGGGGGTTGGAAAGAAGTGTTCGTCTACACCCTCTCGCCGGTTCCAGGGAATGGCGTGGATCTCCTGGGAAACTGGGATCGGGTAGGAAAGTCGATCGGTGAGAATCGGTGCGGGTCGTCCAGGACCTGTACCTGCCAGGACCGTAGGTGAGGGCCCGAACGCCTGTCAAGCGGCAATCAATCGCGGTTCGGGTCCCCGCCGGAACCCCACAGACCACGCACGACACGGCCCGCATCCTCGAGGCCGTCGTGCCGGGCCCGGCCCGGAGCCGTCCTGCTCCAATCCGGAGAGTTGCGCCGGGTCTCCAGCCACTCCTTCGCGAACGCACCCGAGCGAACCTCGTCCAGGATCTGGCGGAACGTCTCGCGGAGCGCTTCGTTGCCGATGCGGGGCCCGCGCGTCAGGTCACCGTAGAGCGCGGTGGAGCTGATCCGCCGCCGCATCCCTTCGATCCCGTAGGACTCGACCAGTTCGGCGGTGAGGCGGAGCTGGTGCACGCACTCGAGATAGGCGGCCTCGGGGGCATAGCCCGCGGAGACGAGCGTGTCGAAGGCCGCCTGGGTGAGCGCATTCATCCCGCCACAGAGCACCGCCTGCTCTCCGAAGAGATCGATGTCGACTTCGTCTTTCACAGTCGTGCGGAGGACACCTGCGCGGGCCGCACCGATCGCCCGGGCGTACGCACGTGCCCGAGCATCCGCTTCGCCGGATGCGTCCCGGTGCACGGCCAGGAGCGCGGGAACGCCCCCTCCCACCTCGTAGCGCTGCCGCACCTGCACGCCCGGCCCCGCGGGTGCAACGACGAAGACGTCGTGATCGTCAGGGATCGGTGGCGGATCGTGCACGAGGGAGAATCCGTGCGAGAGCACCCACGCCCGGGTCCGGATCGCGCTCTCCGCGGCCGACGCCGAAGTAGCGGTGCCCGGTGCACGCAGCATCTGCGCCACGATTCCGGAATGGAGTTCGTCCGGCGCGACGAGGACGACGAGGTCGACATTCGAAAGCACCGCGCCCAGGGGAAGGACTTCGAATCCTGCCTCCTGGGCGCGCTGTCTACTCGGACGACCCGGGTCCGCGCCGACGACGACGTGGAGCCCCGAGTCTCTCAGGTTCTTCGCCTGGGCCGCGCCCTGATTGCCGTACCCGACGATGGCCACCGTCCAGTTCTCGATCGGGCCGAGTGGACAATCGTCGAGAGTCAGCGGAGTCCTATCGGACATTCGGATGACACCAGGCCTTCGTCAAAGGGACGAGCCCGCTACTCCGGCGTCGCCGGAGCGATCTTCTCGAACTCGCCCGCGAAGATCTCCTTACCGGACTGGAATGCGTAGACGTGTCCCCGGCTCCAGTAGAACCAGACCTGGTACACACCACCACCCGAGTCGGTGTACTGACGGATCTCCTCGGGTTCGCCGGACTCCCGGTAGCGATCGAGCTGCTGGGAACGAGGACCGTTCTTCTCCGCGAGTCCGCGGGCTTCGGCCGCAACGAGCGGTGCACCACTCGAGAGGGCCTGACCGACGAGAAGGTGTCCGAACATCGCGGTCTTCTGGTCCTTCTGTCCGAGGATCCGTCCCACCTGGACCCAGTTCGTCGAGTTCTTCGGGTCGAGGTTGAGGAGCCGATGCGCGAAGTCGAGCGACGTGTCCTGATCCCCCATCGCACTCGTGAGGAGCATGAGGTTCCGCATCACCTCGAGGTTGTCCGGCTCCTTGACGAGAACGAACTCGTAACCGCCGCGGGCCTTCTGGAGGAGCTCCGTCTTCCGCGTGGCGTTCTCGTCTCCGACGTTGTCGGCGAGCTCCCACGCGACCGCGGCCTGGTTCTGCCGGCTCTCGATGTCGTTCTCGTCGATGGCGAGCGCCTTGTCGTAGAGGTCGAGCGCGGCCTCGAGATACCGCTTCGCTTCGGCGGGATCGCTCTCCCTGAGTTCGATCGCCTGCGAGAAGCTCTCGTTCCCCTGACCGGAGTAGACCTGGAGGAGCATCTGATTGACCCGATCCGAGCTCTCCCCCGGTTCCGGGTTCTGGCGGAGTTCGTCGAACGTCGCGAGCGCGTCGTCGATCCGTCCGAGCTTCAGGTAGATGATGCCGAGGTTGCTGCGCGCCTGCGAACTCTCCGGCTTGAACATCAGCGCCGTGTCGAGTTCATCGAGCGCGCTCTCGAACTTCTTCTTCGCGCCCGCTTCGTCGCCGGCGCCCTTCAGCTCTTCCGCCTCTTCGCTGAATGCGACCGCGCTGTTGAACCGGTTGCTGAAGAAGTGCTCACGGTTCTGCTTGACCGAATCGACGAGTGGGGTGCCCGGGGGCGCGAGCTCGGCCGCCTTGGCGAAGTTGGCCGCAGCCAGTTCATTCTTGCCCTGCTCGGCCTGGGACATGGCGAGGAACATCCACGCCTCCCCGTTCTCGGGAGTTTCCTCCACCGCGAGCTGGAAGTTCTCCTCCGCTCGTTCGTACCGCTTCTGGTCATAGTGGAGCTTCCCTCCCGAGAGGTGAGGGTTGCTGCAAGCGGCGACGAAGACGAGGGTGCCCACGGCAAACGCCGCAAGCCAACGAGTGATACGCACGTCGGACTCTCCCTTCCTAAGAGATTGGTTCCCCGGCGGGAACGCCAGATCCGGCCTGGCGCGCAGAGATTAGGCAGCCGGTCTCCGGGGTGTCAAGAACAGCTCCGGAACGGTCGATCCGCCCTCAGACGGCCCGGCCGCCGAACATAGAACCCAAACGGATCGATTTCACTCCCCGAGGAGCAGGGAGCTGAGCTGCTCGACCGTTTCGACGACGGTGTCTGCACCCACCGACTCGTCCTCCCCACCGAATCCGTAGCGACAGAGAATGCAGGGAACGCCGGCACCGCGGGCGCCTTCCACGTCGGATGCGCGGTCCCCGACCATGACGATCTCGCCGGCGCCGAGTTCCCGACGCGCGCGCTCGATCATCTCGGCCTTGGTCGCGAGACCGTCCTTCCCGTAGTGGTAGATCGCGTCGAGGCGCTCCGCATAGTCGAGACGCTCGGCGACCGCTCCGATGTAACGGGCCCCACCGTTCGTGACCAACGCGAGCTTCTTTCCGCGGGCCTTGAGTTCCGCCAGAAGCTCCGGAATCCCGTCGAAGAACCGCCCGCGCTCCGAGACCTCGACGACTTCCTCGTCGATGCAGAGCGCGCGGAACTCCTCGGCCAGGTGCTGGATGGCGGCCGGCAGGATCTCCCGGTAGAAGACCGGCCCGGGCTGTCCCGTCAGCTCGAGGATCCGCGCATCGGTCGGAACCTCCGCGTCGATTCCGCGCGCCTCGACGAACCTGCGGAACGTCCGCTGGATCGCCGGGTTCGCCACTTCTTCGGAACGGAACAGCGTTCCGTCGTTGTCGAAACAGATCAGGTCGGCATGGATGTAAGACATGGGCGGGAGACTACACCATCGAGACAGGATCGACGTCGGCCAGAACGCGGGTCGAAGAGAGTCCGCGTGGAGGCTTCTCCGAGAGCGCCGTGAGCGCGAACTCGTGGAGGAGCCGTGGCGATTTCCCGATCAGTCCGAGGTGCCACCGGTACTGCCCCTTGAGCCGGGAGATCGGCATCGGGGCAGGTCCGACGGTGCGGAGCGGCGCCCGCGAGGCGGCGATCCGCCGGGTCAGGAAATCGGCGAGCGCATCGGCCCGGCTCTCCACCTGGGATTCGTTCGGTCCGTCGACGAGGAGGTGGACGAGCCGCCGGAACGGCGGGTAGCCGAGTGCCCGCCGGAAGTCCAGCTCGGTGTCCGCGAAGAGCGCGTAGTCCTGGGCAACGGCCGCCTGGATCACGTAGTGGGTCGGTTGGAAGGTCTGCAGGACGACCTCACCGGCGAGGGTCCCACGCCCCGCTCTTCCCGCGACCTGGGTCAGAACCTGAAACCCGCGTTCGCCCGCGCGGAAGTCGGGCAGGAGAAACTCCTGGTCTGCCTGGAGCACTCCGACCAGGGTGACGCGCGGGAAGTCGAACCCCTTGGCGACCATCTGCGTCCCCAGAAGGACGTCGACCTGGCCCGCCTCCATCCGCTCGACCAACTTCGCGTGCGACCCCTTCTTCCTCGTCGCATCCCGGTCCATCCGTTCGATCCGCGCACCCGGAAGGAGCTCGAGGAGATCCTCCTCGATCCGCTGGGTTCCGAATCCCCCGTAGAAGAAATGCGCGCCACCGCACCCCTCGCACCTCTCCGGCTCGGGCCGGAACGAGTTGCAGTAGTGGCAGCGGAGTCTCCGGTCGGACTTGTGGTAGGTCAGGACCACATCGCACTGGCCGCACGACACGCTCGTCCCACAGTCCGCGCACTGCACGGTGGTCGAGTGGCCGCGCCGGTTGAGGAAGAGGATCGTCTGCTCTCCGCGCTCGATCCGCTCGCGCATCCGGCGAACGAGTGGTGGCGAGAAGATGGATACGCCACCGCCCCGCTCGGTCGCCACCGCCGAACCAACCGCGCCGCCTCCGAGGTTCGCGGAAGCCGCGACGCCCGATCCCGCCGAAGCCGCACCATCCGGGTTCGCAGAAGTAGCGCCCATGCCCCTCCCGCTCGGCCGCGGCAGTTCGTCGTCGTCCCGGTGCTCGGCCATGTCGACGATCGTCACCCTCGCCTTCTGCCGTCCGTCGATCCGCTCGGGAAGGATCACGTGCGCGTACTTGCCGTCGTTCGCGTTGATCCAGCTCTCGAGGGACGGAGTCGCCGTTCCCAGAACGACGACGGCGGACGCGAGACGCGCCCGGTAGATCGCGACATCGCGCCCGTGGTAGCGCGGCGCTTCCTCCTGTTTGTACGCGGTCTCGTGCTCCTCGTCGACGACCACGAGCCGGAGGTTCGGCAGCGGAACGAAGACCGCGGAGCGCGCGCCCACGACGATCGGGAGCCGCCCGTCTCGGGCTTCCGCCCACACGCGCCGCCTCTCCCCATCCCCGGCCTGGCTGTGGTAGAGCCCGACCTGCTCCGGGAACCGTTGCTGCACGCGGGCCAGGATCTGCGCTCCCATCGCGATCTCCGGGACGAGGAAGAGCACCTGTCCGCCGGACGAGACGACCTCGGCGGCGAGCCGCAGGTAGACCTCGGTCTTGCCACTCCCGGTGACCCCGTGGAGAAGGAACGGCGAAAAGGCACGGGACGCGAGCGCCCGTCCGATCGTGGAGATCGCGGCGTCCTGATCCAGCGTGAGCACCACGCCCGGCCGCGATCCACCGGAGCGCGGGTCATCGAGGTCACCCGGATCCCAGTCGTCCCCGACCACGACCTCGCCCCCGGGTGCCCCTTGAGCGTCCGTCACGGCCTCAGGCTCCGCGGCCCGAGCCTTGAGCCTCCGGTCCCTCGCCCCTCCCTTCCGGACGTTCGGGGGGAGCGCTGCATCGAGCACCTGCCCCCAGGGTGCGAGGTAGTAGTCCGCCACCCATCGCGTCAGGTCCAGGATCTCGCCCTCGACCAACTTCTCGGGTGGCTCACACTCCACGATGGAACGGAGCCCTCTCACGTTCGGACGCTGAGAGGAGAGCGAGACGACGTACCCGTGCGCCTCCCGACGTCCGAAAGGAACGCGGACACGATGCCCTGGTTCGACCTCGAGACCCGCGGGCACGGCGTAGGAGAACGTCTGCCGGAGCGCATTCGGCAGGGCGACTTCCGCGTAGAGGTGTGGTGACTCCGTCGGCATGGGGGCCGACCGTAGCGGAAGGACGTGGGGGAGCGGAAGCACCTGCTTCCGCGAAGATCAGAAGTTCGAGGCCTCGTCCATCGAGCCGACGGACTCGTCCCGCTCGAACAGGTTTCGGATCCTGTCGAGGAGGCGCCGAGGGCTGAACGGCTTGAGGATGTAGTCGTCCGCGCCGTTCTCGATCCCGGCCTCGCGGTCGATCGGTCGACCCTTGGCCGAGAGCATGAGGATCGGAACTTCCGCCGTCTCCCCGTCGGCCCGGAGGCGCCGCGCGACTTCGAGCCCGTCCATCCCCGGCATCATCACGTCGAGGACGATGAGATGGGGCCGCCGTTCCTTCGCCTTGCGGAGAGCATCCTCTCCGCACGACGCGGTCACGACCTCGTAGCCTTCCATCGTCAGACTGAACTCGAGGATGTGGACGATGTAGATCTCGTCGTCGACGACGAGGATCCGCTTCTTCGGCCCGTTTCTGCCTTGGTCGAGTTGCATTCCGGGTCTCCCCTACCCGTCGGCCCGTCGATCCCAGACGAGAACACTGCGATTCTGGCTCTTGCCGAACCGCTTGAGTTCCGCCGCGATGTCGGAGATCTCTGCCACATGGCTCGCGCCTTGGTTCTGCGTGGAGACCGCAGCGATGGTGAGCGTCATGATGGGATAGCGCTGGACCAAGCCCTGACGGTTCTTGGTCTCGATGTAACCGCGCTCTCGATCGACCTCGTTGTAGAGCTCGGGCACCTGCTCGTCGAAGCGCTGGATGATCCAGTCCCCTACCTGCTGGGCCCGGTCCGGCTGGGTGATCACGACGAAGTCGTCGCCACCCACGTGGCCGACGAAGTCCGTCGACGCACCGAGATCGTCGACCGCCTGACGAAGGAGGAAGGCGAGCAGCCTGATGATCTGATCGCCCTTCTGATAGCTGTAGAAGTCGTTGAACGGCTTGAAGTGGTCGACGTCGAGATACATGAAGACGAAGTCGCCACCGGTTTCGAGGCGCAACCGCAGCTGCTGCTCGATCCCCTTGTTTCCCGGGAGACCCGTGAGCGGGTTGGCGTCTCGCTGGAGCCGTCCCCAGTCGAGGAGGTTCCGTACGCGCATGAGGAGTTCGCGCTGCTCGTACGGTTTCGTCACGTAGTCGTTCGCGCCGAGGTCGAGACCGCCGATCCGGTCGTTCGTCTCCGACATGGCCGTGAGCATGATGATCGGGATCTGCGAGGTCCGGACGTTCGCCTTGAGACGGCGACAGAGCTCGCGGCCGTCCATCTTCGGCATCATGACGTCGAGGAGGATGAGATCCGGATGGTGTGCTTCCACGACTTCGAGGCCCTCTTCGCCGTCGCCGGCGGTGAGGACGCTGTAACCTTCCCGCATGAGGATGGCCCGAAGGATCTTGCGCAGGTCCGAATCGTCTTCGACGACCAGGATCTGCGGGACTTCGGGCACGATCTTGGGCTGTGCTGTCATCGGCTCCTCGTCCGGTAGTGTCCTGAGGAACTGATCGGGTGATCCGGAGCCGATGTTGAGCACCGAGATGGGGTTCCCGGGAAGGTCCGGGGACGGTGGGAAACCGGAGTTCCCCCACGCGGAAAGATCTTCCCAGGGGTCATGCGGGGAGGCGTCCGGATCCGAACGGGGCGGGGTTCGAGGGGCGGAAACGAGACAGTTCCACGGCGGCCCGGGGGGCTGAACGAGGCCACTCCCCGCGGCCGGACGGGCCAGAAGTGGCCGTCCGATCAGCGAACGACCTGGACCTTCCGACTGTCGATTCCGCTCTCGGTTTCCAGGCGGATGAAGTACACGCCCGCCGGCACCACGGTGCCGGTCTCGTCCCGACCGTCCCAGTTGATCGTGTGCGAACCGCCCACCTGAGGACCGCTCGCGAGGCGACGGACGCGCCGGCCGGCCGCATCGACGACATCGACCTCGACGCGTTCCCCAGCCGCCAACTCGTAGCGGATGCGGGTCACGTCCTGCATCGGGTTGGGTGATGACGACAGGCGCAACGCGGGCGCCGTGCCCGGCCCGCCTTCGAGGCCGAGCGTCGCATCCTCCTCGAGGACGAGTTTCCGCCCTCGTGGATCGCTCGCCTGGAAGGACGAGACACGAAGAGCGTCCAGGGTTTCGTCCCCGTCCCAGACCTGGACGAGCGGTAGCTCGATCCGGACCGGCTCCGCTCCGGTCCCCAGAACCTGTCCGCCGGGGTCATACGCGACCACCTTGTAGACGCCGGCGGCCTCGCTCCAGTCGAGGATGCTCCCGGGCCGCGTGCCCGCCATTCGCGGCCCTCCGTCCAGCTCGAAGCCACGAGGCAGAGTGAACGCGAAGGAAACGACGCCGAGTGCCTCCGGCGCGAAGAGGAGTGCGTATCCGCTTCCGTCCACGAGTTCACCCCAGGCCAGGGAGGCGGGGGCTTCCGATGCGGCGAGGAGCTGCGGTCGCGGCAACGACTGCGCCATGATCCGGCTCACGATCGCGCCGAGGTCGCCGGCCGTGATCCCGGACGAACCGTCGAGATCCGCACAGTCCTCGCCGTCGGACGTGAGGAACGTCCGACCCAGGATGTGGTTCACGGTCGAGACCACGTCGAAGACGTCGACGTTCTCGTCCTGGTTCGCGTCCCCGGGAAGCGTGCAGTTCCCGGTCCCGCCGGCGACGGCGTTGACCGCGGAGTCGGCCCGGAGCTTTCCCCAGCCGAGGGTCTTGGTCCAGCCCTCACCACCGTCGTCCGCGGTGTCGATCAGGAACTGCTTCACCTGCGCGCGCGTGAGGGTCGGGTCCTTTTCCAACATGAGTGCGATCGTCCCGGCGACGTGAGGCGCGGCCATGGAAGTTCCGGCCAGCACGACATGTTCGCCGTCGTTGATCTGGTAGATCGCGGGCCACGAGGAACGCTCCGCCATGGCCGAGGCGATCCACATCCCCGGCGCAGCGAGATCCGGCTTGTCGGGACCGATCCGGCCGCGCCGTGGTCCGTTCGAGCTGAACGACGAGACGGCACCAAGCGGGTTGCTGTCCGGGATCTGCCGGGGCCCACCCAGGGAGGGCCAACGGAACCGGGTGTTGAACGACGCCACCGAGATCACGTTCTCCGCGGAGGCCGGCATCCCGAGGTTGGAGTCGAGGCTTGGATTCGAAACCGTGAACCCGTACTGGCCCCGCTCGCCGTAGTAATGCACCGCGCCGGCGGAGTTGTTCGTCGACAGGACGCGCACCTGCCAGTTGCCCAGTTCGATCGGCTCCGGATACGGGTTCCCGGTGAACATCACCCAGGCGTTCCCCTGGGCGTTTCCGGGGTAGCTCCTCGTCGTGTAGTAGAGGACGTTGCCGTTGCCGAGCCCGGACTCGCGTACGGGGCTGCCGGAGGAGGACGTATCGATCGGTAGGACGAGTGTACTTCCGCCGGGAGAGACGAGCGTCACCTCGTAGGTCTGGCCCGGATCCCACCAGAGTTCGAACCGCAGGAGGTCGTACGGCTCATTCGTGTCCGAGTTGACCTCGTGCCGGATCGTGAAGGTACGGCTCTGCCCCGCACCGACGTTGGCGACGCTGTGCCAGGCCGATGTCTGGTCGTTTCCGGCCGCGACCACGACGATGAGGTCGTTCTGCGCGATGAAGCTGTTGTACGCGGTCTCGAAGAGCGAAGAGCCATCGTGAGGTCCCATCGTGACCCCCTGGCTCTGGTTGACGACGATCCTCTTGCCGAGCGCGCGCGCCTTCTGAGTGAAGTACTTGAGTGCGTCGACACTCTCCACCGTCGAACCACCACCGAAGAGCGACTGCCACGGTGCGCCCCCATAGCAGAACAGATCGCAGCCCCAGTTCCTTACCGCGATGATGTCGGCCTGCCAGGCGACGCCTCGATAGGTACCCGCCGCGCTCCCGCCGGACCCGTCGCCCACCGCGATTCCGGCGACATGGGAGCCATGCCCTTCGTAGTTCGCGAAGTCGTCGAGATCCGTGCGCCCGGTATCGATGTCGTCCTTCGTGTACTCCGCCCCGTACCCGAAACCGGTCGGTGGCGTTCCGCTCTCCGCCGCCTGATCCCAGACGTAGAGGATCCGGGAATCACCCGAACCATCTTTGAAGTCGTCGTGCGTGATGTCGATGCCATCGTCGAGTAGGCCGAGGATCACGCCCTCCCCCGCGAAGCCGAGGGGCGGCTCATTGACATTGGTCGCACCGATCGCGGCGAGGGACTGGTCGAGGAACGTCCCCATCCGATAGGAGCCTTCGATCACGTGAACGAGCGGATGGGAACCGATCCGGTCGAGGTCACCCTCGGCGACCATCGCGGTGACGATGTCCCCCGCCCGGGTCCTGGTCTTCGCCCCGAGGCCCGCAAGCTCCGCGTCGCTGAGATCGCTCTGGATGAGGACGGGGAAGATCAGCTCCTCCGGCGAGGTGCCGTAGATGGCGAGACTCCGCCCGGCAGCCTCCAGCTCCCGCACCGACTCCCGAGACGAAGAGAGCGCGGCCAGAATCGACGGATCGAGCTTCGCGCGGCTTGCGGCGGACATGCTCTCCACCCGCTCCACGCCGAGGGTCCTGAGCCGTGCGGAGTCCGCCGCCCACGCTGGCGAGGGGAGGGATGCAGCCGAGGCGAGAACCGCTCCCACGAGGATCGACGACAGTGCGAACGAGACGCGGCGGTACGAAACGCGGCGGCTCGAGACGCGGCCGTTGGAGACGCGGCGGGGCGACACGCACTGCGGGAGAGTAGTCCGTGTGCGGGCGGCACCCGGAATCGCATTTCGGCAGTCGGTATCCCCGAAACTCGGTCGACGCTCTCGGGTCATCCTGCGTACTCCTCGGAAAGCTGGTGCAAGAAGGCGAGGACCGCGCTCTCGAACGTCGGATAGGACGTGCCATCGACCTGCCAGCTACCCGAGTCCGCGGCGGTGATGCCGCTGTCCGTCACCGGGGCGGCATCCGCCGCGGCCAGTGCGTCCTCGAACTGACCCTGCGCGGCGAAGGCGAAGGCTTCGATGAGGAAGAGGTCCGTCGTATCGATGCTGGGGCGATGCGCGAACGTGAAGCTTCCTTCCGATCGCGCCGCTTGGGCGTAGGTGACGGCAGCAGCGAGGTCGCCGGCACCGAGCTCGGCGGCCGCCCGCCCCGCATCGACTTCGGGGCCGCTCTGACTCGCGGCCGCGGTCCCGAACGTCGCGGCGGCGGTCCCCATCTCGGAAGGACTCATCGCCAGGCCGAGCTGTGCCCAACCGAGCCCGACATAGGCCGGACCGAAACCGCCGTCGATGCCGATTGCCCGCCCAAAGTCCTCCACCGCCCGGTCGAGTTCGCCCGCGGAGTAGTTCTCCCAACCGCGTGCCGTGAACTCCTCGGGAGTGAGCGGAAGCCTCTCGCGGTCAGCGCAGCCCACGCCCGAGAGCAGCACGAGTCCGAGAAGAGTGGCGGGAACGAAGTTTCTTCCCGACGTCCGGTCCGCGCCGCGCCGGCGAAGTCCGCGGGAACCCCGCGACACGAGGTGCCGCACGCGCTCACTCATCCATACCCCCGTCCAATCCGGTTTCATCAGTACCTGACCGTTTCGCTGTCCGTACCCGTCGCATCTCCCACCGTATCCGTCGCCGTCACCGTGACGCTGGTAACAGACGGATCGAGGAACACCGTCCCGACGAAGACTCCGCCGCCGAGCGACGCCATCGTCACGTTCGCGCTTCCGGCCGACACTTGCGGAGTCCCACCGGAGCCGTTGCTCACCGCGACGAAGACCTGGAGATGACGAGGCCGGCCGGGATTCCGGAGCACGGACAGATCGACGCGCGGCGGACCGACCGGATCACTCGTCACCGTGATCACGCCCGGCTGCCCGATGCCATCCGGGATCTCGTTCGCGTCGGCGTCGGAGAGAAGGATCGCCGTCGGTTCGACCACCGACTGGGCCCCCCGGGTGCCGAGCAGCTGGAGATGGATCGTCGCGATCTCACCCGAGCCCACTCCGAGCGCTTGCTCCGTCGAGTAGTGCATCACGCCCCGCGCTCTCCCCACCGCGACGGTCTGCATGGTGAGGTCCATGGCTGCGCCTCGCCCGGTCGCCTCCGCGGAGGAGAACGCGACGACGCCCGAATCGAAGAGCAGATCGAACTGGAGCGCCTTGAGCTCGTCCGCGTTGGTCATCGTGAGTGGAACGGTGACGACGGCCCCGCCCGCACCGTCCGCCGAGCCGACCGCGAGGACGTTCCCACCGCTCGAGGTCGTGATCGAGAAGACACCCGACTCGTCGGAGGCGGAGCTCGTTCCGTCCGACGCCGTGACGCGGATCCTGCCTCCGGTGGTCGGAGCGGTCGGCACGGACCAGAGGAACGCACCCGTATTGACGAGGTCGGTTCCACTCGCCACGTAGCTGCTGCCCCCGTTCGCGGAGTACTCGATGGTCACGGAGAGGTCACCGCTCCCACCAGAAGCCACGTACTGGATCGTCTCTACCCCGCCGCCGACGAGCGTCTCCCCGCCCTGAGGCGCGACGAGGCTGATGACCGGGACCGCGCCACCGGTCACGGTCAGAACGCCCGCGACCGGCGTGACGTCGAGCGCGTTCTCCGCCACGCCGGTGAGGACCACTCCGGACGGGGTGACGTCGCTCTGCCCCGACGCGTCGAGCTGAAACGAGAGGCTGAGGATCGAGCCACTCCCTTCCGCGATGGTCTGGCCGCTCGGCGGCTCGAGGAGCACCCGAACGGTTCCGTCGGTGACGACGAAGCTCGTGTCCTCGAACGCCACGGCGCGCCCGAGCCGACTCACTCCCTGGAAGGAGAGGATCTCCGGATCGAAGACGACATCCATCTCGAGGCGCTTCACCACGTCATCGTTCGCGAGACCGACCGAGAGTGTGGCGACGCTGCCGACCCCTCCGCTGTTCGTCCCGACCGTGAGGGTGTTGGTACCGCTCCCGACCGCAACGACCGAGAATGCGTTCGAAACGGTGAGAACCGGTCCTGTCACACCGTCGTTCGCCGTGACCCGCACCCGTCCGTCCGCGTAGGTCGTGTTCGGAACGTCCCAGCCCACCGCGAAACTGCCGTTCGTGTTCGTGGTCGCGAGGAGCTGCTGCCAGGACGTGCCGCCATTCGTCGAGTGTTCGATCGTCACCGTGAGCGGCTGCTCGTCGGCATCGAACACGGTGTACTCGATGTTCTGCCGACTCCCGCCTTCGTACTGTTCGCCGCCACCCGGAACCTCGATGCTCACCGTGGGGGGCGTGTCGCCGAGCGCGGCGCCGGGGCCGGAAGGGGGAGCCGTTTCCACGGAGTACGACGCGCCGGGCAGAAGTCCCGGAAGGACTCCGAGAAGGATTCCGCACGCAACGAAGACGGTTCGCCGGAGCAGGCGACGAGATACGCGGGTCCGGACTACGGAGACGAAGCGATCCATGTGCATTCCCCGATAGAGTCGCGTCCGGCGCCTCCGTGCGATCCCTGGCACTCACGACCGGGCAGGACGTTGGCCCGCTTCCCAGCGGCGAGCGATGGTCTGACTCTATCAGGCGGTTCCGAGACCGACAACACGGCCGGCGTCCCCAACGCCCGTGGGTCAGACCGTCTGTACCCAGCGGCTCCCGAAGGTGAGGTCGTCGAGGTTCGCGATGGCCGGCAGGTCGAGGCCATCGAACTCGCCTGCACGGAGCCGGGCCAACCCCACGACCCCGATCATGGCGGCGTTGTCCGCGCAGTAACGAGGTGCGGGATAAGCGGCCTCCCCGCCGATGCGCGCGCCGAGCTCGCTCGCCGCCTCGCGCAGCGCCCGATTGCAGGCGACGCCGCCCGAGAGGAGGATCCGTTTCGTTCCGGTGAGCGCACACGCGCGCTCGATCTTCCCGACGAGCACTTCGATCACCGCCGCCTGAAAGGACGCACACACGTCGGCCAGGAAGGCCTGTGCCTCCGGAGTCTCCACGTCCCCGTCCAGGACACCCTCCTTCTCGACGTGATACTTCACCGCGGTCTTGAGACCGCTGAAGGAGAAGTCGAGAGGCGCGTCCTTGTCGAGCCAGGCGCGCGGGTACCGGAACGCCTTCGGGTTCCCGTTCGCGGCGAGTTTGTCGACGAGCGGCCCGCCGGGAAACCCGAGGCCGAGCATCTTCGCCACCTTGTCGAACGCCTCCCCCGCCGCGTCGTCGCGCGTCGCGCCGAGGAGTTCGTAGCGTCCCCATTCCGGCACGTGGACGAGCTCGGTGTGCCCGCCGGACGCGACGAGGCCGACGAACGGAGGATCCCAGTCCCGCTCGGCCAGGATCGCGGAGAGGTGGCCTTCGATGTGATTCACGCCGACGAGCGGGATGCCCCGCGACATGGCGAGCCCCTTCGCCCCCGCGAGCCCGACGAGGAGGCAACCGATGAGGCCCGGGCCGTGGGTCACCGCGATCGCGGTGATGTCCTCCAGGCGAACGTCGGCCAGTTCGAGTGCGCGCCGGACCGTCGGCTGGAGCAGTCTCAGGTGCTCCCGCGACGCGAGCTCGGGCACGACTCCGATGTACTCCTCGTGCACGTCCTGTCGGGCGACGACGTTCGAGAGCACGGTGCGATCGCCCCGGAGCACCGCGGCGCAGGTGTCGTCACACGACGTCTCGATCGCGAGAAGCAGGTCCGTTTCCCGAAACGTCACGTCAGTCTCCCGAGCCGGGCGGCGGAGGTGGAGGCGGAGCGCTCGGTGTGTGTGGAGGAGCCGGCCGCGGGGGCTCCTCGGCCGCGCCGGGCGGCGTTGGAGGCTGCGGCACAGGTCCTCCCGCTCCCGCGCCCGTGACGCGGCCAGGGCGGTGGCCGGTGCCGGACTCGTACGACATCGTGGCGAGGTTCGGCCAGGCTCCCCGCCGGAGCGCGAGGAACGCGCCCACGCTCCCGGAGTCGGCAATCGCACGCGTCACGATCGACCCGATGAAGAACGCGAACAGACCGACGAAGAACACGAGGAACATCACGGCACGGAAGAGGAGGAGCCGAAGCCGGTTCCCGCTCGCGAGCGACCAACTGAGACGAAGCGCGTCACCTGGCCCCTTCTTCTCGAGCGCCACGGCGAAGCGACCGAAGTAGAGCCCGAGTTCGACGTAGAGGAAGACGGGGAGAGCGAACAGGAGCAGGTAGAGCACCCCGATCATCACGAAGACGACTCCGACTCCGTCCCAGTGCTCCCACCGTCCCGACCCGATGAGGGCCGCGGCGCCACCGAAGAGCCCGAGTGGGAGGAGGGGCAGAGAGAGCGCGAACGCCGTCCCGACCAGGAGCGCGATGCGAAGGAGCATCCAGAGCAGCATGTCGAAGAACCGGTCTCCGGACCCGAACAGCTTCTCGAACTCCGGCCGCTGCCCGTAGACCGCGCGCCCCGCCACCCGGAGGTACCCGGGAGTGACGAACACCTGGAGCGCAAAGAAGAGCAGGCTGAAGACGCCGCCACTCAGGATGGCGACGCCGAGGAAGTCCCAGGCCCAGCGGGGCATGTCGCGCCAATCATCCGAGTCGACCCCGCAGTGGGACCCGGAGAGCATGAGAATGACGGCACCCAGGAGCAACGGGAGCGGGGCGCGTTTCAGGGCACCCCAACCCGCCTCGATCGCGGTGCCGGGGGAGTAGGCTTCACTGAATCGCACGATTCCTCCGAACTATCTGCCGATCAGCCGGCGCCACCAGCTCCCGCGACCCTCGGACCGCCCTGCGATCCGCGCCGAGAGTCGTTCGAGCTGCCGTGCGCGGTCCCGAGCTTCGGCCGAGGCGCCGCGCTGGGTCATGGCCTCGCAGTAGGCCCGCACCTGTCGCTCCAAGGTCTCGATCTCGGGCGGGGAGAGCCGGAAGTGGGCCCGCTCCGGCGCGTCGAGGAGGAGGTCTTCGATCCGTTCGATCATCCCGCGAACTCTCACGACCTCGGCCTGCTCGAAGACGCGCTTCCGCATGTAGGTGAGCGATTCGTGCAGGAGTTCGAGATCGGCCCTCGTCAGTGTTCGTTCGGTCTTCCCCATCACCTCGTGACCTTGACCGGTGGCTTCGGCTCTACCCGGAGTCTCACCCAGGATTCACATCGATTGGAAGTATCGAGCGTATCGCGATTGGCCCTTCGATGCCGCAAAAGGCAGTGCGAAAACGCCTCCCTTCCGTTCTGAATCCCGGCCCTGGCATGATCGGGAGGCAGCGACTGCCAGGGACGGACCCCACGCGCGCAGCACACTGGAAAGGACCACCCCCGATGATGTTCGTTTGGGCCGAGACCCCGCGCTCCCGTGGGCGCGTTGCCACCTTTGGACTCCTGGCGGCGGCCTGCCTCGCCTTCGGATCCAACGTCGCGTCTGCCTCTCCACGCGAACTCGTGCAGGAAGTCCAAGAACTGCTGGGTTCGCAGCGCGCCAGCGGCCTCCACTTCGCGATGGAGTTCGTGCCGCTGGAGGCGGCCGAGAGACGCCCCGCCGTGGCGGTCGCCCCTTTGGCGCCACTCATCCCCGCAAGCGTCACGAAGCTCGTCACCGCAACCGCCGCACTCGAAGTCCTCGGCGCCGCCTACACCTTCGAGACGCGGATCCACCGCACCGGGCCGATCCTGGACGGAGTGCTGGAAGGCGACCTCGGCTTCGAGGGCAACGGTGACCCGTTCCTCGTCACCGAACGTCTCTGGCTCCTGGCGCACCAGCTCCGCTCCGCCGGGCTGCATCAGGTGAACGGGAACCTCATCGTCCACGCCTCCGGATTTCCCCTGGAAGACCCGACCGCGTCGCGAAGCCTGGGCGACACCGACCGCTCCTATGCCGCGCGTCCCTCCGGCCTGGCGGCGAACTTCAACAGCCTGACCCTCCACGTCGCACCCGGCACCGGCCCGGGCGCACCGGCCACGATCACCGGCGACCCGTACGACCTCTCCTACCTCGCCGTCGACGCCGCGGGCCTCCGGACCGGCGCTCCCGGCGGACGGCTCGACTGGTCGCTCACCCTCGAGTCCACCCCGGAAGGGCTCCGCTACGAGGACTGGGTCTCGCGCATCGAAGCCGCGCCCACGGACTCGGTGGGAGTGGACCCCGTATTCATCCTCCCGGAGTCCGCACTCGAGGTGGCGCGGGTGAGCGGAGTCATCCCGGTCGGGATCGAACCGCGGACCGCGTACCGGCGCGCCCGCTATCCGCTCCCCATGGTCGCGACCCTCCTTCGCGCGGTCCTGGAGGAGTTCGAGATCGAAGTCACGGGAACTCTGCGCATCGACTCCCGTCCGCCTTCCGGAGAGCCATGGACAACGTTCCCATCGGTTTCCGTCGCTGACTTGATCGACAACATGAACCGCTACTCCTCGAACTTCACCGCGAACCAACTCGCGCTCGCCGTCCACCGCAAGTGGTCCGCCGCACGGATGACCGACCTGGCCGGCGCGGGAATGGAGGGCGCGCCCATCGGCGCCGCGCCGCTCGGCGAGGGCCGTCGTCCCGGAGAGACCCACGTACCCCGAACGACCGAGGGAGCGACCTCCGACCTCGATGTCGAGGCTCGGGAACGGATGGTGCGGATGCGGCTGGCGGACGCCGGTGGGTCGCTCACGAGCTGGCTGGGCGAGGCGGTTCCCGGAGCCGCTGACGGGTGCCAGGTGTTCGACGGCAGCGGACTCTCGGTCGACAACCGCCTCACGGCACACCTGCTCACGTCGCTCCTCGTCCGCACGTGGGACGAACTCGCCTATCAGCCGAAGCTGCTCGCGTCCCTCCCGGGTCCGGGCGAGCCGGGGACGCCCGCTCCCGGTTCCGCGGCGGCGACGAACCGGTGATCTTCGCGAAGACCGGCACGCTCTCCGACACCCGCGTCAGCAGCCTCGCCGGCTACTTCGAGGACCGGGGCGGCGCCGTGGTCGCGTTCAGCATCCTCCTCAACGCGGACGCCGGCTCGATCTGGGACGTACGCGCGATGATGGACCTCCAGGAACACTGGATCGAGGTCTACCGGAACTAGCGCCCGCCATCACCCGTGCGATCGGCCCCGGCCGGATGATAGACTCCTGGGATGGCAATCCGCCGCCCGCCCCTGGGCGGCCCCTTGTTCTCTCCCCATCCGCGCCCGGGAGGCCTCTCGATGCATCGTAGACTTCCACTCGTCCTCACCGCCGTCACCGTCGCGTCGGCCGGAGCCGCTCTCCTCTACTCGCAGGGCACTCCGCTCGGCCCCTTCCATCGATCCGGCGAGCCGACCCCGTTCGGGATCCACGTCGGCGAGGTGACGGCCCAGCCGATCGCGGTCGACGGAACGCACACGCCCGCGCCGACCGAAGTCGCCGCGGACCAGGACGAAGGCCGGGAGCAGAAGGAAGCCCGCGCGGAGTGGATCGAGGCGATGCACGCCGCACCTGGCGTCGACTGGCGCGCCATCGACCGCGGCCACCGGACCGAGCTCGCCCTCACCCGCTACGCCGACATCGAGAACGGTCTCCGCACCTCGAACTGGACGGAGGTGGGATCCGCGAATCAGGCCGGACACTCCCGGTCCGCGTGCCCGAGCGTCGACGGGACTCGGCTCTACATCGGCTCGGCCAACGGCGGCTCCTGGCGGGGTGACATCGACGGAACGAACTGGTCCGCGATCTCCGACGGGCTCGGCTACGAAGTGAACCAGATCCTCGTCTCCCCCGACGCGGGTGGCTCGAACGAGGTCCTTCACATCCTTTCTAACGAAGGCGGTGTCGCACAGCTCCACAGTTCGACGACCGACGGAGCCATCTGGTTCGTCCCCACGAATCTCCCCTCGGACTTCTACGAAGCGAAGCGGATGGTCCGGGACGTCTCCCAACCAGGCCGCGTCTATCTCCTCACCCGCGCCCGCAACAACTGGGAAGGCGGAGGCGGATACGACTACGGGTTCCTCCTCTACCGCTCGGACGACGGCGGGCTCGACTGGGAGATGAAGTACATCTTCCCGGCCAACCCGCGCGCGGACGTCTGGATCGACCGCCAGTCCGGCGGGGCGGTCTGGGTGCTCTCCGGGAACAAGATGTACCGGTCGCTCGACGGCGGAACGACCTTCACCCAGCTCGGCACCGTCCCCACGACCGGCACGGTCAACGACGTCATCCTCGACGGCAGCGAGGCGGGGGCGCCGTCCTTCTACGCGATGATCAAGGAATCCGGTGCCTACAAGCTCTACGGCTCGAGCGACGCCGGCGTCACCTGGACGCTCCGCCACACCCCGAGCGACATGTGGGACCAGATGATGGTCTCGATCTCGGACCCGAACACGGTGCTCTACGGCGGCGTGGAGTGCTGGCGGTCGGTGAACGGCGGCGGCACCTTCACGAAGTTCAACAGCTGGGGCGCGTACTACGGAGATCCGGCCAACCGACTCCACGCCGACATCCGCGGCCTCGACGCCGCCATGGTCGGAGCGCAGCCGGCCCTCTTCATCAACACCGACGGCGGCACCTACGTGAGCTACGACAACGGAGCGACGGTGCAGAACCTCTGCCTCCAGGGCGTCGGGATCAGCCAGTACTACGACACCTACACGAGCCAGACCGACCCGTACCTGGTCCTGGGCGGCGCGCAGGATCAGGGCTACCAGCAGTCGGTCCCGGGCCTCGGCACGCCGTACCTCCAGTTCACCCAGCACATCAGCGGAGACTACGCGCACATCGTCTCCACCGTGCGCGACCACAACCTCGCGTTCTGCGTCTACCCGGGCTTCATCCTCCTCCAGAAGCAGGAGGTGAGCCCGCCTGGACTCCTCAACCTGGGCGACTTCCCGACCCCCAACCACCTCTGGCTCCCTCCGCTCTGCGCGGATCCGGATGCGGTCGGCACGTTCTACTTCCTCGGCGACGGCCTCTACAAGTACGAACGGGTCGGCACCAGCTACACCTTCGACATCACCCTCAACCCGCAGAGCTTCGGCAGTGGTTCGCTCTCGGGCATGTGCATCTCTCCGGCCGACTCGGACTACTGGTACCTCACCATGGACACCGGCCAGATCTGGTACTCCCACGATCGCGGCGCCACGTTCACGAACCCGACTCGCGGACCGAACGGCCACTGGTTCCACGGAACGTCGATCGTCGGATCGCCGAGCGACCGGAACCTCGCCTACGTGGGCGGCAACGGCTACCTCGGCCATCCCGTCTGGAAGACGACCGACGGAGGCGCCAGCTGGGAGGGCATCGGTACCGGACTCCCGAACACACTCGTCTACGAACTCGTCCTGGGCGGCGTGAACGAGGATGAACTGTTCGCCGCAACTGAAGTCGGAGCCTTCCATTACAACGCCGGCATCGGAGAATGGGAGAGCATCATGGGCACCGAGGCGCCCCTCACGACGTACTGGAGCGTCGAGTGGGTGCCCGAGATCAACTCGGTCCGTTTCGGCACCTATGGTCGCGGCATGTGGGACTACGCACTCGCGGACCCGGCGGACGTCACCGATCAGGAGCAGCCGGCACGAACCGGTCTCGCCCTCCGCACGGCGCCGAACCCGGTTCGGGGTGAGGTCACGTTCTCGTTCGAGCTGACCCAGGACTCGCCGGTCACGGTCGAGCTGTTCGACGTCCACGGACGGAAGCTCGACACGATCGAGGCGGGCTCACTCGGAGCAGGACACCACGAACTTCCCTACGCGCTCGATCGCGGTTGGGCTCGCGGAACGTATCTCGCACGCCTCAGAGCGGGCGACCGTACGGACGTGAGGAAGATCCAACTGGTCGACTGACGTGACGGCCCTCCGAGCTCGGGACGATCGGGTCTCGGGCTCCGGGGTGCCCACTCACGGGTTCCGAGGTGGCAACTCGAACAGGGTGACGCCCCAGAGATGTGGACGGCGCGGGGGCGCGGAGTTCCAGTCTCCGAACGCGTGGCTGCCGTCCGTCTCGTAGTGGAGTTCGTAGATCCCGGGCGGGAGTTCGAGGTTCACCTCGATCTGGCGGTTCTTGACCGCCCCACCGGCGCGGCCGGTCTCGTCGTACTCCATCTTCCAGACCGGACGACCGGAGCCGTCGGCCAACCAGGCGTAGTCGTGCATCTCCCCATCGGTCCCCTCGCCCAGAGCGAGGAGGCGCACCCGCGTCGTCTCACTGACCTCGAACTTCTTGACGATGTGCTGGTCGTCCCCGACCGGAGCGATGGAGAGAAGCGCGCCCGCGTCCCCACTGCCGCCCGGATGGAGGGCGGGGTCGCCGCCGGGATCGACCTCGGCCACCGTGATGCCCCAGAAGTCCGCGTCGAACGGCTTCTCCTGATTCCAACTCCGATAGGCATGGGAACCATCCGTCGCGTAGCAGAGGAGATAGTCTCCGGCAGGTAGAACGACGGCCTCCTCGACGAGGCGGTTCTTCCGGGCGCCGCCCGCGGGGTAGGAAACACGGCCGTTCATCGACCAGATCTCCTCCTGATCGGACACCCGCTCGATCCAACCGGCATCGGCGAACTCCTCGTCCGCGTCGGTCTGCTCCCCGGCGCCGCGGACCAGCAGCTTGGCCTCGCGTGTCAGGTAGAACCGCTCGGATCGGAACTCGTCGTTCCGTACACGGTCGATCACGACGGCCGGTTCGGGACGAGGCGCACCTTCGTGAACGGTCAAGGACGAACGCTCTCCGGGATCCGCGACCCAGAGGGCCGCGCCCCACGCGTCAGGGTCCCAGGGCGGCTCGGCATTCCAGGCCTTGCTGGAGTGGGAGTCGTCGGTCGCGACCCCGAGGAGGTAGCTCCCCGGCTCGAGGCGGATGCGTCCCGCAAAGCGACGATTCTTCTCCGAGCCACCGGCGGGCTCGGTCGTCTCCTCGGTGAGCGTGAAGACCCGTTCCCAGGTATCGCAGTCGACGAGCCACGCCGTATCCGCGAAGTAGCGACTCCCATCGATGTACTCGCCCGTGGCTCGGAGTTCGAGGTCGGTCTGGGAAGAGAGATCGAAGCGGACCTCTTCCATCTGCCCGTCACCGAGCCCGAGCAGCCGGATGGCGGCGTCGGCGTACGGTTCGGGTGTCTCCGCAGGCACGGGGAGCGGCCGGAAGTCGTCGTCCGACGCCCAAACCCAAGCGCCCCAGTCATCCGGGTCTCCCACGTCGTCCCAGTCACGAGAGCGCTTGAAGTCCCCGCGGATCCGGCCGATTTGGACGCCGAGGATCTTGAACTCCGCGTCGATCGGAAGCACGCCGTCATGGGCCGAGAAGTAGAGGGCGTAGTTGCCGGCCGGCAGAGTCACCTG
The DNA here is from genome assembly GCA_041390305.1 of Candidatus Eiseniibacteriota bacterium. GTDB lineage: Bacteria > Eisenbacteria > RBG-16-71-46 > CAIMUX01 > CAIMUX01 > JACKCR01. The sequence continues at coordinate 150,372 of JAWKQE010000015.1, forward strand.
TTCGTGGGTGGTCCAGTTCTCACTCCGCCGATCCCAATCGCCGTCCGCGTCCTGCTGGGTCCAGACGGGTTGCCGGGTATCCAGATCGAGAATCCAGGCGTGGGCCAGGAAGCCACGTCCGCGCCGGTCCCCCGCACCCACGGCTTCGATTTCGAGCTGGGTCGGCGCGGGCAGCACGAACACCGAACTGCGGGTGGCGGGCCGGTGGAAACCATCCAGAGCGGCGAGCCTGGGCCCTCTCGCCGCAGCATCGTCGGGAGCAATCGATACGCAGACAGCCACGGCGGCCACACATACCATTCCGGCACAGACGGTTCCGAGTCGCGTCGATCGCATCATTGGTTCATCTCCCCTCGAAGTTGCACTCCGCGCGAGTGCATTCCCCCACTGATCCGTACGAAATGGCACCGCAAGGGGTTGCAGGAAAAATAGGTCGCGGCGAGAAAACTCGCCCGACGTATCCTTGGCGAGACATGAACCGAACGTCCGTACCCGCTGCGAAGTCGCCACGTCCGGCCTCACCATCACGGACATCGGGTGCCGCCGCGCTCCGCGGGATCGGCCTCGGGGTTCTCCTCCTCGCTCTCGCCTTCGCCGCCTACGGACCGGCGCTCTCCGGTGGACCGGTCTGGGACGACCACCTCCTCCTCGAGCAGAATCCGACGATCTCGGCCCGAACGCCGGTGCTCGAAGCGTTTCGGCAGCCGTTCACCCCATTCGAACTCTTCTACCGTCCGGTGACCACGATCGCCCTCCGGGCGGCGACCGGCCCGCCGGCCGAGGATGCCGCTCCGTCCCTTCGCATCGTCCATGTCGCCTCCGTGCTGCTCCACACGATGATCGGACTCGGGTTGGCCCGTCTCGCGCGGTCGGCCGGCGCCTCGTGGGGGATGGCGGCGTTCGGGGCATGCGCATTCCTGCTCCATCCCGCGATGACGGAAGCGGTCGCGTGGATGTCGGGGTTCGGCGACCTTCTCGCCGCCTTCGGTCTCGTGGTCGCCGCTCTCCTCGCGATGGTGGGCGCCGACCAAGAGGGGCGCGCCGCGCCGAGGGCCGCGTCCACGCAAGCCGTCCTGCCACGACACCCAGTTCCTGGGCAGGGGCGGATCCTGCGCTCCGCCGGTGTCGTCGTCTTCCTCGGGCTCGCGATGTTTGCAAAGGAGACCGCGATTCCCATCGCGTTCCTGATCGTGGGCGCAGTGATCGTGCGGAGCGCCCGGCCGCGTACGGGCGCCGGAGGCTGGGCCGGAGCCCGGGCCGGAGGCTGGGCCGGAGCCTCGCTGCGAACCGCTCCCACGCAGGAGGAAGGAACCGGTCCGGTCGCAATGAAGCTCGTGGTCGCCGGGTTCGCCCTCACCCTCCTCGCGTACGCGGCCCTCCGCTTCTCCACCGTCGCATCCGGCCCGGCTCTTCCCTCGGTGTTCGCCGACGAATCCGGGCTTCGATTCGACGCACGACGCGCTCTGCTCGTCCTCGGCACCTACGTGCGAACCTGGTGCCTGCCCGCGGGCGCCGGCCTCAGGCCGAACCTCGACCTCCATCCCCTCGTCGACCTCGGCTCCGGACTCGATCCACGCTACCTCTGGGCGGGCGCTGGCGTGGCCGCATTCGCGGCGCTGCTCTCTACCGCTTGGCGGCTCCGAACTCCTGCCCTCTTCGGGCTGGCCTGGTGCGCTCTCTCGTTCCTCCCGGCGTGGCTGCTCGTTCCTCCCTCCAGCCCACTCCTCGCGGAGAGGTATCTCTACCTGCCGTCGGTCGGTCTCGCGATCGCCCTCCCCGCGCTCGCGTCGCTCCACGCATCGTCACGCGTTCGTCGTGCCGCCCGTGTCGCCGCCCTCGCCGGTGGAGCGTTGCTCTGCCTCGTCGCCTTCACCGTCTCCCGCGCGCGGACGACGGAATGGCGAAGCGAAGCGACTCTGCTCGAGACATCGCTCTCGCGCGACCCGCGAAACGTGGCCATCGCGATCAATCGAGGGTTCCTCCTCCGCACCCAGGGTCGCGCCGACGAAGCCCTGGCCCTCTACCACCGCACCATCGACGCCGTCGACCGGGGACGTCCCACCTACGAGACCGACCACGGACGGATCGCATGGACGAGACTTCTCTTCGAGACCGGAACGCTCGAGCTGGACTCCGGAAGGACCGACGACGCGGAAGCTCACTGGCGCAGAGCACTCGCGGTCGACCCGAACCACGAGCAGACGTTGATCAGTCTGAGCGCCCTGCTCGGACAGGAGAGGCGGTTCGAGGAGGTCGTCACACTCCTGCAGCCGGCCGTCGCGGCCTTGCCCGAGTCTGAACCACTCCGCCGGAATCTTGCGCTCGCGCTTCGCCTGTCGGGTCGGGAAGAATAGGACCACGCCGCCGCGTCCACTTTGTCGCGGATCCCGGGCGTGCGCCGGTGCTTCCGCCGGGCCGCTCGAGTTGATCGTTCAGACGGTCCGGAGCGCCTCCCGCCCGGCGCGAACCACTTCGTCCAGGATCGCGTCGAGCCGCCGTTCGTCCGTGTCGGGGTGGAGGATGACGGCCCGGAGATAGCGGCGCCCGCGATACTCCGGCAGGCTCAGCCAACCGAGTCCGGAGTCTTCGACCGATCGCTGGATCGATGCAGTGATCCGGTCGCAGCGGAGCGCGACCTTCTCGCAGTCGTCCCAGGGCGACGGGCCCCGATACCGGAAGTTGACGATGTTGAGGTCCGGCCGCGTGAGGAGCTCGAGTTCGTCGTGCCCGTCGATCCGCTCCGCCAGGTAGGCGGCGAGATCCAGGTGTCGTTCGATGATCCGGGCCAGCCGCGTCCGACCGATGTGCTCGAGCGTCAGGTAGAGCTTGAGGACGTCCACGCGACGGGTTCCCTGGAGCGTCCACTCACCCAGGTTGTAGTGCGAACCGTGCTCTCTTCGGTGCGACGTTCCGTAGACGAACGCCTCACGGAGGTGCGTGTCCACGTCCCGTCCGTCGCGGAAGAGGATCGAGGCGCAGGTCTTCGGCACGAAGAGCCACTTCTGCGGATTGAACGTGATCGACCGCGCCCGTTCGGCCCCGGCGAGCCGCGGGCGGAGTCGATCGGAGACCGCGATCGCGCCGCCCAGAGCCGCGTCGACGTGGAACCAGAGACCCTCCCGCTCCGCGATGTCGGCGAGTTCCGGAAGGGGATCGATCGTCCCCGTGACGGTCGTGCCGGCCACGCCGACGAGCGCGAACGGACGACGCCCCTCGCGGCGCACCCGCTCCAGCGCCGGCCCGATCGAGTCGATGCGGACTGCACCGTGTTCGTCGGTCGGTAGCCCGACCCACCCCTCCTTCCCCAGCCCGAGGAGGTTGGCCGCCTTGGCGAACGAGAAGTGTGCGTTCTTGGTCGCGAGGAAGACCGGCGGCGCGTCGAGCCGCGCGAGTCCGTCCTGCTTCGTGTCGCCTCCAAGAGCGTTCCGCGCGACTAGCATTGCGGTCATGTTGGCGAGCGTCCCCCCGCTCACGAGCTGTCCGAAGGGGACCGCCTGATCCTGAGGAATCTCGCCTCCACTCGGGAGCGTCTCGCTCCGCTCCCACCCGAAGAGCCCCGTGAACCAGGACGTCATCTGCCGCTCCATGGCGGTGAAGACGGGCGACATCTCCCAGGAGAGCATGTTGTTGTTCGCGGCCGAGACGAGCGCGTCCGAGAAGATCCCGACAGCCGAGGCCAGCGTGTCCATGTGGCCCATGTACCCCGGATGCGCCGGATTGAGGCTCGCGCTGAGAATCGGACCCAGCTCGTCCATCAGCTCCGCAACGGGACGCCCTTCCTCCGACGGATGGTACGGCCCGGGTTCGGGCGCGGCGTCACGATCGAACGCGGGCCGGGCCAGGGAGTTCGAGGCGACGTCCACGAGCAGATCGACGAACCGGTACCCGAGGGACCGCATGGCATCCCGGTTCGATCCGGCCGGATCGATGAAGTGGGCGGAGTTCTCGGTCACACGTTCGGTCATCGTCGGCTTCGGCTCCTACACCTTGGACTCACCTGGGACTGAATCGCGAACGTCCACAGGGCACGCCGGTCGGGACGTACGCCAGGGGACCTCGGCTGATCAGACGCGTCGACGCGCGAGGATACTCCGTGGTAGCGTTCCGCGCATGGCAGATACCATTTTCCAGAAGATCCTCTCCGGAGAGATCCCCTGTCACCAAGTCTACCGGGACGACCACGTCCTCGCCTTCTTGGACATCAGCCCACTGAGTGCTGGTCACACGCTCGTGATTCCGGTCGAGCCGGCGGAGACGGTCGATCAGCTCTCGGACGAGTCGGCCGCGGCGATCGGACGCGTACTCCCGCGGATCGCCCGGGCGGTGATGCAGGCGACGGGGTGTCAGCATTACAACATCCTGCAGAACAACGGCGCCCCCGCCCACCAGGCCGTCTTCCACGTCCACTTCCACATCATTCCGAAGTACGACGATGGCAGCGGTCTTGGAGTGGGTTGGGAGCCGATCGGCACCCTGGACCGGGAAGCAGGCGCCGCCCTCGCGGCCAAGATCGCAGGCGCGATCGTCTGACGGGGATACGTGCGGGGTCACGACGCCCGCCCCCGCACGCCCGCCCCTTCCGGCGGCTCGGATCACTGCGGCCCCCACCTCTCGGAATCTGAGCGCGGCGGTCTCGCCCGTCCGGCGATGCAACGATCCGCGTCCCGCCAGGCAGCGCGCCGGGCGGCGTGCCACCTCAGCAGCCTACGAGTAGCGGATCCACTTCACGAGTTCGGGCAAATTCGGCTTCTTGCCGTACATGAGCAGCCCGACCCGGAAGATCCGCGCCGCAATCCAGATCGATCCCCACGCGCCCACCACGAGGATTCCCGCCGAGAGCGCGATCTGCCAGAGCGGCGGCATGATCACGCACGCCCGAACGGTCATGAGGATGGGCGAGAAGAACGGCACCATCGAGAGGATCGTGGTGAGCGTACCGTCCGGGCTCCGGATCCCGAGGAACATCATCATGAACGCGATGATGATCGGCATGGTCACCGGAGTCTGGAGGTTCTGTGCCTCCGTCTCGCTGTTCACCATCGCTCCCACGGACACGAAGAGCCCGCTGTAGAACAAGAAGCCGAGAACGAAGAACGTGAAGAACACCGCGATCACTGCGGGCGACGGCGAAACGGAGTCGATCAACTCGGCCACGGATGCGATCTGTCCCGGGAGAGACTTGCCCTGCTGCAACAGAATCGCACCGCTGAGGAACCAGATGGCGATCTGGGTGAGCGACATCCCCGTGATGCCGAGGATCTTCCCGCCCATGAGATGGAACGGGCGAACGGAAGAGATCATGAGCTCCGCGGTCCGCGCCGTCTTCTCTTCCAAGGTCGCGCGCATCGCGGTGATCCCGGAAATGACGAGGAGCAGGTAGAAGATGAACGCGAAGATGTACGCCAGCGCGAACGTCTGGCCGCTATCTTCCGCGGTCTCTCCCCCTTCGCCGACGCGGAACGTGGAGAAGCGGGTCGGCTTGACCAGCGCTTCCACTTCGTCCGCGGGAAGGCCGGACCCTTCGATCCGGAGCGAACGCGCCGTGGTGTCCAGCACCTGGCGGAATCGACGGTTCCGAACGTCGTCGGACACGTTCCGGGCATAGAACGCCGCCGGCGCACCACCATCCACGAACGTCTCCGGAATCACGAAGAAACCGCCGACTTCACCAGCCTCGACCTGAGAGGAGAGGTACTCGATCGGCCCGGCCGTGGGGTGCTCTCTCCGATACTCGCCGAGCGAGGCCTGGTCGGCGGAACTCCGGAGAAAGTCCTCGAACTGGTAGAGACGTTCCCCCGCACCGTTCGTGTCCGCAAGCGACGCCGTGAAGTCCGCGAAGATGACTCCCGTGGAGTCGACCACGGGAAAGCGCGCGGCGCGCTCCACGTCGACCGTCATGAGTGCGGCGGGAAGGAACATGAGCGCCGCCATCAGAATGGGAAGGAGCACGGTGCCGATGAGGAAGCCCCGGTTCCGAACCCGATTGATGTACTCCTGACGGATCACCGTCCACATCTTCTTCATGGCCCGAAACCTCCTACTGCACGAGAGCGGACAGCTGCTTCCGCTCTTCACCAACCACGCCGACCGCTTCGAGGAAGATCTGCTGGAGGGACGGTTCCATCACCTGGAAGCGCCGGATCTGGAGCTCCCCCACGGCCGCCTCGAGGATCCGCTGCGGCGTGACTCCATCCGCGGGAATCACTTCGAGAAACCGTCCGGAGTCGTCGAACCTCGCCACGAGCGACGGATCCCGTTGGAAGGTGGGCCGACCGTCGTACTCGATCTGGATCGCGCCGGTGCCGCGTTCGGACTTCACCTCCGCGAGCTTGCCGTCGAGCACCTTCCGCCCCTGATGGATGAGGCAGATGGAGTCGCAGAGCTTCTCCACCGTCTCCATCTGATGCGTGGAGAAGATGATGGTCATCCCTTCCTCGCGGAGTTCGAGCAGGATGTTCTTCACGAGGTCCACATTGACCGGATCGAATCCCGAGAACGGTTCGTCCAGGATCACCGCCTCCGGCTGATGGAGCACGGTCGCGATGAACTGCACCTTCTGTGCGTTCCCCTTGGAGAGCGACTCGACCTTGTCCTCGGCCCGCTCCGCCAGAGAGAACCGCTCGAGCCAGCGGTCGGCCCGCTGCTTCGCATCCTGCCCCGAGAC
>JAWKQE010000016.1:0-155856 GCA_041390305.1 Candidatus Eiseniibacteriota bacterium
AACTCGCGCAGCCGTATCTGCATCCAATGCGATCGTGGTGTCTGACTGCCGTCGGATCCCCTCGTGGCTTCGGGTAGGACACCGACAGAACCGGACCGTACGCTACACTGGTCGCGCCAACCCTTGGCGCGATACATCTGAGCATCAATTAGGACAACGAATCCTGACAGGGAGGGAAACGATGACGGCGACGATCGAGCGCCACGAGTTCCAAGCGGAGGCCAAGCAGCTCTTGGACCTCATGATCCACTCGGTCTACTCGAACAAGGACATCTTCCTGCGCGAGCTGATCTCGAATGCGTCCGACGCCATCGACAAGCGGCGCGTCCTTTCGCTCTCGGACGAGAAGATAGGCTTTCCCTCGGACCCCGAGATCCGGATCGAGACAGACCCAGAGAACCGCACCGTCTCCATCATCGACAGCGGTGTCGGCATGAGCCGGAGCGAAGTCGTCGAGTACGTCGGCACACTGGCCAAGTCGGGAACGAAGGAGTTCCTGGCCCAGCTGAAGGAATCACGCGAAGCCCCGAGCGCTGAACTCATCGGACAGTTCGGAGTCGGTTTCTACTCGGCCTTCCTCGTCGCGGATCGGGTCGACCTCACCACGCGCCGCGCGGGCGAGGAACACGCCACGCGTTGGCAATCATCCGGTGACGGTACCTACACCCTGGCCGAATCGGAGCGCGACGAAGTCGGCACCACGATCACGCTGCACCTCAAGAAGGTGGACGAAGAGGACGGCATCGCGGACTACACCCAGGAGCGGAAGATCCGCGAGATCGTCAAGCAGTACTCGGACTTCGTCACCTACCCGATCCGGATGGACGTGGAGCGGACGGAAGGCTCGGGCGACGACCAGAAGACGGTCCAGACGACCGAGACGCTCAACTCGATGAAGGCGATCTGGGCCCGGAGCCCGGAGGACGTCACCGAGGAGGAGTACACCGAGTTCTACAAGCACGTGTCGCACGACTGGACCGAGCCGCTCACCCACATCCGCTACCACGCGGAGGGTACGCTCGAGTACACGATGCTGCTCTACGTCCCGTCCTCGGCCCCGTACGACCTCTTCCACTTCCACCACCGCCGCGGCGTCAATCTCTACGTCAAGCGGATCTTCATCATGGACGACTGCGAGGACCTGGTGCCGACGCACCTCCGGTTCATCAAGGGAGTCGTCGACTCGGAGGACCTCTCGCTCAACATCTCCCGCGAGATCCTCCAGCAGGACCGCCAGATCAAGGCGATGCGGAAGCAGCTGGAGAAGAAGGTCCTGAGCGAACTCGACAAGATGAAGCGCGAGGACGGGGACAAGTTCGGCACGTTCTGGAAGGAGTTCGGCAAGGTCCTCAAGGAAGGGATCATGGATACGATGAGCCCGAGCGAGAATGCCGAGAAGATCCTCTCGCTCTGCCTCTTCGAATCCACGAACGCGGGGACCGAGTCGACGTCACTCTCGGACTACGTCTCGCGGATGAAGCCCGGGCAGGACAAGATCTACTACGTCACCGGCGAGAACCGTTCCCTCCTCGAGTCGTCTCCCCAGCTCGAGGCTTACAAGGCCAAGGGCTACGAGGTGCTCCTTCTCACAGACCCGGTCGACGAGATCTGGACCGGCGCCTTCCCTCCCAAGTATCAGGAGCACGAGTTCGAGTCGGTGGCCAAGGGCGCGGGCGAACTCGGCACCGAGGACGAGCGGAAGAAGGAAGAGGAAGCGCTGGAGGAGAAGAAGAAGACGTTCGCTTCCCTTCTCGAAGCCGTGGAGAAGCATCTGGACGACGACGTCAAAGACGTCCGTCTCTCCAAGCGGCTGACGGAGTCGCCCGCGTGCCTGGTCGGGGACGAGAGCGACATGACGCCCCAGATGGAGCAGATGCTGAAGGCGATGGGTCGAGACCCCGGAAAGCAGAAGCGAATCCTGGAGCTCAACCCCGACCACCCGGTGATGAAGACGCTCCAATCGATCTTCGAGAAGGACGCGAACGATCCCCGCATCGCGGACTACGCGCAGCTCGTCTACGGACAGGCCGTGCTCGCCGAGGGCGGGAAGCTCGAGAATCCCGCGAAGTTCACGAAGCTCCTCACAGACCTCCTCACCAAGGCGCTGTAGGAATCCGATGACCGTTCCCGGTCCGGTGGCGAATCCTCCCTGCCACCGGACCAGGAGAGCGACTCGGGGCAAGGTACGGTCGCAGTTTGACCGCGCGGGGCTCGTCGAGGAGTCCCGCCATGTTCAGGGAGTCACGGATGGTTCCGCGCCGTTGGGAGTTCCTCGTCATCGGGCTTCTGTTCGTCGGCTCCTGTCGGGAGGAGTCGGCCGTCGAGACTCTGCCCACCGGACAGCCACCGGTTGGCGTTTCGAACGCGCAGGCGACTGGATCGGCTCCGAACCGATCCGGCGTCTCCGAACACGCCGCGCGACGTGACCTCGAGCAGGGCTCGGCGCGAGCCCTCGACTACCTCGGGATGCAGCGCACTCTGCGACGGGCGCTCGCCGAGACCGCACCCAGCGTCGGGACCCTCATCACACACTCGAACGGCGATCTCGTCGCGACGAACGCATCCGAACTCGAGGCCTCACTCGGAGCGGCGGGCGTGGGAAGCGTCGTCTTTCTTCCCTCGACCGTTCAGATCGATTGGACAGGACGAAGCCCGCTGCGCGTCCCGGCAGGAGTCACTCTGGCGAGCGACCGAGCCGTCGGCACCTCGAAGGGCGCCCGCATCTACACGAACGATCTCGGCGCCACGCTTCTCGTCGTCGAATCGAACGGGCGGGTGGCAGGGCTCGACCTCATGGGGCCCGATCCCGGCGACCGCACGTACCAATTGGAGCGACTCGAAGCCGAACGAGGCAGCGACGGCTACTACTCCGTCCCCGCCGCCATCGGCATCCGCGTCGAAGGAAACGGAGTGGCGATCGAGAACTGCGAGGTCTGGGCGTTCGGCCGGAGTGCGATCGACGTCGCCCCCGGGACCACGGGCACTCGCGTCCGTCACTGCTTCCTCCATCACAACCAACGGATCCGCCTCGGATACGGCGTCTACCTGGATCGGGCGGACGCCCTCGTCGAAGCCAACCTGTTCGACTGGTACCGGCACTGCGTCGCAGGCTCCGGGCTCCCCGGAACCTCGTATGAGGCACGCTTCAACTTCGTCCTCGCCAACGCAAGCGGACACGCCTTCGACATGCACGGCGGCCGAGACCGGGAAGACGGAACGGACACCGCCGGAACGACGATCCAGATCCACGACAACATCATCGAGGCCGGGCAGTTTCCCGCCATCGTCGTCCGCGGCCGCGCACAGAATCCCGTCGAGATCCACGCCAACCAGTTCCGGAACCCCGACCCCACCTTCACGATCGTCCTGAACGAGTCCGCCGGTGCCGCCCTGATGCGCGACAACACCTTCGGGGTGTCCTCGATGAGGCAGAGATAGCCCGTCCCCTCCCTGTCGCTCCACCAGTCCAGGGAGATCGCCCCTCTCGACGATTCTTCATTCCGGGTGATGGGTTTCGGCTCCGCTCCGCGCGTCCTTGGACAACCACGAACCTTTCAGGGGAGGATCCAAACATGCGGAAGGGCCACCGTTCGGTACCCACATCACTTGCAGCTACACTCGTTGCCGTCGCCCTCGTGGCGGGACCGGCGTCGGCAGGCCCCGTCGTCGAGGAATCGGGTTGGGAACTCCTCTACACGAGATCTCTCGGCTCCGCCCAGTCCGCGATCATCCATCCGACCAGCGGCGACATCTACGTCGGCGTCCGCGAGAGCAACAGCAGCGGTGGCCTCTACCGGATCGACCGCTACGGCTTCGCGAGCCAGGTCGCGGGAGGTAGCAACCCGGCGGGACTAGTAGCGGATCCGGACTCGGGATTCGTCTTCGTCTCGGAGGATTTCGGCGGCCACATCTTCCGCACGGATCCCGTGATCGGCGGCCGCCTAGACTGGGTCGGCGGCTTCCATTCGGGCGACGACGACCCTGTCGGAATGGACTTCGCGCCCTCGGACTACTCGGGACCTTTCCTCCTTCCGGGAGACGGCGTCGTCGTCGACCGCGGCAGTTCAGGAGCCGACGAGATCTGGATGTGGAATCCGTACAGTCCCGAGGGTGAAGTCCAGATTCACGCCGACAACGGCACGCTCGCCGACGCGGTCGACGTCACGGTGAGCCCGACCGACATCTTCGTCGCGGACCCGCGAGGTGGATCCCCCGGTGTGATCTGGCGACTCCTCGCGGACGGCACACTCGAAGCCGCCTCCACCTCGCTCGAACTCGTCGACCCGGTCGGAATCGACTACGACTTCGCGGACGGGAGCCTTCTCGTCGCCGATCGAGGCCTCGGTCAACTGCTTCGGGTGGCACTCCCGAGCGGCGAGACGACGGTCGTACTGTCCGGGCTCGACCCATCGGTGACCTGGGCCGGCGTCGACCTCACCTCGGACGGCCGTAGGATGGTCATCACCGAAGCCGCGACCAGCTCCGTGCACTTCTTCGCCCAATGCGCCCCGCTGGGTCCGGAAGAGGACTGCGACGGGAACGGGATCTCCGACCTCTGCGACATCGCACGGGGGACGCTGGCGGACTGCAACCAGAACGGAGTGCCCGACGTCTGCGACATCGAATCGGGCACGAGTCAGGACTGTAACCTCGACGGCATCCCCGACGAGTGCCCGCAGTGCCCACCTGTCGAGGTCGTGTTCGTGATGGACACGTCCGCGTCGATGGACGGCGAAGCGTCCGCGCTCTGCGGCAGCATCGAACAGGTGACAGCTCACCTCGAAGCCTCGGGAATCGCCGCGACCGCAACCTACCTCGGCATCACCACGGCACCAGGCGGCGCATACGGGTGCCTCGAAGGCACGGTCCTCAGCCTCTACGGAGACGAAGTCCCCGGCGACCCACCTCCCGGCATCGAAACGCTCCTCACGTGCCCGGGCGGCGATCAGGGTCCGAACGAGAGCTGGGGACAGGCGACCTCCATCGTCGCCGGCCTCCATCCCTGGGCTCCCGAGGGCGAATCGATCCGCCTCGTCATCCCGATCGGCGACGAAGGTCCGTGGTGCGGAGACCCAGCGAACGGCAACGACCAACTCTCGATCGACCACGCCATCACCGTCGCCGTCGCGAACGGCGTCATCGTCTCCCCGATCACAGGTTCCGGCTCGTCGGAGACCGTGATCGCACTGGCGAGACAGCTCGCGGAAGGAACCGGCGGCGAGCAGTTCAGCTCCTCGACTCCGTCACTCGACCTCGCTCAAGCAGTCGTCGACCTAGTCGAGAACGCCTGCGCCACGTTCACGGACTGCAACGACAACGGAATCCTCGACAGCTGCGACATCGCGAGCGGCACGAGCGAAGACGAGAACGGGGACGGCATCCCCGACGAGTGCGGTGCGACGTCCGGCGTCGGCGACGGACTCGCGAGCGGTACCGGTAGAGACACCATCGCCGCGCTCACCGCCCGCCCCAACCCAGTCATCTCGTCGACGAAGTTCGAGTTCCAACTCCACACCGCGACCGACGTCCGCCTGACCGTCTTCGACGCCGCCGGCCGAAAGGTGACCGACCTACTCTCCACCCACCTCCCCGCCGGCCTCCACGTCATCGACTGGAACGCGACCGACACGCAATCAAACCCCGTGCCCGCCGGCGTCTACTTCTACCGCCTACAAACCCCGAACGGCGATCGAAGCGAGCGCCTGGTTGTGGTGAGATGAGGGATGGAACGGGATGGAACGGGATGGAACGGGATGGAACGGGATGGAACGGGATGGAAAGGGACCTGATGGAGTAAGTGATGAGAGGCCCGAGGCGCAGCGATGACGTAGCGCGGCACCGAAACGGAGCAACGCCGCGCTCCATCCCTCCCCCACCAGAACACGGCCGCCCGCAACCGGAGGCCGTGCCCCGCAAGCACCCCACGTCGACACGGGAGCCTGGGGCCCCGAAGCGAACATATGAGTCCGGCCACCAACGCCCCTGCCAACACTCCAACGCAGCACGGCGATTCGAGAGCGTAGGGGCCCCAGGCTCCCGGCCTCGACGCTAGTGCGCCGCCCCCGCCCGCTTCCACGCCGCATCCGCCTCATCGCTCCGCCCGAGGTCACGCAGAAGGTCTCCGTACTCCTGCCACACTTCGAGCACCGACTGGTCCTCCGCGGGCAGGCGCGCCTCCCGGATCTCGATCACGCGAAGAAACTCGCGTTCGGACTCTTCGAGCCGCCCCATCCGGTGATAGAGGAGACCAAGTCCGAGATGGGCGTGGGCTTCGAGGAGTTCGTCCACGCCCTTGCTTTCGAAGATCGTGAGGGCCCGGTGGAAGAGCGCCTCTGCCTCGTCGTGGTTTCCAATGAGGGATTCGATCTCTCCGAGGTTCGAGAGGGCGATGGCGAGTTCCGGATGGTCCGGCTCCAGGACTTTCTCTCCGATCTCCACGGAACGTCGAATGTAGGGTGCCGCTTCGTCGTACTCCTCGAGGGTCCAGTGAAGCGCGCCGATGTTGTTGAGGATGGATCCGATCATCGGGTGTGTCTCGTCGAACTGCTTCTCGGCGATCGCAAGGGCCTTCTCGAAGTACGGGAGAGTCTGCTCGAGCTGACCCCGCTCCCAATGGGAGACCGCGAGATTGTTGTACGTTCCGACGAGCCGATAGCTCTCGTCGCCCTCTGACCTCCGGATCATCTCGATCGCTTCCCGGAACGACGTCTCGGCTCGCTCGTACTCACCCTGCCTCAGATAGACCGTCCCGAGATCATCGAGGGATCCGGCGAGATGAACGCCGTACTCTGGAGGACCGTCCCGCAACACCTCGATCGCGTGCGTGAGGTGCGCTTCCGCATCGTCGGGTCGCCCCTGGAGACGGCGAAGCACGCCGAGTTTCGCTTCCGTCGACGCTGTCTCGGGATGATTGGGACCGAACGCATCCACACGGATCTGGTACGCCTCGGCGAGCAGTTCCGCATCCTCGTACTCGCCGAGGTTGACATAGATCTCGCCGAGCGTGTCGAGGAGTCTCGATCGCGTGGCCGGCGCCATCGTCGGATCGTCACGCAGCTTCTTCGCCCTCTCCGACAGGACGGCGGAGACCGTAACCGCCTGGCCCGGAACCTTCATCGGATCGGAAACTCGAAACGTGCTCTCGAGGAACTCCGCAACTTCCTTGGCCGCGCGGGCCTCGGCACGGGCGGACTCCTCTGCGCGGAGGGCCCTCTGGAGCCCGATGGCGGCGGCGACGCCGCCCGCGACGACACCGAGAATCGCCACGCTCGCGGCGGCCACACCGATCCGGTGTCGACGGACGAACCGACTCATCCGATACGTCGTACTCGGAGGCCCGGCGAGCACGGGTTCGAGCCTCAAGTGACGCCCCAGGTCCTCGGCGAACTCCTGAACCGATGCATACCGCCGTTCGCGGTCCCGTTCGAGGGCCCGGAGCGCGATCCAGTCGAGGTCCCCCTTGAGCCGACGGACCCAACGAGAAGCCTCCGTCTTCCTGCTCGCGGCGAGACGGATCGCGTCAGTCCGAGGGTTTGTTCCCAGACTTCGCACCCGTGCGCTCGGCCGGACCGGCTCTCTCTCCCGGAGCTGCTGCACCAGTGCCTCGAACGAAGGCTCGCCGGCATCGTCCTCGAACGGGCGCACGCCCGTCATCAGCTCGTAGAAGAGCACGCCGAGGGAATACACATCACCCCGCGTATCGACGTCGAACGGCGTCATCCCCGCCTGCTCCGGGCTCATGTACTGCGGCGTGCCGAGGACACGTCCGTACTCGGTGTGGAGAGTCCTGTCGGTGAGGCGTCCCTCCAGTGCCTTGGCGATTCCGAAGTCGATGATCTTGACACGCGGCGTGCCGTCCTCGACGGACACCATGATGTTGGACGGTTTGAGGTCCCGGTGGAGCACTCCCTTCTGGTGCGCGTGACGGACGCCATCCAGCACCTCGAGGAAGAGTTCGATCCGCGCTTCGAGGGAGAGCTGTTCCCGATCGCAGTACTCGGTGATCGGGAGTCCGGACACGTACTCCATCACGACGTACGGGCGTCCGTCGGAGGTCGTCTGCGCGTCCAGTACGCGCGCGATCGAGGGGTGGTTCATCAATGCGAGCGCCTGACGCTCGCCTTCGAAGCGTGCAAAGATCTCTGCGCCCCCGAGTCCGGGACGGATCAGTTTGATCGCAACCCGCCGTTTGACCGGCTCGAACTGTTCGGCGAGATAGACCTCACCCATCCCGCCCCGACCGATGCACTCCAACAGATGATAGGGACCGAGGGTCTCCCGTACGCGGACCGGAGCGAGATGTGGCCCTTCCACCGCCCCGTCGGCTTCGAGGAGCGAGGCGAGCTCTCTGTGTAGTTCCGGATCCTCCCGCTCGATCCGTTCGAGCCGACGTCGGCGTTCCTCTGCGTTCGCATCCACGAGGACCGCGAACTCCTCTTTGAGCCGACGGTACTGCTCCCGGTCCGACTCGTGCGGCTGGGAGACGCCGGGAGCCGTCTCGTCCTTGGGAGGCAGATCGTTCACGCGTCACTTCCTCCCGGCATCAGCTCTCTGCGCAGCCAGGCCCTCGCCATCCTCCACTCGCGTTCCACCGTCGCGGTCGAGATCCCGAGTGCCGATGCGATCTCTGCGGTCGTTCCTCCCGCGAAGTAGCGGAGTTCCACGATCCGGACCTGCCTCTCGTCGAGGTCCGCGAGTTTCTCTAGGGAGCGATCGAGATCGAGCGGATCGACTTCGGACTCGACCGCGAACGCAGCGTCCCCCGCGGAATCGAGTCCGGAGAGCGTCAGATGCTGCACTCCGCCACCACGCTTGGCCGCATTGTGCTTCCTCGCATAGTCGACCAGGACGCGTCGCATGGCCCGCGCGGCGAACGAGAGGAACTGTTCCCGATTCTGGAAGGGAGACCGCTGTTCCTCCAGGCGCAGGTACACTTCGTGGACCAGCGCAGTGGGCTGGAGAGTGTGATGGGGGCGTTCGCTCTCGAGCCGATGTTGCGCAAGTCGCCGCAAGTCGGCATAGAGACGCTCGGCGAGCGCACCACCCATGTCAGGATCGGCGTGTTCGTTCAAATCGCGGCACTCCATGGGACGATGGAGACTCGATCCGTGGTTCGTTCCGGAGACGACAAGGATACGTGAGCCTCGGGGGAAAGGCCAAGCCGGGGGATGAGATCGTACGAGCGGGCCGGATCGAGGCGCTCCACGCAGCCCCACGTATCGTATAGTCGTCGACGGCCCCCCTTCCCCGAAACTAGGGACACGACGTTCGCGACCACCTTGTCCACCTCCGGACCGAGGACGCCTCGTGATACGCCGCGGCACGAGAGGAGCGAACGGCCCATGAACGACACCGACGTGAAGGTCTTCCTCATCGGCGGTCCACCCGGCGCCGGTAAGACGACACTCGGGACCGCTCTCGCGATCCGGCTCGGAGTCACATCGCTCAGCTGCGACGACCTGATCCGCGCCGCTGCCGCTGTGACGACTCCCGAGTCGCACCCCGGGCTTCACGTGATGCGCAGGATGCCGTCGCTCGCATACTTCACCGAGTCGGACGTCGGGCGGCTGATCGAGGACGCCACCGTCCAGCACGAAGCGGTGTGGCCGATGGTCGAGCGCGTGATCCGGTTCCACGCTTCGGGCGGATCCAGGATCGTGATCGACGGTTGGTACATGCGTCCGTCGTGGGTCGGGGCGCTCGGTCTCACCAATGTTCGGCCCCATTGGATCCACGCAGCCGAGTCCGTCCTCCGCGAGCGGGAGTCCCGATTGCCCTGGTACCAGGAGTCGAGCGACCCGACGCGGATGCTCGAGAACTTCCTCGGGCGGAGCTTCTGGCACAACGCCCTGATCCGGGAGGAGGCCACGCGGCACGGGATGAGCATCCTCGAGCAGCCCGGTGACCGGAGTGTGGAGGCACTCTGCGACGAGATCCTGGTCGGGCCCTTGAGGGACGGGCCGGACAGACGAGGGGCGAGTGCCTGACGACCTGAACGGGGTGGCCTACGCGGACCGCCCTCTAGGACCGTCCCACTGCCTCCGCGCTGGCGGAGCCCCCCACGACGGACACCGTCCGTGCTATGCTCCCGGCCGCGCCAGGATGAGCGCACATACCTCATGGAAACCATCGGCAAGTACAGGATCGTCTCCGAGCTCGGGAGAGGTGGCATGGGCGTCGTCTATCACGCCCACGACACCGTCATCCGCCGTGATGTCGCCATCAAGGTCCTCCACGAGCACGCCGTCTCGGACTCCGCCGTCGAGCGCTTTCATCGCGAAGCCCGCTCCGCCGGCCGTCTCACTCACGACAACATCATGACGCTCTATGATTTTGGTGAGTCCGACGGCCGTCCGTACCTCGTCATGGAGTTGCTCGATGGTACGGACCTCCGTCCCCTCACGCGGGACCGCCGCGTCTCCCTGCGGAGGAAGCTCGACATCCTCATCCAGATCGCGAGCGGTCTCGACTACGCCCACGACAACCGCGTCATCCACCGCGACATCAAACCCGGGAACATCCAGGTGCTGGAGAACGGCCGGGTCAAGATCGTGGACTTCGGCATCGCCCGCGTCGATTCCGAGGCCGGCACGACGATGACGCACGCGAGCCTCGGCACACCCCGCTACATGTCCCCGGAACAGATCCGGGGCGAGGGCGTGGACCGGCGTTCGGACATCTTCTCCTACGGCGCACTCGCCTATGAACTCATTGCGGAGACGGTTCCGTTCGAGGGCGAGAACGTCACCACGGTGATGTACAACGTCATCCACAAGGAGCCGAGGCCGATCCGTCTCGGCGATCCCACGATCGACGCCGAGATTCAGAGCATCGTCTCCGGATGCCTCACCAAGGATCAGAACGACCGCTTCCCCGACCTGCGCGGAGTCATCAATCGGCTCACCGTGCTCACCGAGAACCCGCGCATCGACCAGCTCCCGATCGCGACCGACGACACCACGGTACTTCCCCACGGTGTGTCCGCGCCCCGGAGGAAGCCGAGCTCCGCGCATCCGGAGGACACCGTCCCCTCCTTCGACCGGAGCCAGGTCCCCGTGTTCCCGGACTCCCCGCACGGGCCGGCCCGGGTCGACGATGCAGGGTCGCATCGAGAGGGCGAATCACCTGACGGAAGACCGCGTGACGCCGGATCACCGGAGGGTGGATCGCGCGACGCCGGGTCACCGGCGGACCCGTCACCCGACCTTCGTTCACGTGACGGTGGAAGCATCGACGGGCCTCGATCGAACGCTGCGGCAAGAGCAGAAATGCCAAGACTGGCATCCTCGGCCGGTAGTCGATCGACCAAGCCGGCACTATGGATCGCAGGAGCGGCCCTGGTCGTGATCACGGGTCTGGTCGTGGGAAAGCAGTGGCTCGGTCGACCGAGCGGTTCTTCGCGCGCGCCGATCGAGCAGGAGTCGACGAACGAGCCGTCCCGCGACGTCGACCGCATCGCGGCCGCGCCCGAAGAAACGGATGCGCGTGACACCGGGGCCGCGGAAACGGAACAGGACCTGAACCCGTCGACGACCGAGTCCCCGTCCGGAGACATGGCATCGACGGAGGGGGCATCAGACATTTCGGCGCCTGGCGAGCCACCAGCAGGAGATTCGGGGTCAACCGGATTGGCGCAGCCGAAAACCACGTCCGCACGCCCCACGGAGGGACAGTCGACACCCGAGGAGTCGGCAAAGAGAGCGGCGAATCCCGAGGCAACGAGGCCCGCAACGACCGTCCCCGCGGGTACGGAGCCGACGAAGACGCAGCCCGCGAAGACCACGTCAGGATCTGCGTCGACATCGGCCACGGGCACGGGCACGCCATCGACGAACGCGCCATCCTCGCCCCCGGCGAGACGCGACGAGGCGACCACCAATGCGACCACCGGGCCCGGCACGAAACCGCCGGCGGAGTCGCCGGCCCCCACGCTCGAGGATCTCGTGCGCGACCGGTCCACCGGAGTCGGCTCCTCCCTCACGGACGCGATGAAGTCCGGGCAGTGGACGCAAGTACCGCCCACGATCCGGAAGACGTATCAGGGGTTCTGGCAGGCGCTGACCGAGGATCACATCATCAAAGACGCACGGCTGCGTACCCGCAGCTTGCGAGAATCTAATGGGGCGATCGACCAGGAGGTCGAACTCGAGGTGGTCCAACAACAGAAGGGACGGGACGATCTCATGGACCCGGTCCGGATCCCCATGATTTGGACCTGGATCCTCGAAGGGGACGAAGCTATCGTCTCGCAGGTTCGTCCCTGACCCATCATCATGCATCGTTTTCGTTCCCCCGCTGCCTCGGCGGCACGGCGAAGAACCGCGTCTGACGCGGCTCCGTCTCCGCCACTTCGTGGGCGAACTCGTTACCGAAAGGAGACGGTAGCTCATGAGACGCAGCACTTCGCTCTTCGCCCGGTTCGCACTCCTCTGCACCGGATTCGTCGCGAGCACGACGGCATTCGCCGGAGATTCCAAACTCGAAACGGCCCTGGGCGACCTCTACGGAATCTGCCTCTTCGAGCCCGTCGCGTCCAACCCGTTCGCCGGCGCGGCGCTGCTCTCGCGTAGCGATCTCGCTCCGGGCGTGACCGGGTTCATCGAGAGCAATCTCGCCTCCATTCCGATGACACCGCCGTCGGTCAAGTCGGTCTTCGAGGACGGACGGATCGTCAACGTCGTGACCGGCTTCTCTCCGATCTTCACCGAGAACACGGCCACGGTCGGAGGCGGCAAGCTCTTCTTCGGCGGGAATTACTCCTACTACGACTTCAGCAAGCTGAGGGGCCAGAGCCTCGCCGACATGTCGTTCGTGTTCGCCCAGGACGACGGTGGCGATGTCGTCGCCGTCAACATGCCGCTCGAGGTGAAGGCGAAGATCTTCACCTTCTACAGCACGTTCGGAGTGACGAACCAGTTCGACGTCGGACTCGCCTTTCCGATCGTCGACATGACCGTCCGCGCCGATGGCACCACCTTCAACGTGCTCGGAAACGACTCTGGTTGCCGCTACGGACCGCTGGACTGCAACCCCGCCAATCCCCAGGGCAGCCGGATCACCCCGGAACTCACCCTCGATGCGGTGAGCGGTGCAGTCGAGGAAGCGGATCTCAACCCGACGTTCCTCAGCACGGTCGCGGTCCGTCTCAAGTACCGGTTCCCGTACATCCCGAACTCGGGCCGCGTCGCGCTCGTCGCGGACCTCCGCATGCCGGTCAGGTCCGAGGACAGCCTTCTCGGGGCCGGTGAGTTCGGCGGATTCCTCACGCTCGTGGGCGAAGCGCAGACCCGAAACGGATTCACTCCGTACTTCAACCTCGGGACGCATCTCTGGAGTGGAGACTCGGCCAGCAGCCTCTCCGCCACGGCCGGCTTCACGCAGCTCTTCGCGCGAAACCTCTCTTTCAGCTTCGATCTGATCGGCGACTTCGACCTCGAGAGCGATCCGTTCCTCGAGACGATCGACAACCAGGTCCCGGTCGGCGCGAGCACCTCCTCCGAGCTCGCCGTCGCGGCGAGTTCGATCCCGTCCGCGAACCGGGATCACAGACTCGACGCGGCTCTCGGCTTTCAGTACGCGTTGACGCAGGACTTCCAGGTCTACGGAAGTGGCCTTTTCTCGCTCCTCGACCAGGGTCTGACCGCGAGCATCATCCCGATGGTCGGATTCGCGGTTCACTACTAGAGGTGGCCGGCGTGCGCTTCGCGTTGTCCCCGCGCTTCGGTGCCGCACTGTGCTTCGGGCCCACCCTGCGCGCCACAATCTCCCGTCGCTCCGGAACCCCACCGCGGCTCGCGCGCGTCCCGCACTTGGCGGCCCGCGTTCCCTCAGCCGTCGCCACGTGGCTCGCCGTGTCGGCCCTGGTCGCCTGCGCGCCGCACCCGGCGGAGCGCAATCCATCGTTTGCGTCGCATCCGCCGATCGAGATCGTCGAAACTTACCCGATCGAAACCGGTCTCGGACATCCCGAGACCCGCGAGACACTTCCCGTCTGGCTCGAGTTCATCGACGGCGCTAGGACCTCGCTCGACCTGGAGCAGTTCTACGTCTCGACCTGGCCGGGAGAGGCGCTGGAACCGGTCCTGGACGCGATCGGTCGCGCAGCGGAGCGCGGCGTCGCCGTTCGTTTGCTCATCGACGCCGCCATGTACCGGACGTATCCGCAGCCCGCGGACTCTTTGGGAGGACTGCGCGGAATCGAGCTTCGCGTCATCGACTACCGGAAGATCACGGGCGGTGTACAGCACTCCAAGTTGATGATCGCGGATAGGGCCGAACTCTTCGTCGGCAGCCAGAACTTCGACTGGCGCGCGCTCTCCCACATCCACGAGCTCGGTGTCGTCGTCCGCGACGCGCGCGTCGCCGGCGCGGTCGCGGAGATGTTCGACATGGACTGGGAGGCGGCCGGAAGCGGCGAAGGCACGAGCAGTGCCGACAAGCATGACGCTGCGCCGGGCGCGGCCACCCCGAGCGCGGCTACCCCGAGCGCGGCTACCCCGAGCGGCGCTACCGCGAGCGACACGACGGCGGGCGACGCATCTGCGGGCCCCGAAGGCACAGGTGACCCGGGCGCCATCCGCCCCGACTCTGCCACCTGGGACGTCGCCCTCTCCCCAGGAGACGCGGCGAAGATCCACGTCAGCGCCAGTCCGCCGAGTCGACAGGCCGCGCTCGCGAACGACCTGGAGACACTGGTCGGCCTGATCGACGAAGCCGAGCTCGAAATCGTTGCGCAGATGCTGAGCTACTCGGTGTCGGCCCGCGGCCTCGAGGAGACCGCGCTCGACGACGCGCTCCGCCGGGCCGCCGCGCGCGGCGTCCACGTCTCCCTGCTCGTGTCGGACTGGCAGGCGGACAGTGAGTCCCGTACCGAAGTGGTGAAACGACTCTCGGCCGTTCCTGGCATCGACGTCGGAATGTCCGTCGTCCCGGACTACAGCGGCGGGTACATCCCGTTTGCGCGCGTGGAACATTGCAAGTTCCTCGTCGCCGACACCGAGGTGGCCTGGGTCGGGACGAGCAACTGGGGACCCGACTACTTCGCGAGTTCCCGGAATGTCGGCGTCACGATCGAACACGAGGGGATCGCGGCGACGCTACGGGAGACGTTCGCCCGCAGCTGGAACGCGTCTACCACGGTGCACGTCCAGCCAGACGGGAACTACCGCTCGCGGACGCACCGGGAGGAGGCCCCGGCCGGAGAGAGGATCTACGGAGGGCGCTGAGGCCGTTTGATCGTCCTGAGGCCGCTAGATCGTCTGGCTGTCTCCGCTCTCCGTCTCCGTCTCCTTCTCGATTTCGTCGAGGTACTCCTCGATCTCCTTGCGGAGCTTCTCGACCGCTTCGCCGCCCTCCTCCTCGAGTCGCTTCAGGAGTTCCTTCGCCTCCGCCTCGAACTCCGGGCGACGCGCCTCCCACTCGTCGAGCCCTTCCTCCGCCGCCTCCTTGGCGGCCTCGGTCAGCTCTTCGAGCTGCGCCTTGACGTCCAGTTCCTCTACCGAATCGACCCAACTCTTCCCGAGGGAACGGAGCCGATCCTCCAACGTCAGCATGCCATCGATCCGGGCGCCGTCGGCCAAGGGCTCGCCCGTACCTGGTTTCACCTCGATGAAACGGGTCGCGTCCGCCACGCTCCGCCGCTTGATCCGGAGTTCCGAGCCCTCGGTGATGTGGGCCGCGTACTTGGGAAAGATCCTGATCCGGGCGGCGACTCGTCCGTCCGGTTCCAGGTCGACGGACTCGACCGTCCCGATCTGGAAGTCCGACATCCGCACTTCGGCCCCTTCCTCGAGCCCGGACGCGTTCGGGTAGAGGGCCGTGATCTCACTGCCTCCTCCGGCACTCTGACAAGCGAGGGCGAAAGTGGCGGCGAGAAGTCCCAGCGAGAGCAACGTGAACCAGCGGAGCGAGGAGCGCGCCTTTGACCGCGGATTCGTTTCCATCATGACCTACCTCCTTGTCTCGGCTCGGAACGGCCCATGCAGAACCCGGGTGGCCACCAGGCACCTCGTCCGCGACGGACCGGATGGCCGGAAGCCGCGCCGGTAGGATAGTACCTCCGGTCGGGGCGGGGAATTCACGTCCGCGAATCGCCCATCCGGGCGCAGCGCTGCCTGCTCGGCGTAGCGGAAGCTCCCCCATCGTCGAGGCGGGGTCGCCCGTGCTACGCACTCCCCTGAAGTCCCCGAGCAATCCCCCGGATCGTGAGGAACAACGCCTGGAGCAACTCCTCGTCTTCGCGTCCCCCGTTCCGCCACCGTTCGAGCAGGTCGAGCTGCGCAAGGCTCATCGGATCGACGTAAGGATTCCGGAGCCGGATCGCGCGACGCAGTACCGGTTCGCCGATGAGGAGGTCCGTCTCGTCGCGGAGGGTCAGGATCATCTCCTGCGTCCGGAGGAACTCATCGCGGATCTCGGGGAACAGGACATCCCCCACCTCCCCGGCCAGCTTGGAGTACTTCGATGCGATGTCGAGATCCGCCTTGGCGAGAACCACCTCGACGTCACCCAGAAGCGTGGAGAGAAAGCGCCAGGAAGACGCGTGCTCGCGAACGGCAGCGAGCCCGAACTCGGCAGATGCCCGTTCGAGTCCGGCGCCGACACCGTACCAACCCGGCAGGATGAGACGACTCTGTGTCCACGCGAAGACCCAGGGAATCGCCCGGAGATCGGAGATGCCCTTCTGCTCACGCCGCGAAGGCGGGCGGGATCCGATCCGGAGTCGTTCGATCACGTCGATCGGAGTCGCTTCCCGGAAATAGCGGAGGAAGTCCGGATGATCGTGGACGAGTGCGCGGTAGGTGCCGCGCGCGGTGCTCGCGATCAGATCGGCTACCGCCCGCCGCTCGTGCGCGTCCGGTCTCCCCGCCGCGTCTGCGGTCCGACGATCGTCTGCGTCAGGTCTCGCCGCCGCGTCTGCGTCGCCCGAGGGCGCCCGGGGCATGGTCAGATCCTCGGCCCCGTCATCCGTGCCCGCCCACGACTCGGGTGCGGTCGCATGGAGTACGGCCGAGGTCATCAGCTCGAAGCTCCGGAGCGTGATGCCGCGGAGACCATACTTCGCCTGCAGGACTTCTCCCTGCTCCGTGAGCCGGAGGTGTCCGCGAACCGTTCCCCTCGGTTGGGAGAGGATCGCCGCGTGGGGTTTGCTCCCGCCTCGGCTGATCGTTCCTCCCCGTCCGTGAAAGAGACGGACCGGCACCTGGGACTCGGACGAGATGTCGACCAGAGCCTCCTGCACTTCGTAGAGCGCCCAACGCGACGCCGCGATCCCGGAGTCCTTGCTCGAGTCGGAGTAGCCGAGCATGACGTACTGACTCTCCTGACGAACGAGATGGGCCTTGTAGAGCGGCTCGGCGAAGAGGCGATCGAGAGTCGTCCTCGCGACTTCGAGGTCGGAGACGGTCTCGAAGAGAGGAGCGACATCGATCGGCACCTCGAGCGTGTTTCCGTGCCCTGTACCGAGCCCGGCCCGCCGCGCGAGGTAGAGAACCGCGAGGGCGTCGTCCGGCCCCCGGGCCATGCTGATGATGTAGATGCCGATCGATTCCCGACCGAACGTCTCTCTCGCGGTTCGTATGGCGCGAAAGACGTCGAGCATCCGGACCGTTTCCGCTCGGGCCCCACCCAACGGCGCGTCGAGATGCGTCGCGTCGGAGAGGGCCGCGACGAGGCGCGCCGTCCGCTCGGCCTCGGCCAGCTGCTCGAACTCCGGCAATCCCAGTAGATCGCCGACCGCGCGGCGGTGGAGCAGGGCATCCTGGCGCACATCGAGGGACGCGAGGTGGAAGCCGAACGCCTGCACCCGGCGCCGCAAACGTCGCACGCGGAAGTGTCCGGCGTGGCGTCCGTGGTTTCGGGCCAGGCTTCGCTCCACGAGGCGAAGATCCCTTACCAGATCTTCTGGCGACGAGTAGGGCGGGGGCGACTCAGAAAACAGTTCGTCGCCGGACCGGCGGCCGGTGGGCACATCGTTCATCGCCGCGACTCGCGCGGCTACCTCGCGCAGGAACGCACGGTACGGCATCGCCGGGGACGGATCCGGAAGCCGCTGCGCGAGCTCCGGATCCACAGAGACGCGGTTCGATGTCTGCGTGAGACGCTCGGCCAGCTCCGCGATCTCCGCCCGGTAGAGACGAAGAATCGCATGTCGTTGTGTCTCGAGCGCGGAGAGCAGCGTGTCCGGGCCGACATTCGGGTTGCCGTCCATGTCGCCGCCAACCCAGGAGCCGAAGCGGATCAGTCCGGAAAGATCGAGTTGATCCCCGTCCTCGAACACGCGTCCGAACGCCTCCTCTACCTCCTCGTAGAATCTCGGGAGTACCGCGTAGATCGCCTGGGTGAGGAAGAAGACGACCTGCCCGATCTCGTCCCGCACTTCCGGCACCTGCCGGCGGGTGCCGTCCGTCTGCCAGGCCGTCGTGACCTCGGTGACGATCCGGTCCCGGATCGAGAGCTCTTCGGATGGCGTGGGATCGTGCCGCTCCAACCCGTCGATCAGCGCACGCGCGATCCGCTGTTCCTTGACCAGTATCTCGGGCCGGATCACCTCCGTCGGATGCGCAGTGAAGATCGGTTCGATCCGGATCGACTCGACGAGCCGACGCACCTCATCCGGCGGCGCACCTCTGGCCTTCAGTGCGAGGAGTACTTCCTCGATCGAGCCGCGTTGCGGCGCAGCTCCAGGACGGTGGTACTCACGGCGTCTCCTGATCCTGTGGATCCGCTCCGCCTGGTTGACCAGTGAGAAGTACGCGGAGAACGCCTCGACGAGGCTTGCGAGCCTGGCTGGCGACACCTTCGAGATCCGCTCGATGAGCCGCTGCTCCGCTGCCTCGTTGCCTTTCCGGCGTGCGATCGCGTCCGCTCGGATTCCTTCGACCTCCAGGAAGAGGTCCAGGCCCTCCTGCTCCTGGATCACCTCGCCCAGGATTGCGCCGAGGATCCGCACCTCATCGCGCAGCGGTTGATCTTTTTCTTGGAATGGCGGCGTGGAGTCGTTCATCCGCCGAGCATAGCGGTTGTTCGGGCCGGAGACGAGGCGCCACCCGTAGCAGAGAGCGGAGCCGTGGACAGCGGAGCCGCACAGGTCGCAGCCATGCCGCGGAAGCGGAGCCGTAGAGGGCGCAGCGTCGTTGCCGGCCCCCGACGGCCCTACGCGGCGTGCGAGACGTCTTCGCCCTCGGCCCGCTTCCGACGCTGCACTTCGATGTCCAGTGCTGCGATCCGATAGGCCTCGGCCAGGGTCGGGAAGTTGAAGATGTTCTCCCGGAACGTCTGCATCGACGCTCCCGTGATCATCGCCATCTGACCGACGTGGATGAGTTCGGTCGCCCCTTCTCCCAGGATCGAAATCCCGAGGATCTTCTCGCCCTCGGCGTCCGCCACGACCTTGAGGAGCCCCTCGGTGTGGCCCGCGATCTGGGCTCGGGCGAGCTCATCGAAGGCGGCGTGGCCTACGAGCACGTCGCCGTGCCTCTCTCTCGCCGCCATCTCGCTGAGGCCCACACTGGCGAGCTCAGGGACGGAGTAGATCCCAACAGGAATCATCTCCGCCGGTACGCCGACGTCCATGCCGAGCGCGTGGAGGGCGGCCCGTCGCCCCTGCTCCATCGAGGACGAAGCGAGAGCCGGTGGTCCGATCACGTCGCCGCACGCGTATACGTTCGGCACGCCCGTCTGGCAGTGAGTGTCGACCTGCACATGACCGCGGTCCGTGAGCTTCACTCCCACCGCGTCGAGGCTGAGGTCTCGGATGTTCGGAACGCGGCCCAAGGCGACGAGCACCTTCTCCGCTTCGAGGCGGTGACCGGCTTCCGTCTCCACCACGGCTGCGTCGAATCCGTTCCACTCGACCCGCTTCGCACAGTCGCAACCGATGTAGGTACCACCGGTCCGCTCGAACGCCTGGAGGAACCGGTCCGTGAGGTCTGCGTCGAGGAAGCAGAGCGGGCGGTCCGCGCGGTCGACCATCGTCACCTGCACACCGAGCGCGGAGAAGATCGAGGCGTACTCGGACGCGATCACGCCTCCACCGAGGACGACGAGCGACTCGGGCAGATACGTCATCGAGAGAATCGAGTCTGAATCGTAGATCCGTTCGTGATCGATCGCGATCTCGGGCGGCCGTCTCGGCGTGGATCCGGTCGCGATGACGACGAACTCTCCGTGAACGACGGTTCGGGAGCCGCGCGGGTCCTTGATCTCGACTTCGTGTGCCCCGACGAAGCTGGCCTTGCCCTGCACGAGTTCGACCCCGAGTCGGTCGAGTCGGGCGCCCATGTACTGGACGTGACCCGCGATGACCCGGTCGAGGCTGGTGAGAAGACTCTCGACCCTGACGTCCGCGGCGAGGTCGACCTTGCAGACGCCTTCGTTCCGCTCGAGGAAGCGGTTCATCACGACGGTCGTCTCGCGCAGCGTCTTGCTCGGGATCGTGCCCTTGTGGACGCAGGCACCGCCCAGTCGACGGTCCTTCTCGACCATGAGCACCGTGCGCCCGGCCTTCCGCGCCTGGATCGCCGCCTGTTGCCCGGCGGGTCCCGACCCGATGATCACGAAATCGTACCGTTCCTGCGATGTCATCCGAAGATCTCCATGGTTTCTCGGATCTGGTCGGACCGGGCGAGAAGAGCGGCGACGTCCTCGGGGTACATGCCGAGTTCCGCGAAGTCGGGATGCTCGTCGGCGAGGCGCGATGAGAGTTCGCTGATGGAAGCGCTCATCGCCCCAGCACCGCCGTCGTCATCCCCACCCTCCTTGGGAGCCTGATCCGTCGACGCTGGACGTTCGAGGAGCGTGAGACCAGGAGCACGCCCGTGCATGACCGACGGGTCCACGCCGAGGAGGTGGTTGGCGAGGATATCGGAGAGCCCCGTGATCCGAGTCTGATCCTGGTACTTCGGCGCGGAGGCCGGGTCATGGTGGAAATGGACCGCGGTCGCGACGACTTCAGGTAGCCCCCACGCCCCCGCCATCCGACTTCCGACCAAGGTGTGATAGTCCTCGACGATGGAGAGCGTCGACTCCTTGTCGAGCTCTTCTCCGAGTTGATCCGAGGCTTCTCGAATGAGTTGGAGCAGGACCGGCTTCCCGACGTTCTGGAGCAGTCCGCAGAGGAGTGCGCTCTCCACCGAACTCCGGAGATGGCGCGCGATCTCCCGCGCGAAGCCACCGGCCGCCGCGGCGTGACGCCAGAGGAAACGGACCTCGTCCTCGTAGCCCCGCACATCGAACGCGATCTCCTTCACGCTGAGCGCGACGGCGACTTCCCCGATGATGCGGAGACCGAGCCTGCTGATCGCCTGCTGGAGGGAGACGATCGGCATGTTCGGCAGATAGAGAGGTGAGTTCGCGACCCGGAGAACGTGACCGGCCAAGGTCTGGTCGCGGTGGATGATGTCGGAGAGTTGACCCGCACTGGAGTCGTTGGATCGGGTGAGGTCCAAGACCTCGGTGACGACGGTGGAGAGCACCGGGAGCTGGAGTTCTCCGTCCTCGATCTTCCGTTCCAGCAGCGTCCGGATCACGGCCTCGGACGAGCTGGGCTGCCGCGCAGTGGCGCCTTCCATGGGATCCCTCCTCTTCCCTGTCTCTTTCGGCCGAAGAGACGGCACTACTTGAGGGTTGGTCCCGGCCACGCGAGGGTTGCTCCCGGCGGGGAACGGACGGAGAGCTGGAGAGAGGGTCGTTCCTGGGGCGGCAAGCGGAGCCGGGTAGGAAGAATGTTCCGCCCCCGGCCGAGACCGAGATGGTGAGGGCGTCATGAGCGTGCGGACACAGGGGCCGGGATCGCGATGGCGGGGAGCGTCCACCGGCGGGCGCGCTGTGAGAAGGAACGGCGCAAGGCGCCCTCAGCTCTTCCCGTCGCTCCGCTTCCGGATCGTGCCGCGGAGCGCGTCCTGGCAGATCGCCTTCACTTCGTCCGAGAAGTTCTTCCGCAGGATCCAGTCGAGGTAGTCCGGGAACTCGTCGGCCACTTCACGGAGAGACTTCCCCTTGTGATCGCCGAAGTTGAACGACGGTTCGCCGTCCCGCCAGAAGAAGCGTCGTTCGCGGTCGACGAAACGATCGTCCCGACGTCCGAACTGCTCGTCGAGGTCGGCCACGTCGGCAGGTAGCTGCGGGTAGTGATCGAGCTGCGCGACCAAGACCTCGAGCGTCGCCCGCGTGTCGGCGAGGGCGCCGTGTGCGCCTTCCAGTTCGCGCCGACAGTAGAACCGGTAGGCGGCGGAGAGGTCCCTGGGCTCCATCTTGTGGTAGATCGCCTGCGCGTCGAGCAGACGCACGCCGCCCCAGTCCCAGTCGATCCGTGCGCGGCGGAACTCCTCCCGAAGGAGCGGGAGGTCGAAGCGGACGTGGTTGAAGCCGGCGAGATCGGCGCCCACGAGCATGTCGAAGACGCGGTCCGCGATCTCCGCGAAGGTCGGCGCCCCCGCCACCATCTGGTCGTCGATCCGGTGGACCTGGGTGGCCTCGACCGGGATCGACATCTCGGGGTTGACGTAGGTGTGGAACTCCTCGCGGTGTCCGTTCGGGCTCACGCGCAGAACGGCGATCTCGACGATCCGCTCGAACGTGATGTCGAGGCCGGTGGCTTCGAGGTCCAGAATGACGAGCGGCCTCTCCAACCTGAGTCGCCCCAGCCCTTGCTCCATCGGATCCGCTCCCCTCTCCGGCCTTCCAGGCCTGCCCGGACTTCGTGTCCCCTTTGGTCCCAGGTCCCCGCAACCCTATGCGTTTCCGCCCCCTCCGTCTTCCCGGAAAAAGCCGCCTACTCCCCGGCCTTTCGGTTCGGTAAGGTCTCCGTTCGGCCGAGGCTGAGGCGGTCGCATCGCTGAAAAGCCGGGCCCATGGGTGGACGTCAGACCCAAAAGGGTCGATCACCAGGAAGAGCAGGGAAGCTCCCGCACGAACCGAACCGTCATTCTACTGAGGACGACTGGCATGCGCGTTCCGCAGATCCGTACCGCCCCCGTGGCGGACATCCAAATCCCCGTCGAGTTCCAGGGTCTCTACGACCTGGCCTACAACCTCTGGTGGACCTGGAATCGGAGGGCCGTCCGGCTCTTCGAGCGGATCGATCCCGTGCGCTGGAGCCTCGACCACAACCCGGTCGAACTCCTCATCAACGTCGAACCGCACCGGTGGGACGGTCTCCTGATGGACGCGGCCTTCGCGGCCGAGTACCAGGCAGTGGTCGAAGAGTTCGAGAACTACATGGAGCAGCGCGAGGACACGTGGTTCTCTCGCCGCTATCCCGACTACGAGAAGGGGCCGATCGCCTACTTCTCCACCGAGTTCGGCTGGCACGAGTGCCTCAGCATCTACTCGGGCGGCCTCGGCATCCTGGCCGGAGACCACTGCAAGTCCGCGAGCGACCTCGGCCTCCCGTTCATCGGCGTCGGCCTGATGTACAAGCGCGGCTACTTCCACCAGACGATCGACGCGGACGGCCACCAGCAGCACCACTACGAAGTGTTCGACTTCCGCCGTCTCCCGATCCTCCCCGCGACGACTCCGAGCGGACGACAGATCCAGGTGACGGTGCCGCTCCCCGGACGCGAGATCCATCTCCGGATCTGGAAGGCGTCCGTCGGCCGGGTGCCGGTGCTCCTCCTCGACAGCGACGTCCCGCAGAACCATCCGGCCGACCGGCCGATCACATCGATCCTCTACATCCGCGGCCGCGAGATGCGGCTCTGCCAGGAGATGCTCCTCGGCATGGGCGGCGTCCGCGCCCTCGGGATGCTGGGAATCGAGCCGGGCGTCTGGCACCTCAACGAAGGGCACTCCGCGCTGCTCGTACTCGAGCGGATCGATCAGGAACTCTCGAAGCGCGGTGAGGCGGGTGACGAAGCGTTTGCCGCGAGCCTCGCGTCCATCCGGAAGAACACGGTCTTCACGACCCACACTCCGGTTCCGGCAGGAAACGAGTCGTTCGATCTCGACATCGTCGAACGGTATCTCGCCGAGCGTGCCGAGCAGTGGAAGTTGAGCGAAGCGACGCTCCGGAACCTCGGCGTTCCCGACTCGAACGGTAAGTCGACCTCGATCGAGCCGCCGGCCGCCGAGCAGAAGTCGGTCGCCGCGGGCACCGATGGCATCGGCGCCGCGAGTCCGGAGGAGGAAGGCGGTAATCGCGACTTCCCGTCTCCGCCTCCCCCGCCGGTACCGCAGTTCAACCTGACGGCGTTCGCCATCCGTTCGAGTCACTTCGTCAACGGGGTGAGCGAGCTGCACGGCCGTGTCGCCAAGGACATGTGGAGCCACGTCGCGGGGACGCCCGAGTCCGAGCGGCCGGACGTGTCGATCGGGCACGTGACGAACGGTGTCCATGCGCCCACCTGGATCGGGCCGGAGCTGAACCGTCTCTTCGCCGCCCACCTCGGCATGGGCTTCGCGCACAACCTCGATCACCCCGGCTTCGCGGAAGCCGTGCGCGACATTCCGGACCAGGACCTCTGGGCCGCGCACGTCGAACAGAAGCGTCGATTGATCCACGAAGTCCGTCACCGGATCCGGGAGCAGTTCGCGCGTCACGGCCGGAACCCGTCCGTGCTCCGGGCCGTGGACTCTCTCCTCGACGAGGACACGTTCACGATCGGCTTCGCGCGCCGGTTCGCGACCTACAAGCGGGCCGCACTCCTCTTCTCGCAGAGCGACCGTCTCCGCGACATGCTGACCAACACGGACCGTCCGATCCAGGTGCTCTTCGCCGGCAAGGCACACCCGGCGGACCGCCCCGGCCAGGCGATCATCCAGGAGATCTTCCAGAAGTCGCTCGGAGCCGAGTTCGCCCAGCGGATCGTGTTCCTCGAGGACTACGACATGCGGGTGGGACGTCACCTCGTCCAGGGTGTGGACCTCTGGCTCAACAACCCGCGCCGTCCGCTCGAAGCGAGTGGCACGAGCGGGATGAAGGCGGCACTCAACGGAGTGCTCAACTTCTCCGTCCTCGACGGCTGGTGGTGCGAAGGGTTCGACCCGTCCCACGGCTGGGCCCTGGGCGAGGAGAAGGACTACCTCGACCCGATCGAACAGGACCGCGAGGATGCCGAGTCGCTCTACCGGGTGCTCTCGGAAGAGATCGTCCCGGCGTACTACGACCGCGACGAAGCGGGGATCCCGCATGCGTGGATCGGCCGGATGAAGGAAGCCCTGGCACAGCTCGGGCCCACGTTCAACACAGCACGGATGGTCCGCGAGTACGTCGAGAAGTACTACCTACCGGCGTCGAAGTAGGCCCGAGGCGCAGTAGCCTCGGGAAGCGAAACCTGCCCGCGCCCAAGTAGACGGAGGGGACTCTGGATCCAGGGCTCTGCGCGCGGTGCATCCACGCGCGCCGCGTGGAATCGCGTCGGGGTTCGGTCTTCTGGCTCTGCGGCTACGCGGCGCTCGACCCTACCTACGCGAAGTATCCCCCGCTTCCGGTGCGGGTGTGTCCGGCGTTCCGTGCAGCTCCGCCCCGGAACGAGTCCCTTTGAGCCGGTAGACCCAGCCGACGACCCGTTCGCCCGGCGTCCGAAGGCTCAGCTGCGCCGTTCCGAGTCGAACACGACGCGATGGTCGTGCCATTCCCGGAAAGGAGCAAGCGGCAAAGGAGCGGCGGGCCCGCACGATTGGGCCGCCGAGTCACGTTGCGCGATGCTCCGGCCGCGCAGCGACACGTTGGGCAACGCTCCGGCCGCGGTCGCGACCGGAGTGGGAGTGCGGGAGCCGAAAAGCGAGCCGGAGTGTCTACCCGAGAGGCAACGTCAGCGAGATCGTCGTCCCCTGGTCCGAGGACTCGCGGACCCAGATCTCACCGCCGTGCAGCTCGACGATCCGGCGGCACATGGCGAGGCCGAGGCCGTTCCCGGGCGAGGCACTCGCGCTCGCCCCGCGCACGAACGGTAGGAAGACGGACTCATGGAGATGCCCGGGGATCCCGATTCCGTTGTCGGTCACGTCGACTCGGATGAAGTCACCCTCGCGACAGGCACACACCCGCACGTGCGGCGACTTGCCCCGCACGTAGCGCAGGCCGTTGTCGACGAGGTTGTGGAGGAGCGAGACGAGGAGCGTACGGTCGGCGAGCACGGTCGGCATGGAGCTGTAGTGCAGGTACTCGTTCGCCTCCGAGCCCACGAGCTCGGCGACTTCCGCGACGACGTCGTCCACCGGAACCGGGCGTAGACGGAGAGCTTCCCGCCCCAACGTCGCGAGTTGGAAGAGCCCGTCGCTCAGGAGGTCCAGCTTGTGGACCTGATTCCGGAGGGCGAGGAGGCACTCGAGCTGATCTTTCCGAAGGCGACCGTCGTCTCCTTCGAGCAGCATCTCGACCACGAGGTTCATCGTCCGGAGCGGGCGCTGGATGTCGTGGGCCGCCGTCCGCGTGAAGAGCTCCAGGTCCTGGACACGCCGCCTCAGGCGGTCGACCTCGGAGTTCCGTCGACACGCGGCGCCGATCGCCTTCCAGAGGCGGGGCGCGAACGGCGTCGTCTTCTCGACGACATCGTCAGCCCCCAGGGCGACCGCGTCGGTCGCGACCGCATCCGCCCGGTCGGAACCGGCAGCCGAGTCGGTAGAGGAGGGCACGAGTGCGATGACGGGAAGCGCACCCGCGACGCTCCGCGCCTGCTCGAGGAGGTCGAGGCGACCATCGGACCCGCCTTCCAGGTCCACCACGATCGCGGCATGCGTGCCGTCGCCGGCGTATTGCTTCAGTGCCTCCACCGTCGCGGCGACGCTGATCTTCGGCGATAGGCCTTCCGGGCCGGCCGTGAGCATGCTGCGGGCGAAGACGGTCCGATCCGGGTCCGGCTCGAGCAGCAGGATGGAGGGAGCCACGTCTTCCGTGTCGGAAGAGAGCGCGCGAAGCATAGGTGTCGTCCTTTGCCGGGGTGCCGGACTGGGTCGAAGAGGCCGAGGAGAGCAAGGTCAGCGGACGCGAAGCACTTGGCCGACGCGAATCTCCGCAGAGCTCAGATCGTTGAGCCTCTTGATCGCCGTCACGCTGGTTTCGTACCGACGAGCGAGGTCCCACAAGGTGTCTCCGTCCGCGACGCGATGCGTCACGGATCGCTCTTTCGTATTCCGCTGGAGCGCCTCTACGTACTGCTCGTACTGCTGCGGAAAGAGAGCGACATGGTAGTGCGGCGGCCGGCGTTCCTTGGTCGCCTCCAGAACTCCCTTCCGCTCCAGGTCCAGCAGCACGTTCTCGAGCCAACGGCGGGCCGCTCGGTTCTTGCTGATGCGGATGTCGACCGCCATGCCGGTGGGATGGACGGAAAGGGAGGATGCGTTGTAGGGCTGGGCAGAGATGGGACGCGTGAGACTGGTGATGACGAGCTTCTCTCCGGTCGCGTCCCGGTATTGCTGGGAGAGTCGCTCGATGAAGAGCTTGAGCGCGGGACGAGCGTAGGGATAGCTCACACCGGAGAGTTCGTAGTTCCGATCTCCGGAGACGCGCACGAGCAGTTTACTATCGACGAACTTGCGAACCTGGGCGTTGTTGCGTAGGAACGTGTAGTCGTGCTGCCGGGCGACGCGATTCTGCTTCATCATCGAGTCGCGAGACCCGTTGAGGCTCGCAGCGAGTGCGGGCTGGGCACCGGTGCAGCACCAGATCCAGAGCACACAAAGGAATAGTCCGACTCTCCTGAGGAGATGCGGCTTCCTCGTCACGACGGTCTACTCCTATCCGGTACGCAGATCGCGCCGCAGCGGTATGCAGCAGTGGGACCGGTCCTCGGGTTTCCAGGCCCCTGCCCCGCTCGGTCACGACTCCGTGGGGAAAACGACGCTTCCCTGCCTCGTTCCTGCGGTAAAGTATGCGCTGTTCGTCTGTTAGGCAAGCCCAGATCACAGATTCCTCGAACGGGCCCGGAGCTCGCCGCTTCTGCTCCGGATATCGGCCAGGGAGGTCTGGGCATTCACCCCCAAAATGGAGGAACCGGGTACTCGTCCCTCAACCGGCCGGCCGGAGAGCTCTAGGCGCGGCATCCCCGTCCGAGTTCGGCGGAACCAGCCGGTTTGGGTAGGTCGACAACCCCGGAAGATACGGATGGATCCAAGGTTTCTCGTCTTCCCGATCGTCGGCGCCGTGATCGGCGCCGTCACGAATCAGATCGCCATCAAAATGCTCTTCCGGCCCTACCAACCCGTCTACCTGGGCTCGTGGCGCCTACCGCTCACCCCGGGCGTGATCCCGGCCCAGCGCGGCACCATCGCTCAGAACATCGCCGAGACGTTCGAAGCCCAGCTCTTCTCCGGCGACGAGATCCACCGCTTCCTCACCGGCCCCAAGGCCAAAGACGCCGTCGAGGGCAAGGTCGACGAGATGATCGCCGGTCTCGGCCCGATCGGCGCGATGGCCCGGGGCTTCCAACCGATGATCGTGGAGAAGCTGCTCGTCGGCATGGAGGAGCTGGCGGACGAGGCGATCGCTCACGGGGGCGAGTTCGACATCGGAAAGCGGATCGAGGACAAGATCAACGCCATGGACATCCGCGAGCTGGAGCGCCTCGTCCTCGGCTTCTCGAGCAAGCAGTTCCGACACATCACCTTCTTCGGAGGCGTGCTCGGGTTCGCGATCGGCCTCGTCCAGGCGATCCTCGCCGCGGTGCTCTAGGGCGGGGGCGCAGGCCCGGCCGGGCGGCTCGGCGTGGGGCGGGGTCACACGTGGTCGAGGAACCCTCGCTCGTAGAGTCCACGGATCACCGGGCCGGCCTGGGCCCGGATCTCCTCCTCCGGCCTCCCCAGCTCCGCCGCGAACTCCGACAGGGCGTCGTCCGCCGTGCGGGGCGACTCGAACCGCCGTAGGAACTCCGCAATCTCGGGCTGGACCGTCACCTTCCGTACCCAACCCTCACCCGCCTCGAGACGGATGAAGCCGGCGCCATCCTGTCTCACGGGAAACTCCCGGAGAGTCTCCGCGCGGCGGAGCGCCGCGCTTCCGATCCCACCCAGAACCGTTCCGTCCTGGCTCCCGGCCAGGTGATCGAGACGCCGGATCCCGCGCTCGATGTCGACGGAAGCCGGACCGACGAGATCACCACCGAGTTCGTCGAAGTGGATCCATCGCCGTGTCCCGCCGGAACGTCGCCGAAGCAGGAGGAAGCCGCCGTGGATCGCTTCGACGTCGTTCGCCCGCAGGAACGCCATCCAATGACGGAACCGGGTGCCGAGCGAATCCGTCGCGCCGAGCGGATCCATCTCCCGCACCCTCGTCTCGACGTAGGCATCCGGACTCTGCTGGTTCGCCCGCACGAACCAGGCGTCGCATCCGCTCCCTTCGACCCAACCGGCGAGCCGTTCCGTCCAGCGCTCTCCGCGCATCTCCGGCCACTCGAAGATCATCTGGAACGTACCGCCATCGGTGAGGTGGTCGGGCGCGGCCCGCGCGATCCGTTCGCAGATCGAGCCGATGGAGCCCGCGTCCGGTTGCCCCCCCGCCGTGAGTCCGACCGGGCCGGACGGCACGAGGATGAACGGCGGATTGCAGACGATCCGATCGAACCGTCGGCCGGCGACGGGAGCGAACAGGTCCCCCTCGAGAAGCTCGATCGACGCCGGGCCGCCCCGCGATGCAGCTGCCTTGCCGCCTTCGGCGTGGGCTTCGCCCGTGCCGTCCGAGGCTTCGCTTCGCACATCACGTCGAGCTGCCTCCAGCGCGACGTTGAACCGGGCGAACGCCACCGCCCGCGCACTGAGGTCGGTCGCCGTGACCTGGTCAGCGTGGGCTGCCTGACGGATCGCGAGGATGCCACCTCCGGCACAGAGGTCGAGCACGGACTCGACCTCGGTCCGAAGCGAGAGGAGGTCCAGGTTCATCGGCGTCGGACCGACCGCGAGGACAGGGTCCGGAGGAAGGGGCGGACCGCCGTCGGCACGCGTGCTCCCGTAGGGCGGCGTCTCCTCCGGGGCGCGGAATCGATCCGACGCGAACCACGTACCGAACCCAGGCACGAGGAGGCACTGCGGCACCCCCCACCCCTCCGCACTCACGAGGAGGCCCGATGCGACCGCCGCCGCCACGAACTCCGGGGACACCGCCGAGCAGACGTCCGCCCGGATCGCCGCGCCGAGGAAGAACCAGAGGACGACCGCGTCCTCCGGTCGGGACGGGTCGAGCCCGTCCTCCAGCCGGTACCACCGGGGCGTGCCGGGGATCGGTGGGTCCAGGTTACCGGCGAGCGTCTGCACCCGCGGCTCATCGTATCCATACGCGATCAGCGACCGACGGAGGGTCGTCGCCGTCTCTCTGGTTGGGATGTGGAGCATGGGGACAAAGTACACGAGGGCGACCGGGGCAGAAAGTGACACCCGCAGGCGCCGGTGGCATACTGGCCCGTTGACAGGGGCTCCTTCGGAGTCGCGCCACTCGCCACTCGCCGCCCGCTCAGAGTTCGCCGCTGTGAGTTCGCACGGTGCGCTCACGGACTTTGCGGTTCCGGGCATGTGAGGTCGTCGCGCGCTTCGATCACTCGACCGCCTTACTCGGAGGTTTCGCCCATGCAGTACTCCTTCCTCGGTCGTACCGGCCTCCGCGTGAGCCGGCTCTGCCTCGGCACGATGAACTTCGGCTCGCTCACGGGTCAGGAGGACAGCTTCGCGATCCTGGATCGCGCGCTCGACTCCGGCATCAACTTCGTCGACACCGCAAACGTGTACGGAGGACGAGCGGGAAAGGGTGCCACCGAGGAGCTGCTCGGAAAGTGGCTCGCACAAGGTGGCCGGCGCAGAGAGAGCATCGTACTCGCGACCAAGGTCTACGGCCGGATGTACGACGGTGAGAATCAGTCGAAGCTCTCCGCCTATCACATCCGCTCTGCGTGCGAGGAGAGTCTCCGGCGCCTTCGAGACAAACCACATCGACCTCTGCCAGATGCCACGCGTGGATGGGACCTCCAGCAGGACGAGATCAGGCGTGGAGCAGCTCGATGCGTGAGAAGGCAAGGTGCTCGTGGATCGAACAACTGCGGCCTGGAACGCATCGCCGCGCGAACGGCATCGCAGACAGCGGCATTTCCTCGGGCTCGTCTCGGAGCAGAGTCTCTACAACCTCGCCGCACGGATGGTCGAACTCGAGGTGATCCCCGCGTGCCGCGGATCGAGCTCTCCCTCTCCCGTGGAGGCCGCTCTCCAACGGCGGCATCAGCAACTGGGCGGAGTTCTCGGCCGGGCGGACGGACGGCGCCAGCACCGAGATCGTGCGGAAGCGGATCGAGAAGCACCAGGCCGCGCTCGGAAGTACAGGAGTTCTGCTTGGGGACCTCGGGCATCCCGGACATTGCCCTCGCCTGGCTCCTCGCGAACGACGCGGTGGCGGCGCCGATCGTGGGACCGAGGACGATGCAGCACCTGGACGACACTCGCGCTCGAAGAGT
Organism: Candidatus Eiseniibacteriota bacterium; assembly: GCA_041390305.1. Taxonomy (GTDB): domain Bacteria; phylum Eisenbacteria; class RBG-16-71-46; order CAIMUX01; family CAIMUX01; genus JACKCR01. The sequence continues at coordinate 31,371 of JAWKQE010000016.1, forward strand.
CGCCGCCGGAAGCGATGGAGGCCCTGGACCTCATCTGGCCCGGGCCGGGCGGGCAGGCCCCCGAAGCCTACGCCTGGTAGTGTCTGCACCATCGTCCTCCGATCGGGCGTGCCGTGCTCTGGGTGGCGTGACGGCTCGGTCCCTGTCATACTCAGTGGCTTCTGAGTAGCGGAACCGTTCTCCCAAGGAGCCGATCGTGACCCCGGAACAACAGCTCGAGATCCTTCTTCGCGCGGAACCTACTTCCCCGACGAGGGCGCGGATTCGATCACCGGAGTGGAATCGCTCCGCACGGACCGCGATCAGGGCGCGGGCGGAAACAGCGGGCGAGGCGAAACCGGCAGGGTGCCACGGGCCGTGGCCTGCGCGGCCAGATGACGCACGAGCTGCGCGAACGCCTCAAGGAAGGCCGGCCGCTTCGCATCTACATCGGTGCGGACCCGACGGCCCCGAGCCTCCACATCGGACACTTCGTCTCGGTCCAGAAGCTCCGAATCTTCCAGGAGCTCGGCCACCAGGTGATCTTCCTCATCGGCGACTACACGGGGACGATCGGCGATCCGACCGGCCAGGCCGGAGAACGGAAGCGGTTCACCCACGCCGAGCTCAAGGAGATGGCGAAAGACTACGAGAAGCAGGCTTTTCGTCTTCTCGATCCGTCCAAGACCGAAGTTCGCTACAACAGTGAGTGGCTCTCGAAGCTGACGTTCCTCGACCTGGTCGAACTCGCCTCCATCTTCCCGCTCAAGTGGGTCGTGAGCCGTCACGACTTCGCGGAACGTCTCTCCAAGGGAGAGTCGCTCCGTCTCCACGAGACGCTCTACTGCATCATGCAGGGCTACGACGCGTACGCGCTCGACTGCGACGTCCAGGTCGGAGGCTATGACCAGTACCTCAACATGCTCGCCGGACGCTGGATCCAGGAGCACTTCGGCAAGAAACCGCACGTCACCTGGACCTATCCGCTCCTCATGGGAACGGACGGCCGGAAGATGTCGAAGTCGTACGGCAATGCCGTGAATCTGCTCGACACGCCGGAGGACATGTTCGGGAAGTCGATGCGGATCTCGGACGAACAGCTCCCGCCGTGGATCGATCTCACGACGAACTTCGCTCCCGCTGAAGCCGATGCGCTCAAGGCGGAGCTGCTGAAGCCGGGCGTGAACCCGATGGAGATCAAGAAGCGGCTCGCGTTCAACATCACGGAGCAGTACCACGGCCTCGAAGCGGCAGAGAAGGCGGCGGAGACGTTCGCACAGGTCGTGCAGGGCAAGTCGATGCCGGACGACGTCGAGACGCTCACCGTTCCTGGCGACGCCAAGTCCGGCGAGATGACCTGGCCCGACCTGCTCCTCGCGCTCGGTCTCGCGAAGAGCAAGGGAGAGGTCCGTCGGCTCATGGCGCAGGGTGGCTTCTACGTCGACGGCGACTCCGTCACCGACACCGACACGAAGTACGCGCCGAAGCCGGAGACGATCATCCGCATGGGGAAGCGGCGCTGGTACAAGCTGGAGGCTTAGTGGCGGGACGCCCCGCCCTCTCCAGACTCTTCGCGGGAACGACACGCGCGGCCGGCAGCGCCTAGGCTGGACGGGAGGTACGACGCTTCCAGCAGCCTGCTAGCGCGGACGCACCTTCACCTGTACGCGCGAATCCTCCTCCAGCGTCTTCGGCCAACGCCACTCCTCGCGCCAGGCCGTGCTCTCGTATCCGACCACGGCGCCGTACACGGCCCCGAGTGCGGCGGCACCCCCCGCAAGCCAGGCCGCGTCGGTTTCGCTCATCCAGCCGAAGCTCGATGCCGTGGCGCCCGCAAAGAGTCCGACGGAACTTCCGAGGCCGACTCCCTTGAACGCGGTCTGTCCCCGGTTCAGCTCGAACTTCCTGACGCCGTAGAGAAACGCCTGGTCCGAGCTGAGATGGAGACCGTCGACGGTTCGGACTCCGGAGCTCGGGTAGTAGCGGAGACCGGTTCGCCCGATCCCGGAACGTCCGGCCGCCGGGTGTTCGAGGCGCAGAGAGAGACCGGAAGCCGAACCTCCCCACTGCCGGGCCCAACTACCGTGGACGTCGCGGATGATGGAAGACGAGGTCGAGTCCGAAGGAGCGGTTGCGGCTGCAGGTGCCGTTGCGGGCGCGACCCCAGTTGCAGCTGGTTCAGGCGAAGTCGTCTCTTCCACCTGCGCCAGGGAACTCGTGGGTCCCCCCATGAGCGCGGCTACGACGAAGGCAGCCGCGCAGAGAGAAGCGAGAGCATGGCCGAGGCGGAACTGCCGCCGCCGAGCTGCCGCAAGCGTCATCCATCGCCTCCTCGGCCGTACGCCATCGATCGTTCGCCCTCCGTCGGGCCTCTCCCTCCCGTTCTACCGAGTGTAGGCGTTCTGGGTCCGTTCCCGAAGGACCGGATCGCTCCACAGGCGCGCAAACAGCTCATGTCCACGAGCACTGAAGTGATTGTCGATCTGATTGAAGAGCGAGGCGTCTTCCGTCTGGGACGAGAGAAACAACGCGTACGGCTCGAGATAGTCGATCCCCGCGGCGGCGAGGCCCTCGGCCAGAAGCGGCACGAGCGGATGGTTCCGGGATTCGCCCGCGACCACATGTGGCTTGAACGGCACGAACACGACGATGAACTCCGCACCTCGTGAGGTCACCTGGTCCCGCAGTCGCTCGACGATGCCGAGGGTGAGATCGACACCGGCCCGATCCTCGGGCTTCACGTCCGTCTCGCGAATCACACGGTTCCGTGCCACCGCCGCTCCATGCGGTTTCTGCCGCAACTTCACGTTCCGGATGGTGCGGGAAGCATGGTCGATGAAGTTGATCGCCCGGCTCGTCGTCCTCAGCCCGTGGATGAACGATCGGCTGAGGTCCTCCCGGATGTGGTCCTGGTGGAGAATGAGCCCCTGGCCGCCTTCCGTGAAGTACGGCTTGGCGTACCCGTACTGTCTGGACGCGAGGTTGTTCTCGATGTCGTTGTACGGAGTGATGACGAGCGCGACCTCGTCCACCTCGAACCTCGTCCCCAGACTCTCGTAGAGGAGGCACTCCTGGTCGGTCCCGTAGCCGGACACGCCGAGGTTCAGTAGTTCCGCCGCCGGACCCTGCACTTCGGGCGCGGTGAACATCTCGTCCTGTTCGACCCCGTACCCCCCGACGTACGAGTCGCCGAGCACGACCACCCGACGTAGCTCGGGGTCGTTCCTCCCCACCGAGAGCCCGTCCGGAGCCCTGAGCCCGAACTCGTTCTGGTGGACGAGGACCGAGAAGCCATGACGCTCATGTCGCCCGTCGACGTTCGGGAGGGGCGCCCACCCCAGCCGTTCGTCGAAGCCGCAGAAGTAGTGCCGTTCGCCACCCGCACTCGGCACGAAGGACGGATCGAGAATCCGGAGGAGGACTTCGGCCAGCCCGAGGCAGAAGAGGAGGCTGCCGAACAGGAGTCCCAGCGGAACCAGGAGCCGGTGGAGAACGAGCCTACCCACCGATCGGTCTCGGATTCGATCCCATTCCGGGAAGCTAGCCAAGGGATCCGGGCACGGCAAGACGGACTCGGCCTGGGGTGGCCGGCCTGGGCCGACCGGCCTGCGGCGGACCGGCGCGCGGCGAACGCCCCGCGGCGGACGGTCGGCCAAGGGCGTGGACCACGGAGAAGTCCCTCTCTCCCCACCCCCAAATACGCTATTCTTCCCGTCTTTCGCGGCGCCGGCAGATGCTCGGTCGCCGGACCCTGGAGCCCGCGACCCGGCGTGGCCGCCCCACCCAGAGGAGGGGCCCGGACCGCGCCGACCAACTCGAACGGAAAGATGAGCCATGTTCCGACCGAACCGGTATCGCACGCACGGCTGCGGTGAGATTCGTTCTTCTCACGTCGGAGAGACCGTCACCCTCTCCGGGTGGGTGCACCGCAAGCGCAACTTCGGAGGACTCTACTTCCTCGTCCTCCGCGACCACTCCGGCATCGTCCAGGTCGTGATCGATACCGATGCGCCCTTCCACGCCGCGGCCGCGGACATCCGCCTCGAGAGCGTGATCCAGATCGAGGGCGAAGTGGTTCCGCGCGAAGACGGGAACGTCAATCCGAACATGCCGACCGGCGAGATCGAGGTGAAGGCGAAGTCGTTCGAGATTCATTCGACAGCCGAGATCCTCCCGTTCCAGATCGCGGACGACATCGATGCGTCCGAGACGGAGCGCCTCAAGCATCGTTTCCTGGACCTCCGTCGCGACCGGCTCCAGCGCAACATGGCGCTCCGCTCCAAGGTGATCTCCTCGATCCGCCGCCGGATGACGGAGATGGACTTCTACGAGTTCCAGACGCCGATCCTCACGTCGAGCTCGCCCGAGGGCGCGCGGGACTTCCTCGTTCCGAGCCGACTCCACCCCGGGAAGTTCTACGCGCTGCCGCAGGCTCCCCAGCAGTTCAAGCAGCTCATCATGGTCTCGGGATTCCCGCGCTACTTCCAGATCGCACCCTGCTTCCGCGACGAGGACGCGCGCGCCGACCGCTCCCCCGGCGAGTTCTACCAGCTCGACATGGAGATGGCCTACGTCGACCAGGAAGACATCTTCGCCGTCTTGGAGGAGCTCCTCGTCGGGCTCTTCCGTGAGTTCACGGACTGGCACGTGGCAGACGCACCCTTCCCTCGTCTCACGTACCGCGACACGATGCTGCGCTACGGAAGCGACAAGCCGGATCTTCGCTTCGGCTGTGAGATCCAGGACGTCTCGGAACTCTTCGCCACGTCCGAGTTCCGCGCCTTCCGCTCCGCCATCGATGAAGGCGGGGTCGTCCGCGTCGTGCCGGTGCCCGGCGCGGCCGGCCAGTCGCGCAAGTTCTTCGACTCGATCGACGCGTTCGTCAAGGAGCAGGGCGGCAAGGGATGCGCCTGGATCGCGTTCCCCGAGGGCGGAGACGCCAAGGGTTCGATCGCGAAGTTCCTGGATGCGGACCTGCTCGAGAAGCTGAAAGGCACCCCTGGCGCGGGCCCGGGTTCGGCACTCCTCTTCGTCGCCGGCAAAGCGGCCGAAGTCGCGACGATGGCGGGCCGGATCCGGACCAAGGTAGCCGACGATCTGGACCTCCGCGAGAAGGGCGTCTACAAGTTCTGCTGGATCGTCGACTTCCCGATGTTCGAGTGGGACGAAGAGAACGAGTGCGTGGAGTTCTCGCACAACCCGTTCTCCATGCCCCAGGGCGGAATGGAAGCCCTCGAGACCCAGGACCCGCTCGACATCCTCGCCTTCCAGTACGACATCGTCTGCAACGGCGTCGAGCTCTCCTCGGGCGCGATCCGAAACCACCGTCCGGACATCATGTACAAGGCGTTCGAGATCGCCGGTCACCCGGCCGCGGTCGTGGACGAGAAGTTCGGCGGGATGATCCGCGCGTTCAAGTTCGGCGCGCCTCCCCACGGCGGCATCGCCCCCGGTGTGGACCGGATCGTGATGCTGATCGCGGACGAGCCGAACATCCGGGAAGTGATCATGTTCCCGATGAACCAGAAGGCAGAGGACCTCCTGATGGGCGCACCGTCTGAGGTACGCCCGAAGCAAACGGAGGAGCTGCACATCCGGATCGAGATGCCGAAGGAAGACTAGTTACCTCACGAGGACGAGTTTCTCGATCCGGTGCACCGCTTCGCCGGAAACGCCGGACACGGCATCGATCCGGACGAAGTAGATCCCCGATGCCATCCGGCGCCCGTCGGACGCACGCCCGTCCCACTCGGCGACGTACGCACCCGGGCCCACATGCGACTCCCGACTCCAGACCCGCGCCCCCGATGGGTCGAAGACCTGGAGCAGCACCCGCGCATCGAACGGCACCTGATACTCGAGTCGGGTCGACCCGGTCGACGGGTTGGGCTGGATCATGAGGCCGAGTTCGACGGACGAAGGCACTCCAGGCGTGAGCCGACGGGCAACGATCTCGAACTCGTGGCGTCCGGGGCCGAGCGTGAGCTGGACGGTTTCCGCCGGCCGCTCGCTACCACCCGGCGTCCGTAGCTTCACCTCCCACTCTTCGGGCCTGCCGCCGAGGAAGCCCAAGGAGAGCGTGGCCTCATCCGCGTCGGACTCGACCACAGCGCGCCACACTTCCTCGTCCGCGCGGGACGTGCGCAGTTCCTGGAAGAGGGACTCGCCGTCACCGACGTGTCCGCCCTGCCCGATCAACTCGATCTGGAGCTTCGCACCAGGTGGCGCGGGCGGTAGGAAGCCGATGTCGTTTCCGGTCGGGCTCCGTCTCTCGACGACGCCGAGCAGTGCGGAGCGGGTCTCCACGTCCGAGCGTGCGGTGATCTGAGCCACCCACTCTGGACTCGTGTCGAGCTGAGCGAGGTCGCCCCAGCTCGTGGCGAGCGGCCCCCCGCCGGACGTGGAGCGCGCCAGGGACTGGCCATTCTCCGTCGCCGGAATGAGGAGGCCGATGCTACTCGTGCCCAGGTTCTTCACCCAGCAGCCGCTCCAGACGGAGAGCGTCTCGAGTTCGTTCTTGTAGGACCCACCCCCGTCCGCGTTGAAGGTCAGGATGGCGGATGCGACTGCCGGGTCGTCGCCAAAGGAGGCATCGGCGAAGGACAGTGTGTCCCCCTGAACGACGACCCTGAGGTTCGACCGGTCGATGGTCACGGAGTAGGCCGCCGGGTTTCCGACCATGTTCCAGCCGGGCCGTAGCGTAACCAGATAGTCGAGCGCACCGGCGAGTGGCAGGCGCGAGTCTCCCTGCACGGACCAGCTCGAAGGCGGATCGACCGAACCGACCCAATAGGCCTTGCCCGACTCGAACGCGGCCGGACGTGTGGGGCTCACCTGCACGTACGCGCGCTGCACCGGATCGTACGTACCGATCTTCCACCGATCGCCGTCCTGGCTCCCGAACATGGCGACGAGTTCGTCGTAGTACGTGAGTCGCCCGTCCACGAGCACCGGCGCACCGAGCATGCTCCAGACTCCGGAGGCGAGGCGCGGGCCGGCGACATCGTGCCCCACCGTCTGGTGACGGATCGGACTCGTCGGCGAACCCACACCGATCCCGCCGTTGAGGGTGAGGTAGTACTCGAGACCGCGCTCCGTGTAGTGCGCGTCGTCGAAATCGGCGCGCCACACGTCGTCGACCTTGGACCAACCCGTCACGCGTCGGTAGCTCACCTCACCGCCCATCCGGTAGTTGCACTCGAGCGAGTTGACGAACGACGGCAGGGTGAAGGCCCGGCTCCGCGCGCCCTCGATGCCATCCACGCCGAGACTGACGTGGGGTTCGAGGTCGCAAGGGTGCGGATCGCAGGTCGTGTCCGCGCCGAGGAAGTCGCCACCGCTCGCATCGCATTCAGTGCCGAGCACGACCGTACAGGCACCCTCTTCGTCACAACACGCGCCGCTCCTCGGCTGCGCGCAGGGGTTCGGATCGCAAACGGTGCTATCGCCGCTGTAGGTGTCGCCACCGTTCTCACAGTCGGCTTGCGTCTCGACGGAGCACGCTCCGGTCGAGGCACAGCAAGCACCGGTCGCCGCGGGTTGCGGGCAAGGGTTGGGATCGCATGATGTCTCGTCGCCCTGATAGCTTCCCTCGGCGGTCGAGCAATCGGCACTCGTCTCGGACCGACAGGACCCGTCGTCGAAACAGCACGCACCTTCGGCGGCTGGCTGCGGACACGGATTCGGGTCGCAGGACGTATCGTCGCCTTCATAGCTTCCGCCGACGGAAGTGCAGTCGGTCTTGGCCCGGGTATCGCAGGTGCCGTTCTCGAAACAGCACGCACCCGTTGCAGGCGGCTGCGGACATGGGTTCGGGGCACACGTCGAGTCGTCGCCCTCGTACGTGCCGGAGTTCGTATCGCACGCGTCTTCGGTTCCCACTGAGCACGACCCGTCCTCGAAGCAGCACGCGCCTTCGTCCGGCGGCTGGGGACACGGGTTCGGGTCGCACGTCGAGTCGTCGCCCTGGTACGTACCCGAACTGGTATCGCACGCGTCCTCGGTTCCGACCGAGCACGAACCGTCCTCGAAGCAGCACGCACCCTCGGCCGGTGGCTGCGGACACGGGTTCGGATCACAGTCCGACTCGTCACCCTGATAGGTCCCTGACTCGGTTCCACACGCAGCTTCCGTTCTCACGGCGCAGTTTCCGTCCTCGTAACAGCACGCGCCTTCGGCCGCGGGCTGCGGGCACGGATTCGGATCGCAGGTCGTGTCGTCGCCTTCGTACGATCCGGCCGATCCGTCGCAGTCCGCCGCAGTGCCGACGGTGCAGGAACCGTCCGCGAAGCAGCAGGCTCCTTCGGCCGGCGGCTGCGGACACGGGTTCGGACTGCAAACGGTATCGTCACCTCGGTAGCTCCCCGACGCCCCCGCGCACCCGTCCGTCGTCGTGATCGTGCAGGAGCCGTCCGCGAAGCAGCACGCACCCTCGGGCGGCGGCTGCGGACACGGGTTGGGAGAACAGACTGTGCCATGGCCGTGATAGACGCCAGGCGCGGCCTCGCATTCGGCCATGGTCCGGATGAGGCAGCTGCCGTCCTCGAAGCAGCATCCCCCCGTCGGGTCCGGACACGGGTCCGGCGAACACGCAACGTTGTCGCCTTGATAGGTGCCGCCGGCTGCGGTGCACTCGTCGCTCGTGACGAACGCACACGTTCCGCTCACGAGGCAGCACGCACCGCTGGGATCGGGGCACGGGTTCGGGTTGCAGACCACGTTGTTCCCCTGGTACGCGCCGGAGAGGTCCACGCACGCGGCCAGCGTCATCACGGAGCAGCTGCCGGTGGAGAGGCAGCAGGCGCCGGTCGGATCCGGGCACGGATCCGGAACGCACACGGCTCCGTTCCCCTGATACGACGATCCCTCCGCCGTGCAGAGCGCAGAGGTCGTGACGAAACACGATCCGTCCGTGCGGCAGCACGCGCCCGTCGGGTCCGGGCACGGGTTGGGGCTGCACGTGGTGGAGGCCCCGAGGTAGCTTCCGCCGACTCCAACGCAGGCATCGCTCGTGAGAACCGAACAGGTCCCGTTCGTGAGACAGCACGCACCTGTCGGCTCGGGACACGGGTTCGGCGCGCAGGTGGTGCCGTTGCCCTGGTAGCTCCCGCCGGAGCTGGAGCAGGCGGACGAACTGAGAATCGTGCAGGTGCCGGCCGTGCTGCAGCAGGCGCCCTCGGGATCCGGACAGGGATCCGGCGAACAGGTCGTGCCGGCCCCCTGGAAGGTCCCACCGAGCGTGGCGCACTCGGCCACGGTCACGAAGGAGCACGATCCGTTGGGGAGACAGCACGCGGCCGGAGGAGGCGGACAGGGATTGGGGTTGCAGCTCGTGCCGTCCCCTTTGTAGCCCCACCCCATCGAGTCACAGTCGAATCCGGTCTCGAGCTGACACGTGCCACTCGGCGAACAGCAGGCTCCGAGCGGCGGCAGCGTGCAGGGGTTGGGAATGCAGGTCGTGCCGTCGCCCTCGTACGTGTCGAAGCTGTCCCAGCAGTCGAACGACGTGGCGATGTAACAGAACCCGTCGTAGGCGCAGCACGCGCCCTCGGAGGGCGCGGAACAGTTGAGTCCCGCGCAGCTCGATCCATCACCGTAGTACGTTCCGGCGTAGGCCCAACACGCGTCGTAGGTGACGATCACACACGTCTCGTTCGGCAGGCAGCAGGCGCCGACAGGGCAGGACCACGTCTCGCAGGTGGTTCCGTCGCCGTGGTAGTACTGGTCGCCCGCAAGACAGTTCGAGTAGGAAACGACCACGCACGTGCCGTTCGGCTGGCAGCACGCACCTTCCGAACCGCCGCCGCCGTTACAGCTGGTCGCGCAGTCGGTGTAGTCGCCATAGTAGGTGCCGCCTGCAGTCCAGCAGTCGTCGTAGGTGAGTTGCGAGCAGCTGAGGTCACCGAAGCAACACGCACCGGTCGGCGTGCCGCCGCCACCCGGCAGCGCCTGGTAGCCCGCTGTACCGAAGCCGAGCGACGAGAAGCCCGCGATCGGGTCGACGATCGGCGAGGCGCTGTCGTCGTAGAAGGAACCTCCGTCGAGCGGATGGCCGCCGAGCGAGAAGTAGGGCTGTCCGTTCAGGACCACACCAGCGAAGTAGCAGATCTCGACCAGCTGCGAGCGCCTGGGCTGGTCGAAGTGGAACTTCACGCCGGTCGCGTCTTCCCAGGGGTAGTTGGCGTAGGGTTCGTAGGTGTCCGCGTCCCACCCGGTCGCCCACAGTTCGAGGTCGGACTCCGGGTAGTAGACTCCGAAGGACACCGAGCTGAGCACGGGACACGACTCGGTAGGGAACGCGGCAAAGACCCACCAAACCTGCGGGTCGAGTCCATCGTGCGCATCGACGTTCGCGTTGGTGATGCCGGACTGGCAGGAGCCGGAGTTCGACGGTGGACAGTCGGTCGCGTACCCGCAGTCGATACCGGAGAGCCCGATGTAGAAGTCGTCGTCGGTGTAGACGATTCCGGTGTCGGTGTGGAGGATCAGCGTTCCGCCGGCATTGGGACCCGCCGCGGCACGCTCTGACGACAGCGCCAGAGCACCGAGCGACGCGAGCACGGCCAGGACCGTTCCCTTCCAAGTCGAACGCGCGACACGCAGTGTCCCTGCCCACGATCCCTGCGGGTGCTTCATCGATCCAGCCTCCTAGGGGGCAAGCCCGCCCCTGGTCGGAACTTCGGCCAGTTGGGAAGGGATGCCCACTATTTGTGGAGTTCTTCCCCAATGGAGCGGGGCCCCGTGCCTGGAGACCCGTGTGGAGTCGGCCCTCATGAAGTCCGCTCCGAGGGACGAAGCAACGATTGAGGAGCGCCTTCCCCCAGGCATGGCCAAAACCGCCTCGTGGGAATGGATCTACCGACCGTGGAGCGGAGTGGCCCGTTCCCGTCCGGTGGAGGCGCAGGTCGCACTAACGTCAGGAGCCCTGTCCTTTCATGCACAACCGGTTTCGCGGATTCGAGCTCATGGACCGGATCGGTTCGGGCGGGATGTCCACGATCTTCCTCGGGGTCCAGACCGCGCTCGACCGCAAGGTCGCCATCAAGCTGCTCCACCCGGCGCTCGCCCACGACGAACAGTTCATCGCGCGCTTCGAGCGCGAAGCGAAGTCGGCCTCGAGCCTCGGCCACCCGAACGTCGTGACCATCATCGACTTCGGCTCGGAGAACGGCGCGTACTACATCGTGATGGAGCTGGTCGACGGCGCGGATCTCCGCAGCATCTTCCAGCGCTGCGACCGGATCCCACCGGAGATCACACTCGCGATCCTCGAAGAGGTCTGTCACGGCCTCGAAGCGGCCCACGAGAAGGGCATCGTCCACCGCGACATCAAGCCGGGCAACGTCCTCCTCTCGAGCGACGGCAGGGTGAAGATCGCGGACTTCGGCCTCGCCCGACAGGTCAACGACTTCGACCGTCTCTCCAACATCACGATGACGGGCGCGATCGTCGGCACGCCGGCCTACATGTCGCCGGAACAGCTCGCGGGCGCGCATGTCGACCACCGGACGGATATCTACTCCCTCGGCGTCATGGCCTACGAGTTCTTCGTCGGACAGAGGCCGTTCCGGACGACCCCCTCGGGCGTCAACACCGAGGAGAAGATCCTCCGCGGCCCGATCCCGCCGATGTACCGCGACGGTGCGCGGCTCCCGAAGTTCATCGTCGACCTCGTCTCGAAGATGCTCGCGAAGGATCCCGAGAAGCGGTTCAACGATGTCGGCGAACTGCTGCGTGGCGTCGAGAACGCGATGGAGCAGATCGACGACTCTGGGCAACTCCTCAAACACCGACGCGACTACCTCAAGCGGTTCGCGCAGGATCCGATCGCGTTCGGCAGCGAGCTCCGGAAGCGTCGACTCAGCCGTCACCTTCGTCGCGCGGACCACTTCGTCGGGATGGGACTCGAGCGGATCAACGACGCCATCGCCCAATACCTGGCGGCACTCCGGATCGACCCCGACTGCGCCACGGCACTGGAGGCCCTCGAACGTCTGGAGAGGGAGTACGGCAAGTCGATCGTCGAGGAGGTGATCGAGGAAACGACGTCCGTCTTCTCGACGTCGGACCCGGACGCCTCCGTCTCCGGATCGAGGCCCACGCAGCCCAAAGGCGACCCACTCCTCGATGAGATCGACTCCGGGGACGACTTGCTCCTCGGCTCGGGCGCCGGCAAACGGGCCGATGGTCTCGGCTCGGAGCCCAGTCCATTCGGTGCCGCATCCGCTTCGGGCGGCTTTGCCGGCGATCCCACGCAGATCGCGCCCAGCGGGGCGGGCTCCCCGTCCCCCGCAAGGAGCACAGGTACGGAGACGGCAGTCGAGCCGCGTGCAGGAGCGCAGAGGCGAGGCGGAGTCCATCCAGAAGCCATCACCCAGGCGGCAAAGCCGGTCTGGGCACGCCCCTGGATCTGGGTCGTGCTCGTTGCCGCCGTCGTCGCGGTGCCGTCGTTCACGATCGGGCCACTTCGTCCCGGAGCCCGCTCCGGGTCTCCTCCCGAGGACACGGCGCGTCTCGGGCAGGAGCAGACGACGACCTCACTCATGGACGAGGTAGGACAGCCGTCCGGCTCGGTGGAACAGAAGACATCGCCGAGCGGCCTCGAGTCGCAAGGCTCGGGTGGTGCGGTTGACGGCGCGTCAACGGCTGACGGCACAGCTACAACCGGTGACGCCGCTACGACCCGTGGCGCCGCCGCGTCCAACGGCGGCAGCGCACCCTCGGGCGCGCCGACGAACCACGGAACCACCCCGCAATCAGCCGCCAAGAGCAATGCCGGCGGCACCGGCACGGTCGACGATGGCGGCGGCGCGGGCAAAGCAAACGAGCAGGCGACGGCGACGCGCCCGGAGAGCGGCGCGGCCGGACGCCCCGCCGAAGCCACCGGCAACAAGGCGAGCAGTGTCGACGAGCGAGGCGATTCCAAGAACGGCTCGACGTCGCGGAACCAACCCGACCCCGCGCCGACCAGCCCCCCCGCTGCCGACCGCGCGACCACCGGTACGGTCGCCGAACCCAAGGCGGCGACGAAGGCGCAGTCTCTCGGCTACATCGAGGTCCGGGTCGTGCCCGTTGCCGACATCTACGTCGACGGACAGCTCGCCGGACGGAAGAGCCGGGTCGCACTCCAGCAGGCCGATCCGAACCGGCCCCACGTGGTCGAGGTTCGCCATCCGAGCTTCGGCGTGCACCGTTGGACGAACGTCACCGCGGCACGCGATACGACGCAGCTCGTTCACCGCTACAGCTGGGGCGACGTCCGCGTCGAGTGGACGCCCGCGGGTGATGTCGACCTCCGGTTCGACGACCTGATCCTCGGCGAGGTGGGATCGTTCGCCCGACAGGTCGCCGTCGGCGAGCACCGTCTGCAGCTCCGTCGCGAGGGGTATCGGATCGCGAAAGTGCAGATCGTGGACTCCGCGGGAACCCGGACACTCTCGGGACCCGAAGCGGCAGGAGCGCTCGCAACCTATCCGTTCGACGTCGCCCGGGGCCAGACAGCCCGAGTGGTCGTCGCATTCGAGAAGCAGTGAGGAGGCCCAACGTGAAGCAGCGGTTCTTGAGGACGACGAGCATCGCAGCCTTGGCTGCCTACCTGGTGGGCGGCGGGGGGCTGTCCATCCCCGCGTCGGCGGGCACGGTGCAGGACCAGCTTCTCGAGGCCCAGGACGCGTTCCTCTTCGGTGACTTCGACGTCGCCGCGACCAAGGTGATCGCGATCATCGAGACAGGCGGACTCACGCCGTCCCTTCTCCGGGAAGCCCACGTGCTCGCCGCGCAGTGCTACCTCGAACTGGGAGACGAAGCGGCCGTGGACGCGGCCATCTGCGCCGCGCACGATGCCGACCCTCTCTGGCAGCCGTCGACCGCGGTGCTCACGGAGCGTGAAGTGATCCGGTTCGCGACGGCGCTCCGCAGCTGCCCCGAATCGCCGCGCCACAACCCCACGCTGATCCCGGGTACGGAAGAGGTCTACGGAAACGGGGCCAGGTCCGGCACGAACCCGGGCACGACACTTGGAACCGAGACCTCGGGAACGGATCGCTCGGGAACGACGTCCTCCGGAACCGGCACCGCCGCACCGGGCGCCGCGAAGTCCGCGCTCTCGGACGCACAGCCCGACGGTGAGACGACCTCGACTCCGTGGTTCAAGAAGCCGATCGCCTGGATCGTCGGCGGTGCGGCAGCCGCGGGCGCCGTGCTCCTCGCGTCCGGTGGTGGGGGCGGTTCGTCCGACCCCGGTCCGTCCGGCGGCGATCCGACCGGAATCGGTGACTTCCCCACCGCTCCCGAGAACTAGCCTCGATCCGTCACCTTCACCGGTCGAGGCCGCCTACGGCTGGCTACAGAGTGGCGACGGCCGACTCCCTGAGAATCTGCAGTACCCGGGCATCGGGGTCCGCCAGGACCTTCTCGGGTTCGAACTCGCACTCGACCTCGAAGGACGCGGACTCTCCGGCTCCGAGCGCGATCCGCGTGCGCGCCTCGAGATACGGTTCGGACTCCTCCGACTGTTCCCCATCGCGCTCAGCTGCCGGCTCCGCGGCCGGGTCGGCACCCTCTTCGACGAACTTCGTCAGCGAAGCCATCTCCGGGTCGGACCCTGCTGCGGCCCCGACCGTATGCGCAGTGCGGGTCGCGCTTCCGAGGCGCGCCCCCGGCTCGCCGGCGCCCGGACGTTCTCCGCGGAGCGCCGCCACGTCCACCGCCACCACTCCCGTCCCCTTGTTCTCGAGCGTCCCGCGGACGATCCAACGGCCATCACGCTCCTCTTTCGTCACGTCCCGGAACGCGAACTCCGGCACGACGACGTCGAAGAACCACTGATCGACGAAGGAGTCGAACGCCTCGGTATCCGGGGCGTGACGCCGCATCGAGGCGACGTAGTCCTGGAGCACCGGATGGTCGTCGCTCTCGCGGTAGGTGCGCACGAAATCCTGGAGGGCGACGAGGCTCGAGTCCGGCCCCATCAGATCGTGGAGCATCCAGAAGACCCACCCGCCCTTGTCGTACGTCACCGTGGTATCGCCCGGCCGACTGCCGTCGATCTCGACGAGCGGTCGCTCCGAGTCCACCTGGCGGCTGTCGCCGTACCGCTCCTCGATCCGCTTGCAGAACTCGATCCGGTCCTTCTCGCCGTAGACACGATCGAAGAGGAGCATCGTCGAGAAGTGCGCCATTCCCTCCGAGACGATACTGCCGCCCGGCCCCTTTCCGGGCAGAACGAGGTTGCCCCACCACTGGTGCGCGGACTCGTGCGCCGTGACGAGGAAGGCCGTCTTCACTTCGTCCGTGCTGCGCGTCAGGAATCCGATCGACTCGGAGAAAGTGATGTTGGACGGAAAGCCCTGGGCGTAGCTCGCGATCCCCGGGAACTCGTTCACGCGGAGCTCTGCCCACGGGTAGGGGTAGAACCACTCGGAGTAGTAGCGCCTTGCGGCGTCGAGCGCCTTGCCCATCTCCTCCAGGTTGTAGGTGTGGGAAGGAAGGTGGTAGAGCTCGGTGCCCTCCCCCTCCCAAACGTCCCACGCCCCCGCAACGACGTTGAAGAAGTTCACCGGCGCGTCCGTCTCCCAGACGACCGTCCGGGCGCCGTCGGCGGACGTGTCCGAGAGCTTGACGCCCGGAGCGTGGTAGTCGAAGCGATCGGGCCCCGTGATCTTCGTGCGGACGGGGAACGGGCGCTGCGAGCCGAACGCCGGCGCGGTCTTTCCGACGTAGAAGTCCTTCGGATAGACGCGGGCCTCGGTCGGCTTCTCCGGATCCACTCCGCGCGATTCGTCGAAGCCGATCGTCGGAAGGAAGCTGTTCGAGAAGCAGGTGAGGACGACACCGCAGGGAAGGATGAACTCGCCCATCCCGCCGCCGTTCTTCGTCACGCCGTCCGGATACCGCCCGTGGTACGCGAACCCGACCTGGATCGTGTCACCTGGTGCGAGCGGTGGATCGAGCGGAAACACGATGAGACGCGCGCGGTCCTCGGGCTCGGTTTCGTCTCCGTTCATCGTCCACACGATGTCCTCGAAATGGTCACCGATCGAGAGAGCGAACTTGTCGAGTGGCGCCGCCTCGTCGTGGAAGAGGTCGAAGGTGCCGGACACGGCGAACGAAGACTCGTCCGGGTCGAGCGTGAGGTCGAGGTCGACTCCAGCCAGGTAGGGCTGCGGTGCATCGAGCCAGGTGAGGATGTTCTTCCGCCAGTAGTCGCGTTCGCGGTTCTCCGCCGCCTTCGCCTGGAAGCTCGCGTGCACTTTTCCACCGAGAACGATCCCGATCGCGAGCACCGGGACCCAGAAGGGCGACATGCGGAGGAGACTCAGGAACACCGAACGGGGCCGGATCCGATCGAGGACGCGGGCCCGGTCGAGGTCACGCCGCGGGAAGAAGCGAACCGCGATCGATACGAGGAGACCGGTCAGCGCCAGGTAGAGGAGCCGGTTGAGGAGCAGCGCCGTCCCGTTCGGCTGGATCGTCCCGAAGTCCGTCCACGTCGTGATGCCCCAGAGGTCCCAGTTCGTGACCCAGTTGATCTTCCCGCGGAACTGGAGATACGCGGTGAGTAGGAAGACGCCGACCCCGATCGCGTAGGTCGTGTACCGGTTCCGCACGATCGAGTAGGTCGCAATGACGAACCCGGACCAGACGAGGAACGTCGGAATGAGGAGAAGCCCCCAGACGATGAGGAACGGGCGGAGTTCCACCGCGACCTTCTTCTGAACCAGCAGGATCACAGCCCCGGCCAGGAAGGTGACGATCAGGATGAGCACTCCTACGAAGCTGTTCGCAAGCGCCTTCCCGAAGAGAAACGCCGAGTTCTCCACCGGAGTTGCGTGCACGATGGGTGCCGCCCCGGTCGCCTCTTCGCGGAGGAGGGACTCGACGATGTAGAAGAGGAGAAGCAGACAGACCATGAGGGTGAGGGAGTTCATGGTCCCGACGGCGTAGGTTCCGCTGGTGAGGAGCAGGGGCGTGTCGAATGCGCCGACCCTGAGATACCCGTTCTCCACGGACTGGAGGATGATGAGCGGGATGAACAGGTAGAGACCCGCCTGCCCCTTGATGCTCTTGAGCTCGAAGCGGGTGACCGACCAGAGATTCCGGAGGAATCCACGCCGCGACACGGACATGGCCAGGCTGTGGAGTGGGCGGGTCCTCCTCATGCCCCCACTGCCGTTCGCCGCTCCGGGCTCGACACCACCAGCAGACTCCGCGGACAGCATCCGCTGCCCTTCCGCGAGGTGCTTCGCGGAAGGACGCGCCCCCCTGGACGCACTCCGGAAGTGAGACGTCGACAATGCGACGAGCCCCAGGCCAACGGCACAGAAAGCCAGTCGACTGAGGTAGTAGGCGGCGTCGAAGCCCACGGAACCGGTGTTGTAGAGAAGCACGCCTCGATCGACCTTGAGCCAGGTCTCGTTCAGCCACCGGAAGCCCGAAGGTTCGATCCACATGAGCGCCTGATTGATCCGCGGATCGAGCCACGAAGGCGACCAGCTGAGGAGGAAGGTCACCCAGACGATGATCGCGAGCACCGGGATGCTGAAGGTGAGGATCGGCTTCCGAAACCGCTCGCCAAGAGCGAAGAAAACACCGGACGCGAAGATCAGCTGTGGAACCAGGAAGAATACCATCGGCCGCAGATAGTGCGAGAGCGCTAACGGCCCGCGGAAGTCAGCGGCGTCAGCGTTGGGCACCACGTGGTTGAAGAATGCGTGGAGCATCGCCTGCACGAACGCGAGCCCGAAGAACGTGACGAAGACGGCGAGGTACTTTCCCCAAACGTACTCGGCCGGCCGGAGCGGAGTGGAATGGAGCACTTCTCCGACCTTGAGTTCGTCGTCGCGCACGATCGCCATCCCGGCGGCGACCGCAACGAAGAACGTATAGAACAACCCGCCGAGGATGGAGAGGATGAAGCTGAGCGCGAACTCCGACGTGATGAACGACTTCTCCCCACCGACGTCACTGTCACCGGCCTGGATCCGAACCCCACCGCTGGAGAGTCCCCAAGCCATGAGCGCGAGGAGCGCCAGGAAGATCCAGAAGAGGGGACGCGTGACCTGGAACCGCAGCTCCTGACGAAACACCGAGAAGAGACGGGCGACGCTCATGACTCACGCCCTTCGCTCTGATCCGCTCCCACCATCTCCGGGCCGAGAACGCCGACCGAACCCGCATCCTCCGAAGGGCCGTGCCCCACCGGTCTGCCGTTGCCCACGAGCGTCATGTAGGCGTCCTCGAGGGTCGGCTCCACCTCGGAGTATCCTTCGGGCCGGGCGCCGTCCGGTGCGTAGATCCGTACCCGGTTCCGCCCCTCCACGAGCACCGCCTGCGTCACCCAGTAGCGGCTCCTCAGGTCGTCGAGATCGCCGGACGCGCTTCCCTCGAAGATCCTCCCCCTCAGCCTGTCCTTGGCTTCCGTCGGCGTCGTCCCCGCCACGATCCGGCCCTGGGAGATCACGACGAATCGGGGGCAGAGGACGGCCACGTCCTCGACGATGTGGGTCGAGAGGAGCACGGTGCGATCGGCCGCCAGCTCCGCGAGGATCCGGTAGAACCGGTGTCGCTCTTCCGGATCGAGACCAGCGGTGGGCTCGTCCACGATGATGAGACGAGGGTTCCCGGCGATGGCCTGGGCGATCCCGAGCCGCTGCCTCATCCCGCCGGAGTAGCCCTTCACCTTCCTCTTGGCCGCAAACGTCAGGTTCACACGCTCGAGCAGCTCCTCGACGAGCTTCTTCCGACCACCGGGCGCGTCGACTCCCTTCAGCTCGAGCATGTACGCCAGCATGTCCCGCCCGGAGAGGTTCGGATAGAAGCCGAAGTCCTGGGGCAGGTAGCCGAGCCGCCGATGGAGGGCATCGGGGTCGGAGAGCACGTCCTCCCCGTCCAGCCTCACCTCACCGGATGTCGGTTCGAGGAGACCGGCGATCACCTTCATCAGGGTGGACTTCCCGGCCCCGTTCGGGCCGAGGAGACCGAACATCCCTGTGGGTACTTCGAGGTCGACACCGCGCAGTGCAGGCACCGGCCCCGGGTAGATCTTGACCAGATTGCGGACGGATAGCATGTCTCTCCCCCTCCCGCGCGGGTGAGGCTCCCGCGGCTCCAAGCTGTCCAATGAACCAGTACGAATGCCGAGGGCGAAGGTTGCCGACTTTTTTGGGCTTGGGCACGCGAGGGCCCACTACCGCCTCGGCCGCATTCAGGATCCGAGGCAGGCTCCGATCCGCTCGCGGTCAGGTTGGCCACCAAACGGACCCTCGACCGCCGCCCTGCCTCGATGGGCGCATGCCTGAATGCAGCCCTGACGCACGGCGCTCCGAATACGCGCTCCGGTCTCCTGGTAGAAACGACGTGCAGGCCGCACCCCCGTCCGAAATCCGAAACGGGCAGGCCAGAAGGAGGTCCCCTTGCATTCGACGTTCGGCGCCGTCCGCTTCCTCTTCATCGCCCCCGTGATCCTGCTCTTCCTGACCGTGGTCAACTGGATGACCTCTCCGGGCGAGTGGTGGGTGCAGTGGGCGGCTCTCGGCCTGGGATTCGCCTGGTTCATGAGTCTGCTGCGCGTGATCCGGGCAGCGGTCGTGCTCGGCGGAGTGGCCGCTCTCCTGGCCTATCTCTCCAAGCGGTCCTGAAAGCCGACGGCACCGAAGCTCACCACCGACTGCTCGTCGATGTTCCACTGTTCGTAGTGCCAGACGTCCCCTTTCAGCCCGGGGACGGTGCGCAGGAACGTGTAGAGCGGCGAGAACCCACACCACTTGAGGTCGTCCTGGTTCGGAAGGACGAGATCGAGGAAGCCACCGTCGTCGGCGCTCGAGATCCGATCGAGGCGGGCCAGGTCACGCACCCGCACTTCCTTCATCGCGCCTTGCTCGGCCACGGCCTCGAACGAGTCTCCGTAGCGGAGCCCGACGTGGGCGAGATCGACCCCGAGGATCCAGAACAGGTCGCGACCCCGCGCTTCGGCGAGCCGCCCGAGTGCGTCGAAGAACGCGCCCACGCTCGAGTTCGACTCCGGACGTCCGCCCCCGAGGAGCGCCTCGTGGAACGGTCCGCAGAGAATCGGGAGCACGCGCACGTCGGGACGAACGAGATGCTGGGGGAAAACGACCTGGAACTCGATCGAGTGCTCGATCGCGTGGCAATAGTCCTCCACATCCACGGAATCGGGGGCCGCCTCGACCAGCGCGTCGACCAGGTCGACGTCGCAGGGCGCGAGTCCCAACGGCGTCCGGAACCCTTCCTCGTCAAACCGAACCGCTCCGGCGCTCCGTAGTGGGACGTACCGAGGATGACGAAGGTCCGGTCCGCGAGATGCGGCCCCAAGGCACCGTAGGCCGCGGCATAGCTCTTCCAACCACCTTCGGGGCTCACATGCGGCGCGGCGATCCCGCGTAGGCGCGAGAGATCAGAAGACCTCGTCGGCTCGGCCGACTCGAGCGTGCTCGGGAGAGGCGCACCGAACGGGTCGACGAGCCCCGAGGGCCGAGCCGCCGGACGCGGCTCGAGCGGACTCGAAGGCAACCCCGTCACACCCAGGATCCGGCTCGTCCCTCCGTCCATCCGTCGCGCGCCGGACATGTACTCGCGGAGCCGGTCTCGGAGTTCGTCCGGATCCTCCGGATAGCCCGAACCGCTGTGGGCGGGAAGCCGCTCCGGTTCCTGCGCGAACTCCTCGTGGGCCGCTTTCTGCAGCGCCTGGAAGTCCTCGTTGAGGAGGAATCCGGCGGAGCCTAGGGAGTCCACGAACGTGTGCACGACCTCGCCGAGGTCGACCTCGCCGGTGAGCCGGGTGAGGTACGTCTGGATGTCGAGCTCCGTGTGTTCGCCGTCGAAGTACGGCAGGACGCTCGCCAGAACAGGCGGAATGATCGCCATGGCGCCGGTGTACTGATAGGGATCGCGGAGCACGAGACCGGGCTGGTCCGGATCCGGAGACGGAAAGACGTCGAGATCGGGTCGAAGCGGCGGGAGCGTCCGGGTCATGTTACCTTGCCTCCTCATGAGCCCCGGAGTGTACAGGAAGTCGAGCCGTCGTCCCCTCATCCGAAACATGGCGGCATCGGAACAGATCGAGGCCTTCCTCGTCTCTGGGGTACTCGCCGTCCTCGGGATCCGTCTCTACCTGGAGCTCACCGGCTACCCGACGATCGGAGGCGCGAGCCTCCACATCGCGCACATGCTCTGGGGCGGCATGCTCATGCTCGTCGCCCTCCTCCTGCTTCTGGGGTTTCTCGGCCGTGGCGCCCGCTGGACCGGCGCGATCATCGGAGGGCTCGGCTTCGGCACCTTCCTCGACGAGGTCGGCAAGTTCGTCACCCACGACAACGACTACTTCTACCAGCCCGCGATCGCGATCATGCACGTCGTGTTCGTCCTCACCTACATCGTGATCCGACGAGTCCTCACGGCCCGCGGATACTCGGAAGACGAGTTCCTCGTCAACGCACTCCAGGAGCTGGAAGAGTTGGCGCTGGGTGACCTCGACGCCGAGGAAAAGGCACGCGCCCTCCTCTACCTGGATCGCGCGGGAGACGAGAACCCGGTGGTCCAGCCGCTCCGCGCCCTCATCGAGCAGGCAAAGCCCGTTCCCGACGCACCCCCGTCTCTACGGAAACGGCTCCGCAGGCAACTCGCGCGCGCCTACGCGTGGATCATCGCGAAGCCGTGGTTCGCGCGGGCGCTCATCCTCTTCTTCGGGGCACAGCTGCTCGTGAAGCTCTACCAGGGCGTGATCGTCGTACTCTTCTTCGGGCTCGGGCGGACTGGTCTCGCCGACTACCGATTCACGTCGGGGCTGGTCGAGAACCTGAGCCGTCTCCCCGTGGCCGGATGGGGGGAACTCTTCGCTTCCCTCCTCGCGGCAGCCTTCACCCTCGTGGGAATGGTCCGGATCCTGGGGTCGCGCCTCTCCGGATACCACTGGTTCCAGCGCTCCATCCTCGTCTCGATCTTCCTGACCCAGGTCTTCATGTTCTATCGAGAGCAGGTATCCGCGGTGATCGGGCTCTTCCTCAACGTGTCGATCCTCATCGCACTGAACTACATGATCCACGCGGAGGAGCAGCTCGCGAAGGAAACGAGGCGGGACGAAGCCTGTGATCCGTTGCCGACGGCGTGAGTGCGCGTAGCGGACCCCGATCACTCCTCGAAGCGGAAGTCGAGTGCGTCGAGCAGCGTTCTGGGTGGCGACTCCAGCACGAAGTGACGGTTCTCGATCACGTCCATGCGCAGCTCGGTCCAACCGCTCTTGTCGAGTGCTTCGCGGAGCCTCTCCGCGAAGCGTGCGTCCCCGACGATCGCGGTGGGCTCTCCCGCCGCGAACGCCGCGTCGACGGCCCGGGAGATGTCGGGGACCCGGTCGACCGGATCCTGCCAGCGTGCACGGATCTCACGATCCGAGGCGAGGATGAGGTTCCACTGATACATCGGGTCGAGCACGTAGGCGTTGCCGATCCCCCGCTCCCGCAAGTGCTCGACCAGGGCCCGCGTGGCTTCCGTTTCGGACCCTCGCTCCGTTCCGGGTTCGACTGCCAGTGACAGATCCCGGCCCGCCCACGCGCTCGCGGCCGCGAAGCCGAAGAGGACGGCGGAAGTGACGAAGACGAGCACCCGTCCGAACCGCCCGGAGGCCCAGCGACCGGCGGCGAGCCCGAGGAGCATCGCGATCGGCGCCGCCATCGGAAGGAAGTAGCGAAACGCGAACTGGTCCGGCCGGATCCAGAGTGTCGCGAGCAGGAAGGTGAGCGTCCCCACGGCCGACGCCCAGAGTCCGTCGGTCACGTCGTCCCGCACGCGCGACGCGAGCGCATACACGACTGCGAGAAAACCGGCCGCGGCGAGCACGCGCCCACCCCAAACGACCAGATCCGGCGGCTCTCCCGAGTAGAGGTAGTAGTAGTACCCACTGAGCGCGGTCGTGACCCGAAAGGGAAGCACGAGGATCGTATCGGGATCGAGAAAGCCGAGGATCCGGGGGGCCCATACCGCGTCGTTCGTTCCGAGCCGCATCACGAGTGGCGCGGCCACCGCTCCCGCTCCGGCGAACAGGCCGATCCAGGCAGGCCACGGCCGGAGATAGATGAAGTACGGCAGGAGGGGCAGGAGGAACAACGGCTGGGCGAAGGCCGTCACGGCCAACATCACACCGAGCAGAAGGCCCTCGAGCGGTGCGCGGAGCCCCGGCTTCGGCGCGGCCCCTCCCAGCGGCGGGTCGAGAAACGACGGCCCGTCCCCCAAGCCCGACGCAGAAGCGCCAGGCCAACGACCGGCGCCTTCCCCACCCCCGGCGAAGTCCCTACCGCGTGCGCCCTCTACTCCACCGACGCCACCCGCCCCGGCCAACGATGCCGGCTGGATGATACGAAAGCGGCGCTCGATGAATCCCGCGAGTACCCAGAGTGCGATCTGGGACGCCCAGAACGCAGTGCAGTACCCACCACGCGCTTTCATCGACCACGGAACCCACGCCGGCATCGACGCGAGCACGAGCCCGACGAACGCACCCGCCGTCGGACCACCCAAGCGAACCGCCGCGTGCACCGTGAAGCAGCCGCCGAGAATCCAGAGCGCGAGCATCGTCCCCTTGACCACGATCGGATCGTTGCCGAAGACGTGGAACGCGCCCGCGACAGGAATCGCTTCGAGCAGGGCGAGTCCATAATGCTGTCCGTAGAAGAAGATCGGCACACCGTGCCCATCGAGGGCGTCACCGGCCATGAGCGCGACGATGGCCTCGTCGCCATCGAGTGCCACCTGCCCACTCGTGAGCTGGGGGAGCCTGAACACCAGCGCGGTGAGGACGAAGAGGAGCGTGAGCACGAGACGCTCGGTCTTGCCACGGTCGATCCAACCCATCACACCCTCGTCAACGTCGTGTTTCCGGAAGGACCTCTACTTCGAGAAGTCGATGCCGATAGCTCTTCGGATACCCCTCGACCGACTCGCGCCGAATGACCCGCACCCCGAGTCCGTTCAGGATGTCATCCCGTCGGGCCGCTGTCGCCCACACGAAGCGACGTCCGCCGGCTTCCCGGAACGTGTCGACCCAGGACATGAGGTCGACCCTGTTCCGAGCGGAGTACACCGGTAGCTCGGTCAGGAGCGGAGCGAACGTGGAAGCGTACCACCACTGATGGGTCACGAGCGGAACGGTGTCCGCGGATGGGGATGCGGATCGGGCGGGCTCGCTCGACGCCTCACCGCCGGCGCGGCCCGAAGCCTTCTCGACGAAGGCGCGAATCGTCGTCAACTCCTCATGGGCGCCTCGTGTCACCCGGGCCTGGAGCGAACCTCCGAACACCTGGAGGGCGAAGCAGGACAGGACCATGAACCCGATTCCGATCCGCGGCAGATGTCCTGAGGTGCCCGCCCTCAGTGCGCGGAGTCCCAGTGCCGCCGCCGTCGCGAGGAGTGGGACGATCGTGAGAAGGATCCGCGGTCCCCAGTGAAAGCCGAAGGCGGTCACGGACGGAGTGACGACGAGGAAGAGCAGCAGCGCCCCGGGCCCGGCCCAGAGCATGGCTTCTTCGCGGCTCGGAGTCAGCGCGGGGATCATGAGTACCCACGGTGCGAAGAAGAAGAGCCCCGCCGTCCGGATCAGCGTCATCGGCATGTCGTACTCGTGGTTGAGCGCGAAGATGCAGACGAGCGCGATGCCTCCGACCAACCCGGTCTCGGCGCCGACGCCGAAGGACCGTACTCGGCCCCGGGCACGTCTCTGGATGAGCAGCGCGAGGACCATCGCGATCAGCGTGAGGACGAGGTCTCCTGCCTCGGACGATCCCTCGTCGCCGCTCCAGAGGAGACCTCGCACCACGCCGAGGCGCCCTTCGCGGAACAGGTCGAGCACGGTTCCATGCAGGTTGCCGGAGACGTGGATCCCAAACGCGGTCCCGGTCGCCCAGAACTGCCAGGCGAGGAAGACAGCGGCCGCGAGCACGTAGATGGCGACGAAGTTCACGATCGATCGCCACCGCCGGGTCGATCGTCCCAGGAGTGCCGCGACCAGAATCGCGAGGACTACGAGCACGGTCTCCTCGCGTAGCCAGGTCGCGAGGGAGAGGAGGAGCGCGGGTCTCCAGGTGGACGCCGGCCGTTCGAACCAGAGGCAGACCGCCCAGATCACGCAGGCGGCCACGAGCGTGTGTTCCCAGAACGTGGTCCCGTACCAGGCGAGCGGGCCGAGCGGACCGGCGAAGAGATAGGCCCAGACTCCGGCTCTCGGATCCCAGCGCCCGGCCAGCCGCATTGCCCCCCACGCGCTGAGCAGAGCGCCGAGCATGGGGAGTACGAAGGCGCCGTACTCGCCGAAGAGCCGAAGGAACGGTCGCGAGAGCAGCGAGAAGGCAGGCGGGTACTGCGCAACGAAGCGGCCATCCACGTTCGCCGCGAACGGAGGGCGGATCGGCAGGAAACGCAGGCTGGGGTCCAGTTCTCGCCCGAGGTACGGAAGCGAGCCGCGAAGTCCGTCCTCTCCGTGTTCCGCGAGCAGCCACTTGATCCCGTTGTCGACCGTCCAGGGGACGTCGGTGGACCGTGCGCCGAGCTGAACGAGGAGAAGCACTACGTAGAGAAGCGAGAGCAGGAGAAGGAGTCGATGGTTCGTCTGGGCTGAGGGAGCACCGGCAGGAACCGGTGCATCGACGACGGAAACGCTCGAGTCTTCGGCCACGACACCCCTGTGCTCGAGCTATTGCTCCATCATCTTCATGGCGCGGAGGACTTCACCTTCGTCCTCGGCTTGCATGAATTCGCGCCGAACGTCCGTCTCGGAGAACGCCTGCGCGAGCTGTTTGTAGATCCGGAGGTACGAGGTGTCGTCGTACGGCGGGGCGCACATGATGAAGAACAGGTGCGCGGGCTCACCGTCGAGGCAGTCGAACTCCACTCCGGGCGTGGAGCGCGCGAATCCGAGCAGGAACGTCTTGGCGTGGATCGAACGGATGTGGGGGATCGCGACGCCCTTGGTCAGCCCCGTGCTCGCCTTCTTCTCCCTCCCGAGGAGATCCTGGACGAGTTTTCCTTTGTTCCCGATCCGGCCCGAGCGCGCGAGGAGATCGACCAGTTCGGTCAGGATCTTCTCCTTCTGACGGGACACGTACTTCTCGTACGGAATCTCCTCACGCTCCTCTTCCGGGAGATCGAGTGTGGAGAGCTCCATCAGGATGAGCTCGGGCTTCAGGAGTCGAGCGAGCTGCAACCGTCAGCCTTCCGTCCTTCCCTCGATCGAGCCGAGACAACGCTGCGCCGCGTCGGCGGCCGCGTCGATGTCTGCTTCGGAGCCCGCGAGGTAGAGCCGACCGTAGGCACCGATCGGGTTGACGTCGATGAGGCGGATCTGCGCTGCCTTCTCTGCTTCGTTCGCGGCGAGGATCGCGTAGGCCGCCGGTTCCGTCTCCAGGATGAAGAGCGACTGGCCGGGAGTGATCATCGATCCGTACCGGGTCCGGTTGATGAGCTGGGTGTGGTACGACTCGATGGCACGGATCACCGTCGCCGAGACGATACGGGGCTTCATCCGGTCCTGCTCGGTCCGCTCGATTCCGCGGAGCACCGCCTCGCCTGCCTGCCTGACCTCACCCTGATCCTCGTGATGGACCTCCATCACACCGAACGCCCTCTCCACCGCGATCGTGGCCGGAGCCACGCGCGTCGCTTTGAGTGCGGTGTCGAGGAGCCGATGGATGGCGATTCCGGGTGCGATCTCGATCCAGAGGGACGCGACACCCTGCACGGGCAGGAAGCCGCGCGAGGTAGTGCCGATCTGAGCCGCTAGTTGGGGCTGGAGATTGTCCAGGAATGCATACGTTCTGAGTTGAACCATGAGGGGGATGCTATCGACGCAAGTCGACCGGAGTCAATGAATTGTCATGTCCGGACCGCCGTCGGCGTCATCGTCGTCCGGATCGGAGGCGGCATCAGGGGCGCATCGGCCGACCTGAGACCATTGGAGGACCGCTTCCGTCTCCATCTCGCTCATGCCGAGGAACTGCGCGAGGACGTCCCTCTCCATGATCCGCTCGTGGTAGCAGGCCAGCGCGAGGTTGAGGTAGCGGCTCGGCAAACGGAGCGAACCCTCGGTTGGGAGCCCGACGCCCGCCTCCGGGCCGGCGTCGTTCGCGAGCCGCGCGAGGGCGGCGCGCCGGCGATCGAGGCGCTCCGGCTGCGCCGCTTCCGGTTCGCCCCCCGGACTCGTCTCCCCGCCGGCCATCCGCATCTGAGCCGCGAGGGCCCCGAACCCGAGGTCTTCCATCCGGTCGGCGAGCAGAGTCTCGGGCACGCCGAAGAGGGTGGAGAGGATCTCCCACGACCGCTCCGCTTCGGTCTCCCCGCCGGAGACGGCGGTGCCGAGCTGTTCCAGGTACCTGCGGAGCGGCTCCTCGGGCACGAGGAGCGCGCGCGCGAAGAGATCCGCGCGCACCTCTATCGGGCTCTCATCCAGGTTCTCGAGCGTCTCGGGGTGCCAGCGGCACACGCGATTCTGATAGGGATCGTGATCGGCGACGTAATGACACAGGAGATGCGCGAGGACGAACGCAGCCCGGGGGTCGTCCCGCTCGGTGCCGACGAGAAACGCCGGCCCGGCCTCGCCTTCGAAGAAGAACGAACCTACGAGTTCCTCCTTCGCCGTGTCCGACGTCGTGAGGAGTTTGACGCCGATGTCCTCGGCCTCATCGAGCAGCCCCATCGACGGCACGTCGGGTGAGCCGATGAGTTCGGCCTCCGCTTCGGCCAGCTCGGCGGCCTGCTGCTCCAGCGGATCGTCCGATCGCTCTCTCTGTTCGAGGAAGCGCGGATGGACCGGGAGCTCGTAGCGGATCTCCCCCTGTACGATCCGCTCGAGGAACGCGTAGCGCTCGACGAACTCGAGGAACTCCTGGAGGAGCGCGCTCGCCGGCTCATCGGGCTCGGGACGTCGGTCGAAACTCTCCTCCCACCGCTCGAGTCGATCGCGGGCCAGCGTCTCTCCGAAAGGGAACTCGGGATGCTGCTGGATGATGTTCGCGTCGTCGTTCATCGACGCTTTCCGGCCGCTCTCGCGGCGGCGAGAAAGGCACGCGCGCGCTCGGGATCCACCGGATTCCCCGCGCGTCCCGCCTTCTCGAGCGCACTGCCGACGATGAGGCCGTCGGCCACGCCGAACAGGGCGGCCACGTTGTCCATGTTGGTTCCGCTCGCGACGAAGAGCGGGACGTTCTTGATCACGGCCCGGGCCCGTGCGAGCAGCTCGGGATCGGGGGGCGCTCCCGTCCGTCCCCCGGTGAGGAGAACCGCATCCGCCTTCCCCCGCTCCGCGAGGTCGGCGAGTTCCTCTTCCCACGGACGATCGACGAGCGGCGCCGCGTGCTTGACGCGGAAGTCGGCGAAGATCTGCACGGTGGGCGCGATCGACGCGCGGAGACGGAGCGTCTCGGCCGCTCTCCCCTCGATCAGGCCCTGGTCCGTGACGGCCGCACCAACATGCACGTTGGCGCGCACGAAAGACGCCCCGGTCGCCGCGGCGATCGAGAGGGCCGAGTGCACGTCGTTCCGGAGGACGTTCACGCCGAGCGGGAGTTCACACTGTGCGCGGATCCGTTCGATGACGGCGGTCATCGCCGCCACCGTGACTGCGGGAACGTCGTCCTTGAAGAACGGAGCGTCCCCGAAGTTCTCGACGATGAGACCGTCGTAGCCGAGTTCGGCGAGACAGCGCGCATCTTCGAGCGCACGGCGCTGCACCTCGTCCATCTTCCCGCGAAACCCGGGAGATCCGGGCAGGGGGTCGAGATGTACGACCCCGAGCACCGGCTGCCGGGTAGAGAAGGGCCACTTCGGCTTCACGCGATCTCCCTAGTAGTCTCTAGTTCGCACCGCCGAGGATGTAGCCGACGCCGAGCTTGAAGTCCGGGTGCCGGTCACTCAGGCCGATCTTGAGGTCGAAGAGGAGTCCGTTGCCGTTCTCCATCCCCATCTGGTACCCCGCGTCGAGGGCGGCGACCAGCTCCGTGTCGTTGTAGCTGACGTCGATGCCGAAGATCTCTTCGTCGTAGCTGTAGCGGATGTGTCCGATACCGACGAAGAGCCCCGCGAACCCCCGCCCTTGGCCGACCGGAATCTCGCCGACGAAACTGGGCCCGGCCGTCACGACCGTGAAGTTGTCCCCGAAGCCGATGTCCGCGGACAGCTTGAGGCCGATGGGCGGCGTGATCTCGCCAAGGTCGGCGAATCCGCCGATGACGATCTGATCCGGGGACGAGCTGAACCCGACGGTCGGACCGAATCCCTGCAGGCTGATGCCGCTCTCCTCGGCGACGGCCGAAGACGAAACGGAAGCCACGGCGAGAGCACCGAGTGTGAACGCGAGAACGCGGAGACGCTTTGCCAGCATCATTCCTCCTTGGCGGTTGCATGCATCTGGCCCCACGTCGGAACTACCGACAGGGAGAGCCATCCTGGACCCACGGCGTGAGCACTTGCCTCCCATCGGAAGGGAGCGCTCACGGCAGGTGCGCGGCTGGCTCGGGATTGTCGCCGGGAGTTCGGCGCTGGTCAAACGAAACGGACGCACGAGGGCCCGGAACCGCTACCGGTTCCGGGCCCCTTGCGCACGATTCCTTCGCGCGTCGCGTGAGTCCTTCACACGCCTTACTGGATCTGGAGACGTACCGGCTGCGCTTCCGGAAGGAACGGGAGCGTCAGCTCGAGAACACCGTCCTCGAAGCGGGCCGTCACCTTGGGAGCGTCGATCTTCTCCGGCAGCCGTAGCGTCCGCTCGAAGGTGCCGACGTACCGCTCCTGACGAACGACCTTGCCGTCCTTCTCCTCCTTCTGCTCCGACTTCCGCTCCCCGCGGATCGTGAGCACACCGTCCTGGAACGTCACCTCGATGTCGTCCTTCCGCAGACCCGGCAGGTCGAGGTGGACCTTGTAGTGGTCCTTCTCCTGGACGAGATCCATCGGAGGGGTGAGACGACGAGTGACGCCTCCGTTCTGATCCTTGGTCTCGGTCACGGACGGGGCGGTGAGCGCCCAGCTCATGAGATTCTCGAACTCGCGATCGAAGTCGCCGAAGAGCGTGTTCCTGCGAGTGTTTCCGGGGGTCCACTGTACGAGCTTCATTGGTTCCATCCTCCTGCTTCATCCATCTCTGGTCGTTGGTCAACCTTCGGGCCGGATCCCGGGTCGGGCTCAATCTCCCCGAGACCCAGCCATCTCTGTACGGTTGAGAAGAAGCAGGGGACGTGCCACGAGCGGGACGATCTCCGCACGAGAGTCGCAACTCGCTGTCAGCGATGCAGATAAAACGCAGACCCGCGTCGGCCCACGACATGGGCGAGGAACCCGGTCACAGATGTGATCCAAAATGGAACGCCGCAGCTATCCCGTGTGATTCATTTTGAATCACTCTGCCGGTTTGCGACGGGTCACTCCTCCGTCAGCTCGTACTGCCGGAAGAGGAGACGGGGCTCCCCGAGCGTATGCCCGGCCGGGAGTTCCGTCGTCGCGTCCTGCCACCGCAGGCTACCTTCGGGTAGACAGAGCATCTCCCGGGTCGCTTCGGCCGAGTAGGGCAGGAACGGAGCCATGAGCGTGGCCAGCCCCTTCACCGTCTGCACGCAGACGTTGAGGATGGTGCCGCCGGCGGCGGAATCCGTCTTCCGCACCTTCCACGGCTCCTTGTCGTTGAAGTACGCGTTCGTGTCCCTTGCCAGCGCCATGAGGTCGCCGAGCGCGGCCTTGAACCGGTAGGCGTCGAGGTTCTTCCCCATCGAAGCCTGGGTCTCCGTGATCCGGGCGAGCTGGGCCAGGTCCCGGGCATCCCGCTCCCCCACTTCGGGCACGACGCCCTCGTAGAAGCGCTGGACGAACGTCAGCGTCCGATTCACGTAGTTGCCGAGTGCCCCCAGGAGCTCGGAGTTGTTCCGCTGGACGAGATCGGCGAGATCGAACGCCGTCCGCGCGCTCTCCGGCGCGATCGCCGTCAGGTAGTAGCGGAGTGGGTCCGGGTCGAACTCCTCGAGGAACTCGCCGAGCCAAACGGCATTTCCACGACTCTTCGAGAACTTCTCCTCCGTGTCGCCCAGCTTCACGTTGAGGAAGGAGTTGGCCACGACCTGTGCCGGCAGTTGGTACGTACCCTCCGCCATCATCATCGCCGGCCACGTCAGCGCGTGGAACACGGTGTTGTCTTCGCCGATGAAGTGAACGATCCGGGTGTCGGAGTCCTTCCACCAACGCTCGTACTCGGTCCAGTCCCCGCCGTGGGTCGCGCAGTGCTGGGCGGTGAAGGAGACGTACCCGATCGGCGCATCGAACCACACGTAGAGCACCTTGCCGTCCGCATCCGGATCGTCGAGCGGAACGGGCACGCCCCAGTTCAGGTCGCGCGTCATCGCACGCTCCGGAAGCCCCTGCTTGATCTGGCCGAGCGCGAAGTTCAGCACCGTGTCGCGCCAGGCCGGCTGATCTCCGCTCGCCTCACGCTTCGACTCGAGCCACTCGTGGAGCGGCTCCTCGAACTTGCCGAGCTGGAGGTACCAGTGCGTCGTCTCCCGCAGCTCCGGAGTCGTCCCCGTCACGGTGCTCCGAGGGTTCTTCAGCTCGATCTGGTCGTAGGTGGTACCGCAGCGGTCGCACTGGTCGCCATGTGCATCGGGGTTGCCGCAACTCGGACACGTACCCTCGACGTACCGGTCCGGCAGGAACTGGTTCGCCTCGACGTCGTAGAGCTGCTTCGAGGTCTGCTTCTGGAAGTATCCCTTCTCGTGGATCGACCGGAAGAACCCCTGACTGATCCGCTCGTGCATCTCGACGAAGTCCGGATGGTGCGTCCCTCCGTACACGTCGAACTCCACGCCGACACGCGCGAAGTCTTCCTTCTGGAAGCTGTTGTAGCGGGTCACGAGCTCTTGGACCGGAACGCCTTCCTTCCTCGCCGACATGAGCGACGCCACCCCGTTGTCGTCGCTCCCGCAGACGAAGAGCACTTCCTCTCCCTTCGAGCGGAGGTAGCGGACGAAGATGTCCGCAGGGAGATAGGCACCGGCCAGGTGTCCGACATGGAGCCGACCGTTCGAGTACGGGAGGCCGGATGTGACGAGGAAGCGACGGGCCATGAAGTAAGGGTCCTTTCCAGGCTGCCAGGGCTCACGAACGAACCGCGAGGATACAACGGCGGAACGCGGGGACCAACCTCGCTGGCGGCTCGGATCCGCTGGGCTCCGCCCTCACCGACTCAACAACTCGGACGCCCCTCCCTGCGCGCCCGAACCAGCAGCTCGGTCGCGACTCATGCGTCGCGGCACCCGGGAGCCACAGCTCGCTCTTTGCGCGTGCCTAGGAACCGAGGCTCGCCCGTCGCGCCATGTCCAGGATCCGCCGGGCGGCGACGGCAGCGCCCCCCAGAGCGGGGCGGCCATCCGGCTCAGCCGCGGTGACGATCGCATCCAGGGCCGGACCGAGTCGCCCCTCGTAGAGGTCGCGCTCGCTCAGGAGCACCTGGCGGAGATACCGCTCGATCGCGTCGACGAGGATCGGATACTCCGGAAACCCCGTGCGCACGGCATGGATGAGCGGCTTCCGGTTCACGATGCACTCCGAGACGATGCCGTATCCGGGCTTCGAGACGACCACGTCACAGCTGGCCAGGACGTCACGGAAGGCGAACTCCTCCGGAGCCACCGCATGGAAACCCGTTCGCTCCCACGCGAGCGGGCGGACGGTGAAGTACTCCGTCTCCGGAACCGACTCGGCCCGCGACAGCGCGGCCTCGTCCCAGGAAAGGCTGGTGAAGGAGAGCAGAACCCACCGTTTGGTGCGATCGGCTCCCGTCCTCGATGCGATCTCTAGACGCCGGTCGGTACCGGGCGCACCCGAGAGCGGCATGTCCTCGCGCTCGGGAAACGCCGACATCGGCTCGGCAAACGGCAGACGCAGGAGCAACCCGCACCGGGAGTAGGCGTCACGAAACCGCTCCACGGCCGGAGTCCAGCGGACGTCGGCATCGGCGTAGGGTCCGTAGATCCAGTCCCAGGCGAAGTTCCCCAGCGCCACGGACGGTATGCCGACACGGGCCGCCGCCTCGATCGGAATGGCCGGGATGTCGCACACGACCACGTCCGCCCCGATCGACTCGAGCCGTTTCGCCTCCGTCTCCACCCTCTCTTCCCACCGCCCCAGAAGCGACTCGACCGCCTGGAGCGACGCCTCGGGATCGATCCGCACGGAGTCCAACTGCACCATGCCGACGTCGAAGCTCTCGTGACGCAGTTCGGCCCGACCACCGAGCCGCGTCGTGAGGAACGGACCAGGTAGTCCGGACACCACACTCACTTGGGCATCCGGCTCCTCCTCGCGAATCGCGTTCGCGACCTCACAGGACCGAACGCCGTGTCCGTATCCGTGCGCGCTGATGTAGTAGACGATCTGCATGTTCCCTCCGACCGTCCTCGACGTCGCCCACGCGACCGGACCGGACCAAACTAGCACGGGCGGTGGCGGTGCGTGGGAACGCCAACGAGGGGGCGCCTCCGAACGAGCGGATTCCAGGCTCCTGCTACACTGCCGGGGAGAATCGGAAACGGTCGACCAAAGCAGAAGAGAGTTGGTGACACGGGCGCCACCGGTCCCGCCTCGCGAAAGGAATCGAGATGCCACACCGGACTGCACCCCCAACACGTCGAATCCTCGGCTCCGCCCCTTTGGTTACGGTTTCGATCGCCGTCCTCATCTCCGCGTGTGCGTCAGACGACGTGGCCGCGACAGGTGACCTGGACTCGATCCGCCTCCCGGAAGGCTTCTCGATCGAGGTCTTCGCGGACGACGTCCCGAACGCACGCTCTCTCGTCCGCTCCCCGAACGGCACCATCTACGTGGGGACGAGAAGCAACGGCCGGGTCTACGCACTGCCCGACGCGGACGGGGACCTCGAGCCCGATGCCGTCCACGTGATCGCGGAGGGGCTCAACATGCCGAACGGGGTGGCGTTCCGGGACGGCTCCCTCTACGTGGCGGAGGTGAACCGGATCCTCCGGTACGACGACATCGAGTCCCACCTCGCCACCCCTCCCGCTCCCGTCATCGTCCGTGACGACCTCCCGACCGAAACGCACCACGGTTGGAAGTTCATCGCGTTCGGTCCGGACGGAAAGCTCTACGTCCCGATCGGCGCGCCCTGCAACATCTGCGAGCAGGAGGACGAACGGTTCGCGACCATCTGCCGGATGAATGCAGATGGAAGCGACTTCGAGGTGTTCGCACACGGCATCCGGAACACCGTCGGCTTCACCTGGCATCCGACGACGCAGGATCTCTGGTTCACGGACAACGGCAGGGACTGGCTGGGAGACGACCTCCCTCCGGACGAACTCAACCGCGCCGACGAAGCCGGGCTCCACTTCGGATTCCCTTACTGCCACGCCGGAATGATCCTCGACCCCGACTTCGGGCAGGGACGGAGCTGCGACGACTTCACCCCACCCGCCCGCGCGCTGGGTCCGCACGTCGCGTCTCTGGGACTACGGTTCTACACGGGAAGCAGTTTCCCAGCCGAGTACCACGGACAGATCTTCCTCGCCGAACACGGGTCCTGGAACCGCAGCACGAAGATCGGCTACCAGGTGTCGCTCGTCCGTTTGGAGGGAAGCGAGGTCGTGTCGTACGAGCCGTTCGCAACCGGCTGGCTCCGCGGGAACGAGGTCACCGGCCGTCCGGTCGACCTCCTCGTCCTTCCCGACGGCTCGCTCCTCGTCTCGGACGACCACGCGGGCGCGATCTATAGGATCCGCTACACCGGCTGAACGAATCCTTCCGGCGCCCAAACGCGCACGAACCAGGCGGCGGGGTCGGCATCACGGCCCTCGCCCCTCCGTGTCAGCCCAGGAAGAACGGGGCCGCGACGAAGAGCAGGTAGATGAGGAGGAGCGGGATCCCGTAGATCCGCCGGAACTCCCCTCGCTGCACCGCCGAGTGGATGAAGATCCGGAAGAGGAACAGGATCAGCAGCATCGTCGGGAGATGGAGGTAGAGGAAGATCTCCGGAACGGATGACCCGTGCTCCACGATCGGCAGCTTGGCCGCGACCGACGAACCCCCGATGACGAAGAGGACGTTGAGAATGTCGGCGCCGATCACGTTGCCGACCAGGAGTTCTTTGTGACCTCGCCGGAGACTGGTCAGGCCGATCACGAGCTCGGGAAGCGAGGTACCGAGGGCCACGAGGGACGCCGCGATCACGACCTGCGGGACCCCCCAACGAAGTGCGAGCTCTCCGACCGAGCTCACGAGGGTGTGGCTCGAGAGGATCACCATCACGATCCCACCGAGAATCATTCCGAGGAGCACGAAGAGCGAGTGGTGCGCGGCGTGTTCGACGGTGTCGTCCTCACCGCCCACCGCAACGTCGGCGCGGGCCTTCATCGCGTCTTCGGCCTTCTGCCGTTGCCGGGCCCACCGCACTGAAATCCAGAGGTAGGTTCCGAGAAGGGCGAGCAGCAGAACGCCGAACGGACGGCCGATGTAGGCACCGTCTCCCTGAATCATCCAGGCGATGTAGCAGGCCGCGGCGAGAAGGCAGGCGGACCCCACCTGGACCCATCCCTGACGGGACAGTACGAACTTGTCGGCGGGAAGAGTGGTGAGGAGACACCCGAGCCCGAAGATGAGCCCAGTGTCGGCGATGACCGAGCCAACGGCGTTGCCGAGCGCAAGTCCCGCGTCCCCGGACCAGGCCGCCATCACGGAGACGGCGAACTCCGGACTCGTGGTTCCGAGGGAAACGATCGTGGCCCCCACGATCACCTTCGGCATGCCGAGCCGAAACGCCGCGCCGGCAGCGCCCTCGACCAGAATGTCCGCGCCCTTGGCGACCACGGCGAGACTGGCGAGGGTGATGAGCAGCAGGATCAGCTGCGACTGGCCTTCGAACCATGCTTGTGGAATGAGGTGCTCCATAACCGCCGGAGTCTAGTGGAGCGATCCGAGGCCGGGAAGGGACTTCGGCGCGTCGAGCGCCGCGACAAACCGAGGGCGGCTGAAGACTCTCGTCTCCAGCCGCCAAGGGCCGGGGGGAATCCGCCCCCGAGTTCGGAGACCTCGGAGGCTACCGAGTGACCTCCCCGGCATCGCCGTGAGGTCTCCTCCGTCTCCGGCAGGGTGGTTGCCGCGTCCTCTTCGACCACTACGGTCTCGAGCGACCCGACACCCGACACGCCTCCGGCCAGTTCGTCGACGAACGCCGCCGCAAACACCGCCAGGTCGAGCGGCTCGCGACTCTGGGTCGGGCGGAGTGCCGTCACGCGGTCGAGGTTCTCCCGTGCCCGCCCGTAACCCGCGTCGAGGCTCAGAGCCCCGCGAACGCGGACGACGCGCCCTCGAAGTCTCCGATCCGCTCGAGTGCGATGCCTAGGTTGTTCTGGAAGACGGCGACGGTCGAGTCGAGCCTCCACGGCCCTCGCCAAAGGCGGGACGGCGAGCGTGAACTCCTCCTTCTCGATCCGGATCAGTCCGAGGTTGTTCATCGACCAGACGTCCTCCGGATGCCAGGTGAGGAGATCGAGGTAGACGTCGGCGGCATCCGTGCTCCGGCCGAGATTGTGGAGGGCACGCGCGTAGACCCTCGCCGCGTCCCGGTTCTCCGGGGCGATCTCCCGCGCGCGCTCCACCGGAAGGAGTGCTTCGGAGTAATCCGCGAGTTCCATCCGCGCCCGAGCGAGGTTGACGAGGGACTTCTCGTGATCGGGGTCGAGATCGAGCGCGGCGAGGAAGGCATCCTCCGCCGCCTCCGGGTTCCCTGCCTTGAGGCTGGAGAGCCCGAGCATGTAGAACCCCCAGGCGTTCGTTCCGTGATCCTCGACATAGGCAGCGAAGTACCGGCGCGCCTCGTCGTAGTCGCCCGCGACGAACCGGGCCTCCGCGTCGGCATAGGCGACCGGACGCTCGATGTCGCTGAGGTCGAGTATGTCTTCGTGATCGCTCTCCACGATCTCCTCGTCGGTCACGGCCGAGGAGGAAGGATCGATCGCCGGGCGCACCGAGTCGGACGATGCGGAAGAGGAGGGAGCGCCCGCGCCCGAATCCGCAGTGCGCCCGGCGTCGAGGACCCGAACGGCTGTGTCGGTCTCGCGAACGGAGGGGGACGTAGCGAGGCCTGATTCCTGGATGGTCGAGGAACCGTCGCCGAGGAACGGCGCGATCGGTGCGGCGGCGTTGGGACCGGTCGTCTGGCCGGAGACGGAGGTCCCGTCGGCGGCGTCCAAAGTCGTCGCCGATCCGGACCCTGATCCGTTCCAGGCGTAGAACGCGAGGCCGATGCCGACGAGTGCGCCGAGACTGACGACCGTGGTTGCGAAGACGCGTCCGAAGCCGGGGCTGGACTCGCGCTGGTGGTGGATCTGGTTCATCGAGGTGCTCCTTCCCTACGTCCGCTTTCGCGATCCCGAGAGCGTCCCGCGGAGCGGTTCCGCGTCACCTCGGGCGGGCCGGACCGCGGACGGCGGTTCCCGGATCGCGCTTTCGGGAGGGAGAAACGCAACCGCCGGGCCACGGCGTTGCGCTCGAAGGAAGGAAACTCACAACTGATTGCAGGGCTTGTCGATCGAATGGCGGGGGATGTGCGCGAAGGAAGTGTTGCACGTCCGGGCGTGATCTCGCGGACACGGCCGATGGTGTCCGCCCGCACACGAAGACGGAGGCCGGGCGCGAAGACGAGAAGTGTCTCGTGAGCTCCTGAGACCGGGCCGTCCAGGGCCCGCATCCCGTCAAACGCCCAGAGAGGCACCGCCCAAAATGAGCACCGCCCACCTCCAGACGGAGGCGGGCGGTTCCGCGATTCCTTCGCGACGTGCGCGTCCTGCGACCTGTGTGGCCCCGCGCGCGCTAGATCCGGATGCTGATCAGTGCCACGCGAGCAGGAGCGTATTCGGCTCGAGCTCGATGTGGAGGTCGGCGAGATCCTCGTTGTCGTGGTCCTTGAGAAGCTGGAGCTTGACGTGATTGCCCTCGGGGCGGAGCTCGAGGAGAACGGAGAGGTAGCTGTCGAACTTCGCGACTTCCTCGGGAACCCCACGCACGTCCTTCGTCTGGCCCTCGCGGTGGGTGAACGCGGAGACCCAGAGCTCGCACCCGACATCGCCCGCGAGCTTCTTGAGCTCCACGATCTCGTCCTCGGTGACGCTCTCCCAGTTGGGGTAGCCGTCGAGGATGATCGCACTCGGGACGAAGTCCATGTGCTCCCGCATGTAGCCGAGCGCACCCCGGACCCTATCCATGCTGAACCCGTTGCCCACGAACGTGTGGATCATCCGGCTCCGCTCGATCTGGAGTTGGGTCGTCATCTTGTCCGCGAGCGCAGAGGTCGACGCCAGTTCGTGGAACACCTCGTCATAGAACTCGCGCACCCGCTCCGCGGGATCTTCCGTGTCGATATGGAGGACCTTCCGGTCCCGCATGAGGTCGTCCAGGGCAAGCCCGACGAGGAAGGCCGTCTTCCCGACTCCGTGACGGGCCATGACCACTCCGATGTTGCCGGGGCCGAGCCCGCCATGGATGGAGC
Organism: Candidatus Eiseniibacteriota bacterium; assembly: GCA_041390305.1. GTDB lineage: Bacteria > Eisenbacteria > RBG-16-71-46 > CAIMUX01 > CAIMUX01 > JACKCR01. The sequence continues at coordinate 69,889 of JAWKQE010000016.1, forward strand.
GTTCGAAGACCCGCATCGGGCTCCTCTTGTTCACTTCCTTCCGATACATCCGATTCCCCATTTTCTCTCCCGCGGATCGCAGGAGCCGCAGCCCTTGCTCATCCACCCGATTCTATGCCGAACCGAGGCGCCCGTCAGTCACTTCAGGACGGGAGCCCGTCGGTCGTCCTACTTCGTTGCTGCAGCGCGTTTTTCGAGCCAGGCCTTCCGGAGCGTTTCGTTCACTTCCGCCGGAGCGACACCGTAACGGTTGAACTCCATCGTGAACTCGGCCTTGCCCTGGGTCGCGGACCGGAGGACCGTGGCGTAGCCGAACATCTCCGAGAGCGGAACGTCCGCGTCGATCCGAACGAAACCACCCTCTTCAGTGGTTCCCTGGATCACGCCGCGCCGCTTCATGACGGTGCCCATCATGTCGCCCTGGAACTCCGTCGGCCCCTCCACGGACACGCGCATGATCGGCTCGAGGACGACCGGCTTCGCCTTGTCGTAGAAGGCACGGAAGGCTCCGCGCGCCGCCGCCTGGAAGGCGTTGTCGCTCGAGTCGACCGCGTGGTAGTTGCCGTCCTTGAGAACGACCTTGAGCCCGACGAGCGGGTAGCCCGCGTACTCGCCGCGATCGAGGCAGGACTTGAAGCCCTTCTCGACGGAACCGATGTACTCGGACGGGATGTTTCCGCCGGTCACCTTGTTCTCGTAGACGAACTCGTCGCTGCCCGAAGGCTCGAGCGTTCCGATGATCCGGCCGTACTGACCGGAACCACCCGTCTGCTTCTTGTGCGTGTAGTCGAAGTCCGCGGGGACGGTGACCGTCTCGCGGTAGGCGACCTTGGGCGCACCGACCTCGACCTCGGCGTTGTACTCGCGCTTCATCCGCTCGACGTAGACGTCGAGATGGAGCTCACCCATTCCGGAGATGAGCGTATCGCCCGTCTCTTCGTCGGAACCGACCCGGAAGGTCGGGTCTTCCTTGGAGAAGCGCTGGAGGGCCTTGGACATGTTGTCCTGGGCCTTCTGCGACTTCGGCTTGATGGCGAGGCTGACGACCGGCGCCGGGACGTGGATCGAAGTCATCGACGCGTCGATCTTGCCGTCGGTGAACGTGTCACCCGAGGCGCAATCCACACCGAACATCGCGACGATGTCGCCGCAGATCGTACCCTCGATGTCTTCCATCGAATCCGCGTGCATGCGGACGAGGCGGCCGACCTTGACCTTGTCGCGGCTCCGCTGATTGACGATCGTGTCGCCCTTCTTGAGGCTGCCCTGGTAGATCCGCAGGTAGGTCAGCTGCCCATAGGGAGAAACCTCGAGCTTGAACGCAAGAGAGAGGAGTGGCAGCGTCGGATCGGTCTCGACCCGGAACGTCTCTTCCTCGTCCTTCTTCATCCGGATCGCGTCGTTCGTGACGTCCATCGGATTCGGGAGATACTCGATGACAGCGTTGAGCAGGAGCTGGACGCCCTTGTTCTTGTAGGCCGAGCCGAGGAAGACCGGCGTGATGTCGCGCGAGATCGTCGCCTTGCGGACGGCTTCCTTGATCAGCTCCTCGGTGACCTTCTCCTCGAGCATCGCCTCCATGAGACCGTCGTGATACATCGAGATCGTGTCGAGCAGGACCTCGCGACGCGCCTCGGCCTCGGCCTGGAGCGCACCCGGAATCTCGATCTCCTTGATCTCCTCCCCGTTGTCGCCCTCGAAGAGATACCCCTTCATCTTGACGAGGTCGACGACACCCTTGTGGTCCGCTTCGAGCCCGATCGGGATCTGCAGCATGACCGAGTTGTGGCCGAGCTTGTCCCGGAGCTGGTCGCAGACGCGGGCAGGATTGGCTCCGCTCCGGTCGCACTTGTTGACGAAAGCGATGCGCGGAACGTTGTACCGCTTCATCTGACGGTCGACGGTGATCGACTGGCTCTGGACGCCGGCCACGGAGCAGAGAACGAGGACCGCGCCGTCGAGGACGCGCAGGGCGCGCTCGACCTCGATCGTGAAGTCGACGTGGCCAGGCGTGTCGATGATGTTGACGTGATGGTCGTTCCAGGAGCAGTAGGTGGCGGCGCTGGCGATCGTGATGCCGCGCTCGCGCTCGAGCTCCATGGAGTCCATCGTCGCGCCGACGCCGTCCTTTCCACGAACCTCGTGCACCTTGTGGATCCGCTTGGTGTAGAAGAGGATCCGCTCGGTCAGCGTGGTCTTGCCCGAGTCGATGTGGGCCGAGATCCCGATGTTCCGGACCCTCGCGAGATCCTTGATGACACTACTCACGGCGTTCGCCCCTCCCGGTGGCGGTGGGTGTTCGTTCCCCAGTTGGAAATCGGACGCAAAGGCGTGATTTTAGGGATCCAGGTGCGGAATCCTCAAGGGCTTTGTTTCGACTGAGCGAGTTTTAGCGGATCGCACACACGCTCGGCGCCCCCCAGCGTCTCGGCTCGTCGTGTCCGGCGGAACCCGAAAGGCCGGTCCGGCGCCGTGTGTGGCCGGACACGTAGTCAGGAGGGCGCCCGCCCCTCCACGGCTACAACTTCAAGTGAGACTGCACCTAAGGAATTCAATCGAGTGACTGGTACGACGGCTGCTCCCAAGGGAACCGGAGACGGAACCACCCGGAGGAGAAACGAACATGACCACCAAGCCGCGACGATCCGCAGGAGTCTCTACCCTCGGCGCCCCAGTCGGCGCACGAGTCCCCATCCGCATCACCTGTCTCGTCCTGCTCGCCTGGGTCGCAGCTGCGCTCGTCCCTGGCGGGGGCACGGCCTGGGCCGCGCCGGACACGGTCGCCTTGAGCGCTGTCGGCTCGGGAGAGTTGCTCTGCCGGACCGCCGACGGCTTCACTCCGATGCCGATCCTCGGCATGGACGTCTCGATCGACATCACCGATGTGCTGGTCCGAGGGCGGCTCGACCAGGTCTTCCTGAATCCCGACCCGGTCGGCATCGAGGCCATCTACGTCTTCCCTCTCCCGGAGGACGCGGCGGTCGACGCGATGGAAATCCGAGTGGGAGACCGGATCGTCCGCGCCGTCGTCAGAGAGAGGCAGGAGGCCAGGCGAACGTACGAAGAAGCGCGCGACACGGGGCGGAAGGCCGCACTCATCGAAGAGGAACGGCCCAACCTGTTCACGGCTTCGGTCGCGAACATCGGCCCGGGCGAGACCGTGACCGTCCACCTCGAGTATCTGGAGGAGATCCGTCCGGAGGCCGATCGCTACGGGCTGCACTTCCCTCTCACGCTCACGCCGCGGTACACGCCGGACGGGCAGAGCCCCGTCTCGCTTCCGGTCGCCGCGGGAAGTCCGGCCTCCATCGATCCTCTTTGCGACGCGTCCACGGTTCAGCCACCGTTCTCGCAGCACGGGACCCCACTCGCGCCCCGCGCCATCATCGAGGTCCGCCTCTTCACGCCGCGGCCGTTCGCGCGCGTCGAATCCTCGTCGCACGACATCGTCACCGTGACCGAGGACGGACTCACCACCGTGCGCACGCGTCGCGAATCGGTGCGGGCAGACCGAGACTTCGTGCTGGAGTGGACCGTCGATCGAGGCGAGGAGCCGACGCCGTCGGTCTACGCGGAGGACGTGGGCGATGACCGCTTCCTCCTCCTGACCGTTCAACCGCCGCGCCCGGACGCAGCACGCGAGGTCGCGGCGGAAGTGTCGACGGAAACGCTGTTCGTACTCGACGTCTCCGGATCGATGGACGGGCCGTCGATCGAACAGGCCCGCGAAGCGCTCGTCCACGCCGTGGACCGGCTCGGCCCGGGGGACGCGTTCAATGTTCTCTGGTTCAACGACAGGTACGGGAGCTTCGCCCCGGACTTCGTGCCCGTGACTCAGGACGAAGTGCGGCGCGCACGTTCCTGGATCCGACATCTCGAGGCGACGGGAGGAACCGAGATCCATCCCGCTTTCCTCCGCGCACTCGAACTCTGCCGCATGCAGCCGAACGACGGAACGACTCGCGGCGGCAGGCGGACCGAAGCGGGCGATTCCGGCGGAGCCGCAACACGTCCGGCGAGCCAGCGACGCATCGTGTTCCTCACCGACGGCGCCGTCTCGAACGAGGAAGCACTCCTCGCGGACGTCGTGGCGAAGCGGGGAGAGGTCCGCATCCACGTCGTGGGAATCGGACACGCGCCGAACCGGTTCCTCATGCAGAAACTCGCGGAAGAGGGCCGAGGACTCCTGACCTCGATCGGCGGCACGGAAGAAGTCGGTCCACGGATCGAGGCGTTCCTCGAACGGATCGACCGTCCGGTTCTGACCGACCTCACCTTGTCGGGCCTTCCCCCGAACGCAGAGCTCGTTCCCGCCACGCTCCCGGATCTCTACGTGGATGGCGCTCTCCAGGTGAGCGTCAGGGTCCCAGGTGGAGCGCGAAACGGAGTGAACCCATCCTATGACGGACTTCGCCTCTCCGGACGCGCTGGAGGTACGCCGTGGCAGCACGACGTTCGGATGCTCGAAGTCGGCCACGGCTCCGGAATCGGCACTCGGTGGGCGAGATTCCAGGTCGACGATGCCCTCGGTCGTCTCCGCCGGGGGGCGGACTCGGGAGCGATCCGCACGGAAGTGATCGCCCTCGGGCTCGGCTTCCACATCGTGACGCCGTACACGAGTCTCGTCGCGGTCGAGGAGATCGCAACCGCGGCGACACCGGCCGTTCCCGCTCCCGTTGCGAACGCACTGCCGGCCGGATCCACCCTCGGTTCGGCGATCGGCGGCGGCCTGCCGCGGGGCGGCACGAACGAACCCCTCTGGACTCTGCTCGGTTGGATCGCGCTCGGCCTCGGCGCGTCCCTCGCGTTCCTCGCGGGAACCGCGAAGTTGGGAGGTGCACGGTGACGGAGCTGACCATTCCTCGAGCCTCCTGGGGAGTCCGGGCGAGGTTTCCCCGACTCTGGCTCGTGATCTTCTCTCTCGCGTTCCTCTCCGCCGGGGGCGTCCTCCTCGGACGGAAGACCTACCTCTGGATCAAGGGCGAGATCGCGGAGCGACGGATCGAGGCGGTGTTCGCGCGCGATCTGGAAGACGGTGTCTACCGACGTCCCTGGCCATGGGCGGACTTTCGAGTCCTGGCCCGGCTCGAGTTTCCGGCGCTGGACGCGACACGGTCGGTGATCGAGGGCGCGTCGGGTACGAGTCTCGCCTTCGCGGTGGGACACGTCGACGGCACCTCACATCCCGGATGTGGCGGCAACGTCGTGTTGGCCGGTCATCGGGACGGCTCCTTCTCCATCCTCTCGCGACTCTCGGTTGGAGACGTAGTGAAGATCACGACGCGCGGCAGTGCGAGGAGCTACGCCGTCGAGAGTACGCAGGTCGTCCGAGCCGACGACGTGAGTTGGCTCGCGGAGGCGGGAGACGATCGACTGACGCTCGTCACGTGCTATCCGTTCGGCACGTGGGGCGAATCCGGACTCCGCTACGTCGTCGTCGCCCGCGGGTTCAGTGCGCTCACCGCCTCAGCCCATGACGGCGCATGATCTTGAGCAGGCTCGAATGATCGGCGAGGCCGAGCTCGGCCGCGGTGTTCGTGATGTGCCACCCGTTCCGTTCCAGCGCCGCGAGCACGATCCCGCGCTCGGCATCCGCTTTGAGATCCTTGAGAGTGCCCGCCTCGACTCCGGAAGCGTGGTCCGGTCCTCGCTGGTCGGCGTGCGGGCGGCTGGGATTCGGGATGCCGGAATCGCCGCCGCTCGAGTCTCGTCCGTCCGGACCCCGGCCGCCCACGCCTGCACCGACGTGCAGGTTTCCCTCCCCGATCCCTCGCGGCACGTGTTCCGCTTCCACCGGATGATCTCCTGCGTCGAGGATCATCCGCTCGACGACGTTCCTTAGTTCGCGCACGTTGTTCCGCTGCCATCCATGCCGCGAGAGGCGGGAGAGCGCCGCGTCCGTGATCCCCTGGGGACGCATCCCGAAGCGCTCGTAGATCCCCGCGGCGAGGTGACGCGCGAGGAGCGGGATGTCGCTCAGCCGCTCGCGTAGCGGCGGCACGCGCAGCACGTGGACTTCGAGACGGTAGTAGAGGTCTTCCCGAAACCTCTCGTTCGCGACCTCGTGTTCCAGGTCCCGATGGGTCGCCGCGATGACGCGGGCGTCGAACGGCAGCTCCTCGTTGCTGCCGAGTCGCCGGACTTTCTCCTCCTCCATCACGCGAAGGAGCTTGGCCTGGGTCGGAAGTGGCAGTTCCCCGATCTCGTCGAGGAAGAGGCTCCCACCCTGCGCGGCTTCGAACGCACCGGCCCGTCGCTTGTCAGCGCCGGTGAATGCGCCCCGTTCGTGTCCGAAGAGTTCGCTCTCGACGAGGTTCTCGGGAAGGGCGGCACAGTTAATGGCGAGGAACGGTCCCCGCCGTCCGCTCTGCCGATGCAGCTCGCGGGCGACCAGCTCCTTTCCTGTCCCACTCTCGCCGAGAATCAACACGGGGCTCGGGATCGGCGCGAGGCGACGGATCCGAGAGCGGAGTTCCTCCACCGCCTGGCTCTCGCCGACCAGGGCGGAGTCCACGCCGCTCTGTCGGCGCCAGGTCTCGATCTCTGACTCCAGCCGCCACCGATCGAGCGCGTTCCGGATCTCCTGTACGACCCGCTCGATCGACTCGGACTTGTCCACGAAACCGAAGGCGCCCGAACGGACCGCGCGGATGCAGCGATCGAAGTCGCCCGTGCCGGTGTAGACGATGATCGGAATCCGGATGCCCTCGTCCTGGAGTGCGTCCAACACCTGGAAGCCGTCGAGGTCGGGCATTTCCAGATCGAGCACCACGCAGTCGATGCCGCCGGCACCGATCTTCGACAGCGCCTCACGTCCTCCGGTCGCCACCTCCGTCTCGAAGCCGCCGATCCGTCCGAGGTCATACGCGTACTGCTCCCGCATCGCCGCGTTGTCGTCGACTACGAGAATCCTCGGCATCGCTCACTCCTCCCCAGCAACCATCTCATCCTCCCCAGACGGGAAGGAGGAGACGAAACGTCGTGCCCGCGCCCGGTGAACTCTCCACGTCGATCGATCCACCGAAGTCCGTGACGAGACGGCGAACGATGGAGAGTCCGAGGCCGGTGCCGTCCGGACGCGTGCTGTAGAAAGGCTCGAACACGCGCGCCACCGTGTCCTCGTCCATACCCGGGCCTTCGTCCCGGAACTCCAACTCGACCCAGCGCCGGTCTCGTCTCACCGTCTCCGACGCCGTGACGCCGATGCGTGGTCGACTTGCGGGCGTCGCGCCAGACAGCATCGCGTCGATCGCGTTGCGGGCGAGATTCTCGAGCACGCGGCGCAGACCGAGTTCGTCCCCCTGCACCGGAGGCGTGTCCTGCCCCACCTTCACCCTCACCTCGAGTCCATGGTGGGCCGTCTCCCAGGAGCGGGCGAGATCCGGCACGAGGTCCTGGAGACGCACGGCGACCAACGGCGTGCGCTGCGTGATTCGTGCGTACTGCGTCGACAACCCTTCGAGATACGCGAGCCCCGACTCCAGGGTTCCGAACCGTTCCCGAAACACGCCCGCGAGCTGGCCCGGCTCCCGCTCCGCGACTTCGTCCAGGTGCCGGATCACACCCCGAAGCGGCACGACGCCGTTTCTCACGTCGTGATGAACCTGACGGGCGATCTCACCGACCGTTGCGCGCCGCTCCGCTTCCCGGAGCTTCTCGGACGAGTCTTCGAGTCGACGGATCATCGAGCCGATGAACGTCTCCAGCTCTCCGAACTCGTCGGATCGGTCTGCCTCGAACCTCACCCGACTCCGCCCCAAGCGGACTTCGAGCGTCTTGTCGATCAGATGGCGCACGGGTCGGTCGATCCACCGGGATACGATGATGGAGAGGAAGAGTCCGGCGGCCAGACTCGCGGCGAGCCCTCCGAGGAGGGTTCGGTCGAGGCTGCGGCGCGCGGTCTGGAGTTCGGGATCATCGACCACGATCCCCTCTGCCACGTCGCGCCTGTCTCCCGTTCGCAGGTCGATCCGGACGACTGGTATTGCTCGATCGAAGTTCGACGAAGTCGCGGGCTTGCGTTCGACGTCCGGAACGGCACCGTCCGCGGCGCCGCCGTCCTCCACCCCGACTTCGTCCGCGACGCCGCCCCAAACGACGAGCGTTCGCTCTCCGATCCGCACGCTCCGCGCGACGGCCCAACCCTGACTCGATCCGTGCTCGGTGGGAACTTCGACACGCACGACGCCCCCGCTCAACCCACGAAAGCCGGAGCGTTCCGTCCCATAGGACGAACGGAACTGGGCGGAGCTCAACACGTGCCCGTCCTCCGAGAGGATCTCGAGATAGTCGAGTCCGGTGAGGAACACGATCCGGGGGGCATGGTCGACGAGATCACGGCGCGCCTCGGGCGACTGGCCGAGGAGCGCGAGCCGGAACGCGGAGTCCCGTTCCAAATGCGTCGCGACGGCCGCGACCCTCGACACGATGTCTTCGTTGCGCTGGACGACCCGGGACTGGAACCGGCTCCACTCCGCCTCGACTCTCTCCTGGTGATCCACCTCCAGGTTCTGGATCAACTCCGAGCGCGCCCAGTATCCGAGGCCCGTGAGCAACAGGCCGAAGACCGCGAAGACCGCGAGAAAGACCCGCGCGCGAAAGCTCATGGCGCCGTCGATCCGACTCCCGGAGCGATCGCCGCTCCTTCGGCGACACTGGATGCGTCGAATCGCGGGACCCCGGTACCGGTCAGCCGGACGCCGCGCAGCTGCGGTGAGGTCAGGAGGCTCGGGCGGCTCTGGAGGAGCGAAACGATGCCGATCTGCATTTCGCCCTCCATGTCGAGCCAGTGCTGGGAGAGCGCGGACAGGTTCGGTGCACTCACTCCGCGGGCGATCGGGAGAACCACGGCCTGCCCGGGACGGAGCCGCTCGTGCGGCGCGTCATCGGTACGTACGACCGTATCGGCAGTCCAGAGCGCGGCGAGACGGCGTGCAATCCGTTCGGCCTCCGGCAGACCACCCGTCTCGATCGGACCGAAGCCGAGAAGTCGTCCGGACTGAGGTGCGCGCCCGAAGTCAGGCTTTGCCTCCCCTCCAGCAGCCTCTGCGGACTCCTGTCGCTCGAGGATGACGAACTCTTCGATCGTCGGGCTGGCGGTTCGCTCTTCGGCCACCTCGAACTCGGTCCACGGAGTGGCCGCCTCGCTCGACGTCAGCTCCGCCAACTCGGCGAGCGGTAGGCCTTCGGGCACGGGGCCGGCGACGAGGAGCACATACCCTCGATCCTCCGGCAGCTCATGGTTCACGAGACCCGCTTTGGTCAGGAATCGGATCGACTCCAGGTCTCGGACGAATGTTGCATCGATCGGAGGACTCACCGTGGCCGCGTCACGCGGGTCGGCTCCGCCCGCGAAGCGGAACACCACCGGCCGCCTGCCTTCGGCATCCGGCCCCGGCACGACCGGCTTCAGCTCTTCGAGCGACTTCCCCGTCGAAGAGAGGAGCTTCTCGACCCGTTCCTCGACCGGAGCCGAGAGCCAGTCGTCGCCGTCGTGGGGAGCTTCGGCCGCGTAGTTCGGGTTGGGCTCGAACCGTTGGCTGCCCGGCTGAGAGCGTCCGAGAGGCGCCGCCATCGGGCCGGCGCCGATCGGAAGCGTATCGTCAGAACGGTAGCTCACGACCGCGAAGGGCGCTTCCGCGAGCAACCGCGGGACGTCGAGGTCGGCCGTCGGAGCCTGGACCACGATGTCCCTCGGGCCCTGAACGCGAACGACGAGCGCACTGCTGCCGTTCCACACGGCCAGGCTCGGATGCCGCTTCTTGGCCAACGCCCAACTCCGAACGACGTCGACCGCCTCGAGGGAGGTTCCGTCCGAGAACCGGAGCCCGTGCCGCAAGTGGATCTTCCAGACCTTTTCCTTCGTGGAGTAGATCTGATCGGCCAGCATCGGAACCAGCTGCCCCGCCCCATCGATCCTCGTCAGGCCGACGTAGAGTTCGCCGAACACGATCCGTTCGGAGTCGTTGGTGGGCACGGGAGCGTGGAGGGGCGAAACCGGCTCGGGAAGGAAGACGTTCGTCACCCCGGCGGCATCGGGGGACGGTTCGATGATCCACTGCAGTGGGGCGGAGGCTCCCGGCCCGTTGGTGCCGGGACCGGCTGGAGGCGCGGTTCCACACCCAACCGAGAGAATCAAGGCCACCAAGGCGACCAGTGACGACACCGTCACCGGCCAGGTCCCGCTCGAACGATCCACGCCACCTCCTCTGGTTCCGTCCGACGTCGACGACGGATCTCGAGGGTAGCCTACCGTCTCGAGGCGCTATGCGTGAACGTCCGCTTTCAGCGCGGTTCCCCCGCCCTCGTCCCGGAGCAGGTACCAGAGCGTGAGACCACCGACCACGGTGCCGATCGGGAACTTGACCAGACTGACGGCGGCGATCACCAATGCCGGGATCCGGGCCCAGGGACGCATCCGCCAGAGCCCGGCACCGACGACGAGGAACACGATCGAGAAGAGGAGAAGAAACGAAGCGAACCCGCCGAAGATCCCGATCTCGAGCGCCGTGATCCAGACATCCTCTTCGGCCAGCGCGGCGACTCCGATGAGGCCGCCGACTCCGAGCATGGTGAGGAGTCCGAGTAGGCACGAGGCGGAGAGAAAGAAGTGCCAGATGGCGAGAAAGGTGATTCCGTCGGGTCGTTTCATAGGGGGCCTCCATCGAGTGCTCTGCCTGGGCGCACTCCGACCGAAGCTACCGATGTCGGGCGAAATGATTCGGATCCGGGTACACTCCGGCCATGACCCAGCTGCCCCCCCCGACTCCGTCAGACCAGTACGCCTCGATCGAGAATGGCCCGGAAGTCGAGACCAAGGTGAAGGGATCTCGATTCCTCGGTCAGGTCTTCCGGGCACCGGATGCGGAGTCGGCAGGTCTCGCCCTCGCCGCAATCCGAAAGCAGTACTACGACGCCACCCATCACTGCTCCGCCTTCCGGGTCGGCGCCCCGGAATCCGCCGAGGAGCGCTCGGACGACGACGGCGAACCCTCGGGAACCGCCGGTGTTCCCATCCTGGGCGCGATCCGTCGAGAGGATCTGTTCGACGTGTTCGTCGTGGTCACTCGCTACTTCGGCGGAACGAAACTCGGCACGGGCGGGCTCGTCCGCGCCTACGGGGACTCCGCCCGGGAGGCGCTCGCCGCCACGCCGCGGCGGACGGTATGGCGCGAGTCGACGCTCGAGATCGGCACCACCTACGAGGATGTCGGTGCGGTCGAGGCCGTGCTCGCCCGGGAGGGGCGTCATCTCCGTAACGTCGAGCGGGAGTTCCTGGATCAGGTCAGGTTTCGCGTCACCCTCCTCCGTTCGCAGGTCTCTTCTCTCGAGGCAATCCTGACGGAGGCCACGGCGGGACGGGCCGCGGTCCAGGACTCGCCCCAAGGCTGAGGGGCCCGTCACCTCCACGTGGCCGGCAAGGATCCACTGGCCAACAACGATCCGCACCCGAACCCGAATCGAGAGCGAAGTTTTTTGACGCAACCTTGTCGCTCAGAATTCGTATCTTCCGGGTGTGAAGACTCATCCTGTGGAAACCGCTCTCTGGAGCTTCGTCGGCCCGTTGGCCGCGTCCCGAGCGCTCAAGATCGTCGTATTGGGCACGATCGGTGTTCTGGGGCTGATCTTCCTGGGCTACGCGCTCCACCTCATCGACGGCGATGCACTGGGCGCGTTCCGCGGCTTCGCGATCGTGCCCGGGATCCCCGTGGGTGCCGCTATTCTCGCGGAGATGGCCCTGCGCGACGGGATGACCCAGCGGACCCTTCTCTATCCTCTTCTCGGCCCCGTCCCCCGTTCGACCCTCGCCGTCGTTCGGACTCTCGGGACGGCCGCGATTCTGGCGATCTTCGTCCTCATCGCGGTACTCGTGATCCATGTCCTCTCGGGCGAAGGCTGGTCGGATCTCCCGCAGGAGGCGCTCGGGATCGTGCTCGGATCGGCCGCCTACATCTCGGCCTTCGGCGTCGTCCACCTCGTCAACCGACGCGGATTCGTGGTTTGCCTCGCCATCTACGGGCTCTTCGATCACGCGGTCGGCATGCTCCCCTTCGCGCTGCGCACGATCGCGCCCTCCCACCATCTGCGTGTGCTGGGTGGAGCCCAGGATACGTTCGCGATTCCGATCGTTCTCGACATGCCCGAAGGCACGGTCTTCGGATCGACTCTCTTTCTCGTCGTCATGACCGTCCTGGCACTCGCGGTAACGGGACTCCTGTTCTCGCGGAAGCCGCTTCCGGAGCTCTGCTGATGAGTGGCACGGCCTGGATCGAGTTCGAGGGCGTGAACCTCGACCGCGGCGGACGCCCCGTCCTCCGGGATCTGTCCGCCAGCCTCGGTGGCTACGCAGTGGGCCTGGTCGGCGCGAACGGTGCCGGAAAGTCGACCCTGATCGGCGCCCTCCTCGGCGTCCTCCGGGCTCGCTCCGGCAGGATACGAGTTCTCGGCATGGACCTCCCTGGCGCGGCGCAGCAGGTGCGAACCCGTGCGGGGGTGATGGCCGAACAGGCAGGCGTCTTCCCAGGTGGATCCGGCGTCGAAGCCGTCATGTTCGCGGGGCAGCTGACCGGACTCCGAAGGAAGGAAGCGCTTCGGCGCGCGCATCGCGCCCTCGACGCGCTCGATGTCGGGGAAGAGAGATACAGGCCGACCCTCGGCTACTCCACGGGGATGCGCCAACGGTGCAAGCTCGCGATGAGCCTCGTGCACGATCCCGAGATCCTGATCCTGGACGAGCCCACCGTCGGTCTCGACCCTCCCGGCCGGCTCCAACTGCTGGAGTTGATCCGTGATCTCAAAACGGAGGGCCGGCGGATCCTGATCAGCACGCACATCCTCCAGGATGCGGAGTTCCTGTGTGACGAGTTGCTGCTCCTCCAGGCGGGAACCGTCGCGTACTCGGGTACGATCTCCGCCCTCGTCGGCACACGGGACGAAATGCTCATCGCGCGGGGACCACAGCTCGGAGCGCAACTCGCAGGAGTGCTCGGTGCGGCGGGAGTCGATGTCCTGGGTTCGGGAGTCGACGAACTGCGCTTCCGCTCCAGCTCCGACGCTCTACGTACCTTCTGGAAGCTCGTCGCGGACAGATCCCTCGAAGTCCGTCGGCTGGAGCGACACGCCCTCGACTTCGAGGACGCCGTGGTCGAGGCGATGACCGGAACGCGCGCCACGAACGGCGCACCACCTCGCCTCGGTGAGCGCGGAAACGAAGGAGTGGCCCGATGACTCTGGACGCGCCGGGCCAGGGAGCCCTCGTGGATACGGCAGATCCTCGCCGCGCGCCCGGTGGGCCAGGGCCGCTCGGCGGAAAGCGGACGTTCCGCGGCCGGACCGCACCGAGCGGAAGCCGGATCATCGCGGCGATCGCGAGACGGGAGATCCTGCTCGCATCCCGGAGAAAGCTCGTCCGACTGCTCTTCCTGTTCAGTGTGATCCCGCCCGTGATTCTCACCGTGATCATCCTCGTGCGGATCTTCGCGGAACAGGCGACCGGCGCGAAGTTGGGCTTCGATCCCCTGATCCAGTTCCTCCACTTCCAGGCCGTGCCCGTCGCGCTCCTCGCCTTCGGCCTGGGGACTCCCCTCGTCGCGCAGGACCGTGCCGAAGACGTGCTCTTCCTCTACGCCACGCGACCGGTGGCGCCCTGGCACTACGGGCTCGGCAAGATGCTCGCCGTGGCCCTGCCGTGCTTCGGTCTCCTCCTCTTCCCCGGTCTCCTGATCGCGATCCTGCGCCTGGGGATCACACGGGAACTCGACACGGCCGCCGCCATCGCCATGGTGGCGAAGATCGGATTCGCGGGCCTCGTCGTCGCCTGGGGCTATGCGGGCCTCACGGTCGGCCCGAGCGCGCTGACGAAGCGGGCCCGCTGGGCCCAGCTCCTGTCGTTCGCGCTCTTCCTCATCCCAGGCGTCATCGGCAGCCTCGTCGGCGAACTCCTACGAACCGACGTCCCGCCGATCGGTGCGGGATCGGCCATCACCGAACTCCTCACCGCACTGCTCGGCGATGGCGAGTGGGGAGTCGCCTCGACCCTGATTCTCGTCGGATACGGATTCCTCGGTTACTGGGTGACCACCGCACGCGTGAAGCGGGAGATGATCCCATGATCTCGACTCCCCCATCGCTGGCCGACGCTCGGGAAACCGTGGTGCTGGAAAAGACGAGCGTCTTCTACGGCGAAGTGATCGGTCTCAGCCAGGTGGACCTCACGATCGGCAACGGGATCACCGGCATCGTCGGCCCGAACGGCTGTGGCAAGAGCACGCTGATGCGTACGCTGACCGGGCTGATCGGCCCGAGCGAAGGAACGATCCGCGTACTCGGCGGTAACCCGTTCACGGACCCCGAGGTGCGGAAGCGGATCGGCCTCGTTCCTGCCACGGAGTGCTTCTATGAAGGCCTCTCCGGGCGGAAGAACCTCGAAGTGGCGTTCGTCTCACAGGGCTGGGCACGCAAGGACGCAAAGGACCTCGCGAGCCGCGCACTCGACATCGTCGGCCTGACGAGTGATGGGGATCGCGCCTACGGAACCTGGTCCCGAGGGATGCGGCAGCGTCTCAAGCTCGGGCTGACCTTGGCCGGAACGGCCGAGCTCGTGCTCCTCGACGAGCCGTTCCTCGGCGTCGACCCACCGTCCCGCCGTCATCTGCGCAACCTGATCGAAGCGCTCGGCGCGGAAGGGCGAACCGTACTCGTGTCGTCCCACGTGCTCCACGAGATCGAGTCGCTCACCGACCGGGTGGGTGTGCTCGCGCACGGTCGGCTCCTCGGATTCGGGAGGATCGGCGATCTCGTCGAGTCGCTCCAGGACCGGAACCCACATCGCATCCAGCTCGAGACGCAGTCGACGCGCGAGCTCGCGCGCCTGCTCGTGGCGTGGGATCACGTCCGCGAGGTACAGATCGGCGACGGCAAGGTCGAGTTCGTGACGGAGCGCCCAGACCTCGCCTACGTGGCCATCGGTACCCTCACCCCCCACCTGACCGACCCGATCGAGGGGGTACGTACCCTCGATGACTCGCTGGAGGCGGTGTTCCGGCACGTCACGGCCGCAGGGTCGAGACGGCTCTAGGACGACGTCCCGACGGATCGCCGCTCCAGATCCGGAGTGATCCCGCCGATGGTCCCCTGTCCATGGTGTCGGTCCGACATGACCGGAGCTGCGCGCTTCCAGCGTCAGAGAGCAAACGTACAACCGAACAATCGAGCGCCTTCGCTGGACGGAGATTCGCGCTCTTACGCTAAATCGAGCTTGATTTAGTATAAAAATCAGCGAAACTATTCTAATCGAGTTTTGGTTTAGTTCTTCAAACCCGATCCATGAGGAGTCGTGATGACCGCCCCGCTACGAGACTTCCTGGAGATCCCCTACGACAAGCTCGAGGAAATGAACCTGGCCGTGAAGCAGGAGCGGCTCGACCGCATCCCGGAGGACCAGATCCGCGAGAAGCGGATGCGCTACCTCGCCGACGAGAAGCGAATCAAGGCCGTGACCGTGTGCTTCACGGACCTCGAAGGCCGGCTCCACATGCTCGACTACGACAAGAAGTTCCTCCTCAAGTCGAGCGACAACCTCACCTTCGACGGGTCCTCGATCCGTGGCTTCAGCGCGCAGCAGGAGTCGGACCTCAGGCTCCACATCGATTGGTCCGCGTTCTACTGGCTCCCTTCCGACGTCTTCGGCCCCGGAAAGGTGCTCGTGTTCTCGGAAGTTCACGACCGGGACGGAAATCCCTACGAAGCCGACTTCCGTTCGCGCCTCCGTCTCTACCGCGATTCGCTCTACGAAAGTCACGGATACACGCTCAACCTCGCGAACGAGATCGAGGGATTCCTCTTTCGCGGATCGAACGCGGAGCGTCTCTACCACGAAAGGCGAGCGTTCGAGTTCATCTCTACCGGCGGGTACTACCACTCCCTGCCCGATGACTCCCTCCGGCAGTTCATGGACACGGCAGCGGAAGTGCAGCGCTGCATGGGCTTCTCGAACGAGAAGGACCATCCGGAAGTCGCCCCGTCCCAGTTCGAGATGAACTATGGATACAGCGAGGCGGTCATCTCCGCCGACCAGATCCAGCTCTACAAGCTGCTCTGTCGGCAGACCGCGCAGAAGATGGACATGACCGCGTCGTTCCTCCCCAAGCCGGTCACCGGCGTCAACGGGAACGGGATGCACACGAACATGTCGATCTCCGACAAGTCCGGGAAGAACATCTTCTGGGATCCGGACGGTGAGGAGAAGATCTCGAAGTTCGCCTGGGAGTTCGTCGACCGGATCCTCAACAGCGGCCAGGAGATCTGCCTCATCCTCAACTCGAGCGTCAACTCCTACCGCCGTCTCGATCCGCACTTCGAAGCACCGAACCAGATCAAGGCGTCCGGGATCAACCGCGGCGCGATGGTCCGCATCCCCCTGGGCGACCAGCGCAGCTCGCGCATCGAGGTCCGTTCGATCGCACCGGACGCGAACCCGTACCTCGCGGTCTACACCCTCTTCCGGACTGGGCTCGAAGGACCGCAGTCTGAGGAAGCGGACGAGCAGAAGCGGACGCGCACGCGTTTCCTTCCGGGCAACATCTACGACGCCATCCGCCTCTACAAGGGCTCGACGTACGTCGCCGAACTCATGGGCGAGGTGGTGCACAAGAAGTACCTGGAGCTGAAGCAGGCGTCGGCCGAGCGCTGCCCGGCGGCACTTGGAACGTCGATCAAGGTGCCGGAGATCCAGTTCCACCACGAGGTGACGAACCAGTATCTCTGGAGCATGTTCTAGCAGGCTGCGGAAGGCCCCCTCGTCGACTGCGTAGCAGGCCAGAAGGCCGCGACTGCTCTTGCGGCCGACTGGGGCTCCAGGGGCTTCCGGACATGAACTCGTGAAGTAGCGGAGTGGGGCTCCCCAGAATCAGAAGGGGAGCCCCACTGCTTCGGTCAGATACCGCGTCATCGATTCCGCGGCCTTACACATCTTCACGTACTCCCCGAGGAACCCGGGCTTCAGGACGTCCCTCTCCGTGAAGTGGGTCACTGCGATGAAGTCCTTCCGCTTCAGATCCTCCGCGAACGGATGCTCCGGATCGTAGCCACGCGGCGGGCGCACGAGCGAGTCCCCCGAGAGCTCCCAGACCGCCCGGAACGGCTTCGCGTCGCGAACGCGCTTCCACGCTTTGGGGTCATCGACGATCCGGTCGCGAATCCTGCCGAGCGTAGGATTGTCCGGGTGATAGATCCCCGCCCCCGCGAAACACTGGCCTGGCTCGAGGTGGAGATAGAACCCGGGGGCGTGCACGTCCTTCCCCGCCTCGTGACGGAACTGCGCGGTCGCCGCGGTCTTGTACGGTGACTTGTCCTTCGCGAACCGAACGTCGCGGTGGATCCGGAACATGGATCCACCGACCGGTCGCGGATCGGCAACGAAGTGCGAGCTGATCTTCCCGAGAGGTCCGGCGAACTCACCGATGAAGGAGAGGAGCGGCATCTTGACCTCCTCCTCGTACCGGTCCTTGTTGGCCTGGAACCACTCACGCGAGTTGTTCTTCTCCAGGTCCTCGAGGAAGCGGAAGAGTTCCTTCGAGAAGTGCGCGGACTTCGGCATCGCTCGCTCCCCCGCTCTCAGCGGCCGTCACCGTCCAGGATGTTTCCGAGTCCACCGAGCACGTCGAGCACGGAGCCTTCGCCCTTGCGTGCACCGCCCGTTTGCGGAGCGGCCGCGAAGATCCGGCTGGCGAGACGGCTGAACGGCAGGGACTGGATGAAGACGCGTCCCGGGCCGGTCAGCGTAGCGAAGAACAGCCCCTCGCCGCCGAAGAGCGCGGTCTTCACGCCGCCGACGAACTGAATGTCGTAGTTGACCTGGGACTCGAACGCGACGAGGCAGCCGGTGTCGAGGCGGAGCGTCTCACCGGGGGCGAGGTCCTTGGATACGACATGACCGCCGGCGTGGACGAAAGCAAGGCCGTCACCTTCCAGCTTCTGCAGAATGAACCCTTCCCCACCAAAGAGACCGGCGCCGAGCTTGCGCTGGAACGCGATCCCGACGGAGACGCCCTTCGCGGCGCAGAGGAACGCGTCCTTCTGGCAGAGGATGGTGTTGTTGTGCTGCATGAGGTCGATCGGGATGATCCGGCCCGGATAGGGAGAGGCGAAGGCGACCTTCTGCCGACTCGAAGCTGCGTTTCCGAACATGGTCATGAAGAGCGACTCGCCGGTGAGCACGCGCTTTCCGGCACTCATGAGCTTGCCCATGAAGCCGGACTGCTTCGACTGGTGGCTTCCGTCTCCGAAGATCGTCTCCATCGTGATGCCGGGGTCCATGAACATGAACGCACCGGCTTCGGCGATGGTCGCCTCACCTGGATCGAGCGTGATCTCGACGAACTGCATCTCCTCGCCGAAGATCTCGTAGTCGATCTCGTCGGCTCGGGTCGGACGGTTCGGCGGCGCGGGCGGACGCGCGACGGGGCCCTGCAGTGCAGCTTGGAACGCGGAGAGTCTTCCGAGCGGCTCCCAATCGGCCATACCGGGCGTGAAGACGTAGGTCTCGCGGTTGATATCGTTCGAGGCGAGCTTCTCGTCCATCTCCTCGCGGGTGAACGGGCCCTCTTCCTTCCCATCGACAGCGACGTACCAGGTAGCACGCGGATTCATGAGCGTCTCCTCCAGGGGATGCGGCGGACCTCTCCACGGGGCGCCAAGGCCTGATACCCGATGGTAGGGACGACTATTCGGTCCGGCCAGACGAAAGTGAAGGGATGGACGGAGGACGGTTCGAGACGTGGGGCGCGGTCAGCGAAACGGGTGAAAGCGCGCAGGGGCGAGGAAGGAGGGGGCTCACACCGCCCCCTCCCATGTGAACTCAGTGGATCAATACGACTCGCTGCGACTTGCTGCCCGCACTCGTACGGAGCACGCCCCAGTAGATCCCCGTCGGCGCGGCTCCATCCAGGCCTTCCCCGTTCCAAAGAACCGTGTGCCGACCGGGTCCGATCGGCAGATCGAAGGACCAGACCTGGCGGCCGGTCACGTCATGGACGGCGAACCGGCCGCGGTCCGCGTTCGGAACGTCGATCGCGAACATGATGCTGCCGACGCCAGGGTTCTGCGAGGCGATCCCGATACTCGCCGACTCCAGATCGACCGCGCGCACGAATCCCTCGAACGCTTCTCGTGTCGCTGCGGCGTTCGCGGCATCCAACTCGCCCTCGACCGGGTCGGAGTTCGGCACGACTGCCGGAGGCGCCGGGTTGTGACCTTCTGCCCCGCCGAGGCCGAGGCTCGCATACCCGACGATGGGGTCGATCCGCCGCGTGTCATCGGCGACGGCCCCGCCGTGTGCCGGGTGTGGCACGAGTTCGTAGACCGCCGAACCTTCTTCGACGTATCCGGCCATCCAGAAGATCTCGGTGAGACGGGAAGTCTGAGGATCCCGCCAGGCGACTCCCGTGCCGCTGTTCGGCTCGTACGGCCAGCTGGGATCCGGAACGTCCATCATGTGCGGGCCGAGGCCGTAGTCCAGGATGGTGAGGTCTCCGGTCCACCGATGGCCGAGGGCGATGGCGCGTACCCAAGGCTCGGTGTTCTCGGGGAACGCAACGAACGCCCACCACACGACAGGTTCGGCTCCACGATCCGACGTGGGGTCGAGGGCCGCGATCCGCTCGCCGCAGTCGGTGCCATCGTCCCAGTTCGGACAGGCCATCCCCGAACGCATGTCGAAGTCGCTGTCTTCTTTCGTGTACTCGACGGAGTCATCGGTGTGGAGCAGGAGCACACCATTCTGGTTGCGTTCTGCCCATACCGGACTCGAGAGGATCAAAGCGAACGCAGTGGTGAGGAGGCACGTGGAGTACCAGGCAGGGGGACGGATCCGCATCTGAATCTCCTTTCGACGACCCGGCAGAGAGGAGATTCCGAAGAACTGGGAACGAGCGTGCAAGGCGGCCACGTCGATCCGCGAAGAAACTTCACCGAGGGGCTACAGAAGGAAGCCTAGCCCCGGCGGGTCGCCGAGGCTAGGCCGTTTTGTGGAACCTTCGGTCGCCGGTCAACGCACCCGGAGGAGCTTCACCTGGTCCTCAGCGCCGTCGGCGGTCACGCGGGCGAAGTACACACCGGCACTGACGGAGTGTCCGGCGTCGTCCGCCCCATCCCACCGAAGCGTGTGCACGCCGGCGCTGAGCGGCCCGTTTGCGAGCGTCCTCACGCGCCGACCCGCGACGTCGACCACTTCCACACGGGCCGTGCCCGCGGTCGAAGACCGAAGCGGAGAACCGTCCCGTCCGAGAACGGGTTCGGACCGACCGAGTCGAACCCGAAGGAAACGGCGTCGTCCTGACCAGGAACGTCGACCGGCGTCTTTCCGAAGTACTGCTGGAAGATCCGCATCACGTTCGTGCTGAGATCCGACGCGTTCCAACGGTAGGGCCGACCGGCGAGGAATGCGAGACGACCACCGTCGGGGTTGAACTCCCCACCGCCCGGCGGAACGACGACCGCGCCGAGGCCGAGGTTCGGATTGAACCCGGCGTCGGCTTCGTAGAGCAGGGTGGTGTTCGCGCCGACGGCGGTGTCGAACGGAACGGTGAAGCTCTGTGTACCGATCCGGCCGATGTTCGTGAACCCAGGCTCGACCGCGATGCAGTCGAAGACGGAAACGGTGGTGAGGAGATCGACACCGAGATACGTCTGGAACACTTCGTTGAGGAACTGGTCACCCATCCGCGAGAGGAGGAGGACGTTCCCGCCTGCCTGGAGGTACGCGTACATCGGAGAGTCGAGCCAACCGGCGAGGTCGCCGTCGAAGTTGTTGCCGACCCAGATGACGTGTTCGTACTCACCCAGGATGTCGCCCGGAACGGCGCCGTGACCACGCGGAGCGGGGAGCGTCGACGGATAGCCACCCGTAGGCTCGTCGAAGTAGTCCCAGAACTCGATGTCGAGGTCACCCCAGAACGCTTTCGCCTCGTACGCGTTCACGATCTCGGCGCCGTAGGTGCCCCAGCTCACGCCGTTGACGAGGAGGATGTCCCGCGTGAAGGTCGGGGTCGGAATCGGGGCCATGAGCTGGCGAAGGATCCAGTGGTCCGGGTCGAGCGTGACCGAGAGCGGCTGATCCGTGACGGTGAGCTGATACGACGCGGTCACCTGATCGTTCTGGACGACGAACGTCTCGGTGCCGGATGCCGTCGTCACCACGACGTCGATCGGCATCGTGAACGTCTGCCCGGTCTGGACCTGATCGATCTGGAGGTCGAGGGTCCAATCCGCGGCGACCGGAGTGGCAGACCAGTCGTACGAGTAGATCGGGAAGCCTTCGCCGTAGATCCACTGCTGGAAGAACGCGTCGAGGTCGATTCCCGAAACGGATTCGGCCACGTCGCGGAACTGCTCGGTGGTCGCGGACGCATAGCCGTAGTTGCTCCGGTAGACGGCGAGGGTTCCGAAGAAGTCGGTGTCCCCGAGCACATGGCGGAGCATGTGGAGGACCCACGAGCCCTTGTTGTAGGAGAGGTTCGAATCGAAGATCGCGTTGAAGTTCGATAGATCCTCGACGTAGACGGTGCCGGGGCCGAAGTACGCGCTCGAGGCCATGTCGGCGAAGTAGGCTTCCTGACCGTAGGCCTCCTCGAACCAGAGAGCCTCACCATAGGTCGCGAACCCTTCGTTCAGCCAGACGTGGTTGTAGGTGTCGCACGTGACCATGTCTCCCCACCACTGGTGGGTGAGCTCGTGGGCCACGATGCTCTCGAAGTAGGCACCGAGGCTCGTGCAGGTCTGGTGCTCCATTCCTCCACCGAAGAGCGACTCGTTGTGGCCGTACTTCTCGCCCGAGAACGGGTACTCCCCGAAGAGTCCTTCGTAGACGCCCATCATGTCGTCGACGAGTGCGTTGGCCGGAGCGTTGTTCCCGACCTGCGACGGGAAGTCGTAGAAGACGAGGGGAACGGTGTCGCCACCGATCGAGTCATAGGAGCCGGTCGAGATCGAATAGGGGTAGACCCCGATCTGCACGAGGTAGGTCGCGATCGGATAGGACGAGTTCCAATGCGCGGTGGCGAGCTGCCCGTCGTCGCTCTCGGAAACGAGGACGCCGTTGCTCACGATCTTGTTTCCGGTCGGCGCGGTGATCCGGATGTCGACTTCGTCGGCCTTGTCCGAGGGCCAGTCCTTGCTCGGCCACCAGGTGCGGGCACCATAGGGCTGGGAGAGCGTCCAGATCATCGGGCTCCCACCGAAGCTGTCGAAGAAGAACGCTTCGTTGGTCGGGCGCCCCGAGTAGGAAATGACGAGTTCGACTTCCTCTTCGTTCGCGTACGCGTGGTCGAGCGCGACGGTGAGGAGATCGTTGGCCAGAGTCCAGGTCGTCGCGATCCCGCCCGAGGTGATTCCCGAGACGGTGAGGTTGTCCGCGAAGTCGAGCTCCATCTCGGTGAGCGGGCCGTCGACGACCGTCGCGCGCATCGTCGTGACCGCGGAGGTGATGGTCGGGACCGTGGGATCGAGGTTCAGTTCGATGTCGAAGTAGGTCTGGTCGAACTTATCCTGGTTCGCGCTCGGAATCCGCTCCATGCCGGGCTCGAGTTCGAGGCTCCGGGCCGCCGCATTCGCCTTCTGGTGCGCGAGGAAGCGCGAGACGTCCCACGGCTGCACCGCTTCGCCCGACCAACCCGTGGCCGGGTCGGCGGGCAGCGGCGCGAGCGCGCGGTTGAGACTGCCGTCCGCGCCGAGAACCATCCCGGACTGGGGCGTCTGGGGCGCGGCCATCTCGACGTCTTCGGCCGAAGCCGATGCGGAAGTGGGCGCGCCGAGAAGGGCCAGAGTCAGCGGGACGCAGGAAAGGAGCATGAGAGAGCGCGCGGCGAATCCACGCGTCTCGAGGGGCTCGGACACCATGAGGGCCTCCAGCGGGGTTGTCGTGCGCCCATGTAGGGGATCGGGCGCGAGTGGGTTCGGGCCCGGGACGAACCCGGGATAGAGCGTCGGCGCGTCGTTTGCAGCGGACACGCACCCGATAAGGATAGCACGCGGAGACGCTACTTCCGCTTGAAGATCCCCTTCAGGACGCCCTTGACCTCCTCCTCGAGTTTCCCGGCCAGGGAGTCGGCCTGGCTCGTCCCGGACGAGTCGGCTTTCGCTCCGGGCAGAGGTCCCCAAGGTGTCCTTCGCACGCTTCTTCGCCTGTCCTCGAGCTTTCTCCAACGCCTTCTTCTCGGCCGCGAGCTGTTCCTCGAGCTTCCGCTTCTCCGCGTCGAGCTGTTCCTGGCGTAGCGCGGGCGCGGGCCCGGTCGGTCATCCGGCCGTCGTCGATCCGAACAGCGGGCTTCGTCGTCGGTCCGCTCACCGTGATCGGGAGGAGGACCGGTTCACCCGACTTGCCGAGGAGGATGTCGGCCGCGGCCGCGGGGAGCTTCGACCAGTTGGCTGGTGCGGTTCGCCGGAACGAGGAGGAGATCCGCGTCGAGGCGGACTCCTCGCCCGCGATCGAACTCCAGCCGCTCCCGCTCAGGGTGAAGTCCCCCGCTTTGACATCACCTGCCTGGAACTCCACGCAAGCGGCCGTCACGGATCTTGAACGGCTGGAGCCAATCCTGGATCGAGCGTGCGGAGATCGGCCTCCCGAGGTAGCCGGCGAGCGCTGTCTGAATCGCGGCCGGTGATCTTGCCGCCTTCCATCTCGAAGTTGCCGAGAGAGGTGAGACTCTTCAGATCGAGCTGGAAGGTCTCGTCGAGCGAACCCGTGGTCTGCGCGGTCAGGTCGACCGTTCCCTGCACGAACCCGCCGAGGCCGGAGAGCTTGGACAGGCCCGGATTGTCCGTGAAGAAGCGGGAAGCCTCGAGAGACGTGGCCTGGACGCCGAGATCGAAGGCCGGGTTCTTCGGGTTCCGGAGGTTCACCGTCCCTGTCGCCGCGAGTTTGCTGCCGAACGCCTCGAGATCCATCGCGTCGATCCGGATCTGGCCCGCGTCGAGCGCACCGCGTCCGTTCACGTGCGACCAGTCCATCTCCCGCATGCGGGCCGTTCCGACCTGGAGCGAGATCGGGCCGGAGAGTCGGGAGACGAAACCGGCGAAGAGTTCGAATCCCGACGCGGCGCCAGCAGACCCCGCGCCGGCGGAGCCTCCGCCACCGGTGCCGCCAGAACCCACGCCGCCCCCACCGCCACCGCTCGCGCCGACACCCGTGGGCGTCGCGCCGCCGGAGGATGACGCTCCCTTGGCCGCCGCGGCGGGCGGAGCGAACGAGTCGAGGTCGAGACGCTCGGAACGGATGACGAGGTCGGCCCGCGACGTCCCGGGCTGATCGAGCGTCCGCGGATCGAGCACCCGGAAGTTCGGTGACCTTGCCGTCGATCCCGAAGTCGCCAACCCCGATCCGGAATGCGAGCCCGGACACTTCGAGCCCCTCTGCCGCGCACGGCGGCACGGCCGGTCATTCCTTCGACGGGGCGTTCGATGCCCGCACGTCGATGCTTCTGGATCGCGATCGTGCCGATCGGCTCGAAGGAACGATCGGGTCCGCGCTCTGGGAACGGTTCCGCGCACGACGAGCTGGAAATCGGGCGCGGCCCGAGAGCCTCCGGAGTGCCGGCATCGCGCCGGAGCTGGGAACGGCGAGCCGGTCCCTCCAGCGCTCGGAGCCAAGGCGGAGACGAGGGCCAGGTCCAGGTCTCCGTCGAGGGCCAGGATCCACACGCGGCGTGTAGTTCTGGTAGTCCTCCACTTGCTGCGCACGATCGAAGAAGCCTGCGGCGCGGGCCGAGAGCCGTTCGATCGCGATGGACTTCCGGTCGACGCGGAGCTATGAGCAGATCGTCGATCGCCGCGGGAAGTGCTCCGCCTTCGAGGCGGCCGTCGGCGAGATCGAGGTCGACCGTGAAGTCCGGCACCTCCCCCGGCCGCACGGGCCCCTTCACGGAACCGGTGACGCGCAAGGATCCGCTCGAACGCAGCCCCCCCGTTCGGGAGACCCACGCACTCGGCAGGAGACCGACGATGTTCTCGATCCGCCCCGGCCCCCCGCCGAATGTGAGATCGAGTACGGGGACGACTTTCTCGTCGCCGTTTCCACTGGCGAGCCCGCCGACAGTCCCTTCCAGCTGGATCGGGAGACCGGCCAGGTCGAGCTCGGCGGTTTCGATGCGCAGGTCGCCCGAGTTCGGATCGAAGCGCAGCGACTTCACGAGGACGGCGGGCAGTCCGTCTCCGAACGATCCCGTCGGGGTGTCGAGACGCCACACCGGCGCCTCCGTCCTGCCGGAGAGACGGACCACGCCGTCGACGGCGATGTCGGCCTCGAGCTCTTCGTGAACCTGCTCCATGGAGAAGAATGGGTCGCCGTCCCGAAAGACGTGGAGGCTGAGGTCGTTCAGGACGAGCGATTCGACCCGGACGCTCACGCTCGGACCGTCACCGCGGCCATCACCGGCGTCGCCCCGTGCCCCGCCTGCCCCGCCGTTGCCAGCGCCCGAAGGGTCGCCCACGCGGCGGCTGCCGGTCTCGCTTGCGTCGCCGTTCGTCGCCCCACCATCTCCGGCTCCGGGAGTGCCGCTCCCGCCCGGTCGCGTGCTGTCGGTGGTGGCGCCGTCCTCTGCCCCCGAGTCGGCGGTGCCATCCGCGTGCGACTCGAGCCACACGTCGACGGAGAGCCCGTCCGCCGTGGCGCGGACCACCTCGACTTCCTTCCGGAAGAGCGGCCTCAGAGCGACGGCCAGGTCGAGACTCTGGGCGGAGATCTCGGTTTCGGTGACGGAGGTTCCATCCTCGCTGAGCGTGCGGCTCCGGCCCAAACGAACGTTCTCGGCGTGGACCTGGGGTAGGGGTCTGAGGCCGAAGCGGACCTCGCCGATCTCGACGGAGCGGCCCAGCCGGGCTGCCAGGGCGGTCTCGAGGCGGGCCCGGAGGGCGTCCCCGGAAATCAGGCGGGGAACGATCAGTACGGCCAGGAGAAGCACCCCGACGAGAGCCAGGACCCCGATACCAACTCGCTTCATTCCAACTCCTTCGATTTCCTTAGCAACCCGACCAGGGCTACCCACGATATGTCGGATGTCACCGGGGAAGCCCGGTTAGTCGAGAATCCCGACCGTCGGGGTTCCAAAAACCCCTTCCGGCACCGCGCGGGCCTTCGGTAGTCTCGCCAACTGACGGCCGGACCATAGGATACGGAGTGCACCGTGAACGACAAGTCGCCAAACGAAGAGCTTCGGGACTACCCGATCCTCCGTGCACTCCTCACGGACCAAGCCGAGTACACCTCTCTTCGTGAGAAGTGCCTCCGAACCTGCCGGACCCTGGACGATCTGATCCAGTCCGGAGCCGGCGAAGAGAGGGAATCGGCCCAGAGGATCCTCAACGCCTATGGTCATGCCCTCGGCTTCCTCGACGAGATCGTCGTGGCCCGCGATCGGGTGCTGGAACAGCATGAAACTGGAGGCAACCGATGACTGGCATATCGCGCACGCAAAGTGACTTCAGCTATCAGCAGATCTCCGCGCAGCCCGAGATCCCGCGCGAGAGCGGGTGGAGCAAGTTCGGCCGCGTGGTCGGAGACGTGGCCGGCGGCGTGCTGGGCAAACTCCCGATCGTGGGCAGCTCGCTCTCGAACATGGGCATCGACCCGAGCTTCAGCAAGCAGGAAGACCTGATCCGTCTCCAGCTCGCGATCCAACAGCAGACGCAGACGTTCTCGACGATCTCGAACATCAACAAGGCGAAGCACGACGCGGCCATGACCGCCGTGCGGAACTTCAAGTAGTCGACGTCCATGAACGCAACACTTCCGATCCACGTGACGCCGGAGGAGAAGCGATTCCTCCTCGAGACGGGGTTCGTCCTCCGGGACGGAGACCGGTTCGAACCAGCGCTCGTCGTGTTCGAAGCTCTCCTGGAGCTCGCCGAGGAGAAGCACGTTCCTCTCGTTGGGATCGGATCCGTTCGTTTCGCGCAGGGAGACTTCGACGGCGCGATCGAAGCGTATGAGGAAGCCATCGGCTTCGCGCCCGACAACGCACTCGCCCACGCCCACCTTGGAGAGGCACTCGCCTTCGGGAAGCACTTCGAGGAAGCTGGGCTCGCACTAGACAAAGCGATCCAACTCGATCCTGCCGGTCGAGACGGCGGAAACATGGCGAAGATGGTCCGGCGCCTGCTCGAATCCGGCCTCCTCGCGTGAGGTGACCCATGAAGATCGATCCCCCCAGTGGCGCAGGCTCCAAGATCCCCGAACTCCCGGACGACAAAGGCACGGGTAAGGTAGAGGGACCAGGAGCGGCGCGCTTCCAGGGCAAGATGGACGAGGCCACCGGTGCGGCCAAAGCGGAAGGCATCGACAGGATCGAGCACGCGCAGACGAGCGAGCTCAGGCAGATCCTGGGAGACATCGACGCGAACGATCCGAACCGCCTCGAGATCGCGACGAACCGGATGGTGGACTGGGTCCTGAAGGACGCGTTCGGAGAAGAGGCGCTGGAGGGCGCCAAGGGTTCCGAACTCAAGGATGCGATCCGTAGTCAGCTGCTCGACGACCCCGGTCAGTCGGCCCGCATCCAGAGGATCCTCGACCGACTCTAGCGCGATCGACGCGCTCCCGCTGAGGGCAGGTCTTCCGTCGTTTCTCAGGCCGAAGACGACGACACGGATCAGTCCTCGGGCTTCTCTCCGGCCGGCGCCATCTTCACGAGCTTCGGATCGAACCTCGCAACGACTGCGACCAGGTCCGCCTGGGCCGCCATCACCTCCTCGATGTTCTTGTAGCACATCGGCAGCTCGTCGAGCCCGGCCGAGAGGAGGCGGACGCCCCGTTCGCCGGCGAGCGTCCGCGCGTCGATTCCGCGGAACTCCCGGTGGGCGGCGTTTCGGCTCATCCGTCTTCCCGCGCCGTGGGCGGCGGACTCGAGCGACTCCGGATTGCCCTTTCCGCGAACGACGAACCCGGGGTCCGCCATGCTTCCCGGAATGATCCCCACGGCGCCTTCTCCCGCGGGAGTCGCGCCCTTCCGGTGAACGACGACTTCCTCCCCGTCGTGCACTTCCCTCCAGGCGAAGTTGTGATGATTCTCGAGGTCGAGCAGAACGGGGGCGCCGAGATGTTCGGTGATCGCTCGATGGATACACGCGTGGTTCGCGGCCGCATACTTCCCCATCAGCTCCATCGCGGCCCAGTACTCCTGCCCCTCGGACGTGTCGAGTCCGAGCCAGGCGAGGTGCTTTAGCTCTCTCGGCAGCTCGGAATGGAGAGCCATCGCGAGGCGGCTGTAGTGGGACGCGACCGACGCGCCGGTCCCACGGCTGCCGCTGTGCGAGAGGAGCGCGAGGTACCGTCCGGCCTCGAGCCCCAGGCCCGACTCTTCGAGCGTGAGGATGCCGAACTCGACGAAGTGGTTCCCGCTCCCGCTCGAACCGAGTTGGGACCACGCCTTGTCCTTGAGCCGGCCGGTGACCGGACTCACGTTCCAGTCCTCGTCGAGCACGCCGTGCTCCCGCTTCTCGGTGAAGTGGGCGGCAATGCCGAAGCGCGTCTCCTCCTCGATCGCCCGCACGAGCCGATCTTCGTGAGTCTCGAGGACTGCGAGCGGCAGGTCGATCACGCTCATCTTCACCCGACATGCGATGTCCACACCGACCGCGTACGGGATGACGGCGTTCCGGGTGGCGAGTACGCCTCCGATCGGGAGCCCGTAGCCCAGATGCGCGTCCGGCATCAGCGCGCCGCGAACCGCGACCGGCAGCTGCGCCGCGCGTTCCATCTGTTCGACCGCGGTCGCGTCGAGGTTCTCCCCCCACTGGCGCCACGGCTTGGAAACGAAGCTCTCGAGCGGTTCGCGCCCTTCGTCCCGCCGCTTCTTCTGACGCTTCATGAAGTGACTCCATCGAGTAGTTGCCGGTGCCAGTGACGGTGACGACGACGGAAACCGTGGCTGCGACGGTGACGGTAGCCGCGACGGTTGCGGCGACACCCCGATCGGGAGGCACCGGCCCCAGACTACCGCGCTCTGCCGGGAACTCTGGACGGAAGGTCCGCACAATGCCACCATCCGAGTTCGGAAGTGAGACCACCGTTCGAACGGCGGTGCGCCTCTCTCCGTCCTTCGGTTTGGCGACAACCGATCCACTGGTCTCGGCTGGAGGTCTCGACATGCTCCCTCGTCTCTCGCTCCCAGGGCCTCGGCCCCGGCTCCACTCCACCGCGCTCGTCGGGGCGTTTGCACTGCTCGGACTGGTGGGCCATCCGGGAAGCCTCCACGCGGCCGACGAGTTCCCCGTCGTGAAGAGCCCCGAGACCCCCACCGGAGGTACCGAGAAGGTCGCTCTGGAGGAGCTCTGGCGGGTCAGCGGAGACGACGAAGACGTGCTCCTGGGCGTGACCCAGCGGATCGAAGAGGGTGAGGACGGCACGTTCTACTTCCTCGACATGCAGCTCACCGAGATCCAGGTCTTCTCCCCGAACGGCGAGTATCTCCGGTCGATCGGACGCGAAGGGGAGGGCCCGGGAGAGTTCCAGAGGCCGAACGGGATGTTCATGCTCCCGGACGGAGTGCTGGCCGTGATCCAAGGCCGTCCCGGGAAGGTCGTCCTCCTGAGGACGGACGGCACCCCGGCCGGTAACCTCCCGATCCCCGGCACGGAGACGGGATCTGTCTTCCTCGGGGTGGGACGCGGTGTCGGTGACCGGATCTACCTCCAGGTGAATCAGGGCGAGCGCACCGAAACCGGATTCAAGTCCCACAACCGAACGCTCTCCATGGACCGCTCGGGCAAGGTGCTGGCGACGTTCGACGAGACCGACATCGTTCGCGACTTCGCGAATCCGAACTTCGACGAGAAGGAAGGGTTCGGCATGAGGCGTTGGGACGTCGGCCCGGGTGGTGTCTACTACCAGGCCGGCTCGTTCGACGACTACCGAGTCGAAGTGCGGAACCCGGACGGGACTCCTCTCCACGCGATCGAGCGCACGTACACGCCGCGGAAGCGCACCGAGGCGGAAAAGGCAGAGATCCAGGGCCAGATGGTGTTCCGCGGGCCGCGGCGAATGCAGATCGACATGAAGGTGAGCCCGACCGACCCCGCCATCGTGAACCTCTATCCGCGCCCGGACGGCAGTCTCTGGGTGCTCTCCTCGCGCGGCGCCTACGATCGTGACAAGGGCGTCATCGGAACGTTCGACGAGTTCTCGCCCAAGGGAGAGTTCGTCCGCCAGGTCGTGCTCGCAGGCGACGGCGATGCGAAGAACGACGGTCTCTTCTTCACGGGCGACGATCACCTCATCGTGATCAAGGAACTCAATGCCGCCCGGCGAGCGATGTTCGGAAGTTCGAGCGAAGAGGGCGCAGAGCAGGACGAACTCGAGATCGACCCGCTCTCCGTGATCTGTTACCGGATCCCATCCCTCCGCGCCGGTGGCACGGCGGGCAAGTAGAGCATTGCTCGAACTCGACCTCATTCGTGCGCGGCGGATTGCGCTTCTCGCCGCCGGGCTCCTCCGTCCCGAGTGGATCGGCCTCGCCCCGCGTGGTTCGGGGAAGGGGAAGGCGGCGCGAGAGTCCGCCCTCAACGTGATCCGACACTTCGGCTACCTCCAGCTCGACACGGTGTCCGTCGCGGGGATGCGCAGTCACCCGATGGTGCTCTTCGCCCGACATCCGCGCATCGAACCGTCTCTCGGTGAGGAGCTGCTTCGGCCCGGCGCGCCACTTTTCGAGTACTGGGGGCACGAGGCCTGCTGGCTACCGATGGAGCTCTATCCGCAGTTCCAGTTCCGGCGCGACGAGTTTCGCGGCGAGGACTGGTGGAAGCGGATCCGAAAGAGTTCGAAGAAGACGATCGCCGAGGTCCTCACGCGCATCCGCGAGGAAGGCCCGATCCGTTCCCAGGATCTCGAGGGCAAGGGTGGGGGCGGAGGCTGGTGGGACCACAAGCCGGCCAAACGCGTCGTCGTCGCCCTCTGGTTCGTCGGCGACCTCGCGATCCGCGAGCGCGCGAACTTCCAGCGCTCGTTCGACCTCCCGGAGCGAGTCGTCCCCCGGGAGTATCTGGAGCACCCGGCACCGTGGGCCGAGAGTGCGCGGGAACTCCTCGCCCACGCGCTTCGGGGGCACGGCTGGGCCACGATCGGGACGCTGGCGCGTACCTGGAGATTCCTCAACTGTCGACCGGATCTCTCGAGAGCACTCTCGGAACTCGAGGAACAAGGCCGCGCAGTGCAGTGCGCCCTTCGAACGGACGAAGGCAAGCGGATCCAGGGATGGATCGATCCGATCTACCTGCCGTTCGTGGATCGTCTCGCGCGGCAACGGCCGGACCCCACCCAGGCACGACTCCTCTCTCCCTTCGATCCGGTGTTGTGGGACCGGAGCCGCGTGACGCTCCTCTTCGGGTTCGAGCAGACCCTCGAGATCTTCAAGCCCGCGGAACAGCGTCAGTACGGCTACTTCTGTCTACCTGCGCTGGCGGGAGATCGATTCA
Organism: Candidatus Eiseniibacteriota bacterium; assembly: GCA_041390305.1. Classification (GTDB taxonomy): domain Bacteria; phylum Eisenbacteria; class RBG-16-71-46; order CAIMUX01; family CAIMUX01; genus JACKCR01. The sequence goes on from JAWKQE010000016.1 coordinate 101,350, forward strand.
TCGGGAGGGTCGATCCGAAAGCCGACAGGAAGGAAGGCGTGCTGAGGATTCTCTCGGAGCACCTGGAAGACGGCGGCAGCCGAGAGGCGATCCGGGGGGCGGTCACCGACTTCGCCGCAGCGCTCGCCCTCACCCCGCATTTCCCGGGCGTGCGTGCCCGGAGCGCAAAGGTTCACTCCACCCGGAGGAGCCGTCCCGTCGCGTCGGAGCCGCCCGCCCGGAGGCGCAAGAAGTAGACGCCGTTGGCGGCGTCCGTCCCGTGCTGGGTGCGGCCGTCCCACACCCAACGGTTCCCGCCGGCCACGCCGGCGACGTCGGCGCGGCGGATGAGCTGACCACCGGCGGTGTAGATGGACGCCTCGACGACGGTCGCTCTCGGAAGCTCGAAGCGGATCTCCACAGCGTCACGGAACGGATTCGGAAGTGCACTCACGACGAGACCCAGTTCCGCGCCGGACACGTTCGTAACCTCGCCGAGATCGGAGGTGTTCTCACTCCCGAGGGTCGGCCGGTCGAACGGGAAGAGTTCGCCGGCGACACGCGGATCGGTGAGTCCGTTCACGAGGAAGTCCTCGATCTCCATCCGCTCCTGCTCGGTCATCGCGATCCCGCCGAGGATGTTCTCGTCCTGGAACTCGGTGAAGTGCGTGTGCCCGATCATCGCGTAGAACCGAAGCGCGTCGGCCACGTCCTGGATCTGCCCGGTGTGCATGAGCCGTGGGCGGAGGCCCACGTTCCTCAGCGACGGCACCTTGAAACGGCCCTTGTGGTCCGGGTTGCTGGTAACTGCTTCGAGGCCGATGTCCTCGTTAGCCGGTCTCAGGCCGATGTTGCGGAAGGAGTCGCTCGTAAAGAGAGCTCCGCCGTGGCAGACCGCGCAGGGTCCGTTCTGAACGAAGTCCGCACCTGCCTGCTGGGATGGAGTGAGAGCGCCCGTGTCCCCATTCTGGAAAGCGTCCCACGGAGTCTGATCTGCGACCAGGGTGCGCTCGTACGTCGCGATGGCGAAGGCGATCCGCGTCGCGGTGATCGCGGTGTCGCCGAACGCCGCGGCGAAGAGATCGGGATAGGTGGGGCTCGTCACGATCGCGTCGATCACGTCGCTCGGCAAGTCGGTCGCAAGCACCATCGGGCTCGCGGCCCGGATGCCGGACGTGACCTCGCTCCACGCCCGCGCGTCGTGAGCCATCTCCACGCTCGAGACGATCGGGCCGACGGCCTGACTCTCGAGCGCCCCACCCACCGCGATCTCCACGTCGTCAGTCACCGGATCGCGGAACTCGGTCGTCGCGCGTCCATCCCAGAAGTTCCGCTGCGCCCAGAGGCCGCCGAAGAAGTTCATGCTCGCACGGCCGGTCACCTGGACGTCGGTGCCGAAGATCGGATCCGTGATCGCGGTGCCGCTGGAGTCCCTCCGCACCACGCCCGGAGAGCCGAGGATGTCGTCGTCGGTGCCGAACGCGAGGTCGAAACCGGGATGTACTCCGACGCGAGGGTCGACTCCGCCGTCCCCGGGCCGATGACACGTACCGCACGCAACGGTGCCGTCGGAAGAAAGCTGTTCCTCCCAGAAGAGGATCTTGCCGAGCACGCGCTTCGCTTCGGTGATCGGGTTCTCGGGGGGGACCGGCACCGGCGGAATCTCCACCGGCGGCGGCGGTGGCGGCGCGATGTACGTGATCTCGAGCTTCGGCCTCTGGTTGGGATCCGCACCCTCGCGGCTCACCCACCGCTTCCGGGTCGCCGCGGTGAACGTCTCTCGACCCACGACCATCCAACCGAAGTTGCTGGACGGATCGTCCGCCCACGCCTGGAGGTCCTCGATCATCCCTCCGCCCGTCCACGAGTAGTAGCCGTCGAAGGCGGGAACGGTAGTCGAAGCGCTCGCGGCGGAAACGTAGTCGCCACCGGCACTCGCCCAGAACTGGTCGGGGAACGCCGTGTGCTGCCAGGTCGCGTCTCCCGGCTCCGCGGGGGCACCGAACTCCTCGTCGTCCGGAGCGTCGGCCGTTCCCTCTCCCCAGTCCGCGAGAACGCGATGGAGCGTCACGGGAGAGGACGCGCTGCCACCGAGAGCCTTGAACAACGTGAGCGTCGCGTCCGTCACGCGCGCCCCCACGGGGAGCACGGCCGCGAGGTCGAACTCGAGCAAAGCACGTCGCTTGATGAGGTCTTCGGTCATTCCGGAGAGGAAGAACTCGCCTCCGCCGTTGCTCACATCGCCTTCTTCGTAGAGCGTGTTGTCACGCGCGGGCTCGAGGACGATCGTGACGGGAACGCCACCACAGGGATCGCTCGTACAGGTCGTATCGTCGCCCTGATACGTACCGCCCTGGTTCGCGCAGTCACTCGCGGTGAGAAGCAGGCAGAAGTCGCCGGCCAGGCAACAAGCTCCAACCGTAGCGCCGGACGGAGTGAAGTCGACGATCAACTCCGGGCGATTGGCCGCCGTCGGGTTCGTCCGGCTGTCGAATCTCTTCGCGGTCGACCCGCCGGACTCGTTCCCGCGGATGATCCAACCGAAGTTCGCATACGGATCGTCGAGCCAACCCTGCACGTCGATCGCCATTCCAGCCGACAACCAGGTGTACGTGCCCACGCCCCCGACGGTGCGGGACGCGCTCGCCGACGCCGCAAAATCACCCCCGACGCTGGTCCATGCGTCGTTCGGGAAGAACCGATGGAGCCAGGTCGCATCCCCTTCGGTCGCCGCGGCGCCGCCGCCTTCCTCACCGACCGCATTCGACCATCCCTCGCCCCAGTCCGTGAGCAAACGATGGAGCGACGTCGTCTCACCGGTGCCGTTCGAGACACGGGAGGCGTGCAGCTGGAGGGTCACGGAGTTGACGACCGAGCCGGGCGGGATGTTCCCCGCGATGTCGAAGGCGATCACGGTCCGGGCTCTCGGCCCCTGACTGTTCGTCCCGGTGAAGACGTAGTCACCCGCTCCGTTGCTGCCCGTCGGGTTCGCCTCGTAGAGGGTGTTGTCTTTCGTGGCCCGGAGCGTGACCACGTCAGCGGCGGAGAGGGAGGCGGCGGCGCCGAGACCCAGGATCCCAAGCGCCACTCCCAAGGAGATTCGATCGATTCGTCGCACGTACTCGTTCCGTTCCTAGAAAGAGTGCCGCGAAAGGTTCCCGCTACCTCACCGGCAGCAGCAGGACCCGTCGAGCGTCCACCGTTCGTCCCTGCGACTCGAGACGCAGGAAGTACGAACCAGAAGCGACGGTACGGCCCTGTTCGTCCCTTCGGTCCCAGTCGATACCGACGTCGCGCCCGAACTCCGCGACGTCCGGAACGTCGAGCGTCCGGATGAGGCGTCCCTGGAGGTCACGCACTTCGACACGGGCGGCGGCCACACCTCCGCGCATGGAGATACGGGTCGTGTCCCGGACCGGATTCGGCACCGTCGAAACGAAACCCCATCCGGTGCGAATTGCGGGTGTGGTTTCGACCGAGGACGGCACGCCGTCCCCTTCGACCAGCGTCAGCACCGAGCCGGCGGGAATCGCGTTGTACTCCTCCGCGAGTCCGGAGGGCCACTGGATGAAGAGACGATCCACCGTGGTTGCGTTTCCGAGCCCGAAATGGAGGGTCGGCTCGCTGGAGCAGAGGAATCCGGTGCCGGCCCGACGCTCGCGGAGTTGCCAGCCGTTGGCCGTGAGGATCCAGACCTTGGCGCCGACCGCGTCGCGGTTGCTGATCGTGCCGATGAGGTCGACGCGCAGGAAGTCGTCTCCGACCGTTCCGCGCGGGTGGTGCAGGTTCTCGTAGAACGCGCTCGGTTCGTCTCCCGGGAACTCCCAGTAGTTCGTCACGTAGAGATCGAGATCGCCGTCCTCGTCGTAGTCACCGACGGCCGAGCAGAAGCTCGGGCCGGTGTTGTTCGTTCCCGAGGCAACGGACACGTCGGCGAATCCCGAACCGTCCAGGTTCTCGAAGAGCCGATTCTCCGCTCCGAGCGTCCCCTGGAGCAGGGTCGTTCTCGACTCCGCGTCGACGGGCCGGGGATTCCCGTCCTCCTGGGAGGCGTTGACATAGAGATCGAGCCACCCGTCGTTGTCGGCGTCGAAGAAGTCCGCGCCCCAACAGATGTAGTTCACCGCCACGCCGTTCTGTGCGGTGACGTCCGTGAACACGCCGCCGTCGTTGCGGAGGAGGACGTTTCCGGGCGCGAGGTTCGTGACGTAGATGTCGAGGTCGAGGTCGTTGTCGAAGTCGGCGATGGCGAGCCCCATCGTCGCGATCGAGATCCCGGCGCCCGTGGCGACGGAGACGTTCGTGAAGACTCCACCGTCGTTCCGGAAGAGCCGGTTCGGCTCGCCACCGAAGAAGTCGTCGTTCCCGACGTAGAGGTCGAGGTCGCCGTCGAAGTCGTAGTCGAACCAGGCCGGCTGATAGGTCCATCCGTTCTGATCGTCGACGCCGAGCGTCTGCGCAACGTCCTGGAAGACACCGCCGCCCATGTTGTGGAGGAGGTAGTTCCTCTGGCCGGTGTAGCGACCGACGTAGCAATCGAGCAGCCCGTCACCGTCGTAGTCGGCCCAGGCGGCGCCGGTCGAGAAACCGGTGAAGTCGAATCCGGAACCCGCGGTGATGTCCACGAACGATCCACCGTCGTTGCGGAAGAGCAGGTTCGTGTCGGAAGGGCCGTAGCTCGTGAGAAGGAGGTCGGCGTCGCCGTCGTTGTCGATGTCCGCGGGAACGATGGCCTTTCCGAACGTGGAGGAGTTCACCCCGGCGGCCGAGCCAACCTCCGTGAAGACGCGATTCCCGTCGTTCCGGAAGAGGAGGTTCGGATCGCCGTCGCCGTCGACGACGTAGAGATCCAGATCTCCGTCCCCGTCACTGTCGAAGAAAGCGATGCCGGCACCCCAGTAGCTGTTGCTCTCGACTTCGACGCCGAGTTCGGCCGCGACGTCGTTGAACACCAGGGCAGCGTGGGCGTCGACATGGAAGGAGAGGCACGCGAGTGCGATTCCGAGCGACGGAACGACTCGAGCGGAGTGGGTTCGGCTCACTGTGAGTCTCCGAGTTGTGTTGAGTGGGCTGCGGTTTGGCTGTATCGCCGCTTGCAAACGAGTGTATCGTCTTGGCCGTTGGCGGAACAAGGATCTTGCGGGGCCAGTGGGTAGACACGCCCGCGCAGCCGACCACGACGGCGCGGGTGAGCCCCGGCAACCGGTCCGAATCCAGACGATCCCCGCCCCCCGGGAGGGCAGCATGACGCGTTGGCATTGGTCTTTGGCCCTTTTGGGGCTATGCGCGACGAACGGGTGGGCGGCGACCCGAACGGTGGAGGCGGACGGCAGCGGCGAGTTCGCAACCATCCAGGCGGCCATCGACGCTTCGGCGGACGGAGACGTCATCGAGCTGGGGCCGGGCACCTACCGCGGCGCGGGAAACCGGGACGTCACGTTCCTCGACCTCTCCCTCACCATCCGGTCACGTTCTGGGGCCTCCGGCTGTGTCATCGACTGCGAAGGCACTGCGGAGACTCCGCATCGGGGGTTCCTCATCGACGGTCCGACGGGCAAGTCGAGCACGATCGAAGGAGTCACCGTCCAGGGTGGCCATCTCTCCGGAACTTCGACGCACGGAGGCGCCATCCTCGTCGATGGAACCGGAAACACGCTCACGCTTCTCGACTGCGTTCTGGAGGGCAACCAGACGGCCGCCTGGGGCGGCGCCATCGCGGTCGTCGATCGGGCCTCCATGACCGCGGCGCGATGCGAGTTCACGCAGAACGAGGGAGCCCGCGGCGGCGCGATCGCCGTGTCGAACAACGCCACGGCCGAAGTCAGCGATTCGAGCATCCGTTCCAACACCGCACTTCGTGGAGGTGGCGCGTTCGCGAGCACGACCGCCAACCTCGATCTTCGTGCCTGCCTCTTCGAGGCGAACGTCGCGAACGGCACCGGCGTGACGGACCGGAGCGGCGGCGCGGTCCACTGCAGCAGCTCCACCCTGGGCATCGAACGCTGCACCCTCGTCTCGAACCGGGCGGAAGGCTCCAGTGGCGGCGCCGTGTACGCGCAGCTCTCCACCTTCGACATCCACGGCAGCACGTTCTGGGCGAACGCGGCGGACGCGGGAGCAGGGCTCGCCTGTGCTCTCGGCGGCACCGGGAGCGTCGAGAACACCATCTTCGCCGGCGGCACCGAGGGTGGCGCCGTGGATCGCGGCCCGGCGTCGGTAGTGTTCGCGTGTACGGACATCCACGGAAACGTCGGTGGGGACTGGGTCGGTGGAATCGAGGAGCAGTTCGGGGTCGACGGGAACATCTCGCTCGACCCGATCTTCTGCGATCCGGACACGGGCAACTTCAGCCTCGACGAAGGATCGCCCTGCGCGGCCGGATCTGGCCCGAATCCGACCTGCGACCGGATCGGCGTCCACGACGAGCGCTGCCGGGTCAACCCGGTGCTCGAGTTGGGCTGGGGGCAGGTCAAGTCGCTCTACCGTTGAGCCACACGCGGGCCCCGGTGCGATTCGGTGGGGGCATCTGACGCGGGAGCCCGACAAACGATCGCTGCCCGCAGCTCCCCTTCCGCCCAAAACCGGCCTCCCAAAGCCCGTCGCGCGAGGCCGGCAAACGCCGTGACCCCGGGTGGAGCCCAACATTCGCTCCGCTGCCGATCCGTCCCGCTCTGAGTTCGAAGAAGTCACAACCACGACTCATGCATGACATGATAAAATGTGGTCCAGCGAGCTCAGCTACCAAGGGGGTTCCCGAAACATGTATGCATCTTCGCCACGTCCCAAGGGGCGTCTCGTCCATGTCGTCCTCGCCCTGTCCGCCACCTCTCTCCTGGTGCCACTCGGACTCACCGGCTGCGGTGACGACTCCTCCTCCCCGGATCCCACGCCCAGTGTCGAGTGTGGGGACCCGGGCACGATCTGCACCTACGCGGGAATCGGCAGCGCCCAGTACAGCGGCGATGGCGGGCCGCCCGAGGAAGCAGGCTTCTACTTCCCGATCGACATCGAGTTCGTGTCGAACGGCGACGCCTACATCCTCGACTGGAACAACCACGCGGTTCGAAAGGTCGAGAACGGCATCCTTCGCACCGTGATGGGGGTGACGACCGGGTTCCCCGGCGACGGTCCCGACGACCAGTCGGACCTCTCCCTCCCGGGCGCGATCGGCACGACGGTCCATCTCAACCACCCGACCCAACTGATCGAGCTCGAGGATGGGACCATCCTTCTTTCGGCTTGGCACAACCACAAGCTGCGCACATACGACCCGGTCTCGGAGCGGGTTCTCGTGGTCTGCGGCGCGGAAGCGAACTTCGCAGGAGACGGCGGCCCGAGCCGGGACGCGCGTCTCAGCCAGCCGCAGTGCACGATCACCGACGCGAACGGCGACTGGTTCATTCTCGACCAGCGCAATCAACGGATCCGCAAGATCTCGATGGACACGGGGACGATCGACACCGTGGTCGGCACGGGAACCCCTGGCTTCGGCGGAGACGGTGGATCCCCGCTCAGCGCCATGCTCCATTTCGACGCAGGCGGCAACCCGGCTCCGTCGGGCGCGCTGACCTTCGGACCGGACGGACGTCTCTATATCTCCGACACGCTCAACCACCGGATCCGCCGCGTCGACTTCCAGGCCGACGAGATCGTCACGATCGCGGGCACCGGAGTGAACGGATACAACGGCGATGGCATCCAGGCAACGGAGGCCCAGCTCAACTTCCCGAAGGACCTCATGTTCGGGCCGGACGGCCGTCTCTACGTGGCCGACGATCGCAACCACCGGGTCCGGGCGATCGACGTGAACACCGGAATCATCGAGACCGTCGCGGGCACCGGTGTCGCTGGCTACAACGGCGACGGAATCCTCGCCACCGAAGCGCAGCTGAGGCGACCGATGGGCCTCGAGTTCGACGCCGACGGCAATCTCTACATCGCGGACTGGGAGAACAACCGGATCCGCAAGGTCACTTTCTGATACCGCAACGACCGCCGGTCAGAGCAATCGCACAGGAGCCCACGATGCGCACAATGCGACGGATCACAGCCCACGCTTCCGAGTCCGGACGCTCCAATCTCCCGCTCGGACTCTCCCTCGCCTCTCTCGGACTCGCCGTCCTCCTCGCGGCCGGCTGCGGCGGCGACAGCACGAAGCCGGACCCCGCGGACCCGGATCCGGTGGAGAACTACGGCCTCATCGAGACGTGGATGGGCACCGGAATCAACGGACTCGGGGCCGACGGCCCGATCGAGACGGTGAGCCTCTCCAACCCGCAGGACGTCACGTTCGGTCCGGACGGCAATGCCTACGTCCTCGACTGGAACAACCATCGCGTCCGGAAGGTCGTCGACGGGGTGTCCCAGACGATCATCGGAACGGGTCAGCTCGGCGACGCCCCCGAGGGACTGGCGATCGAATCAGGCCTCAACCACCCGACCCACGTGTCGTTCGATCCCGCGGACGGCAACCTCGTACTCTCCGCGTGGCACAACTCGAAGGTCATGAAGATGAATCTCGCCACCGGTCAGTTCAACCGGGTCTGTGGTGACGGACGCCGGTCGTTCGGCGGCGACGACGGCCCCGCGATCGATGCCATCCTCGACCTGCCGGTCTGCTCGGTCTTCGACCACGACGGCAACCTCTGGATCACCGACGTCGCGAACCAGTGCGTCCGGATGATCGACACTTCCGGCGTGATCTAGACCGTGGTCGGAACGCACGAAGCCGGGTACAGCGGCGACGGCGGCCCGGCGACGGAGGCGCAGATCTTCATGCCGATCGGCCAGCAGGCTCCCCCCGTCGGCCGTGCCTGCTTCGACGAGGACGGCAACTACTACCTCGCGGACAGCTACAACCACGTGATCCGGATGGTCGACCGCGCCGGGATCATCCACACCGTCGCGGGGACCGGGCAGCGCGGATCCACCGGTGACGGAGGCCCCGCGACCGAAGCCCGGCTCTACCGTCCGTCCGACGTCGCGATCGGCCCCCACGGTGACCTCTTCATCGCGGACACCTGGAACAGCCTCATCCGCAAGGTCGACAAGGAGACCGGGATCATCACGACGATCGCGGGACAGCCGAACACGCCGCCAGGCTACGCGGGCGACGGAGGGCATCCGAGCGAGGCCCTGCTCTTCCAGCCCTTCGGCATCGAGTTCGACCTCGAGGGGAATCTCTACATCGCCGACACGAACAACAACCGCATCCGCGTGATCCGGAGGTTCAGTTGATCCGTCTTCGTCCCGGCCGGGCGGTCCGCCGCCCGGCTCCGGCCTTCGCACTCTCCTCGATCCTGTCCATCACCGCAGCCTCGGCTCTCGCTCTCGGACTCCTCGCGTGCGGGGACGACGATCCCGCCGAGCCGAGCCCGGAGCCGGTCTCGCCAGCGTTCCCCGCCGACTACGAAACCAGCTACACGATGGTGCGTGACTGTCGGGAGACGTCCGACCACGGCATCGGCGTGCACGTCCAGGTGTGGGCGGATCCAACCTCCGCCCAGAAGTACGTAGACGGCGACTACCCGCTCGACGAAGGCTCGGTGCTCGTCAAGCCGCTCTACTCGGGCGAGGACTGCGCCACGGGCGTCCTCCTCGGCTACGTCGTCATGGTGAAGGGCGGAGCGGGAACCGCGCCCGCAACGAACGATTGGCTCTGGCAGGAAGTGGACGCAAACCGGAACGTGACGCGCGACGGCGACCTCACGTCATGCACGGGCTGCCATCGCACCTGCGCGGACCGGGACTACACCTGCACCGACGAGTGAGTCGTCGCGCCCGTTACCGTACGGGCGCCGGCCCACGGAACGACGCCTTGACGTATCCCCAGCTCGCGACGTGGAGCTCGGCCACAACCGCCAGTCCAGCGACTCCGGAGTCGTGCCAACCTACGATCGCGTACCCGGACGCGGACTGTCCATCGGGACCGCCCGTCATCGATACGTCCGTCACCTCGAAGGTCTGGGTGCCCGAGACGACGTCGATCCCCTCGATGTAGTTGACGATCATCGCGATCTCATACGGGCGGACGAAGTGACCGGGTTCGCTCTCCACCCACTCGGAACCGTCCACGGGGCGCAGCTGCGGGTTGAGCGGAAACTCCGTGTCCAGGGGCGGACGGGTGCCTCCGGTTGGCCAGACGCCTTCCTCGCCGCCGAAGAAGCGCTCCATCGAACGCAACTCGTCGTCCCTTCCCCAGGTGGCGCCGATCTGGAACGAGTCCTGATCGATCGCCGCGAACTCGAAGACGAAGCCGGGGGCGATGAGGGAATCGATCGTCGCGAGCTGGAGGTACGAGTAGGCGTGGGCGAAGGTGCTCACGAGTTCATCCGGCGTGGCGGGAAGGACGTACTCGGGTCCAGGCGGTGGCGATGTCGAATCGCCACCGCACGCAGAGATCGCGAACACGATCAGCGACACCCAGAGGAGGAGACCTCTGGGCATACGCGAGCTTGGTGGTCTGGAAGTCATCCTGTACATGGTCGCGCAAACACGGCGCCCATCGCAAGCCGCCCGACCAGCGCCTAGGACACAGCCCCATCCGAACCGAAGCGCCATGGGCATGTCACCGGGGTGGGACGGGGCGGCGTCTAGCTCTGCGACGTTCCGGAGGCCTTGGGGACCCGGAGAACGCGGTCGACGCCCGGATTCTGCACCACCTGGCGCGAACCGTCCGGCCAGCGGATCTCGATCGAGTCGACCTGCGTATCGGGGCCGAGGCCGAACGTCGCGACCGGCTCGGACTGGGAGAGGTAGCTGCGCGTCGGCTGGACCCGTTGGCGTTGGGTCTCCCCACCCGCGTGGAGGAAGACGTCGGCGCCGACTCCGTAGCGGTTCTTCGACTCGTCATCGCGGAGCTCGACCCGGAGCCAATGATGTCCGAGCTCCTGGTCGTTCCGGAGAAGCATCGGCGCTCCGCCGATCTGTGTGCACACGACGTCGAGATCCCCATCGCCATCGATGTCGGCGAAAGCGGATCCGCGTCCGACGATCGGCCGGAAGAGGTCCTCCCCGGCTTCTGCAGCCGTCACCGACTTGAACCCGCGGCTGGAACCTCCGGCGTTCCAGAAGAGCTGCGCCGACTGCTCGTAGCTCTGGCTCTCCTGCACCTTCTGGATCTCCTCCTCGAGGTGGCCGTTCACCTGGAGCAGGTCGAGCCATCCGTCGAGGTCGTAGTCGAAGAAGAAGAGGCCGAACGTGAGCGACTGCCGCGTCGCGGGGCCGATCCCCTGTCCGATCGCTTCGTCGGTGAAGGTGCGGGCCACTTCGTCCGCGACGTAGAGCGCGGTCATCTCGTTCGCGAAGTTTCCGATCGCGATGGCGAGTGCGTCGTCCCCGAGGAAGTTCCCTGCATCGATCCCCATCGCTCCACGTGCATTGCCGTAGCTGTCGAAGGCGAGGCCGAGCACGCTGCCACGCTCCTCGAACGTCCCGTTGCCCTGGTTGCGGAAGACCATGTTCGGAACCGTGTCGTTCGCGACGACGAGGTCGATCCAACCGTCCTGGTCGATGTCGACGGGGAGCACGGCGAGCGACTTCCCGGCCGGCACGCCGGTCGACGCGTTCCGGACCTGCACGCCGGCGCCCTCGGCGATGTCGGTGAAGGTGCCGTCGCCTTCGTTCCGGTAGAGGTAGGAGAACGCGCCCTCGAAGTTCGTCGGGGGCCCGTAGGCGCGGCCGATCCCGGTGAGCGAGTAGTCGACCTCGATGTCGATCTCGCGGGACCACTTCACGTAGTTGCAGACGAAGAGGTCGAGGTCGCCATCACGATCGAGGTCGAACCAGGTCGCGCTGGAGCTCCACTGGACCGGAATCCCCGCCCACGCCCGCGCGCGTCGTCACGTCCTCGAACCTGCCGCCGCCGAGGTTGCGGAAGAGGTGGTTCGAACCGACCGCGGTGAGGAAGACGTCGACGAGTCCGTCGCCGTCGTAGTCTGCCGTCGCGGCGCCCATCCCGTAGACCGGCACGTCGAGTCCGGAGCCGCGCGTCACGTCGACGAACCGGCCTCGGTCGTTCCGGTAGAGCGCGGCGGTCGTGGCGGCGCCCCCCGTCCTCCGCTGCTCCGGCCACGAAGTTCCGTTCACGAAGAGAAGGTCCGGATCGCCGTCGGAGTCGAAGTCGAAGAAGGCGACACCACCGCCCATCGATTCGGGCAGGAGCTTGTCCCCGACCGCGCCGTTCTGGTGGACGAATCCGATCCCCATCTCCTTCGTCACGTCGACGAACGGCGTCCGGGGCACGTCGGCTTCGGGCGCCGCCTGCGCGACCGGAGCTTCGAGCGGGGTCACGCGCTCCTCGACGACGGTTTCCTCGGGGCGGCCCAGGTAGTAGACGAGTCCCGCGACGACCGCCAGGCCGACGAAGACCACGGCGGACACCTTGAGTGCCTTCCCCAGGACTTCGTCTCCGTACTGTTCTCTCTCGTCGTTCGGATCGATCGGCGTATTGTGGTCGCTCACGGAATCAGGACTCCTCGCTCTCGGACGGAGGCGTCAGGGCCTCGCTCCGGTCTTCACTCGGCTTGCCGGACCCCGAGTCCGCGGTCCGCCGCTGCACTTCGCGGTTGTCGCCGCCTTCCCCGACCGGAGACGGCCCTTCGATCTGCTGCAGCACCGGCGCTCCCGCTCGTTGGAGAGGGTAGATCACGGTCGCCTGCGCCGCGTGGTCGGCGGCCGGGTTCGCGCGACGCTGGATGGCGATCGCCCGGTCCCTCGCGTTCTCGTCCGGCTTGTACTTCGCGTGGAGACGCCGATGGGCCTCCGCCTTCTCCTCGTTCCCGAGCTGCGCGTAGATGAGGCCGAGGTTGTAGTGAGCGGTCGCGTCCTCGGCATCGATCTCGAGCGTGGCGACGAACTGCTCTTCGGCCAGGTGGAGGAACCCTTCCTTCTTCGCGCGGTCTCCGCGCTCCATCTTCGCGCGCTCGAAGTAGGTCTGTCCGAGTTCGTTCCGGACCACGATGTCCTTCGTGAAGTCGAACCCCTTCTCGTCGAGCTCGGGATAGCGGTCTTCGAGGATGCTGCGGAACTCCGTGATGGCGCGATCGAGGTAGCCGTTCTGCTTGTTCACGAGGCCGGTGAACCAGGCCACGCTCCAGCGTCGGGCCGGAGGATCGAAGGAGACGGCGCGGCCAAGCGCCCCGACGGCATCGTCGAGACGGCCTTCCTTGATATAGACGCGGGCGAGGTTGAGCGGACCGTCCGGCTTGCCGAGCGCCTCGACCTGTGCGAACGCATTCGCGGCCTGGCGGAGCTGCCCCTTCTCGCTGCCCATGTTCCCCTTCATGAAGAGACCGATCCCGTAGTCGTTCCAGCGCTGCCACATCGGATAGGGCGACTCGATCGGTGTGCCGCCGGCGGCGTCCCCGAGGGTCTGGGTTCCGCCGCCGGCTTCAGCACCGCGGCTCGCGAGTTCCGCAGCCCGCGAGACGACCGGAAGCGAGACGTGATCGGTCGCCATGTCCATGATCGGAAGCGTGTTCTTGTAGTCCTCGCCCCAGACGTACTGCATGTACTTCGTGTCGAACTTCCGGTAACGGAGCGTGACGTCGATGTCGACCGGACCGGTCACGTCTTCCGGCAGGACGAACCCGTACTGGACCACCTGGCCCGCTCCCGGCGGGATCTGGTGGTTGTAGAGCGGGACGTAGATGTCCTGCGCGTTCCGTCGGTCGACTCGCTCGCCGTCGCGGTTCAGCATGTAGACGTTGACGAAGTGAGACCACGGATCGACCGTGCCGTCCGGCTCCATCCCGCCGCTCCGGCCGATGACCTCGCCGTTCGAGCGGAGGACGACGTCGAGCCAGATCTCGTTCGAGTCCACGGTGCCCTGGGTGAAGTGGTGCCCCATTTTCAGTGTGCGGATGACGACGTCGAGAAGATACGGCTCGCCCGCGACGAGGGTCGGGATGGTCGGACGGATCGGCCCGAGGAGGGGACCGTCGATCGTGCCGCCTTCGTGGACTCCGAAGATGTCCACCCGCATGACGCCGTCGTTGAACGCGATCTGCTTCTCGACCGTCTCGGGCGTCGCCTTCCAATGCGCGATCGCCGTGTTCGCGGACGGGAAGAGATGGTCGTGGACGGTCTTGTTTCCGTCGTCCGCGAAGTCCTTGGCCGCGAAGTCGTCCGACGGACGGAGCTTCATGTGGCAGCCGTTGCAGTTCGGCTCGGACTTGGGCGGATAGTAGAAACTGCGCGCGCCATGGCCGGAAACTCCGCTGAGGAGGTAGCTGTCGTAGTGGTTCTGCCCGCGCAGCCACTCCTTGTACTCGGTGAGCTCGCCCGGCAGGTGCACCTTGTGGCACCCGGCGCAGTACTCCGCGGTCTGGTGGAGCGGCTTGAGGAACGTCTTCTTGTGGAACTCCGGCTTGGCCTTGACCAGCGTGTGGTTCACGTACTTGAGCACCGGATTGTCCGAGAAGGCGAACGGGTAGTGGAGCGGCTCCTCGATCGTGAAGTCCGAGTTCCCCTTCGTGCTGTTGACGTTCGTGATCGCGTGGCAGGAGGTGCACGTGATGCCCGCCTGCGACGTCGGATGGTTCACGTCGTCGAAGTTCGGATCGTCGAACGCGCCGCTGAAGAACGGCACCGGATCGTGGCAGCCGGCGCAGAACCGGGAGGCCTTGACGTCGCCGTTCCGCGCGAACGCGACCTCGCGTGTCTCACGAACGCTGAAGAGGTAGGCCGGGTTGTTGAACGAACTGAACCGGTGCGCGCTCCCGAGCCAGTCGTTGTGGGCGTCCTCGTGACACTCCGCGCAGTAGTCGTCCATCATCATCGTGCGCGCGGGGATGAAGTTTCCGGACGACGTCCGGGCCAGGGAGGGCTCGAAGTACTTCGTCCCCTCCTCCGGACCGACCTGGTTCCACTGCCGCGGGTCCTGGGTGTGGAGCAGCACCATCGCGACCACGACTCCACCCGCGACGGAGCCCCAGGTGAGCCCGATCCGCCAGCTGATCTTGGGACCGGCGAGACGGTGGAGCACGTAGAGCCAGATCGCCGCGATCGGAGTGAGCACGTGGAGCCAGTAGGAGATCCTGCGGATGTCCGCGTCCTTGATCTCGAAGAAGTCGAGACGGGTGAGCGCGATGCCGGAGAGGAGGAGCAGGATCGAGACGACGAGGAGCGCGACGCCGAGTCGCACCGGTTTCCGGTTCGGCCGGTCCCAGGTGTTGCGGAGATGGATCCATGCGAAGACGACGAACGGAATGACCAGCAGCAGCCCCAGCACCAGATGGATGAGGAACATGTACTGGTAGAAGTAGTTCTGGTAGGTCTCCCCGCGCGACCACTCGAGGAAGGTGATACTCGCCAGGTAGGACGAGTTCGCCGCCAGGATCGCGAACGCCGCGAAGACGAACCAGAGCAGGTACCGGAGCTTCGGTCCGACGGCGCGCCGCCGCAGCTTCCTCCGCCGCCTTGGCGAAGAATCGGGTGTCGTAGGAGTGTCGTTCATGTGGTACGAGTATTCGGAGTCGGTGGAGGGGAGGTCAAGGCACGAGCCCCGCTCGGCCCCGGCCGGACGCCGATTTCTCGCTTCTCTCGAGCACGAGTGAGATTTCCTATGAACCGCCCATAGGCTCTATGAGTCTCCTGGTGGTTCGTCCCATATCCCGTCGCGTCGACGCCTCCCCGGCCCTACCCGGCCGACCCTGGGGCGTGGTGGCGTAGGCACCTGGGAGCGGACACATAGAATGAACGACTCGACACATCCGGCGCCCGGGTCGCCGCTCGGAGCCACGCCAGAGGCGCTCGTCGAGCAGTACCTCGGCTTCGTCACGGCCATCGCGAAGAAGATCCTCCGCGGGCTCCCGTCCTTCGTCGAGCTGGGAGACCTGGAGGGGTTCGGCCAGATCGGCCTGATCGAGGCCAGCCGCCGGTTCGACGCGAGCCGCGGGGTCCAGTTCAAGACCTTCGCCTACTACCGGATCCGGGGCGCCATCTACGACGGCATCCGGAAGATGGCCTGGTTCGACAAGGACCCGGACTACGACGTCACCTACCAGGCCGCCGCCAACGAGATCCTGACCGAGGACGCGGACTCCCGCTCCTCCGCCCAGGGCTCGGCCACGCTCGAAGACGACATCCAGGGCACTCGGGAGACCATCCTGAGGTTGGCCGGGGCCCGGCTCCTCTCCCTCGACCACGAGAGCATGGGAGACATCGCCGGTGATTCCGCCGACCCGCACCGCGAGGCCGAGCTGGCCGACGCCGCCCGGATCGTCCACGACTGCATCGAGCAGCTGGACGAGAAGGAGCGGAACGTGGTCAAGGACTACTACTTCGGGCACCTGACGCTCGAGGAGGCGGGGGCGAAGATGGGCCTCTCGAAGTCCTGGACCTCCCGCGTCCACGCCCGGGCCCTCAAGAACCTGGCCGCACTGGTCCAGAAACACGGCCTCGACGGGGTCACCTGACCCGGTACTGACTGGCCCGAGCCGAGATTCCACGCAACTCGGGGGCGGAGGACCGCGATAAGACGGGCGGTCATCGGGAAAGGGTCAGTGACCACCGGGAGGGAAGCCTCCCGGCGGTCCGGGCCCGACGCCACGGGGCGCAGGAGCCGCGCCCGACCCGGCGCCCGAACCCAACCGAACACGAGGAGCCAACGCCATGACCGATGCAGTCGCTTCAGGAATCCGCCCCGACGTGATGGGGTCCTTCCAGCAGCAGCCCCAGGCTCCGGGTGGCAAGGCAGACTTCGAGGCGGCGCTGAACGCCGCCGAACCGGGGCAGACGCAGGGTCCCGCGGCCACTCCCCCGCCGATCGCGGCCGACGAGATCGTCCGGATGGAGCGGGAGCTCCAGACCAAGGTCCTCAAGATGGACCGCGCTTCCCAGGTCCAGTACTTCTCCGAGCCTCTCGACGTGTCGTTCGCGGCCTACGCGGAGATCCGGGAGCAGCTCGGACACGAACCGACGAGCCTCGCGCAGCAGAAGCTGGTCGAGACGCTCGATCGCCTCGGGACGGACTATCAGGAACTCAGTGGGTTCCTTCAGGAGTTCGCTTCGGGTAAGGATTTCAGTCAGCAGGAACTGCTCGCGGTGCAGATCCGCTCGCATCAGATCCTCCAGAGCGTGGAGATCCTGAGCAAGTCGGTGGAGCAGAGCACGTCGGGCATGAAGACGATCTTCCAGACCAATGTGTAAGCCGGAGAAGGGGGTTTCCGTGAGGTCTTGGCTCAGGACGGCTGGTCGACTCTTGGTCTTGGGGTCCGTCCTCCTCCTCGTCGGATGTCAGAAGGTCGACGTGATGGGTGGGCTCTCCGAGGCAGAGGCAGTCGACCTCATCGTCCTCCTCAGGCAAAACGGCATCTCCGCCAGCAAGACCGGCGTCGGATCCGGGCAGGACGTGCTCTACTCCGTGACGGTCTCCCAGCCGGACGCGAGCAACGCGTTCCTCGTGCTCGCGGAGAACGACCGGCCGCGGCCCGAACCGCAGGGGTTCGCCGAGCTCTACGGCAAGTCGAAGATGATCCCGACGGAAACCGAAGAGCGGGCCCTCTTCCTCCACGCACAGTCCGGGGAACTCGAACGCACGATCGAGTCGATGCCGTCCGTGATCGACGCGCGCGTTCACGTCTCGCTGCCGCAGCGCGATCGGCTCGCGGAGTACGTGAGCAAGAATCCCGCGCCCGAGCCGACCGCGGCGGTCTTCGTCAAGCACTGGATCGAGGACGACAAGACGCCTGCGTCCGCCCGCCTCGATGTCGGAGAGATCCGGGAGCTGGTCGCGTCGAGCATCGATGGGCTCGACAAGGACCACGTCACCGTCGTGAAGAAGGGGATCGCGCCGGATACGCGGAAGCTCCCGCGTTCGGGGCCGGATCCGATGATGTTCTTCTATCCACTCGCCGGCCTCACCGTGCTCCTCGTCGGGCTGTCGGTCTTCCTCCTCCTCAGGAACCGGAGTCTCTCCCGTCAGCTCCACGAAGCGCCCACCCGCGCCGCGGCCACGCGTAGCTGAGGCCCGACGTGTCCGGAAGTTCGCCCAATCTCGCCGAGGTCCGCGGATTCACCCGCGGCTTCCTCCTCGCCTCGGACTGGGCGGACGAAACGCCGGACAGCAGCGTCGCGGAGCGAGTGCCTCGTCTCGGCGGCGAGGACATGAAGATGCTCTACCGGGCGTTTCGCGCCCTCCCTGCCGAGTCCCGGCGGGCGTTCCGAACGACCTGGGCGAAGCGGGACCGTCTCCGGAGAATCGACGAAGCCGTCGACCTCCATCCGAGCTGGATGGTGGAAACACTGAAGGACGAGCCCCCGGCGCTCTTCCTCCTCGCGCTCGGTGAACTGGAACCGGACCTCGCGCGCAGCGTGCTCCGTGAACTCTGGCCGAAGAAGCGGCCCCGTGCCGAAGACGCACTGGGAGAGATCTCTCCCCTCTCGCCGTCCCTCGCGGGCGCGTTCCGGCGGTGGCTCTTCGAGCGATGGGTCCACCTTCCGAGCACGTCCTCGGCGTCGACAGGTACACCTGCGCGGTCAGGCACAGATGCGTCTTCAGGCGCACCTGCGCCGGGCGGCGCGCAGGATGGCATGTCCGCTCTCCTCGCCCTCGATGCGGGGCAGCTCTGGCTGCTCGCCCAGGAGTTCGGACGGAAGGCGCTCGCGGACCACGGTGGACGGCTGACGCCCGACCATCCGTCGAAAGACGGGCGGCTCGCGTTCGCCGCGAGTGCGGACGACAACGAGCGGATCGGACTCCTCGGCCTTCGTCTCATCGCCAGAGTGCTCGCAGGCTTCCCGCGCGACTACGCGCTCCACATCGCGCAGCGGATCGCGCTCCCGGTCGCACGGCCGTTCCTCGACTGGCGGGACGAGTTCGCCGCACTGCGTGGCGCCCCGCCTGCTGCAGGAGCACCGTCTCGTTCGGGAACGTCCACGCCAGACGGAGACTCTGCGGAAGAGATGTTCGGCGCGTCGGCCGATGAGATCCTGGAGCGGGCGAAGGCCCTCAGTGGAGACGGAAGCCGGGGAGAGCAGCGATGAGCAGCCGCATCTTGAAGGGCGGAGGGGACGCGGATCACGGCGATGGCGCCCCTCGCCTCGACATGGCACCCGGACGCGTGATCAAGAAGGACGTGGCGTCCGCGCAGGAGATCGCCCGGGACCTCAGGCAGTCGGCCGAAGGCGAGGCCGAACGGATCCTCGCCGCGGCGCGCGCCGAAGCGGAGTCCCTCCGCGCGAAGGCGCACGACGAGGGATACGCGGCCGGGCTCGCCGAGTGGACGGAGAAAGTCCTGGACGCCGGCCGGAAGGAGGCGGAGCGCAAGGACCGAACGCGCGACGACCTCGTCCGCCTCAGCATCCGGATCGCGCGCAAGATCCTCGGACGCGAGATCGAGTCGGTCGAGCAGACGGCGTCGGACCTCGTCGTCCAGGCCGTGCGTGGTCTCCATCACGAAGGCCGGATCCGCGTGCATCTGCGTCCCGAGGACTTCGATCGCGTCCAGCAGGAACGGGGACGTCTCATCGACGAGATCGGTGGACACGTCGAGATCGAACTCGTGCAGGACAGGGAGATCGAGGGCGGAGGCTGCCGGGTCGAGACGCCGTTCGGGATCGTGGACGCGTCGCTCGAAACGCAGCTCCGCGTGCTCGAGGACGCACTCCTGGGCCGGAAGCGATAGCGAGGATCACGTGAGCGAGTTCGGCGACTTCGAACTGGACCTCGACCGGATCGAGAGCGTGCTCGACCGCGTCTCTCCGATGGAAGTGCGCGGCCGGGTCACCGGCCTCGTCGGCATCATCGTGAAGGCGGCGCTGCCCGAGGCCTGGGTCGGCGAACTCTGCTACATCAAGAACCCGCACAGCGACGAGCTCGTGAGGGCGGAAGTCGTCGGTTTCGATCGCCACGAAGCGCTCCTCATGCCGCTGGGCGAACTCGCGAACATCGGCATGGCGAGCGAGGTGATCCCGACCGGGCGTGGACTCGTCGTCAAGGTGGGCGAAGCGCTCCTCGGCCGCGTCGTGAACGGGCTCGGCGAGCCGCGCGACCTCGCGGAACGCGGGCCGCTCCTCACCGAGCAGGAGTATCCGGTCATGGCGCCGCCGCCCGATCCGCTCGTCCGGAAGCGGATCCAGCATCCGCTCCCGATCGGGATCAAGGCGGTCGACGGCATCCTCACCGTGGGCGAAGGACAACGCGTCGGCCTCTTCGCCGCCGCGGGCGGTGGCAAGTCGACGTTCCTCGGCATGGTGGCCCGGAACACGGCCGCCGACGTCAACGTGATCGCGCTGATCGGAGAACGAGGCCGCGAGGTCAACGACTTCATCGAAGAGAGCCTCGGCCCCGAGGGGATGGCGCGCTCGGTCGTCGTCGTGGCGACTTCGGACGAACCGTCGCTCGTGCGTCTCAAGGCGGCGTATGTGGCCCAGGCGATCGCGGACTACTTCCGCGACCAGGGCAAGAAGGTGATGCTGATGATGGACTCGGTCACGCGGTTCGCGCGGGCCCAGCGTGAAGTCGGCCTCGCCGCGGGGGAACCCCCCGCGCGCGCCGGATTCACTCCGTCCGTCTTCTCAGAACTCCCCAAGCTCCTCGAACGGTCCGGCAACTCCGACAAGGGGTCGATCACGGCGTTCTACACGGTGCTGGTCGAAGGCGACGACATGACCGAGCCGGTCGCGGACGAAGTCCGGTCGATCCTGGACGGACACATCATCCTCACGCGTCGTCTCGCGGCATCGGGCCACTACCCGGCGATCGACATCGGCGCGAGCGCGAGCCGCGTCTTCCCCGCCGTCACGGAAGCGGACCACCAGAAGGCCGCGGCCCGGCTCCGCGAACTCCTCGCGCTCTACGAGGAGAACCGCGACGCGATCACGTACGGGATCTACAAGCGCGGCACCGACGCGAAGCTCGACGAGGCGATCTCGAAGATCGACGCCATCACCGCGTTCCTCCGGCAGGGAACGGGCGAGAAGTTCGCGTTCGACGACAGCATCGCCACGCTCGGCCGGATCTGACAGTTCTCGCGCTGAGAAGTCCGACTTCGCAGCACACGACGAGCGGGATCGGCCGCACTGCGGGTGCGAGATCGCACCTGTCAGCAGCGCGGGATCCGTCGCTTTCGCGGCACGAGTTCAGCGACTAAGCTCCCTGGGTGTCTCCGGCCCTGTACCCACGGGAGTGATCGATGAACGCCCTTACCTTCCTCTCTCCGGCGTCGGACCGTCCGGCCGCCCCTCTCTGTGAGACGCCCGCGCCCGGGCTGCGTTCCGTCCGCACCGCTGGTTCCCACTGCGAGCCGCGCGCCACCCGGCCGCGTTCCGTCCGCACCGGCCTTCTCTGCCTCGGGCTGACCCTGACGGCGGCCCTGGCGGTGACGAATGCGCGTGCCGAAGACGCGCTCACGTACCAGATGCCGCCCCAGGTGCTGGCGGACATGGTGCTCGCGCCGCCCACGCCCGGCGTCGCACTCAGCCCGAACGAAGAGTGGCTGCTCCTTCTCGAGTCGCCCGGGCTTCCATCGATCGCGGAGGTGGCGGAACCGGAGCTGCGGCTGGCCGGACTCAGGATGAATCCGCGGACGAACGGAGAGAGTCGCGACCGTCCGATGAGCGGGATCACGTTCCAGCCGATGAACGGCGGAGATCCGGTCGCGGTAGGCGGCTTCCCGGAAGGCACGCGGATCACGCATCCGCGCTGGTCCCCGGACGGGAACACACTGGCCTTCGTCGCCGGTATCGAAGACCGGCTCGAACTCTGGGCGGTGGGACTGGGTGAGTCCACGGCCCGGCGCGTCACGGGCGACGGGGTTCGGCTGAACGGCGTCTACGGACGTCCCTACGAATGGCGATCGGACTCGAAGAGCGTGGTCGCGCTCGTCGTTCCCGAGGGTCGCGGGCTCCCGCCGGAGGAGTCCTACGTCCCGACCGGGCCGATCGTGCAGGAGAACCTGGGCAAGACGGCCGCGGCCCGGACCCTCCAGGACCTGCTCGAGAACCCCTACGACGAAGACGTCTTCGACTACTACGCAACGTCCCAGCTCGAGCTGATCGGTCTCGATGGTTCGGTGCGTGCAATCGGCACGCCCGGAGTGGTGCGTGGCTTCGAGCCGTCCCCGGACGGGAAGCTCGTTCTGGTCGAGACGATCCACAGGCCCTACAGCTACTCCCTCCAGGAGGACTCCTTCCCCCGCCGGATCGAGGTCTGGGACGTCGAGAAGAACGCTCCCGTCCATCTCGTCGTGGACCGTCCGCTCCAGGACGAGGTGCCGATCACGTTCGGCTCCGTCGAGAAGGGGCCGCGTTCCGTCGGCTGGCGGGACGACGTGGGCGCGATGCTCGTCTGGACGGAGGCACTCGACGGTGGAGACGCAGGCGCCGAAGCCGAGTGGCGCGACCAGGTCTACCTGCTCGAAGCACCGTTCCGCGGAAAGCCGAAGCCGCTGATCAAGCTCAGCAACCGGTACGGTGGAGTCCGCTGGGGAACAGGCGACCTCGCGTTCGTCAGCTCCTGGTGGAGGGCGACCCGCAACGTCAAGACGTGGGCCGTCGCGCCGGATCATCTCAAGCGGAAGCCGAAGCTGGTCGAGGACCGCTCCTATCAGGACCGGTACAGCGACCCCGGCGACCCGATGACGAGAAGGAACGAGTACGGAAGGAACGTCGTCCTCACGGTGGGCAACGGCCTCACGATCTTCCGGAGCGGAACCGGCGCCTCTCCCGAGGGGAACCGTCCGTTCGTCGATCGCTGCGACATCGCGAGCGGAGAGACGGTGCGGCTCTTCCACAGCGAGGCGCCCTACTACGAGAATCCGGTCGACCTGCTCGGGCCGAATCACGACTTCGTCCTGACCCGGCGCGAGTCGCAGACGGAGCCACCCAACTACTTCGTGCGGAGTCTCACCGACGGGACGACCGACCAGAAGACGTTCTTCCCCAACCCGACGCCGCAACTGGACGGAATCTCGAAGGAGCTCATCACGTACGAGCGCGCCGACGGTCTACAGCTCTCCGGCACGCTCTACCTCCCGGCCGGATACGACCAGGAACGCGACGGCCCCCTCCCCGTCCTCCTCTGGGCCTACCCAAACGAGTTCAAGAGCCGCGACGATGCAGGACAGGTGACGGACTCGCCCTACCGCTTCACCCGGGTGGGTTGGTGGTCCCCGATGCTCTTCCTCGCCCGCGGCTACGCCGTTCTCGACGATCCGTCCATGCCGATCATCGGCGAGGGCGACACGGAGCCGAACGACACCTTCGTCGAACAGCTCGTCTCGAGCGCCGAGGCAGCGGTGCGCGAACTCGTCCGTCGCGGCGTCGGTGACCCGGACCGGATGGCGGTCGGCGGCCACAGCTACGGCGCGTTCATGACCGCGAACCTCCTCGCCCACTCAGACCTCTTCCGCGCCGGCCTCCCCCGCTCCGGAGCGTACAACCGCAGCCTCACGCCGTTCGGATTCCAGGGCGAGGAGCGTACGTTCTGGGAAGCGCCGGAGGTCTACTTCGGGATGTCCCCGTTCATGCACGCCGACAAGATCAACGAGCCGATCCTCATCGTCCACGGCGCGGCCGACAACAACTCCGGAACGTACCCGATGCAGAGTGAGCGGATGTACGCCGCGATCAAGGGGCTCGGCGGCACCGCGCGGCTCGTCATGCTCCCCGCGGAGAGCCACGGCTACCGGGCCGCGGAGTCGGTGCTCCATCTGATGTGGGAGACCGATCGCTGGCTCGACACGTACGTCAAGAACGCGGGGCCCCGGGAGGTTCCGGCGGAGGGAGACGGCAAGGTCGGCGACTGAGAGAACACGGCGAAGGCGGACGCCATGGCGGCGGGACGAGTCCCCGCTGCGGCGTCGCTGTTCGTGTGGGCACCTCGGAAGTGATGCACGGGAAGTGATCGTGCGTGTGACGCTGATCGCCCTGCGGTGCGCTACTCGAAGATCCTCACCGACCCACTCCCGACTACCTCACGAGGACCGGCGTTGCCCCGATCGTCCTTCCGTTCCGGCTCAGCCGTGCGTAGAACATCCCGGACGGCGTCGGGACCCGCCTTGCCGTACTCCACTCGATCTCGTGGACCCCAGCCCCCAGCACCACCTCGAACAGGTCGGCGGCGCGGCGTCCCTCGACGGAGTAGAGGTCGACCCGCACGAGCCCGGCGCTGGTCAGATGGAGCCGGAGTGTTGCCGACGACGTGACAGGATTCGGTGTTACACGGATCGCGACGCTCCCGACGATCGGTGACGAGGACACGGCAGCCGGGTCCTCGCAGTGAAGCGGTCCAATCTTGAGTCCGTTGGCCTCGTCGGCGATGAGGACGAAATCGTTCAGGATCTGAACGTCGCGCGCGGTGTCCGAGGCGGGATTCCCGAGGACGAGGTTTCCGAGGAGCTTCGGGCCGAATGGGTCGGCCACGTCGACCACCTGGAGGCCCGAGCGGTCCGCGGCAACGTAGGCGCAGCCGTCTCGGATCGCGACGTTCCGCGGCGGCCTTGTCGTGTTTGCGTACTGGAGGAAGAGTGACCCGGTCTCGAACGGCGCAGTTGGATTCGAGATGTCGACGACCTCGAGGCCCACCGTCGGATCGACGACGTAGACGTAGGGCGGTTCCGCGGTGGCATCGTTGACGAAGCCCGGAACCGTGGCCGCGAGGGCAGGCGCACTCGGATTGGACACGTCGATGACATGGAGCCCGGCCGAGCCCGCGGACACAAACGCCAAGCCCTCCCGAACGTCGACACGGTTCGCGCTCCCGGGCGGATCGATCCAACCGAGGAGTTGCGGACTTGCCGGATCGGAGACATCGACCGTCACGAGGCCTGTGCTTCCCGTGGCGACAAACGCTACGTCTCCCAGGACTGTCACGTCGAGGGCCTGCCCGTCGAGATCGAGCCACCCGGTCAACTCGGGGCCTGCTGGCTCCGACGCATCGTAGATCGACAGACCCGCCGCACCATCGGCCACGAAGGCCAGGCTGCCGACCAGATGCACGTTCCATGCGACCCCGTTCGTTGCCACGTGGCTGAGACTCTGCGGACTCGCGGGATCCGCCACATCTACGAGCTCCAATCCACCGGTGTAGGTCGCAAGTGCAACGAGACTCCCGCTGCCCGAGACTCCATACACAGGACTCTCCGATGCCAACGCACCGGTTGGGAGGGCCACGTGATAGTCGTTGATCTCGACGACGCCGAACCCAGTGGCTTGTCCCACGAAGAGACGTTCACCCGCGACGGCAAGACGCCCCCCGCCGTTCGGGTACCGGCTGATCACGAAGAGGTTCGCCGGATCCGAGATATCGATGTTCCTCACGCCCAGGGCCGTGACGAAGGCGGTCGTGCCTTGGATATCGAAGTTGGACCCAAGCGTGGAGAGACTGATGGAGTCCAGAACGATCGGGTTCCGAGGATCCGTGAGGTCTAGACTGGAGAACTCCTCACCGGAAACGTAGAGAACCCCATCGTGTACGCGCACCCAGCTCGTTAGGTGGTCGAGGTCCACGAAGCGAACAAACACTGGATCCAACTCGTCCGTCACATCGTAGACCGCGAGGCCGTCGGATCGCGCGATGTAGAGGACGTCGCCGTGGGCGGCGATGCTCTCGCAATCGTTGCCTTCCACGGGCTCCAACAGGATGGGCGTTGGGTCAGTGGGGTCAGAGATGTCGATAACGGCAAAGCTCGAGTAAGAGACCGGATACGCGAAGTCTCCATGGATGGCGATGTCGTGTCCACCGTTTCCGGCGCCAGCCACCAGAACGGGGCCCGCAGGCTCGGAGACGTCGAAGACGAGGAAGTCGGCGCCCGAGATGTACGCGTATCCGTCGCGGATCTCGATCGCGTCCATCGACGAATGCGGCACGAAAGCCACCTCCAGGGGTGCTGCCGAGATCGAAACGTCGATGACATGGAACCCCGAAGTCGAGACCACGTAGGCATACGGAAGAACGACTTCGACGTCCTGAACGAACTCGGTCTCGGGCGTTCCCAGCCCGCCCGCCCAGTGCATCGTCGTCCGGTAGTCGAGGCAGTCGACGGCGCGGGACTCGGCCGCGACGCCGAAGAGGAGGAGAGCGGAAGCGACGCAGAGCCGGGTGGCATGGGGCGTGCGGTGGGTGACGATCACGACGCACCTCTCCACTGAGGCTCAGCAACAGGAGAAGGGAGAGCACAGAGTTCTGGGGCCATCACCGCCTCCTCTCGAGTCGAACCGCGTCGAGGATCCTACCGCAGTTCGAGACGGACGCGCTTGCTCCTGCCAAACGGTGCGAGCCGAGAAGTGCCTTCGAGTCTACTTGGTACTGGCAGCCCCTGTCAAAGCTCCGACACTTGAAGTGCAGTCCGGTCGAGTCGGGTCGCGCGTGCCGCCGCCGCATGCTAAGCTCAACGAGTCATGTGGAGCCCCTTCCGCCGAGGGCTCAGGGAGTCAGGATGCGTCTGCTTGCGATTCTGTGGCTCGCCACCACTCTCCTCGGCGCAGCCAAAGCGTTCGCCCTCGCCGAAACGTACCAACCGCTGTCGGATGGAGACTGGTGGACCTACGAGGGGACCGACGGAGAGGTCGAGACTCGAATCGTGGACGGGTTGGTCGAGGTGCTTGGTCGAACCACACATCGCATCCTGTACACGGGTGGCGTCAACGACACCAACGAGAACTACTGGACGGTGGACGACTCCGGCAACGTCTTCCTTCACGGATTCTACTACCCGCCCACGGAGTTCGGGCTGGTGTACGACCCACCGATCCTCTACCTGTCCTCCTCACCTCTCTTCGTAGGACGCACGTGGCAGACGACGACGACCTTCTACACGCTTCCGGACACTCTCTATGCGGGCCGGTACGACATCGCGTTCCAGATCTATGAGGAGGTCGATCTGGACCTTCCCGTCGGCCTGCTCCACGCGTTCGGAGCCGGGCCGTCGATACCGTCTTCTGCGGACCTCTCCCTTACCAGTATCGATCCCATCGCGCAGCGGGGCGGCCGTCCCGATACGTGGTGGTCCAAAGGCATTGGACCTGTCAAGTTCGCCTTGGGGGGCCATCTCCACCTGATCGACTACGGCGGGGCTCCCACTCCGGTCTCGAATTGCAGCTGGGGTTCGATCAAGTCCACGTTCCGGACGAGTGCCAAGTAGCGGCCACTCGTCTCGGACGCCATCCGACGGCGTGAAGCAGACTCGTACTCAACGCACCCCGGCCCGGCGAGACAGGCTCTCCCGGGCCGGTGTTCGTTCCACGCGGGCGTCAACGGGAAGACACGCTGACCGGAGCGCCGAAGTCCGCCACCTTGGGACGGACGACGTCTTCGAAGTCCCGGTAGGTCATCCGGATCAGTTCCGTGTGCGTGCCTGCGTTGAAGGAGATCTCGGGGTCGCGCGTCAGGTTGACGTCGACCCACACTTCCATCCCGTAGAGGTTGCCGAAGGGCGGCATCGCACCCGGTTCGCACTCGGGGAAGGCGCGCGTGAACTCCGACTCGTTCGCGAGGACGACGTGCTTCGTTCCCGTCGCCTTGCCGAGACGTCTCAGGCTGATGTTCTCCGAGGCCGGGACCACGGCCATGGCGAGCCGGCCGTCGAGCCAGACCATGACGGTCTTCGCGACCTCTCCTCCTGGAATGTGGGCGGACTGCGCCGTCCGCTGGGCGGTGAACGCCTTGGGATGGCGGATCGACTCGTAGCGGACCCCGCGGTCGTCGAGGTACTCGCGGATCTTGCGGGTGGGCATCTCTCACCTCCTTGCGGCGGCGATCGCCCTTTCAGTCTAGATCCGTCCCGAGGGTGACTCCAAGCCCTCGTCGCGGTAGGTTTGGGCGCGCCCGAAACGCGCCGGTCGCGCGTGGGCAAAGGAAGGTTCCGCTATGTTCGCTCGTCCTGGAATCGTGGGTTGGATCGGGGGCTTTGCGTTCCTGGCCGCCCCCCTCGCGATCTCGACAGTCGGTGCGACGGCCCCCGCAGATGGCGCGGCCGCCACCGACCTCTGCCGCTACGTCGACCCGTTCATCGGGACCGGCCCCTCCAACTCCCCGAACCCGGTGCCGGGCGGTGCGGGCGGGAGCACGATTCCGGGAGCGATGGCGCCGTTCGGGATGATCCAGTTCAGTCCGGACACGGACAAAGCCTCGCCCTCCGGCTATGGCTATCCGGGTACGGAGATCCAGGGCTTCAGCCTCACCCACTTCAACGGCGCGGGCTGCCCGAACAACGAAGACCTCCCGATCCTGCCGATCCGCGGGACAGAGGTGGGAACGAACGGCTCGGGCGTCGACTGGTCCGGGCACGCGGCCGTCTTCTCGCACGCGAACGAGTCGGCGGCGCCGGGTGAGTACGCGGTCCGCTTCGACGACGGCGTGCTCACCGAGCTCACCGCGACCGTCCGCACCGGCATGGCGAGGTTCACGTTCCCGGACGCGGACGGCGGGTCGATCCTCTTCGACACGAGCCGCAACGCCACGGGCCGGCGCGAAGGCTCGCTCCACATCGACGGATCCCGGATCACCGGCATATTCACGAGTGGCGGGTTCTGCGGGAGCCGCACCACCGTCCCGTTCTGGTTCGTCATCGAGTTCGACCGCGCACCGTCGGCCTCCGGCACCTGGCTCGGCGACACCGTGACGCCGGGCGGCGTGGACGTGTCCGGCGTCTCCTCCGGTGGCTGGGTGTCCTTCGGCACTTCGAGCGACCGGGACGTCCTCATGAAGGTCGCGATCTCCTACGTCGACCTGGACAACGCGATCCAGAACCTCGAAGCGGAGAACTCCGGCTGGAACTGGGAAGGCGTGCGGGATGCCACCCGGGCCTCGTGGAACGACGTCCTCAGCCGGATCCAGCTGCCGGGCGCGACGGGCTCGAGCGAAGAAGACCTCGTCGAGTTCTACACCGCGCTCTACCACGTCTTCTCCAACCCGAACGTGTGGGAGGACGTGAACGGCGAGTACCGTGGATTCGACGAAGCGGTCCACACGGCGGACGGGTGGACGAACTACCAGAACTTCTCGGGCTGGGACATCATCCGCTCCTGGACCCACCTGATCGGCGCGATCGCACCGGAAGGGCCGGACATCATCCGTTCGATGGTGGAAGGCGGCCGGGAGTCCGGCCTCCTCCCCTTCTGGACGGACCGGAACGTCGAGACGAACGTCATGGTCGGCGACCCCGGGACGGTGAACGTCGCGAATGCGTATGCGATGGGTGTGCGTGGATTCGACGAGAAAGCCGCGCTCGCATTGATGGTGAAGTCCGCGAGCGACACGACCGACACGCAGCGCTGGGGCCTCGGGGACTGGATCCGGAACCGTCACTTCCCGGGCAACGCCGCGATCTCGCTCGAGTACGCAATGGCCGATTTCGCCCTCGCGGAGTACGCAAGGGCCCTCGGCCAGACGGACGTCGCGTCCACCTTCGCCACCCGGTCCGGCTACTGGAAGGAACTCTGGAGGCCCGAGAGCGGCTACCTCGAGCCCAAGGGCGACGTGAACGACGACGTCGCGCGGATCTACGAAGTGCAGGTCTTCGGGCCGGACGACCCGAACGCGAACCTCGCTCTGGAGAAGCCCACCCAGGCGAGCAGCATCTGCAACGACCGCGAATCGGCGGACAAGGCCGTCAACGGAACCTGGAACGGTGGCCTCGCCGACAAGTGGTGCGACAACGAGAGCGAAGAGAAGTGGTGGACGGTGGACCTCGGCGCGAACCAGAAGGTGGACCGGTTCGAGATCTACCACGCCGGAGCCGGCGGCGAGACGTCCGACTGGAACACACGGAGCTTCGCGATCGACGTCGGTCCGGACGGGTCGACCTGGAGCGAAGTCGTGTCCGTCACGCACAACAAGGATGACGTGACGAAGCACGAGATCACGCCCACCGAGGCGAGGTTCGTCCGGTTCCGACTCACGCGGCCCGAGTCCAAGAGCGAGTGGGGTTGCCAGCCCTTCGATCCCGCGAGCGGCTGTGGCTACATCGAAGGCAACGGCGCCCAGTACCTCTGGATGGTCCCGCACGACCTCGGCGGCCTCATCGATCTCATGGGCGGTCCGAAGCGGGCGGAGGAACGTCTCGATCACCTCTTCCAGGAACTCAACGCGGGCACGAACCGGCCGCACTTCTACATCGGCAACGAACCCGAACACGGGAACCCCTGGACCTACAACTTCGCGCAGGCCGCACCCAAGACGCAGGCAGTCGTGCGGAGGATCCTCGAACAGGAGTTCCACACCGGCCCGGGCGGTCTCCCCGGCAACGACGACCTCGGCGCCACCTCGGCCTGGCTCGTCTGGGCCTATCTCGGGATGTACCCGATGATCCAGGGCACGGACGTGCTCGTCCTGAACGGCCCCTACTTCCCGCGCGCGGACGTCGCACTGGCGAAAGGCAACGTGCTGACGATCGAAGCAGACGGCGCGGGGCCGGACGCGCCGTACATCCAAAGCGTGAGCTTCGAGGGGAAGCCGGTGACGAAGAACTGGATCCGGTTCCGGGACATCGCGGGCGGCGGAACACTGAAGTACGTGATGGGGACGTCGCCCAATCCGAAGTGGGGATGTGAAGCGGGGGACGTTCCGCCGAGTTACGGGGTGAAGTAGCGGAGGGTGTTCCGCCGAGCCTCGGGGTGAAGTGAGGTCGATGCGAGTGGGTGCGTCCTCCCACTGCGGACCAGGGAGGACGCTGCGTAGCTGAGCGAACTCGTCCAGACCGGCTGACGTGTCGGCGGATTCACGCGCTGGAGAATGGAAGCGCGGACTCGCGATCCGGAGCGAAGAAGCTGGGGGCGAGGGGGAGTCGGACCACGAAGGTCGTTCCTCGCCCTGGTTCGCTCTCCACGGAGATCGTTCCGCCGTGCTTGGCGACGATGCCGTAGGCGATGGAGAGCCCGAGCCCGGTCCCGTGGCTCTCCCCTTTCGTCGTGAAGAACGGATCGAACACCCGGTCGATCTGATCGTGTGGGATGCCGCGGCCTGAGTCCGTGATCCGCACCTCGCCCCATCCGTCGGCACTCCGCGTCCGCACGATCATCCGGCCCTGCTCGTCCATCGCCTGCACCGCGTTGAGGATGATGTTGAGGAGCACCTGCTGGACTTCCGAGTCGTCGGCCATGACCGGCGGCATGTCCGGTTCGTACCGCTTCTCGAGATCGATGTTGAAGAATGCCGCCTGGGACGCGACGAGTGCGAGCGCGCGCTCGACGGCCCGCTCCAGCAGGACGGGCTCCGGACTGTTCGCCGACTGACGGGAGAAGTCGAGGAGCCCCTTCACGATCCGCTTGCACCGCTCCGCCTGCCTCACCACCTCCTCCAGGTTCTCCCGGCTCGGATCGTCAGCGGGCAGGTCCTCGAGCGTCAGCGCCGTGAGTGCGAGCACGCCGCCGAGAGGATTGTTGATCTCGTGGGCGACGCCGGCCGAGAGAACTCCCACCGAAGCGAGACGATCGGCGCGCGCCATCCTCGACTGCATGTCGAACAGCTCCTGCGTCCTCTCCTCTACCTTCTGTTCGAGCGTACTTCCCCACGTCTCGAGGTCCGCGCGCATGCGCCGGAGACTCTCGAGCATCGAATTGAACGCGTCACAGAGGATGGCCACCTCTCCGACGCCCGCGTTCCCCACTCTCTGACTGAAGTCGCCTGCGGCGATCCGTCTCGCCGCGACCGCCATCTCCCGGACGGGACGGAGCGTGTTCCCCATGAATCCGTAGGTGACACCCAGGATCGCCAGGAACCCGAGCCCGGCGATCGCGAAGAACGACAGGATGACCTGGTTCCTGAGCTGTGCGTAGTACCGCTCGAGAACTCCCACGTAGAGGATTCCGATCACGTCCCCGTCCGGGCTCCGGATCGGTTCGTACGCGGCGCGATACCAGTCCTCGACGACGAAAGCACGATCGCCGAACGGTCTGCCTTCCGAGAGTACGGTCCGCCCCACCACGTCGGAGACGACCGTACCGACCGCGCGCCCGGTGCGGGCACGCTCGACCGTCGTCGCGACCCGGAGTGGACCTTGGAAGATCGTGACGCTTCCGACCGGTCTGCCTTCGAACACCTCCCCGCGGTAGAGCACGTCCCAGATCCGGTCCACGATGGCGAAGTTCCGATTGAGCAGGACGCCCGCGTAGATCGTCCCCGTCACGGCGCCGTCTGGGTCGAGCACGGGAGCCGCCGCGAGCAGGACGAGACCGTCTTCCGTCGTGGAGAGGGGCGTGGCCTCGGCTCTGGGCGTCGGAAGCGCTTCGATCCGCGCACGGGCCGTGAGCCCTGGGCCCTCGGTGGCAAGGCGAGCCCGTGGGATCAGCTCGACACCCGCGCCCGATGCTCCGTGGAGCGCCTGTCGCACGAGCGCCGAACCGGTCGCGTCGTCCCCGACCGTAGTCCCCGGAACCATACGCGCGATCGTGAGGCCGGACCGGTCCGTCACCGCCATGAGGTCGTACCCCGACTCGGCGCGGAGAGCGCGCAGATGAGGGAGCTTCCGCTGGCTCCATGCGCCGAGATCCTCTCCCGAGTCCGCAGCCTCCCGGGCCAACAGGTCGACCGTCTGCCGCAGACGCTCCGCTTCGTCCCCGAAGATGGTATGGGCGGTGGAGAGGTTCCGCTCCGCGCGTCGTTGCGCCTCGTCCATGATCGTCGAGCTGACGATCCAGGATCCGACGAGCGAAGTCGCCAGCCCTCCGATGGCGAGGATCACCAGGTAGCTGGCGATGAGCCGGGCCTGGAGGGAGATCCGACGGAGGCGACGGAGTAACTCCGCGCCGCATGTCCTCAGGATCCGGAGCACGAGCCGCCTCCCTCCCCGGCGGACGGCTCGAGACGGAGTGGAATCCGCACGCGGAAGGTCGACCCTTCACCGAGCCGGCTCGTGACTTCGATGACGCCGCCCATCTCCTCCACGATCCGCTTCGCGATCGCGAGGCCGAGCCCAGTCCCGCGAGGGCGGTCCCCTTCCCGCCGCACGCGGAAGAACTCGTCGAACACGAACGGTTGGTCCTTCTCCGCGATCCCGATCCCGGTGTCGACCACGGAAACGGCGGCCTCCCCGGACCCGACTTCGAGCCGAACCCAGACGTGTCCGCCCGGCGTGTTGTACTTGATCGCGTTCTCGACCAGGTTCGAGAAGACCATCCCGATGCACCCGACGTCGCCGTTGACGAACACGTCCTCCTCGGGTGTGTCGATCTCGAGGGAAATGCCCTTCGCGCGCGCGAGGATCTCGCAGCTCTCCAGCATCGTTCGCAGGGTGATGCCGAGCGCGACCGACTCGCGATGCGACGTGAGCTCGCGGCTCTCGACCCTCGACAGGGTCAGCCAGTCGTCGACCAGGTGGACGAGTTCATCGACGCACCGCACGGATCGATCGAGCCACTCGGCACGCTTCTCCTCCGCGCTCGCCGTTCCCTCGAGGCGTCTCAGCACGTCGAGGTACTGACGGATCGCCGCAACCGGAGTCTTGATCTGATGCGTGACGAAGGTGACGAAGCGCCTCCTTAAGAGTTCCCGCTCCAGCTCGAGCTGATGGGTCTCGAGAAGCAGGCGACGGCGCCCGAGCGCGCGCTCGACCACGAGCCGTAGCTCGTCTGGTGTGAACGGCTTCGGAAGGAAGTCGAACGCCCCCGCCTTGATCGCCTCGACCGCGCTCCCGATCGTCGGGTACCCGGTGATGACCACGATCACGATGTCCGGATCGATCTCCCGGACGCGGGCGATCACATCGAGTCCGCTGATACCGGGCATCTTGAGGTCGACGATGACGAGATCGGGACGCCGGGCCAGGACCGCTTCGAGGCCGCTCGCCCCGTCCTCGAACGTCTCGACCTCGTGTTCGTGATTCTTGCTCAGGATCTGACGACAGCTGAGACGCATCGCGTAGTCGTCGTCGACCACGATCACGCGCGGCTCCCTCGCCGCCTCGGGGACGGCCAGTACCGTTGCCTCTACCATGTCGTCCCCCTTCAGGCGTGCTGGAGCAGTTTCGACAACGTGTCGAGGAAGAGGTCCGCGTCGATCGGTTTCGTCAGATACTTGTCCGGGCGGATCAGGTCGACCTCGGGAGCCCGCGGAAAGCGGACGTCCGGACTCTGGTCGATGGACGACACCATCACGATCGGCACGTGCTCCCAACGCTCGTACTGAGGCAGGTTCTTGATGCTGTAGTTGACCCCATACCCTGCTTCCGCGCTCTCCATCATGATGTCGAGCACGATGATGTCGGGGTCACACTCCTCCAGCTTGGCCAGGCCGTCCTTCGCGGACCTGGCGAGAACGACGTGGTAGCCCTCCGATGCGAGCAGGGCTTCGGTGCTCTCCCGGAAGTCCTCGTCGTCGTCGATGATGAGGACGGTTCTGTCCCGGTGCATGTTCCTTCCCTCCGAGTGAAGTGACGACCAGGGTGTGCGACCCGCGAACTCGTTGGCACGAACTCGTCGCCACGAGTTGTTGGGGACGCACGGCGGAGGAAGGAATCGGAAGCGAGGGGGAGGTCGGGTCGAGGTCCGCCGGCGCCGCGTCGAAAGGGCTTCGGCCGGCCGGAGATGCGAGCCGGGGGCGAGCCAGCTCGATGACAGACGGGGGTCGTCTCATACCCGCCTCCTTCTACACCAGCAACCACCAGTCTGCGAGCAGCATTGTCTCCGCGATATCGTGGAGAGTACGTACCGAGTGGAGCCGGCGGCACGGCAACGGGGGCAGCCGAAGCCAGACCTCCCCGTGGCGAACCGTACGAGGCCGAGTCGCCCGGCGATCCGAACGTCTCGACCTCGATCTGCAAACGGACGGATCGCGGACCCGACTACCGGGCGAGGATCACCTTCTGCGTGCTGAGTGAGCCTCCGCTACGCGCGGTGCAGAAGTAGATTCCGTCCGGCAGGTCTCCGGGGGTGAACTCCACTTCGTAGTTCCCCGGAGCAACGGCTCCGCGGACGAGGTCGGCGACCTCTCTCCCGAAGACATCGTAGACCTTCACCGACACCTCGCCGCCCTTTGGAACCCGGTAGGCCAAGGTCGTTCCGGCCCGGAAGGGGTTCGGGCTCGCGCTGAGGAGCGCGTCGTCCGGGAGGGCCGAAGCGTGGACCTCGTCGTCGACGGCAGAGGGGGATCCCTCGTACCGGAGGATGGTTCCGTTCGTCCCCACCGCGTACGCGAGCGCCGGTGAGAGCACTTCTACGTGATTGAGGGTCTCCGTCGCGACGGGGCTCGACATCTCCGTCCAGTGGAGACCCTGATCGGCGGTCTCGTAGATTTTGCCCGCTCCCCCGACGGCGATCCCGAAGTTGCCCCAGAAGTCCATCGACATGAGCCCACCGCCCGAGGCGAGAACGTCGGTCCAGGTCGCCCCACCATCCGTCGTTCGAGAGATACCCACACTCGTCGCCGCGTAGCCGATCTCGGGCGACGAGAACCAGAGATCGTTGACGGAACGCCGAAAGTCGAGAGGCGTCCAGCTGGCACCGGCGTCCGTCGACTTGAACAGGGTACTCCCCGCCACTCCCCAGAGCGATCCAGCGTAGAACGTCCCCGCCCCCGGGCACTCGATCGCGCGGAACTCGGTGTTCTGCCCTTGGTCCTCCCGGGTGACGATGGTATCGGTCCAGGTCGCGCCGCCATCGTGCGTCTGGTAGAGCACGCCCCAATAGGACGTGTAGAAATCGTCGTACGTCTCTCCGATGGCGTACCCCGTCTGGTCATCGAGGAATGCGAGGTCGTACATCCATCCACGCATCGAGATGAGACTCACCGGCAGACTCCACGTGTCGCCGCCATCGGTGGTGCGGATGATGCCCGCACCGACCGCCACGCCGTGGTTCGAGTCGACGAAGCGCACGGACTCGGCCAGCCAGAAGTAGTAGTCGAAAGGAACATTGGCGAGCGTCTGTCCGCCATCGATGGTCCTGTAGCCGAACGAAACGGGATCTCCCGAAACGCGGTGCCCGACGATCCATCCGGTGTCGGGGGAAGAACCGTCGAACCAGCAGGAGGTCAGGGGATAGCTGGCCGGCGCCGTCAACTGGCTCCATCCCAACGCATTCGCCTCACTCGCAATCCACGTCGACATCACGAGCAGCATGGCGACACGAAGCCGCGTTCCGCGAGTCATGGTCGTCCCCTCCGTCGGGTTCCTCGTCGGTCGATAGGGACGGAAGCCCTTCCGTCCAGGACCACGGTCGGTACGGATCCCCGTCTCGACACGCTGAACGAGCAGATGACGGAGAGTGCCGGCTGATACGTGGAGCCGGTCTTCTCGGGTCAGGAATCACACAGGAACGCGACCTCGTCAGGGAACCCTTCCCCGGGAACGGCACTGGAAGCACGGACGGCAGGTGATGTACTCTACACACGTCCCCTCTCCTGGAGTGGTTCTCGAACCCAATGTCTCCAGACCAGGAGGAACCATGTACCAAAGTCTCCACGACCTTCCAGGACGACCCGGCCGCTTCTTCGGGCTTTCGATCGCGCTTCTGGTTCCCGCTCTTCTCACCTGCTCCCTCGGCCTCGGCTTCGTCAGCGCGGCCGGAATCGATGCGGCCACGCCGCCCGGAGGCACACCTACTGCAGGACACATCCCCATGTGGTCGGAATGCACGATCAGCCCGTGTGACGAGCTCCAGGGGCTCGTCCTCTCCCCGAACGTGCCGAGTCCGATCCCGGCGAGTGTCGTCGAGTCCGTCATACGGAACGAAGATGGGATCGAGATGGAGAATGTGACGGTCGTCTTCGACCTGTCGACGAACGACCCCTGTCGCGATGTGCTCATCCAGGGACTCACCGACGAGAACGGGCGCGTCACGTTGGTCCTGCCCGGCGGTGGCTGCGCGGAAGGCGCGCAGGTCCGCGTCAAAGCCAACGGAGTGACCATTCGCATCTACGAGAGCGCGAAGAGCCCTGACTTCGACGGCGCGGGAGGTAGTGGCGCCGTCGACATCGCAGACCTCGTGGACTTCACGGGCGAGTTCCTCGGGACCCAGCCCGCGGGATGTCACGACTACGACAACACCGGCGCCACGAACCTGGGAGACCTGATCATCTTCGCGCCCGCGTTCGCGGCCGCCAATCACTGTCAGTAGTTCTCGGCGGGGCCGCTCGGCGGCGACCAAGCATCGACTTCGCGGATCGGCCACTCCGTAGCTGATTCCGAAGAGGTGTGTGAACGACGAAGAGGCCGGCTCCGGGTGGTCCCGGGCCGGCCTCTCCATTGTGGATGCTCTGTCTTGCGGGTCCGTTCGTGAGTTCTGTGTGGCAGATCCTTCGGGGTCCGGACCGTTCGGCGCGTTGAGGGTACCAATGCCTCCCGCTCCGAACCCCGACCGGACCTTACGCCTTGAGCTGACGGATGGTGTTCATGCTCGTGTCGTGGAGCGACTTCAGGATGTTCGACATGGTCTGGAACATCTGCTGACGCTTCTGCATGAGCTGCTGGAGCTGCGTCTGGAGGAGCTGGAGGTTCGAGCTGTTCTGGCTGCTCGATCCGTTCGCGCCGCTGCTGCTCGAGCTGCCGCCGCCACCGAGGAGGCCACCGAAGAGACCGCCCACGGCCTTGCCGATGCCGCCGAAGATCCCGCCGCCGCCCGTGGATCCGTTGGATCCGTTCGCGCCGCCGTTCTTCTCGTTCGTCATCTGCGTCTCGATGTCCTTCATCTTCTGCTCGATCTGCTTGTCCATGTGCTCGGTCAGCTTCGCCATGAGGAGCGCGAGCTTGTCCTCGAGCGACAGGCTCGGATCGGAGAGGACGGAGTCCGTGGAGCCCGCGCCGCTCGTCCCGTTGCTGCCGTTCGTGCCGTTGGAGCCGTTGCTTCCGTTCGCACCGTTGGCGCCGTTCGCTCCGCCGAAGAGCTTGCCGAGGATGTCCTGGATGCCGCCGCCGAGAGCGTTACCGAGACCGGCGCCGATCCCGCCGAGAGCCGGGTGGAAGGCGAAGGCCGGCGGGCAGAACGGACGCGGCGCACACGCGTTGCCCGGGTGCCAGGCGAACTTCGTCCGCGTCTTGTAGGTCGTGGCCTGACCGTCGACCCGGCCGTCCTTCGCGTCCCGGAAGATGTCGCCGAGGCTGTCGTACTTCCGGCCGCGATAGAGATAGTCACCGTCCGCGAGCTTGATCGGCTTCGCGAAGGAACCGACGTACTGACCACCGGTGATCCGGCCCGTCATCTTGAACGGACCCCAGTTGAAGCCGTAGCGCTCGCCGATGTGCGCGCGCTTGCCGACCTGCTCGCGGACCGCGTAGGTCTGCTTGTAGGCGTGGAGGTGTCCGCCGTTGCAGTGGCAGCGCGGCGCGAAGGCGCGGGCGAAGCCGGGGCGACGGGCGCCGCCGAAGATCGAGTCCATCTGCCGGGTGGAGAGTCCGCTGTTGAGATCGACGAGGTTCCGGAAGGCGCCGGCGACGTTGCCGGAGCGGAGGTCGACGAGGGAGCCGATGGCGTCGCCGAATGCATCCGGGTAGCCGAGGGAGTCGAGAGCGCGGTTGATCTGGGTGCCGAGGGAGTAGTTCGCTGCGGGGTTGCCGATCGTCGTCATTTGGGTCACGTCCTTTCAGGGATCCGGGAGGGGCGTCTGCTCTTCCTCTCCGGTGCCGGCCCCGAGGGCCGGCGTTCTGTTTCCTTTTGGTCGGGGGCCGAAGCACTGCCGACCGGTTCTGGCCCACTTATCCGGGGCCAGGAAGGACGAGTTGCGGGGAGAATCGAAGAAAGTGAGGCAGAGCTGCGCAGCGGTCCGCATGCGGACCGTCTGGTTACGCGTGCTGGCTCCGGGGAAGCTTGATACGGGCTACCGGCGGCAGGTCGCCGGGCACGGATCAGCGGCTGGGCACGCCCGGCAGCGATCCGGCCGGAGTTGGGGTCAGCCCCGTGCGGGCGGTCCTGGGCGGGGTAACCCGGGGGCGCCGCACCGCTTCGGCCGGGCCCCCTCAGAGTCAGCCTATCGGACGACGGAGACCCGTCCCGTGCCGACCCGCGCGCCGACCTGGGCCCTGAAGTAGTAGGTCCCAGGGCTGAGCTGAGCCTGGCCCATCTCCAGTCCGTCGGCTCCGAGGCGGACGAGGTCCGATCCCGTTGCGGCGGCCCAACTCCCGACGCGACGTCCATCGACGTCGAACAGTTCGATGCGGCACACCTCTCCCGCAGCGCCGGGAATGCGCAGCTGCAGGTCCGACCCAACCGGGACCGGATTCGGGACCGCGCGGACGAGGAGACCGGAAGCGGACGGAGTCCTGTCGACGATTCCGTCCTCGACCGCGGATACGCCGCAGCCGACGTCGAGCGCGCCGATGAGGCCGCACGGAGAGTTGTCGGGTGCGGCCGGGGAGGCGGACTCGAGCGTGTACTCCCCCGCCATCGTCGGAGCGGAGCCGCACGGTTCGGGTGCGCAGAAGAGTGGATCGGCGTCGACGCTGTTCCCGTCGATGTTCACGGTGCCGGTCCCCTCGATCGCGGCGGGTGGGATGACGGAGCAGGTGAAGCTCGCGCTTCCGCCGGCGTTCTCGAAGTGGACTTCCTCCCCCAAACCGTCGGCGCAGTCACCCCAGAGGATCGAGCGCTCGAAGGTCGGGTTCGAGGAGTAGAGCGCGAGCGCTCCACCGTTCGTGACCGCGTGGTTGCCGGCGAACGTGCAGCCGGTGAAGACCGGGCTCGAGCTCGCGACGTAGACGGCGCCGCCGACCGACGGGCTCGCGTTCCCGGTGAACACGGTGTTCGAGACGCTGACGTGTGACGTGTTGATGAACAGCCCGCCGCCGAACGGACCTTCGTTGCCGCTCACGACGCAGTCCACGATGTCGAGATCCGACTCGACGGTGAACGCGCCACCGCAGTAGATCCCGCCGCCCTGATTGGGCGCGCTGTTCCCGGTCACCTCACATCCGGTGAGCGTGACGACGGCACGCACGTTCATGAAGATGCCGCCACCGCCCACGGAGTGGGCACGGTTGTTCGTGAGCACCGTGCCTGTGACCGTGGCTCCGGAGTCGTAGCAGTAGAGGCCACCGCCGGAACTCGAATCGTTGTTCCGGATCACGCAGTCACGGATGGTCGGGTAGGAACCGAGGCGACAGTGGATCCCACCTCCACGGTTCAGCGAACCGTTGTCTTCGAGGATGCAGTTCTCGATCGTCGGACTCGAGTTCTCACAGTAGATCGCGCTGCCGTCCCCATCGCCATTGATCACACGCACGCCGGAGAGCATCGCGGCGGGCGACGTGACGGAGACGAACGTGAACCCTCTTGCCGCACCCTCGCAGTCGATCGTGCAGGCCGTCGGGTCCCCACTCTCGGAGCGGACGACGAGCGTCTTCGCGAGGTAGTTGAGGTTCCGGTTCCCCGACCCGGTGAAGACACCGTCACCGAGGAGGATCGTGTCGCCGGTGGACGCCGCCGTGAGCGCGGCCTGGATCGTCGGGTAGTCGCCGGTGCCATCGGGCAGGACCGTGTAGGTGGCGGCGATGAGCGGAGACACGGCACTCGAGAGCAGGAGAACGGGGGCGGAGCACGTGAACAGGCCTCGGCGCATGGGGGATCCTCCTCTCCCGAGTCGATTTCGTTGCAGCCGAGTTTGATACACGCCGGGGCCCCGAAACCAGGAGTTCGTTCGTGCTACCCTCCGGTCCACGTCGCGGAAGATTCGTTGCTCCGGACACTCCAGAGGATCCATGACTCAGGTCGACCAGGTGATCGAGACCGTCTACCGGGAACACGCATCCAAGGTGCTCGCCGTTCTCGTCCGTATCTTCGGCCCAAGCAACCTCGAGCTCGCAGAGGACGTCCTCCAGGAGACCTTCCGGAAGGCCGTGTCCACCTGGAGCGAGACGACGATCCCCGACCAACCGGCCGCCTGGATCCTGACCACGGCTCGGAACCAGGCGATCGACGTGATCCGGTCGCAGCGGACGCGCACCCGTTTCGCGGACGATCTCAGCCGCCTCCTCGAGAGCGACTGGACGCTCTCCCACACGGTGGACGAAGAGTTCACGGACGCGAAAATCCAGGACGACCAGCTGCGCATGATGTTCATGTGTACGGGTGCGGACCTCACGCCCGAGAACCGAATCCCGCTCATCCTCCGCACTCTCTGCGGATTCTCGATCGCCGCGATCTCCCGTGCACTCTTTCTACCCGAGGCCACGGTCAAGAAGCGTCTCCTCCGCAGTCGGGAACGCCTCGCGGATCGGAAGTTCGTGCTCCCGCCCCTCACCGAGCTGCCGTCGTCCATGGACAGCGTGCACACCGTGATCTACCTGCTCTTCAACGAGGGTTTCCACAGCTCGGAGGACGGGCGGGCGATGAACCAGGAGCTCTGCCGGGAGGCGCTCCTCCTCGCCGACATGCTTCTCACCGAACCGAGGATCGTGAATCAGGACACGTTCGGCCTCATCGCCCTCATGCAGTTCCACACCGCGCGCGTGACCACGAGGCTCGACGCCGACGGGAACAACGTCCCCCTCGACCTCCAGGACCGATCCCAATGGGACACGGGGAGGATCGAACTCGCGGAGGGCTTCCTCCGGGTCGCGCCGCATGCCCCGCCCGGTGCGTCGGGTCGATTTCTCGTCGAAGCCCAGATCGCGAGGGAACACTGCCGCGCCGCGACGTTCGAAGAGACGGACTGGGACGCGATCGTCCATCTCTACGAGGATCTCGTGGCGATCACGGGGTCACCGATCGCGAGTCTCAACCAGGCCGTTGCGGTCGCGTACGCAGGGGACACGGAGGGTGCGGCCGAGCGGATCCTCGCCATTCGCGAGGTGCCGCTCCTTCGCGGATCCCATCTTCCCCCGGCCACCCTCGCCCACATCCACGCGATGCGGGGCGACGCCGCGGACGCGCGCCGTCTCGTGGACGAGTCCACGAAGCTCGGCGGTACGCCGCACGAGCAGCGTACCCTCCGGCTCCAGGTGGAAAGGCTCTTGCGAAGCCCGAAGCGAGAAGCCTGACGACGCCCCTGCCGGGCAGCACGCGTCGCCCCGCCGGGCAGCACGCGTCGCCCCGCCGGGCAGACGCGTCGCACCTGGCCGACGGACGCGCCCGCCCTGCTGGCAGGCGCGCCCGACGCCCCGTCGATCGATCACATCAGGATCACCTCGCGCACTTCGAGATGTGCATTGGGGCTCGCGAACATCGGGCAGTCCCGGGCCAGCGCAAGGGCTTCGTCGTAGTTCTCCGCCTCGACGATCGAATATCCGGAGACGAGCTCCTTGATCTCGGCAGCCGAGATGTCCGTCACGACGCCGTCCTTCGTCAGCTTCTTCCCTTCGTACGCGAGCGGCGAGCCCCCCGTGACGAGCTTGCCGGCCGCGCCCAGCGACTGGAGCCAGGTCCCCCACTTCGCCATCACGGCCGCCATCTCTTCGGGGGATGCCTTCGTCGCCCAATCGGGGTCGCCGCCTTTGTAGAGGAACATGAACTGCTTCATCGTCGAATCGTCCTTTCGTTGTGGATCCTGACTTCGCCGGCCCTCGTCCTCCAACGCGGAGGAACGGGCCTCTCGCAGTGCATGACGATCGACCCAGGACGAAGGAGACACACGTTCTCGAAAAAGCGCAGGCGTCGTCGTCGCCGCGGGCGGTAGCGGTGTCGAAGGAGTGGTGAACCAGCGAACCGGGCCGAGCCCGAAGTCGCCGACGTGAGCGGCGAGACCGAGGAGCGCCGTCGAGTGCACGCGGGGGGCAACGAAACGCCGGCCTCTAGTGGGGTTCAGTCGAGAACCCGCAAGCGCCGAGGCCGGCGGAGAGCGCTTGCCTTTGCAAGACCGCCTCGTGCCAGGCGGCAAAACTCCGCTCCAGCGGAGCTAGTTTCGATCTACAGATCGGTTGTCGAGCCGATGGAGGTAGAGCTACGGGGCGGTCCTGTTCCGGACCTGGGCTTGAGGAAAGCCCTCGCCCTTCATCGCTCCGCACTCCCCGGCCGCAAGTAGGATAGCACTTCTGGACTGCGGTCCAAACGAGATCTCTACCTCCCCAGACGGACTACGATCCGTTGCGCGGCGCCCCAACGCGACCGAGAATGCCGCGGGAGGTCTCCATCATGTCCACCGTCTCCGTCCGTCCGAACAATGGTCACACGAATGACGGAGCTCGCGCGGTTCGTCCTTGGGCAACGAGACTCCGCGCGCTCCTGCAGGTCGCGGCCTCGATCGTCGGGCTCGGAGTGACCGGCTCATCGGTTCCCGGGATCGGATCGGACGCATGCGCAACACCGGTGGAGAGTGATGCACTGCTCGGGGTGCTCACGGAGGCCGGTGTTCCCTCCACAGCGATCGGGTTCCGCCCGCAGGGGACGTGGATCCGCTATCCCGACCCGAATGCGATCCGGTTCAAGAGCCGCTTCTTCGACACGTTCCTCGCGGATCCCGGCACCATCTACCCGACCGTTGCGATCGAAGCCCGCGCTGCGGAGAAGTTCCTCACGCCCGAATACTCGGATGAGAACGGGGACGCACTCTTCAAGCTCGCCTACTACGTCGGTTGGGACCCGTACCTCGCCGGCTTCCGCGACTACAACGCGGGCATGACGCTGAGCCCTGCGGCCGAGAACCCGCTCGTCGAGGCGATCGCCACACTCTGGACGGATGCGAGACGGACCTTCGACCCCGTCTCGTTCGAGTCCCCCGCCGACTGGCCCGCGCTTCGCGACATGATCACCGCCCAGGTCGCGCCCCTCGATCCCGAGCTGCAGACGATCCTCGCCCAGGCGGTCCTCGACCTCACGGAGGCGCGACGCTGGCACGAGAGGGCCTTCCGCCACGTCGACCTCAGGGACGTACTCCGTCTCTGGAACGTGCGCGACTGGGGGGACACGCAACTCGACGGGATGGAGTACTTCCCCGAGATCGAGGACATCTCGGACGAACTCGACGACGCCGCCCTCGTTTCCTCGTCCCGGAAGTGTGTGTATGGAGCCGGCCGCCTCACCGTGCGGCTGCGCGAATGGAAGGCGAAGGGTGGCAAGCA
Source organism: Candidatus Eiseniibacteriota bacterium (assembly GCA_041390305.1). Classification (GTDB taxonomy): domain Bacteria; phylum Eisenbacteria; class RBG-16-71-46; order CAIMUX01; family CAIMUX01; genus JACKCR01. The sequence continues at coordinate 145,191 of JAWKQE010000016.1, forward strand.
GAGCCGGTTCGCCGACGCTCGTCTCCGTCCCGACCCTGAGAAGACGCCACCCGAGGAAGGGAAGCTCAGCGCAGCCGAAACGCGCCTCTACACGGAGAAGAACGGCACCCGATCCTCGGCGCGCGCGGACCAGTCGTTCGACGTCTGGACGCCGGCGGGACGGATCATCGTGTCCGGCGAGGGGAGCGACATCCACGAGGAACGGGACGTGCTGCTCCTGGTCGACTTGGGTGGCAACGACACCTACCGTGAGTCCGTCGGCGCTACCTCGTCTCCCCTCCTCCCCGTCTCCATCGCCGTGGACCTCGCCGGGAACGACAGGTACGAAGCAGCGGACGAGATGGTCGCCACGCAAGGCAGCGGCATCTTCGGCACGGGCATCCTCGTCGACGTCGCAGGCGACGACGACTATTCCGCCGGACGCGCGTCGCAAGGCTACGGTTTCTTCGGGACGGGGCTCCTCGCGGACCTGGGCGGAACGGACCACTACCGGATCGGCGCGAGCGGGCAGGGCGCCGGCTTCTGGGGCGTCGGACTGCTCTTCGAACGCGAAGGAGACGACGCGTACTTCATGGACGGCCTCGCCCAGGGCTTCGGCGGGATCGGCGGCGTCGGCACGCTGGTCGATCTCCGCGGCAACGACACCTACGGCGCGGAGACGGATTCGCGCATCGTCCCACGCCCCGACTACAGCCACTCCGCGGAATACGTGAACGGGTCGAGCGGACAAGGCGCGGGTATGGGCCGTCGTGGAGACATCAGTGATGGTCATGCCTGGGGCGGTGGCCTGGGCCAGCTCCTCGATCTCGCAGGCGACGACGACTACCTCTCCGGAAACTGGACGCAGGGCGCCGGCTACTGGTACGGGATGGGGCTCCTCTACGACGGAGCCGGTAACGACCGGTACCGCGCGACGACGTTCTCCACGGCGTCCGGAGCGCACTTCTGCGTCGGTGCGCTCTTCGACGAGTCGGGTGACGACGTGTACGAGGGACTCGCCGATGCGCGCACCGGCATGGGCTTCGGCCACGACTTCACGGTGGCGATCCTGATGGATCGCGCGGGTAGCGACGTCTACCGCTTCCCGAATCTCGGCCTCGGCGACGCCATCAACACGTCCCAGGCCTACTTCGTCGACGGCGGCGGCGATGACACCTACGTGTTCGGCTCGGGCGGAAAGGGGCTCGGGATGACGGACTTCGCACCGGAGACGCCACTCCCCCCGATCGAGGCGAACTACCAGGCCCGAGCGACGGAGATCGGCCTCTTCCTCGATCTGGGCGGCACGGATCGGTATCTCGTCCGCGAGGCGAGCGGAAGCGAACAGCCGTCCACCGAACTACACGACGACCTGGAGCTCGTACGCCCGCTTCCGGACGAGTCGGACGGACTGCACTTCGGCATCTTCCGGGACATGGAGGGAGACATCGATTCGGCCGCCTGGTTCCGGCCCGGGGTGCGCTAGAGCCGCGTTGGAAAGGGCCCGTCAGGTCGCAGCGGCGAGCTGCTAGACTCTCCCCATGCCCAAGGCGCCCAAGTATCAGTTCGAGTCCTACCTCCTCCACCTTCGGGACGAGAAGGACGCCGCCGCGCGCGCACTCGCCGAGGCCGAGACGGAACGGCGACGCCAGGAGGAGATTCTCTCCCGACTCGCGGAGAAGTCCGCCGCCCTCCAGGCAGACACCCAGAGGTGGAAGAGCGACTACGCAGCGGGGCTCGAGGCCGGGGCCTTCAGCGTCCAGGAGCTCGGCACCCGCCGCGACCATCTCCGGCGACTCGAGGGCGACGTCGTCGAGGCGCGTCGACAGGAGTTGGCGCAGGGCCGAGCGGTACAGAAGGCGGCTCGTGCGGAAGATGAAGCGAGGGCACTCTTCCAGGCCAAGACCAACGAGGTACAGGTCCACGAAGACCGGAAGGAACGTTGGCTGGTGGAGCTGAGGCGCGAGGAACTCCGCAAGGAACAGAAGCAGGCCGAAGAGATCAGCACGGCCCGTCACGAGAGGCGGCGCCGGGAAGAGCGCTAGACCCGCCGCGGTCTCTCCAAAGCCCGTGGTCGCGTCGATCCACCCAACCGCACCCGGCCGAGTCTCCGTCGTCGTCACGATCGGGACATGGAAGGTCGCACGCACGTCCGCATTGGGTGATTCCACCCAGAAACAGCCGCGAACCTGCCCTTCTTCCCGCTGAGCGCCGCCCCCAGCGTGGAGATGACGGCGCGATCTGCCGATCCAAAGAGAGTCACGGCTTGGGCCTGATCCCGAGCCCCCGAGTCGTCCCATCCCGATTCCGGAGCACTCTCGATGCGCACGTCTTTCGGCACCGCCGTCCGCCGCACTCTTCCCTTTGCGTTCGGACTCTTCGTCGCCTTCCGAATCTTCTCCGGTTGTTCTCCGGAGTCTGCGACGGAACCGCCCGTCCCGCGCCTCGACAAATCGAGCATCGACTTCGGCGAGGTTCCGGTCGGGGAGTTCGCGGAAGAGACGTTCACGATCGGAAACCTGGGCGGTGGTGATCTCAACGGCACCATCTCCGAAACGTGTCCCGGCTTCTCGATCGTTTCGGGCGGGGGCGCGTTCTCGCTCGCGTCGGGTGAGGACCTGGAAGTGACGGTCCGGTTCACTCCGCCCAGTCCGGGATTCAGGGACTGCACGATCCGAACGGGCAACAGCGACCTCGGGGACATCGCGTGCGAAGGAACCGGCACGGAAGCGGATGTCGCCACCGGCGCATGCTGTGCGGCCGACCTCTCCTGTTCTCTCACGACGGAAGCGGACTGCGCCGCTCCGGGCGACTGGCTCGGAGCAGGAACGACCTGCACTCCCGATCCGTGCGCTCTCCCCACCGGCGCCTGTTGCGCCGCGTCCGGCGACTGCGCCGTGACCACGGAAGCCGACTGCAACGGCGACTGGACGGCAGGCGGATCCTGCGATCCGAGCCCGTGCGAGGAGCCGAGCGTCGTCTGCTGCTTCGCCGACGGCAGCTGCACCTTCGTCCCCGCATCCGAGTGCTCCGGCACGCCGAGTGTCGGCTCTACCTGCGACCCGAATCCGTGCGCACAACCGACCGGTAGCTGCTGCGACCTGGGCGGGGGCTGCACCCTGACGACGGAGGCCGACTGCACCGCCGCCTGGACCGTGGGCGTCGCCTGCGACCCGAATCCGTGCGAGCAACCGACCGGGTCCTGCTGTTCGCCCGATGGAACCTGCGCGGTCACACTCGACGCACAGTGCGGCGGAGTCTGGATCGTGTTCGGCGTATGTGAACCGAACCCGTGCGAACAGCCGACCGGTTCGTGTTGTCTCGAAGACGGTACCTGCCGGGTCACGCCTGAAGCAGAGTGCGCCGGCGACTGGACGCGATTCGAGGACTGCACCCCGAACCCGTGTCCCCAGCCCACGGGATCCTGCTGCGTCGATGCGGGCGACTGCTCCGTCACGCTCCTTGCCGAGTGCGACGCCACGTGGACGATGTTCGGAGACTGCGACCCGAACCCGTGTCCGCAACCGACCGGATCGTGCTGCGCGACAACCGGCGACTGCACTCTGACGACCGCGGACGACTGTGCCGACGAATGGACGATGTTCGGTGTCTGCTCGCCGAACCCCTGTCCTCCACCCCCGCCGCCGTACGGATCATGCTGTCTGCCGAATGGCTCGTGCAGCGTGAGCTTCCAGAGTGAGTGCAGCGGAGAGTGGACGATCGATGGCGACTGTGACCCGAACGTCTGCGAGCAACCGACCGGTTCCTGCTGCGTCGACACGGGCGAATGCGCCGTCACGACGGAAGCCGAATGCACCGGAAACTGGACGATCTCCGAGGACTGTTCCCCGAACCCGTGCGAACAGCCCAACGGCGCGTGTTGTGACAAGGACGGATCGTGCGCCGTCACCACGGACGCCGCCTGCGACGACACGTGGACGATGTTCGAGGACTGTTCCCCGAATCCATGTCCGGCCCCGACCGGCTCCTGCTGCGACGCACAGGGCGAATGCACGCTGACGACCGAAGCCGAATGCAGCGACACCTGGACCCTGCTCGGAGACTGCGACCCGAACCCCTGCAACCTCCCGACCGGGGCGTGCTGCACCGAGCTCGGTGCATGCACCGTCCGGCTCGAGCAGAATTGCGTGGCCCCGAGCGATTGGCTCGGCGCGGCGACCAACTGTTCCCCAAACCCGTGTCCCCAGCCAACTGGGGCCTGCTGCAGTTCGGATGGCGACTGCACGATCGCAACGCACGCGGACTGCGAATCTCCGAGCAGCTGGCTCGGAGCGCAGACGGTCTGCCAGCCCAACCCCTGCCCACAGCCCGAGGGCGCATGCTGCGCTCCCGACGGTTCGTGCACGACGGTCACGGAAGCCGACTGCGCGCTCACGTCGGACTGGCTCGGCACCGAGTCGGACTGCTCCCCGAACCCGTGCCCGCAGCCCGAAGGTGCCTGCTGCGATCCGGACGGAAGCTGCACGGTAACCACCGACGCGGACTGCGACGGCACGAGCGACTGGCAGGGCGCGGAGACCGACTGCTCCCCCAACCCCTGCCCACAACCGGAAGGCGCATGCTGCGCCCCCAACGGCGACTGTTCCCTGACGACCGAAGCCGACTGCACCGGCGACGACGCATGGTTCGGCGCAGACTCGGACTGCGACCCTGCCCCCTGTGATCCCGACGGCGCGTGCTGTACCCACGCAGGTGACTGCACCATCTCGACGGAGAGCGAGTGCGCGAACGACTGGCAGGGTGGCGGTACGGTCTGCGAGCCCAACTCCTGCCCGCTTCCACAGGGCGCGTGCTGTGCACTCGAGGCGACCTGCACGGTGACGAGTGAGTTCGACTGTGGCGAAGCCGGCGGGTACTGGCAGGGCGAAGGCACGAGCTGCGAGCCGAACTACTGCGTCCCGATCGGCGCGTGCTGCTCCCCGGATGGAACGTGCGAGATCACGTCCGAGAACGGATGCTCGGGAGACAACGTCTTCCAGGGCGTCGGCGAAGAATGCTCGCCGAACCCCTGCCCGCAGCCGGAAGGCGCCTGCTGCGCCCCGGACGGATCCTGCACCATCCTGACGGAAGCGGCCTGCTCATCGCCGAGCTGGTGGGAGGGAATGGACTCCGACTGCGATCCCAACCTCTGCGTACCGATCGCGGCCTGCTGCATGCCGGATGGTTCGTGCACAGTGCAGGAGGAAGCCAACTGCCTCGGCGACTGGCTCGCCCCCGGCTCCGACTGCAACCCACAGCCCTGTCCTCAGCCCTTTGGCGCCTGCTGTGCGCCGAGCGGAAGCTGCACGCTCGTCCAGGAAGAGAACTGCCCGTTCACGAGCGACTGGCAGGGCTGGGACTCGAGCTGCGACCCGAACATCTGCCCGCTGCCGGAAGGTGCGTGCTGCGCCGACGACGGTACCTGCACCGTCTCCACCGACGCGGACTGCACCGGCGACTGGCAGGGAATGGACACGGACTGTACGCCCAACGACTGTCCGCAGCCGGAAGGTGCCTGTTGCGTCCCGGCCGGCACCTGCACCGTGACGACCGAAGCCGACTGCACGGGAGACTGGGGCGGAATGGGTACGGACTGCACTCCGAACGACTGCCCGCAGCCGGACGGCGCCTGCTGCGCCGCGGACGGCAGCTGCACGGTCACGAAGGAAGCGGACTGCACCGGTGACTGTCAGGACATGGAGACCGACTGCACGCCGAACCTGTGCCCGCAGCCGACCGGAGCCTGCTGCGCCCCGGCCGGAACGTGCACGATCACCGAAGAAGCCGACTGCACCGGTTCCAACGTCTACCAGGGAGACGACAGCGTCTGCAGCCCGAACCCGTGTCCGCAGCCGGATGGCGCCTGCTGCGCCGACGACGGCAGCTGCACGATCGAGAAGGAAGCGGACTGCACCGGCGACTGGCAGGGCATGGACACGGACTGCGATCCGAACCTCTGCCCGCAACCGACCGGCGCGTGTTGTGCGACCGACGGCGGCTGTACGGTGACCGAGGAAGCCGACTGTACGGGCGACAGCGTCTGGCAGGGCGCCGACACCGTCTGTGATCCGAACCCGTGTCCGCAGCCGACGGGCGCATGCTGCGCCACCGACGGTGGCTGCACGGTAACCGAGGAGGCGGACTGCACCGGTCTCAACGTGTGGCAGGGAGCCGATACCAACTGCGCCCCGAACCTCTGCCCGATTCCGACAGGCGCCTGCTGCGCGGACGACGGTAGCTGCACCGTCACCGAGGACGCGGACTGCACGGGCGGCAGTGTCTGGCAGGGTGCCGACACCGTCTGCGACCCGAACTCCTGTCCGCAGCCGACCGGCGCGTGCTGCGCGGAGGACGGCGGCTGCACCGTCACCGAGGAAGCGGACTGTACGGGCGGGAGCACCTGGCAGGGCGTCGACACCGTCTGCGACCCGAATCCGTGTCCGCAGCCGACGGGCGCGTGTTGTACGGCGCTCGGCGTCTGCACGGTCACGACGTCAGGCGACTGCGCGGACAGCTGGCAGGGCGCGGACACCGTCTGCTCGCCGAATCCGTGTCCGCCGCCCACCATCACGGTGAGCCCGACCACGGTCCCCTCCGCGACCCTGAACGAGGCCTACAGCCAGACGTTCACCGCGAGCGGTGGTTCGTCACCCTATGGCTACGCGATCAGCGCCGGGGCGCTTCCGACCGGCCTCTCGCTGGCCGCGAACGGAGCACTCACGGGAACGCCGACCTCCGCCGGCAGCTTCACCTTCACGGTAGAGGCGACCGACGACTACGACTTCACCGGTGACCGCGAGTACACCCTCGTCGTCGCCGCAACGACGTTCGACATGGAAGTCTCCTATGTCTACATCACACAGGCGACCCAGCGGATGGACTTCGGCGTGCCGCTCGTGAAGGACAGGGACGGACTCCTTCGTGCCTTCGTCGTCGCGAACGAGTCGAACTCCGAGACTCCGGACGTCCGCGTGCGGATCTACAACGGGAGTGACGCACTCGTCCAGACCTACACGATCTCGGCTCCGGGGTCGTCGGTCGGCACGTCCACGAACGAAGGCACGCTGACCTCGACCTGGAACCAGCTCATCCCGGGCACCTACCTCCAGCCGGGGTACTCGATCCTGGTCGACGTCGATCCGACCGGCGCGGTACCGGAGTCGAACGAGTCGAACAACAACTGGCCGTCGAACGGTTCGGCGTACGCGCTCGACGTGCGGGACCTCTCCCGCCTCCAGATGACGCTCGTGCCGGTGAGCGCTCCGCTCGGTACGGGCGGCGTCAACGTCGGCAACGCGGATACGTTCATGGACTACACCCGTCGGATCCAGCCGATCCCGGACTACGACGTCAGCGTGCGGGCGACGCTCTCCAGCAGCACGACGCTCCTCTCCAACGGTGGAGGCTGGGAGACGATGCTCAACGAGGTCACGGTGCAGCGCACCGCGGACTCGAGCAGCGACTACTACTACGGCGTCGTCCATGTGAACTACTCGTCCGGCGTGGCGGGGCTCGGTTGGGTCGGCTATCCGGTCGCGATCGGTTGGGACTACCTCCCGAGCGGGTCCTGGGTGCTGGCTCACGAGATCGGACACAACTTCGACCGGATCCACACCGCGTGCAGCGGCGAGTCCGGCACCGACCCCGACTACCCGTACTCCAGCGGTTACATCGGCGTGTACGGTTACGACCTCTGGGCCTCCTCCCAGAAGGACAAGAACACGTACCGGGACATCATGAGCTACTGCAACCCGCAGTGGACGAGCGACTATACCTACGAGGCCGTCCTCGGTTACCGCGAGACGAGTCCCTACGACCGCCCGGCGGCAGCACGTGGCGGCAGTGAGGAGCCGTGTCTCCTCCTCTGGGGAACGCGCCGTGGTGGCGTGGTGACGATGGAGCCATCGCTCCAGCTCACGACCCGGCCGGTCTATCCGGAACCGGGGCCGTACCGGGCGGAAGGCCTCGACGCGGACGGCAACGTCGTCTGGTCGCAGTCGTTCGAGATGATGGCGATCACGCACATGCCGGAGCCGGATGCGGCCGGCTTCAACTTCGCCGTACCGATGTCCCAGGAACTGCTCGACCAGATCGTGACGCTCCGCGTCATGGACGGGAGCACGGAGAAGGCGAAGCACGAGACGGCGTCCGGAGTAGGTGATCCGCTCTTCCGTCAGATGAGCACGCCGGCCGAGTTCACGCCTCGTGCCGACGGCACGCTCGACGTGACCTGGGACGCGACCCGCGCGCCGATCGTCATGGTCTGGGACCTCGACCGGAACGAGTGCGTCGGCATCGGACGGAACGGCTACACGCAGATCTCGGTCGCCGACCGCCGGTTCGAACTCCGGTTCTCCGATGGCGTCCACACGCGCATCGAAACCTGGGACGGCCGCTAGTAGAGCGGAGCGCATTGGGCACGCGCGTTGGCCGTCCGGTCGCACGGAGGCGGATGCGGGCGGTGACCGCGCCCCGTAACGCCCGCCTGCTAGTAGAACTTCAGGCCAAAGCGGAACCGGCGTCCGGGCTCGGGGAGTCCCCAGGCGTCGTACCGCGCCTGGTCGCCGATGTTGTCGACCCCGATCCGGGCCTCGAGGAAGCGGAACGTGCCGCCGTTCCAGGGGAGGTCCGGACGCCACGTCTTGGACGCGTAGAAGCCGACGATCGTCGCGTCGTCCAGCTCCACCATCTCGTCCGTGATCCCGTCGATGGCGTACTGGGTTCCGGTGTACGCAACCGAACTCCCGAGCCGAAGCGTTCCCGGTAGCGGAAGTTCGACCGTCAGCTCGCCGAACAGCTCGGGCAGGTTCTCGGGCTCGCTGGTGTCGTCCACGGACGGGTCCGACGCATCGAGCGACGTGTCGGTGATCTCGACGCTCTGCCAGGTGAGGCTGCCGGCGACGTCGAACGGGCCCGCGACATGTGCGCCGAGGAGTTCGACGCCGGTGCTGCGGAGTTCGTCCCGGTTCACGCGGAAGAACCGGCGATCCTCGAGGGTCGTCCGCACCACGGCATCTTCGAGGAGGTTGTGGAAGACGACTGCCTGCACCTCACCTGTTCCGATGCGGGACGTCACACCGGCTTCCATGGTGCGGAGCTTCTCCGGCTCGAGGTTCGGGTTCGGCGCGAACCGGCCCAGCGCACCCGAATAGAGTTCGCGCAGCGCGGGAAAGCGTCCGCGACGACTCACGCCCGCATGGTAGACGGTCCTTCCCTGATGGGTCGCGGCCGAGAGCCCGAACCGTCCGCCCCACTCAGAGATCTCGCCGAGCGACTCGCGGCCGCCGGTCTTCGGGGTGTCCGCTGCGTCGTACGCTGCGCCGACGGTGAGGGAGACGGAGTTGAGATACCCGTCCGACTGGTAGAGCCGCCAGTCGTTCTCGATCCCGACACTGAGAAGCTGCTGCTGATACGGCGTCGTCACCGTCTCGGTGGCGTCATCCACCGTCTCTTCCGTGATCTCGTCGTGGTTGACGCTCGCAAACGTGAACGAGCCGCGCAGATTGCTCCGGTCGCCCAATGACTGATCGGCGAGGAGACGGAAGGTCAGCGTCTGGTCTTCCCCGTTCTCGGACCCCGCCACCTCGTCGTAGGCCCGGGACGTGTACTCGTCGATGTCGGTGCGTCCATTGTCGAAGCCGAAACTCGCCTCGATGTCTCCCTCTCCTCCGAGGGGAGAACTCCGGAACCCCGTTCCGGCGGAGAGGACGGCGACGGTGCGCGACACATGCGGGTACCGCCAGAGTCGTGCGTCCTCGTCGGCGAGCCCGAGCTCCGCCGCGATCCCGCGATCGAGCTTGAAGGACGAACCCGACAGCGCAACCCAGGCGCCACTCCAGTGGAGGTAGCGCGCGGAGGCGAAGCCATCGAGCTTCTCGACGTCGGTGTTGACGCGGAGGTCGTCGTCTCCCGGAACGGGTTCGCTCACGCCGCCCGCGAGCGGGTCCCCGGGCGAGTTCCGGTAACCGACACCCGCGCGGAAGAGCCAGTCTCCAGACTCCGTTTCGAGAGGAACCGAGGTCGAGACGGCGGTCGAAACGGCGCCCACGTGGTCGCCCCCGATCGAGACCTGGGTCGAGGAGCGATCAGGCTGGGTGAGGGACCGGCCGACCTGCGCTTCGACGATCCCACCGAGCACGTTCGGTCCATAGAGCATGGACGAGAGCCCGCGCACGAAGGTGAGTTTCTGCACTCCGGTCGCGGGGAGCACGGAGACGTCCGCGCGCGCGTCCCACGCGAGGGTGATCGGAATCCCATCGACCAGCACGGCCACCTGCCGGGACTCGGAGCCGCGTGCCGAGATCTCCGCTTCGCCGCGTGAGTTCGTCCGGACGTGGAGGAGCGGGAGCTCCCGGAGCACCTCCTCGACCGACGGGGCGGGCGCTACGTTCATCGAGTCCGTATCCACCTCGACCGCGGCCGCGCCCCCGACGGACGTCAGGGTGCGTACGCCTTCCGTGGTCACCTCGGAGAAGCGATAGCGGGCACTGTCGGCCGGGCTCGCCTCGGTCATCTCGGCCCGGACCGGGCCGACCCCGAGCACGGAGACGAGGATGAGGAGCAGCGACAGGATGCGGAGCATGCGGCCTCCAGTGGGGCGAGTGGGAGATCGGGGCCTCCGGGGCCTCTGGGTCGTCAGGCAGACCTTACGAGTATACGGGAGGCTCCGATCGTCGCCTCGGCAATC
>JAWKQE010000017.1:0-153004 GCA_041390305.1 Candidatus Eiseniibacteriota bacterium
CGGCCTCGAGTACGATGCCCTGGCTGTAACGATCCTCGATTTTGGCTCGTGTGGAGACTTCGAGTTGCCGTCGGGAGAGTGGCCCGCCCCGGGCGAGGGCACCGCAGTCACCTGGTCCGAGGCGCAAACAACACCTCTGACCCACGTCTACGCGTTCGCCGGATACAACTACGCGTACTACGGCGCAGACGTGTCCTTCGATCTCGCACCTCATCCGACGCAGGGCGGCTTTTTCGCCGACGACAGCGTCCCCTCGATTCTCGATCCGATCGCGGACTTCGGACGACTCGGATTCGGCAACAACCCCGGATATCTTCCGTGCCCGGCAGAGCCGGCGGACGGCGCGTGCTGCCTTTCCGATGGGACATGCGACATTCGTACGGAGTCCGATTGCCTTGCACAGGACGGGTCGTGGCAGGGCGCGGAAGTTCCGTGTGATCCCAACCCGTGCGAGCCCGTGCCGGTGCTGGAGACGACGTGGGGAGGGATCAAGGCCGCGCACCGATAGGTGCCGGCCCTGATCCGTCGATCCTCGCCGGTTGAGAGCGCCTACGGCTCGCGCACGAGTTTCGCGACGAATCCGTTGCTGGCCGCCACGCGACCCGACGTCTCCGCGTCGTAGTGCCCGACTGCGATCGCATCTTCGCCAAACGGATCGAAGATCGCTTCGGCCCGGGTCCCCGTTCCCTCCACGAGCATCCGGAACTCCGGGACGGAGTAGGTGCGGATCGTCTGGGACAGTTCGACCGGCCGCCCGTCGAGGGGACGGAGGAAGTCGACGAACCGGCTGTTCACCGCGTCGAACTCGATCCGGCGGGTCCAGGTCGATCCGTCGTTGGCCTGGAACTCGTACGAGCTGCCGGTTCTCGCGAGCCAGTTCCACGGACTGAAGACGTCGATGAGCGCGTAGCCGTCCTCCGCGAGCCACTCCGTACCGATCCGGCGGAGGAGACGTCTCTGATCGGAGTCCTCCCCCACGCCGAAGCCGTCCCAGTAGTAGATGACGTCGAACCGCCCCTCGAGTTCGACCTCGTAGAAGTCTCCCTCGACCACTTCCAGGCCCCGGATCCCGTGCGACCTCACCAGCTCGTGGGCCAGTTCGATGTCACGTGGGTTGAACTCGACCGCGACGACCTCGTACCCGTGCCGGGTGAGCGCCGCGGCAAGTCCACAGGCACCGGCACCGAGTTCGAGAAGCCGACGTGCGCCGCCGTTCCCGCTGATGAAGTCGTGCAGCAGACGGGCGATCCGCTCGTGGCTCGGGCGGATCTCGGCCGATCCGACGAGCTCGCTCTGCCGCGTGTAGTGTGGTTTGACCCAGTCCATGAGAACTCCTGTGCGCCGCACCGACTCGTCCCGAGTGAAGGAAGCCTAGCTCATCGCCCGACGAGCCCAAGCAATTGATTCGCAACGGAGTCCCGCCTTCGGTAGGGTCCTCCGCGATGCGATCGGGACCATCGTCCCGAATTCGGAGCGCAGGATTCCGGCGGGCCAGGCGTTGCGGTTCCAGAGAGGTGCGGCGTGACCGATGACGAACTCATGGTTCGAGGCGCCGCGGGAGACGATCGGGCCTTCCAACTCCTCGTGGAGCGCTGGCAGGGACGGGTTCTCGGATACCTGGCCCGAGTGCTCGGATCGGAGACGGAGGCAGAGGACGTGGCGCAGGAGACCTTCGTCAAAGTGTACGCCTCGGCGGGCTCGTACCGTCCCGACGGACGGTTCGCGGGCTGGCTCTTCCGGATCGCCCGGAAACAGGCCCGGAGCCGGCTCAGGCGAAAGAAGATCGCGCGATTCCTGCCGTTCGTCGGTTCCGAACACGACGTCTCGGAGCCTCCCCGCGCCGAAGAAGACCGGCGGCGACACGAACTCCGCGAGGCGCTCCGGGTGGCGCTCGGGAGTCTGCCTGCCCGCCAGCGCGAGGCGTTCGTCCTCCGCTACGACGCACGTCTCGGCCAGCGGGAGATCGCCCGGGAACTCGGAACGTCGGTTTCCGCCGTGGAGACGTTGCTGCACCGCGCCAAGCGCGCACTGAGGGAACAGCTGGGAGACTGGACATGACCGATCACGTGGAGTCCCGCCTTTCGGCCTATCTCGACGGGTCGCTTCCGGAACCCGAGGCCCAGGCAACGCAGGCACACCTCGATGAGTGCCCCGCGTGCAGGGCGGCATACGAAGAGCACACGCGCTTCGAGGCCGTCCTTCTCGAGGCCACCGCGGAAGTCGCGCCGCGCGAAGCGATCTGGCCGGTCGTCCGGTCCAGGGTCCGGCCGAAGGAACCGTTCCGCTTCACCCTGCGCTTCGCGGGGGGCATGGCGCTGGCCGCCGCCGCGGGATTCGTCATCGCGCTCGCCGTGCCGAGGCCTGAGTCGACGGTGGCATCGACCCAAACCGACCTCTGGACGTCGTTCGGCTACGGCCTCGTCGACGGAACCCCGATATCGATCAGCGTCGTGGAAGAGGAGACGGAAGGATGACCCGCGCACTCATCATCCTGCTCACACTGTCGGTGGGCCTCAACATCGGGCTCCTCTTCCGGACGAGCCAGGGAGACCGCACACCGCTGCCGCCCGATCGGCCCCCCGTCCCTCCTCCCGTCCAGTTCGAGCGACTGATGGACCACCATCTCGAACAGATGACGAACGGCCTCGGCCTGAACGGCGACCAGCAGGCTGCGATCCGCACGGCACACGATCGGCTCTTCCCATCGATCCGCGAGTCGCATCGAGAGGTCGAACGACTCCGGAACGACGCCGCCGCCGCATTCGGCGGGGACGTGGACGCGAACGCATTCCGTGCGCGCGTCTCCGAGCTGAGTCGAGCCCAGGCGACCCTGGACTCCCTCCTCACCGAGGTCCTGCTGGCGGAAGCCGCCGTACTCGACCCGGAACAGCGGCAGCAGTACGTGAAGCAGAGCCCCTGGAGTCGGCGGATCGAAGAGCCGGCCCGCGGCGCGCCCCCGCGTCGTCCCTAACGTCCCCTGCGAGCATTCCTCGATCTTTCCGCGCAGGAATCCGGCGACCCGTTCGTTCTCTCTCCAGAACACCGAAGCGCGCCGGACGCCGTGCACAAAGGAGACGCCATGCCCGCCCCGTACGAACGCCTCACCGCACTCTCTCTGCTCGTGCTCTCTCTCGGGTTCGTCCGCGAAGCGACAGGTGCTACGTATGAGATCGTCGACACCGGCCAGACGACGTTCTACGGCGAGACCGTTCCGATCACTCCGCCGGCCGATGGCCAGGCGTTCTTCGGACAGGACGCCCAGTACGCGGGAAACGCTCCGGCCTACACCGTCAGCGCGGATGCCCTCACGGCCTACGACGAAGTGACCGGCCTCACCTGGCAACGCAGCCCGGACACGGACCTCGATGGGACGCTCGAAACGAGCGACAAGCTGTCCTTCTGGGACGCGCTCGAGTACCCGGCGGGCCTCAACGCGATCGCATTCGGCGGATTCGACGACTGGCGACTCCCGACGATCAAGGAACTCTACTCCCTCATCCTCTTCAGCGGTCTCGACCCGAGCGGATGGAACGGAGGCACGGAGGATCTGGTCCCCTTCCTCGACACGGACGTCTTCGAGTTCATCTACGGAGACGAGTCGGTGGGTGAGCGGATCATCGATTCCCAGTACTGGAGCAGTACCGAGTATGTGAGCACCACCATGAACGAGGACCACACCGTCTTCGGCGTGAACTTCGCCGACGGCAGGATCAAGGGATACGGAACGACGATCGGAGGTAGCGACAAGACCGCATTCGTTCTCTGCGTGCGCGGCAACAGTTCCTACGGGATCAACGGATTCGTCGACAACGGAGACGGCACGATCACCGACTCCGCCACGGGTCTCATGTGGATGCAGGAGGACAACGGCGCGGGCGTGACCTGGGAGGATGCCCTTTCCTACTCGGAGTCGCTCAGCTTCGCGGGCCACGATGACTGGAGGCTGCCGAACGCAAAGGAGCTCCAGAGCATCGTCGACTACACGAGATCCCCGGCGACGCACGGAACCGCGGCGATCGACCCGCTCTTCACCTGCTCCACCATCACCGACGAAGGTGGCCGTTCCGACTTCCCGTTCTACTGGACGGGAACGACGCACGCGAACTGGACGATCCAGCCCGGCTCAGCTGCAGCCTACGTCGCCTTCGGTACGGGCCTCGGATGGATGCAGACGCCGTTCCCGCCGTTCGACTACAACCTGCTCGACGTCCACGGGGCGGGCTGTCAGCGCAGTGACCCGAAGGTCGGCGATCCGGGCGACTATCCCTACGGACACGGCCCGCAGGGCGACGTCATCCGCATCTACAACTACGTCCGCTGCGTCCGGGACGCCGCCGATCCGGCCGGAACGGGCGACCCGATCGACACGGGCGATGCCGGCGCGTCGGGAACTCCTCGGCTCCAGCTCCGGGCCACACCGAACCCGAGTCGCGACGTGTCGACCGTACAGCTGACCTTGCCGGACAACACCGACGTCTCGGTCACCGTGCACGACACTTCGGGCCGCCTGCTCCAAACGCTCGCGAGCGGCTCGCTGTCGGCCGGAGTGCACGCACTGACCTGGAACGGCCGGACGTCACGAGGCGGAGAGGCCACACCCGGTGTGTACTTCGTTCGCGTCGTCGCTTCCGGAGAGGCGACGATGACCAAGCTCCTCCGCACGGAATGACAGAGCGGCGCGGCCGCACGGAGTGACCCAGCGGCGCCGTACCGAATGACCGAACCGCTCCTCCGACCTTCCGGTATGCTCGCAGGAGCAGATCCTCGTTCCGTAGCGGAGGGCGCGATGGACATCGACTTCACCGAGAGTGTCTTCTTCTGGAGAGGCCCCTCCCCGTACTACTTCGTCCGCGTCCCTCCGAAGGAGAGTGAGGTTCTGAAGGAGATCTCGAAGCTCGTCACCTACGGCTGGGGCATGATCCCGGTCACGGCCGAGCTCGGGAAGACGCGTTGGGACACGTCCCTCTTCCCCAAGGACGGGGGCTACCTGCTGCCGCTGAAGGATCGTGTCCGGAAGGCGGAGGAACTGGAGCAGGGCTCCACCGTCTCCGTACGTCTCGAGGTCCGGCGAAGGCGTACGTGACGCGACCTGCCGAACGCGGAGTGACCAGCTCTGCCGAAGGCGTAGCGATGAGATCCGCCGAAGGCGTGCGCAGCGCTCTCCCTCTTCCACGTACCACGAAGATGTAGGCGGCGCCGCCGTCCCCGAGAGTCAGCGCCGGTCCGTGGCCGCGTGCGTGGTGAGGTCTTTCAGGTCGACGAACTCGAGCGCGGACATGTGCGTCGCCTCGAGGACCACCGGTGGGGCCACTCCTGCGTCCAACGCTTCCTTCCATCGCGCCACGCACACGCACCAACGGTCTCCGGGTTTGAGACCTGGGAAGTGGAATGCGGGAACGGGAGTCGAGAGATCGTTCCCCATCTGCTTCGAGAACTCGAGGAACTCCTCCGTCGCCTGCACGCAGACGACGTGGACCCCGATGTCTCCCGCGCCGGTGTGACACCGCCCGTCCCGATAGAACCCGGTCATCGGGCGCCCGCTACAGATCTCGAGATCTCCTCCCAGGACGTTCTTGGCCATGATGTGCTCCCTGCGCGTGCGTTCCCGCTCGTTCGGTCAGAGTGGCCGGAGGTGCGAATCCACCCAGCCTCGATATGCGTCCGCGATCCGGCGCGTGAACTCCCCGCTCGAACCGAGTTCGGTCCCATCGATCCGGCAGATCGGGAGGACGGCCCGGCTGCTGCTCGTCAGAAACGCCTCCGACACACCGGAGAGGCCCAAGAGACGGACCGGCTCCAGCCGAACCGGCAGAACGGTGGGCGCGACTTCGAGGACGATCTGCCGGGCGATCCCGAACAGGATCCCCTCGTCGGCCGTCCAGAGTTCCCCGTTCACGACGGCATAGAAGTTGGATGTCGCTCCCTCCAGGATCTCCCCTTCGGAGGAGACGAGCAGCCCCTCGAAAGCGCCCGCGGGCAGCGAATACGCCTGCCGGTCGGACATCCAACTGCTGGTCTTGGCTTCCGGATGCTCCCGTCGGGCCCCGCTCATCGTCGCGCAGAACACACCGTGTTCATAGAGTTCCGGTGACGGTGGACGGAACGGCTCGACCACGAACTCGATCTCGCGCGGGCGGGACTCCGGCGCCCGGACGAGGAATCGTACGGACTGCTCCGTCAGCGCCCCACCGTCCGTCGCCACGGCGCGGTCCGCGAGCTCCCGCAGGACGGACCGAAACCGATCCCGGTCCACGTCGAGAGGGAGTCCTTCCCGCCGCGCGGAGGCCTCGAACCGGTCGAGGTGTTCGTCGAATTTGAGGATGCGCGGCCCCGGATAGGTCCGGTCCGCCTCGTACACACCCGCGCCGGGGTGTGCCGTCACCCAGGCGTTGATGCCTCCGGCCGAGTCCCACTCGATCGACAGATCCTCACCAGGATCGGAGTCCATCCGCCATCGGCCCACGAGGACGGTCACAGCTCGCCTCTCCTCCAGCGTTCGATCAGCGGTTCGACGTCGAACGGCACGAGGTTCGACGGTGGCCCGGACGTGATCGTCGCGTTCGTCTTCCGGATCTTCTCGTTGATGTCGCCGAGGATGTCTCGGGCACGCGTCTCGGACTTCACGGCACGCATCTCGGCCAGAGCGGCTTCGACGTCCTTTCGCAGCTCGAGCGCGGCGGGCAGCACGGACGCCTGCTCCCGCTTGAGCTTGTCCTTCACCCACCAGAGTGGGTCGTCGTTCAGCCCCTGGAGCGGCTTACCCCTACCCGGGAGATCGTCGAAATCGCCCCGCCACACGGCCGCCGAAACCTGATCTTCGATCCCCTCCGGACGGAGGTGGGGCGGCAGAGGCTTGTTCCAGGTGGGTCCGTGATTCGACATGAGATACCTCCGGGGCGAGATCGTTCCGGGCCGCTCCCCGCGTCGGTCCCGAACCTTTCGAGAATACCGCAACCAAACGCCGGATCGATGCCGAGTTTCCTCTATCATCGGGCCGACCGGATTCGAGGCTGGGATCGAGAGGAGTCGATGAACACCAGAACCCACGGCGTCGCGAGCGGAAGCTCGATCCTCCACGCCTCCTTCCTCGCGTATCTCGAAGCGTTCGACGAGATCACGGGACGGTCACGAAGCCGTTTCGAGGCCCGGGACTGGCACGGCTGCGAGTCGGACCTGGTGGAGCGGCTCGAGATCTACCCCGAGGCCGTCGGCGGCGCGATCGCGGTCCTGCGCGAGCTGCTCGGCAGTGTGAAGCCGAGCGAGGCGGTCTGGGGCGAGATTCGCGACCAGTTCGCCGTGCTCGCCGATGCGGGGCCGAATCCGCAGATCGCGCGCACCTACTTCAACTCGATCACCCGACGCGTCTTCGAGATCGACGGCGTGAACCCCAGGATCGAGTTCTCGTCGATCGAATCCACGCTCGCGACCCGAAGCATCCCGGACGGCCTCTACCGCACGTACGAGATCGACGACTTCTCGAATCCGTCCGAAACCGAACCCACCGGCGTCGTCTGTGCTCTCGTACGTCGGATACTCGACGACTTCCGTTTCGATGCGCCATGGGCCGACGCCGACCGGGACGCGGACCGGGTCGCGCAGCGGATCCAGAACCACATCGAGGACCTACTCCCCGACACGACCTTCACGCGCATCGAAGTGCTGAAGACGGTCTTCTACCGGATGAAGCACGCCTACCTCGTCGGCAGGCTTCACTGCGAGGACGCGGTGTTCCCGTTCATCCTCCCTCTCCTCCACGAGGAAGAAGGCGTCTTCGTCGACGCGGTCCTGCTCGAGGAGGACGAAGCGAGCATCCTCTTCAGCTACACGCGCGCGTACTTCTCGGTGCGGACCGACGATCCCGACGACCTCGTCCTCTTCCTCCAGACCATCCTCCCGCGCAAGCCGGCCGCGGAGCTCTACCTCTCGATCGGCTTCTACAAGCACGGCAAGACGGAGGTCTACCGGAGGCTCGCCCGTCATCTGGAGAACTCGAGTGACCAGTTCGTCATTGCGGAAGGCGAACGTGGGATGGTGATGCTCGTCTTCGTGCTCCCATCCTTCGACATGGTGTTCAAGCTGATCCGGGACCGGTTCGCCTATCCGAAGACGATGACGCCGGAACACGTCAAGCAACGCTACCGGATGGTATTCGAGCGGGATCGCGTCGGCCGGCTCGTCGAAGCGCAGTCGTTCGAGCATCTGAAGTTCCCGAAGCACCGCTTCTCACCGGACCTCCTGGAAGAACTCCGCACGGAGACCGCGCACGGCGTGAGGATCGACGACGAGTTCGTCAGCATCGACTTCCTCTACACCGAGCGAAAGGTCCGTCCCCTGAACCTCTATCTACGGGAAGTCGACGAGCCCCGGGCCAAACGCGCCGTCGTCGACTACGGGAACGCGATCAAGGAACTCGCCGCGGCGAACATCTTCCCCGGCGACTTCCTCCTCAAGAACTTCGGCGTCACCCGACACCGCCGCGTCGTCTTCTACGACTACGACGAACTCTGCCTCCTCACCGAGTGCAACTTCCGGAAGATCCCGGAGGCGCGAACGATCGAGGACGAACTCTCGGCGGAACCGTGGTACTCGGTGGGTCCGAACGACATCTTCCCGGAAGAGTTCTCGAAGTTCCTCGGCATCCCGCCCCACCTCATGAGCACATTCCTCGATCATCACCGGGATCTGCTCGACACGAAGTTCTGGCGGAGCCTCCAGGCGAAGCACGAGGCCGGCGAAGTCCCGGACGTCTATCCCTACCCGCAGCGACGCCGGCTGGGACGCGGACATCGCAGCAAGGCCTGACCAGGCCTCACCGCCTCGGCGTCTGGAACCAGACCTCGGCGCTCTCGGGATCTGCGAAGAGCAGACCGTGGAGGTAGGGTAGTCCCAGGTCCGGGAGATCCTCCGGTCCGAAGTAGCGCACGGTTCGCGACTCTTCGTTCGGGACGAACGGCGCCGTGCGCGGGCCCACGTCGCACGCAAAGACGGTGACGCAGTACTCGACGAGGTGCCCGTTCGGATACAGCACCCGGAACTCCTCCCCACCCAGCACCGCCAGGATGCGCGTGGGGGTCGCATCGAGACCGGTCTCCTCGCGGATTTCACGCGTGATCGCGGTGGCGGGCGTCTCGCCCGGTTCGATCGCCCCGCCCGGCAGGTTCCATCCGCCGTCGGACCGTTCATGGAGCAACACGCGCCCCTCGGCGTCACGGATGACCGCCGCGACTCCCGGCGCCAGGACGAGCGCGTCTCCCACCTTCTCCCGGAGCTGCTCGAAGTACGGCGACATGCCCAATGCGATGAATCCTCCGTCTCGATCGTATCCGTAGGTCTACGCTACTTCACCGTCGCCGTTCCCAGGTGCGAAGGACGAGCGGCGCCTCGATCCCGGCGATGACGCCCTCGGCGCGGGCTTCCACTCCGTCGGCCTGGGACCGAAGCAGACCCTCCAGTGCCGCGGACGCGAGCGCCGCGGAGTCGACGGACGGCTCGGCCCCCGGCTCCGCTCCCTCCAGCGCCTCGGACTCCCGCAGGGAGGCACACGCGCGCTCGAGCTCCGCAAAGAGTGCGTCGTTCACGCGCGTCCGCATCTCCACCGCACTCTCCGACGTGCTGTCCTTCACCGCGCCCACGATCAGCCCCAGAGTGATGACGGCGTGTACCCGATCGAACGAGGACTCAGCCTCGAGGCCGCTCTCGACGCTCTCCCCGTCATTCGACATCCCCAAGCGCAGCCCATCCGGCGATCCGGTCAGGGCATCGAGAAGAGGATCGACGGACGCCTCCCGGAACGCGGCCAGTCCGGACATCGCGGCAGACCGCACCGTGAAGTACGGATCGGAGAGTCGACCGACGAAGGCGGGAGCGGAGGCATCGTCCCCGAGGAACTTCAGCGCCTCGAGGGAGAGGATCCGGCGCCGCTCCAGAGAGTCCGCGAGGAAGGGACGGATCGACGGCGCGGCTTCCGGGTCCCGGATCTTCCCCAGCGCCTGAATCGTCCGGTTGTAGTGCTTCTTCGCGTCGGGATCGGCGAGGAGGGCTTCCAGCCGCTCCCGCGCCGGCTTCCACTTCATGTCTCCGAGGAGCGCGATCGCGTTCTTCTTCACCTGCTCCTTGGGATCCGCAAGCCGAGGAAGCAGACGAACGCCGAACGAATCCGGGTACGCATTGGCGAGCTCCTGCAGGGTCCGGTAGACGAGGCCCTGATCGGTGAGGAGCGGTTCGCCGTCCTCGTATGGACCAGACGCGCCGACGGCGTACTCCACTGCGGGCATCCCACGCGCGACCAGCGCCATCCGAGCCCGTCGGACCTTCTCCCGTGCGCTCCCCACTTCCCAGAGCGATGCCGTCTCGAAGAGTTCGTCGATCGCACGCGTCGAGTCCTCCGCCGTCAGCACGATCTCCGGCAGGTCCTCGGTGGGAAGGGTGACATCACGATCCAGGTCGACACCGAGCGTGTAGTGACTCGTGCGCCACTCACGCCCGTTCGCGGCATCCGTCTCGCCGGGGTAGTGGTCGTTTCCCTCGAGATCGAGGAAGACGGCCGCGCCGCTGAAGCCTCGACCGAACCGCGCGTAGCCGCGACTGCCTTCGAAGGTGGCGTAGAGGTCGTCGCCCATCTCGTCGAGGAAGAGCGCGAAGGAGTTGCTGAGGCTGACGCCCTGCCCTCCGCTCACGGCGTAGACGTCGTCTCCACTCTCGTCGCGCAGGAGGCCGACGGAGAGGTCGTGGGCCGTCCCCTGGACGACTCCGTTCTTCGAGACGTAGTGGTCGTCGCCTCCCCGATCCCAGAGCGAACCGAGTGCGAGGTGCACGCCCGCACCCTGTGCATACTGCGTCGCGAGGTACCGGTCGTTGCCGGCGCCGTCGAAGAGGAGACCGAGCGAGTACCAGTAGCCCGTCCCCTGCGCGAACACCTCGGCGTCGTAGAAGTCGTTCCCCTGTTCGTCCAGGAGAAGGCCGACTCCGCCTGCCGCCCGGGGCCGGAATCCGATCCCGAACCCTTGGGAGAGCGACTGGAAGTCGTTCGGGAGGAGGGGCTCGTGGAGGTAGCGCCCGCCCGCACGGTAGATGTCGTTCCCCGCCTCGTCATAGAGGAGACCGACTCCGTGCGTCGATCCGAACCCCTGCGCACTGAGCTCTGCCGTGTAGACATCGTTGTCGTCGTACCGGACGGGCAGCGAGCCGGTCCTTGGTACGGAGAGAAGACCCTGATCGTAGCCGAGATCTCGTTCGATCTCCTTCCGCTCCGGAACCGGCCCCCCGGCCATCGAGACGAGCATGCCGACTCCGAACGCACCCGCTCCCTCGGTGAACGTCGTGCCGTGGAACTGGTCGTTCCCGCCTCCGTCGTAGAGCGCCGCGACACCGAAGTAGCCCGCGCCGAGCGATCCTGTCGCTCCGGTGTAGGTATCGTTGCCGCCGAGATCGATCAAAGCAGCGCAACCGAAGACAGCGCCCCCGACGGCATAGGACTTCCCGCCCGAGTCGTAGACGTCGTCGCCCTGGAGATCGACGACGATGGAGAACGACCGGTGCAGCTGTCCCACAGCGGAAGCGACCCGCCCACGGTAGATGTCGTTCCCGCCGGCTTCGCCCAGGACGACGATCTCGTCGAGGACGTCGGCCGGGTAGACGTTGTCTTCCGCGCCCCCGATCACGACCCATCCCCACTGACTCCGCCACGCCCCGAGGATCGAGCCTTGGATCTTCGCCTGGAGCGGCGCGAAGTCCGGATCGATCGGGGCCGCGGAGTTCGGACCCGGCCGCCGCATGGAACGGTTTCGAAGTAGCCGCGACGTGAGCTGGGCGGTGTCCATCGACGCACGGAGGAGCGCGCCGCCGGCGGAGAGGAGTTCGTCCCGCCGCACGGCCGTGGCCGCGTCGAGGATCCAGTCCGACTCGATGTCTCCGGTCGTGTCGACGGGTGCACCGAACTCGCGGTGCAGTTCTCCCTTTCGGGAGCGATCGACCGGATCGTCTTCACCGCCCCAAGTAGCCGCGGCGCTCATCAGCACGTGCGTACGGAGCCGACTCTCGACTTTGGCCAGAGCGTGGTCGAGATCGTCCTGTCCCGCGCCGAGCCAGCGCAGGATCGCGTCGACCTCCCGATCGGGATCGAAGGTCTGGACGCTCCGTCCCGCGATCTCCCCGTACCAGGAGTCGTCGCCCCGGGCGCTCTCGAGGTCGTTGGCGACGCGCCGGATCCCGTCACCGGCCGCCGCGGTCGCGAGCTCCTCGAGGAAGTGAGTCGGGAGGATCTCCTTCGGCTCCCGCACGCGCACGGCCCACGGGTCGACCGCGAGCAGACGGACGAGCTGCCCGTAGAGGCCGAGAGGTTGGCCGCGCCGCTCGCGGACCGACTTCACGAGGTTCGACTGGAAGCCGGGAAGCGCCAACGGATCGTCCAGGAGATCCTCGACGACCGCCAAACGGAAGGTGTCGTCCTCGGCCCACTGCTTGTCGAACCCCAACTCCTCCTCCCGCACACCCATCCGGAAGAGCGCGTTCCGAAGCGTCTCGGTCGCGAGTGGGTCGAGCCCCGGTATGTCCGACTCGTAGGGATCGATGGCGGGGAGGTCGTACCCGAGGAACGGCTCCGAACTCGCTCCCTGCCCCGCTCCCCCGTCCGCTCCCGGAGCGACGCTCGAGAGGAGCAGGGGAAGGCCGAGGACGAGGAGCAGACTGGAAACGGCGCGCATCGCGGTTCCTTTCTCCCGGAGCTTCCGGAGTACGAAATCCAGCAATCCAGCAACGAGGGTACCGGGATCTGTCCCCGGATCCCACCCGCATCGCCGAAGAGTGCTACCCTGCCCCGGTCACGAGTCGCCACGAACCGAAGGGCGCCGCGCGCGCCCACTTCTGGAGCAGAACCTAGATGTCGCCAAAAGAAGCCGCCGCAGTTGCCGCAGCAGATCTCGTCCCGAGCGACGCCGTCATCGGGCTCGGCACCGGCTCGACCGCAGAACTCTTCGTCCGCGAGTTGGGCCGGAGACTCGCCGACGGCCGGATCCGGAAGATCGTGGGTGTCCCGACATCCGTACGCACGGCGACCCTGGCCCGCGAACTCGGCGTCTCCCTCCTCCCGAATCACGATGTTCCCGAAGAGATCGCGATCACGTTCGATGGAGCCGACGAGGTCGATCCCGCCTGGAACCTCACGAAGGGCGGCGGGGGATCGCTCCTGCGCGAGAAGATCGTGGCCCAAGCGTCCCGTCAGCTCGTGATCATGGTCGACGAATCGAAGGTCGTGCCCCGGCTCGGAGCGACCTTTCCGCTCCCGATCGACGTCGTCCCGTTCGGATGGACGACCCACATCCCGTTCCTCGAACGACTGGGGCTGAGGCCGCAGCTCCGCAGACTCTTCGACGGCGAGGTGTTCCGGACCGACGAGGGCAACTACGTGCTCGACCTGGATCTGAGGAGCGAAGGCGGGATCCAGGACCCGGACGACCTCCACCGCCAACTGATCTCCCGCGTCGGCATCGTCGAAACCGGGCTCTTCCTCGGCATGGCGACCGCCGTCGTCGTCGGCCGACCCTCCGGCGCGGAGAAGCTCATCCGCTAGGGGCGCACACGCCTCACTCGAGGACGACGCGTTCGAACAGCTTCGTCCCCGACGGCTCGTCGTCATCGAGCAGCTGCACTTCGAGCGTCACCGGACCACCCTGGGACGCTTCGATCACGGCGTACTGGTCTTCCTCGTCGTCCAGCATGACGGCTTCCTGCGTCACGACCCAACCGTCCAGGTCCCAGCCCTCTTCGCCGAACCAGGTGTCTTCCTCGCCGCGGATGTCCTTCGGTCGCCTCGCCCCATCTCCCACCCATAGGAACGAAGTTCGGGGTCGACCGGATACGTTGATGAGGTGCATCCGATGGCCGTCCTTCTCCAGAAGGAAGCGTTCGTAGGTGTGCGTGTGCCCGCAGAGAACGAGATCGACTCCGCCATCGAGCATGAGGTCGCGGAGCTTCCGTCCCTTCGCTCCGTAGTTCCAGAGAGAGATCGCCGCTTCCCGGTGCTTCTTGGACGTCTGGACGAACGGATGATGGATCACCACCACGGTGTACATCCCAGGTGGCTCGGGATGAGAGAGTTGCGTCTCGAGCCAGTGCATCTGTGCGGCAGCGCGCGTACCGGGAAGTGGCTCTTCCCGCCCGATCCCCGCCCCGTCGTCGCCGTAGACGAAATCGTTCGAGTCGAGGAAGAAGAACCGAGTGTTGGCGAGGTCCTTCCGGAAGTAGTACCGATCCGCGGTGAACGCGGGATCCATGCCACCTAGAAAGACCGATGTGTGGAAGCGCGCGGACGGATCGAGGTTGTTCTTGGTCTCGTGGTTCCCGACGGACACGAGGTACGGGAGGTGTTCGATCGGCCCCAAGATCCCACGGAGGAAGTCGAACTGGTTCGAGTGGCGGCCGTCCTGGACGATGTCTCCTGTGTCGATGACGAAGTCGACCGGAGTCGATTCATGGCGCTTCGCCAGTGCGGCCACGAGATCCTGCCACTCGCCGTCCGCGAGCGCCCGCTGATCGCCGAACACCGCGAAGCGCACGCGTGGCGCGTCCTCCGCGACCCGGTCCTCGACATGTGGCCGCTCGAGAGGCGTGAGCGGCAGATCGGATCCATCCGGCCACGGGCCCGTTGCGTCCCACGGCCACGTGAATC
This sequence comes from Candidatus Eiseniibacteriota bacterium, assembly GCA_041390305.1. Classification (GTDB taxonomy): domain Bacteria; phylum Eisenbacteria; class RBG-16-71-46; order CAIMUX01; family CAIMUX01; genus JACKCR01. The sequence continues at coordinate 14,666 of JAWKQE010000017.1, forward strand.
CGAGGGCTGCCGATGAGGAGAGGACGAGCAGGATCGGGAGGAGCCTGGAAAGTCGGGCCATCCTCGGCCGGATCACGCCTTCGCTCGGTTGCCGGTTCACCTTCCGCCCTCCCTGGGGTAGCCTCCACGTTCGTACGTCTTCCCCACCATCAAAAGGAGACGAGGGTTCCGCCGCATGACCGAGAAGATCGAACGAGATCGACCTCACCGCAAGTGGAAGACACTCTTCGGTCCCTCCTTCGTGTCCTGCCTGACATCGGGCCTCGTGGCCGCGTGCTGCCTGTTCCGACCTCCAGGCGCTCTCGCCGCCTCGGGAACACCAGGAGATGGCGGGGACGGTCCCGGGTCGCAGGCCGCCAAAGCCGCCGCAGAGATGGACGGCACCGGCCAGAGCTACTGGGGGCTGATCTCGGCCCCATCCGACTCGACGCAGACCGAGTTCGACGCCGCGCCGCGCCCGCTCTGGGAGTATCCACTCCTCGTCCCCTACCGTGTCGTCGAATTCCCAGTCCACATGGTGACCAGCGGGCTCGGCGCCGGCTACGTCTACCTCGAGAACAGCGGGTTCATCCACTGGATCGGACAACTCCTCGGACCCAAGCCGATCCCGTATGGCGCCATGGCGTCGTTCAAGGCGGGCGGTCTCTCCGGCTTCGGCGCCGGGGTCACGGTGTTCCACAAGGAGTTCTTCGGGCCGGACAATCGCCTCAAAGTCCGGACGCTCTTCACTTCGACCGGAGAGAAGAAGGCGACCCTCGGCACCGTCTACGGTGTGGGCCACGACGCGACGATCGAGGTGGGCGGCGGGTACCGCCTGCGGCGCAATTCCCGCTACTTCGGACTCGGCCCGTCCAGCAAAGAGGCGAACGAGAGCTTCTTCTCCCAGGAAATCGCGTGGGGAGGAGTGACCGTCAACCAGGTCGTGACGGAGAAGGCGCGCATCGAGGTGGGCGGACTCTACTCGTCCGTCGGCACGCGGCGTCCCCATCACGACCACGCCCCGGCTCTCGTCGACGTGTTCGGTGGATCGACGAACGCGCTTCCTTATGGATACGGAGAGCGATCGGAAGGCATCACCTGGAGCCTCTCCCTCGTCCGTGACGCAACCGAGACGACCCGTCGCCCCGAATCGGGCGGCATCCAGAGGTTCCGCGCGAGCCGTTTCGCTTCCACCTCCGACGAAGCCGCCGCACGGTACTGGAGCTATCGGATCGACCTCGAACAGTTCATCGGGCTCTGGTTCACCGAACGAGCGCTCGCCGCTCGCGCCTATCTCAACTGGATCGACGACGACCGCGACGACATTCCGTTCCAGCGTCTCCTCACGAACGACGAGCCGGACCTCTTCCGGGGCTTCCGTGACTACCGCTGGCGTGACGTCGGCATGATCGGCGCTTCGTTCGAGTACCGCTGGCCCCTCTGGGTCGACAACCACGTGGGCGGCGTCGGACTGGACGCCTATCTCCTGTCCGACGTAGGACAGGTCTTCGGAGACTTCGAGCAGATCATTCCTCACCGCTTCCAGGTGTCCTACGGCGGCGGTCTCCGTGTGATCGGCGCGAACGACTTCGCCGGCCGCCTCGAGTTCGCGTGGAGCAAGGAGGAGTTCGTCTTCCGGCTGAGCGGCGACCAGATCTTCCAATATGCAGGAGGGGGCCTCTTCAATGGCCGCGATCAGTCCGCACTCAGGTAGGGACCGGCACGGCGTAGCCGAGCCCACGGCTCCCACAGCGAGGACTCCCGCGGCGGAAGCGGTCGTGGCGACGCAGCGTCTGGCAACGCTGCGTTCGACTTCGGCGCGCGCGGCGTCGGTGCGCCCGACATCGATGCATTCGGCTGCAGTGCTCCTGGCAGCCGTGATCCCTGCGCTCGCACTATGCCTGGGCGTCTCTCCGGCCGCGGCATTCACGCTGACGGACGAGCCCGTTCTCTGGTGGGACGACGACACCGCCACGATACCGGAGCCGTCGGAGCGCGAGCCGAACATCAACTGGGACAGCATCGAGGACACCGTCCTCCTCCCCACCGACCGGTTCTTCGATCCGACCCGTTTCGTTCGGCGGATCGGGACTGCGTTCGGTGGAGATCACGTCCAGGAAGCGGACGACATCAACGCGCTCGGCGAGGTCGTCAACAGCACCTGGTTCACGAACCGGATCGGTCTCTTCCCGATGACGCCGGAGGAGGCCGCCCGCGGCACCGGAACCGGCACCGGCCCCGATCGCTCCGGCAAGTGGACCGTCGTCAGTGCGAAGACCCAGGGCGTAACTCCCGGCTTCAACATCAAGGACGCCAAGGGCGACACCTACCTCATCAAGTTCGACCCGAAGGGCTACCTCGGCATGACAACGTGTGCCGGAGTCGTCTGCGGAAAGATCCTCTACGCCGCGGGCTACAACGTGCCCGAGGACGTCACCGTGAGGTTCCGGCGCGAGGACCTCGTCCTCGGCGACGGCGTCAAGATCAAGCTGAAGGACGGAAGCCGTCGTCTCATGACGGAGGAGGACATCGACGCGATCCTGGACGCAGTCGATCGTCTGCCGACCGGAGAATGGTTCGCGATCTCGAGCAAGTTCCTCTCGGGAAAGCCGGTCGGCCCCTTCGACTACCGCGGCAGACGAGACGACGACCCCAACGACAGGATTCCGCACGAAGACCGGCGCTCCCTCCGCGGCCTCTACCTCTTCGCGTCGTGGCTCAACCACTTCGACACGAAGCAGCACAACTCTCTCGACATGTACGTCGACGAGGACGGCAAACAGTTCGTGAAGCACTACCTGATCGACTTCGCGAGCACGCTCGGCTCGGGCGCGAAGGGCCCCCAGCCCCGACACGGCTACGAATACACCGTCGACTTCCCTGCCCTCGGGAGTCGTCTCTTCACGTTCGGTCTCCACGAGAGCGCCTGGCGGACCCGGACCCGTCCGGAGGACGTGACCGAGGTCGGATACTTCGACGTGGCCACGTACGACCCGATCGAGTTCAAGCCGCTGCAGCCGAACTCCGCGTTCGCGAACTGCACGGGCGAGGACGGTTACTGGGCTGCCAAGATCATCACCGCGTTCACGGACGAGCAGATCGACGCGATCGTCGAGAGCGCCGGCTATCTCGAGCCCGAGGCGACCCGACTCATCGCGGAAGGACTCAAGGGACGGCGCGACGCGATCGGCCGGAGCCTGTTCCACGAAGTCCCCTCCCTGGACTTCTTCGAGCTCGCACAGTCGTGGTCCGGCCCCGAGCCGAGGACGGGGAGCGTCGTGAACGGTTCGCACCCGGGAGGCCCAGTCGAGATCGTCCGCTTCCGTGATCTCGCCGCCGAGCGGAACATCTACGCCCACAACGCACCCGCCTACCGTGTGCGCGTGGCGTACGTGGACGAACATGGGAGCGCATCGGTCTGGTCGAGTTGGAGGGCTTCGGCTCGGACGGAACTCGCCCTGAACGCCCCCTTGATGGGCGAACTCGGCCAACCCGACGCGAAGCATCCGTTCCTCGCGGTGGAAGCCCAGGTCCGTAGGCACGAGGGATGGTCGGACAGCGTCGTCGCCTACCTCTCACCCGAGAGCGGTCGGACGCTTCGGATCATTCGCTGACCGAGTGGCGGAAGGTCGGCCGCGACTCGCCGGCCGCGACTTCGCTGGTGGGGAAGTGGACGCCAGGGCTCGCCGAGAGAGAGTTGGCCGGAACTGGTCTGGAGCCGGCTGCGACTCGCTGACCGGGAGCGGCTGGCGGCTCTTGAGCCGTGCATCGACCGGAAACGCAAAGGAGCGACATGTCAGAGTCTCTCGCCGTTGGCGGTTCGGAGCCCAAAGGCCCGGTCGAGAAGTTCCTCGGCCTCTTCGCCGAGGTGCGGAAGGGTGAAGGCGGCGTCGTCCTCCTCCTCACCCTCAACATCTTCCTCATCCTCACCGCGTACTACATCATCAAGCCGGTTCGGGAGGCCCTCATCCTCGCGGCGCCCCGCGGCGCGGAGTTCAAGAGCTACGCCGCCGCCGGCCAGGCCGTCCTGCTCCTCGGTGCCGTCCCCCTCTACGCATGGCTCGCCGGCCGCGTCCCCCGTCGTCGTCTGATCAATACGGTCACCCTCTTCTTTGCCGGCAACCTCGTCCTCTTCTACCTGGCCGTGAAGGCGGTCCAGACCGGCAGCCTCGTGCTGGGACTCGGCTTCTACCTCTGGGTCGGCGTCTTCAACCTCATGGTGCCGGCTCAGTTCTGGTCGTTCGCAAACGACGTCTACACGCCGGAGCAGGGAAAGCGGCTCTTCGCGATCGTCGCCTTCGGCGCGTCCCTCGGCGCGGTCATGGGAAGCAAGATCACGAATCTCCTGATCCAGCCCCTCGGGACCGACCAGCTCCTCCTCGTCTCGGGTGCCATCCTGGTGCTCTCCCTGGTTCTCAGCAACTTGGTGGAGTCACGCAGCCGCCGGAGCGGGACCGCGGCCGCGGCAACGCCGGCGCCTGCGTCCGGAGTCGGCACCGCCGGCTCGAGGACCGGAACGATCGACACTGGACCCCAAGGCGCCCGGCCGCACGAATCCGGAACCCGCGGCTCCGGAACCCGCGATGCCCGGTCCCACGACGCCGGAACGCACGACGCCGAGACGCAGGACGCCGAGACCAAAGAGGCCCCTCTTTCGAAGGACGGATCGTTCGGTCTCGTGCTTCGGAGTCGCTACCTCCTCCTCATCGCGTTCCTGATGCTCTTCCTCAACTGGGTCAACACGACCGGCGAGTTCGTCCTGGGCCGGATCGTGAAGGAGACGATCGAGGCCAACGCAACCGCCCTCGGCCTGGTCGGGGATGAGCGCGGCGCCTGGATCGGCGCGCACATCGGCGCCTTCTATGCGGACTTCTTCTTCGTGGTGAACATCGTCGGACTCTCCGTTCAGCTATTCCTCGTCTCCCGGATCCTGAAGTACCTCGGGGTCCGGATCGCGCTGCTCTTCCTTCCCGTCATCGCCCTGGGCGGGTACGCGCTCATCGGCTTCTCCTCCCTCGGCCTCGCGCTCGTCCGCTGGACGAAGACGGCCGAGAACGCCACCGACTACTCACTCCAGAACACGGTCCGCCAGGCGCTCTTCCTCCCGACGACTCGGGAGGAGAAGTACAAGGCGAAGCAGGCGATCGACACCTTCTTCGTCCGGGCGGGGGACGTCCTCTCCGCCCTCCTCGTCTATCTCGGCCTCAACCAGCTCGCCCTCTCGACCGCCGGCTTCGCCCGGGTCAACCTCGTCCTCGCCGGGATCTGGCTCCTGATCGCACTCGCGATCGGCCGCGAGTACCGGAAGCGGTCACGGGACTGAGGGCGTCGGCAGACGGGTAGCGGCCCCCTGCGATCGATTCGGTGTGAGGCGACGATCTCGCAGTTCAACAACATATAACTACGTTCGTAGTTATCCTCGATCGACCATATGGATGGGCCCGATGGCTGTGGTCGGATGGTTGTGGTCGGATGATTGCGGACGGCACTCCCGAAGGTCGTTCTCCCGGCTGCAACTACCGTCGAGATGCCCGGCGTGGAGACCCCCCCCCCCTCAGCCCGTCCCATCCCGCAGGCCAGCACGGGACTGAGCGATCCGCGTCCGCAATCATCCGGCCACAACCAGGGAACTAAACAATTCGCAAATTGTCCTTCCATTTTGTGAACCAAGGTCGTCAAATGGACGATCTGACCCAGCAGGGAGGACACCATGTCGAAAGCACGGATCGAGATCCTCCAGATGATCGCGGAAGGAAAGGTCAGCCCGGAGGACGGCGCCCGACTTCTCGATGCACTGGATGACGGGGACCCCGGAGCCGCAAAGGCCACAGGTGCGCGCACCGGACGGGCCAAGGAGTCGGCCAAGGACGCGGCGGAGAACCTGGGGCGGGCCTTCGAGGACGCCGCCAGGGCCGTGAGGTCCGCGGCCGTCGAAGGCGTGCGGGCCGCGCAGAAGGTGTTCGACGAGCACCGCCCCGAGACGGAGCTGGTTCGGCTCGAGAACGGAGCGTTCGAGGTTCCGGAGGGCAGCACGCTCCGCATTCAGCCCGCATTCCGGGTCAGCATCGGGGGCGGAAGTGCAGGCGGCGCCGTCACGGTCAGGGGCGTTCCGGGAGCCCAAGTGCGTGTCATCGAAGGTGCTGCGGTAGAGGTTCACCGGAACGAGGGGGACTACATCCTCACCTGGGCGAAGTCGTCCCTCGAGGTGGAGGTTCCCGCCACCCTGGCCCGATTGGTCGTCCGCAGCTTCGGCAACGTGAACCTCAGTGAGTTCGGCGGTCAGTTCCGGATCGAGAGTTTTGGTGGGAACGTCGCCGCGGTCGGGGTCTCGTCGCCGTTCAAGATCCGGGCGCTGGCCGGATCGGTCCGGATTCGAGACCTGGCTCTCCGCGAGGGCACCGCAGCCGTCCGCGCCACCGGAGGCGACATCGACGTCGTCCCCACTGAGGAAGCCTCGGTCGAAATCCATGCCGCCGCCACCTTGGGTGGTCGGCTCCAGCTCCCCAAGGGAGCCGTTCGGAGCGACTCCAAGACGAGACGGAAGGGCGTGGTCGTCCTGGGCGAAGGCAAGTCCGAGCTCGAGTTGGACGCGCTCTCGGGCTGGGTCAGGGTCCACGCCGATCATCTCGAGGCGGACCCCGAGGCTGACAACGCCCCGAACGCAGCCCGGTCGTCCGGACAGCCGAATCGTGGGGAGTCGGCCTCGTCGCCCGCAGACGATCCGTTCGGGATCGATCGTTCTGACGAGGCGACAGGAACAGGCGTCAGCGGATCGACTGGTTCGAATCAAGGGTCATCCTCGCCTCGACCGACCCCTCCCCGGTCGCGGAAGTCGCCGGACGAGCCGGTCGGCGGAACCAGAGTCGAGGACGACGACCCGGATCCCTGGAACGTCGACTGGTACGAGGATCGGGACTCCGGCGGTAGCAAGTCGTGAGCCGCGAACCCAGCGGCGAGGGGCTTGGCGCGCCGCCCCCTCGCCCTCCCGAGTCGCCGCGTTCCTGCCCTTCCTGTCAGGGCGAAGTCCGTGTCACGACTTTGACCTGCGCCGGATGCGGCACCCGGATCGAGGGGCGGTTCTCGCTCTGCAGGTTCTGTCAGCTCGACGACCCGACCCGCGCACTTCTGGAGGGGTTCCTCCGGGCACGCGGCAACATCCGCGAGCTCCAGAAGGAGTTGGGGGTGAGCTACCCGACGGCCCGCGCCCGGCTCGACCAGCTGTGGGAGCAGCTCGGGTACCAGAAGTCCGATGGGGTACCGACTGAGACCGCGGAAGACATCGTCGCGCAGCTCAAGGCCGGTGAGATCGACGTCGAGGAAGCCGAGAGCCGGCTCCGCCAGAGGCGCTCCGGTTCGGATCGGAGCTGAGGCGCGCTACGCCTCCGGCTGGATCTCGGACAGTCTCCGGATCGAAGTGATCTCGTCGTGCGGGACTCGCACCTGATCGGTGTTCTTGAAGACTCCGAACTTCGCCGTCCTCGCCAGGTACGCGGCTTTCCCGTCGACGGCGTCCAGATCCCGGACATCGACATCGCGAAGGAGGACGCCACGGTCGTCCTCCACGTCGTACCTGCCGATATAGATCCGGGGGCCGGCCGTATCAACGACCACGGTCAGCCCGTGGAGCGGTAGATCGCACTTCGACATCGAGCCCTCCTGTGGAAAGGGAAAGACTAGCAGACCCGAAGGACAGGAAGGAACCGACGAGGAAGGAACCCCGGCAGGAGGTGCCCGACTGCACGTCTGGCGGCGCTGGGACAGGATTCGAGAGGGACAGCGGGACGGCCGGATCGGGTAGACTCATGGGATGGCAATGGATGCAGATGTGAGGGAGAACCCCGCGGAAGAGCGGCAGAAACTGCTGGCGGCTCGTGGATGGGAAGCGGATCGCGAGCGAACAGGCGTTCTGAGGGAGCTCTTGGGGCGTTCCGTCGAGCGCGTCTACCTCTGGTCGTTCTCACGCCTTCGGAGCCGGGACAAAGCACTCGAGCTGACGCGGAACACTCTCCTCTGGGCGAGCCGTAGCCTCTGCTCCGTTCCGGAAGGACGGTTGCTCGATCACTGGATCTTCGAACACCTCGCCACCGAAACCTCCGTCCGCTTGGACCTTCTCCGCAGCGAACTCGGGCCCGAGCCGTGTCAGGTGTTGGGAGACGAGCCGAACCTCCACTACCTCGAGGCATACCCCGAGTGCAGGGCTCTGCAGGACGCCTACGCTTCCTACCGCGCCCTCCCCACCGACGCGCAACTGGTTCAGCGCTCCGGTTGGGCGACCGTCCAGGCGGACCTCGAGCGGTTCCTCGAAGGGCACTTCGGTGAGGAACACGCGCAGCAGAGCGAGCGCAAGGATCCCCTCGGCCATCGACTCGGTCGCGTCGGTCTCCGCCAACTCCTCCCGGTCCTCCTGATTCTCGGCCTGGCCGGATACGCGTGGTGGCTGCGCGCGCAGAACATCGAACTGAGGGCTGCGTTGGCCGAGAAAACGCCTGCCGGTGAAATCGAGTCCGCCGAAGCCCGACCGGACCCCGCCGAAACTTCGCTCGGGCAGGTCCGAAACCTGGGGCTGGAAGTCAGCGACGAGTTCCTCACGTTCAGTTGGGACGGCTCCTCACGGGCGGAGTTCTATCGACTCGTCCTCATGAACGCAAAGATGGACACGATGACGGTGAAGTCGAACATCGTCACTTCGCGGACCATGGTCCGGCGTGACGAAGCTTCCTTCGTTCGATCCCGCAGCGTCGTACGTCTGAAGGTGGATGCCGTCCGCTCGAACCGCGTCATCGCGACGAGTGGAATGACGACGTACCCTCCGCTCTGATCGCGTCGGAGCGGCGCGCGCTCCGTCATCGAGCCAACGCGCACCGTCCACACGCACCGTCCACACGCACCGTCCACACGCACCGTCCACATGCAGGCGCTGTCCGCAGGCAGGTACCGTCCGCAGGCAGGCGCTGTCTCCAGGCAGGCACCATCCGCAAAGGTACCGTCCGCAAACTGGTACCGTCCGCAGGCAAGACGCCCGAGTCCACCACTCACTCGCCGAGGACGTGGACGACGAGTTCGCGTCGATGGGCGGCGTGCCGATGCTCGAAGAGGTAGATGCCCTGCCATGTCCCCAGAACGAGCCGGTTCTGACGGATCGGCACTTGGAGCGTCGTCTGGGTGAGCGCGGCCCGCAGATGGGCGGGCATGTCGTCCGCCCCCTCCATCGTGTGTGTGTACTCGGGATCGTTCTCGGGCGCGATCCGCTCGAAGTAGCGCTCCAGGTCGTAACGGGCGGAAGGATCCGCGTTCTCCTGGATGAGGAGAGAGCACGACGTGTGCCTCACGAACAAGGTGCAGATGCCGAGTTCGATCTCGGACGCATCGACGATCTCCGCCACCCGGCCCGTGACGTCGTGGAGCCCAGGCCTTCCGGCGTGTACCGAAATCATCTCCTGATGCTGTCTCATCGAGGCGCCCTCCCGAACGGGATCCTCGTACGCGCACCGCAGTGGGATCCCAGGTCGAGAGTCTAGCCGCTATACTGCGCGCATGTCTGTCTCGGAAGGAAGTCGGGAGCCACGAACGCAGCCGTCCACCACAACGCGGGGGGCCGGACGTGGCAGCAGCGAACGTGGCCGACCCGGGCGCGGCAATGCGCAGCGTGGCGGAGCCGGAGGTGGCGGAGCCGGAGGTGGGAATGCCCAGCGTGACGGAACCGGGCGTCGCAATGCTCAGCCTGGCAATGCCGGACGTGGCGGCGCCCAACACAGCCGAGGTAGGGTGAGGTCCGGACACCGAGAGTCGATCCGGCGGGATCTCGGTGTGGCCGCACTTCTCTGGGTACTCGCCTTCGCGCACCGGATGTTCTTCCTCGCATCCAACGTAGACCGCTCCTGGGGATTCACGGTCTTCTATGAAGGCGACTCGGAGACGTTCTACAACTTCGCCCGTGCCATCCTCGGAGGAGTCCCCTACGACGGGGGAATCCCGTTCCATCCGCCGCTCTGGCCGTTCGTCCTGTCCCGAATCCATGCGCTGGTCGGCGCGGGGGCGGTGGACGCCCAGGTTCCACACCTCGCGGTCAAGGCGTGTACTGCCGGAATCGGATCTCTCGCCGTCCCGCTCCTCTACCTCCTTCTCCGGCGGTACTTCGGACGCACGGCCGCGCTCGCGAGCGCACTCGTCGCGACTTACTCGTTCGGGCTCTACGTGATCTCGATCGCACCGGTGACGGAGAGCCTCTACCTCGTGCTCCTGCTCGGCGCCTGCCTTCTCCTCTCCACCTTCGTCCACCCGCTCTCGCCGGCGGGACTCGAACTCTCGCCGGCAGCGTCGGATGGCGGGTGGATGGACCGGCCGGCCGCAGTCGGCAGGCTCGTCGCGTTCGCGCTCGGCGTCGTCCTCGGACTTCTCTCGCTCACCCGCGCCGAGGGCGTACTGATCGTGTTCGGGCTCGTGGTCCTCGGATTCGCGGGATCCTGGCCATGGGTCGGATCGTGGCTACGAAGAGGGCCGGCACGGGAGTCCCACATGGGTGGACGATCCGCCCGCGCGCTCTCGGGCAGCGGCCTCGTCACGTGGAGCGTCGTGGCGCTCGGGTTCGTCATCGTCCTCGCGCCATGGACCGCGCGCAACGCCGGCGCGCTCCAGGCCGTGAACGCGAGGTTCGCATCCAGGATGGCCGAGCCGCTCCCGACCTTCGTCCCGATCACGGCCTACGGTCCGCTCAACTTCGCCCTGGCGAACAACAGGGAAGCCGAGGGTCCCTTCTCCCGCGAGATACTCACCTCGCGCGCACACACGGCGACGCTGGACGTAACCGATCCGCAGCACCTCGAGTACTTCCTCCACGGGTATCGGATCGGGTTCGACTGGATCCGCTCTCATCCCGCCGACTTCGTCCGCCTGGTTCTCCGGAAGTGGACGATCTACTTCGAGGCGGGAAGCCTCGGCTTTACGCAATGGGATCTTCCCGGCGGCCTCGACGGAGTCCGCCGTCCGGTGGACATCTTCGTCCCCGACTCGAAGATCGCGATGTGGATCCTCTTCCCCTTGGTCGTCCTGGGCGCGGTACGCACCTTCGTCGCCGGCGGACCTGAGCGACGGTGGTGCTTTCTGACGTTGTTCCTCACCATCGCGGGACTCATCAGCACGGGCCTCTTCTTCGGCTACGCCCGACTCGGCGTCCTCGTGCTTCCGTTCTGGATCTCCCTGGCGGTGGCCGGAGTCACGCACCTGGTGAGGGACTATGCCCCGCCGATCCGCAACCCCTTGCTCCGTCGTGCGTGGATGGTTCCGGTCGTCTTGCTTCTCCTCCTCGAAGCGTGGGGCGCAACGGGAGATCGCAACTTCCACGCAACGGGCACGCAGAGCGCAGGTGCGTCACACCTCAATCCTCACGACACGATGCATCTGGAAGTGATCTCGGAACCGTAGCCCGTCTCTCTCTGGGCGGTTTCGGGACCGATCCCGCACCGTTCCTGGACTCCTCCGCAACTGTACGGGCGTCCGGGCCTTTCCGGGGCCTTTCCCGACCGAGTCCGATCTTCTCCACGCCTTCGCGATCACGACCCAAAAGCAGAGAACCGGCCCCCCAGTGGGAGAGCCGGTTCTTCTCTGATCGGGTAGTCGTGTCGCTTACTTGCGGCGGCGACGGAAGGCTCCCGCACCAAGGAGTCCGCAACCGAGCAGGATGAGAGACGCAGGCTCCGGAACCGGATTCACGCCTTCTTCATCGATGCAACCGAGGACCCAGGAGTAGGAGTCATCGACGTAGCGCCAGTAGTCGCAGCCCTGGGTGTCGAAGTTGTCGTAGTTGAAAGTGTCGACGCGATCGGAATCGAGCGGATTGGACTTGTCGATGTTCCGATTGTTGGTCGCTCCCCACATCGTGTAGACGTAGGTCTTGCCACCCCATTCGAACTCGAAGTCACGGTCGGCACCGATGTCGACCATCAGCTCGCGGCCGTTCTGTCCCATCGTCGTGCTGACGTTCCAGTTGAACGTGTGGTTGGCGACGACCTGGCTGCCGAGCTTCAGCTTCACCTTGTAGTCGAAGTCGAAGGACACGTCCCGGTTCGCCGGGATGCAGTCGGACCACCAAGCGCGGTGCGTGTAGAAGTCGGCGACCGATCCACAATCGCCACCGACCTCGATGTCGGTCCGGCTGCCGCGGATCGACCAGACGCCCGACGCGGAGGTGTGCCCACCGTAGGACGCATCGTTGAGGTACGCATCGAACCCGCTCAGGTTGTTGTAGCCCTGAACGTCGAACTTGCTGAAAACGGTGAAGCTGGTGGCCCAGGCCGAGCCGGCGCAAACACTCAGGACGAGTGCGGCGACTCCAACCCCGATCACACGTAGCCTATTCATCAGTGGTCCCCCCAATGATCTCGAATTGGTGCTCTGCAAACCGATGTGAGGGGAATGCCCCGCCCCACGACTGGACAGAAAACTACCACCATCACGAAATGCATGTCAACAATTGGCGTCATCGTTCCTCTATACAGGCGTCGCAAGGTGGCGTCATCCCTGGAGACACTGTCTCGTGGTGCGACCGGTGCGAATCCGACCGCCGACACGCTCGCCCGCGGGGTCGCCGAGGCGGTCACCGAGGGAGGGAGCGCAGAGGAGGGGCAACCCGCTGCAAATCAACGACATGTCCCTACTCCAAACGGGGCGGGCGGCCCGATTTGGTGGTAGGGTACGCGTGCATGGGAGGTGTCCTCGCAGATCGTGAGTAGGCACCTCCCGGGAGGCGATCGACATGGACTCACAGGAATTGGCGGCATTGGCTTCCCTCGTTCGGGGGCAACGAACCGCGGCTCTCGGATCTCTTCGCGGCGGCGGACCTCAGGTCACACTCGTGGCCTACGCGCTCAGGCCCGATTTCCAGGCGCTCTACTTGTTCCTCAGTCGGTTGGCCCGCCACACCCGGGCGATCGAGGAGGATCCCCGCGTGGGCCTGATGATCTCCGCGCCGGACCCAGGCGTGGGGGATCCGCAGACGCTCCCGCGCCTCTCGCTCCAGGGATCCATCGCCCGGGTCGAACCGTCGGATGAAGACGCTGCCGGGGCACGCGCCCTCTACCTCGAGCGGTTCCCGGACGCCGCCCGTCTCCTCCAGCTGGACGACTTCGCGTTCTACCGGGTCACTCCCACGGCTGGGCGGTTCGTGGCAGGGTTCGCGCAGGCCTACAACATCGGGCAACTCGACCTGTCGGAGGCGGCGACGACAACGGAGGCGTAGCGGCTCGGCGTGGCGGCCCGGCGTAGCAGCTCGGCGTGGCGGCCCGGCGTAGCGACGATGACGACCGAAGTCGAGGTTGGGTTCGGCTATAATCGAGAGTCATGGATCGAAGAATGTTCCTGGCTCCTCGGCTCGCCCCCCGCAAGTCCCGGGCGCAGGCTGACTTGGCGCCATTCTCCGGGCCTGCCGGAACTTCGCTCCAACTCGATATGGTTTAACTACTTAGAGCGCGAGGCACATTCTTCGCGCCAAAACCCAGAGGTCGGACATGTCTCCACGCCAGCCCAACGAAGGCCCTGACTCGCCTGACGCGCGGCCGAGAGGTTGGCATCCCGACTCGTGGCAGTCGAAAGAAGCCCTTCAACAGCCGACCTACCCGGACGCCGAGGCGCTCGTCCGCACCGTCCGGGAGATCTCGTCTCTCCCTCCGCTCGTCACCTCCTGGGAGGTCGAGTCGCTGAAGAGTCAGCTCGGCAAGGCGGCCCAGGGCGAGGCGTTCCTCCTCCAAGGGGGAGACTGCGCGGAGAGCTTCGAGGAGTGTGACTCCAGCCGGATCGCGGCGAAGCTCAAGATCCTCCTCCAGATGTCGCTCATCCTGGTCCACGGAACCCGGAAGCGGGTCATCCGCGTGGGACGGATCGCAGGACAGTATGCGAAGCCTCGGTCGAGTGACGTCGAGAGCCGTGGCGACCTGACCCTTCCCACCTACCGGGGGGACCTCGTCAACCGGGTCGGCTTCACGAAGGAGGAGCGGACCCCGGATCCACAGCTCCTCCTCAAGGGCTACGAGCGTGCCGCACTCACCCTGAACTTCGTGCGGGCCCTGGCGGACGGCGGATTCGCGGACCTCCACCACCCGGAGTACTGGAAGCTCGAGTTCATCCGGCACTCCTCCCTCGCCGCCGAGTACGAGCGGATCGTCGAGTCGATCCAGGAGTCGGTGCGTTTCATGGAGGCGGTGGCGGACATCCGTCTCGGCACGCTCGGGCGTGTCGACTTCTATACGAGTCACGAGGGGCTCTCGCTCCTCTACGAGCAGGCGCAGACACGCGAGGTTCCGCATCGAGACGGCTGGTACAACCTCTCGACACATCTCCCCTGGATCGGAATGCGCACGGCCCAGACCGAAGGCGCGCACATCGAGTACTTCCGCGGGATCCGGAATCCGATCGCAGTCAAGATCGGCCCGGGAATGAGTCCGGAGTGGCTGACGGAGCTGATCGACGTCCTCCATCCGGAAGACGAACCCGGCCGACTCTCCCTCATCGTCCGCCTGGGCGCGGGGAACGTCCGCCAGTACCTGCCTGATTTCGTCGAGACCGTGCGCCGGACCGGCAAGACGGTCCTCTGGGTCTGCGATCCGATGCACGGAAACACCGAGACGACGGCCGACGGGATCAAGACGCGGAACTTCGACAAGATCCTCGCGGAGATCGAGGAGTCGTTCGCGGTCCATCGGGAACTCGGATCCTACCTCGGTGGGATCCACTTCGAGATGACCGGAGAGGACGTGACCGAATGCATCGGTGGCGCGCGTGGCCTCTCGGCAGAGGACCTCAAGCGCGACTACCGGTCTCAGGTCGATCCGCGCCTGAACTACGAACAGGCGCTGGAAATGAGCATGCTCGTCGCTCGTGGTCTCAGGTCGAACGGCGACTGACTCGGGAGATCACTCGCCGTGGAGGTTTCGACCTAAGCCAGGCCGATGACCAGGGCCCCCGCGATCGCAAACGCCAGAACCCACGCGACGATACGAATGCAGCGCACGAAGGGTCCCGACACGAAGCGGGTCTGGTAGTGGGTCAACATCGAGGGCTCCTTCCCCGGGCCGGAGCGCCCGTCCATCATAGAGAGAATACGAAACCACCCCCCTCAGCGTTCGATTAGCAATCCTGACGGATGACATTGCCTCTCGGGATCCGGCGACTGCCGCCGATACGATGGCATCGGGCGGCTAGCGACTTTCGACCCGCGGAACCGATGATCGGGTGGTTCGATCGTTCCAACGCCCAATCAGGCGCGGTCTCGCTCGGCCGCCGAGGGAGATCAGGATCGTGGGACGGTCTGGAGTTCGACGTACTCCATGAGCCCTTCACTCCCACCTTCGCGTCCGATCCCCGACTGCTTCATGCCGCCGAACGGTGCCTCCGGCACCGGACCGGTTCCCGTGTTGTGTCCGACGTGCCCGAACCGCAGCCGGCCGATGATCCGGCCCGCGCGCTCCTCGTCCGCCGTGAACAGATAGGCGGCGAGACCGTGGATGGTGTCGTTCGCGGCCGCGACGGCCTCCTCCTCCGTGTCGAACTCGAAGATCGGAAAGAGCGGGCCGAACGTCTCCTCCTGCGCACAGAGCGCACTTTCGGGGACAGACCGAAGTACGGTGGGAGGAAAGAAGAAGCCGTGAGCTCCTGAGGAGGATGAACCAGTCATCGCAGCATTCCTGTCACCAGCGCCAGTGTCAGCAGCGCCAGTGTCAGCAACTTCGCTGTCAGCGGCCGAACCCGCCGTGCCCGCACCACAGTCGGCGGCAGCCCCCGTCGTCCCAGCATCAGTCCCGGCAGTTCCAGCAGCAGTAGTTCCAGCAGCACCAGTGCTGGCGACACCGATCCCGGGCGGAGCCGTGACTGCCGTGGCCCCCCGCCGGAGTGCATCCTGAACGTGACTCTCCACTTTCTCGAATGCGTCACGGTCGATGAGTGGCCCGAGATCGACGCCCTCATCCATTCCGTTGCCGACGTGCAGACGACCGACGCGGTCGGCGAGGAGTCGGGCGAACGACTCCGCGACCGAGTGATGGACGAAGACCCGGTTCGTGCAGACGCAGGTCTGGCCGCTGGCTCTGAGCTTGTTCTGCACGAGATGCTCCACTGCGTTCGGCAGGTCGGCGTCCTGGAAGACGAGGAAAGGCGCGTTCCCTCCGAGTTCGAGGGCGACGCGCTTCACGTACGGCGCCGTCGCCGCGAGGATGCTCTGCCCGACGGCGGTCGATCCGGTGAAGCTGACGATCCGGACCTCGGGATGCTCGCACAGCACCTTTCCGATCGCACCGGAGTCTCCGATGACGAGGTTCGCGCGGCCCGGCGGAATCCCGACCTCCTCCAGCACGGTGAAGAGCGCGATCATCGAGAGCGGCGTCTTGAGAGCCGGCTTGATCACGACGGGGCAGCCGGCCCCGATCGCGGCGGACAGCTTCTTCGCGATCATCGCGAGAGGGAAGTTCCAGGGGGTGATGAGCGCCGCCACACCGGCCGGGCGGTGGTGCACCGTCCAGCCATGACCACGCGGTCGCGCCGTGAGCACCTTGGGGCGCAGGGCGCCGAGCTGGGTGGCCGCGTTCGCGAAGAATCCCGCGGCGTATTCGGCCTCCCCTCTGCCTTCCGCGAGCGGCTTCCCGTTCTCGAGCGTGACGATCCGCCCGAACTCGTCCTTCTCTTCGAGGATGCGCGCCGCAATCCGCTTCAGCCACTCTTCGCGCATCCGGAGTTCGGCGTCGAGCCCGTGCTCGCCTTCACCTGAGGCATCGAAGACGCGCGCGGCGGCGGCGACGGCTCGGACGGCCTCTGCCGCTCCCATCCTGGGAACATGAGCGAGCACCCTTCCTGTCGCGGGATCTTCCACCGGGACCCTTGCTCCGTTCGCGGCGGAGACCCAGGCGCCATCGATGTACCCGGCGAGATGTGGAAGTAGCTTCGAATGCAGGGTCGGCTCGGTCATCTCAGATCGTCCTCGTCTTCTCGCCAGTCTTCCGGATCCCGCGTGGCGCCGATGTCCAGGACCGGCCGGCCATCGTCCTCGACCATGGCCGGATGTGCCTCCACTCCCGGCCCGATCCGCCTCAGCTCCACTCGAGCTCCTCGAGCCAGAGACGCAGATGGGACGCGCGGGGGAACCGTTCGAGGATCAGACTGCGCTTGAGGCCGCGGCAGATCTCCTTCACCTCGGAGGGTTGCTTGGAGTACGCCTTCGCACCACCGAGTGAGTCGTAGAAGATCCGGATGGCGTCACAGATGTCGTCCTGCTGACACTCACGAACACGGGCGTTCCAGGCGATCATGTCGAGCATCTTGAGGTCGAAGCTGAGGCCGCTTCGGGCCACGATCACGTTCTTCGAGTGGAGGTCTCCGTGATACTCGCCGTGTCGATGGATCGCTTCGAGTCCCCTCACGATCGCATAGAGCAGGTGGATGGCCCGGAACGGATCGAGACGACTCTTCGGCTGCCGCTTCACGAACGCGGCGAGGAGTTCACCTTCCACCAGCTCGGAGATGAGCAGGACGACGTCGTGTCCGCGCACGCGGAGGACTTCCTCCGTGTGGTACTGGATGACGACGCGGGTATCGCGGAGCTTGTGGAGCTTCCTCGCATAGCGGGTGGACGCGCGTCGGTTCTCGTTTCGATGCGGGAAGAAGAGCTTTGCGGCCCGCTCGACCTTGCTGGAGAGCTCTCTGACGCCGTAGACCTCACCTTCCCATCCGCCGCCGAGACGGCGCACGACCTCGTACTTCTTGGCCAGGATGCGGCCCGGCTCGAAGTCGAACGACTCGATCTTGGGTTTCTGACTCTTGGCTCGCGAACTCGGCATCGTCAGGTCTCCGGTGCGACAATCCAAACCGATTCGGGCCCGTTTCTCAAGGGGTGCTATCCTCGCCCCGGACATTCCAACGGCGCCGACGGGCCGCGAGTGCCTTCCGGGCACCCAAGCGAACGCAGTTCTCGCGCCGCACGAGAGGAGCCCTGCTTGCATCGACACCGCGAGCTCGACCGTCTGCCCGTCCCGGGCGCCGGAGAGGTATCGGCGATTCTCGACGACTCCGACTCGTGCACGGTCCTCTACGTGATGGCGCACGGGGCCGGGGCGGGAATGCGCCACGTCTTCCTCGAATCGATGGCCCAGCGGTTGGTGGCGCGAGACGTCGCGGTACTGCGGTACCAGTTCCCCTACACCGAAGCCGGTGGCAGGCGTCCGGACCGCCCCGCGGTCCTCGAGTCCACGACGCGGGCGGCCGTGAAGCTCGCCGCGGAGATCTCCTCGTTACCGCTCATCGCCGGAGGGAAGTCGATGGGCGGACGGATGACCTCCAACGCCCAGGCAAACGCCCCCCTACCGGGCATCCGCGGCATCGCGTTTCTCGGCTTCCCGCTGCACATGCCGAAGAAGCCGTCGACATCGCGGGCGGACCACCTGTCGAGGGTCGACATCCCGATGCTGTTTCTCCAGGGCACGCGGGATACCCTGGCCGACCTCGATCTACTGACTCCGATCTGTGCGCAGCTCGGCCCCAAGGCGACTCTGCACGTGGTCGAAGGGGCGGATCATGGCTTCGCCGTCCTCAAGCGCTCGGGACGGACCTCCGACGAGGTGCTGGACGAACTCGCGGACCGGATCCGCACCTGGGTGGACGCACTCCCGAGTTCTCCTGACCGGGACTGACGCCGAAACGGCAGGTGCGACCGCGTGAACGGCGTGTCGGCGGCAGGTGCGACCTCATGAGCGGCGCGTCGGCGGCAGGCGTGATTTTCCTGGAACAGAACGCCCGTTCTTCGACACTATGGAGCGAGCCGGGGTTGTGAGGTCGTTCCATGAATGTCCGCCTTCTCGAGTACTACCCTGACCTCGTACGCACTGCCCGTCTCGGTGGCCTCGGTCGCGAGGATGCCGAAGAGATCGCGCAGGACGCTCTCGTCCTGTTGGTCCAGAAGGCGGCATCCCGCGAGGTCCAGGTGCTGTCCACGGATTCGATCCAGAATCGGTGCGGGCAGGTTCGTTCTCTCCGCGGATGGCTTCGGGATGTCCTCAGCCTCCTCCTCAAGAACCGGATCCGGCACCGCATCCGGCACTATGCGCATCTCCAACCGCTCGACGCCACGCGTCCCCTCGCCCTGGAGTCCGCTCCGGACCGGGAGATCGAGCTGATGGCGTTCGGGCAGCAGGTCTTCTCCCTGCTCCAGGCGGAGGAGGCCGAACTGCTTCGACTGGACCTCCTCGGATTCCGGTCTCACGAGATCGCGGAGCAGTTGGAGATCCCCGCGAGCACCGTCCGGGTGCGGAAGAAGCGGATGCTCGACCGACTCCGCCAGGATCCGGGACTCCTCGAGTTTGCGGACCGACTCGGGCCCGGCTGCGGCGCGACGGGGCGGAAGGACGAGCGACGGATGCACGATGCGGATCCGCGCGACGAGAACGATCGCGATGACGGCGATCCGCGCGGAGGAACCGGCGGAACCGGCCCCCGGAACGCGGGCGGCCGGAGCGACGGTTGCGGGCCTGGCAGTGATGACGGAACGGGGAAAGGTCGAGACATGTGGTGTCGAAACTCCAGCGGCGACGGGGCCGCGAGGATCGAGGGACTACTCGAGGAGTATGGGCGTATCTGCCGGGCCAAGGGTATCGACCCGAAGACGGGAGCATCGCTCGCTACCCCGCCCCCTACGCAGACTCCGTGGGGCCGATTCCGGGCGGGCCTTCTCGCGCACCGTCCCACCGCACTCCAGCTGAGCGGGGGTCTGGTGGCGCTGGCGCTCGCCATTCTCGCGGTCGGGTCGCAGTGGAGTTCGGGGCACGCGCCCACGCATCCGCTCGCGTCGAACGCGGAGTACAGCGCCGCCGCGACCAGAGCCGTCGGCGCCTCGGATCGGGACGGCAAGGGTGATTCGGTGAGGCAGCGTGCTTCGGGACACAGGAACACGGTTCCGGTCGGAAGTCCCTGGGTCGAGGTGGCCGCAAACCCGGATCTGCCACCGACGATCCAGGTACTGCGGGCCATCCGCGGCGGTGGAACTATCCCGCGCGACGGGCACGCAACGGCCGGTGGCGGTTTGCTCCAGACCGACCTCTGCTGCCTACTCCAGCTCTAGCAGGCTACAAGATGCCGGCGACGGTGTCGGTCCGCAGGGACTCCGTCCGGAGCACCCGCTCGCACGTCACGGTCTGTGTCGCCGGAGCCTGAGTCGAGCGCATCGAGTGCGCTCAGGACTTCTTGGGCGCGCTGACGATCCGAACCTGGGTGAACTGACGGTGCCCTTCTTTGGAGCTGTGGTACCCGTACCCACTCTGCTTCGCGCCGACCCAGGGCGAACCGGCGGCGCCTCCGCACCCCTTGTTGACCCCGATCATCCCGGCATCGAGACGTCGGGCCACGGCGAGGGCGTTGTCCTCGTCGCCGCCGAAGACGGTGGCGCCGAGTCCGAACGGCGTGTCGTTCGCGAGGGCCACGGCCTCGTCGTTCGTCTCGAACGTCTGCACGCAGGCGACGGGGCCGAAGGTCTCCTCGCGCATGATGTCCATCTGGTGATCGACGTCCCAGAGCACGGTCGGATCGACGAAGTTCCCATCACGCGCGGTTCCACCGAACACGACCTTCGCGCCCTTGCGGACGGCGTCTTCCACCTGACCGAGCACGTGCTGCTTCTGACGCGCGCTCACCATCGGACCGACGCGAACGCCCTCGTCGACTCCGTTCCCGACCGGGAGCGACTCGGCCACTGCGATGAGCGCACTCTTGAACTCCTCGGCGATCGACTCGTGCACATAGATCCGCTCCGTGCTCACGCAGACCTGCCCGGCGTTCCGGAAGCTGTTGATCGCGGCGAAGCGTGCCGCGGAGTCGACATCGGCGTCGGAGAGCACGACGAGGGGATCCTTCCCTCCGAGTTCGAGCACCACACGCTTGAGGCCACCGGACGCGGACGCGAGGATCTTCTTGCCCGTCTCGCGCGAGCCGGTGAAGGCGATGAGGTCGACATCCGACTCGACCAACGCCTTCCCCTGCGTGTCGGCTCCGTGGACGATCTGGAGCACTCCGGCGGGGAGGAACTCGTTCAGGACGTCGACGTAGGCCTGCGCGATGAGAGGTGTCTCCTCCGAAGGCTTGAGGATCACGGTGTTCCCGGCGACGAGGGCGGGAAGGACGAGCGAGTGGGGCATCGCGATCGGGAAGTTCCAGGGCGAGATCGCCACGCAGACTCCGAACGCGTCGTGATAGACGGTCGTCCGCGTGCGGGAGTCCTCCAGGATCTCCGGCTCCAGCGCTTCCGCGATCTCGCGCGCCTCCTCCTCGAGTCCATAGCCGCAGGACTTCACTTCGCCCGTCCCCTCGGCCAGGGGCTTCCCCATCTCCCGCGTGAGGAGCCGCCCGAGCTCGTCCCCCCGCTCGAGGAAACGTGGCCCGGCCGCACCAATCATCCGGATCCGCTCGGTTGCGGGAAGGCCCTGCCATGCGGGGAGGGCGGCGCGGGCCCGAGCCACCACGGCGGCGATCTCCTGAACGGGGGTAACGGGCACCTCCCCGACGAGCTCTCCGGTCGCCGGGTCGTAGGAGGGTAGCGTCTGCTCTGTTGCTGTCGTCGTCATCGGGAACCTCCCACGTATTCGGTGACCATGAACTCGTTGCCTTCCGTATCCCGCACGACTCCGAGACGGATCGGCTCGCCGGGACGACTCTCCGCCGCCCGAACGATCGTCCCGCCGGCCGCTTCGATCTCCCGGAGCGCCGCGTCGAGTTCCTTCACCTGGATGCTGAATCCGGACTCCCGCGTAGTCCCATCGTGGCCGCCATGCAGTGCGAGCGACGGGCCACCGAGGTCGAGCTCGCTCCAGTGCTCGTCGGTGAACTTGGCCGGAAAGCCGAGAGCATCCCGCCAGAAGGCAAGCGCGCGCGACATGTCCTCTGCCCAGAGGACGAACTTCGTCGTCTCTATCTCCATTCCTCGCTCCGTGTTTTGGGTCCGGGAACGCGGGGAGTGTACCACGCTGGGGACGGGGAGCGAATTCGGTCGCAGGGCCGGCTAGGTCCGGCTAGGCTCCCCGCCGTCACGACAGGAGGAATGGAGATCGATGGGCAAGGGCAAGTTCCCGAATTGGTGGGGAGGCTTCGAGATACCGACGGGGAGCTGTGCCCGCTGGGAGATCGGTCCGTTCCTCATGTGGATCCAGCGGAACGAGGAAGACTGGACGGTGACACGAGAGCGGCACTCCGACCCGTTCCGGGACCACTGTGAGGTGGAGATTCCCGCCGACCCGCCCCCCACTCGTGAGGGTTCCCACACGGAACCGCAAACGGGGCTTCACGCGGGAACTCTCGGGGAGCCGGAACCACCCCAGCGCTACGCGGCGCTCGAAGGATCCCGAACCGTCTACATCGCGCCGGCCCATGCGGACCGGCCCGTCGTCATCACTCCGGAGCAGTCGTTCTCACTGCCCCCCCGGCGCACGGTCCACCTCTTCGTGAGCCTACCGCTCTGGCTGCAGTTTCGGGACGAGCCTGGAGGTGTGCCCCTGATCGACGATCCGCTGTTCCGTCCGTCCGACACATGGCACGGCCCGAACACCCGCGTGGGACAGGTCTGCTATGCAAGCAGGACCCGGGCCGCGTTCGCTCCGATCGGCCGACTTCCCCACCGGATCGTGACACCGTTCGAGGTGCGCAACAGGTCGGAGAAGGATCTCAAAGTCGAGCGGATCAAGCTCCCCACTCCGCACCTCTCGGTGCTGGTCGACGACGACGGGGGGCTCTGGACCGAAGCGGTGATCTTCGAGCAGCCCGCGGGAACCGACCCGCCGGATGTTCGCATCGAACCAGAGGTCATGAACGGTCCGAAGAACCTCGAGCTCCTGAGCGGCCCACGCACACGGATGGAGAAGAAGTTCGTCTGGCATGCGTTCGGAGACTTCTTCGCGAACGGCTGGTAGTACGAGACTCAATCGAAACTGAAGAGGCGTTGCCATGGACGAGTTGCTGAAGAGCATCAACCTGCACGGAGTCCTCACCCCGGACCGGATCGCCGCGATCAGCCGGGCGCTCGTGGTCCTGCTCGTTGGTTTCGTCCTCGCGCGCTTCGGCACTTCCGCGATCGGACGCGCCATCGAGTCGCGTGCCGGTGGCCCCGAGACGCTCGTCCTCCGGAGACTGGTCCGATACACGCTCTACAGTCTCGTCATCGCAACCGCCGCCCATCAACTCGGGTTCAACCTGGGCGTGCTCCTCGGCGCGGCCGGAGTCCTCACCGTCGCGCTCGGGTTCGCCTCCCAGACTTCCGCGTCGAACCTCATCAGCGGGCTCTTCCTCATCGCGGAACGGCCGTTCGTCGTCGGCGACGTCGTGACGGTGGAGTCCGTGACGGGAGAAGTGCTCTCGATCGATCTCCTCTCGACGAAGATCCGCACGTTCAACAACCTGTTCGTACGCGTCCCGAACGAGCAGATCATCAAGTCGAACGTGACGAACCTGACCCGCTTTCCGATCCGGAGGGCCGACATCCAGATCGGCGTGGCGTACAAGGAAGACATGGTCAGGGTGGAAAGACTGCTCCGGGAAATCGCGGCCAACAACCCGCTCGCGATGGAGGAGCCGGCGCCACTCCTCATCTTCCAGGGATTCGGAGATTCCGCCCTGCTCTATCAGTTCTCGGTCTGGGGTGAGACCGCGAAGTTCCTCGAACTCAGGAACTCGATCCAACGCGATCTCAAGCGCGTGTTCGACGAGGAAGGGATCGAGATCCCCTTCCCGCATCGGTCGATCTACACGGGCTCCGTCACCGACCCGTTCCCGATTCGGATCGTCCAGGAAAGCGCGGGCCCAGTTGCCGCGGCCCCCGGGTCGCCTAGTCCAGCGGATCCTCGCCCTCCCGAGCCCGCAGGATGACGCCCTTCCGGGACCGTCCGTCCACGAAGATCTCGAGAGGCTGATCGAGCCGCACGTGACGAACGTAAGGGAGTTCGTGCACGGCCGGTAGACTGTCGAGCCACTGGAAGTCGATCCGGCACTTCTCGAGCGGATCCGTGCAGGGTGGTTTCTCGGGCTCTTCGCCTCGTGAAGAACGTGGCGCACGGATCTGCTCCGCATGGGCCTTCTTCGATTTCACGTGGAAGTAGCCGATCCCGAACGAGATCAGGTTCTGGAAGAAGTGCGTCCCCTCCGAAGGCGTCACGGGGATCTCGGAGAGGTCGCTCTCGACGATGGCACGCGCCTGCGAGATGTCCGACCACTGCACCGGTATCCCAAGCCATCGATCCGCCGTACCCCATCGACCGGGGCCGATGAGTAGATAGTTGCGGTCTTCGCTCCGTAGCACGCGGTTGATGTCACCGACCTCGCTCGCGATCTGCGGCGTCTGCCCGCGATCGAAACTGGACGGACGGACGTAGATGATGTCCTTGATGTCGGGGATCCGGCCGTTCCCGAGCGCATTGTCGCTCGCGCAGAGACAGCGGCCTTCGATGTCCTCGGGAATCTCAGCGATCCGGTCGACGATGTCGCGTTCACTCATCGGCCGAACCTGGACGATGTTGAACTCGGGACGTCCGCCGTCCTCGGGCTTGAGGTTCACCGCGAACTCCATCTCCACGGGGCAGGCCATCCGTCTCGACGCCATCTCGAGGCACGACTGTAGGATCTTCCCGAGCGGGAACTCCTGCGAGGCGAGGAAGCGACGGAACGTGACGAGCCGCACTCCAGGTCGCGAGATCCCGTCGTAGACGGCATCGTTGTTCGCGGAGTAGACGGAGCCGATCGGATGGAGCGTCTCGTGCTTCTCGGCCTCGTCGATCGGAAGGAGCGCGATGTGGCCGTCCTCACCACGACCGAGATCCGCCTGCGAGTCCAGATCCATCGCGTAGAACTCACGCTGCGAGTTCTCGAGAAACGCACGGTTGTCCGAGAACTGTGGAAGCACCTGCGGCCGCGCGGGCGAGAATCGGATCGCCTTCTGCCCTTCGACGACCGTGCGGCCGAGACCAAGCGCGATGGCCGCGACACCGTCTTCCGCCTTCATGTCGAGAACGGGGTAGAAGTTCTGGGAGCGCGCAACGCCCGCGATGTCCGGATAGAAGTAGTGTTCGTGGGTGCGGCCCACCACCTTCTGGAGGAGGACACCCATCTTCTCCTCTTCCATCCGGAACGGAGTCGAGCGGAGATAGGCCCGCGCATTCTGGAAGAACGTGGAGGCGTAGACGAGTTTGATCGCGGAATGGAGCCGCGCGAGACGCACGGAGGGGTCTGCTTCGTTGTTCGGGAGCATGTAGGTACGGTAGATGCCCGCGAACGGCTGCTCATGGGAGTCCTCGAGAAGGCTCGAGGACCGGATCGCGAGCGGATACGTCGCGTGCTCCAGGAAGAAGCGGAGATCGTCGAGCACCGCTCTCGGGAGCGACGCCGCGAGAAACGCCCGCGCGATCTGGTCGTCCGTCGTCTCCTCGAGCGCGATCGGAAGGAGCTGATTGGCACGAAGGAACTCGTCGAAGACCTCCGTCCCCAACACCGAAGTGGGCGGCACGACGACGCGCGCCTCCGGATGCTTCTCCTCGAGCTCTTCCTGCGGCAGGATCGAGTGGATGAAACCGAGCCCGCGCCCCTTTCCACCGAGCGAGCCGGAGCCGATCCGGGCGAATCCGGAGATCGTCTCGGCCGCGAACCGCGAGAAGTCGACGACCAGGCCGCGTCTCGCGTCGGACCTCGCCTGCTTGAAGGTGTCGATCAAGTAGGTGCGGAGCCTCTCGGGATCTGAGAAGTCCTCCACCTTGAAAGGCCGGAGGAGGCGGGCGAGAGCGAACTCCGTCCGCGCCATACACCAGTTCGAGAAATGGTTGCGGGTCGCGTGGAAGGTGACGGAGTCCACCGGAACGGACGCGAGCACGGCAGGGATCTCGTCGAGGTCGTGCGCTCTCGTGAGCTCCTGCCCCGACGGCAGCCGGAAGATGAAATCGCCGAACCCCAGACTGTCCGCCAGGAAGTGACGCAGCTCCTCGAGAAGTCGGGGGCTTCGCTTGTTGACGAACGCGGCGCCGAGAACAGCGGCGCCCAGCCCGATCTGTTCGTCCGTGGACTGAACGAGGGCCGGGATGTCCGGGTCCACCTCTCGAGCGCGACGAACGAACTCGAGGCCGGCTTCTCTGTCCGCGACGCCAGCGCGCGGAAACCTCGCGTCGGTCACGATTCCGAGCAGGAACTCCTTGTACTCCTCGAAGAGGCGCCACCCGTCCTCGAACGTCTCCGCGAGCAGGATCTTTGCACGGGCCTTCATCCGGCGCAGACGCTGCTGCGTGTTGACGCCGTCCGCCATGAGCGAGTTCGTCTGCTTCATCACTTCCTGATAGAGAAGCGGGAGGTAGGCGGAGTAGAAGCGGACCGAGTTCTCGATGAGGAGAATGACCCGCACGCCGGCGAGACGCGCGTCGTTGCGGACGTTGATCCGGTCCTCGATGTACTTGATGATCGCGAGGAACACGGCGACATCGCCGCGCCAGACGAACGACTGGTCGATTCCTGAAGCCGGCCCCATCTCCTTGATCCGCGCGGCTTCGAGCGGGTTGTCGGCCAGGAGCACGACCGGCATGCCGGCCCGCCGCGCCTTCACCTTGCGCCCGAACTCCTGCACCGCCATCCCACCGAGTCGAGACATCGTGATGACGAGATCGAAAGGCCGGGTCTCGAGAAGCTCGAGGGCCGTTTCCGCATTCGGTGCGGTGAGGATGCGCGGAGCCCACGACAGTTTGAGCTGGTAGAACTCGACGTCGAGGCTCTCCGCCAGCTGGCCGTCCTCTTCGAGGATGTACGAGTCGTAGTCGCTCGCGACGAGGAGAACCTCACGGATGCGGAACGACATGAGCCCCTGTGGCAGGGCGGGTGCGTGCGGAAGTGGCGGCTCCATGGGAAGACTCCGAGGAGAAAGGTCCAACGCAGTGCCGATCGCGATGGATCCTCTCTGCCCGCCCCTCTCCGGTCAAGGGTAGTGGGCGGAACCACGTACGCCGGCGACTATTCGGGCCAGTTGACGCAGTCGAGCTCCCTGGGGGAAGGGTCGACGCCGAGCCACTTGACCGCCGCCTCGAGGGTGCAGAAGACCTCGAACGTCTGCCGCTCGGAGACCAGTTTCCCCAGGTAGCAGCTGAGGGCGGTCGCGATCGGCTCCGTGACGAGGAGAGCCCAGCGCCCCCGGGAGGCGTTCGGGCGGGACAGCACCCCCTCCACCAGTTCCTTGACCTGTTCCACCCGGAGATCCACCGTGGCCCCGATCAACATCGCGAGACCGTCGGCCTGGGGATCATAGGATGGGTCCGTCCGGATCCTCTGGAACGCGGACTCCAGAGAGGGAAGGTCGATGACGCCGTGGAAGCACTCCAGGATCAGCGGCGGCGATTTCAGGATTCGATAGTGGAACGACACGGCCGGAGATTATGGGGCCTTCCGGGCGATTCTCAATATATGGATTCACCCACCGAACGATAGACCGCCTCGCCGGCCCGGCTGGCGTGACGGGTTGACGTGTGCTAGCCTCCCCGGATGCCATGAGTTGAAACTAGGTCCGAACCTGCGAGGCAGCCCAATGGAACTGGACGCCGTCAAGAAGCAGATCGAAGAGGCGACCCTGGATCCCGCGCTGGAGCCGGATCCGTTCGAGCCCCTAGATACCCTCGTCGAACTCGCCGAAGAGCTGGGGCTCCTCCCCCTCGCCCTGCAGACGACCGAGGGCGCGATCGTCCGGGAGGGTATCCACCCCGCTCACTACTATATCTACTCCTCCGCCCAGTTCCGGATGGGCCAGGTGGAATCCGCACACAAGCACATGCTGTCGCTCTGCGGTCGCCTCGAAACGGACGGCAGCTGGAAGGCGCTCGCATTCCTGGCCGCGCGCATCCTCGACGAGTCCCCCAAGGTCGAAGCCGCACTCTACCTCGCGAAGGCCCTGGAGACGGCCGGGATCGACCTGGTCGAGCCGGACGTCCTGAAGAACGCGTACGACCAGTTCCCCGGTGAGTCGCGTCTCGCCTACCTGATGGGCAAGAGCCGCGAGAAGGAAGCCCGAGACCTGGGCTCCTCCACCGAGGAGGCCCAGCGCAAGATGACCGAGGCCCGCTTCTTCTGGGCCGAGTCACTCGACGGGTTCATCACGCACCGCAAGAACGAGACGATCGACGACGTCTTCAAGAAGCTCGCCGAATCGAGCAACCCGGATACGCTCCGGCGTGGGCTGGGTGGGCTCAAGAAGCTCGCACAGCAGGAGTCCTGGGGCCGGTTCCAGACGGGTGCCGAAGACCTGACGCCCGCGCTCGAGCGGGCCGGCCTCCTCGATCAGCTCTGGCGGATCCTCCTCGACCAGGTCTCCGTGGCTCCGGCCGGGGTCGGAATCCGGCAGAAGCTCGCCGAACTCGCATCCCGCGCCTTCCCGCACGCCGACGGCATCGGCGAACTGATCGAACGCACCGGAATCCTGGATCCGACCAAGCCGGTGGACCTCGCCCTCAAGGACCTAGAGCCGCTGATCAGCTTCGCGCCGGGGTTCTTCGTCTTCCACGACTCCTGGGGAGTCGGGAAGGTCCAGAGCAACGACGGTGACAACCTCGTCATCGACTTCGAGGAGAAGCGCGGCCACCGGATGTCCGTCAACCTCGCCCGGCGCGCCCTCGACGTCGTCCCCGCGGACGACCTCCGCGTGCTCCAGCGCGAGTCTCCCGCCGAACTCAAGCAGATGACGAAGGACAACCCGGCGGAGATCGTCTACCTCGCGATCCGTCAGGTCCGCGGACAGGCCAAGACGCAGGACCTCAAGCGGATCCTCACGAACGGCGTCATCGCGCCGTCGCGTTGGTCTTCCTGGTGGAAGGAAGCCAAGGTCCAGATGGAGCAGGACGACCGGTTCGACCTGAGCCAGGCCTTCCGTCAGGTCTACAAGATCAAGACGGGCGTCGACTCGACCGAAGTCGCCTTCCCGATCGTCGAACCGCGCCGCGGCATCCGGCCGAACCTCAACCTGATCCGCCGCTTCCTCGATCAGCACCCCGCGCTCACCGAGCATGCGAAGAGGATGTACACGAAGATCCTCGAGCGCTGGGCCAAGGACGAGAAGACGCACGCGGAAGACCGGATGGCCATCCACTTCCAGCTCTACCGCTGGCACAAGGAAACCGGCCAGGACTTCCACGACGCGCTCCGCGAGATGCTCCAGCATGGCGTCGAGGCCTCGTCCTTCACCGACATCGAAGACCAGAAGCTCCTCACCCGCGTCGGCCTCGACTACGAGGACCTCTGGAAGGAGACCGCGTACTTCGCCCTCTCCTCCCGCTTCTCCGACGTCCGTCAGATGGCCTTGGACAAGCTCGAGGAAGACAAGGAGCAGGGCAGTGCGCTCCTCCGCGGTCTGATCGAGCACCCGGCCGAACGCCCGATGGCGGCGCTCGCGGCGATCAACCTCTCCATCCGTACCAAGACGGGCGAGGAGACGATCGCACCGGACGTCTGGCACGCGGCTCTCGGTCTCGCGACGTTGATCGAGTCGACGACGCGGGAGCAGGTGCGGAAGCTCGCACTGACGATGATCCTTCCCGAAGGCGTACTGGCGTCGAAGCTGGCGCAGGAGACGCCGGACGAGGCGATCGTCGAGCGGTTCGGATTCCTCCTCCGCCGTTGGCGTTCCTCGGAGCGCTTCCTCCAGCCCGTCCTTCGCGTCCTGCGCCAGGTCGGTCTCGAGCAGGAGGTCGAGGACTTCCGGACGGAGCAGGTGGCGAAGACCAACCTCATCCTCCAGAGCCATGCCCAGACGATCGACTACTCGGGCACCTTCATGACCCGCGCGACCTTCGAGCGGCTCCGGAAGGATCTCGAGCGGATGAACTTCGAGCTCAAGACGACGGTGGCCCAGGCGATCCAGAAGGCCCGCGAGCTCGGTGACCTTCGCGAGAACGCGGAGTTCGCCGCCGCGAAGCAGAAGCAGGCCGACTACATGGAACGGATCGGCTCGCTGACGACGCGCCTCGGCGACGCCCGCATGATCGACGACCTCAAGCTGCCGTCCGGCGAAGTCGGGCCTGGCGTGGTCGTGACGCTGGAAGACGTGAACTCCCGCGAGATCATCAGCTACTGGCTCCTCGGAGAGGGCGACGACTTCTTCGGAGGCGACGTCCTCTCCTACGCATCGCCCCTCGGACGCGAGATGCTGGGACACAAAGTGGGAGAGCGGATCTCGATCATCACCGATTCCGGCCCCAAGGAGCTGCTGATCAAGGACGCGCACCCGAAGCTCCCCGAGGTGCAGGAGGCTCGCGCGAACTGACGGACGGGAGCGAAAGCCCCGGCGGCCGGGTCGCCGAACCGGAGCGGATCCTTCTCTGGGATCTCGACGGAACGATCGTAGACACGAGCCGCGACCTGGCGGGCGCCATCAACCGGATGCTCGCCGACTACGGCTATTCGCCTCTCGGACTCGCCATCGTCGTCGGCCATATCGGCAAGGGCGCCCAGAACCTCGTCGCCCGGTGTCTCGAAGAGTACGGCCACAGGCTCGAAGGCGACCCGGGTTGGACCGGCACTGACTCCGCTCCCTTCGGCGCATCGCCGACAGGCGCGGTCACCGTCGACGAGATCGGAAGTGCCGCAGGCCCGCACGTGGGCGTTCCCAAGGTCGGGGGGCTCGACAAGCCTGGCGACACGGTCGCCGCGGCCCTCGGCGTGTTCGAACGGCACTACGCAGCGCACCTGCTCGACGAGACCACGGTGTACGCCGGAGTCGCGGATCTCCTTCGCGACCTGTCGAACGCAGGCCGAGAGATGGCGGTCGTGTCGAACAAGCCCGAAGGCTTCTGTCGGGACATCCTGGACCGGCTCGAACTCTCTCCTTACTTCCATGTGGTCGTCGGCGGAGAGACACTCCCCCGGCGGAAGCCCGCCCCCGATCCGATCTGGTACGCGATCGAGAAATGCACTCATCCGAACCGGTCCCCAGTGTCGACGTCGAGTGCCACCACGGCCTCGACCGAAGCAGTACTCGGCCCGCTCGAGGGCTCGCGCGGAAATGCGTGCGCCGTGATGATCGGCGACACCTGGATCGACACGGAGGCGGCGCGCGCCGCGGGGATCCCGGCGATTCTCGTGGGATGGGGCCTCGGTGACCGTGACCTCGCGCGCGCCTCGGCACCGGATGCCTGGGCGGAAGACGCCACGGTCCTTCGGCAGCTCCTCACCTAGAGTGCGATCGAGCGGCCGGGTCGAGGGGCTCGAACCGATGGCGAAGACCGCTCCATCGTCAGCGCAGCAGCCGGGCCTTCCAGAGCCGTTTGACGCCCTACCGCTCCGCCGCTCACCCGCCGGCGTCCCTCAGAACAGGTCGATGTCCCCTGCCTTCTCGAAGACATGGGTCGGGCGGAACGGCACCTTGTCGAGATCGTCGGCGGAGGAGTACCCGGAGAGAACGAGTACGGTGTCCATCCCGGCCTGCACGCCCGCAAGGATGTCGGTGTTGAGGTTGTCTCCGACGATGATGCTCTCTTCGGAGTGGGAGTCCACTGCGTTGAGGGCCGCCCGCATCATCCAGGCACTCGGCTTTCCGACGAAGAACGGCCGCTTGCCGGTGATCCTCTCGATCGGAGCGCAGAGGGCTCCGCAGGCAGGGAATCCCTTCGGACCCGCGACATCCGGGTTCGTCCCGATGAAACGCGCACCGTTCATGATGAACCAGGAGGCCTTCTGGATCATCTCCCAGTTGTACGACTTCGTTTCTCCCACCACGACGAAGTCCGGATCGATGTCCGTGATGAGGAATCCGACGTTGTAGAGCTCGTGGGTGAGTGCCGCATCCCCGATCACGTACGCCTTCCTCCCGTCCTGCCGGGCGAGGAAGGCGGCCGTCGCCATCGCCGACGTGTAGAACGCTTCCTCGGGGAGGTCCACCCCCGCGTTTGCGATCCGGTTCTTGAGATCCTTCCGGGTCTGCGAAGGATAGTTCGTCAGGAAGAGATACTTGAGTCCCGACTCCTGGATCTTGGCGATGTACCTCTCCGCGCCGTCGATGAGCGCGTTGTTGTGGAGGATCACACCGTCGATGTCACTGATGATCGTGGTGATGTGCTTCAAGAGACTCTCCAAAGAAATCCACCCTCGATGACGGGACTCACCCAGGAAACCGGGACGCGGCCCGAGCCCGAATGCCGGAGCGACGGTCCGCACCAGAGCATCCGTCATCATTCACCTCGGCCCGCGTGACCTCCGCGGCGTCCGCGAACGATCGTTTGCAGGGACTCCGACGAACGGTGGCTATCGTGCTATCTTCTCCTCGTCATGTCCAACGAGAAGCCTGAGAAGATCTCCCCGGACGGGGAGCGAGAGTCCCTGCTCCGGAAGGCAGACGCCATCGGGATCGGCCAGACCCGTCGGCACGTCTTCCTCTGCTGTGACCAATCGAATCCCAAGTGCTGTGATCGGGAGCGGGCCAACGAGGCCTGGGAGTTCCTCAAGACCCGCCTGAGGGAGCTGGGGCTCTCCGAGGCCGGCGGCGTCGCGAGGACGAAGGCGAACTGCCTCCGGCTCTGCCAGGCCGGACCGATCGCTCTGGTCTATCCGGAAGGGACCTGGTACGCGAACTGTGATCCCCCGGTCCTGGAAAGGATCATCCAGGAACATCTCATCGCTGGACGCCCGGTCGAGGAGTATCGCATCCTCGAACATCCCCTGCCGGGAACCGCCGACACGGAAGAAGCCTGAGCCGCGAAGGTTCGGGCCGCGAGAAGTTGAAGACGAGGAAGCCGGACGCATTCGTCCCGGACATCGTCTGCGGATTGGTGAACCTGCCCTGCGCAGGAGGATTCGAGGGAAGGAACACGGCGTGCACGTCATCGAACCCGC
The DNA here is from genome assembly GCA_041390305.1 of Candidatus Eiseniibacteriota bacterium. Taxonomy (GTDB): domain Bacteria; phylum Eisenbacteria; class RBG-16-71-46; order CAIMUX01; family CAIMUX01; genus JACKCR01. The sequence goes on from JAWKQE010000017.1 coordinate 47,486, forward strand.
TCGGCTCAAGCCCGGCGTCGACCTGAACACCATCTCGGACGACAAGTCCCAGACAGCAACGAGTTCTCGCCCCCCGGTCGAAGGTACCGCCCTCATCTTCTGGGACCCGAAGCGACCTCAGTCCAAGCTCGACGCGATCGACACCGACCAGATCACTCCTTCCGCGGACTGCGTCTCGGAGTCACTCGAGGAGTTGGATCGAAGGTGGAAGGAAGGCGCTTTCCGCTATCTCATGCCGGACTTCCGCGCCCGGGTCCACCGCGGCGAGAACTTCCTCATCGCGGGCGACAGATTCGCGATCGGCTCCTCGAGAGAGATGTCTCCGGCCGGGCTCAAGGCGATCGGAGAAGAGGCGGGACACGAACTCGTCATCGTCGTCGGGAGCAACATGGGCGACATCTTCCGGCGAAACTCCCTCAACCTCGGGCTTCACGTGATCCAATGCCCAGAAGCCGTCCAGGACGCAAAGGACGGAGATAGGTTCCGGTTCGAGCCCGCATCCCGAAGCCTCACGAACCTCACACAGGACAAGATCTACGATCCGATTCCGCTCACCGCGAAAGAGGACGAGATCCGGAAGAGCGGGGGAATCTTCCACGTGGGGCGCCGCGAGTTCGCGGACGCGACACACCGCGCCCCCGAAGTCCACTGGCCGGACGAGAAGATCGCAAGGAATCTGACGACGACGGAGCAGATCATCTGGGCTCATCGCGTCGACAAGAGCGCCGAAGTCGTCCCCGGCGCGACCCTCCGGGTCTACGCCGACCTCCTCCCCGCCTCGGACGGAACCGCGCCCTTCGCCATCCACACGTTCCATCAGATCACCCGCGACCAGATCTATCCGCGACAGGCGGCCGTTGCGAGTGACCACTTCGTGTTCACGGGACGTGACGCGGACGACAAGCAGACGGAAATCGGCCGCGCCTTCGCCCGGACCCAGTCGATGGGCAAGCCGTACTTCGCGACTCCGGGCGACGGCATCTTCCACTTCTACTTCCCGGAGCAAGGGCTCGTCCTTCCCGGTCAGTTCATCCCAGGAGCGGACTCGCACTCCCGTGCGTACGGCGCCTATGGCGCGGTCGGCATTGGCGTCGGTTCGACCACGCTCGGCTTCGGATGGTCCACCGGCTACGTCTTCTTCACGATGGCGAAGGCACGCCGGGTCGTGATTGCCGGAAAGCTCCAGCCGTGGGTCGGCGGCAAGGACATCGTCCTCCGTCTGCTCGAGAAGTGGGGAGCGAAACAATCGCAGGGCATGTCGGTCGAGTTCGTGGACGTGAACCAACAGCTGCCGATCGCGTACCGGAACACGATCGCGAACATGATGGCGGAGGCAGAGTCCCAGAACGGCATCTTCGCCGCGGACGAGGTCACGTACGCCTGGTACCGCGAGAAGGGGCTCACGGACCTTCCCTATCCTCCGATCCGGCCGGGCGTCGATGCACGCTACGAGATCGATGAGACGCTCGACATCTCCGACGTCGTTCCGATGATCGCCAAGCCTTTCAGCCCGGGGAACGCCTTCCCCGCCGAGGAAGTGGCCAAGGATCGGATCACCTTCGACAAGGCATACATCGGCTCGTGCACCAACGGAAGCTACACGGACCTCCTCCAAGCCGCGCTCGTCATCCAAGCAGGAAAGGCCAAGGGGATCGAGCGCGCAGCCACCGACTTCGTCGTCTTCCCCGGTTCGGGCGGTGTGAAAGCGCAGATCGAGACCCCGGAGCCGCGACTCGGAGGGGAGTCGATCGCAGCGGTGTTCCGATCCGTCGGCGGACAGATCCGGGATTCGTGGTGCGGCCCTTGCTTCGGGCAGGGCCCGGACGCCCTGGCCGCGGGCCAGCGGGCGATCACGACGTTCAACCGGAACTGGCAGAACCGGATGGGAATCGGCGGGGAGGGCTACCTCGCGAGCCCGATCGTGGTCGCGAGCTCCGCCCTCGCGGGGTACATGGCGCCACCGAGTGAGCTCGGGATCGACTGGCACCCGACGCAGTACGAGGCCTGAGGAGCTTCCGACGTTCAGGAGTCTTCCGTACCCTCGGACCTGCTTGTCCACTCCCCCAAGCGGCGTGTCCATCAAATTGGACAGATGCCTTTGTGCACCATACGCAATGTCCACTGTCTTACCGTACAGGTCCGGGGGTTTCCCCCCGCATCAGGGTCCCGCGTCGTGCTTGTTCACGACACGCGGGGCCGGAGACCAATAGGCAGAGGTGGGCTGGCCGCTATCGGCCGGTGCGCCACCAGACGGGGCTGACAGTTGGAACCGGCGAGCGGACTCTCCCAGAAGTCCGGGTGAGGTGGGCATAGAAACCAGGCACGATCCCGCGCAGGCGTGGATCGCGTTCGACGTTGCTCGTGTCCTCGGCTCGCGTGTGGCCCAGCTGATCACTCACAGGGGTGAGCATGGGACCGAGCACCATCTTCCTGGTCGATGACGATAGAGAGTTCCTCGAGAGAATGTCCGCACGGCTCCGCTCGTTCGGATTCCTCGTGGAAGGCTACGCGAGTACAGAGAGTTTCCTCGAGCGATTCGACCCTGACCGTCCTGGAGTTCTCCTCCTCGACCTCCGGCCGTCCCACTCGGCCGGCCTCGAAGTACTGGGCAACCCGAGATTCGCAGGCAGTCACTACCGGGTGCTCTTCCTCACCATCCACCCCGAGATCGATCGGGCCGCGCAGGCCGTCGAAACACTGCGCAACTTCCTCCTCTGTCCGCTGAGTGACGAGGAGTTCGCGGCGCGGGTTCAGGACGCGGTGATCGAGGACCGGAGGGGGCGCGAGGAGCAGCTGGAGCGGCAGAGGGTGCTCCGCATCATCCGCTCCCTCACCCGACGGGAGCGTGAAGTCCTGGACCACGCGTTGCGCGGCCTGACGAATCGCACCATCGGAACCACGCTCGGCATCACCGAGAAGACGGTCGAGTCCCACCGGGGTAAGGTGATCAAGAAACTCGCGGTGAAGAACTGCGTCGAGCTCGCGAGCAAGGTGCTCCTCGCAGGCTACCGCCCCTCTTCGGCCGACGGATCCCCGCCGAAGAGACGGTAGCCTGCTGCCTCCTCCTTCTCAGCCAGCCCTGCTACCATGCGCCGGAGAAGGAGGAGGCTCATGTCCGAGATCTACGAGAAGTTGGGGGCGTTCTACCTCGGGAAGCGGATCGAACCGGGAGCGGAGGGTCCGACCGAGGACTTGGTCCTCTACGACGCCAAGGATCTGACCACTCACGCGCTCTGCGTGGGGATGACCGGGAGCGGGAAGACCGGGCTCTGCGTCACGTTGCTCGAAGAGGCAGCGATAGACGGGATTCCCGCTCTGGTCATCGATCCGAAGGGCGACCTCGGGAACCTGCTCCTCACGTTCCCGGAGCTCCAACCCTCGAGCTTCGCGCCGTGGGTCGATCCGGCCGAGGCGACTCGAAAGGGCCTCACTCCCGATGCGTTCGCCGCGTCTACGGCGAAGCTCTGGAAAGACGGCCTCGCAACCTGGGGACAGGACGGAAGTCGGATCCAACGTCTGCGTGACGCCGCCGACTTCGTGATCTACACCCCGGGCAGCAACTCAGGCCTGCCACTCAAGGTGCTCCGGTCGTTCTCAGCGCCCCCCGAGGCCATCCTCTCGGATCCGGACGCGGTTCGCGAGAAGATCAACGGAACCGTCTCCGGGCTTCTCGGCCTCATCGGCGTCGACGCGGATCCGATCCAGAGCCGGGAGCACATCCTCGTCGCCAACCTCCTCGATCGGGCATGGAGAGAAGGTCGATCCCTCGACCTTCCCAACCTGATCCGTGAGATCCAGAACCCACCGTTCGATCGGATCGGCGTCATGGACCTGGAAGCGATCTTCCCGGCCAAGGACCGCCTGGGCCTGTCGATGCGCCTCAACAACCTCCTCGCGTCCCCGGGGTTCTCGGTCTGGATGGAGGGGGATCCGCTCGAGATCCCGAAGCTGCTCTACGCTCCGGACGGACGACCACGCATCGCGGTCCTCTCCATCGCGCACCTCTCCGAAGCAGAGCGGATGTTCTTCGTCACTCTTCTCCTAAACGAACTGATCTCGTGGATGCGGGTTCAGAGCGGTACCTCGAGCCTCCGCGCACTGCTCTACATGGACGAGATCTTCGGCTACTTCCCTCCTTCGAAGAATCCACCGTCCAAGACCCCGATGCTGACGCTGCTCAAGCAGGCGCGCGCGTTCGGCGTCGGCGTCGTGCTCTCGACGCAGAACCCGGTCGACCTCGACTACAAGGGACTCTCCAACTGCGGGACCTGGTTCCTCGGACGACTCCAGACGGAGCGAGACAAGATGCGGGTCATCGACGGGCTCGAAGGAGCCGCGGCGGCCAACGCGCAGTCGTTCGATCGTGCACAGATGGACGCACTCCTCTCCGGCCTCGGGAAGCGTGTCTTCCTCATGAACAACGTGCACGACACGGAGCCGACTCTCTTCCACACGCGTTGGGCCCTCTCCTACCTGCGCGGCCCGCTCACCCGTCAGCAGATCCAGGTACTCATGGATCCGCGGAGATCTTCCCCACAGATCGCCGGAGCCAATCGAGCCGGGGGAGATCTCGGAACGATCGGAACGGCATCGCCGAGTGGCGGAACCGCGTCGGCGCCCTCGGCGGCGACTTCCGCAGCCGCGCGGGCCTCGGGGACTGCAGCCGCTGAAGCGACTATGAGTACAGCCGCTGCCGGACCTGGAACCACAGCTTCGCCAGGTCGTGCGCCGAACTCTGGCGAGGGAAGCATGCCGGCACCCCGCCCGGTCCTTCCCCCCGACGTCACGGAGCGGTTCCTCGCCTGGACCGGACGCGTCGACTCCAACGCGATCGTCTATCGCCCGACCCTCGTTGCGAAGACACGTCTTCACTACACGCGGGCCAAGCACAACGTCGACGTCTGGGTCGATCGGATCGCGATGACGATGCTCGAGCCCGAGTCGGCCCGTTCGCCGTGGGATGGACTCGAACGGATCACGCCGGAACTCGACTACGACGATACTCCCGCGCACGGTGCCAGCTTCGCGGATCTACCGGTAGAGGCGGAACGGCCCGCGTCCTACAAGTCCTGGTCGAAGACCCTCGTCCAGACTCTCTATCGCACGGAGCTCCTCTCCCTCTTCGTCTGTGACTCCCTCGATGTCATCTCGGCGCCGGCGGAGTCCGAAGCCGAGTTCCGCGGCCGACTCGCCCTCGCCTCACGCGAGGAACGCGACCGACGGGTCGAGGATCTGAGGCAGAAGTACGAGAAGAAGTACGAGTCGGTCCGCTCCAAGATCGCGAAGGCTGAGGAACGGATCGCACGCGAGGAAGACCAGCTGAAGCACCAGAAGCTCCAAACAGCGATCTCCGTCGGCGCCACCGTCCTCGGCGCGTTCTTCGGCAAGAAGAAGGTGAGCTCACGAAACGTCGGACGTGCAACCACGGCAGTGCGCAGCGCCTCACGGATCTCGCGCGAGCAGGGCGACCTCGGCAGGGCGGAGGACAACCTCGAGACCCTCCAGGCGCAGCTCGCCGAGTTGGAGCGTGAGTTCCAGTCCGAGGTGGAGACGATGACGGGTGAGTTCGAGGTGCAGAATCTCGAACTCGAGCGGATCGAAATCCCACCGAAGAAGTCGGAGATCTCGGTCGAGGAACTCGCCGTAGTGTGGACGCCCTGGGCGAGAGCCGGGCGGGACCTCGAGCCGGCATACGTCGTCGAGGTTCTGGCAGACTAGATAGCCGGGTGAACCGGCGCGGGCGGAGAGTTCAGTCGCCCCTCGTCGACTCGGTCGAGTCGACGAGGGTGCAGACCTGAGGAGTGCTGGCTCACGAATTGAGGTGATCGAAGACCTGTTGGCTGTCCTTGCTGACGAGCTTGCCGTCCTTGTACAGCCACAGGGCCGGAATCGACTGGATCGAGTACTGGGTGGAGACTGGAGAGCCCCACTTCACGATGTCGACCTTCCGGAGAGGAATCTGCTTGGCTTGGACTCGCGCCTCCAACTGAGGCGCCAACTGGCGACAGCCGGGTCACCAATCCGCAGTGAACTCGACGATGGCGTAGCCCTCAGCGGGCACGAACGCATTGACATCCACTTCATCACCGTGCGTGATGTATGAAATCAACTCCATCGACGCGGCAACCTCTCCACCTGCCGCTGGTGCCTCGTCGCCCTTCTGGGACTGACTGAACTGCCTCAGTCCGAAGAGCGCGACCAGGATCACGAGCGCTCCGACAATGATCCTTCCCATTCCGTCTCCTCATGCCCCGGACGCGTCGGGGCGGGTTCGTGTTCCACGCGAGGCTAGGGCGCCAGCGCCGCGAGCTTGTCCAGGATCTCCTTGTCTTCTGGGAATCGGCTGACTTCGTGTTTGCTGAAGATCAGCGTCCCGTCGACGTGAACATCGAAGATCCCACCGCTCCCACGAACGAGCTCGATCTCCGCATCCTCGAACTTGTCTTCGATCACGGCTTCCAGACTGGAAGCCCGGGGCAGGTAGTTTCAAGCCCCGCAGTACTCGATCCTGATCTTCACGAGTCGAACTCCCTTCTCGAACCTCCCGGAGGAGGACATCCGAGGCTCTCGCGAGCCCTCCGTCAAGACCGCCCATGGGACGGTCGCCCCTCAGCCTAAGGTGGTCCGCCGACAACGGATAGATGCGAATCCCTCTCCGCGGTTTCCCACTTGGAGCCGGTTCCGCGGGAGGGATTGCCCTGCGGATTTCCGCCGCCAACGCCGATAACGCAGGAGGGGCGGCCCACGGGCGGGCCACTCCGGCGGCGGCGGTCTGTAAGAGGGCACCATCTATGGCACTTCCGGCACCCGAGGAGTCTCCTCAGATTCCCGATCCGAGGCCTGCTGGTCAGCAGCAGCGCCCCGTGTACCCTCGTCCCCGCCCCCTGGGAGCGAATCAGGCCACTCGTTCCGCTACGTCATCCGCTACCTCGGACCGCCCGAACCCGCTTCACATCAACCGCGTGCTCTGGGTCCTGCTCGGCGTGGCAACGGTGTTCCTGGTCGGGGTCCAGCTCTACCTCAGAACGAGCGGGCAAGTCGACCAGCCGACCCATTCCCAGGTCGCGGAGATGGCAACCCTCAGCGTCATCTCGCCGGTGATGCCGGTCCGGGCTCCGGAGCTCCGCCTCTCCTGGGATCGGACGGCGGGCGCGGTGAACTACTTGGTTCGCATCCACGCGCTCAACGGAACGCCGGTGGTCGACCCGATGATCGTCTGGGGAGAGAACTGGCGTCCGTCGGAAGAACTGCTGCCGGGACTCCAGTCTGGGCCCTATCGCTGGACCGTCGAAGCAGTCGACGGTGCCGGCCGAGTGCTCGCCCGCTCACTCGTCACCGAGTTCGAGATCTCGTGACCCCGCACGATCTGAGACGAAGGCTCAGAAGTCGTAGGTCGCGCGCAGTCCGACGCCCGCATTGAGATCGGCGAAGTCCGCCTTGTAGCCGTCGTCATCCACGGTCTGCGTCGTGGACATGCGCACGCGGCGCGGAACCCAGAACACTTCGAGCGCCACCGGACTGAAGGCGGGTTCGACCCTCGCTCCGACCTCTAGCAGGCCGTAGATTGCCGTGCCTTCCGCGTCCGCCTCGCGATCCCCACCGTAGATCGTTCCGTTGTAGTAGTCGGGCACCGTTCCGTTCCACGTCCGCCGATAGTCTGCCTTGAGCTTGATCCGTTCGATCGCCGGCCCCACGAACACACCCACACTGCTCGTCAGCCGCGAAACCACGGTCGCGCCGAGGGTGAAACCGGTCACGTCCGTCGTCTCGAGGGAGTTCCAGTCGTAGATAGGAGCGCGGTCCCGAGCGAACTCGTAGCGGATGTCAGCGAGCTGCCCCTGCATGTAGCCGAGGCGCAGGCGCGCCTCCCACTTCGGCTTGTCCGCAACCGTCCGGGCACTCGCGGAGTGGACGCGCAGACCGAGACCGAGTTGCCATCCCGGCTCCCATTCCTTTATCTCCTGCGGGTTCAAGATATCGTCGTCGGTTCTCTCCGTCTGCACACTGGCCCCGGAGCCATAGGCGAAGAACTTCGTAACGGCTTCCGCCGGCACCGACGTCGCGGAGAGAAGGGAAACGGCTCCGAGCAGGGAAAGGGAACCGAGACCTAGGATCCTGGATACGCGCAAGCTGGACTCCTTGGACTGACTGGCGGGCAATCCACCTGGGCGGCGGGTCACTTCGTGGTGATCGTACCCTCCACTCCCCCGTCCGTTCCACATAGGTTGTGGTCGGGTGATTGCGGATACGACGCGTGGAAGTCGCGCTGACCGAATCGGGTCTCCCCCTGGAAGCGCGAAGGAGAGAGCGAACCGCCCAGAATCACCCCAGATCGTTCAACTCGTGCGATTTGCGACCGCACCGTCCACAATCATCCGGCCACAACCATCAGGCCACTGGCCCGTCGCGACCCCTTGGTCGGACCGGAACGCGGCATCGGAGCGGCTAGACGGTCGCTTCACGATCCACGCCGAGCCTCCGACCGCTCGGATTGGGTGATCGGCCGTGAAGGACCGGGTGGGCTCACCCACGTGTCCCCTCCGGTACGGTGAGGGGTCCGGACCACGCGACGGCCAATTCGAAGTCGTCGTCCCCCAACCCTCTCTCCAACTGACGGTTGCGGCCGGACCGACTCCTCCCGGCGGTCGACCGTCAGGTCCGTTCCCCCGACGAGAAGAATCCCCGAAAGACGCAACTTCCTGGCAGTTCTCGCGATACGTGTTTCGGCACGGAGCTTTGATGTCCATCCACAGCTCGCCCCACAACCGGGAGACCAGACACATGATGCATCGCGCGGAAATCCAGAAGAGCGTCCTCGTCGCCCTGCTCGGCTCCGTGTTCTTCGCAGCCCTCTTCCTCCTCGCCGCCCACCATGCACTCGCGGCGGAACCAGGGCGGGCCGGACACGGCCCGGCGGTGCACGCCTCCGTCGAATCGGGCCTCGCGCCGACCGTTCGACGTGAGGTCCCTGGGGAGATGGGGGGCTGGATGCGGTCAGGTGCCTTCACCCTCGTCGTCCGCGGCGGTGCATATGCGGGCACGAAGGAGCTCGAGCTGCGCCCGACCGGGGAGTCGGCCTGTCTCGTCCTGCCGGCGGGACTCGAAGCGCACGGAATCTACCTCAGGTGTGAGATGCCGCTCGATGTCCCGGTCCTCGTGATCCACACCCGGAGCGATGGCGGCGTCGAAGAGCTGACGGCGGAGAGATTCGTCGACCGTGGCTATGCGCAGGTCGCGCTGAGTTCCTTTGGCGAGTTCCGCTTCCTACCGCAGCCGCACTGAGCTACTTCCGCCCGAGCGATCCACAATCTCCCGGCCACGACCTACGCGGTCCCGTCCCATTCCGTTATCCTGAGCCGAACCACGCTCGGGAAACGGAGATCGGATGCCCAAGAAAACCCCTGTCGTCCCCTCGGATCTCTACCTCGTCCGCATGCCGAACACATGCCGTCTCTCTCCCGGGGGCGACCGGCTCCTGGTGTCGGTATCCAGCCAGAGCCCGAAGACCCTGCGTACAGAAACGCGGCTCTGGGCGTTGGATCCGTTCGACTCCGCGCGACCGGAGCTCCGTCCCTTCACGCAGGAAGGGAACTCCGATCGCGCCCCGGCTTGGTCGCCCGACGGCAGTAGGGTTGCGTTCCTCTCCTCACGGAGCGGTTCGTCCGAGATCTGGATCATGGACAGCGACGGAGGTGAGGCGAGGCGTCTCACGACACTCGACGCATCGATCTCCGAGTTCGTCTGGCATCCGAGCGGTCGGTGGATCATCGCCGGAGTGCGGCTCAAGGACACGGAAGCGAAGGAGCGGGAACGAGCGAAGAAGCGGGGTGATGCCGGAGCAGACGAAGTACGCGTCCGTCACATCGAGCGACTCGTCTACAAGATCGACGGGGCAGGGTACCTCCCGAAGAACCGCACCCACATCTGGAAGATCGACGCGCAGACAGGCCGGGCCAACGCGCTGACGAAGGACGACCAGTACGACGAATCGAACCTGCGCGTCTCTCCGAACGGACGCTGGGTCTACTTCACGAGCAACCGAAGCAAGGACCCCGACCTCGAACCGCTCCGCGACGACCTCTGCAGGATCGCGATGCGAGGGGGAAACGTCGAAGTAATCCCCACGTTTGCAGGCCCGGTGTCCGAGATCTCGCTGAGTCCGGATGGAGAGTGGGTTGCGTTCCTCGGGCGCCCGGAAGCGAAGGAAGCCTGGAACCAGCGCCACACGAAGCTCTACGTGGTTCGGAGTGAGGGTGGACGTCCGGTCGAGCTGACCGCGTCGCTCGACCGCGGGTGCTCGAACTCCGCGGTCGGGGACATCTTCGGCGACGCCGGAACCCCCACGCCCCGTTGGAGCCCGGACGGACAGTGGATCTACTTCATCGTTGCAAACGAGGGCAATCAGGAGATCTGGCGGGTCTCGCCGAAACAGAGACGTCCCGAGTCGGTCGTCGCGGACACGGGTGTGATCGCCGACTTCGACATCGACTTCGCGACAGGTCGCGTCTTCTACACGATGGCGGATCCGACCCAGCCCGGAGAGCTTTTCGAGCGACGCCTGCCGCCCTCGTCGAGTTCGTCCACATCCTCCGCCCCGTCGGCGGGAGGCTTGGGCGATGCCGTTCGTCGATCGAGCCTGAACACCGAGTGGCTGACGGCGAGACGCGTTGCCGAGCCTGAGGTCGTCTGGTTCGAAGGGAAGGGAAAGCACCCAGTCCAGGGCTGGGTTCTCCTGCCACTGGGCGCACGGCGCGACCGGAAGCACCCAGGTGTCCTCTACATCCATGGCGGGCCCGGTGCGCAGTACACGAACGCCTTCTTCCACGAGTTCCAGGTGCTCGCGGCGCGTGGCTTCATCGTCTTCTACGCGAACCCGCGGGGCGGCACGGGCTACTCGGAGCGACATCTCAACTGCATCGTGGGTCGCTGGGGTACATACGACTACGAGGACCTCATGAAGTTCACGGACGTCGTGACCCGGCGCTATCGGATGCTCGACCGGAAACGCCTCGCAGTCGCGGGCGGCTCGTACGGCGGCTTCATGACGAACTGGATCATCGGCCACACGCAGCGTTTCCGGTGCGCGATCACACAGCGATCCATCTCGAACTGGCTGAGCTTCCTCGGAGCGAGCGACTTCGGCCCCGCGTGGACGAGAGAGTTCGGATTCGTCCAGCCGTGGAAGAACCCGATGCACTACCTCCGTCGATCCCCGCTCTTCTATCTCGACAAGATGAAGACCCCAACCTTGATCGAACATCAGGAAGAGGATCATCGATGCCCGATCGATCAGGGAGAACAGCTCTGGTCGGCGCTCAAGAGCAAAGGCGTCCCGTGCGAGTTCGTTCGGTACCCAGCTGAACCACACGGGATGTCGCGCATGGGACGCCCGGACCGACGGATCGATCGGATCGAGAGGATCTCGGCCTGGCTGGATCGATGGCTGAACGGATAGCTCGGACCGCACACATTCTCGGGCTGGGCGACGCAGGGACGTCGTCAACGCCGAGTCGAGTCGGATCTGCCAAGAGGGCGATGGGAACACGGCAACTGCTCGTCGCGATGGCCTCCATCTCGTGGGGATTCGTTTGGGCACTCACATCGGGTTGTGCGGGTGGGTTGGAGCCGTACAAACCACGGCGACCGGAACCGCGGCCGAGTCCACAACAACTCCTCTTCTCGGAGCGCACGCTGCTGGAGCCACGCACGGAGACGGCGGCGCAGACACTCGGCCGTATCGAGTCCGTGTTTCGCGAGATCGCGGAAGCGGAGACGCCCTCGGAGCGGGGGATCCGCGCGCAGCTGGACGCGGAGGTGGACGCGATCCGCGGGCAAGTCGACGAGCTCGACCTCGGCGCGGGTGCCGTGATGCGGCTTCGTCTCGGGACGCCCACGGACGCAGAGACCGCGGAGTTCCGGCGCGCGGCGGCACTCTACATGAGATGGGCACTCGCTCGGATGCGCGAAGGGAACGCGGACGAACGGGTCCGTGGCGCAAAACTCCTCGAGGAAGCACGCACCTTCGATCCGGACGATCCGATCCTCGCGACCGTCCAAGCCACGTACCTGGACATGGCCGGGTTTCGTTCGAACGCGATCCGCGCACTCGACGAGTACGAGACCGGGCACGGCCCAACGGACCTGATCGACCTCTCGAGGTTTCGCAAGCACCTTCGGCAATGGACTCTGCTCGGGTTCTCCGAGTCCATGGACGAAGCCCGCGCCATCGGGGAGGCCATGGTGGCGCGCAGCGGCGGAGTCGAGCGCGCTCCGGCGTGGCTCCTCATGGAGATGGCGCGGCTCCAGTTCGCCTCGGATTCGCTCGATGCCGCCGAAGTGCTCGCCAGACGAGTGGTCGACCGAAGCAACTCCGGCACGGGCGTCGCCGCGGAGGCGGAGGGCGTCGCTACGGAGGCCGGGGGCGTCGCCGCGGACGCGGAGGCCGTCGCCCCGGAGACCGGGAGCGTCACTGCGGGGGCGGAGGCGGAGGCCAACGCCTACGTCGACGCCCCTTCCCTCGCACGTGCCAACCTCATCCTGGGTCTCGGGCAGACCAAGCGGCTCGAGCACGAACGTGCCGCGCCGTACTTCGCGGCCGCAAGAGAACTCGCGGCGGTAACGCCTGACCTCGAACAGCTGCACATTCTGCTCACCGTTCCCTGGGATCTGTGGTCCGACGACGACAAGCTCGCCTACGACCGCGCCACGGACAAGAGCAAGTGGGTCTACGAGTACTGGTGGCGCTGGGACCCGATCCCTGGAACACCCAAGGTGTTCGAGAACGTCATCGACTACTTCGCACGGGTGACGGAGGCCTATCTCCGGTTCGACAACGTCGACATTCGGCAGCCAGGGCCGATGACCGATCCGGGCCGCGCGCTTCTCCGGTTCGGCTCGCCGAATCGATGGGAGCGTCTGGGCGCGGGTTCTGCGTCCGTCATCGAGTCGAACGCAGCCTTCGACTTCTCCGTCCACCAAACCTGGCGCTTCGACTATGCCTGGGATCCCGCCGGCACGACGCACAAGTCGATCCTGTTCGAGGACCGAAGTGGCGGGCGCGGCTACTTCGCGGCCCAGGACAGCCTCCGTCCCCCGCCGTGGCCGTTCTACCGGTTCGATGCGGGATTCCTGGGACGAGCCTACCCTTACGACACGAATGTGACCCGCTTCCGGCTTCCTGGCGGGTCTACGCGGGTGATGGTGTCGTTCGACACTGTCCTCCCCAACTACTCCGTGCGCTACCCGCTCCAGGGGTTGCGATACGAAGGCGAAGCGCGCGTGCAGTCCGCGATCTACCGGGCGACCGGTCCGGGGAGGTGGGCACTCGACGAGGAGAACGACGTCGTTCTCGATCGCGAGCGCACCTACGCCGGAACGCGTGAGTTCCGGCGTAGGTCAGGCCGGTTCATGGTCGACGGTGTTCCTCCCGGACGCTTCCAGATCCCGTCCTTCCTCCGGCTGCGCGACGAATCCGGTCGTACGCTCCACGTCGGCGTGGACAACTCGGTCGAGTACGAAGTCGCCGGTTTTGGGTCAGATGCAATCGAAGCGTCCGACATCCTGATCACGTCGGAACTGCAGGGCATCGTCCAGTTGGACGTGGAGCGGGAGGTCAGCCCCGGATGGGTCGCCTACGGACCCGACCCCGATGCCATCGAGGTGTGGCCGAGAGCGAGCCGCCGTTTCCTGCCTGGAGAAGACCTCGCCTACTACATCGAGTTCTACAATCTCGCCCAACGCCTCGGCGTCGCCACCGTCGAGGTCGAGGTATCCCTGCAACGGCTGGACGAGGAAGGCGAGGTCGCCTACGAGATCGTTCTCGGTGAGTCGAAGGATCGGCTCATCAAGTACGGCGTTCGTCAGTGGAACATCGCGCGATCGTTCGGACTCGGATCGCTGGATCCCGGCACCTACCGGATCTACATCGAGGCCTTCGACCGCGTCGGCCGGAGGAAGGTGGAACGTACGGCGGAGTTCGAGGTCGTCCGCCCGGAGGAGATGATGAAGTACTATCGGTGGGCGACGCTCCCCGCGCCGCCACGGAATCGATGACGAAACGGCGATTCGGTACGCCGGGGTTCCGGCGTCGCGGGTTCCGGGGTCGCGGGTTCCAGCGCTCCGGCGATTCCACGTCCCGGCGGTTCGGAGCCCCAACGCACCGCTATCCCCGGGTTCCGGCGATTCGGCGCGCAGACGCCAGCACCACCTAGCCCCCACCGCGGGAGGAGTTCATGGCGGGACATCGGTCGAAGCTCAAACCGCACAAGAAGAGCCGGCAGAGACGACGACTCCGGATCCGTCCGGGTGCAGCTCCAGGCACGCTGCTGGTCGACCCGGCTTCCCCACCTCCCAAGATCCAGGTCATGGCATTCGGCGAGTCGGAACTCGAGGAGGCTGCGATCGATTCGCTCGACGCCATCGGGCCCTTCCTCGGACGCCATCCCGTCACTTGGGTCAACATGGACGGACTCGGCGCGATCGAAACGCTCGAGGCCCTCGGCGCGCAGTTCAATCTCCCTCCACTCGTTCTCGAAGACATCGCGCATACGAACCAGCGTCCCAAGATGGAGGTCTACGACGGGGCCTGTTTCTTCATCGCGCGCATGCCCGTCCCCACCCATCCACGGCACACGGAGCAGATCAGCATCGTCCTCGGCGAGAACTACGTCCTCACCTTCCAGGAGTTTCCGGGAGACTGCTTCGACCCAGTGCGCGCTCGAGTCCGGGCCGGCAGGTCGCGGATCCGAACGGCCGGACCGGACTACCTCGTCTACGCCCTGCTCGACTCGATCCTCGACTCGTACTTCCCATTGGTCGACTCGTACCAAGACCGGCTGGAGGAGATCGAGACACGGATCCTCGAACGGCTCGACGACTCGATCGTTCACGAACTGTTCGACCTCCGTCACGAGTTGGAACCACACCGACGGATCGCGCGCTCCTACCGGGAACTCTTCTCCTTCGTCGTGAGAGAGGAGGCTCCTCTCATCGGCCCCCACACTGAAGTGTTCTTCCGGGACTGCCTCGATCATGCTGCGCTCCTGATCGAACTCCTCGATGACGCGCGCGAGACCGGCTCCGGCCTCCTCGACCTCTACATGTCGAGCGTGGGCAACCGGATGAACGAGATCATGAAGGTGCTGACGATTACGGCGACCATCTTCATCCCCATGACGTTTATTGCCGGGGTCTACGGGATGAACTTCAACCCAGGCGCGTCTCCGTTCAACATGCCGGAGCTCTCGTGGTACTGGGGATACCCGTTCGCATGGTTCCTCATGTTGGCTATGGCCGTGGGACTCCTCGTCTACTTCCGGAGAAAGCGGTGGATCGGACCGACGCGCGGGATCGGGACGGGTGGCCGACACGCACCAGCACCCGGATCCGAACGCCCTTCGGACATCCCTGATCGACGCCCGGGACAAGGCGAGTAGGATCGACTGGCCGCATCCGCGGTTCGAGTCCAGCGGCCTCATGGTCGGCCGATCGTTTCAGGTCCGTCCTCGAGAGGAGTGTCAGATGGTCGAGATCGCCTTTACTTACGATTTCGTTCCCGGTGTCGACGAAGAGGCCTACGCCAGGCTGGCCAAGAGGGCTACGGCGATGATGCTCTCCGCTCCTGGGTTCATCGAGTTCCGCGCTCACCGGAGCCTGGTCGGCACACCCCATGTCCGCCGCACCTCCGTGTGGGAGAGCCTCGCTCACTGGGCCAGCCTGGCTCAGGATCCGGAGTTCCAGGAGTTGACCGCCGAGTTCCGGACGTTCGTCACGAACGTCGAAGTGCAGATGTGGGGCCCATCCCCCCTCGTCCCGCACCCTATCCGTCGACCGTAGGTTGTGGCGGGGAGATTGGTGATCGGTCGGCCCGGATGACGCACTGCCTTGGGTATGAGCGTCATCCGACCGACACCCCGATCCCATCGCATACCACGTCGCCCGCCCTTCTGCCCCAACCCCACGTGCACCTTCCACTTGCCACGTGACCGAACCTGGCACTGGGTCCGGGACGGATGGTTCACGCGACCGTCTGACCAGAGGCGATTCCAGCGCTTCCGCTGCCGGCACTGTGGCAGACGGTTCTCCACTCGCACCTATTCCGCGACCTACTGGCTCAAGAAGAGACGCCTCCTCGCTCAAGTCGCACAGACCCTCTCGAACGGAACCGCGCTTAGGCAGGCGGCACGGATCCGCAAGGTCTCGCACTCCACGATCGCCCTTCACCAGTCCCGACTCAACCGTCACTGTCTCCTCTTTCAGACCCGAGAACTCGCCAAGGTCGAGATCAAAGAGCCGGTCGTCGTAGACGGATTCGAGACCTTCGAGTACTCCCAGTACTTCCCCTTCCACGTGAACCTCGCAGTCGGGCAGAACTCCTGGTACCTCTACGCGTTCACGGACAGTCCCCTTCGTAGGAAGGGCAAGATGACTCCACGGCAGAAGGTGATCCGGAAGGAACTGGAGGACCGACTTGGTCGGCCGGATCCCAAGGCGGTGGAGACAGGAATGGCGGAGCTCCTCGAGACTCTGGTCGATCGGAGTCCGGGGACTCTCGAACTCCACAGTGACGAGCACCCCGCCTATCCGCGCGCCATTCAGCGCGTTTTGCGTTCCCGGCCGAGGGCGAAGATCGACCATCGTCGGACGTCATCGAAAGAGGCGCGCACCCATGCGAACCCGCTCTTCCCCGTCAACCTGGCCGATCTCCTGATCCGGCACAGTCACGCCAATCACCGGAGAGAGACGATCTCGTTCTCGAAACGGCGGATGGGAGCGCTCGAAAGGTTGTCGTTCTTCCTGGTCTGGAGGAACTACATCAAGCGAAGACGAGAGAAGCGGGGGAAGGAGACGACGGCGATGAAGGTCGGACTCGCGGACCGGCCGCTGACATGGTTCGACATCTTGAGGCGGCGGCAGTTCCCAAAGCGTCACTCCATGGCGAAGACTTGGGAGGCTTACTACGAGCGGAAGGTGTTCACGCCGATCCTCGGGGAGTGCCAGCGGACGCATGATCTGAAGTACGCATTCTGAGGCCATGGACCGGGAACGGAGCGGTCAGGGGATTCGATGGGTTCGTGAGGGGAGCAACGGTGCAGGAGAATCCGCAATCTCCCGACCACAACCCACGAAGAAGCCCCGACCTCACGGTCGGGGCTTCTTCTGGCTTTCGGAGAAGGACGAGCCTCCTCCAGAACGCCTACCTGCGATTAGCGACGGTAGGTGTTCTTGATCTCGCCCCACGAACGCTCCTGCACCGGAACGACCGGGCACGGGTTCGGATCGCAAGGCATGTCGTCAGCCTGGTACACACCACCAGCAGCGTCGCACTCGTCTGCAGTCAGGACCTGGCAGGAGCCGTCCTCGAAGCAGCAAGCACCCGTCGCCGGAGGCTGCGGGCACGGGTTCGGATCACAGACCGAGTCGTCACCCTGATAGGTACCCTGGCAGTCCGCCTGCTTGACGACCATACAAGAGCCGTCCTCGAAGCAGCACGCACCAACCGGAGGCTGCGGGCACGGGTTCGGATCGCAGACCGAGCCGTCGCCCTGGTAATCACCCATGGCGGCGTCGCAGTCGACCTCGTTGAGGAACTCGCAGATGCCCTCAGGGAAGCAGCACGCGCCGGAGGCCGGAACGCACGGGTTCGGATCGCAGCTGGTCTCCTCACCCTGGAACGCACCGTTCATGTCCTCGCAGTCGTACGGGCTCATGAACTCGCAGACCTCGTCGAAGCAGCAGGCACCCGGCTTGAGGCACGGATCCGGCGAGCACGGCTCACCGTCACCCAGGTACTCGCTACCGGCGTTGAGGCAGTCTTCCTCGGTCTGGATCGAGCAGGAGCCGGCGTCAGAGCAGCAGGCACCCGTCGTCGGAGGAGCCGGGCACGGGTTCGGATCGCAGACCGTGTCATCACCCTGGTAGGTGCCCTGACAGTCGGCCTCGGTCGTCACCGCGCAGGAACCGTCCTCGAAGCAGCAAGCGCCGAAGACCGGAGGCTGCGGGCACGGGTTCGGATCGCAGACCGTGTCGTCACCGAAGTAGCTGCCGCCGGCAAGGCCGCAGTCATCAGCGGTGAGGACCTGGCAGGAACCGTCCTCGAAGCAGCAGGCACCCGTCGCCGGGGGCTGCGGGCACGGATTCGGATCGCAGACCGTGTCGTCACCCTGATAGGTGCCGGCAGCAAGACCGCAATCGTCGGCCGTGAGGATCTGGCAGGAACCGTCCTCGAAGCAGCAGGCACCCTCGCGAGCACCGGCAGCCGGGCAGGGCAGCGAGCCCGGGTTGTTCCCGAAGCCGAGCATACCGAGACCCGCGATGTCGTCGAGGATCGAAGGAACGGAGTCGTCCGCGAACTTTGCGCCCTGAGACGGGTTCGCGATGAGGTCGAAGCTCACGTCCGCGCCGTAGTACGAGTAGTTGTAGCCGGCGAACCAATAGAGGTCGACCAGCTGACTCGTCTGGGCATTCTGGAACGTGATGGCCGTACCGGATCCCGGAGCCGGCCAGGATCCATCCGCCAGCTCGAAGTCACCGCACGGACCGAAGCCGAGCACGGTGATCGCCGCCTCGTCGTAGTTCACGCCGAACACGACGCCGGCGAGACGCGGAGCGGCCCCTTCGGGGAACGCCGCCTTGACCCACCACACGAACGTCTCGTCCGCCGGGTAGTTGGTCAAAGCGCTCTCACACCCACCCGCAAGCGGTGCGAAGCCACAGTAGTTGTCTATATCAACGGTGTACACGACGCTCGGATCACCGTGAACGATCAGCGTACCGCCGGCATTTGGACCGGCGGATGCCACGTTCGCAGCGAGACCGAGACACATCACACCGGAGAGAAACCCTAGGAGTTTCTTCATCCGATCGACCCTCCATCTTGCGCACGACCCACCGCCCCCGGGTAAGGGACGACGGGAGTTGAGCCCTGGTTGTCGTTCATGCACAGCCTACGGATCATCGAGAAGGCAACGAGAAGCAACGCGGGAAGCGAGGCCCCCCAGGTAACGGATCCCAATGTCCAGCCCCTAGGCCAGGCGCTTGGAAGTTTACTTTATGACAAAAAGGCCAACAAGGCCTAAATGGCTGCGGGATGGTGAAATACGCGCGGACGTAGACCGTTGGTCTTGGCCGACTTAGAAAGTTTTTTTAGAGTTCCGTTCCCGCTGTGAGGGTGGGTGAACACCCCACTCCAAAGCCGCACACGGACTTGGATCCACGAAACTGGACATGACATGGAGGCGGGCGTGGCGTCGTCGCCGCGGAGACGGGAGGCGTCGCCACTGCGAATGGCGCCGTCGCCACGGAGACGGGAGGCGGTCGACGAGGCGACCGCCCGCCACATCAGAACTCGAGGAGGATCTGCCGGTACGTTTCGGCGTTGATCTCGTCGTAGTCGAGGAGATGGAGAGCGAGCGCCCGGATCCTCTCCTTCTCCCTTTCGACGGGAGGCCGGTCGAGCAGGAGGCCGAGCAATCGCCGCCCCGCCTGCACCGGGAAGTTCGGCTCCCGTCCCGACTGCAGGCTCTCGTGGAGACGGTACTGGATCAACCCCTCGAGAAGCTTCGCCGCTTCTACCGCGCGGCCCAAGAGCGATGCGGCCTGCGCCGCCGGCACGAGCACCTCTTCGGAGATGGTTCCGTTCGCCACCCACCCCTCGAGATGTTCCCACGCTTCCGCGGGCCGGCCCGCATCCAGCAAGGTCCACGCGAGGAGAGCATCCGCGGACTCGTTGTGTTCGGCGAGCGAGTTCACCAGCTCCGCCGCCGCGCTCACCGCGTCTTCGTGGCGACCGAGTTCACGTAGAACGTCGACCCGCGTCCAGCGTGTCGCGACGTCCGGATTCGCGATGCCGTCCAACACCGCGAGTGCATCTTCCGCCTTCCGATCCATGAGGAACGTACGCGCGCGCTCGAGCTCCACCTCGGGCGGAAGTTCGACCGCGCCGAGTTCCCCGTAGTAGCGAAGCGCCATCTTCGGCGCGCCCTGAAGCGAGGCGACATAGCCGCGACGGAACGGTTCGGGTTGTGCACGGAAGACTTCGGCGAGGTCACGCGACACCGTCTCCATGTAGAACTCGAACGTACTCTCGAAGTCCGGGCCGAACACCTCGTCCTCGCTCGGTTCGTCCAACGCCGCGGGAGCGGTCTCGCGATCCATCCGGTCCGGAAGGAGGTCCCGCGGCAGTTCGGACGCATCGGTCGGTGCGCCGGTGCGCGGCTGGGACGTGAGTCGCCTCAAGGTCTCTTCCAATCCGTGCCGGTCGATGTCGTCTCCGGCCAGGTCGAGTGCCGTCTCGATCCGGTCACGTGCGGCGCCGATCTCCCCCGCCCGCTCGAGCGCGGTCGCCTCTCGGACGCGCTCCTCGACCATCCCCTGCCGCGCCTCGCGCTCTCCGCGAACCGCCGCCTCCCGCGTCGAGCCGGGAACCTTCGCACCCTGACGCACGAGTTCCAGGAACGCCTTCCGGGCGTCGTAGTGCCGCCCGGCGCCGAGGAGTTCCTCCGCCTTCTTCAGCTTCTTCTCGGGGTTCGAGCCGAACAAACCCATCCCGGGTGTCCTCCAGGTTGTGGATCCACAAATGGTACGGATCCGTCAAGTAGCCTCAGCAGTGATACTTACACGAATCTCCCTCAACTCGGACATGAAGTCGCCAACTGCCACGGCGACAACGACATCCTCTTCGGCGCCCGCACCGGAGACACAATCTTCGATCCACAACTTATTGAGTGAATGTTCAGTAAAATACTGTATGATGTCCCTCGTTCGGCCGAAAGGGAAGGCAACGGAGGGGCTCGATGAATCCGCAGACCACCACGAAGAAGACGAAGTCGAGAGATCCGATCCGGACGCGGGCCGCGATCCTCCTGGCCGCGAGGATGGTCTTCGAGGCGCACGGATTGCACGGCGCCCGGACGAGTGACATCGCGAAGAAGGCGAAGGTGCCGCAGGGGCTCCTCTACCACTACTTCGCCGGCAAGGAGGACCTCTTCCGGGCCGCCCTCGAGGACGCGCTCGAGCCGTACTTCCAATCCACGATCGAACTGCTCGAGAATCCGAACGAGGCAGGGCTCACGCTGCTGGAGCGCGCGATCCGGATGCACTTCCAGTTCCTTCGCGAGCATCCGCACGTACCGCGACTCATGGCCTGGTGGCACGCGGACCAGGGGTGGAAACACGGTTCCCTCCTCCCCGCCGACAAGTCGGAGCTCTGCGAGCGCCCGTACGTCCTCGGTGTGCAGAGGATCCGCGAGGGACAAGAGGCGGGTGCGGTGCGTGCAGAGCTCGATCCGCTGCTCGTCATCGATTCGTTCCTCACTCTCTCCATGAACTGGCACGTGAACTTCGGAGAACACGTCGCGGCCGCGGGGCTCGACCCGAACGACAAGGCCGCACTCGAAGCGCTCCACGACAGGGGCCTCGAACACATCGTGGAGCTCGTCCTCCGTGGTGTCGCCGCCGATCGATCACCGAACGCGAAGGACGCATCGGATGCTGGGCCCGGACCCCGAGACGGAAACCGCGAAGGAGAATCCCGATGAGCCGCACGCGCATCGTCAAGTCCACCGGAGTCGTCCTGGGAGTGGCGATCATCGCCGCGCTCTCGGTCGCGACCGTGCTCCGCGCGACCAAGGACGCACCGACCGCACCGCCGGAGTCGACTCGATCGATCGCGGTGCGGGTGACCTCGCCCAGCGGAACGCAGGGCCTGGCATCGACCACGGCCACGGGAACGCTCTCCGCCGTGCGCGAGGTGCGGATCGGCTTCCCGGTCGCCGGAGTCGTCGCGCGGATCGCGGCCCGCGAAGGGGACACGGTGCGCGCGGGGGAGGTTCTCGCGACACTCGACACCGTCCCCTACCGCGCAGCGGCGGACCAGGCACGTGCTCGGGCCGAGTTTCTCCGGGCCAGACTCGCGCGAAGCCGCGCACTCGCGGAGTCGGGTGCGATCGCGAGCGAGGAACTCGATGCAGACGAGGCCGAACTCCGGGCCGCGGAGGCGGAGCTGGACCGAGCCGAGTGGAACTGGGAGCGTTCGACTCTGCGCGCACCGTTCCCGGGCGAAGTGCGGTCCGATCGGATCGAGCTCGGACAGGTGGTGAGTGCGGGCGAACCAGCCTTCGAGCTGATCGCTGTCGACAGTCTGGAAGTCACCGTGTCGCTCGCGGTGAGCGATCTCGACCGGATCGACTTCGGCGGGCCGGTGTCCGTCCGCTCCGTCGATCGCGCGGGACGAACCGCCACCGGCCGCATCGTCCATCCCCCGGTGAGCGGCGATCCGCGGACGAGCGCGGTGCCGATCCTGATCCGTCTCGACAACCGGGAACGTCCTCTCCTCGCGGGGACCATCGCAGAGGTCGAGTTCCCGGCATCGGAAGATGCGCTCCGTCCCACCGTCCCGATCTCGGCTCTTCGCGTCGACTCGCGTGGAAGCGTGGTCTTCGTCGTGGAAGAAGGACGCGCCCACAGCCGCGAGATCGAAGTCGGCTCCGTGCGGGACCGGTTGGTCGAAGTGACGTCGGGACTCGGCATGGAGGAACAGATCGTCGTCGAACCCCGGACCGGCTTCGTGACGGCGACTCCGTCCAGATCGTGGAGGGCTGAGAGAGATGTCGATCACCGCGTTCTCGTTCCGCAACTACCGGTTCGTCATCGTCGTCACGACCGCCGCCCTCGCCCTCGGTGTACTCGGCTTCCTCCGGATGCCGAGGCAGGAGGACCCGACTCTCTCCGCGTTCAGCGGCGTCATCACCGTCGTCTACCCAGGCGCCTCGGTCGACGAGATCGAAGAGGAGATCATCGAGCCGCTCGAACGGGCGATTCACGGGCTCGAGGAAGTGGATCTGGTCGAGAGCACGGCTCGGCCTGGGTTCGCGACCGTGAATGCGGAGTTTCGGGAGGACTCGGACAAGGACCGGGCCTTCGACCTCCTCCTCCAGGAACTCTCGGCCGTCGAGCCGAACTTCCCCGACGGCGTCGTGGACGTCCGGAGTTTCGCCGGCAAGCCATCCAACGTCGCCGTCATGCAGATCGTCGTCCACTCGGCTGGAGGCGATCGGGCCCAGCTCCTCGACTGGGCGGAAGAGCTGGAAGCGCGCCTTCGCTCCCTTCCCGACGTGAAGGAGGCGGTGCTCCGCGGTGAACTCGAACGGGAAGTCCACGTGATGGTGGATCCGGACCGGCTCGCGGAGTCCGGTCTCACGCTCGGCAACGTGCAGGATGCGCTCTCGGCCGGAGAGGCGAGGATTCCGGGCGGCGCGGTGAGCGCGGGCACCCGGCGACTCTCCGTCCGCTCCGCCCCACGCTACGAGTCGCCCGAATCGATCGGCGCCGCCGTCCTCCGTACGGTCGATGGACGCCCGGTGCGCGTCCAGGACGTCGCGAGGGTGGCACTCGGAACCGCGGATCCCAACTACCTCGTGCGTCACGGCGGCGAACCGGGAGTGAGCGTCGTCCTGACCATGAAGGAAGGGCACAACGTCTTCGACCTCTCGAAGGACGTGGGCGAAGTGCTGACGGAGTTCCGGGCGGACCTCCCGGCGGGATTCGGCGCCACGATCGTGGCCGACCAGTCGAAGGACGTGTCCGAGCGGCTCCACGAGTTCGGCGGGAACCTCCTCCAGGGCGGGATCATCATCGCGCTCTTCGTCGCCGTGCTCGCGGGATGGCGGCCCGCCCTCGCCGTCGTCGCCGCTCTCCTTCTCTCCGTCGGCGTGAGCTTCTGGCTTCTCTCGACGTTCGGACTCGCGCTCCAGCAGATGTCGATCGCGGGCCTCGTCGTCGTCCTGGGCCTCCTGGTCGACAACGCGATCGTCGTCGTCGAATCGATCCTCCAGAGGCGACGGGAAGGAGCCAGCATTCGGGATGCCGCCATCGGCGGCAGCGATCTCGTCGCCTCCGCGGTCGCGAGTTCGACGGCGACGACCGTGGCCGCGTTCGTACCGATGATGCTGATGGCGGGATCGGTCGGCGAGTTCACGCGCGACATTCCGATCGTCGTTTCGGTGGTGCTCATCGTGAGCCTGGTCGTCGCGCTCTGCCTCACCCCGCTCCTCGCCTCGCTCACGATGGGGGACGGTCGAGAGGGACGGTCGCTCAGCCCCTGGTTCCGGAAGCACATCGTCGACGGCTTCTACCGGAGGAGCATGGAGCGCGCGCTCGGCGCGCCCTATCGGGCGCTCGGGATCGCGTTCGCAATCGGGCTCGTCCCGTTCGCACTCGCGCCGTTCCTCGGCATGAACTTCTTCCCCCGGGCCGAGAAGGACATCTTCCTCGTCCGCGTCCACGCTCCCGAAGGAACGTCGGTCGTCGAGACGTCACGCCGTACGGAAGCGGTCGAAGCGTGGCTCGAAGAACAGCCCGAGGTGGTGGGCGTCACGACGAACCTCGGTGAAGGCAACCCGATGGTCTACTACAACCAACTCCGCGCGCCGGCCGCGACCCACTTCGCGGAACTCCTGGTCGAGGTCAGCGGCACGTCGTCAGAGGAGCTACCGGAGCTGGCGCGGCGCACGAGGGAAGCGTTTCAGGATTCGCCGGACTTCGTCCTGGAAACGAAGACGTTCACGCAGGGGCCTCCGATCGGTCTCCCGGTTTCGCTCCGTCTCTACGGGGACGACCTCGAACGGCTCTCTCTCCACGCGGACCAGATCGCCGCGGAGTTGCGGCGGATCCCGGGCGCGATCAACGTACACAACGGACTCCGCCCTGGGGCGCCGCGGCTCGATCTCGAAGTGGATCCGGTCAAGACGCGCCATCTCGGACTGAACGGCCTCGCCGTCGCGCGCGAAGTTCGCCTCGCCCTGGCCGGCGCCCGGGCCGCGGAGATGCGGCGGGACGAAGACGGGATCGACGTGGTCGTCCGTGTCGCCGAGAGTGGGAACGAGAGGATCGACGACCTCGAGCGGATCCGCTTCCCCCTTCCTGGTGGTGGCTCCGTTCCGCTCGCCCAGCTCACGCGACCGACACTCGCGCCGACCTTCGCCGAGATCTCGCACACGAACCTCGAGCGCTCCGTCATCGTCGGCGCCGACGTGGACGGCCGACTCGCGACCGAGGTGATGGCGGACCTCCTCCCCTTCGCCGAGTCACTCGACCTCCGCGCAGACGAATCGTTCGAGGTGATCGGAGAGGACGAAGAGCGCGACCGTGCCTTCCTCTCGATGCTCATGAACGTGATCGTGGCGGCGGGCCTGATCTATGGGATCCTCGTACTCCAGTTCCGTTCCTTCCTCCACCCTCTCCTCATCTTCACGAGCATTCCGATCGCGTTCGGTGGTTCGGTCGCCGCGCTCTTCCTCACCGGCTGGGCTTTCAGCTTCACCGCGTTCATCGGACTCCTCGCACTCACCGGCATCGTCGTGAACAACGCCATCGTGCTCGTGGACCGGATCAATCAGCTCCGGAGGGACGGTGCGTCTCTCGCGGACGCACTCGTGGAGGGAGCGACGAGCCGGATCCAGCCGATCCTACTCACGACCGTGACGACGATCTCGGGACTCCTCCCCCTCACCCTCAGTGGCTCCAGCATGTGGGCCCCGCTCGGCTGGGTCGTCATCGGAGGGCTCCTCTCGTCGACGATCGTGACCCTCCTCCTCGTGCCGACCTCGTACTTCCTGATGGAACGGCGCGGGGAGAATCAGCGGGCGGGCGGGAACGAGACGGACACGGAAGACGCACGGGGCCCGCGCTGGAGGCAGCTCCCGCGCCTCGCCCGGATCGGTCTGCCGCTCCTCGCCATCACCGCCGGCACTCTGGCTACGGCATCGGAGGGACCGACACCAACCGACGAGCTGCCCCGGCTCGGCTTCGATGAGGTTCTCTCCCTGCTCGAGGAACGCAGCCCCGAACTCGCGATCGCGCGCACGGAGGTCGACGCGGCCGCGGCGAAGGTGTCGCTCGCCGGTTCGACTCGTTGGCCGATTCTCCAGATGAGCGCGGATTGGGAAGTGACGGACGATCCGTTCCAGACCTTCGGCGTGGCGCTCTCCCGGGGAGAGAATCCGCTCCTCAGCCCGCCGCCCGACCACGTCGATGCGGTGCGGGCGGAAGTGCGGGGACGCTGGGTGCTCTGGGACGTCGGTCGTGGTGCGCAGGTGGACGCGGCCCACGTGGGCCTCGCCGCGAGCGAGTCCGGCGCGGAATGGGTGGCGGCGTCGGTTCGGTACCAAGCGGCCGCCGCGTACTTCGGACTCGTCGCGAGCCTCGGAGAAGTCGCGGTGCAGGAGGCAGCGCTCGCCCAGATCGACCGGGAGCTCGAAGACGCGCGCGCGCGGCTCGAGGTGGGACGCACCGTGGAAGCCGACGTTCTCGGACTCGAAGCGCGACGTCACGCGATCGACGCGGAACGGATCGCGGCCGAGGGCGACGTGAACTCCGCCGAAGCGGCGCTGGGCAGACTGCTCGGACTCGCCTACCGCGAGCGGTTCCGCCCGGACGAGTCCGCCTCCATCGCCACACCGGCCGTCGCATCTCTGGAGGACGCGCTCGCCATGGTGACCTCTCGGGCCGACCTCGAAGCGAGTGCGCGCGCGGCAAACGCGGCGGAACTCGCCTATCGTTCGCAGCGCGGCGAGCGCTGGCCGAAGCTGGTCGCCTCCGGCAGCTACACCTCGACGACACCGGAGCGTGAGTGGGACAGCGAGAGTCGCACCTATGCGGCCGCCGTCGGCTTCGAGTGGACGGCGTTCCGCGGCGGCGGCATCGGCGCCGAGATCGAAGCGAAGGCGGCGGAATGGAACCGCCGCGAACGGATGCGGGAGCAGGCCGAGGCCTCGGTCGTCCAGGAAGTGGTGGAGGCCTGGTCCGGGCGGGAAACGGCGCAACGTCGTCTCGACGCCGCACGCGCCGGGCTCGCCGCCGCGGCGGAGGCACGTCGGGTGGTGGAGCTCCGGTTCCACGAAGGCCGGGAGACACTGGCCCGCTACCTCGAAGCGGAGCGGGCGCACACGGAAGCCGCGAGCCTCGAAGCCCGGTCACGAGCCGGCCTCTCCATCGCCGAGGCGCGCCTCGCGTGGGCGGTCGGCGAGACACCGGTAGCCCGTTCACGGTAGGCACCGGCGTATCGGCGGCAACGACTTTCGCGGCGGGGTCGGCCAAGCGGTGACCCAACCGCCGCCGAGGGGCGGCGACGCCACGATCGTGGTGTCGCATCAGGTGTCGGCGAAGCAGCGGCCGCCGCTTGCGGACGGCCCGCAGCCGGCGGTCGCTTTCCGCCCCTTCGTCCTCTAGACTCCAGCGCGATCCGCCGGAGAAGACGCGGACGAAAGGTTGTTCCCGTTGCCCGTGACCACACTCTGGATCGTGTTCGGATCCTGGATCCTCCTCCTGGTCCTGACCCTCGTGTCGTTCTTCTCCTGGAAGAACGACGATGAGGAGGCGTCGTGAACGGAGCGTTCGACGGCTCCCTCCTCCTCGGGTTCGGGCTCTACCTCCTCCTCATGCTCGTCGTCGGTGCCGTGACGGTGAAGTACATGAAGGGGCTGGACGACTTCGTCCTCGGTGGCCGCAGGCTCGGTCCGTGGGTCACGGCCGTGAGCGAGCGCGCGAGCGGCGAGAGCGCCTGGTTCCTCCTCGGCCTCCCCGGCGCCGCCTACGCGGCGGGTTTTCGGGAGTTCTGGTCCGTCATCGGCATCGGATTCGGAATCTTCGCGAGCTGGAACCTCCTCGCGCGCGGTCTCCGGCGAATGTCCGAAGAGACGGGTGCGCTCACCATCCCGGACTTCCTGGCCAGGCGGTTCGGTGGAAGTGACCAGAGCCTCCGCACCATCGCGACCGTCATCCTGCTCGTCTTCTACACGAGCTACATCGGCGCGCAGCTGGTCGGATCGGGCCAGATCCTGGAAGCGACGTTCGGCATCGACCGGACGATCGGCATGGCGATCGGCGCCTTCGTCGTCGTCCTCTACACGATGCTCGGTGGATTCCTCGCCGTTGCGTGGACGGACCTCTTTCAGGGCCTCCTCATGGCCGCCGTCGCGCTCATCCTTCCGATTCTCGGCATCGCGCAGCTGGGCGGATGGGACGCGTTCGTCGCGCAGTTGGTCGCGAGCGCTCCCCCACCCGAGCCAGGCGCGACGTCTCCCTTCCTCGCCATGGACGCGGGGCAGACCGGGCGCGCGTTCGTCTTCGGCGTGATGATCGGGAACCTCTCCTGGGGACTCGGATACTTCGGCCAGCCGCATCTCCTCACGCGCTACATGGCGATCCGGAGCGTCAAGGACCTCCGCCTCGGCACACTCATCGCGATGAGCTGGGTGCTGATCGCGTACTGGGGTGCGGTCTTCATCGGATTCGTCGGTAGAGGCGTACTCGGCCCGGAGCTGGCGGAAGCCGAGCAGGTCATGCCACTCCTGACGAAGGCACTCGTACCATCGTGGCTCGCGGGCATCTTCATCTCCGGCGCGGTCGCGGCCATGATGTCGACCGCAGACAGCCAGATCATGGTCGCGAGCTCGAGCCTGATCGAAGACGTCTACGTGAACCTCGTGCGGCGAGGCAGACCGACCGAATCGCCCGCCCGGCTCGTTCTCCTGGCGCGGATCTCCGCCTTCGCCATCACCGCGCTCGCGCTCTTCCTCGCCTTCGTGAGTCGGGACTTGATCTACGACATGGTGGCGTATGCCTGGGCCGGCCTCGGAGCGTCCTTCGGTCCGACCCTGATCCTCGCGATCTGGTGGAAACGGCTGACACGCGGCGGCGCGATCGGTGGCATGGTCATGGGAACCGTGGCCACCATCGTGTGGAAGAACGTGCCCGGCCTCCAGGAACTGCTGGACATCAAGGTGGCGTCGTTCCTCCTCGCTCTCGGCGCCGCCGTCCTTCTCTCTCTCCTCCGGATCGGCGACCCCATACTCACACGCCCAAAGGAGCGCACCGTTCGATGAGCCGCTCTCCTCTCTACTGGATCTCGGCCGTGCTCCTTCCGATCTCGGCCGCGCTCTATGCGATCAGCCTCACCATGGACGTCGCCCTCGTAAAGACGTCGATCGGCATGATGGGTCTGACCAAGACCACCGAGGATCCGATCCGGCTCCTCAGCACGATCCGGACGCTCTACGAACGCGGCGACTGGTTCCTCGTCATCATGATCACGGCGTTCACCATCCTCTTCCCCGTGAGCAAGTATCTCGCGCTCGGCGTCGTGCTGACGCAGCGCGATCCGTCGCGCTCGCGCTGGCTCAACTGGATCAAGAACCTAGGTCAGTGGTCGATGGGCGACGTCTTCGTCGTCGCACTCGTCGTCGTGATCGTCCGGATCAACAGCGGATTCGCGAACGTGGAGGTGGGCGTGGAGAAAGGTCTCTACGTGTTCGCCGCATCCGTACTCACTTCGATGTTCGTCTCCACGTTCCTTGCATTCGAACCGAAACAGAGGCCTGAAGAAGAGAGGGCGGAAGCACGAGTGGCGCCGTCCGAGGAGAATCGATGACACCCCCGAAGAAGAGCGGTCGTTCAGGTGCCGGCGGCAGTGGGAGCCGAAGCGGCGGCGCGGGGCGGAGCGGAGGCAGTGGCCGAAGCGGCGGAGGCGGACGCAGCAGTAGCGGCGGCGGTGCGCGGAGTGGCGGTCCGGGGCGCAGCGGCGGCGGTAGCGGCGGGCGCAGCGGCGGTCCGGGGCGCAGCAGCGGCGGTAGCGGCGGGCGCAGCGGCGGACCGGGGCGCAGCAGCGGCGGTAGCGGCGGGCGCAGCGGCGGCCCGAGCCGCAGTGGTGGTCCGAGCCGGAGCGGCGGACCGAGCCGGAGCGGCGGCCCGAGCAGGAGTGGTGGTCCGAGCAGGAGCGGCGGACCGAGCAGGAGTGGTGGGCCGAGCCGGAGCGGCGGCCCGAGCCGCAGTGGCGGACCGAGCCGGAGTGGCGGACCGAGCCGCAGTGGTGGGCCGAGCAGGAGCGGCGGTGCGAGCCGTAGCGGCGGTGATCGCGGCGGACGCGTGGGCATCGACAGACGGGGCGCGGCGGAGAGGCACGGCGCGCGCGGCGGTGGCCCGAGGAGAGGCCCGGCCGCGGGCGATCGACGCGGGCGGGGCGTGGACACGCGCCCGGATCGCGGGTTCGATCCGTTCGACGACGACACCCAGTTCGAAACGGAGTCCTGGGAACGCGCCGCCCTCGGCCTCGACTTCGATGCGGAGGAGGGCGGGCCCGCGCCGTGGGCTTCCGCCGACCGAGAGGACGAGACGGCGCCGGACTGGGTGTTCGGAAGGAACCCGGTTCGCGAAGCACTCGACGGAACACGCTCGGTGCTGCGTCTCCTCATCGCCGACGGCACGGGCGGACTCACCTCGATGATCGACGAAGCACGCGAGCAGGGCGTGCCGGTCCAGCACGTCCCCCGTATCCACCTCGATCGTCTCGCCCAGAGCATGCGGCACCAGGGAGTCGCGGCAATGGTCGCGGCCTTCGACTACACGACGCTCACGGACATCCTGGAGCGGGCCGAAGCGGCCTCCGAGCCTGCGTTCCTGCTCTTCCTGGACGAGATCCAGGATCCGCAGAACCTCGGCTCCATCCTCCGTTCGGCCGAGGCGTGCGGAGTGCACGGCGTCGTCCTGCCGAAGCATCGCTCCGCCGGACTCACCGCTGCCGTCGCCCGAAGCTCGGCCGGCGCGATCGAACACATCCCGGTCGCCCGCGTCGGCAACCTCGCGACGACCGCGGCGAGACTCAAGGAGCAGGGGTTCTGGGTCGTCGGCACCGAAGCCTCCGGTGAAACGGACTACCGCGAAGTCGACTACCGCGTCCCGATCATCGTCGCCATCGGCGGCGAAGACCGTGGCCTCGGCCGTGCTCTCGCCGGCCAGTGCGACTGGGTCGTCCGTCTCCCGATGCGCGGAAAGGTGAACTCCCTCAACGCCTCCGTCGCCGCATCGATCGTCCTCTACCAGGCGCTCGCGTCCCGCACTCCGGTCGCCGTGGTCCCGAGGAAGAAGCGCGTGGCAGCGGCAGGCAAGGCGAAGAAGGCAACGAAGAAGGCGAAGTAGCGCCGGAGCGGACCAGACGAACAACCCAATCCACAGAAACGAAGGAGCCGGCCACACCCCCAGGTGCCGCCGGCTCTCTCACATCACACCCGTCCACCGTGGGGCCCCGGGACCTCGCCCGCAAAAACCGCAACGCCCCACAGGCGCCCCCCCCACACGGCCCGACTCAGTCCGGCCCCTCGGGCACGAAACGTCCCCTGAGCGCCCACGGGGTCCTGCAGGTTTCGTCCCTCGAAACCGGAAGGACCCCGCGGGTGCGTAGACAAGGACAGACGCCGCGTGAGGGCCCGCTACTGAGTCGCCTACTGAATCGCCTCGAACACGCTCTTGATCACCGACAGCGCGTGATCGATCTCGTCCTTCGAGATGACGAGCGGCGGTGCGAAGCGGATGATGTTCCCGTGGGTCTGCTTCGCGAGGAGTCCCTTCTCCTTGAGAGCAACGCAGACGTCCCAGGCCTGGAAGTCGTCCTCGAAGACGACCGCGTTGAGGAGTCCCTTACCGCGGACCTGCTTGATCTTCGGCTGCCGGATCTTCCGGAGCTCGCCGCGGAGGTACTCACCCAGTTCGTGCGAGCGCTCCGCGAGGTTCTCGTCTTCCAGCACTTCGAGCGCCGCAATCGCGACGGCCGCGCCGAGCGGGTTTCCGCCGAACGTCGAACCGTGTGTTCCCGGCGTGAAGACGCCGAGGACGTCGTGGTTCGCGACTACGGCCGAGACCGGGAAGACTCCCCCGCCGAGTGCCTTGCCGAGGCACATCGCGTCGGGACGGATGCCTTCGTGATCGACCGCGAACTTCTTGCCCGTCCGGCAGAATCCGGTCTGCACTTCGTCCGCGATGTAGAGCACGTTGTGCTTCTTGCAGATGTCGTACGTCTTCTTCAGGTAGCCCTCGCTCGGCACGTAGACGCCGGCCTCGCCCTGGATCGGCTCGAAGAGGAACGCGACCGTGTTCTCGTTGATCGCGGCTTCGAGCGCGGCGGGGTCGTCGTACGGGATCGTGACGAAGCCGGGCGTGTAGGGACCGTAGTGGTCCTTCGCATCGGGATCGGTCGAGAAGGAGATGATCGTGGTGGTGCGGCCGTGGAAGTTCTCGGCGACCGTGATGATCTCCTGCTTCCCGTTCGGGACGCCCTTGACCTTGCTTCCCACATCCGGGCCATCTTGATCGCGGTCTCGACGGCTTCCGCGCCCGTATTCATCGGGAGGACCATGTCGAAGCCGGTGTAGTCCGAGAGCTTCTTGAGGAAGTCGCCCATCCGGTCGTTGTGGAAGGCGCGGCTGGTCAGGGTGACCCGGTCGGCCTGGTCCTTCAGCGCCTGGATGATCTTCGGATGACGGTGTCCCTGGTTGACCGCGGAGTAGGCGGAGAGGAAGTCCATGTACTTCCTTCCTTCGGGGTCCCAGACCCAGACTCCCTCGGCCTTCGAGATCACCACCGGTAGCGGGTGGTAGTTGTGCGCACCGACGGTTTCCGCCAGGTGGATGATCGACTCGCTGGAGTTCTGCATCGTCTGCGTCGACATTTCGATTCCCTCCTCGCCTCACTGAGCGACTGACACGGACCAGAGAATTCGGCGCAGTATAGGGGATAGAAAGACGGCGCCGTCAGTGACTTCCTCGTGTTTCCCGCGCCGGCCCGGGCGGGAGGTGGCTCTGGCCGCCCTTCCGGCCCCGTGCTAGCCTTCCGGTTTCAGTGGACGTGCGGGAAGGGCCGCCCGATCTGATTCGTAGGTAGCGGGATAGAGACACGAGGCTGGCCGTGGGCCCAGCCGCACGGGGCGCCGGAATCGCGACGCCAGGCGGCCCCACGGCACCCGACCGACACGATCGACAGGACCGCAGGGTGACCCAACTGCAGGACAGATCTCTCCGCCGGGCCCGGACCCGGGCAAAGCTGGCCCGGCTCGGGAATCCGAACCGGGTCTTCTGGGAGAGTTCCTGGAACTCCCTCGTCCTCCAGCTCGCCGTCCTCTCGCTCCTCATCCTGGCCGTCCTCCCCGCTCCACCGGGGCTCTCGCAGGAAGGATTCCGGACGATCGGCATCTTCGTCGTCTGCTTCTCGCTCTGGATCTCGGCCGCCCTCCCCTTCGCGATCACGGGGCTCCTCGCCCTCTCGCTCCTCAGCCTCTACCGGGTCCTTCCTTCCAGCGAGGTCTTCAGTCTCTTCGGAAACAGCGCCGTCTTCTTCATCTTGGGCGCGTTCATCCTCGCGGCCGCGATCATGAAGTCCGGGCTCTCGAAGCGGGTCGCGCTCTGGATCCTCTCCCGCTTCGGACAGAGTCCAGGACTCCTCCTCTTCGGCGTCATCTCGATCTCCTGGTTCTTCAGCCTGCTCATGTCCGAGCACGCGGTGGCGGCCGCGCTCCTCCCCGTCATCCTGGAGCTGGTCGCGGCGGCGGAACGGACGGAGCATCCGGAGGCGCACCGCTACTCCCAGGGGCTCCTCCTCGCCATGACCTACGGCACCGTGATCGGCGGAACGGGAACGCTGCTCGGAGGGGCCAGGGCTCCGCTCGCGATCGCGATCCTCCAGGGATCGACCGGCGAGACCCTCGGGTTCTTCGAGTGGTCACGCGCCGTGTTCCCGGTGACGCTCGGGCTCCTCCCGATCGGGTTCGTCCTCCTCTACCTCAAGTACGGCCGCGGACACCTCCCGGTCTCCGCACTCCACGACACCCTCTCCGAGCAGACGCGCGGAGCAGGCAATGAGTGCTCCTCGAGTGGGGTACGGCCGGCGTCTTCCTCGCCACCGTGGCTATGGGTGCTCCTCGGACATCAGGCCGACCTCGCGACCGTCGCGATCCTCTCCGCGGTTTCGCTCTTCGTCTTCCGGCTCGTCTCGTGGCGGGACACCGAGGAGTACGTCAACTGGGGCATCCTCCTCATGTACGGCGGTGCGATCGCGGTCGGCCAGGCGATGAGTGCGACCGGTGCCGCGCCCTGGCTCGCGCACCATCTCCTCTCCTGGACCGCAGGAACTCCGTTCCTCCTCCTCGCGCTGCTCGCTCTCATCGCGGGGCTCCTCACGGAAGGCATGTCGAGCGCGGCCGTGGTCGCGCTCCTCCTGCCGCTCGGGATCGGACTCGCGGGTGAGAGCGCACTCGCCGGAACGCCGATCGCACTCGCGATCGCACTCGCGGCCGGCCTCGTCTTCATATTCCCGACCGGCGCCCCCGCCGTGGCGCTGGTGCTGACGTCGGGACGCCTCACCATCCGGGACATGGCGGCGACGGGGCTCGTCATGTTCGGCGTCTCGTGGGTGCTCATCTTGCTCACGATCCGCTTCTGGTGGCCGTACGTCGGAGTCCTTCCGCAATGAGCGACGAGCGGATGGACGGACGGGGCGGGAGTGGCGGCGATTCGGGTGAGCGCACCGCCGGCGGATCGAAACCGGTCGTGACACGTGACGAGCTGATGACGGAGTTCCAGAACAACCTCCGCGTCGGACTCCTCACCGGTTCGATCGGCGGAATCCTCCTCGGGCTCCTCTACGCGGCGGCCACGCTCGTCCTGAACCCCGAACTCCTCCGCTCGGGGCGCGACGTCACCGTGCTCGTGTTCGGGCTCATCGTCGTCTACACCGTCTTCTGCCTCGCGCTGGGGTTGCTCGGTGCGCTCGGGAAGACGCTCCTCTACCGGAACACGGGCCGCCACATCTCCGACACGAAGACGGCCGCGTTCGTGACGGGTGCGGTGTTCTTCTCCGTAGCCGCGCTCTACGGCTACCAGTGGTGCCGGTGGCACCGGATCGGCGGGCTCTCGCCCGAGACGTATCCGGGGGTCGATCAACTCCCGATCCTCATCACCGTGATCCTGGTGGCCGGACTCCTCGCGCGTCTCCTCACGTATGCGTTCTACCTCCTCATCGTCCACTTCAAGAAGCCGGAGCAGGCGCAACCGGGAGACCTCAAGAAGGCGTTCCTCGTCCTCGCCTACATGGCCGGCGCATTCGGGATCTTCGTCCTCGCGCTCCGGCTCGGGAACACCGAGTCCAGCGGGCCGGGCGCCTTCAGTCGGGACGACGTTCGCGCGCTCGAAGCGCCCGTCCGCGTACTCGCCGTCGACGGTATCAGCGCGGAAGACGCCGCACGGCTCGCGGCCGAGGGGAAGCTCGGCCCGCTCGCGGCGCTTCTCGAAGGAAAGACGGCCGACGTGCCGGCCCCCGAGCATCCCGTCGCGCCCGTGATCTGGACGCGGGTCGCGACCGGACAGCCGCTCGAAGCGCACGGCATCGTCGACTACCAGGCGCAGGTCGTGCGCGGACTGTCACGTCCCTTCACCGTGGGCGCGAACCAGGTCGGC
Source organism: Candidatus Eiseniibacteriota bacterium (assembly GCA_041390305.1). Classification (GTDB taxonomy): domain Bacteria; phylum Eisenbacteria; class RBG-16-71-46; order CAIMUX01; family CAIMUX01; genus JACKCR01. The sequence continues at coordinate 82,759 of JAWKQE010000017.1, forward strand.
CTCTTCCAGCTCTTCCAGGACGTCTTCCCCTTCTTCCGTCTCACCCGGCCCGTACCGATGCGGAGCTACATGCGCGGATCCAAGGGGATCTGGAACATCGCGACCGACGCAGGGCGCACCTGCGACGTGATCAACTGGTGGGTGTCGTACCCGGCCGAGTCAGTGAAGGGCGCGGTGGTGAGCGACAACACGTACCTCCGGCTGCGCTCGGAGCTCTCACGTGGCGGTGGCCGTTCGGACGAGAGCAGCTCGGACGAACCTGGAACTGCGGACCGCGTCCCAACGAGCGGACTCGACGCCGGTCGCCTCCGCGCGATCCGTCCGCAGGGAGAGACCTACCCCGGCTCCCTCCTCCTCGAGCTCGCGCCGTCGCTCCAACCCGACTCGCTCGTCGCCCCGCACCTCTCCTCGGCCGAAGCACAGCTCGAAGCGCTGGGCCTCCCGTCGGAGGTCCTCCGGGCGGACCTCTTCTACGCACAGTCCGCGATGTACCTCCTCCGCCGCGACCATCCGGACCTCTGGCTCCTCCACCTTCCCGGGCCGGACGTGTTCCGGCGCGTTCTGCGGCGTGACGTGGCGATGCAGGACGCGAGGGACCGGGCGTTCGAGGAAGCTCTCGACGTCTACTGGAGCGTGCTCGTTCCGGTGCTCGCTCCGATCGCGACAGACGAAGGCGCGAGAAGCGCGTGGCTCTCGCTCCCCGGTTGGCCGCTCGAGGACACCCCAACGGCCGCGCGCACGGGACGGTTCGGGCTGACGGGCCGCGGCGTTGGAGCCGGAGCCCTCGGCCCTCTCGCGGTCGAGAGCGTCATCGACCTCTCTGGCTCCTCTGGTCTGCCCTACTCAGAGGAGGTCTTCAGAACCCGGCGACCGGCGTCGTCACGGACGACCGGACTCGGCACGCTGACGAAGGTCGCCGCGTTCGGCCCGCTCGTGCCGCCGGGCGACCCACACCCGTCATCGACCCGCAGGAGCGACCAGGAGGCGTCTCGAGCTGCTGCGCGGTCTCAGCTTCATCACGACGACTGACGGCGGCACGGCCGTCACTCCACCGAACGACTCAGCGCATGCCGCGACGCCCGGCTCCGCGGGGCGTGAGCGGGCTCAGACGACGTCGGCTCCAGCAGCCTGCCCGGAAGCCCTCCCTGATCCCTTCGGACAAAGAGCCTGAATTTCACCTGCTCGGTAGATCCGGATGACACAACGGACGCTTCCGCCGGACCTCACGGATTCTCATGGGACGAACGCCGCGTCGAGGGTATACCGGTGTGTAGCCATCACACCGGGGCCGGATTGACGTGGATCCGCCTTCGCCTCCATCTCTCCGAACCGTTCCATCTCCAGGGTTCCAGAGGGAACCGAGTCCGGCTTGCACCGACAGTCGTCGTGTGGCGACGGCTCGTCCCCTCGCGGCGTGCTCTCTCGTACGGCGCCGTGGAAAGGAACGCTCGCATGAAGACCGATCGTATTCATTGCCCCTCTACATACCACGCCGCCGTGGGTTCGTCGCCGGCCCGGTTGCATCCCACCGCATGGCCGCAGGCTTCGAACTCTGCGGGCACGCTGATCCTCCACGCAGTCCGCGCCGACGAACTCTCCACCGATCCCGACATCTGCGGCACCGTGCCGCGCTGGCAGCTGCGCCGGCGCCACGGTCAGCACGGACGAGTTCGAGATCCTGATCGTCTACGTCCTCGTCGCCTTCCCCGAGGGCGCGGAACCCCGCCTGTCAGGTGTGACGTTCGGGATCGAGTATCCCGAGCAGGTCTCAGTGTTCAGTTGGGAAACATGCGGCGATTTCGATCTCGGGACCGCAACCTGGCCGTCCTCCGGCTCCGGAACCGCGACGACCTGGGTCTCGGCGAAGACAGACCCCCTCGTCACGGTCGGCGCGCTCTCGGTCCTGGCAGACGAGAACGCCACGGCACAACTGAGCTTGACCTCTCACCCTCTGCACGGAGCCACCCTGGCCGACGACTCCGTCCCCTCGAATGTGGACCCGATCCGTACTCTCGGCGCGCTCGGCTTCGGTACCGATGGCGTCCTCCCCTGTCCCGTCCCGGACGGTGCGTGCTGCCACTTCGACGGGAGCTGCGAAGTCACCCTGGAGTCCGAATGCACGGGGATCGGTGACCGCTGGGCGGGCGAGTTCGTCTCGTGTGACGCCGCCGCATGCCCGCCGCCTCCCCAGGGCGCCTGCTGCGAACCGGACGACGACTGCGTCGTCCGGAGCGAGGCGTCCTGCCTCGAGAGGGGCGGAACGTACCAGGGAGACTCCACGGAGTGCGGCCCGGGTCCGTGCGATCCGCAGCCGACCGGAGCGTGCTGCTCCTGGCTCGGCCTGTGCGAACTCCGCACCGAGAGTGACTGTGGATACAGCGGAGGGACCTTCTTCGGCTTGGACTCTGTGTGCGAACCGGGCCCCTGCGTCACCGGCCCCTGCTGCTTCGATGACTCCTGCGTCATGGCCACCGAAGAGGGGTGTGGTTCGTATGGCGGGATCTTCCGTTCCGAGGATACGTCCTGCGAGCCGAATCCCTGCGCGGATGGCGCGTGCTGCTATGACGACGAGATCTGCAGATTCCTCTCCATGGCACAGTGTGACGCGCTGTCCGGTGCCTTCCTCGGAACGGGCATCGTCTGCGGCCCCGGGATCTGCGCAGACTCGCCGGGCGCGTGTTGCGTCGCGAATGGCGACTGCCGTCTCCTCCTCGAATCCGAGTGCGAGCAGGAGGGCGGCTACTACGTGCTCCCCGATGAGCCGTGCGCGCCGGATCCGTGTGCCTTCCGAGACGAGTGCGGCTGGAACGAGACTTTGGGCGAGTGGGTGGAGCGCATCCGCCAAGTGCGCGCGACGCAGCGCGGCCTCGAAGGCCGGGGTCCCGAAGCTCAGCTTCCCGAAGTCCTCGGCGGATCGGTTCCTCCCGGCGTCCAGGGCGACTGCGGCTCGGTGCTGTTCAATGCGGACGGCACGTTCGAGACGACTGTACCTGGGGCCGAGCACGGCGTACAGACACCGACCTACGGAGCGTTCGCGGAGGCCTACCCATGCCCCGACGGATACGCCTGCAGCATCCTCCTGGAGCTGACGCAACCCGGCGGAGCCGGCGCTCGAACGCTGGACCTGTACGTGTGGGACGACGACCAGGGTGAGCCCGGTGTGGTGAGAGCAACGATCGCCGGCGCGGATCCGGGTGTCGTCAGCACCTGGCCCGCCGTGAGCGCATCGCTTCGAGATCGGCTGTCCCTGCTCCGACGCGTTCCGGCTCCACGTCGGCTACTGGGGCAACTGGCCGGGTGAGCCCGCGGCGTACTACATCGCGGCTGACCTCGACGGATTCGGCGGCTGTCCGACGACCCGGATCGCTCCCGGCATCGGGTACCCGACGGGTTGGAATCAGGTGTCGCTCATCTGGGGCCCGACACGTGCCCTCGGCATCGGCATGGAACTCGTCGACTGCGTGCATCCGGTCGACGAGCGGAGTTGGGGACAGATCAAGGCACTCTTCCCGCTAGCGGACGAACGCACGGCCCGGAGTTCAGTTGGAGCAGCTGCGAGCGAGGCCCGGCCACTTGCCGCCGGGCGCCACTCCGACGCATCACCACCGTTCGCGACCGCATGGGGCGTCGCCCACCGCCGCCACCGCTTGTGGCAGTATCTCTCCTTTTCCGGACGCCCGAACCCGTCTCGGCCCGGCCCCCACGAACGGAGGAGAGTTCCCGTGAACATCGATCTACTCAGAAGGCTTTTGTAGGAGACCCCGGAATCCCCGGACGCAGAGAGCGCGTCCGCGCGAGCTGATCCTGGCGGGGCCGAAGGGGCTGTTCGACGAACGCTACGTCACGACTCGCTCGGCAGCAACCTGATCTACCGACGCGACCAGCGCGTCAGCGACTCGGGCGAAGGCGGCGAAGAAGAAGACGGCGCGCTCCCGCTCGGCGGCCGCCACTGCAGCGTCTGCCGGGCCCGCCGAGGGCCGCCCCACCCGCGTGATGATGGCCTCCCACATGGACGAGATCGGCTTCTACGTCTCGTCGATCGACGACGAAAGCGAGTTCCTCGTCCTGAACCCCGCGGGCGGTTCGATGCCGCCGGAAATCTCTTCTCGCGCCGGGTGCTCGTCTGCCGAGAAGCAGGACTACGTCGCCGTGATGAACCCACGGGTGGATATCCCGTCCACATCGCGTCGCCCGAGGACCGGAAGAAGGTTCCGACGGTGAAGGAATTCGCGTCGACATGGGCATGGCCGCGAAGGACGTGAAGAAGATCGTCCAGATCAGCGACATGGTCGTGATGCACGAGCCGTTCCTCGAGATCGGGCAGAAGGTCGTCTCGAAGGCGCTCGACAACCGGTTCGCCTGCTGGCTCGGGATCGAAGCGGTGCGCGCACTCGACAAGTCGAAGACGGGGCACGCCGCGAAATCGTGGTGTTCACGGTGCAGGAGGAGGTCGGGCTCCGCGGAGCGGGTCGCGGCGAACGTCCGGCCGGACATCGGCATCGGCCTCGACGTCACGCTCGCGTGTGACACGCCGGACGTGCCGGAGAGTGAAGCGGTGACGCTCAGGGCAAGGGTGGCGTCCGGACTCCACGTCATGGACAGCTCCTTCATCTCGGACCACACGCTCGTCAAAGAACTCGAAGCCGTAGCCAAGGCGAAGAAGATCCCGTACCAGCGCACCATCCTCCCCGCCGGTGGACAGGACGGCCGCTCTCCAGCGGGCGATGGCGGGTGCCGGAGCCGTCGAACTCGTGGTCGGCACGCGCTACATTCACACCGTGACGGAGATGATCGACACGCGGGACCTCGCGGCGAGCCTCGCCCTTCTCACGGCGTTCCTACCGACCGTCTGAAGCCGGGCTCGGAGGTGCGAGGCGGACCGCCCAGGCCGTCGCCTCCGCCGCTCGCCCAGAGTGCGAGCCCGTGGTTCCGCAACGCTCTTGCCCTCGCACGCCGGAGGCGATCACCCACCACAACCACCAAGAATGCCAGGGGGTCGGCGCCGGGCGCCAGCTCCCTGGTCAATCGGTGACGACGAAGCAGCTACTTAGCGGTAGAGGCCCTTGATCTGGCCCCAGGTGCCTTCCTGGACCGGAACAGCACCGTAGTTACCCTTCACCTGGAGGATCGCGGTCCGGCCGTAGTTGACGTCCGGATCCCACAGTCCGCCGTACCAGGCCCAGGTCTCGACGCCGTTGAAGCTCGTCTGACCGCCGGTGCCGGTGTTTGTCATAGCCGAAGGCGAAGAAGAAGGTGCCGTCCGGAACGACGATGTTCGCGGCGCTCACGTCGACATAGGTGTAGACGGTGGGCGGGAACGTATCGGGGTTCGGGTCGACCGGGGTGAACTGACCGAAGAAGTCAGCCGTGTAGGCATCGCCCGTCGGGGCGACGAGGCCGGGGAGGCCCAGCCAGACGAGCCAGCCGTAGTCCTCGGTCATCGGGCCCGAGCAAACCGAGGCTCCGGTCAGCGTGAGGTCGAACCCCTTGGCGTTGTAGACGGTCGTGATGAACCACTCTCCCCAACCGTCGAAGCTTCCGCCGGTGTCGGGAACGAAGTCCTCCACTCCGCCTGTGTTGTAGACCCAGTCACGCGCATGGTGCTCTCGGACTGAGGGACGTTCGGTGTCTGGTCGAGAGTCGGCGTCCCGTCCTTGTGGGCAGTACCGGCGATGGCCGGAACGGCGAGGAAGGTCGCAACGACGCTCAGCGCGAGTAGTCTTCTTAGCATTTGAGTCCCCTCTGGTGAGGATTGCGAGATCGGAAGCCAGCTTCAGGCGAGAGCAAACACGGCTTCACTGGAGCGCGGCCCTTTGCGGGGTACCGGAGGGACCAGGGGAGCAGACCAATCTACTTCTCACCTGGTTAACAAGGATACGGGCTACCAGAAGAAATCTGACATGACGAATCATTATCACGGACTGCAGATTATCTGATATTGATCCGACAAGCATTCGAAAGTGCCCTTCCTGTCGCGCCCACACGACTCGTATCCGACACGGTCGGCCTATCAGATACGTAGAAACCCGTACCCCAGATCCGTCCCCATCGACTGGGTGGACGTAGCCCGCCCCGAGCGGGTAGCTTTGGGGACCATTTTCGATCCGTAGGAGGACCCATTGTCCTATCAGAGCTTCGAAGCCCGCCTCGCGGAGGCCCTGGTCCAACTCGCGCCCGGGGAGCTACCGGCAGAGGGCCGCCCCGCGCTCGTCTTGGGTCGCCCGCCGCGTAAGGAGATGGGCGACCTCGCCGCCCCGGCCTTCGAGCTCGCCAAGCGCGTGAAGCGGAACCCGGCGGAGCTCGCCAAGGAGTGGGAAGCCCGGGTGCGCGCCGCCCTCATCGACGAGCGGCCGGACTGGCTCGAAGTGACGGTTCGCGACGTGAAGGCGTTCGGCCCCTACCTCAACCTGTTCTTCGACGCGGGCTCGCTCGCGGCGCTCGTCCTCGGCGAGGTCGTGGCGGATGGCGCGAACTTCGGGCAGGCTCCTCCCGCTTCGGGGCAGAAGATCATGGTGGAGTACTCCGCGCCCAACACGAACAAGCCGCTCCACCTCGGGCACGTGCGGAACAACCTGATCGGCATGTCGCTCTCCAACCTCCTCGCGGCGGCCGGACACGATGTCATCCGCGTCAACCTGGTCAACGACCGCGGCGTCCACATCTGCAAGTCGATGCTCGCCTACCAGCGGTTCGGGAACGGAGAGACGCCCGCGAGCACGGGCGAGAAGGGCGACCATTTCGTCGGCCGCTACTACATCCTCTTCGACCAGCTCGTCAAAGAGGAGAAGACGGCGTACGCCTCCGCCCAGGGTGTCGACCTCGAACTGTTCTCGAAGGGCGCGAAGAAGGGGCTCGAGGGCGACGAGCTGAAGGCGCGCGAACGCGAGGAAGAGACGTTCGACGCTCAGTTCGAGGACGCCTCCGAACTCATGGGCGCAGTCCGCGAGATGCTCCGGCAGTGGGAAGCCGGTGACGAAGCCGTCCTCACACTCTGGAAGCAGATGAACGAGTGGGTGCTCTCGGGCTTCCGGCAGACCTACGAACGGATGGGATCGAAGTTCGATCACTGGTACTTCGAGAGCAACACCTGGACGCTCGGCAAGGACCTCGTCGAGAAGGGACTCGCCACCGGCGTGTTCGAGCGCCACGACGACGGCTCGGTCTGGGCGAGGCTCGAGAGCAAGGGGCTCTCCGACAAGGTCGTCCTCCGGTCCGACGGTACCTCCGTCTACATTACGCAGGACCTCGGCACGGCGGTGCTGAAGCACCGCGACTACGGGATGGACCGGTCGATCTACGTGGTGGGAAGCGAGCAGCAGCAGCACTTCAAGAACCTCTTCGCCATGCTCGAGCTGCTGGGGTTCCCCTGGGCGGACGGGTGCTATCACGCGTCCTACGGAATGGTCACCCTCCCCCATGGGATGGGTCGTCTCAAGTCCCGCGAAGGGACGAAGGTCGACGCGGACGATCTCCTCGACACGCTCCACGAGCTCGCACTGGCCAAGATCGAGGAAGGTGGCTACGCGGAGAGTCCGGAAGCGGCGCGCGAGACGGCAGAGGCGATCGGGCAGGGCGCGCTCAAGATGTACGTACTCCAGGTGAGCCCCGACAAGAACATCCAGTTCGACCCGAACGAGACGATCTCGTTCACCGGCGACACCGGCCCGGCCGTCCAGTACAGCCATGCGCGGATCCAGGGGATCGTTCGGAAGGGGCTCGACCAGGGCAAGATCGCTTCGGAAGAGCTCGCGGGCGGATTCCTCGCCGGTGCTCTCGTCGACGCCTCCCTCCTCGTCGAATCCGAGGAGCAGGACGTCCTGAAGAAACTCGCCGACTTCGGGACGATGATCCGTACGTCGGCCGAGAACCTGACCGTCGCACCCGTCGCAAACTACCTGCTAGACCTGACCAAGCTCTACGCGCGGATGTACCACGAGCACGAAGTGCTCACGGCCGCGACGCCGGAGCTGATGCGGGCCCGGGTGCAGCTCGCGCTCGCGGTCGGGCAGGTCCTCCGGAACGGGCTCGCGATCCTGACGGTGGACGCGCCGGAGCGGATGTAAACAAGCGAGGCGGAGAGTCGGGCGTAGCGACTCTCCGCCTCTTCATGAAGACGGTCTAGCGTTCGGATCAGGCGGCCGGAACAGGAGAACCTGAACGATCTCCTTCACGGCTCCCAGAGGGACGACGGCGACGACGGCCACCGCGTTCTCTTTTCTCTCCAGACCCACGGGCGGCGTTTTGACGGCGCCGGCCTCCGCCACTCCCACGAGGGGAATCTGAACTCGAGCGACGGCCAGAACGGCGGCGCTCTCCCCCTCTCTCGCGCGAAGTGCGCATTCGGGCTCTCTCCTCAGCCGAAGGGAGCTTCAGCTCCTTCACGGTCGCGGGCTCCCGCATCGCGAGGACGGCAAAGGTCGCCAGCAGCGCACCTCTCAGTCCATCCACTACGAGAAACACCGCGTTGCCGAAATGCACCGAGGCATCGAGTGTCTGGGCGACGGCGAAGGTGATGACGGCGGAGATCACGAGGTACCCGCCGAATCCGATCAGGATCTTGTACCCGGTATCATCATCGGACCGAGCCTGCCTGACCGCGAACACCTGGAGAGCGGCATAGAACAAGAGGGCAAGTCCCAAGACCAAGCCGACGACCTGCGGTCCCGCATTCGTCAGTTCAGGCTGGCCTTCGAACCAGAACTTCGCGAAGGAACTCCAACCGATGCTGGCCCACGCCCCCAGCACAACGTCCATCGCGACGGACACCCCCACCAAAAGATAGAAAAAGCTGCGCATACGCTCCTTTCTCTAAGAGGTCACTGGAACAGGTGGGCGAGATCGTGGGGTACTCCAAACCCACCGGTTACGAGCATACGAGCATTCGGTAAGTGTCGGAAGGGCGAAAGGCGGTGGAGTGCACCGCGGTCACACGGGCATATACCAATCACATGTACGGTATCCGGTGACCTATCCGACCCGGACGACCTTCTGGTAGATCGCGCGCCTTCCCTGCGCCAGGCGGGCGTAGTAGACCCCCGCGTCGGCGCGGGCACCTGAGTCGCTCCTGCCGTCCCAAACCCAGGTGGAGAGACCGGCTTCGCGCTCCTCCCCGCTCACGAGCGTGCGGACGAGTCGGCCGGCGACGTCGTAGATCTCGAGGGTCACGGATCCCGCCGCTTCGAGTTCGGCGCGAAGCTCCGTCGGGGCCAGGCCCGAGTTCGACGTCGGGTTCAGGGGATACGGCGAGGTGGAGCCGGTCGAGGGCGCCGGGTCCGGCGGCGCGGGTTCGTCGTCGAGGGTGAAGTCGAGAACGTGGAGCCCACCGCCGCACATCTCGGAGACGAAGAGGTTGCCGCTCGGGCTTCCGCGTAGATCCCCCAGAGCCCCCGATAGACATCGAAGCTGCACGAGACGTCGTCCCAGAGATCATCGTCGTAGTAGCCCGCCTCGATCGGATTGGTCGGGTCGGAGATGTCGAGGATGCGGAGTCCTGGTCGTAGTACGAGATGTAGGCGTAGTCACCCCGCGTCATGATGTTGTGGATCGAACTCCCGGATCCCGCCTCGTACGCCGAGACCGGCGCTGGGTTCAGGGGATCACGGATGTCGAAGATGACGAGATGTCCCCCGCCCCTTCCGCGGTCGTGAGGAGGTAGTTCCGGTCGTCGGTCGGCCAGCAGGAGTGGATGTACTGGGGATCCTCGTAGCTCATGCCGGTGATCCGGACCGGATTCAGGACGTCGGTGAAGTCGACCATCTCCCACTCCGGCTGGACCGGATCGGGGTTGGCCAGATAGGCGATCCCGTCGAAGGCACAGAGGTCGTGGATCGAACCGGGGTTGTAGCTGCTGACGAGACGGGGATGGACCGGGTCGGACGCGAGGTCGTAGATGAGCGTGGCCCGGAAGTGGACCCCGAGGAGGAAGAGATAGCCGCGCTCGTCGATCCAGAGGTTGTGGCAGCCACCGTTCGGCGCGAACTCGCACGGCGTCGGCCAGCAGATCTCCTCCTGCGGGATACTGCCGACCAGTGCCGCTGCGTCGGGATCCGAGATGTCGACGACGAGGACGTCTCCCAGTTCCTGACACGCGTAGGCGTAGTCGCCCCACACCTTGACGTCCTTGAGGTCGCTGGCCGTGACCGGCTGGTCCACCTCCGAGGCCAGGACGATGTTCGCGGGGTCGGTGCAGTCCAGTACCCGCAGCTTGTTCCCGCAGCAGAGGAGCGCGAACTCCCGCCCGTCCTTGGCGAAGCCCCAGACGTCCGCCACCCAGGGCGCATAGTCGGTGACGGCGTAGGAGCCGAGCAGATTCACCTCGAGCGACTGGACCTCGGCGAAGCGCGCGCGGCGAGAAGGACCGCAAGGGCGAGTGCGCCGGCGAGACGCCCGACGTGCGGCCGGGCGAACGCGCCCGCCGGAAGTGGAGCGCGGAGTACGGCGAGAACCAGGGCGAGAACGGCCCCAGGGACTGAGAAACGACCGAAGAACAAACTATCCCGTTCCCGGACCATGCGTCCGAAAGTGCCGGAGTGGATCTCTTCCTGTTCGTGAGTGAGACGAGTCTGCCGATGAGGATAGCAGAGACGTGTTCGCTCCTTTGGCGCTAGACTGCGGACCTTCAGGGAGGATCTCATGGCCACGCGGAAGAAGAACCCGATCGTCCGATGAAGACCACTCACCCGCTCCGGCTCTTCACCGGATCGGCCAATCCGGCCCTGGCCGAAGAGGTCACAAAGGTCCTCGGGGCTCCGCTCGGCAGGTGCACCACGACCCGCCTTCCCGACAGCGAGATCCACGTGATCGTGGACGACCCCGTGCGTGACGATGACGTCTTCTTCATCCAGTCCTGCTCGGCGCCGGTGAACGACCACCTGATGGAGCTCCTTCTACGTCGACGCATTCCGGCGAGCGTCCGCCCACTCCATCACGGTCGTCGTCCCCTACTTCCCCTACGCGCGGCAGGAGCGGATGGCGCGAGGCCGCGAGGCGATCAGCGCCAAGGTCGTGGCCACGACGCTCGAGTCGCTCGGCGTCGACCGGGTCCTCTTCATGGACATCCACGCCCCGGCCATCCAGGGGTTCTTCAACATCCCGGTCGATCCACTCACGGCGGTCCACGTCCTCTCCGCACCGTTCAAGAAGCGGAAGAAGCTTCTTCAGAATGCAGTCATCGTTGCGCCGGACGAAGGGCGGGTGAAGCTCGCGGGCAAGTACGCCCAGGTGCTCGACGTGCCGCTCGTCCTGATGCACAAGCGCCGGATCGGCTTCCGGGAGACGAAGACGACTCACGTGGTCGGTGACATCGAGGGCAAGATCCCGATCGTCATCGACGACATCATCGCGGGCGGGAGCGTCCTCGATCAGCTGGGAGCTCTCATCCAGGCCGGCGCCGTCCCCGAGATCTACCTCGCGATCACGCACGGCATCCTCACCGAGTCGGCCATGGAGCGACTCGACCGGCCGGAGATCGCGGAGCTCCTGGTCACGAACACGGTCCCCGCCGGCCCCGCGCGGCGACATCCCAAGGTGAAGATCTGCTCGATCGCCCAGGTGCTGGCCGACGCGATCGACCGGATCCACTGCGGGACGTCGATCGGAGACCTGCTCGGCCGCTAGAAGTGGCGACGGAGCGGCGCGGCGGCATCGGAGCCGAAGGCCCACGTCGCAGCCGGAGCCTGCCGAACCTGGCCCATGGCCCGCGCCGTGGCCGGCCCCCGTCGTCCTCACACTCCGTCAGCGAGACGCACGCACGATCGTTCGCCCGTACAACACGACCGTGGTCGCAGGCGCGCCCGAGGTGGTACCATTCCAGGGGCCGATCAGGGCGTTTTTCGCCCTGATTCGCGCACGCGCGAGCTGCACCGGGACGTACCAACGGAAAGGAAGGCATCCCACTCATGCCGAGAACGCGATTCCTACTCGCCGGATTCTGTGCCGTCGCGATCTCCGCCACCTGCGCCCACGCGCAGATCCAGGGCGAAGTGACGACCGCACGTGATCTCATCGAGCAGATGGACCAGTACTACAAGCAGGTCCTACCCGATACGAAGCCGGAGACGGTACAAGGCTCCGGTTACAAGCCCTTCAAGCGCTACGAATGGTTCATGGAGACCCGTCTGGGTGACGACGCGGACATCGCGGCGGACGCCCGTCTCAATGCGTTCGAGAAGCTCCAGGACATGGGGTCACGCGGCAGCTTCCCCACCTGGTTCAGCCTCGGTCCGACGAACGTGGCCGGACGCTGTCTCGCGATCGCGATCGATCCGACCGACAGCAACGTCGTCTATGCCGGGTTCGCCTCGAGCGGCATCTGGAAGACGACGGATGGCGGTACGACCTGGACTCCGCTCGGGGACACGCTCCCGAGCATGTCCGTCAGCGCGATTGCGCTCGACGAGTCGAACCCGAGCACGATCTACATCGGCACGGGTGAAGGCTGGGGAAACGTCGACGCGCTCCACGGCGTGAGGTCCTCAAGTCGACCGACGGTGGTCTCACCTGGAACACGACCGGGTTCGACTATGCGATCGCTTCCGGACTCGACGTCTTCCGCCTCGGTATGAAGAGACGACCGGTGTCCTGATGGTCGCCGCCGAGAACGGCCTCTGGCGTTCGACCGACGGCGCCGCCACGTTCACCGAGGTGATGGAGTCCGGTGACTGGCGCGACGTCAAGCTCAAGCCGGGGACCACGGACACCTACTACGCGATCTCCCGCGGCTGGACGGGCCAGGGTGGGTACAAGTCGGTCGACGGCGGCGTGACCTGGACCGCCTTCGCCGGCGGCGCGCCGAACACCGGTGTCGGCAACGGCCGTCTCGCCGTGACCGCGGCCAACCCGAACTACGTGTACTGGTCGTTCGACGTCAGCGGCGCGGGCATGCGTCTCTACCGTTCGGTCGACAGCGGCGCGAACTGGACCCTCCGCTCCACCGTCACGCACGACGGAAGCCTCGGTCAGGGCTGGTACGACCTCTCCATCGCGGTCGACCCGCAGGACGCCGACATCGTCACGAGCGGCGGCGTCGAGATCTACCGTTCGACGAACGGCGCGACCTCGTTCTCCCAGATCGGCGGAAACGTCCACGTCGACCACCACGAAGCGGTCTACGATCCGTCCGATCCGGAGCGGATGTGGGTCGGGTCGGACGGCGGCGTGTACCTGAGCACGAACGGTGGGCAGACCTTCATCCCGCGGAACTCGGGGCTCGTCACGCTCAGTTCTACGCGATGAACCAGTCGATGACTTCGGCCAACCGCGTTCGGAGGAACGCAGGACAGCGGAACCTGGCGCTTCGTCGGCGGTCCGTCCTTCGGACAGGTGCTGGGTGGCGACGGGTTCGAGTGCGAGGTCTCGCTCGACAACCAGCTCATCTTCGGTGAGGTCTACAACGGCTTCCACTACCGGAGCACGACCGGCGGAAGCGGGTTCATCCCGTCCAACTCGGGCATCACCGAGGACGGACCGTGGCAGACCCCGACGCACATGGACTACACGTCGAACACGACCTGGACCGGTCACAACGCGCAGATCTGGCGCACGACGAACAACGGCGGTTCCTGGACCTCCGTGCTCGCGACCGGACTCGGCGGTGGCCGCAGCATCGACCAGTCCACAACAACCCCGACTACGTCTACGCCATCAGCGGAACGCGGGTCTTCCGCTCCACCGACCACGGCGCGAGCTTCACGCAGATGGCGCAGCTCGTCGTCAGGAACACCAGACCGACATCACGGTCCATCCAGACAACCCGGACGTCGCCATGGTGTGCACGGGTTCGTGCAACAGCTCGATCCCCCGCGTCCTCCGGACGACGGACGGCGGCATCAACTGGACGGACATGACGAACAACCTGCCCGGCGAGAGCGCCCAGTCGATCACCTACAAGTACGACCAGCCGAACATCGTCTTCCTCGGTACCGACCTCGGCTGCTACGTCAGCTTCGACGAGGGCGGAAACTGGGAGCCGTTCAACGTCGGACTGCCGTTCGTGATCTGTGACGATCTCCGCTGGCACCCGGACAACTTCCTCCGCGTCGGAACGCACGGCCGTGGCATGTGGGAAGTCGACATCACCGACCTCGCGCCCTCGACGGCGGTCGATGACGTCGCGCTGGAAGTGTCGCCGCTCACGATGCGGGTGCTGGGCAACCCGGCCGGCCCGAACGTCCCGACCTCGATCCGGTTCGGCCTGCGTGAGGCCGGCCGCGCCAAGATCGGTCTCTACGACACGAACGGCCGTCTCGTCAGCCTCCTCCTCGACCGCGACGTCGAGGCGAAGGTCGACTTCATCGACATCCACACGAACTCGCTCCCGTCTGGCGTCTACTTCGTCCGTCTCGATGTCGGACAGAACAGCGTCAGCCAGAAGCTCGTGGTGAAGCGCTGGTCGAAGCGGATCCCGACCGAGCGTCGGGATCCCACCTCGGGTGCGTCCGTTGGATGTGGCCCGTGAAGCGAGAAAGCGACAGGTAGCGAACCGGCGGGTGATCTCACTCGGCCGGTTTCTCTTCTCCACAGACTCACCGAACTCTCGGGTCCTTCCTCCGAGATCTGGCACGCGAGACATCGTTCCTCCCCAGTGTCGAGGAGGACACCATGCGCACGCTTCCATCCCCTGTGTTCGCGAGAGGATCCGCACCCTTCACCCCGTCGCGGGGGCCTCCTCGCGCGGAGTCGTTTCGCGAGGATGTTCGGACGGACCCGCTTCGGGCGAAGTCTCATCGCCTTCGGCGTCGTCGCGCTGATCGGCGGATGTTCGGGCTCCCCGGAGAGCCCCGCCCCCTCACCCTGCCGGACATCGGCTGGATCGCACCGACCGCCGGAGACACCCTGAGAGGATGGATCGAACTCTCGCGTGGGCGGACCTCCCGATGCACCCGTCGCGACCCTGACGTTCTTCGCGGACGGGGCTGAGGTGGCCCCGCCTGGACAGCCCCACCCTGGGCCGCCACCTGGCGCCGGGACAGTCGGAACGGCCGACGGAGGCGCAGAGAGAGGCGCCGATGGAGGCGCGCGGAGCCTGAACTACGACGCATGAGGCTCGAAGTGGAGGCAGCCGGCCCGGGCGCCCAGGTCAGAGAGTCCGCCGATCACCGTCTGGTACCGCCGGGACGATCCCCCTCACTCTCCTGTGTTCTGCCGACCCGCACACCGACTGGAGCAGGTGGAGGCTGACCGCGGACCGCTTCCTCGTCGCGCACGGGACGGACAGGAGGACGAGGATCTCGACCCGGCGACGATCGTCTGGACGACGGAGCAGGGACGCCGAGCCTACGGCGCGCAGCTCCCTGCCGCCCTGCTGGTCCCGGGCGCGAACCGGATCGAACGACCGCGAAGGACTCGGCGGAGAACTTGCGAGACCGAGGCTCGTCGTCTCGATTCACGGGTTCAACTACGAGGGTCGGGGTTCCGCGCTGGCCGCGGCCCGCGATCTCAACGCGCCCTGTCGGCCCTCGACCTGCCCCGGCTGGGGCAGCTGCTGGATCCCGGGTTCGTACTCCGTGCGTGCGGTGAGGACGGTGCCCTGACGGCTCCCGACCCACTGTCGCGGACCGAGTTTCTCGCGGCCCTCGGGCAGCTCTCGAACGACCCGGAGCTCGATCGGCTCGAGTGGGGCGGCGTTCTCGTTCTCCAGGGCGACGAGGCCCGATCCTGGGCCGTCGTCCGGTGGCGACAGCTGGGAATCGAGTCGCGCCGGGACGGCCTTTCCTGGCGGACCGTCGGCCTCTCGGCGGAGCTCATCCTGACGAAGGTCGGCCCCGACTGGCGGGTCGTCACATGGCGGGAAGTGGATCGAGGCGACGGCCCCGGCGTACCCACTCTCCTCAGGACGAACCGGCTCTGACCGGGCGTTCCCATCGGCCGAGTGAGTGCACATTCGCGCGCCGGGCGCGCTTCCTTCCCGGACCCGAGGCTTGACCCGACCACATCCGGTCAGGGAACCTCATGGTTCGTGACCAAGACACGGTCCGGGGAGGGAAAGCATGTCATCGAATGGAACGTCGCGTCGTCTCCTAACCGCAACGCGGATCGGAGGTCTCTTCGCGCCCGCACTGGCCGCCTCACTCGTCTGGGCGGCCGTCCCCTGTGATCAGGCCGCCCAGGTGCTGCAGGCGGCCCCGGGACCGCAGCGCATGGCCACGGCGACCGAGATCCTGAAGAGTGACTGCCAGCCGCTCCTTCCCGAGATCGCGACCGCCATCCGGACGGCGCACTGGGCCGACTCGGCTCCGCTCTCGGCCGACCAGCGCATCTCCCTGCTCCATACCGCGATCGCGGAGGGATACGGGGCCGCCGCCGAGGTCGCCGTTCAGGTGCTCGAGAAGGGGGCGTGGCCGGACGGCACGGCACTCGATCCCGGAGTCGGAGCTCAGGTCGTCGAAGCGCTCGCGCCTGCTCTCGACCGGTACAGGGTCCTTCTCCTCCTCGACGTCTACGAACAGGTCCAGGTTCCGGCAGTCTCGCTCGCGGTAGTGAAGACCCTCGAAGCCGCGAAGGAACCGGAAGCGCTCCTGCCCGCACTCGACGCGTCCTGGAACGGGAAGGGCGAGGTGCAGGTGGCGGCGTCCAAGATGATCACCGCGCAGCCGGAGAAGACGCCGGCCGCGGTCCTCCTCCGTCTCGCCAAGACGCTGCCCAAGGGCCCTGCGCTCGACTGGGTCGGCCGACTCGGCGCGCAGCGAAACCTGAAGGACGTCGCGGACGCGATCGCGAACCGGTAGCGAAGCCGCGCGGAGAGGTCGCGCGAAACGGCGGAACGTGCGCAGCTCCGCTCAGCTCACGGAGCGCCCCATGAAGGCGATCCGGCCCTCCCGCCGGCGCGGCTGTGCCTTCCGCCCACCACCGCACGCCGAGCGTGCGCTTCAGTCGTTGCGGGGCGCCGCGGCGGATGTGCCGCCGGTCGGCGCGTGGACCGTCGCGGTGAGGACGAGCCAGAGCACCGGCAGGAGGAGCGCGGCGAGGGCGATCCCGCCCTGCATCTGGAAGTAGAGTCCGCTTCCCCCGAGGAACGGCGCGACTCCGTTCGCGACGACTCCGAACCACGCCCCGACGCCGTAGGCGAGCCGGTTCCGTCGCCCGACGAGGAGCGCGAACGCGGCAGCCGCGCCGATCACGACGAGGACGGGCAGGAGCCCCACCACCCAACCCAGGGCACCGCGCGAAACCGTCGGAATGGCGAGGACCATCACCCCGATCAGCACCCAGACCCGGCGCTGCACGCGGCCGAGCTGGAGGAGACGGATGGCGGCAGCGAAGATCGTGATGTCGAGCAGCCACCTTCCGGCCACGTTCGCGACGATCTGGAACCAGGGTTGGAACGACGAGATTTCTCCCCCGAGCGGACTGGGCGGGAGGTACGCGGGCCAGAGCTGCCCGAACCACGCCATGAGCCGTGAGGCCAGAACGGCGATCCCGAGACCGGCCACGCCGGCGGCCATTGCGTCCCAGGTGGCGGCCCTACGATGGTCGTGCTTCCGGAAGTGCCAGAGATCGGGGAAGAGCGTCCCGAGCACGGCCCCCGCGACGATCTCGAGCCCGAAGAAGAAGGTCGTCACGAGCGCGAGCAGCCCCCCCGCGACGAGGAGGAACTGATACCACGGCAAGGCCGTGTCGAAGACCAGGAGCGCATCCGGCAACCCGATGATCCGCGCGAGCACGACGAGGATCCCGAACGGAAGCGCGAAGTAGACCGCGCGGCGCCAGCGGGTCACCCCGCGCCGGTGTCAGTCGAAGTCGAGCCACGCGACGAGGCCGAGGAGGAGCCCGAGGCTCATGGTGAGGACGACCAGCCGCGCGCCCGATCCGAGCGTCGCCTTGTCCCGTTCGCGAATCCAGCTCTCCGGAACGTGGAGTGAGCTCCGGTACTCCCCCACTTCATCGCCCTGGACCACGACCTCGACACGGTGACGCGCTTCACCGACGTTCCAGGGGTCTCCCTCCCGCGTCTCCCAGACGAAGGTGTGATCGAGGCGGTTGGGTCGGTTCTCCGAAGAAGACTCGCGAAGCTCGAGCCGGGAGGTGGGAACGCCGCGCGCGACGAGGAACGAGCGCCCGCACGCGCGCCTCCTCGCCACCGAGGGTGGTGCGCGATCCGGTTTCGTCGAGGTGCCGGGAGAGGCGGACCAGTTCGCCGGTCGCACCGTCGATCTCGACGGTGAGTTCGTCCGGGTCGAGTGGACGGAAGTAGCGGAACCTCCAGCGGAAGTCCGCCCGGTAGCGTGCGACTGCGTCCCGCGCGGCCGCGAAACCCGCCGTCTCCGCGACGTACTGGGTCCACTCGCCGTCCGTCTCCGGTCCGCCGACCATCGCGATGGAGAGGGAGTCGACCGGACCGAGCAGCCGTGCCGCGATCTCGTCCGCGCGAACGCGGGCCTCGTCGGGGCCGAGCGTGCGCGCGTCGTCCCGTCCGAGCCGCGCATTCGGCAGGAGGAGCGAACCCGCGAGGAGGACGGCGCCGGCCGCGAGAAGCGTGAGTCGCCGGCGCAGAGGCCAGGACGCGGGCGGGGGCGGCACGTCTTCGATCTCGGGGAGCCAGTCCGGTTCGAGCGGCCCGGGCAGGTTCCTCGAGAGGAGTGGTTCGGGGTCCTCGAACTCGCCTCTCCTCAGGTAGGAGACGAGGGAGTAGACGAGCGGGAGGAGAACGATTCCGCCCGCCACGACGGCCGACGCGACGTAGTACGGCTGTCCCGAACGGAAGAGGAAGATCCCGGTGTAGAGCGCGTCGACCATGTAGTGCCAGACGAGCGCGGAGAGGATCCCCCACCGGAGCATGACCACGCCGACCACGATCCCGACGAGACCAACCTCCAGGCCGCGGATGAAGAACGGTTGGTTCGGGTAGTTCGAGTGAGCGAAGCCCCAGATGAACGCAGGCACGAGCACCGCGATCCACGTCCGCTTCGTCAGCTTCTGGAGAAGTGGGATGGAGAACATCCGAGAGAGGAACTCCTCCACCACGGCGGGCTGGAACCCGACCAGGACGAGGAAGAGGAACGGAACCGCGGTGCCGAGGAGGTCCGTGTACGGCACGTCGGCCGGCGCCCACGCCCCGAACTGCTGGGCGACGAGGTAGAAGAGCTCCTGGAAGAGGAAGAAGCAGGCGGTGAGCGTGAAACCGAGCACACTCTGGGTGAGGAACCGCTTCGTCCGGAATCCCCGGAGCGTGAAGAGGCCCTCGAGCGCCACCTTGTCGGGATACCGTTCCCGGTAGAGCGCGTCTCCTGCAGCCGTGAGGAGGAAGACGAGGAGGCCGACGCCGACGGCGGACTGCACGAGCATGAACGCGCTGCCGAGGAAGAACCCGCCCCAGGACTGCGTCGTGTCGAAATCGAAGAGGATCATCGGGTAGAGGTTCAGCTGCCCGAGGAACGTGATCACGGAAGCGACGACCCCGAACAGGATCGCGAGCCTCCAGCGGATGTCGCGCTGTCGGATCCGGCGCAGGAACACGACAACCGCGGCGGCCATGGTGAGGAAGAGGAGGAACGACGCGACGAGGGACGCGGACTGGTTCTTGGAGCGCAGACCCTGGTAGTCCCGCTCCCACGCTTCCGGGAGGTGGAGGAACTGCCGGAACCCGCCCACCTGATCGCCCTGGATCCGCACTTCATAGCGACAGTCACCGTCGCCCAGCCCCACCCTGGGATCCCGCCACACGAAGGTGTGATCGGTTCTCCCCTTGCGTTCGGTCGTCTGCGCCTCGAGGAACTCGAGCCCGTCGAGGTGAGCCGAAGCGAGGAACGTCTCCGCGCGCGCCCTCGCGTCCTCGGCCGTGAGCCTCGCGCCCGGCGCGTCCTCTTCGAGAACGTGCTCGAACGAACCGAGTTCTCCCGTCGTCGTGATCTCCGCCCGGAACTCCTCTTTCTCGAGCGGGCGGAACCAGCGATGCGACCAGCGCCACATCCGCACCGATCCGGTCACGAGGCGGTTCGTCTCCTCGAGACCTAGGGTTCGCTCCAGGAAGACCTTGGAGGCATCGTCATAGGTGAACTGCGAAGCGTGGTGATGATCGCCGAGCGAGATCCCGAGCTCCGCGGCGAGTGCTTCCGCGATCGACTGCGACTCCGCCTGCGTGACCTCGAACTGGATCGAGGCCTCGGAGTTGACGCGCGGGTAGAGGTAGAGGCCGAGAGCGAGCGAGAGAGCCGCGACCGCGAGGCAGGTCCAGAGGAAGAGCCGATCGCGCGGCCCGAGCCGGCTCTCGTGGTCCGTCATTGCCCGAACAGCTCGCGTTCGGTCAGCTCACAGACGATGTGCCCGGCCAAGATGTGGCCCTCCTGGATCCGCGGCGTGGTGTCGGAGTCGATCCCGAGCCAGTGGTCGCACAGGTCCCGCATCTTCCCTCCCCCGCGTCCGGTGAATCCAACGGTCACGACTTCGAGGCGACGGGCCACTTCGAGCGCTTTGACGACGTTCGGCGAGTTGCCGCTCGTGGAGATCCCGACCGCGATGTCTCCGGGGCGGGCGAGCCCCTCGAGCTGCCGGGCGAAGATGTCATCGTAGGAGTAGTCGTTCGCGATCGCGGTGAGCGACGACGTGTTCACGGTGAGCGCCGTGACCGGAAGCGGCTTCCGCTCGAGATAGAACCGTCCCGCGAGCTCGCAAACCAGGTGCTGCGCGTCGGCCGCGGAGCCGCCGTTGCCGAAGAAGAAGATCTGGTTGCCGCGCCGGATCGCCTCCACCCAGAGGAGGGCGAACTCCTTCAGCCGCGGCGCTTCGGCCTTGAGCGATTCCTTCACCCGGACCGACTCGGCGATCTGCGCCTCGATCTCCTGGATCGTGATCATCTAGGGGTCTCCTCCAAGGGAATCCACCGGAGTCCACGGGACTCCGCGTATCTGCGCGACGACCGCGCCCGCCATCCGCTCCCACGAGTACTTCCGTTTCTCCACCTGGATCCGCGGAACGCAGCGTTCCTCCAGGGACTCGTCGTAGAAACGGCGGACGGCGTCGGCGAGTGCGCCCGGATCGGCCGGGGGGACGACGAGACCGGTCTCCCCGTCGAGGACGATCTCGGCGAGACCGCCGACATCGGTGCAGAGTACCGGCCGTTCGAGCTGGTACGCAATCGGCACGATCCCACTCTGGGTCGCGCTCCGGTACGGAAGGACGATCGCATCGACCGCCGAGAAGTAGAGCCCGACCTCCTCGTCCGGCACGTAGCCGTCCCGGAGCGTGACGTGGGGGCCGATTCCGAGCGACTCGATCTGCGACGTCGTCTTGTTCTTGTCCGCGTAGAACTCACCGAGGACGAAGAGGTGCGCGCCGGTTTCGGCCGTGATCCGCGGCATCGCATCGAGGAGGACGTCGAGCCCCTTGTAGTCACGGATGAACCCGAAGAAGAGGAGGAGCCTCGCGTCCGGGTCGAGCCCGAGCCGCTTCCGCGCCTCCGCCTTCTCGATCCGCTCCCCGAAAGTATGAAAGACCGGATGCGGGACGAGGAGACAGGACGCGGACGGGTCGACGGCGAGGAGGTCGTCGCGGACGGAAGCGGACATCGCGACGTACGCGTCGACTCCGCCCATGAAGTACCTCGTGAGCTCACGATCGAACGGCCGCCGCTCGTGCGGGATGAGGTTGTCGAGGATGGCGACGACGCGGGGGCCGGCGGAGGGGCCGGCTGCGGCGGCCTTGCGGATGCCCGCACTGGCGCCGGCGGCGCTCCCCGCACCGCTGCTCGCGGCCCGGGCATACTTCTTCACCCGGCGCGCGATCGTCCCGAAGGCGGGCGCGAAGAACGGCATCCAGTACTTGAAGACGAGACCGTCCAGCGGCGGCTTCCCCGCCACGAGGTGCCGCGCCGCTCGGTCCCAGCTGAGCGGACCGATCGAGTCGACGAGCGCCGTCGCCGGAAACCGGATCGGATCCTCGCTCGTGTCCATCTGCGTCTTCCCCGGAAAGAGGATCGACGGGTACTGGCGCGTGAACGAGACAAAGTCGACGTCATGCTCCTGCGAGAGTTCGCGGGCGAGGAGCGCGTTGTACTGCGCGAGCCCACCCCGCATCGGGTGGGCCGTGCCGACCATGCCGATCCTCATCGGTCGACGTGCGCGGTCCAGGTCTGGAGACCGCGATCCTCGAACGCGAACGACTGGATTTCACCGGAGAGCGCGGCAAGCGCCTCTTCGACGTGGCGTCGCCGTTCGAATGGGACGAGGACGAGGAGGTATCCCCCTCCCCCCGCGCCCAGGATCTTGCCGCCCACCGCACCGGCGCCCCGCGCGGCGGCGTATAGTTCGTCGATGTGCGGGTTCGTGATCCCCGCGTCGAGGTTCTTCTTGTGGAGCCACGCTTCATGGAGCGCTTCCCCGAAGTCGAGGATCCGGTCGCGGAGGAGAAGTCCCTTCATCTCGGTCGCAATCCGCTTCATTTCGTCGAGCGCCTGGACGACGGGCGCCTTCTTCTCGACGTAGCTCTTCGCCTGGTTCTCGACGATGTGAGCGGACGCGCGCGTGCGCCCGGTGAAGCAGAGGAGGAGCGCATACTCGAGTTCGTTCTGGGTCGAGCGACGGAGACGGAGCGGATTCACCACGGTGTGGTCAGCGAAGAACTCGATGAAGTTGAATCCGCCGAAGGTCGCCGCGTACTGGTCCTGGCGTCCCCCGGCGAACGCGAGGTCGATCCGCTCGATCTGGTACGTGCGCTCCGCGATCTCGTACGGCGTGAGCGGACGACGGAGCCATTCGGAGAACGCGCCGACGAGCGTCGTCACCATGGTGGACGACGAGCCGAGCCCGGACCCGGGCGGCGCGTCGGAGTGGAGGAACACGTCGCACCCGGTGGGAAACGGCTCCTCCTGCTGGAAGGAACGCGCGACCCCGAGAACGAGCGCCAGGTCGCCCTGCGGTTCGAGCGTTTCGCCGAGCGGGTGTTCTTCGGTCAGGCCATAGTCGAGTGAGGTGAGGCGGAGCACCGAGTCCGTGCGCGGACGGATCGAGGCGTACGCGTACTTGTCGATCGTGCTCGAGAGGACGACACCCCCGCGCTCCTCGGGATAGGGCGAGACGTCCGTCCCCCCACCGCAGAAGCTGATCCGGAGCGGAGCCTTGGCCCTGTAGACGACGCCGGTCATATCTCTCCCCCGTCCTCCATCCGCCGGATCCAGGCCGGCATCTCTTGGCGCGCCTCGGCGAGACGCTTCGGCGTTCCGATGTCGCGGAAGTAGGCGCGCCCCGCGAGCGCGAAGAGCCGCCCGCTCCGGGCGAGGGCGGGAAGGAGATCCCGCTCCAGGCTCGACGGTCCCTCCGGCAGGCTCCCGAGCGCTCCGCCCGTCAGCATGTAGGCGCCGGCGTTGATCCAGCCCGCGTCGCTCGCGCCCTTCTCGACGAAACCGAGGACACGGCCGGTCGGGTCGAGGTCGAGACCGCCGTAGTCGCTCCGGTCCTGCATCCACACGGCGGAAAGTGCGCCGGCTGCGCCGACCGATGCGCCACTCGTAGGTGAATCACCCGCCCCACGGACCCCGCGGGTGAGCGTCGCGAGGAGGTCCTCGTAGACGATCTCGACGTGAGAATCCGCGTTCAGCACGAGGTTCGCGGCGCCGAATGCATCCCGCGCCAGCGAGAGCGCGCCACCCGTCCCCATCGGCTCCTGCTCGATATGGAACTTCCAGGTCATCTCCTCGCGGACCCGGGCGAGCCAGCGCTCGAGCCGGGCGTCGTAGCGTGGATCGAAGACGGCCCAGGGGACCCCGCCCTCCAGCACCTTCACCACGTCTTTCGCGCCATGACCGAGGAGGAAGTGAACCCTCTGGAAGCCTTGCAGATGGAGCGCACGGATCAGAAGCAGAATGAACGGGATCCCGGCCACCGGGACGAGTGCCTTGGGCCGGGCCTCGACCGCGCGGAGGCGGGTGCCGAGTCCGCCGGAGAGGAGAAAGCAGGGCACGTCCCGACACTCCGGGAGGCCCGCCTCGAGGGCGTCGACGGGGCGAGAGGAGCGGGTCGGTTCTGGACTGGACGGGCCGGCTGCATCCGAAGACATGGAGCGCAGTATAGAGACGGCCGGGCGCGGCGACGACTCCCCTTTCCCGGGGTGGGTGGCCGGGAGATTGCGGACGGCGCGGCGGTCCACCCCGGTGGCCGGGAGATTGCGGACGGCGCGGCGATCCACCCCGGTGGCCGGGAGATTGCGGACGGCGCGGCGATCCACCCAGGTGGCCGGGAGATTGCGGACGGGGGGATTCCTCAGCCGCGAAGTCCCGCCGCGCGTTCCGCCACCCAGGTGCCGACCTGGACGAGGTCGCAGTTCCCGCCGCTCAGCACGACGCCGACGCGTTTCCCGCGTGCCTCGAGTGCCCCCGAGAGGATCGCGGCCAGGGGGACGGCGCCGCTCGGCTCCACTGTCTGCTTCCCGAAGAGCCAGAGCCGCGCCAC
Source organism: Candidatus Eiseniibacteriota bacterium (assembly GCA_041390305.1). Classification (GTDB taxonomy): domain Bacteria; phylum Eisenbacteria; class RBG-16-71-46; order CAIMUX01; family CAIMUX01; genus JACKCR01. The sequence goes on from JAWKQE010000017.1 coordinate 107,136, forward strand.
CGCGTCGAGGATCGCGTCCTCCGAAACCGTCAGGATGCCGTCGACGTGCTTCCGCAGGACGGCGAAGTTCCGCTCCCCGACGTAACGGGTACGGAGTCCGTCCGCGACCGTCTGCGGCACCTTCTCGAGCGTGACCCGCTCACCGCTGTGAAGCGAGCGCGCGGCGTCGTCGCCCAACTCGGGTTCCGCGCCGTAGACGCGCGGCCGCTTCTCCCCCAGGAGCGCCGCCGCCAACGCGGTTCCGGCGAGAAGTCCACCGCCGCCCACCGGCGTCACGATCAGGTCGAGATCGGGGACGTCTTCCAGCAACTCGAGAGCGGCCGTGCCCTGTCCCGCGATGATGTCGTCGTGATCGTAGGGCGGGATGATGGTGAGGCCTCGCTCCGCCGCCACCTTCGCGCCCACCGCCTCCCGTTCCTCGGGCAGACAGTCGACGAGCTCCGCGCCGTAGGAGAGCGCGAGCGCGCGCTTCACGGGCGAGGTGTTGTTCGGCATCGCAATGGTCACGGAGACGCCGAGGAGCTGCCCGGCCAGCGCGAGCCCGGAGGCGTGATTGCCGGACGAGTAGGTGAGCACGCCCGCCCGACGCGCCTCGTCATCGAGACGGCTCAGCGCATGGAACGCGCCGCGGAACTTGAACGCCCCGCACCGCTGGAGGTGCTCACACTTGAAGAAGACGCTCGCGCCGGCCGCCTCGTCGATCTCGGGGACGACGAGCACCGGCGTCCGCCGCACCGTCCCGGCCAGGATCTCCATCGCGGACGTCACGGCCTCGGGGCCGATCCCACTTCCAGTGCCGATCCCAGTCTCCACCACACCTCCTCCTCGCGCCGATCCGGCGCCGTCAAGACCCGGAGCGCGGCTTGGCCCATCTCCGAACGCGGGGTAGACTCACCCGGTTCGTCGCGGCGCCCGGAGCAGGCGCCGTTCTATTGGAGATCGGGCGCCGCTCGGCGCCTTCCTGGGCTTGGCTCCGAACAGGCGGGAGTGTTGCACATCCTATCGATGGTCGTCTTTTGGATCGCCACCTCGGCCCTGCTCCTCCTTCCCGGTGCCCTCGTCGCGCGCAGCATCCCCGCCCTCTGGGACCGGATCGGTCCCGGCGAACGGATCCTACCCGCGTTCCTCCTCAGTGCCGGCTGGATCGGGATGGTCTGGGGCGTCTCGCTGCCTCTCTTCCCGACGGTGACAGGTGCCGGGGTGTTCTGGGTCGTCGGCACGGTTTGCTTCGGTGCCGTGCAGGGGGTCGCGCGAAAGCGGCGAACGGCGGCCGGCGCTGCGCTCACCACGGCCGCGGGAGCCCTCTTCGGCGGCAAGCTCCCCTCCGCGTGGCGGCTCCTTCGTCCCGGAAACCGTTGGACGACACTCACCGCACTCGCCCTCATCGCAATCGCCTGGCTGGTCGTCTCGCGGGACGGCGGGCCGCTCGGGTACATGCACGACTCCCTCGACTTCATCGCGTTCGTACGCCGGATGCTCGAGTCGGGCCGGATCGACATCGTGAGCGCGGCCTATCGGGACACGACCGGGCTCGGCCCGGACCCGAGACGCGGCGCGTTCCATCTCGGCATGGCGCTCGTCTCGTGGGCGACGCGGACCGATCCGGTCGACATGTGGAGGTGGCTGCCTTCGGTCCTCGCGCCCCTCTCGCTCTGGGTCTTCTTCGCCACGTTCCGGCGCGTGCTCTCCTCGCCGAGGAGCGCCCTCTTCGCGCTCGGCTTCTTCATCGTCGCGCTGCTCCTGGGGCCGGAGCACTTCCTCCAGAACCTGGCCTACGCGAGCCGGCTCGGTTGGGTCTACTCGTGGGTCGCACTCTGGGCCGTCGCCTACTTCCTCGACCTCGATCGTTGGATGAGGACACCGCCGCTGGACTGGAGCGCGCACGCACTGCCGACCGAAGTGAGCGGTAGGCCGGGAAGGAGCGCCGCACTCCTCGCGATCGCCGCCCCGACCATTCTCCTCGGCGTCCACGTGCTCTCCGCGCTCCAGTGCGTGGTCGCGCTCGCCGGCTTCGCCTGGACGTGGGCGCTCGCAAGGAAGGAGCCGCGGCCGATCCGGCGCTGGCTCTTCGCGATTCCGCTCGCGAGCTTCGTCCTCCTCCTCCCCTTCCTCGGGCTGAAGCTCCTCGGCAGCTACTCGACTGCGAACCCGATCTTCGACCACCCGCAGGGACTCCTCTACCTCGGCAAGGGCATGATGCTGCTCGCGCCGGACAGCTTCGCGCGTTGGTTCGGCTGGCACGGCCTCCTCGCCATGCTCCTCCTCCTCCCTCTCCTCCGGCGGGCGTTCGAGAGCCGCGCCCACGCCTTCCTCGTCGGGAGTTCGGTCGTCGCCGCCCTGGTCCTCTGGAATCCGCTCGCCACCTGGGTGATCGAAAAGGCGGGTGCACACTCGCTCCTCTTCCGCATGCTCTACGTCGCACCGATCTATCCGATCCTGGGCTACTACGGAGACTGGGCGCTCCGCCGCTTCCGGGATCCGCGGGCCTGGTGGCGCGTGGCGCTCGCGGCCGCGTATCTCCTCGGTGCCGCCGCCATGCTCTTTCTCCAGGCCAAGCAGGCGATCTCGTTCTTCCAGAGGCCGCCGTCCCATCGCGCACCCTGGGCCGAGAGCCTGCCTCTGCGGGAAGCGCTCGAGTGGCTGAACGAGGCGGATCCGGAGCCGAAGGTCGTCGTCTCGGATCCGACCACGAACTATCAGATCCCCGCCTACAGTTCGCACTACGCGATCTCGCCGTTCCATCAGCACTCTTCGCCAGCCGACGATAGGGCGGTGCTCCGCATCCGTGACGCCGCGTCGATCCTGAATCCGTACGTGCCGATGGACAGGACGCTGGAGCTACTCCGCCAGTACGGCGCGGAGTACGTCCTCCTCAACCAGAGCTTCCCGCGCTACATCCGTTTCTTCCTCACCTCGATCACACCCGAGACGTTCGAGGAAGACCGGAGGAAGTTCGAGCAACTCCCCGATGTCTTCCCGCGCGTCTACGAGCGGGACGGCGTCTCCATCTACCGATTCGTGGATCCAGGCCCCGGATTCCACCTGCCCGCTCCGGTGAATCCGTATCTCGTCCTCGATCCGAACACGGCCGGAACGAAGTCCGCGGACGAAATCGCACGCATGCTCGGCGCGATCCCGACCGGGGTGTCGGGTGTCGACGGGCTCGAGCTGATCGGCGTGATCCCGAGCGCGAAGGTGCTCGGGCCGGGCGACATGCTCGACGTGCTCACCTACTACCGGCGGACGGAACCCGCCGATGCCCTTCCGGTCTACACCTTCTACCGTCTGGAGACGGCCTGGCCGAACCGTTGGTTCCTCAGCCGCTTCGTCGGAAAGCCGTACCAGACGATCTACGAGCGCAGGAAGAACGCGATCCTCCGCTTCGGACGGCCACGCAGTCCGCTGGAAGACCGGTTCCCGAGCTACCTTTGGGAGGTGGGCGCCGTCTACGCGGACACGATCACGATCCCGGTCCCGCGGAACGCAGTGCCAGGTCTCTACACGCTCTCGATCAAACTCATCCGGGAGCCGTTCTCCCAGAACCACGAGCTGCGCGACTACATGGAACTCGAAGACTCTCTCCAGGGGAGGCCGGTCACGGAGATCCGGATCCTCGAGAGCGGCGACGAGGAAGAGACGAACTGAGGGACGGTTCGGTCACCGTGGCCGACGAAGGCCGTCGGCGCTTTGGCGCAGACGGGAACAGCGAGTAGCGACGATCGTCAGCGCATCCGGAGACGGGTGCGAGGGAACGGCGCGACGTCAGCGCAGACGAACAGCAGGAGTGTGCCGGGTCGCCCGCGCTCTGGTGAGCCGCGAACGCCGCGTCATCTTCAGCGCAGCCTGAAGTTCGCGCCCACTCCGAGCACGAATCCGGTCAGATCGGCCGCCCGGTCGTCACGTCCCAGGCTTCCGAGCGCGTAGGCCCCGCGGAACTGGAGTGCGCTGGACTCTCCCAGGCCCAGGTCGAGCGACGGGCCGAACTCGAGAGCCCAACCGTCCCCTTCCCCTGCGCTGAGGTCGTTCCCGTCGAACGTGCGGGCCCGAACGTCCGGACCGAGACGAACGGAGTCGCCGATCGGGAAGCGCCAGGCGGTATCCACCCAGAGCCCCGTCCCGGCCGCGAGTTCCCGTGGCGCGAGCGCACCGGCCGCGCCGCCGTAGGAGACGTTCTCCTCCTTCAGCACGAAGCTCGCGCGCGTGAACCAGCTCGAACCGCCGATCGGAAGCGTCGCTCTCGTCTCGAAGTGCAGCTCGGCGCCTTCTTCGAACACCACGGTCCCGGCCTGTTCGTCGGAGCTGAAGATGCGGTAGGAGACGCTGCCGCCGATGTCGCGTCGCCTCCGCTCCCAACTCTGGTTGCGCCACGAGAGGTCCACGGTCGCGGTGGCCTGTGCACCGGGCTCGAGGTCCGCCTCGCTCTCGCTCACGGCGTACGCACCCGCGAGCCTTCCGGCCAGGCCGAACGAGAGCCGGGTCTGCTCCGAGAGCGGAGTGGACCAGACCGCGCCGACGTTCCAGTCGAGTCCGCCCCCGTACTCCCGCTGCCGCATCCCGAGCACCGGATTCGCGATCCGCCTCGTCACCGCGAGTTCCGCCGGATCCAGCGCACCAACACCCGCGGGCAGCTCGACACCGGCGAAGAGGAGAAGGGAGGCGGCGGGCAGGTCCTGGTAGAGCTGAAGGCGCGCGTCGGCCAGTCCGCCGAGGCTGCGGTCGTCCTCCCCTGTCGGTGAAGAGAGCGATCGCCCCCCCGCGGTCTCCACGACCAGCCGGGAGTGCTTCTCCAGCTCGACCGACACCGTGAGGGGAACGTGGAGCTGGGAGACGGTCTCGACCGACCCGTCGGGATCCTCGATCCGCCAACTCCTGAACTCGAGCGGAAGCCGCGTGCCCACGGCGTCGAGGGCCGATGCGGTGGACGCGATCGCGCCGGCGAGTGCGAACGCGCGGACGAGCGCGAATGCGGGCCGGGCAATGAACGCGACGACGAACGCGCGTGACGTTCGGCCCGCGGGCCGGAGCGTAGACGCGCGCGCTTTCCGCGGCGCCGTGCAGGGCGTGTCCGCCCGCGAGGTCCTGGTCGTGTTCCGAGCGAGTACTCTCGTCATCGCGAACCTCCCGCCGGCGGCGGCGGCAGCGTTGGAATCGTGCGCGGCGGGATCCGGTCCGGGTCGGCCGGGCCGAGGAGGTCTCCGTGCGTCTCCGCGGCTCCTCCGGCGACGTCCGTGGAGCCGTCCGGCGCCGGGCCGCCTCCCACCCTCACGGCGATGTCGATCAGTCCGGGATCGAGTTCCGGCAACCGCCTCTCGGGGGTGAGCTGCTCCCAGATCTCATCACGCGCGCGGCCGAAGCTCTCGTCGCTCGAGCCGGTCACGACCTCCGCCTCCACCGCCTCGGTGAACCCTGGATCCAGACGTACCGCTTCCTGAAACGCCGCGTGCGCATCCGCCGTCCGCCCGCGATCGAGAAGACTGAGGCCACGGGCGTACGCGAGGAATGCGTTCGGATCATAGGTCGCGAGTTCGTCGATCCTTCGGTCCTCGTCTTCCGTCGTCTCGACACCCAGGGTCTCGAGGATCTGATGGACGAGCCCCTTCTCCAGGAAGAGCACGTCCTTCAGCGCTCCCTGGAGCGGGGCGCCGGCGGACTCCGCGAATCCGTCGACGGACACGAGGTCCGCGCCGAGCAGGATCTTGTCGTCGGCGAGAGGCGTGAAGAACCCCTGCACGAAGGTCCGAACCTGGAGGAGACGTCCCCAGCGAGGGGCGGTCGTCGGTTCGACGGCCGGTGGTTCGTGGTACGGGGACTCGGAGGCGGATGCGCCGGCAGATCCCCTTGCGGCGACTGTGCGGTCGTCGTCGCGATCGTTCGTGGCGTGGGTGCCGTCGGCGGTCACACCGTCGGCACTGCCGGCGGCGGCGTCGGTACTCGCGCCGTCAGCGCCGGTAGTGGCGGGGTCGGCATCCCGGTCGGCCTCGGCGGCAGAGTCGACCTCAGCGGCACCGGCATCGCGCGCGGCGGCGAGTTCGAGTTCGGCCACCAGCACTCCGATCCGTTCGCGCTCCAGGACGCGGAACCCTTCCACCTTGCGGAGATCGGTGATGACGACCGCCGCGAGCCCCGCGGAGAGCGACGCGAGCGGTTCGCTCTCTGCAACGTTGAGGAACGGCGAAACCGCCACCGTGCTGTCCGTGACCGCGGCCCCGGGCTCGTTCGCGATCGCGTCGCGCACTTCACGGCGGGCGATTCCCCGGACGAGACGATCGATTCGGCCCCGCACCTCGTTCTCGGGCTTCCCTCCCAGGAAGACGAACTGCCGATAGGCCTCGAGCGCCTCCTTCGGACGGTCCGCCTCGGCTTCGATGTCACCCATGAGGAACCACGACACGGGATCCATCGGATCGAGCGCAAGCGCTTCGGTGAGTTTCGTCCGCGCGCGGTCCGGGAACCCGGCACGGAGCCAGGAGGCGGCCAGACGGCGTTTGAGTGCGGCGTCGAGCGGGTTCTCCGTCTCCTCCAAGTGCAGCGCCTCGGCGGCGGCAACGTAGTCTCCGTCCCGGAAGTGACGCTCTCCGGCGGTGAGCCCGCCCGCACAGCCAGCGAGGGAGCCGGCCACGAAAAGGGCCACGCTGAGAACCAGCAGCTGGACACGACTCAGAGACGGACCGCTCGACCGGCCCCTCGCAGCAACGTGCGGCAACGCCTGTGGATGATTCCACGCGAGGTCCCGAGAAACGCCCGACACACGCCGCGGACGACCCGGCATCTTTCCCTCCGTCGCCTCAGCGAAGGAGCACGAACTTGCGCGTCTCCGCACTCACGCCTCCTCTGCTCTTCACCTCGAGTCGGATGAAGTAGGTTCCCGACGGCAGCCGTACCCCGTCGCGTTCTCCGTTCCACATGAGAGCGTGCTCGCCGGCCTCGAACGTGCGGCCCGGCATTGCCCAGACCCGGTGACCGGTGACGTCGAAGACCGAGAGGTTGGCCGCGGATTCGTCCGGCAGTCGGAACGAGATCACCGTATCGTCCGTGATCGGGTTCGGGTCGACCGAGAGGCGGAGCTCGTTCCCGACCGGTTCGCCGCCCGGCGACCGCTCCAGCTTCAGCACGAACTCGTGACGCCCACTCGGTAGATCGAGCGAACGAAGCGAGTGGAGCGACCAGACCCGGTGGGCGGCGCGGTCTTCGATCGTTGCGTTCCAGTCCGCGCCGACAGCCTCGCTCCCGCCGAGCGTCCAGGTGAGAACAACAGGCTCGGCGGCATCGATCGCGACCGTGAAGCCTTCGGCGGCGTCGTCCTCCGCGCGCCAGTCGACCCGGCGTGCGCCGCCGACGTTCTCTGCACCGTCGATGCCGGCATGGAGCCTCTGCCCCGGATAAGGCGGCACGGTGCGGCGGATCCGAGGCGCGTCCTCCGAGCCGACCACACCAACTGCGAGTTCACGCCGTTCCCCGCCCGAACGCACCGAGAGGACGACCTCGAACCGCGGCTCCGCGGCGCTCCGCGCCTCCGCGCCGAACGAGCGGGCCGCAGCGACCGGGCCCGCGGCCTCGATCGCGGGAATCCCGAGAACGAGCGGCTGTCCGGTCGGGTTCTCGATCCAGCACCCGTCCCACGTCGCGAGCACCGACGGCGCGAGCTGATACGGACTCTCCGCATCGCGGGCCGGATCATAGATCCAGATGAGTTCGCTCTCCGCGCCGAAGCGAGAGGCCCACGTCTGCACGTTCTCACCCTCCCGCACGAGAAGGACGGACGGATCGAGCGACACACGATAGGCCGCCGGGTTTCCGACCAGGTTCCAGCCCGGCGAGAGCGGAATCTCGTACACGGACGGACCGCCCACTTCACTCCGCGGTTCTGGGAAGCGCGTGCTCCCGCGGAAGTCCCACTCGAGATCGCCCTCGCCGATCCCGAACCAGTAGGCCCGTCCGGGCAGCCACGCCTCCGGTGTCTCGGGAGACGCGTAGACATAGGCTTCGCGCGGACCAAACGCGGCATCGGATGGATTCCACGTCGCGAGGATCCACGACGTGACCGACGGCGGTCCGAGCGCGGCGACGAGCCGTGCGTAGACGTTCGGTTCGAGCGCCGCACCCGGCGCGGCGAGGAGACGGAGCTGATACGCCGCGGGAACCGGTACGGGGAGCGTCTCCACGAACCCGATCCGACGCGGCGCACCCGCACTGCCGTAGGAGCGGAGCGCTGACTCGCCGCGCACCTGGTAGTCGAGGTAGTACTCGATCCCACGCAGGCTGAGTTCGTCCGCGAACGACGCGACCCACGTCTCCCCCACCTGTTCGAATCCGGTGACCTGCCGGTACGTGCTCTCCGCCTCTCCGAACCACCCGGTGATCTCCGCGACGTCCGCGCTCGGGTCCGCGGCGACTTCCCAGGAGACATCCCCGCCTTGCCCACGATGTCCACCGACTCGATGAGCGGCTGACATCGGGTTGATCGCACACACCCTCAGCGTCCCAGCTCACGCCGAACGACGCGGCGCAGTTCGCTTCCGAGACGAGTCCGCAGGAACCGTCGTCGAAGCAGCAGGAACCGAGCGTCACGCACGGGTTCGGGTCGCACACGGCACCGAGGAGGAACTCGCCGCCTGCCTGGAGACAGGCCGCCTCGCTCGTGAGGGAACAGAGTTCACCCTGGCAGCAGGCGCCGTGGACGCACGGGTCCGGACTGCACGTGTCCTGCTCGTAGAAGACCCCGCCGGCCGCCGCACAGTCCCGTTCATTCGTGACACTGCAGGTCTCTCCCGCACAGCACGCACCCTGGACGCACGGGTCGGGTACACAGCTGTTCCCGCCGAGGAAGCTGCCGCCGCCCGCCGCGCAGTCTGCTTCCGACCGGATCGTGCAGACGCCCCCGACGCAGCAGGCGCCGGTGACGCATGGGCTCGGATCGCAGGACGCGTCCGCGAAGTGTTCTCCGCCGAGGGAAGCGCACACACCGCTCGAGACCACGCTGCACCCGCCTTCGGTGCAGCAGGCGCCCGTGAGGCAAGGGTTCGATCGCAGGAGGGCTGCTCAAGAAGACTCCGGCGAGTGAGGCACACTCGGCCTCCGAGAGGACGGCGCAACCGCCTTCACGCAGCACGCGCCGGGTAATGGCATTTGCTCGGCCGGCACGCGGCGCCCGGCATGGAGCCGCCGCCACCGCACTGCACAGTCCGCGGCGGAAACGAGCGCAGCAGTCCTCCTCGCGCGAGGACAGGATGTCGCGCCACCCCATTACTGGCCGGGTCGCAGCTCGTCCTGGCCGCGACGACCTGTCGAGCGTCGCGCAGAGCGCCGGAGTGACGAGTCGGCACTCGTCCCCGACACGCATCGACGGAGTGACCGCAAGACGGACCTGGATCGCACGGACCTGGCCGAAGACCCCGGCGAGGAGGTCGGGTGAGGCGCGGCTGACGAACCGGCACTGGCCTCGAGGCAGCACGCACCTTCGTCGCATGGATTCGGCCTACGAGACGAATGAGGAGGTGAAGTCCCATCCAGGAGAGGCACTCCGCCTCGACGTCACCTCACACGACTTCTCGACGCAGCAGGTCCGGACGCTGCACGGCTCGGATTGCAGAGTGCGCCGACGAAGAAGGTCCCCCCGCGTCGGTACAGGTCGACTCGGTCTGACGACGCAGCCGGAGGTCCGTGCAGCATGCTCCCGCGACACGGGCCTGGTCGCAGACGCCACCGGGGAAGAGAATCCGCTTCTTCGTCACAGCAGAAGCGATCGAAAGCCGAGGACGTAGTCGAAGTCCTCAGCACGCCGGTGAGGCATGGATTCGGTCGCACGGAACCGGCCGAGGTACGTACCCGCGAGAGACGAACACCCGAGTTCGGTGAGGAACGTACACTTCTCCTCCAGGACAGGCGACACCCAGGCGGTGGGCTCGACCAGGCTTCGCAAAGAAGAGCCGCTTTCCCCGACGCACGCGGCTTCCGTTCGCACCGTGCACTCGGTCCCGACGCAACACGCACCCGTGAGACAAGGATCGGGATCGCAATCGCCATCGCCCAGGAACTCACCGTCCGAGTCGAGGCAGAGGGCCTCGGTGACGAAGCGGCACTCCTCACCCAGGCAGCAGACACCGACGTCACAGGGGTTCGGCTCACAACTCGGGCCGCCCCGGAACTCCCCACCCTCGCTCACGCAGTCGCGTTCCGACGTCAAGGAGCAGACCTCGCCGATGCAGCAGGCTCCGCTCGCGCACGGGTTGGGATCGCAGGTCTCCCCTGCAAGGTAGACACCCGCGACGTCCGCGCAGTCGGACTCCGAACCGACCGTGCACGCTTCCCCGACGCACACGCGCCTGAACTGCATTGGGTCCGGGCTGTAACTTCGCCGATAGGAAGACTCCGCCCTGAGCCGACGCACTCGCGCCTCGCATTGATGGGTGGCAGGTCCCGAGACAACACGCGCCGATCGTACAGGGCCTGGCAACGTTCTCGCCGTCGAAGTAGTCGCCCGAGAGTGCGGCGCACTCCGCTTCCGACAGGACGGAGCAGGCGGCCTCGACGCAGCACGCGCCCGCCCCGCAGGGGTTCGGTTCGCAGGCGGCGCCGGGGAGGAACGTTCCGCCCTGAGACAGGCACACGGACTGCGTGGTGAGCGAACACTCATCGCCGCTGCAGCACGCGCCGTCCAGGCAGGGGCTCGGATCGCAGAACTGGTCGGAGAAGAACGTGCCCTGCTCCGACGCGCACTCCGCCTCGCTCACGACCGCGCAGTCCGGGCCGATGCAGCAGGCGCCGAGGTCGCACGGGCTGGGATCGCACGTCGCACCCTCCCGGAACTCCCCGTGCAGGTCCCTGCACTCGATCCGCGAACCGACGGAGCAGAGTTCGTCCTCGCAGCAGGCGCCGAAGGCGCACGGGTTCGGCTCGCAGGTTTCGCCTGGGTAGAACCGACCCTCGACCTGCGCGCAGTCGCGTTGGGACGTGATCGAGCATGCCTCGCCCTGGCAGCAGGCTCCCGAGTTGCACGGATCGGGGTCGCAGGAACCCGCGAGCACGAACGCACCGCCCAGGTCCTCACACTCACCGAGTGTCCGCAGCGTACATCCGCCGTCTTCACAGCACGCGCCCATGACGCACGGGTTCGGGTTGCAGGTGTCCCCTTCGCGGAACTCTCCCTCCACGCAGTCTCCGCGGCTCGTGATGGAGCAGCTGGTCCCGGCGCAGCACGCACCTGTGGCGCACGGATTCGGATCGCACGAGCCGCCCGCGTAGAAGACGCCGCCCCCATCCGCGCAGAGTGCTTCGGTCGTGACCCCACACTCCGTCCCGCTGCAGCACGCACCGAGGAGACAGGGGCTCGGGTCGCACGGTTGGCCCAGGAAGAACGTGCCTTCCTGTGACAGACACTCGCTCTCCGTTCCAAAGGAACAGACTTCGCCGACGCAGCAGGCACCCTGCGGAATCGGCCGTAGCGTCACCTCGGCCTCGAATGCCGACGCCGCGTCACTGTTCCCCTCCACGTCCACGGCCCACGCACGCACCGCGTAGTCCGCGGCGGCGAGTCCGGTCGTGTTCCAGTCGAACGAGACGGTGTCGCCGAACGCTTCTTCGACGAGCGACCCGATCGCGACCCAGCCCACATCGGGCGTATCGCCGATCTCGTTGTACTCGAAGTCCACGCGGACGATGTCGGTCGCGTCGGTGCCATCTCCATCTTCGAGCGCGGCGACCAGGGCAGCCGTGGAGCCGAGGAACAGCTCGGCGCCGTCCGAGAGGTCCATATCCTCTCCGACCTGGACGAGCGTCGCCGAGGGCGCCGTCCCGTCCACGACGTCGACCTGGAAGACGCAGAGCGAATCATCGGGCGTCTCGTTCCCGAGTTCATCGACGGCGCGCGCGCGGAAGTAGACGGTGCGCTCCGCGTCGGCCGGGTCGTTCTCGAGGTGGAACATGCCGCCACCCGGCCAGAGTGCGGTGAACGGCGCCGCATCGTCGACCGCGCTGAACACGATCGAAGTGAAGTCGGGATCGTAGGAAGCCTCGAACGTGACCGAGACGGCGTCCTGGTCGGACTCTCCCGGCAGTTCAGCCACGAGTTCGTAGTCCGCGGGGTGAGTCCCCGCATCGTAGACCTGGATCCCGGACGCGACGGGATCGACGTCGGTGAAGTCGGGTGACGGCTGGCCCTCGCCGTCGCAGCCGGGGATCCGGACGTTCGGCGCGAGGAAGTCGATGGTGAAACGGACCGGGGCCATCCAGCCGATCCGCTCGTTGCCGACGAGGTCGTAGCCGTCCATCCGGAGGTCGTGGCGTTCCACTCCGTCGGTCGTGAGTCCGTAGACCGCGGCCACGCGGAGGAGGTCGAGGTTCCGCCCGTCGTGCGTGGCCGAGAACTCGAGACGCTCGCTCTGGAGAGAGTCCGCGGCGCCGGCCGGCTGGTACCCGAACTCCGGGAAGGTCGAAGGGACCGGGTCGGGATCTCGAAGCCGGGCAGGACGACCTCTCCATGGGCGAGCCGCTCATAAACAGCCCGGTCTCGCCGTCCACGCCGTCCGGTGGGCGGACGCGAGGAGACAGGAGGCATCGACCCGGATCACGGAACCGTCGACGCCACAGCCCGGAACCGGTGCGTTCGAAGGAGGCTCGCCGATCGCGAGACGGGACCACTCCGAAGTGATCGTCGCGGACACCGCATCGCCGTCCGCGATCCCCGTCCTCGTCGTCGTCTCTCGCACCGTTCCCCGTAGCCGACGGACTCGGACGCCTCGTCCGGTTCGTCGATCTCGCCGTCGTTGTCGTCGTCGAATCCCGTTCGTATCGCTCTCGTCGAGCGTTGTACCAGTAGATCCGGCCGTAGCCGCCCGCGGGCTTCCGGTCTCGCCGGGTAGAACGCGTCGTAGACGAAGAACGCGTCGTTGTCGTTGTCCGTGTAGTCGTTCTCCGCGTGGAGGCCGTTCCCGAAAGGGAGACGCGAGGTCGTCGAGCGCACTCTGCGCGGCTGCGTGGACCGCGCGGTCCGCGAAGTCGATCCTTCGTCGCGTCGTCGACCACGCCGTCTTCGTCGTCGTCGAAGCCGTCCGCCCAGGCGGAGGGAGCGTCGCCGTCCTCGTCGAAGAGCGCAGCTCCGGGAAAACCGTCACCGTTCGGATCGAGTTCGAGCCGGTAGCCCGGCCCAGGTCCATGGCCGGGTTCTCCACGTACCGTCGGCGTGCACATCGAGGAGCATCCAGGAGAAGGAACCGGATCACCGGGAGCAGAACGCACCGTGAAGTCGACGCGTAGCGTCGAAGCTATAGACGGTGCCCGGCCAGGCCGAGGCCGATGCCACCGTCGGACACGTCCACTCGACTCGTTGGCGAAGGCCACTCGAGCGTCCCGGGAAGTGGCGCGGTGAGATCGAGACGGGCCTGGAACGCGCGCGGGATCCGAGCCGTCGAGCACGGTGACGTGCGAGAGCGAGCAGTTCCAGTCAGGTTCGTGTCGAGGAACGGCAGCTCGAAGTCCGACGCCGGGCCGCTCGCCGCCGTCGATGCCGTTGTCCCGAAGATGGATCGTCACGGCGACGGCAGCACCGTCAGCCGCGGGGTCCGGATCCTCGAGCGGGAACCCCTGCTCGATCGTGCCCCAGGCCGCCGGGGACGAAGAACGGAGCTCGTACCACCCGAACTCGTCGGGGTCGCTCGAGTCCAGGTTCGGCTCGCCCGGATCGAAGACGTGATCGCCCGGACTTCCCCCCGCACTCGTCACGACGTCGAGGAACGTCTCGCCCGGATCGAAGACGCCGTTCCCGTTCTCGTCGACGAACGGATCCCCGAACGTCGGCAGGCCGTCGCCTTCCCCGAAGTCGTTCGTGTCCGGAATCCCGTCGAGGCCGACGTCGTCACGGAGCGGATCACCTTCGCTGAAGAACCCGTTTCCATCCGCGTCGAAGAACGGCAGCCAGTCGCCGTCGTTGTCGAACTGATCGGCGCCGAGCGAAACGAGGAGGATCGAGTCCGCCGGCGTCCCGAAGCCCGCAATCGGTCCGATGCGCCGGTCGAGGGCTGAGAAATCCGCCCACACGTGGAGCAGGCTCGAGCGCGCGGACTCCGTCCCGAATGGAGCGTCGCACAGAGTGGACGGATCGTCCGCGAGGAGACGCAGGTTGACGAAGTCCCCACTTCCGTAGATCCGGTACGGGTTCCACGCGTCGTAGAGGAACGCGGACTCGGCGCTCGGCGGCACCGTCGGATAGTCCCGGTCGAATGCGATCCGGGTGCCTTCGGAGACGGCGGAGTCACGTTCGGCGAAGAGCCAGATGCAGTCGACTTCGGGGGCGCCGATCCCGACCGCGAGGAACGAACCGTCCTCGAACACGTCCCCCGTTCCGAGGAGCGTGTCCAAGTCCCGGTCGGGGCCGTCGAGAACGGCAACGCGCGTGCCCCCACACGGGACGGCGCCGACGTCGCCGTACACCGAGTGTACGAGGCTGCCGCCGATCCAGTCCCCCACCACGTGGATGACGTCGTCGTCCCAGAGCGAGGGATCGGACTCCGCGGGAACGGAGAAGTTCGAGATGAAGTCTCTCGGCGCGCAGAGCGGCGCGCAGTCGGAGAGTTCCTCCGACCCGATGAGGAGACCGCAGGGACTCGCGTCCGCCGACGCGGGAGAGCCGAACTGGAGGCCGTAGTTCCCCCCTTCGGCGGGAGCGTCCTGGCAGGACACCGGATCGCAGAAGAGCGGATCCTCCGTCACGAGGTCGTTCGTCGTGATCGAACCGACCGCGTGGGCGAGGTCGAGCACGGTGCAGGTGAGGTCCGCGCTTCCGCCGGGTTCGAGGTAGATCTCCTGGCCGCCGGCCTCGGCGCAGTTCCCCCAGGACACGACCTGCGTCCCGGTGAGGACCTGCATGTCTCCATAGAAAGCACCGCCGCGCTGGAGCGCGTGGTTGCCCGCGATCGTGGTGGACACGAACTGAAGCGTCGCGTCCTCGGCGTACGCTGCGCCCCCGTCCCAACCGGACCAGTTGCCGGAGACGAGCGACGAGGTCACCGTCAGCTCGGGGCCGATGATGAGGAAGATCGCCCCGCCACCGGTCCTCGTCTCGCTCCCCAGGGCACTGTTCCCGCAGAGGCGACAGTCGTCCAGGGTCGCGACGACTCCGGGGTCGATCGCGTAGAACGCTCCCCCTCGGGATGCGGCCACGTTGCCGAAGAACTTGCTGCGTTCGATCGTCACGTTGGAGAGAGCGCGCGCGTAGACCCCAGCGCCGAGTTCCGCCTCGTTCGAGACGAACTCGCAGTCGTAGATCCCGGCGTCGTTGTTCCGCACGTAGACCGCTCCGCCCTTCTCGGCGAAGTTGTCCTCGAACCGGCATCCGTCGAGGACGAGGACGGAGAGGGAATCGCACCGGATCGCTCCCCCGGAGCTGCCCGTCATCGGCGTGTCGTTGCCGACGAATTCCGATGCCGTCACCTCGAGCCACGAGCCGAGCCCCAGGTGGATCGCGCCGCCATGATCCATCGCCTCGTTCGACTCGAACGCAACGTCGTCGACGACGAGAGACACGCCGTCGCCGATGTTGATCGCCCCACCCCGAGCGTCCACTCCGGCGGACGAGGTGAGGAGGCCGTTCCGGATCGTGAGGCCCCGGATCTCGGTGACGCCGCCCCGGGCCGCGATCGCTCCCGGAATGCGCGGAAGGTCATCACGGCGTTCCGGCCGCGCCGGAGCCGCGGCGCTGACGACGAAGGCGCGACCCGCGTTCTCCAGGTCGAGTACGACCGCGTTCCGGTCTCCGTTCGCCGACGCGATGATCAGCGTCTTTCCGAGGAGATCGACGTCCTTGTTCCCCGTTCCCAGGAACGTTCCGTCGGCGAGGAGGATCGTGTCGCCGGAGATCGCCGCGACCACGGCATCCTGGATCGTCGGGTAGTCTCCGCTTCCGTCCGGGGCGACATGGAGCGTGGCCGCACGGGCCGGCGCGGCGAACGCGTACGCCGCGAGGAACGCAACGAGCGTGAGGCCGAGCGCGCGCGGCGCCGAGGCGAGCACCCGCAGCGCGAGCACACGCGATGCGAGCACACGCAATGCGAGCACACGCAGTGCGAACGCACGCGGTGCGAAGACGAGAACGCGTGGCACGAAAGCGAACGCGCGCGACGCAGACGCGCGTAGTGACCCCGGACCCCGTTGTTGCGTCACGAAACCGCCTTCCTCGCGACTAGAGCCCCACGGCCCCACAGACAGCAACTGCTGCATCTGGAGCCCGCTCCGGAGCTCGCTGGGGAACCGCCTCCTGCGGTGGACGTCCTCCGGTACCGAAAGAGGAGGACACGAGAGGCAAGACCCGGACGCTTCCCCGCATGCGGAAGCAGCGCCCACATCGACGACCCGGAAGTCGAATTCGGCACAGCGGGTTGGTTGTCCGGGACGTCGAGCGGAAGTCTAGCACAGGGAAATGAGACGTGACAGCCACGGGAACGAAACGCAGAACTCGTTCTCAGGCAACACCATCGCGCCAACACCGAAGGAAGAGGTCGAGGGAGCCGGGCGCGAAGCCGGCGAAGTGGTTGTTGAAGTAGACGAACACGTCGAGGTTCCTGCCGAGCAGGCTCTGCACGGCCGGTACCCAGGCCTGGGTCTCCGCCTCCCTGTCGACGATG
Organism: Candidatus Eiseniibacteriota bacterium; assembly: GCA_041390305.1. Classification (GTDB taxonomy): domain Bacteria; phylum Eisenbacteria; class RBG-16-71-46; order CAIMUX01; family CAIMUX01; genus JACKCR01. Next base: position 123,749 of record JAWKQE010000017.1, read on the forward strand.
AGCGACTCCCAGTCTCCCTTCCGCAGTCCCTCCTGCCTCGCCTTGGCCACCATCAGGTCCATCTCCCGATGGTTGCCGAGTAGACGGGCGTAGGCGAAGTCCGACGTGATCGCATCGACCCTCTGGAGCACCTCGGGCCCGCTCGGCATCGTGTAGTACTCGACCAGGGCGAGTGCGGCCCCGTGCTTCCGGAGCAGGTCCAGAAGCGGTTCCGCCACCCATCGGTCGTTCCGCACCTCGACCACGAGCCGGACGTCCTTCGGCACCATCTCCAGGAACCGGGCGAGCCGGCGACAGAAGTCGGCACCGGTCTCCCACTCCTCCGGATTCTGCTGCTTGTAGACGTATGGAAACTGGAGGACGAGAGGACCACGCTTCTCGCCGAGCGGTTCGAGCGCGCGGAGGAACTCCGTCCACTCTCCCTCGCAACCTTCGAGGTAGAGCTCGTGGGAGATCGTCTTCGGCACCTTGAGCGAGAAGACGAAGTGGTCGGGGACGCGCCGGGCCCAGGACTCCACCGTCCTCACGGCGGGAAGAGCGTGCCACGTCGCATCGATCTCGACGGTACGGAGACGCGCGGCGTACTCGCCGAGGAAGTCCGCGGGACGACTGCCCGGCGGATAGAACGGCCCGACCCAGTCCGCGGAGCTGAAGGAAGACGTGCCGAGATGGAGCCGCTGAGGGAGCCCGCTCATGTCGAGCTCGAGACCACCCGGGAAGAGACTCATCGACCGATCACCTTCTTTCGGATGGCGACGTAGTCCTGTACTTCGACCCAGAGGTAGTTCGCGATCACGCGGATCTCGTCCTCCTCCTCGCGCGAGACCTCTCCATCGGACTTCGCGATCTCGAAGAGCGCGGCGAGCAGGTCCTGCCGCTCCTCCGGGCCGGTGATCCGGTTGAACTCCGCGCAGAGACGCTGGCGGTCGTGGTCGTCCGCGACCCTCTGTTGGATCAGCCGGAGCATGGTGTCGACTTCGCCCGGGGCGAACCCGAACCGCTCCGCGAGGAGCGAGCGGAGCCGCTCGGCCTCCGCCGCGTCGACCACCCGATCCGCGTAGATCACCCGGTAGAGGATCGCGCCGAAGAGGACGACGAACGCGTCCCGCGGCGACGTGGACGGCTCGACCCCGGTACCGGAGAAGAGGCCCTTCACCGCCCGAAGATTGCCTCCGGGGTGGCGCGTCCGACCGAGGCCGCCGAAGAGCCCGGCGTCGCCGGAAGCGTGACCTCCTCCGCGTGCGTCCCCCATCCATCCGCGGAGAAGGGACAGGTAGCGGAGCTCCTCCTTGTCCTTCGTGCCGTCCGCCTCGATGAGGTGCTCGGCCCGCGCGAGGAGCCGCGAACGGTCCGCCTCCGAGCCGGACGCGGCGAAGCCCCGCGCGAACTCGCGGAACTCGTCGATCGAGACGGGACGGTCGAGGAGCGCCAGGACTTCGTCCGCCTCGTGCGGACCGAGCCCGTACTCCGCGATGAGCCCGCGGAGGAAGGTGCGCTCGCGTTCTTCTACGTTTCCGTCGGCCCAGGCCAGTGCGGCGAGCGTCTGGAGCAGCTTTGTTTCGAGGGATGGATCGCGCATGGAGCGAGAAGGTTTGCAGCAGGGCCGCGTCCGGGTCAAGGATGCGTTCGTGCGGAAGGAATCCGCGCCACGGACAGTCGATCCGATAGAGCGTGTGTGGTAGGGCCGGGCCGGGCGAGGCCAGAGCGGGCCGATCTCCCTCACCAGCACCGCTTCCGAGCCGCTCCCCATGCGGACCGGTTCGAGAGGACCCTCCGCGGTTGGGTCGCACGGTCGATGAGATAGTCCGGTTGCGCGAGCGGCGCAAAGCCCAGGTCGATCTGAAGTCCTCGTCTTTTATCATGGACCTCCAGCATCTCGGGCGTGGTGATCCCGGAGAGGTCGACGATCCGCCGACCCGACCGGTACGAGGAGTCCGATGTCCGGCGACGCGACCGTCGCCGGACGGCGGCGGCGTGTTCGGCACAGCCACTCCGCGATCTCCCCATCGACGCCTCGAGCCTCCTGCTGAACTGGATCACGTGCGGCAGGGTCTTCCCATAGAGCACCCAGCCGTTGAGCGCGGCGTCGCGAAAGCGACACTGTGAGGACGACGGCATCAGCGAGCTTCCGAGAAGCGCGCCGATGGTCGACCTCCCGCCCCGAAGCGCGCCTGGTCCACCTCCACCCGCGTGGAGACGCCGGAGGAAGACGGTCTGCCCGCGACATCGGCTCCGGCGGAGCTGCCCGGCCGGGAGGAAGGCACGATCACTCGAACGCCCGATCGAGTGCGGTCAGGCGACCACGCGAGCACGGTCGGGATCGGCGTCGGCACCATGAGATAGCGCGAGACGAGGCCGGAATCGCGCGCACGGCATAGGGCACGAGGATCACGACGAACCAGAAACGCGAGCCGGTACCGATCCCAGAGCACGGCGAGGGTTCCGCGTCGTCCGTCCGCGCCGGCTCGCGAGCACGAGGAGCCCGGCCGAGACGAGGAGAAGGACCAACTCGACCGCGCGGGTCGCTCCGATGAGGGAGAGTTCAGCAGCACGACCCGCTCCAGCAACTCACCCGGCGTCCAGAGGAACTTCGGACTCTTCGCGGCGATGGTGCTCGGCAGCACCTGACCGAACGTCACCCAGGCGAAGACGAGCCACGGCCCGAGGACGGCGAAGACCGGCACCCACCCGAGGAGCGCGGTTCGGAGCAACGGACGGCGGGCCGCCGGCGTGCGGTCCGAGAACGCTGCGGCCCCACCCACGGCGAAGAACGTGAGGTCCGCCCAGACGAGGAACACGAGCGCGAGTCCTTCCGGGCGGACGACGCCGACGAGGGCCGCGCCGGCCAGGGCGGCAAACGTGGATCCCCTCCCCGCCCGCGCGCGGGCGAGGAGAACGAACGCCCAGACGACGGCCGCGACTGCGAGCGACGTCTCCATACCGGAGTAGGTCCAGCGGAGGAGCCACGCGTCGAACGCCCAGGCGATCGTGGCGGTCCAGACGAACCGGCCGTCCGACATCCACTCCCGGGCGAGGGCGCGGACTCCGGCGATGGAGGCCACCGTGAAGACGAGCCCGAGGGCCCGGGCCGTTCCGAGCCCGGGCAGGCCGAGGGCGTCCGCCGCGCCGAGCAGGATCACCCAGAGCGGCGACGTGAACCCGTAGACCTGCCGCCCCGCCTCGAACGCGAAGCCGTGGCCCTGGGCGAGGTTCCGCGCGAACTGGAGGTGGATGAAGGTGTCGTCGGTCACGTATCCGCGGAACGGCCAGAGGACAGCCGCGAGGAGCACGGCCAAGAGGAGCCAGACGCCTCCGCGGACGAGAATCCCGTTCCCGATGTGCTGCGCTCCTTTCGACTCCACCCGTCCCATGGTATAGCTTTGCACCACGTACGGAAGCCTGTTCGATTCCACGGAGCCATTCGCCGGGCCCGCCCCGCCCACGAGAAACTCGCCGCGAGGTCACACACGGATGTGTCGTCTTCGACTCCGATCCCAGACCCGGGGTCTGGGATCCTCACTCCTACGGGTCGTCTTCACCGCCCTCTGGGCCCTGTGCCTTCTCGCCCCGTTCGCGTTTCGGGCCGAGGCCCAGACCCTCTCCTCCCCCCCGGAGCTGAGCTTCGCCCCGTCCGAAGGGTTCCTCATTCTGTCGTCCGAGGAGTTCGTTCGGCTGCAGGTGCGGAGCGCGGCCGATGTCCGGGTCCGCGCGCGATGGATCCTGAAGGACGAAGCGGTGGGCATCTGGGGCGGAGTCCCACCGGAAGAGGCGCTGGAGACCGCGCGAAGGGGTGCCCCGGCGCCGCGGCCGGACTCGCGGAAGGCGGCGGGCGCGGCTGACGAGGCGTCCGACTGGGTGCTCGACGAAGTCTGGAAGCCGACGTCGCTGGAAGAAGCGACGCGCGACTTCGTCCTTTCGGAGCTGCCCGCGCCACCGAGTGACGCGCAGGGTATCTACCTCGAGGCGGAATCCGGAGGCGCGGCCCGCGCGACCAGCCTCCTCCAGTTCGTCTCGATCGGCATCACCGCCCACATGGGCACCCAGTCCGGGCTCTTTTGGGTGACGGACCTCTTCCACGGCGAGCCGCTCCGCGGCGCCGACCTCACGCTCTGGGACGCGACCCGGAGCCGACTCCCGGACGGCGGTAACGCGACCAAGGCCGCTCGGCCCGCGGACACGGAGCCCGGCCCGATCTTCCGCGGCGTCACGGACGAGGACGGACTCGTCTGGACGCCGGGAACCGAGGTGCTCGCACCGGCGGGCCGACCGACCGCGGCGCGCGCCACGCTGCGCGGCAGGTCCGCATGGCTCCCGCTCTCGCTTCCCGACCCTCTCTCGCGGCCGAAAGACGTCCCGACCGAGGACGCGCCGGTTGGCGCGGACGACGTGAACACGGGCGAAGCCGGCGAACCCGACGCGCACGAGTCCGAGGCCGGCGTCGCCGCGGACAGCACCGCCACGGCACGCGCGGTGCTCTTCACCGATCGCGACGTGTATGCCCCCGAGGACCTCGTCCGCTGGCAGCTCTTCTCCGTCCTCCGCAGAGGAAGCTCCCTCGAGTGGGCCGCCGGCACCGACTGGATCCTCCACGTCGACGGCCCCGCCGACGTGGCGGCGGCGTCTCCATTCGCTCCGCCTGTCCCGTCCCGCACGTATCCGATCCGCGCAAACCAGTCGATGGAGGTGCGCGGAGACTTCACGCTCCCACGGCAGGTCGGCGTCTATCGCCTCCGCCTCGCGTCGCCGCGTGAGGAGACGCCCGTCCTCGAACGGTACGTACGGGTCGCGAGCGCCGCGCGGCCCTGGCTCGCCCTCACGCTCGAAGACGACGCCTCGGACAACTCACCGCTCGTGGGACGATGCAGTGTTTCCTCGACGGGCCGGGTCGAGACCGAACCGGGCCGGTCGGCGGGAGTCGTGCCGCTCGGCTGGAGAGTCGACACGACCCTTGCCGACGCGCCGTTCTCCGCCCAGTTCCCCGACTTCCACTTCAGCGACGCGTGGAACGACGCACTTCCGATCGTCGAACTCCGGCGTGACGCCGAGACGAACGACGACGGCGAAGCCGAGGCCGTACTCACGATCGCAAGAGGGCAGGCGACGAGCGGCTGCCGGATCGAACTCCGGCTCCACCCGCGCGTCCTCCCGGACGGCGGCGAAACGAGGCGGAGCTGGACGTGGTATCCGAGTGCACTCGTTCCGGGAGTACGCAACGCGGGGCGGGATCGCGAGTCGATCGGCGCCCTCGCCTGGGAGTGGGTCGTCGTGGACCTCTCCGGCAGGCCGGTGGAAGGCGAGTCGGTTCAGCTCGAACTACGCCGGATCGACGCCGGACACGAAGCGCTCCTCTGGACGCGCAACGGGACGAGCAGCGACGGCCCGCTCCGGCTCGCGGTCGAACGCCCGGGGCCGGGTGACTACACGCTGCGCGTCGTTCTTCCCGACGGCACCGCCGCGATGCCCGGGAGCGACGCCCCATCACGGGCGGGCGACCCGAACCCGTCGTTCCTTCGTGCGAACTCGAGCGGGAGCCAGCTCGACCTCACGCTTGGCGGCACCCCGCTCGCGGGCGCGAACACGCTCTTCGTGGTGGAACGTGGCGACATCCTGGCCGCGAAGGCCGAGCGCGTCCCGGGAGACGGCACCATGGTCCTCCCTCTGCCTCCCCTCCCACCGCCGACGGCGGAACTGCACGTGACGCAGGTCGGCTCCGATCCATCGCGCGTGCGTTACGAAGGCGGCCTGCGAAACCGCCTGCCTTTCTACCGGTCCGTGAGCGCGGAGGTCGCGAGCGACGCCCCGCCCCACCGTGCGCTCGTGGTCCTCAGCGTCGATGCGGGCGGACAGTCACCGGACTCCGCCTCCGTCTCGATCGAGCTTCGGACACCAGACGGCGCCCATCCCGCCGGAAACCTCTCCGTGTCCGTGACCGCGGTACCCGACTCCGCGCCGGATGCGGGGCAAGACGCCGCGGTGCAGCCCGATCCGCTCGCGGCCGCGTTCGGCGACGCCGGCACTCCGCCGCGCTGGACGGAACTCCGCGACCGACTCGTCCTCTCCGGCGGCGTGGACGCGGAGACGACGCCGGAATCGTCGGCGCCCGGATCATCGACGTCCGAGTCGTCGGCTCCGGGTTCCTCGACGTCGCGATCTTCCTCCACCGGTTCGTCGGCGTCCCCGGCCACCGAGGCCTCGTCTCCCGCGACCAGAGACGATTCGGTGGGTCGTGCCGGAAACGCGGGCCCCGTGCTCGACGACGATCGCCATGCGCACGCGGAGCGCTCGCTTCTCTGGAACCCGGACGTCGAGATCCCGGCGAACGCGGGCGTCCGCTTCGCCCTGCCGCTGGGCCCGCTCGGGGAAGACCGTCTCCGCGTCCGCGTCTGGGCGAGGACCCCGGACGTCCGTTTCGGCTACGCGGAAACGACGGTGCGTCCCGATGCGGAACTCCGGATCCGTCCCGCGGACGTCCCGACGCTCTACGCAGGGGACCGGATCGAATGGCCGTGCCGGATCACGAACGACGGCGGGGAGCGCTGGGAAGGCAGGCTGTTCGCGGAGGTGGACGGGGGAACGCTACTCCGCGCACCTGACGTCGTCCGGATCGACGCAGGGAGCACCTGGAACGGACGGATCGAGCTGGAAGCGCCGGCCGACGAAGGCGAAGTCGTGCTCGTGACGCGGCTGGAAGACGGTACCGCGAACGTCGTCTCCTCGCAGACCGTGCGGAGTACGGTCCTCCAGCCGAAGGTCGAGCGGACCGTCGTTCGCTCCGGCGTCGCGTCGCCCCGCGCGGAGGACGTCCTCGATCTCAGCGACGGACACCTCCTCGCCGCGCAGGGCGTGGAGATCCGGGTGGCGGCGTCGTACTACCTCGAACTCGGCGACGCGGTCCGCACGCTCCTGAGCGACACCGTCCCGGACCCGGACCGTGACATCGCCCGGCTCGCCGCGGCCGCGCTCGCGGCACGCGCGCCGAGCTGGTATGGAACGACGCGCGACGAACTGTCCCGCGTTGCCGACGAGAGCTGCGCCCGGCTCCAGTCCGTGGGAATCCCGCTCGGCGAAGCGTTCGAGATCCCCGAAACCGATCTCGTTCCCGCGTCCCGCTTCCGTCCGTTTGCGCTCGACGCAAGGGCCCGCTGGGCGGCGAGCCTGGCCGCACGGGAAGGGCTGCCCGTTCCTTCCGCCTGGCAGACGGAGCTGGACGCCGCCGCGGACTCCTACCGTACGCGGATCCGGGAGATCATGGCGCGGCCGCAACTCGAGATCGCCGCGCTCCACACGTTCACCGATCGCGTGGCCGGAAGGCAGCGGCCGGACGACCGGGACCTCATCTGGCTCCTCGCCCGGGACACGCTCCTCGGGACGCTCGGTCGCACCTACCTCGCCCTCGCCTGGGACGCGGAGACCGCACGTCCCGAGATCCTTCCGCAGCTCCGCGGACAGTACGAAACGCTGCTCCGCGACGTCGGAGAGTCGCTCGATCCCACGCGTCCGAGCGTGCTCGCGGACGGTTCGGTGGCGACGAGCGCGATGCTCCTTCGGCTCCTCGCCGAGCGCGCACCGAATCACCAACTCGCGCCGGCTCTCCTGCGCGGCGTTCTCGGCGCACGCAACGCGGCCGGGATCTGGCCGGATCGGATGAACGGCGCCCTCTCCGTCTGCGGCATCAGCGCGCTCCTCAGCCGCGTCGAGTCGGTCGACCGCCCCCAACGCGCCGAACTCGTTCTCGGCAGATCCACGACGAAGGATCTGCTGCTGGAGCCCGCGCCACCGTCGAGTACCGACGGCGGACCGACCGCCGGATCGACTCGCGAAGTGAAGAACGGTTCCCAGGGCCCCGTCGCAATCGTCGAGTACGACCTCCCGACCCTGTCCCGGATGCGTCGCCACGACCCTGACGGCACGAAGCTCGAGCTCCTCCTCACGACCGAGCGCGCGAGTTCGGCCCACTATCAGATCCGGACGCACGAAGAGAGTCCGGCCGCGCGACTCGCGGCCGCTACCGGCGCCATCCGGGTCACACGGGTTTTCCGGCGAGTCGACGGCACTCCGTTCGGGACGAAGGGCGCGGATCCGATCGGGTGGATCGACGCCGGTGCGAGCCGTCTCCTCGAAGTGGAGCTCACGATCGAACTGCAGGAATCGACGGCGGGGCTGTTCATCGACGAAGCCCTCCCACCCGCCTCCACCTTCCGTGGTTGGATCCAGGACGGCGCGTCGGCCGACCCCGGACTGGATCGGGCCACCGTGCGGAGCGATCACTCGATCGAGTTCGTGACCGCACCGCTCTCCAAGGGTACGCACGTGTTCCGCTACGGACTGGAAGTACGGAGCGCGGGCAGGTTCCATCTACCGGGAACGCGGGTGGAAGCGCTGCGCACGGGCGCACGCGGACGGGGCGCAGGACAGGAGCTACGACTGGATCGCTGAGCGGAGCAAGCGAAGAGAGGTTCCATGAACCGGATCCGTACTCATAGGAGTTCATCCTTCGGCCCGCGAGGTCCGGCCGCGAGTACCGCGCGGCGCGCGCGTCTCCCGAGACGCACGGCTTGGTCCCGGGCCCTGGCCGCGCTCGTCCCGCGGGTGGCCGCCCTCGCAGTGTCCTTCTCCCTTTCCGCCCCGGCCCGCGCAGACACGAATCCCCGGGCGCTCTCCCCCGCCGTCGTCACGTGCGACTACCTCGACGAACACTCTCTCGCCCGGAACACGAGCAGCGGCGTCCTTTTCGAGGCCGGACTCCTCGTCCGGTACTCGTTCCTCCAGGGAGTCCGGACCGTCGAAGCGCACACGAGAGACGGAAGGACGATCACTTCGGACCGGATCGTCGCTATCCACCCGGAAGCGGACATCGCGCTCCTCGAAGTCGACGGGCTCCCCCCCTACGCACTCCCGAACCCCACCCCCACGGCTGCTCCGTCCGGCGCGAACGTCACGCTCGTCCGTGGCCCGAACGGCGCGGGGCCGAGTTCGATCGTAGCGCTGCTCCACGGGAAGTTCAGCGTCGGCGGGCCGGACTTCGTCGCCGTCTCGCCGGGCCACGGGGACGGCGCCGCCGCCTTCCTCGACGACGGCAGTCTCATCGGTGTGTCGTTCGACTTCACGGAGCAGGGCTTTCCCCTCGCCTACCTCGTATCGACTGCATCGATCGCAAACCTCGTTGCGAGCCGCGGGCCCGCAGTCGAACTCCGTTCGATGGTACCTCCCACCGCACCGGCGTACGTGTCGCGGACCGAGGCCACCGGGCTCGCCTTCCGCGCCGCCATCCTCCAGTCGGAGGGAAGGACGGACGACGCACGTCGGTTCGCCGAGCTCGCACTGAAGAAGGACGCGACGAACGCGGCCGCGCACTTCTGGATGGGGCGCGTTCAGTTCGGCGACCAGCGGTTCGAGCAGGCGGCGGCATCGTTCCAGAGAGCGGGTCAACTCGCTCCCGCCTACCACCTCGCGTGGCACATGGCCGGCGCCGCCTTCAACCAGGCCGGCAACTACTCGATGGCGATGGAGATGTACCGGAAGGCGCTCGAAGTCGAGCCGTGCTCCGCGCTCACCTGGTGCAACCTCGGCGGAGCCGAGTTCAACCGGAAGAACTTCGCGGAAGCCGAGTCCGCGTTCGCCAAGGCGATCGAGTGTGACCCGGGATACGGCCTCGCCTACTTCAACCTGGCCGTGCTCCAGAAGCAGACGGGGCGCCCGGAAGAAGCGGAGCGCACGTACCGGACGCTGCTGGAGAGGAACCGCGGATGGGCCGAGCGGCTTCGCTCGGCTCTCGATGCGGAGTGAGTCGACCGCTCCCTGCACGAGACATTTCGGCGTCGAGCTGGTGGCGGGGACCGGGGGCTGGGGGCCCGCCGCTCTCGCATCGCCGTTGGGGCGTGGGTGGGTTGGCAGCGGGGTGGGTGGCGTCGGCTCAGGATGTTCGCCTTGGGCCCCCAGCCCCCGGTCTGCGCCGGCGTGCTTTGCGAATGGTTGGTGGGGGCTCGGGGACTCCGCATTTGGGCGGGGCTCGCCGGAGGGTGAGGTGGGAGTTGCCTCTCGCGCTGCGGTAGAGCGGAGCGTGGCTCGTCTATGGTGCGCGCGCTTCGCGCGGCGCGGGCATGCTGCGGGCGGTGGGACGTGGGCGGCTGGTGGCAAAGCTGTCGACCGCGCGCTTCGCGCGGCGCGAGGCACGCTGCGGATCAGGAACGGGTCACCACGGAGGGGTGAGGTCGAAGAGGCGTCTCGAGACCAGGAGGACGCGGCCTTGGGATCTCAGTTTGCGGTAGCCGAAGAGGTGGAAGATCTCGAGGGGGAAGATGCGGGCGACTTTCGTGTCGATGACCAGGGTCGCAGGGCGGTCGGGGTGGGCGGAGACGCCGGGGAGTAGCCTCAGGATGGGGTCGAGGTGGAGCCGGCGGAGGGCGGCGGAGAGTTTCAGCCAGAACGGTTTCACTTCGGACGCGAGGAAGAATCCGTCCGAGCCTTGTCCCTGATAGAGCGGCATGAGGAGCCAGCCGTCCCAGCGCGCGCGGATCTCTCCTTCCAGGTCCATCGCGAGAAGTGTCCCCGTGTCGACGGGGTCGAGGCTGGTGAAGCCGGGGCGCATGCGGAACTGGTCGCGCGGAGTGATTGCGTGGCGGTAGCGGACCTCGATGATCGAGGGACGTCCGTTCCGGGCGGACTCGAGCCGGCGTCGACTGGCGTCCAGATCGACCGCGTCTGCCGGGATCATCCCCGCGCCGGCCAGCGCGAGCCAGAGCACGGCTTCGAGGTTGTCGACGGATTCGGGATCGTCGTGCTGGCCGCCTTCGCAGCCGAGGGTCACCCAACCGGACGTGCCGATGTGCTCGAGCAAGGTGCCGTCGAGCTGCTCCTCGAGGCCGAGGATCCTGGTCAGTGGAATCGACTCGGCCCACTTCCGGTTGCGCAGGGTGTCGCCGAAGAGCACGAACGGGATCCCGGGCGCCGACGTCGTGTGGAGGTCGAGGAAGTAGGCCCCGCCCTCCCCCGGACGGAGTTCACTCTCCAGAAGCTGGAGTAGCTCGCACGCTTCGCCGTCCTCGGAATCGATGAGCTGTGACGGCGACGATCGACGCAGGAACTCGACCCGCTCCGGAGTGAACTGGCGGTTGAGGTCCTTGTCCACGAAGCGGACCTGCGTCTGACTGGCCCGGGTGTTTCCGATGAGAACGACGAGTTCGCCCGCGGTGTCGAGGTCTCCGCGCGCGAGCTCCGCGAGCACACGCTTCGCGGCCTCGCGTCCGGCGGGCTCGTTCCCATGCATGAGCGTCGTGACCAACACCTTCGGACCCGGCTTCCGACCGACGTGGCGGCCCACGAGTCGGGTCACGACCTCTGACTCGGCGACAGCGCTCAGGGTCACTCCTTGAGCTTGGAGGCGAGGAGTTCGGCGGCCACGTCCATGAAATCACGCTCCGAGATGAAGCCGACCAGGTGGTCCTTCTTCACGACCGGGAGCATCCCGATCTTGAACTCCTGCATGATCTCGATGGCGCGGAGGGCGGACGTCTCGGGCGTCACGCAGATCGGATCCCGCTTCATGATCTGGGAGACCGGCACGGTGTGCTCCGAGTGAGCCGACCAACCTTCGGCCATGAGCCGGAGAAGCGCACGATACGAAACGACACCGACGAGACGATCCCGGTGGTCCTCTACGAGAACGTGACGGATCCGTTCCCAGCGCATCAGGTTCGCGACCAGGTCGACCGGATCGTCCTCGTTCACGGAGAAGAAGTCCGTGGACATGAACTGCTCGACGCGGAGGAAGGTGTGCTTCCAGCCGCCGGACTCCTCGAGCTTGGCCGGCTCCCACTCCGAAACGGGCGTCCCATCCTTCTGCCGGCTGATCATCGCGGCCACGAGCGCATTCATCTTCTCGGTCGCGTTCCGGTGGCCGCCCATCGTCGCGAGCGAGTGGAGCGCCCAAGCGGACCCGGTCTTCTGGCGATCGACCCGCTTCTCGATCACGCCCAGGTACCGCTCGATGTCGGCTTCGTCGATCCCCTTCCGGCGGAGGCCTTCCTCGGCCGCGGGGAGGAGTTCGTCCAGGATGAGCTTGTCTGCGGGCCAGCTCCGGCCACCGAGCCAGGTGAACTGGGACTGGATCCCGAGACGGGCCGCGGCGAGGAAGTTCATCTTCGTCTCGCCGAAGTCCATGACCTGGGAGATGTCTTCGTAGCGGTGCGAGAGGCTGCTCATGAGGCCGAACCAGAACGCGGCGTTCGCGACCTCGTCGATCACACTCGGCCCGGAAGGCAGCACCCGGTTCTCGATCCGGAGGTGCGGCTTGCCGTTCGTCATCCCGTAGCAGGCCCGGTTCCAGCGGTAGACGGTGCCGTTGTGGAGCCGGAGCGCCTGGAGCTCGGGAATCTTGCCGTCCTTCACCACCTCGAGCGCGTTCTCGTTCGACTCGCCCGCGATGAGGGTACGGAAACGGGTCACGTCTTCCTGATACAGCTCGAGGACGGAGCTCTGCACCCACCGGTCACCGAAGAAGACGCGGGGCCGGGTCTCGCGGACATGGTGCATGGTTCCGCGCGTGTCCACCGCCTGCTGGAAGAGCGCGATCCGCGTCTCCCGCCAGAGCCGGAGCCCGAAGAGGAGCGGGGAGTTCACGGCCGCGGCGAGCACCGGAGCCGCGATGAACTGCGCCATGTTGTAGAGGTTCGCGAACTCGTCCGGTGCCACCTGGAAGTGGACCTGGAAGCTCGCGTTGCACGACTCGAGCATCACGGAGTTGTGCTTGGTGTTGAGTTCGTCCAGCCCCTTGATGTGGAAGTCGTAGGCTCCACCCCGGAGCTTGGTCAGCGCGCGATTGAGCGCCCGGTACCGCGGAAGCGGCGTCATGTTGTTGAGTTCGAGATCCGACTTGAGGAGCGTCGGAAGGATCCCCGTGAGCGCGATCTCCACCTCGTGCTGGGCGGCCACGCCGCGCAGGAGCTCGATCCGATCGTTCAGTTCGTCTTCGACCTTGTGCAGACAGTCGGTACCGAAGACGTGCGGGGTGAGGTTGATCTCGAGGTTGAAGAGGCCGAGCTCGGTCGTGTAGAACGCGCGGTCCAGTTTGTCCAGGAGTTCGATCGCCTTGGGCGCGGGGCGCCAGTTCTTCTCGACGAGGAACAGTTCCTGTTCGGCACCAATGCGGCGTACCCCCGTCTCGAACACGCCGTCGGCCAGCATTTGTTCGAGGGCACGGAGGTCGTTGAGCAGCTGGCGCATGAAGGTGCGCTGAGCCTGCCCCGACTGCTGTTGCTGAACGTCTTGAGTTCCCATGAGCTTGGCTAGACGATTGTAGATTCTGTGTTCCACGGCGGGCAACGGGCGATGTTCGCCTAGGGAGAGGTTTCGGGCGTCCGGCCCGCTGGCTATACTGCCGACTCGCCGTCGCCAGGGAGCCCGACTCCATGTCGTTCATCGCCTCCGTTTTGAGCTTCTGTCTCGGATTGGCCCTCGGCACCGCTTGGGCCGGTCGCCGCGTCCGTCCCGGGCTGACCGACCGTTCCAGAATCGCGCCCGATGCCGGCCACGCGCCCCATTCGTCGGCAGCAACGGCACGGACAGAAGCCGGCGAGACCGCCGTGCACCCGACGGACCCCGATCCCAACGCGGACATCCCCCGGCAGAGTCCAGGAGCCGGGCTGGCCGAGGCCTCGGCCTCCCTCGGCCGGATCGCGCACGAACTGGTCTCGCCGGTCGCGGCCCTCCACAGCTCGCTCGAAGTGCAGGGCCGGGCACTCGCCCGCCTCGAAACGGACTCGAACGCTCCCGAGTACCGGGCTGCGGCGCGAGCACTTACGACAGCACAGACAGCGCTCGCGCAGATCGAGGAGCTGACCGACGCCATGCGTTCCGCGGGGCGCCTCGGGCAGCTCCCCAGGCAGGCGACCCCGGCACGCGGCCTCGTCGACGCCGCCCTCCTCCTGGTCGGTCACCGCCTCGCCTCGGTCGAGGTCGAGCGACGCGACGTCCCCGGCGTTCTCCTCCACGCCGTCCCCGGCGAGATCATTCGCGTGCTCGTCAACCTGCTCGTCAACGCGTCCCGCGCCCTTCCCGAAGGCGGAAACGTGCGGATCACGACGCGGTCCGGGGACGCCTGGGGTGAAATCCAGGTGGAGGACTCAGGCGCCGGCATCGCAACGGAGGACGAAGCGCGGATCTTCCTGCCCGGACATACGTCATGGAGGACGGGCGAGGAAGGAGACGGTCACGGCCTCGCGCTCGCGCGGGAAGCGGTGGAGAGGAACGGAGGAGAACTCCGCCTCGTGAAGGGAGAACTCAGCGGCGCGGCCTTTCTCGTGAGACTTCCCCGCGCCGAGACGCCGCCTCGTCCGAGCGGGCACCGGGCGGAGCCGCCTCGATGAGCTCTCTCCTCCGTCCGCTCCTCGACATCCGCTCGGAAGAACGACTCTCCGCCCTCCTTCTCGGCTCGGCCTACTTCTTCCTCCTCATGACCCACTACCTGCTGAAGCCGGCGCGGGACTCGCTCTTCCTCGTCGGCGCGAGCGCCAGCCAGCTCCCGTGGGTCTACCTGCTCACGGCACTCCTCACGGCTCCGCTCGTCGCTCTCTACATGCGCGCGAGTCGCTCGTTCACCGTCCACCAGACGCTCTACGGAACCTGGATCGCCCTCGCGGCGCAGCTCGTCCTGATGCGGTATCTCCTCGGACTCGGGCACACCTGGGTCTACTACCTCTTCTACGCGTGGGTCGGCGTGTTCGGGGCCGTCACGGTTTCGCAGTTCTGGCTCCTCGCGGGAACCCACTTCGACGCGGGGCAGGCGAAGAGGATCTTTCCGCACCTCGGGACGTTCGGGATCCTGGGCGCCGCATTCGGTGGAGAGCTGACCGGGATGCTCGTCGGCGACCTCCGCGTGCCGACCCAGGACCTGCTCTGGATCTCGCTCGTCCTCCTCACCGTGACGCTCATCCTCTTCGCGAACGTCGGAGGAAGGAGAAGCGGCGATGTGCAGGCGCCGCTTCCCTCCGAGGGGACGAGTGAAGGAGGAGCGTTCGGGGCCCTTCGTCTCCTCCTCCGCACCCCGCACCTCGTCGCGACCGTCGGCATCATCGGTTCGACCGTCGTTGCCACCACGCTCGTCGACTTCCAGTTCAAGACGCTCGCCGCCGGCAGCCGCACGGACACGGCCGCACTCACCGGCTTCCTCGCCACGTTCTACGGACGCGTGAGTGTCATCTCCCTCGTCATCCAGATGCTCTCCCCGCTCTTCGTGAAGCGGCTCGGAGCGACAGGAGTCCTCGTCCTCCTCCCCACCGTGCTCCTCGGTGGCACCGTCGGACTGATCACCGCGCCGGGACTCCTCGCCGCGACGCTCGTCCAGGGAAGCGTGCTCTCGCTCGAGTACTCCCTCGACCGGACCGGCCGGGAGCTGCTCTTCCTGCCGGTGCCGTCCGAGGTCAAGCGGCGGACCAAGCTCTTCATCGACGTCTTCGTGGACCGGACCTTCCGAGGCGTGGCCGGCCTCCTCCTTCTCGTTCTCTCGCTCGGGCTCGGGCTGGGTGCCTGGGAGATCGCCTGGGTCGTCCTCCTCGTCCTCATCGGATGGCTCGCGCTCGTGATCCGGATGCGGCCGCAGTACGTCGATGCGTTCCGCCGAGCGCTCGCGCGCCGTGAACTCGACCTCGACACCGGCCTCGCCACGCACGACCCGAACGCGCTCGGCACGCTCGTCGCCGAACTCGACGCGGACGATCCGCGCCGCGTCTCCTACGCGATCGCGGCACTCGCGAGCTTCGCCCCCCGGGAGCTCGAACCGTTCGGACTCCCGGCCGGGCTCTGTCCTCTCGCCGCCCGGCCCGAGGCGGAGGTCCGAAGCTCGGCACTCTCGCTCCTCGCCTCCCACTGGCCGGGCTACCCGAAGCTCGACGTGAGCGAAGCCGTGCGCGCACCCGAACCGCCCGTACGCGCGGCCGGGGTCCACCTCATGCTCGCAGCGACTCCGGAGAGTGAGCGCGAAGCGCTGTTCCGGGAGATGCTGCACTCGGCGGACGAAACGATCGTGGTGGCGGCCCTGGCCACCTTCGAGCAACACGGAACGTCCCTCGGCGTGGCACTCCGCTACGAGGACGCCGAAGCCCATCTCGACTCGCCGGCCGCCGTTCGCTCCGCGCTCGCGGGTGCACTCGGTCGCTCCACGGATCCGTCCTTCGATCCGATCTTCGAGACCCTGCTCGCGAGCCGCGACCGCGCCACCTGGCAGGCCCTCACCGAGGCTGCGGGAAGAAGGCGTCGCCCCGAGCACGTACCGTGGCTGCTCGCACGGCTCGGACGCGGAGAGTTCCGCCCGGCCGCGCGCCGCGCCCTCGCGTCCTATGGCGAGCCTGTCGTCGACACGCTCGCCCTCGCCATGCAGGACCTCTCCCTTCCGCTCGAGGTTCGGGTCCAGATCCCGCGGGTGCTCGAACGGATCGACTCGGACGAATCGGTCCGCGTCCTCCTGGAAGACATCGTCGCAGGCGGCTCCCCCGTCACGGATGCCTGCATCGTCGCCGCGGACCGCCTCCGCAAACGTTGTCCGTGGCGGAAGGCCGACGAGTCCGACGTGCACGGCGCCCTCCTCCGGATCGGCCGCGAGCACTTCGCCGCGGAACGGAGCGCACGGGCACTGCGCGCGTCCGAAGACGACCCGGCGCTCTCGCTCCTCCGGCAGGCCGCCCGCGAGCGCCGCGACCTCTCCGCCGGCCAGCTCTTCTCGATCCTCGGCCTCCTCGAGCGTCGGCGCGACATCGAGGGCGCCTACCGCGGGCTCACGAAGGGATCGCGCACGGACCGCGCGAACGCCCGAGAGTTCCTCATGCAGACGCTGCGCGGCGAGAGCCGGCGGGTCATCGAGTGCGCCATCGCGGAAGGGAGCGCGGAACGAAGGGAACGGGGACAGGAGCTCTACGGACTCAGGATCGACGCGCCCGAAGACGTCGTCCGCTACTATCTCCGCTCCGGACGCCCCTGGCTCCGGGCCTGCGCGATCTGGGCCGCGGCCCGGATCGAGCCGGACGTCCACCGGAAGAGGTTCCTCGAAGCCGAAACGGACGAGTCGCCCCTCGTCCGCGAAACCGCGCGCCTCGCCCTCGGGCGGCGCGCCGTGACGAGCGAGATCTGATGCTCACGACGATCGAGAGAGTGATCCTCCTCCGCAGGGTCGACGTCTTCACCGGCGTTCCGACCGAGAAGCTCGCGGAACTGGCCGCGGTCAGTGAAGAAGTCGATCGCCTGGAAGACGACGTCCTCTTCCGCGAAGGGGATCCATCCGACGCGCTCTACCTCGTGATCCACGGCGAGGTCCGACTCACCTCCCAGGGACAGTGGGTCGCGGACGTCGGGCCGGAAGAGGCGATCGGAACCTGGGCGCTCTTCGACGACGAGCCACGGATCGCCACCGCCACCGTGACGCGCGACGCGCGACTCCTCCGCATCCGCACGATCCGGTTCCAGGAACTCCTCTCCGACCATACGGAAATCGCACAGGCCGTGCTCCGCACGCTCGCACGGCGATTCCGCTCCCTGGCCCGCACGTCGCTCGGGGATCGCGGAGAAAGCCAAACGGACTGATCGCCGCGAGGAGCCTGTCGACGTGGTATATTCCGACACCGTGAGCACCGAGAACGAACCTACCGGAAGGCAGATCTTCCTCATCGACGACGAGCAGCTCGTTCTCGAGAGTCTCGAGACGCTTCTCGCACTCGAAACCGAGCACGAGACCCATGCCTTCACCTCCCCGCGCGCCGCACTCGACGCGGCCGAGCAGGGACGTGTCGACGTCGTCATCTCGGATTTCTTCATGCCCGAGATGGACGGAATCGCCTGTCTCGAGCAGTTTCGCCGGATCCACCCCGCCGCCCCCCGGATCCTCCTCACCGGATACGCGGACAAGGACAGTGCGATCCGCGCGATCAACCAGGTGGGGCTGTTCCAGTACCTGGAGAAGCCATGGAACAACGACGACCTGCTTCTCGTCCTGCGCAATGCGATCGAACGCAAGGAGCTCCTCGACCTCATCGGCGAGCAGGCGGCCGAGATCGAAGCCCGGTCCGGCGCTCTTCGCGGAATCCGCAAGGACATCCTGCGGACGCTGGCCTGATGACCGGGATCGCCGCGGGGACGAAGCGCACACGGACGGTGTTCGGCCGCCTCGGCCTCGCGCACGGTCTCGCCATCGCAGGAGCTCACCGCACTCCGTGCGGCGCCGGCCCCGCGCGCCGGTTCGGCGTCGCGCACGGTCTCGCCTTCGCCACGTGCCTCCTCCTCGCGACCGGCGGCCTCCTCGCGCCCTCCTCCACCTCTGCCGGCTCACTCGAGGATCTCTACATCGGCGGATTCGTGAGCCAGGGATACATCGACACGTCGGAGAACAACTACCTCGTCCCACGGGCGCGGGAAGGTTCGGGAGAGTTCAACGAGGTCGCGGTCGCCCTCTCGATCACTCCGGCGGACCGAACCCGGATCGGCATCCAGTTCCTCGCCCGCGACCTCGGTGAAGAGGGCAACAACCTCGTTCTGATCGACTGGGCCTTCGGCGACTACCACTGGCGCGACGATCTCGGTTTCCGTGCGGGGAAGCTGAAGCTGCCCTACGGATTCTACAACGTCGTCCGTGACGTCGACGTCGCCCGCCCCTTCGTCCTCCTCCCGCAGGGGGTCTACGACGAGAGGATCCGTGACTTCTTCACCGCCTACGAGGGCGCGAGCCTCTACGGCAACCTCCACCACGAACCGGTGGGTGACCTCGACTACGAGTTCTACATCGGCGCGCTCAACGTCCCGAGTCCGGAGTCCGGGTTCTGGGGCGACATCTTCCAGCGCAGCGGTGAATCCGCGGCCGCGGATCCGTCCTTCCACACCTACGTTGGTAACCTCTACGGAGTCGCCGTCGATCAGATCGCCTTCGGCGGATTCATCGATCCCCACGTCGCCCTCCCCTGGCTCGTCGGGGGCGCCCTCACCTGGACGCCGCCGATCGACGGGTTTCGCGTCGGGGGGAGCTGGCTCCGCTCTCGGTACGAGGCCACCGCCCGTCTCCACTTCAACGTGATCTCGCGGGACCTGGAAACCGACCGGCCCGAGCTCTTCGGATTCGACATCCCGAACCCGAGGATCCAGGACGACGTCGAGTTCATCACGTCTCTCTCCGCCGAGTTCGCCCGGGACGCCTACTCGATCGCGGCGGAGTACACGCAACAGAACACGGGCGGAGAGGACCACCTCGGCGACACCCCGGTGACGGAGGGCTACTATCTTTCCGGGTCCTATCGGGTTCTCCGGGACCTCACGGTGGGTGCCTACTACTCCCGCTACTGGAACGACAAGAACGATAGGAATGGCGAGGAGGCGCGAAGGAGCGGTTTCCCGGACTTCAGTGCCTGGCAGCACGACGGCTGCCTCAGCGTGCGGTTCGACGTCTCCCCCAACTGGGTGCTGAAGCTGGAGGAGCACTGGGTCGACGGAGTCGGCCAGCTCTCGCCCTCGGAGAACCAGGACGAAACGGGCAGAGTCGTCGCCGAGCGCTTCTGGTCCTACTTCGCGGCCAAAGCCACCTTCCACTTCTAGAGGCGGACCTGGATGCGACCACACCGCACATCGATGCCTCTCATGCACGAGGCCGCCCGCTTCGGCCCGGCGCGCACGCGGCGAAGTGCGCTCTGGATGCTGGTCCTCCTCCTCGGAGTGGTGACGTCCATCGCATCCCCCAGCTCCTGGGCCGCGCGGAAGGACGACCGGGTCGCCATCATCGCGCACCCATCCGTGCCCGTGGACTCCCTCGAGATCGTCGACCTCCAGCGGATCTACCTCAGCAAGCGAACCCGCTGGCCGGACGACACCCGGATCGTCGCGACGATGCTGAAGGAGGGCCAGGTCCACCGGAGCTTCGTCGAGGACGTCCTCGAGCAGCGTTTCTAAGTTCGCGACGTACTTGGAAGCAGATCGTGTTCACGGGGCGGGAGTCCCTCCCAAAGCGTTCGACACCGAGGACGAACTGCTCCGGTTCGTGGCCGAGACTCCCGGGTCGATCGGATACGTCTCGATCCGCACCCCGACGACCGGAGCGAAGACCATCACACTCATCCGTTGACCGCTGACGATCAGGGGAAGGTCGGCTCCTCGGGGCCGGCTTCCCGGAGGAAGCTCGGGATCCCACCTCGATGAAGTTCTCGCAGAAGATCCTCCTCCTTCCCGGGTTGGCGTTCGTCGCCTTCCTCGCCTTCTTCGTGGTCGGAAAGAACCTGGCCGACGAGAGCGCGAGCCGGATCGCGGACATCGAGGACCGCTACTTCCGTCAGCTAGAGATCAGCGTCCTCCTCGAACAGCTCGCCCTCCAGACCCAGCACGCCTTCAGCCTCGCGATCGCGAACGACGAGGAGTTCGACCTCGAGAACGCGGAGGCCGCCAGAGAATCGTTCCTCGTCCGCGTGGAGGAAGGGCTCTCCGCACCGAAGCTCGCGCACGAGGAGCTGAAGTCACTACGCGACGCATACGTCTCGTACTACGACAAGGCGCTGGACGTCGCGCGCACCGCGCTCGACAAACCGTTCGCCGACTACACCGACGAGGACTTCCGCGAGCAGCTCGAGGCCCGGGCGCAGTACACGGACCTCATCGCGCAGCTCGCGGAGGCGCGTGTCCTCAACCGGCAGCGGATCGACGAGGCGTTCCGCGGCGGCCGGATCCGGGCGGAGCAGGGCGGACAGGCGCTCCGGCTCACCGCGCTCGTCACGGTCGCGCTCCTCCTCGTCCTCTCCATCGGAGTCATCCTCTCGCTCGTGCGGCCGCTCCGGGCCATCACCACCGGCACCGAAGCGATCGCGTCCGGAGACCTCTACCAGACGATCGACTATCGATCGAACGACGACCTCGGACGACTCGCCGACTCCTTCCGCAAGATGCAGAAGAGCCTCATCGCCGACATCGGACGGCGAAAGGCGATCGAAGCCCAGCTCCGGGCCAACGAGGAGCGGCTCGCGCTCGCCTTCGAGGTCGCGAACGACGGGCTCTGGGATCACCGGATCGACACCGGCGACATCTACCTCAGCCCCCGCTTCTTCTCGCTCCTCGGATACGACCCGGGAGATCTCGACGCCAGCTTCCGCACCATCGCGACCCTCACCCACCCCGACGAGGAAGACCACATCGCCGATCGGTTCCAGCGGCACCTGCACGACGGCGACCCCTTCCTCGAGGAGATGCGCCTCCGGTGCAAGGACGGCTCCTGGCGTTGGGTCCACGTCGTCGGCCGGATCGTCGAGGTCGATACGGAAGGACGCCCCACGAGGACGGTCGGCACCGTGTCCGACGTCACCGCCCGCAAGGAAGCCGAGCAACAGCTGAAGGCGGCGCAGGACGAACTCCTCGCCTCCGCACGCGGGGCGGGGATGGCGGAGATCGCGACCTCCGTGCTCCACAACGTCGGCAACGTGCTGAACGCGGCGACGACCTCCGCATCCGTCCTCACCCAGACCGTCACACAGTCACGTCTCTCCTCGCTCCGGCGACTCGCCGACGTGGTCCGCGAACACGAGGCCGACTTCGCGGCCTACGTCGCGGAGGACCCGCAGGGGAAGAAGCTCCCGGACTTCCTCGTCTCCCTGACCGACGTGCTCTGGGCGGAGCGGGAGCGTCTCCAGGTCGAATTCGACCGACTCGCGAAGAGCCACGAGCACATCAAGGAGATCATCGCCCTCCAGCAGAACTACGCCGGCATCTCGGGTGCGAGCGAGGATCTCCACCCACGGAGCCTGATCGACGACGCCCTCCAGCTCGTGGGCGGCTCCTTCGAGCGTCATCACATCGAGGTCGAGATCGTGAGCGACCCGGAGGTGCCCCGAGTCCGGGTCGAAACCCATCTCGCCCTCCAGATCCTGGTCAACCTCCTCAAGAACGCCCGGGATGCGATCAAGGAGTTCCGGTCCCGGGAACCTTCGGCCACGGGCGCGCCTCCCCCGCACGTCCGGATCGCCATGCGCCGGACCTCTCCCGAGGCCGTCGCCATCGAGGTGACCGACAACGGGATCGGCATCGAGCCGGAGCTCATGGACAAGATCTTCGCCTACGGCTTCACGACGAAACGGGAAGGGCACGGGTTCGGACTCCACGGCGCGGCGAACGCCGCCCGGGAGATGGGTGGGTCCCTGGTGGCGACGAGTGAAGGCAGGGGCCGCGGCTCCACCTTCGTCTACACCCTCCCCGTGGCGGGACGGCAGAGAGCCGCCTCGGCCCGGGACGCGAAGGAAACCAAACGATGAGCAGTGACCTCGAGACGCACGGGTCCATGCCGGCAGGGGCGCGCAACCGCCGCATCCTCCTCGTCGACGATCAGGAGCAGCTCCACGAGGACTACCGGAAGATCCTCGCGCTCGCGCCGGTCGCGACGCCTGCGTTCGACGCGATGGAAGCGGAGTTCTTCGGCGATTCGGTGGAGCGGATCGACACGCCGAGCTACGAGCTGACCTCGACGTTCCAGGGCGAGGAAGCGATCGCCGAGGTCGAGAGGTCGCTCGCGGTGGAAACTCCGTTCGCGCTCGCCTTCGTCGACGTACGGATGCCTCCCGGTATCGACGGCATCGCGACGACGGAGCGCCTCTTCGAACTCGACCCCGAGCTCCAGGTCGTGATCTCGACCGCCTACGCCGACTACGCCTGGGAGGAGATCTATCGCCGGTTCGGTCCGAACGACCGCCTCCTCTTCCTGCGGAAGCCGTTCGACTCGACCGAAGTTCACCAGATCGCGAGCACGCTCACGATGAAGTGGGCCCTCGCCCGCGAGGCGCGCCTGCGGATGGAGGAGTTGGAAGACCGGGTCCGGGCCCGGACGGCGGAACTGGAGGAGTCGCTCCGCGCACTGCAATCGACCCAGGGACGACTCGTCCGCTCGGAGAAGCTCGCCTCGCTCGGTCGGCTCGTGGCCGGACTCGCCCACGAGATCAACACTCCGGTCGGAGCGATCGTCTCCTCGTGCGACGCCGCGAACCGCGCCGTCACCCATCTCCGACCGCTCCTCCCTCCCGAACCGGGAGGTGGCCAGAGCGCGCGCGCCCTCGACACACTCGTCCGGGCCCAGCGCACCATCGACCAGGCCAGCCGCCGGATGGCCGACCTCGTCGAGAGCCTCCGCCGCTTCGCGCACCTCGATCGGGCCGAGAACCAATGGCTCGACCTGAGGGACTCGGTCCGAACCGTACTCACCGTCCTCTCCCACCAGCTCGGATCACGCATCACCGTGGAAACGTCGTTCGAGGAGGTCCCGGCGATCTCCTGTCACCCTGGGGCGATCCATCAACTCGTGCTCGGTCTCCTCGAGAACGCGATCGAAGCGATCGAGGGGAAGGGTCGGATCGAGATCCGCACCCGGGCCGAAGGCGAGACCGTCCACCTGGAGATCCGCGACGACGGCAAGGGAATGGAGCCCGAGCGGATCGAATCCCTCTTCGACGTCGGTTGGGAGACGCGCGCCGATCGGGTCCAGGTCGACTGGGGGCTCACCGCGATCCACCAGATCGTGGAGGACCACCGCGGAACGATACACGTGGAGAGCGAACCAGCCCGTGGAACCCGCGTCCTCGTGACGTTGCCCGTACTGCCTCGCGATCCACTGGCGCCCCCGCGGCCCGTGAACTAGAGTCCTCCGCATGGATCCGATCTCGAACCGGAAGCTCCCTCAGCTCACGCCGGCCGAAGCACGGCGCTACGATCGCCATCTCATCCTCCCGGAGGTCGGTGGCGAGGGCCAAGCCCGCCTCAAGGGTTCCGGCGTCCTCGTGGTCGGAGCGGGTGGGCTCGGCTCGCCGCTCCTCCTCTACCTGGCGGCGGCGGGCGTGGGCGGATCGGTCTCGTCGAGTTCGATCGGGTCGACGAGTCGAACCTCCAGCGGCAGGTTCTCCACGGAACGAAGGACGTCGGGCGGACGAAGCTCGAGTCGGCGATCGACCGGATCCAGGACATCAATCCGAACGTGCACGTCGAGGCCGTGAAACGGCGCTCACCTCCGGCAACGCGATGGACATCTGTCAGGGCTACGACGTGATCGTGGATGGGACGGACAACTTCCCCACCAGTACCTCGTCAACGACGTCTCCGTCCTCCTCGGAAAGCCGAACGTCTACGGATCGATCTTCCGATTCGAAGGAGCAACTCTCCCGTCTTCTGGGCGCCGCACGGCCTGCTATCGCTGCCTCTATCCCAGGCCCCCTCCGCCGGGGCTCGTTCCGAACTGCGCGGAAGGCGGAGTCCTCGGCGTGCTCCCCGGTATCGTGATCGGCGGACTCAGGCCACGGAGACGATCAAGCTGCTCCTCGGCGTCGGTGAGTCGATGCTCGGGCGGCTCTCTACGACGCGCTCACCTGCGGTTCCGGGAACTCCGCGCGTCCGGAAGGACCCTTCCTGCCCGATCTGCGGCGATGCCGCCCACGATCACGGAGCCGGTCGACTACGAGCAGTTCTGCGGCGTGCATCTGCCGGGAACCGAGCAGTCGACCGACGTCGCGGAGGTGAGTCCGCCGAGGCAGAGGCGCGGATCAGGGCGGAGCGCATTCCTCCTCGACGTCCGCAACCGCGACGGTGGGGTTCGCGCGGCTGGACGGCGCCGTTCTCATCCACGCTGCCCGAACTCTCGGAGCGGATGAACGAAGTGCCAATGGACCGGCGGCACGATCGTCTGCACTGTCGATCAGGCCGACGAAGCGCGCTCGCCTGCCTTCTCCTCGCCGCCGCCGGCAGAACGTACGCCACGAACCTCCGTGGAGGCATCCTCGCGTGGGCCGAAGAGATCGACCCGGAGATCCCGACCTATTGATGGAATCGAAGCCGAACCCCGAACCCCTTCCCCCGGTGCCCTCGCACCGCGTCAAAACCCTATGGAATCCGTAGAGATCCGCCGTTTCGCCCTCGTCTTCGGACTCTCGATGGTCGTCCTCGCCGCCACCCTCGTGATCGTCGCCGAAAGGGCGATCCGCTCGCGAGGAGCCAGTGGACGATAAGAGCGCGCCGCCCGCACCACGACCGGATGGGCGATCGAGCTGACGCGTCGTTCCCGTCTGTAGTAGCGCCCTCGTGGGGGAACGGACGGGATCGCTCCATCTCCACCTCGCGAGGCCGACCCGCGACGCCCGCCGAACCGATTTCACCCAAGGGAGACCTTCCGCGAGTCGGTACGAGTCGGTAGCGGAGAGACGCTGCTCGTGATGGCGGATCCCGTCCTCCTGGTCGATCGAGGAGGCCCGCGCCAAGGCCCGGCGGAAGGCGCGAACGGTCCGTGGTCGATCGACCTCGACTCCGTACTCGAGGTGCGCGGCGTCGCCGACTTCGAGCGCTCCTCGGGAGCGCACGATGTCGCAGGTGATTCCGGTGGGGCCGACGGTGAAGAATCGGTGCGCGGCCTCTGGGCCCGCCCGGTGGTCCTGACCGGTCCCCGGGCCTCAGCGCGCCGCTGGCCTGAGCGCACCACTGGGCTCGAGCGCGCCGCAGGTCGTGAGTCTCGGCCCTCAGCGCGCCGCTGGCCCTGCCCTCCCCCAAGCATGGCCCTTTCGGCGTCGAGCCATTAGACTGGCGGTTCTCCCTCTCGTCGGGGAGACGGTGTCCAATCGAAGGAGCGCAGGATGGAAGTCCTCCCAACTCAGGTCGTGCCCGGGTCCGCCGAGTTCGAGGAAAACCAGAAGCACCACTTGCAGCTACAGGACGACCTTCGCGCAGAAGCTCGGGCTGGATCCGTAAAGGTGGTTCCGGAGAAGTCGAGAGAAGCACGAGGCGCGGAACAAGCTCTTCGTGCGGGACAGGATCGACCGACTCCTCGATCCAGGCAGCCCTTCCTGAGTTCTCCCCGCTCGCCGCGCACGAACTCTACGAGGACGACGTTCCGGCCGCCGGCATCGTGACCGGAATCGGACAGGTCGAAGGTGTGGAGTGCTCCTCGTCGCCAACGACGCGACGGTGAAGGGAGGCACGTACCACCCGATCACGGTGAGGAAACGCACGTCCGCGCGCAGGAGATCGCATGAGAACCGTCTCCCCTGCATCTACCTCGTCGACTCGGGCGGCGCCTTCCTTCCGCTCCAGGACCAGGTCTTCCCGGACGAGAAGCACTTCGGCCGGATCTTCTACAGCCAGGCCCAGCTCTCCTCGCTCGGCATTCCGCAGATCGCAGCGGTCCTCGGATCGTGCCGCCGCCGGCGGCGCCTACGTTCCGCGATGTCCGACGAAACGGTGATCGTGAAGGGCAACGGTACGATCTTCCTCGGCGGCCCACCGCTCGTGAAGGCCGCGACCGGCGAAGTCGTCAGCGCGGAGGAACTGGGCGGCGCCGAAGTGCACAGCAAGATCTCCGGCGTGACCGACCACATGGCCGAAGACGATCCGCACGCGCTCGAGATCGTCCGCGGCATCGTCCAGAACCTGAACTGGCGGAAGAGCGTTCCGCTCGACGTGCGCGAGCCCGAAGACCCGGCCTACGATCCGGAAGAGATCTACGGTGTCCTCCCCGCCGAACTGCGCCGTCCCTTCGACGTGCACGAAGTGATCGCGCGCATCGTGGACAGGAGCCGGTTCCACGAATTCAAGGCCCTCTACGGCCCGACCCCTCGTGACGGGATTCGCCGGAAGATCCACGGCTATCCGTCATCCTCGCGGGCAACGGCATCCTCTTCTCCGAGAGCTCCGTCAAGGGCGCCCACTTCATCGAACTCTGCGCACGGGAGATCCACTCCTCTTCCTCCAGAACATCACGGCTTCATGGTCGGCCGCCGTTACGAGTCCGGCGGGATCGCGAAGGACGGCGCCAAGCTCGTCCAGGCGGTCTCGACGGCGGCGGTCCCGAGATCACCGTGATCATCGGCGGCTCGTTCGGCGCCGGGAACTACGGCATGTGCGGCCGGGCCTACGATCCCCGCTTCCTCTTCATGTGGCCGAACGCGCGCATCTCCGTGATGGGCGGCGAGCAGGCCGCGAGTGTTCTCGTGACGGTGAAGAAGGACCAGCTGGAGGCGCAGGGTCAGGCGCTCTCTCCGGAAGCCGAAGAGGAGATCCGGAGGCCGATCGTCGAGAAGTACGAACGCGAGGGACATCCCTACTACTCGAGCGCGCGTCTCTGGGACGACGGAGTGATCGAACCGGGACAGACGCGGGACGTCCTCGCACTCGCGCTCTCGGCCACCTTGAACGCACCGATCCCCGAAACGCGCTTCCCTGTCTTCCGGATGTAGGAGGAGTCGTCGATGGAACCCAAGCTCCGCATCCGTGAACGGGGGCCGATCCGGGAGATCCGGCTCCATCGTCCCGAGGTGCACAATGCGTTCGACGAGCAGCTGATCGCGGAACTCTCCGACGCGTTCGGGACGGTCCGTTCCGATGTCGAAAGCGGCCAGGACATCCGGGCCGTCGTCCTCTCCGGCGAGGGGAAGTCGTTCTGCGCGGGCGCCGATCTCCACTACATGAAGTCGATCGCGAGTTACGGAGAGTCCGAGAACCGCGCGGATGCGGAGCGCCTCGCCCGCATGTTCCTCGCCGTGCGCAGCTGTCCCGTCTACGTCGTCGCGAAGGTGCAGGGGGCCGCGCTCGGCGGCGGCACCGGTCTCGTGGCCGCGGCCGACCGGGCCGTGGCGGCCGTGAGCACGAAGTTCGGTTTCACGGAGGTACGTCTCGGCATCGTCCCGGCCGTGATTTCCCCGTTCGTCCTCGAACGGATCGGCGCGGCCCATGGCAGGGCGCTCTTCCCCACCGGAGAACGGTTCGGCACCGAGGACGCCCTCCGCATCGGACTGGTCGACCAGATCGTGCCGGACGACGGGCTGGACGAGGCTGTGGACCGCATCCTCTCGGCCGTACTCGCCGCGGGCCCGGGCGCTTCACGCGACGCCAAGCAGCTCGCGACGGAGGTCGGCGCGGCGCTCCCTCTTCCGATGGACGCGGACACACCGGTCTTTCAGATGACCGCCGCACGGATCGCCCGACTTCGCGGAGCACCGGAAGGCCAGGAAGGGATGGCCGCCTTCCTCGAGAAGCGCCGTCCGAGTTGGACCACCGACCTCCCCGAACCGAACTAGACTCGATCCGTCGATCTTCGCCGCCTAACAGGCCGGATCCTGCCCTGTCCGCGTTGCGAGTCGCACGCCGCTCGTTTCGGGCCTCGTGCTATGCAAGACGGGTGGTCCCGCCCGCTGCGCCAATCCCCACGACCGGGCTACGTCCGGCCGATCGCTCCAACCGCCTGAGGCCTCGTTCGTTGTCCACCACTTCAGGCAAGGGCACAGCGGGCCGGTGCGTCGTTTCGCAACCCGTCTGCCTGGGCGGAGAGCCCCAAGTCGCTGTCTCGTGGCGCGCGGGCACCGTTGGCACGGCCGTTTCTTCAACCGTTCCCGACAGAGGCAGGGCGACTTCGGGAGGAACGGAAAGATGAAGAACAGTCTGCGCAGCTTCGCCTGGTTCGCCGGTCTGGCGCTCCTCGTCCAGGGACTTGCTGCTTGCTCGAACTCGAACTCCCCGCTGGCCCCCACCGGCCAGGACGACGCATCGATCCAGCGCGTGGATCTGGTCGACGACGGAACGGGCGGCGGCGGTTCCGCCCCGGACGAAACTCCGACGCAGGAATACGTAGGTGACGGCAACGGCAAGACCCCGTCTGCTCCGGACACCGGCGAGGACGAGTAGAACTCGACATCTGTCTCCCAGGAGGCCGGCTCCAAGGAGCCGGCTCCAGGGAGCAGCGCTTCGCATCACAGGTACGGGAACTTCGGACAGTGACACTCGGGGCTAGGCTCTCTCTCGGGCCGGAACCATACTAGGGAGCACCACGCAACCTGCGCGGCTCCGCCAATGAAACGACCGGTGAGGTCCGACGTTGGAGTCGACGCCCCGAGGTGAACTTTCCGAATCGAGCACGGCGGCCCCCTCTGCACTCGGGACGGGCGCCCGCCGAGACCATCGCGCGAGGCTACGCGCAATCTGGGGATAGGCCCGGGTGCAAGACAGAGGTTCGGGCCGCGAGGCCCGTCATCCGCGGCGGTGGGCGCGAGCCCGCCGCCGCGTTGCTCTTCCTCCGAGTTTGCGCTTTCCCCGCGCTGTCTTCCCGCTGCGTCCAGCTCCGCGTCGCTCGTCCGGCCACGCCTCCGCACTGCGGGCTCTAGAATCTTCGGTTGCAACGCCCTCTCACATCGATGATCCTAATGCTCATCAAACAAATCGGGTGAACCGCAGCACCCGACCAGGAGGGAACAGCATGGCCGCTGTGAACGCTCCCCTTGGCATCGTCACCCCCACTCG